>NZ_QBUC01000005.1 GCF_003058165.1 Paenisporosarcina sp. OV554 | reverse complement strand
AAATTGTCGATGCAGGCGATGCTTACTTTCGCTGCCATGAATTTAAAAAAACTCGCCAGCTGGACATGGCGAGCTCCGAAAATGGCATAAATAATCCTCGGAGAGGTCTACTTTCCTCAATAATTGCTTCAAATTCAATAAAAATGACAAAAGGGTTTCGGAATGAACACATTCCGAAACCCTTTTGTCTACAACCTGAGACTGGTTCTCCAAGAACCTGTCTTTTTTATTTGCTTCAAGCGGGAAGTTATTAAATATTTCTAGTTAATATTTAAATAACACTAAAAAATTCACTATTTCTGCCGATAACTAATATATAGAAGTCTAATAGTATGCAAATTTTTGTTTGAATCAACCAATAGTAATATTGATAGATAAAGGGAGATCCTTTCATGGAAGTTAAAAATTCAACTGCTAATCATTTTTCAAAAACTGTTGAACCGGGTTTAGTGAAACCGATAGTAACTCTCCCTCTTCTTTAGAGAAAAAAACGAATGATATCGAAGAAAAAATTATAACTAAAGAAATGATTGTCAATAAAGTAGAAGGCATGAATGAATTTTTACAGCCGACTTCTACCAATGTGAAGTTCCAGCTCCATGAAAAGCTGGATATCTATTATGTGCAAGTAATCGATTCGAAAACAGATGAAGTCTTGAGAGAAATCCCAAACAAGAAGTTTCTTGATATGTATGCTTCGATGGCTGAATTGGCGGGATTGATCGTGGACGAGAAATTATAAATAGCTTAAATAGAAATTAGATTGGAGTGGGGATAGATGCGAGTAGGCGGTTTAGCTTCAGGAATGGATACAGATGCATTAGTCAAACAATTGATGCAGGCACAAAAAATGCCTTTGGATAAATTGATGCAGAAAAAAGTTTGGACGGAATGGCAACAGGAATCGTTTCGGGATTTCAACTTGTCCCTTTCGAGTTTGCGGACCAGTGCAAGCAATTTGCGCTTACAATCTTCTTTTAATGCATATAGTGCGACATCGAATTCAAGCACTGTGAATTTGACAACCACTGCCAACGCAGTGAGTGGTACATATAAGGTTGAGGTATTGAGTGTTGCCAGTTCTGCAAAACTGCATTCAGCGACTGCGATAGTAAAATCGGACGGCACTGTGGCAAAGTCGACGGATCTAATCGGTGCTGCAGCTGCTGGAACCATAAAGGTGAAAGGCAGTGACGGTTCGGAAGTTGCCGTGGAGATTACCGAAGACATGAGCTATGCAGACGTGGCAAAAAAATTACAAGATTCAACAGCTGGAAAACTGCCGGAGCTACGTGTGAGTTTTGACGATACCACTTCAAGATTCTTCATTTCCACTAAAGGTATGGGAGCAAATCAGGCGTTTTCACTTGAATTTACGGATACGACTGGAGCGCCTAATTCCGCTTTAGCTAATCAAGTTGTGAATAATGGAGGTACAACTGCTCTAGCGGCAGGGGCAGAAAATGGTTCGGTGAGTTTGGACGGAATCGTCATTGATGGACTGACTACTAATAAAACGACCGTAAACGGGTTAACCCTGAATCTTGTTCAGAAAGGCCCAGAAACAACCGTTACGGTTCAATCTAATCCAGAAAAACCTTTAGCAATGATTAAAGAGTTTGTTGGAAAATACAATGAAACGATTGCAAATATCGAGAAACAGCTAGTTGAAAAGCGTTATCCGAATTTCCAACCGCTTTCAGATGAACAGAAGAAAGATATGAGTGAGAAGGAAATTGAACTTTGGGAAGAAAAAGCCAGAAGCGGATTGGTACGAAATGATCCTACTTTAAAAAATGCGATACAGGAGTTAAGACGTGCATTTATGGATCCAGTTGATGACATCGCTACTGGAAACATCGAACTGCTGTCGCAGATTGGCATCAATACAGGCAAATATACGGAAGGCGGAAAGCTTTTCATTGATGAAGATAAATTAAACGCAGCCTTTACGAACAAGCCAGACGAAGTGATGAAGTTATTCACCAATAAAGACGCAGCTGGAAACGGTATTGGAATAGGCGACAAAGTTTACCAGAAGCTAAACGAGGTTGTGAAAAATCTCAGCACGCAGGCAGGCAGCCCTTCAAATTCTGTAGACAATAGCACGCTTTCCAAGAAAATTAAACAGATGAACGATGAGATCAGCCGATGGCAAGAGCGTTTGGTTGGTGTCGAAGACCGTTATTGGCGTCAGTTTACCGCCATGGAAAAAGCCTTGAGCCAAATGAATTCACAAAGCTCGTGGATGCAGCAGAATATGTTCGGTGGTATGTAATGAATGAAAAACATAATGCTTTAACAGAATTTCTTCATCTGACGGAAAAAATTCATCATCAAGCTAAAGCGGTTCACTCCAAAATGGAGGACAATGACAACGAGCGACTTGAAGCGATACAATCGCTATTTGATAAAAGGCAACAGATAATCGAGCAGATGGAAAGCTTTTTACAGCAAGCCAACTTCGGATGGACGGGTGAAGATAGGCTCGTAATTGAACAGCTGAAAGAAATCGAACAATCTCTTCAGCCTTTAATGAATAATTTACATAAATCCTTCCTGTCCCAAATGAACCGTATTACGCAGACCAAGCAAGTTTCTACGAAATATATGGGTGCCTATCAAAACATGGCGACCGAAGGGTCATTTATAGATAAACGGAAGTAGAACCAAGGAGGAAAATACGTGTCAATTAGAAATCCTTATCAAACGTATCAGCAAAATTCAGTGTTGACCGCTTCGCCGCAGGAACTGACATTAATGCTGTATAACGGCTGTTTGAAATTCATCAAACTCGCTAAACGAGCAATGATTGAAAAGAATTTTGAGGAAAAGAATACCAATATCATCAAGGCTCAAATGATTATCCAGGAGCTTCGCATCACACTGGATCCGGATATCGAGCTTTCACAAGGGTTGGAACAAATGTATGAATATCTGTACAATCGCTTAGTCGAAGCAAATATGAAAAACGATGTGGAAGCCTTGGAAGAAGTGGTAAACTTTGTATTAGAGTTGCGTGACACATGGAAACAAGTCATGGGGATTGTGAATAAGAGATAACTCAGCCGCTTGTTGGGTTATGTAATACTTTGAACTGAAATGAGGGTACTGGTGTGGATAAGACATCATGGTTAGGCATAATACTTGGTTTTGTTGTATTAGTCGGTGGGTTGATTTTAAAAGGTTCTGATCCTATTGCTTTATATAATCCTGCAGCGCTGGTGATTATTTTTGGTGGAACGGTTGCATGTATATTAATAGCGTTTCCGTTTAATGAAGTGAAGAAAATACCTAGTTTATTTAAGGTTATTTTTTCGGATTTAAAAATCGTTCCGATAAAGCAGTTAATTCCTACTTTTACAGAATGGGCAATGCTTGCGAGAAAAGAAGGACTTCTTGCGTTAGAAGAACGAGCTGAAGAGGTTGAAGACCCGTTTTTACAGCGAGGTTTAAAGATGGTGGTTGATGGACAATCACAGGAATATATTCGGGAACTGATGGAAGAAGAAATTGCTGCAATGGAAGAAAGACATGAGCTTGGTGCGAAAATTTTCACACAAGCAGGTACATATGCGCCAACCTTAGGTGTACTTGGTGCAGTAATTGGTTTAGTAGCAGCACTTGGTCACTTAGACGATATTGCCTTACTAGGAAAATCAATTTCAGCGGCATTTATTGCCACGTTGTTCGGTATATTTACCGGGTATGTATTGTGGCATCCCTTTGCAAATAAGTTAAAACGTAAATCAGAACAAGAAGCTAAGATGAAATATATTATGTTAGAGGGATTACTGGCCGTTCAAGAAGGTCTTCCCGTACGTATAGTAGAAGAAAAACTGCTGACGTATTTACCTGCAAAAGATCGAGTTCTTGTTGAACCAGAAGAAAGAGTAGGTGTTCGTGTTGAAGCGTAAGAAAAAGCATGAAGAGCATGTAGATGAATCATGGCTAATACCTTATGCTGATATTTTGACGCTTTTACTTGCTCTTTTTATCGTTTTGTTTGCTGCCAGTGAAGTTGACTCTAAAAAATTCAAAGCGATTTCTGATTCTTTTAATACGGAGTTACAAGGTGGGACAGGTGTACTGGAACAGCAAGCTGCTATTGAAATTACTGAAGATACTTCACAAACCGCAAAGCTTGATGAGACTATTCCTATCGAAGAGAGTGAAGAAGTAATGTCAGCTTATCAAGATCACAAAGAACTCCAGGAACTCCAACGGAAAATCGATGAATACATTACTGACAAAGGATTATCACCTAGACTACAAACGGAGTTAACGATTAAAGGATTGGTGCTTAAAATAAAAGAAGGTGTTTTATATCAATCTGGTAGTGCTGATATTAATGAAGAATCAAAAGTCATTGCGGTTGAAATTTCTAACTTACTAGTGACAGACCCGCCTAGAAATATTTTGATTGATGGTCATACGGACAATATTCCAGCCGTTTCAGAGGAATTCCCGTCAAACTGGGAATTAAGTTCGGCTAGGGCCATAAATTTCATGAAAATACTTCTTGAAAATAAGAATTTAGATTCAAATAAATTTAGTGCAACTGCATATGGCGAGTTCCAACCGATCACTTCGAATGACACAGAAGCGGGTAGAGCAGAAAACCGTCGTGTGGAAGTATTAATCACACCGTATAAGCAAGAAAATTAATTAACTATTTAGAGGTGTATCATGGGGAAAATTAAAGTTCTACTCGTAATTATTTTTGCTGTAGCGGCTATTGGTGCAAGCGCGATGTTTTACATGAAGAAAGTTGAGGCTGAACCTGAAACTGAAAAGGCAATATCAGCAGAAGAATTAGCTGAACTAAGCATTGATACCGATGTAATTACAACTAATTTAGCATCTGCAAGTAATTTTGCGATTGTGCAGTTTAATATATTGTTGAGTAGTGAAGAAGCAAAAGAAGAGACAGAGAAGAGAACACCTGAAGTGCGAGCAGCTATTATTTCCACCATTGCTGGACTGACGAAAGATCAGTTAATTGGTGAGGATGGGATAAACATACTCGAAAAAGAACTTTCGGCGAAGCTAGGCAAAATCGTTGAAACTGGGAAAGTGGAACGAGTGTTAGTTACAGAATTTAAAATACAATAATAAAACTTTTACTAAACATTTTAATTTAAATGCCGATATAAATAATAGAAAGTATTAGGTGATTCACATGCAATCAGGCCAGTTAGATAACTGTATAATTTGCGGAAGACTATTTCTAAAAGATCATACGGATTCTTGCTTAGAATGTTATCTAGAAAAAGAGCATGATTTTAATCGTGTGGCTGACTTTTTAGAAAGTGATCAAAACCGTTTTGCGACCATTGAAGAGGTAAGTGATTTTACGAATGTGTCCCTAAGACAAATTGCAGAGTTCCTTCGTGATGGCCTTATCTTCTCTGAGGACTATCCTAACCTGGGTTATCCCTGTGCCCATTGTAGTAAACTGATTAAAAGACAGTTGCTATGTAACGAGTGTTTCAACCGATTTTCAACAGATGTTAATCGAACATTAAATAGAGAAAAGCTGTTAGACGAAATTCAAAGTAAGTAACATATAAATTTTTATAGGTTGACAGGTAAAGAAAAATAAACGACAGGGCGGTGAAGGAATGAATATCGACAAAACAAATGGTTCTTCCTTTATTCAATCTTATCAAAAACAAATGCAAGTATCTCCAGCTGGAAAAACACGATCCATACAAAAAGAAGACCAACTGCAAATTTCACCACAAGCAAAAGAGATGTTTAAAAAAAATATAGAAATTGATGTAGATAGACAGGAAAAGATTAACGCTTTAAAAGCCCAAGTTCAATCTGGAGAATACCAAGTCAACAGTGAGAAAGTGGCAGATTCATTCTACCAATTTTGGTTCGATAAGTAGATTGGTGCTGTAAAAGAGGAGGGTGTCGGGTGCTTCATTTAATCGTCACGACGCTAGATGAATTGATTAGCATACAAAATCAACTTATTAACTTTGCCGAAAAAAAGACAACAGTATTAATAGAGCGAAAAGTTGACGAGTTAAATAAGCTGGTGCAAGAAGAAACAAAGGTAGTAAAGCAACTTAATGACCTAGATAATGAACGTGAACGGTTGGTCGAGATCTTGCTACAAAAGCATCCATCACTTAGCTTTAGTCAATTTGTAGAACAACTTCCATGTGATAGTACAAGAAGCAAATTACAATCACAACTGGAAAGATTACAGCAGCTTATGGTAGAGCTACAAGCAAAAAATAAAATAAATGAGAGACTCCTTACAGACTCTATGAGCTTTGTTCAACATATGATTGAACAAGTTACAAAGTCAAAACAACAACATTTCAATTATCAATCCCCGATAGGTCAACAAAAATCATTAACAAGTAGTCAAGGCTTTTTCGATACAAAAGCTTAATTGAGTAGGGAGAAGGGATATATATGGTTTCAACATTTCACGGATTAGAGCTTGGAAAACGCGGTTTAAATGTTGGTCAAGCAAGTATCGCAACAACAGGTCATAATATTGCCAATGCGAATACAAGAGGGTACTCACGCCAACAAGTAAATGCAACTGCTTCACCGTCATTAAACGTTTGGACAAGTGGTGCAGTTAATCCAAGTCAGCTGGGCTCCGGAGTATCACTAGACTCAATTACCCGTGTGAGAGACCGCTTTTTAGATCAACAATACCGAGACCAAGCAGGAACACTTGGACAATGGTCAGTTAAACAACAGTCGTTGGACCGTCTTGAAACGGCTATCAATGAACCAAGCGAAACTGGACTTCGTTCTTCAATGGATCAATTATCTGGTGCGTGGCAAGACCTAGCGAATGAACCAGACAGCCCATCCGCACAGGCAGTTCTTAAAGAGCGAGCAGAAGCATTTGTAGAAACGGCTCAGTCAATGGACAAAGCGATGACAAATGTAAAAGATGATTTAAACCAACAGTTAACTGTAACCATGGACGAAGCGAACGGCTATTTGACACAGATTGCCGAATTGAATACAAGTATTCAACGCAACGGTTCACAATCGAATGATTTACTTGATAAGCGAGATGTGCTGGTCGAAAAGCTATCTGAACTTGTTCCCATCAAAGTAAACGAACAAGCAAACGGAGTTTATAATATCACCTTGCGTGACGGAACTTCTCTTGTAGATGGATCAAATGTGTCAAATATTGATGCTAATAGTAATATTACCGGTGGGAAATTGGCTGGTATCAATGAATCACTGACCATCGTTGCTAATTACCAAAACAAATTGAACGAAACGGTCAAAGAGTTTGCAGTGGCAACTGGGATGTCTGCAACTCCTGCTACAGCTGGAGGGAATTTATTTATCGGAGATAGTAATAATTTTTCGATTGCTAATCTTAAAGTTAATTCTACGCTTAACAAAGACAATCCACCGGTTTTAAATCAGACTGGTAATCCTCAGAATGCTAAAGATTCATTCCAATCTCTTGTCGGCGAACTTGGAGCCGAAAGCCAAGCTGCTATGAATTCGGTTGCAAATCACGAGGCTGCTTTAATGGCTACCGAGAGTCATCGTCAATCGGTAATGGGCGTTTCGCTTGATGAAGAAATGGCGAATTTAATTAAGTATCAGCATTCATATAGTGCTGCAGCTAGAATGATTTCAACCACAGATCAAATGCTGGATACGATTATTAATCGTATGGCTGCACGTTGATCATGAGGTATTGGAGGAATTGATGATGAGAGTTACGCAACAGATGATACATCAAAATTCATTGCGTCATATGAATCAAAACTTGAGTCGATTGGAAAAAGCCAATTACCAAGTTTCATCAGGCAAACAACTTCACCGACCTTCGGATGACCCGAACGGTGTAAGTAAGGCGATGAACCTGAAAAGTGCACTAGCTGCAAATGAACAATATGAACGAAATACGAATGAAGCAACCTTGTGGCTAGATGAAACGGATCAAACCATTAATGACATGGTCAATGTTATGCAACGGGTACGTGAATTAGCGGTTAAAGGAAATACTGATACACTATCAGATCATGATAAATCGGTTATAGCATCAGAAGTAGAAGAATTAACCGAGCAAGTTCGACAATTTGCCAATTCAAAAGTAAATGGCAACTATTTGTTTAATGGACAAAAAACGAAGGAAGCTCCGTTCCCTCAAAAAGATTCCTATAAAACTAATCCGTTTGATACTGGTGCCAAATCATTTACCATTGCAGATGGAGTAGTTGTTCAAGCGAATGTAACAGCTGATAAGTTGTTTGGAAATGCTGAAGATGATGCCAATTTGTTTCAAACATTAAACAATCTCTCTGAAGGACTTCGTTCTGGTAATGATATCTCTATAGATCAAATCGATAAAGGGATTGAGCGAATGTTATCTACTGAAGCGGAAGCTGGCGCTAGGCAAAATCGTGTTGAAGCAGTTGGAAATCGTATTAAAGATAGCAATCTTGAACTTAAATCAATGTTATCAAAAATAGAAGATATTGATTATGCAGAAGCTATTACGAGATTGAAAAGTGAAGAGAGTATTTATCAAGCAACTCTTGCAGCTTCAGCAAAAATCATTCAACCAAGTTTAATGGACTTTTTAAGATAGAGAAAAGGAGCAAATGCGCTATGCATTTGCTCCTTTTTTGTGCTTTTATTGATGTTCAGACGTCAATGCCATTTTTTCAGACGTCGAGGCCGAAAAGTCAGACTGAGATTTTTCCAAAGAGTAAAAACCCCGCGCAACCCGATTTTTCTATCCTTTTATCGTATTAACTAAGCCCATCATATCGTCAGCGAATGAAATAGCTCTTCCTTGTGATTGAAACAATCGTTGCGTCGAAATTAATTCTGTCATTTCTTCAGTCAAATCAACATTTGACATCTCGAGAGAACCTTGATTAATTCTGATTGAGCGATTATTTTGCTCCGCTAAGTTTACAATTTGTAGGGTGCCATTTGCTACTTGCTGTTGTTCTGTTCCAGGAAGTTGATATCGATTACCGCCAATTTTTTCAAGCAAGTTTGGACGGTTAATCTCCGCTATACTTAATTGAATTTGAGTAGGTTGTTTGGCAGAATCTTTGTAGGATATTTCTAGAGTTCCATTTTCATCAACCTTAATTGCATCATAATCTCCATCAAAGGAAATTGGACGATTATTGCTATCGAGAACCGAATCTCCTACAGATGTCACTAAGTTTACTCGGTTTGAATTTAGGATTGGTTGCAATTGAAATGAGCCATCTTTTGTATAGTAAGTATTGCCTTCTGAAGCTACTCTGAAAAAGCCGGAATCACCTTGAATCATAAAATCAAGCGGACGATCTGTTTTCTGAATCGATCCTTGTTCTGTCCGAAGAGTAGTTTGAGAAATGAAGGCACCAGATCCTACACGTAAACCATTCGGTGTACTTCGTCCAACTTCGTGCTGCAATCCTGATTGTTTTTCGATCGATTGGACAAGGGTGTCAGAAAAATTTGCTTCCTGACGTTTATAGCCAGTGGTATTCACATTAGAAATATTGTTTGAGATAATGTCGATTTTTTTCTGTAGTTCACGCATCGAAGTTGTAGCAGAATTCATTTGGATATTCATGTGTAATAACCTCCTTAGTAAATCCGGCCGATTTCATTTACTGTTTTCTCCATACTGCGGTCATAGGCTTGTATAACTTTTTGATTCGCCTCAAAGCCACGATATGTGCTCATCATTTCCGTCATTGTTTGGGTCAAATCAACATTGGATTGTTCAACAAAACCTTGTTTAACTAAGGGACCTGTATTATTTAGCAAAGCTACATTATCTACAAACTGTGGTGTACCTTGCACATTCCCACCCCAACGCATCAAGCCTTGTCCTTCTTTTACAAATTGTTTAGGATCGGGAGTGTATCCGAGCCACAGGCGATTTGTTGTGGTTCCGTCTTCTAAGACGACTTGTCCATTATCAAGGACCTTAAATTCTTTTGAATTTACTTGAATGGGTTGCAAGTTTTGATTTAACACTTTGTGACCTTCAGCCGTTGTCAGGTATCCGGCGTCGTCAACTGTAAATTGTCCATTCTGTGTATAGCGAACTTCGTTATTATCAAGTCTAACAGCAAAGACTACTGTACCCTTTTCCTGTGTATCTGGATTAATTGGTAAAGACTCAGTAAGAAGGGAAAAGTCCGTTGTGTTTCCCGTTTCTCTTAATGCCCCTTGAGTAAAGGATGGAATTCCTTCTTGTGTATAAACGCCTGTATTTAATGTGCCGATGGTGTTTTGTCCAGAAGGTACATTAGTCCCATTGTCCATGGTGTACCCTTTTTCCATAGCCTTTATCAATTGAGCAGGAAATGCACGCAAAACACTTAAATCCTGTTTATATCCAGGTGTATTCGCATTTGCTAAATTATTTGTCAAAATTTGTTGTTGCCTATTATGTGCCATCATTCCAGATGTGGCAGTATATAAACCCCGAAACATTACTTTTTCTTCCTTTCAAAACACACTTAGATGATTTTAAATTAGCATAACATTATATAATGGCTAAATATAGAAAAATCAAAAATAAAATGGTAATTAAAGTATATATTTTTAGTAAAAAGTCACACATATTCAGAAAACTGTGTTAAAGTGTTAGTATATTTTGGTATAATTATGTCGAAAAACCACGAATTATTTGTTTGAAAAGTAAGAAAGTTTTTATCGTATCGACAATAGCAAACTTATTCGAAAGATAAGGACGCAAAGCCACGGGCCTAAAAAATTTTCTGTATGGTAGCCGGGTTGCCGAAAAATGGAGACTTGAACGTAAAGTCCACCTTTTTCTTTAGGGTGTTTTTTTTATGGCCATTTTCAATAAAATCAGGGGGTCAAGAATGAATATATTTCCTCAATCATTTCAGTCTTTAGAGCAGGCATTATCAACTGCTTCATTGAAACAGCGGGTTCACTCAGCTAACATCGCAAATGTGGATACGGCTAATTACAAGAGTAAGCAAGTTAGCTTTCAAACAGTTTTGAATACTGCCATGAATAATCCAGGCATTTCTAGTTTTAAAACAAGTGCTGAGCATTTATCTTTTAGCAGTGAAACTAAACAATTCAATCCAACCATAAAGACTAATAATTCTACACAATATAATCCGAACGGAAATAATGTGGATATGGATTATGAAATGGCAGAGTTGGCAAAAAACCAATTATGGTATAACGCGGTTACGGAACGAGTAAATGGGAAATTTAATAGTTTGCGAACAGTAATCGATGGGAGATAGCAGTGATGAGTTTATTTAATGGTTTTAATATTAGTGCTTCTGGATTGACAGCCAATCGTATGCGAATGGACGTTGTATCTTCAAATATTGCCAATGCAAATACGACTCGTGCTCAGCTTGTGAATGGCGAGTGGGTCCCTTATCGTCGAAAATCAGTGGAATTATCACAAAGTGGGGTATCTCCATTTGAACAACAACTTCAGTCCATGATGAATAAGGAATCTTCACATGTGTCAGGAGTAAAGGTATCGAAAATTAAAGAGGACCAAACTCCATTTACATTAACCTATGATCCAACACATTCCGATGCGGATGAGGATGGTTATGTTCGCTCTCCAAATGTTGATCCAATCAAGGAAATGGTGGATCTTATGTCTGCAACACGTTCTTATGAAGCAAATGTCACGGCATTAAACGCATCGAAAAATATGTTTATGAAAGCTTTAGAGATTGGCAAGTAATTTAAGAGATTGTTAAGGAGTGTACTATGGACAAACTGAGCCAGATTCAAACCCCATTTATTCAAAATCAATCGATTTCAAAATTGAAGCCTGAAAATAAGGTGGAAGGGTTTAGTGAAATATTTAAACAAACGCTTGAAGAAGTGAAATCTGCACAGAATCAATCAGATAAACTGACTAACGAATTAGTAACAGGTGAAGTAAAAGATATCCATGAAGTGATGATTGCTTCACAAAAAGCAAGTCTTTCTTTGCAACTTACTGTACAAGTACGCAATAAAGTTGTGGAAGCATACCAAGAAGTAATGAGAATGCAATTATGATTCCTGTAATTAGGGTGAAGGATGAAGGATAAATGAAAGAGAAGTTACTGGTTTATAAAAATAAATTAACAGAGTCATGGGGAAGTTTTTCTAAAGCTACAAAATGGTCAATTATAGGTACATTTGTAGCAACTCTTTTGTTGCTTTCTATTATTGTGTTTTTTAGTTCTCGGACAAGCTATGCAGCGCTATATACTAATTTATCTCCAGCTGAGGCTGGTGAAATTAAAACGGCTATCGAAGAACAGGGAATTCCTGTGCAGATTTCGTCAGATGGCAAGGCAGTTAGTGTTCCTAACGAAGAAATTGCCAATTTAAAGGTGAGTTTAGCAGCTGATGGAATACCGAAAAGCGGGAATGTGAACTACAGTATTTTTAGTGAAAATATGGGATTAGGAATGACGGATCGTCATTTTGATGTAGTTGAGCGTGATGCGATGCAAAATGAACTTGCTGATTTAATTAAGCAAATTGATGGAGTAACGGAAGCAAACGTGATGATTACCCTTCCAAAAGAAAATGTCTGGATTACAGATGAAGAACAAGTAGCAACTGCATCTGTTGTTGTAAAAGGTGATCCAACCTTCCAACTAGATCCAAAACAAATTAATGGTCTATATCATTTGATTAGTAAAAGTGTTCCTAATTTACCGCCTGAACAAATTGTCATTATGGATCAAAATGGTCAGGTTTTTGAAATACAAGATGAAAACCAGACTGATACAGCATTGTCTATGTATCAGCAACAGCGAGAAATAAAAAAGGATATTGAAAAAGATATTCAACGTGAATTGCAACAAATGCTTGGTTTAACTCTTGGTCGTGACAAAGTAGTCGTGTCAGTCATGGCAAGTATTGATTTTACGAAAGAAAAGCGAGAAGAAAATCTAGTTGAACCGGTCAATAAAGAAACCAATGAAGGTATTGATATAAGCGTTGAACGAATTGTAGATACCTATTCTAGCGAAGGTGTTGCAATTGATGATACGACAGGCACAGGGGAGACCGAAATTGCCAACTACCCAGGTGTTGATGGAGGCGGAAATAGCGAATCTGAAAAAACAGAAGATCGAATTAACCGCGAAGTAAACAGGATTAATCGCCAAATAGAATTAAGTCCGTATGTTATTGATGATATTACGATTAATGTTGGTGTCGAGCCTCCTAACCCTGAAGATTTGGAAAGTTTAACACAGCAAAATATAGCAGATATTAGTAATCTTTTGAAAAATACAGTAAGTACATCATTAAGTATGAATGGCAACCAAGTGACAGACGAGGAGCTTGATGACCGGATATCCGTATTTGCAACTGAATTTCAAGGTAAAACGATTGTAAATGGTGGAGAACCGGAAGAATCGTTATTAAATATTAATAATATTCCCAACTATGTTCTCATCTTTATCGGTGTTGGGCTTGCTCTGGTTATCTTAATCGTTCTTATTATTGTATTTGTAATTCGTAAAAGAAAACGCGAGGAACTTGAGGAAGAATTCGAATATGAAATGTTTGAACCACCTTTATCTACGCTTAGAACAGATGAGGATGAAGAAATGGATTTATCCGAATTTAATACAAAAGCAAATCCTAAGCGGAAAACAATTGAAAAGCTTGCTAAAGGAAGACCAGAAGATTTTGCGAAATTGTTGCGGACATGGATGTCAGAAGATTAGGAGAGTGACACATGGCTAAACAGACAAAAGAGTTAACAGGATTACAAAAAGTAGCCGTATTGTTAGTTGGCTTGGGGCCGGAAGTCTCTGTTGAAGCATTTAAACAACTAACTGAACAAGAAATAGATCGACTAACGATGGAAATTTCTAATGTTCGACAACTAAAAAAGGGTCAAACAGAACAGGTAATCAATGAGTTTTATGAAATGATTCTTGGTCAGGACTATATGAATGAAGGCGGCTTGGCTTATGCAAGAGAAGTCCTTGAAAAAGCCTTAGGAAAAGAAAAAGCGATGGATACAATCGGGCGTTTGTCGAACAAATTACAGGTAAAACCATTTGATTTTGCTAGAAAGTCTGATCCAAAGCAACTTTTAAATATTTTACAACATGAGCATCCACAGACCATTGCACTAGTACTCTCTTATTTAGATTCTAAGCAATCATCGCAAATTCTTTCTCAGCTACCTCCTGAAAAACAAGCAGAAGTGGTTCGAAGAATTGCGCTAATGGAAAGTACTTCTCCAGAGGTAATACACCAAGTCGAGCAAATTCTTAAGCGAAAGCTTTCAGCAACAGGGGCTCAAGACTACACAGCGACTGGTGGAGTAGAAGCAATTGTTAAGGTTTTGAGCAATGTGGATAGAGGAACGGAGAAAGCAATCCTTTCTCAATTGGAACTCGATACACCAGAGCTTGTAGCAGAAATCAAGAAACGAATGTTTGTATTTGAAGATATCGTGAATTTAGATACTCGTTCAATTCAGCGAGTTATTCGTGAAGTAATTGATGCAGATTTAATATACGCATTAAAAGTAGCAAGTGAAGATGTGAAAGATGTTATTTATCGCAATATGTCGACTAGAAGAGCTGAACTGATCAATGAGGAAATCGGATTGATGGGTCCTGTGAAATTAAAAGATGTAGAAAATGCACAAACAAATATCGTTACCTTGATTCGAAGTTTAGAAGAAAAAGGTGAAATTATTGTTGCCCGTGGCGAAGGGAATGAAATAATTGTCTAATGTTTTTCGTTTCAATCATATTCCATCAGTTGAAAAGAAAATTATTAAAACAAAAAAAATAGAAAACAAGAGATTGGATTCTATCGAACAAGAAATAGATCATGGACAAACGAAAGAACATTTGATGCTTGAGGTAGAAGTATTAGAGGCTAAGTACAGTCAGTTGCAAAAGCAAATAAAGATAGATCAAGAAAATGCACAGATAGATATCGATAATTGGTGGCATGAGAAGCAAGAAGAAGCAAAGCAAGAAGCTCGAAGATTGGCAGAAGAAGCATCTGCACAGGGATTTCAAGCAGGAACTAATCAAGGTCTTCTTCAAGTGGAAGAGGAATTTCGTGAAAAGCGACAGGAAATGCATGATTTAATCCAAACAGCTTATGAAGAAAAAGCGAAAATTGTACAACAATCCGAATCATTCTTACTGTCTCTCAGCGTAAAAGTTGCTGAAAAAGTGATAAAAGAAGAATTAAAACAACATGATGAACAATTATTAAACGTCGTAAAGCATGCTTTAAAACAAATTGAAGAATCTGAAGACGTCGTGATGCATGTTTCACCGGAAGATTATCCAATAATATTACCTTTTTTAGAGGAAATTAAAACGTATGTCAGAGCAGAATCAGAGTTGAAACTGATTCCTGTTGCTAGTCTTGCAAAAGGTGGTTGTATGATACACACCGCGAGTGGATCTTATGATGTCACGATTGATAGTCAACTAAAAGAAATTAAAAAGCACTTACTCGCTTATTGTGAGGAGAAGACAAACGATGAACCTAAGGCAAGATGATTACCTTGCGCTATTAGAAGAAATTGAACCGATTAAAAAGCACGGAAAAGTGATTCAAGTCATTGGCTTGACTATCGAATCAAGAGGACCGTATGCAAAAATCGGAGAAATATGTCTCTTGTACCCTAACAATTATGAGAAGCCGATTGAAGCGGAAGTAGTGGGCTTTAAAGAAAATAAAATTTTACTAATGCCGCTAAGGGATGTTTCGCAAATTGGACCTGGGTGCCTGGTTGTCGCAACTGGATTTCCTCTTCAAATAAAGGTTGGACCGTCTATCTTAGGGAAAGTCCTTGATGGAACGGGGAAACCGTTAGATGAAAGCATTCTACCAAAAGGCTTAACAAAATACTCAACCAATAACACGCCTCCGAATCCATTACAACGACCAAGAATAGAAAAGCCATTAGAAGTAGGTGTACGAGCCATTGATGGGTTGTTGACAGTTGGACAAGGGCAAAGAATAGGTGTTTTTGCAGGTAGTGGTGTTGGCAAAAGCACATTAATGGGTATGATCGCCCGCAATACGGAAGCCGATATAAACGTAATCGCGCTAATTGGAGAGCGGGGCAGAGAAGTCCGTGATTTTATCGAACGTGATTTAGGCCCAGAAGGGCTGAAAAAATCTGTTGTAGTTGCAGCAACTTCTGACCAGACTCCATTGCAGCGTATTAAAGGAGCATTGACAGCAACAGCAATTGCAGAATATTTTCGTGACCAAGGAAAAAATGTCATGTTAATGATGGATTCCGTTACACGTTTTGCAATGGCACAGCGGGAAGTCGGACTTGCGGTTGGTGAACCTCCCACGAGTAAAGGATATACGCCAAGTGTTTTTGCCATGCTTCCGAAACTATTAGAACGCTCAGGAACGTCAAGTAAGGGTTCAATTACCGCTTTTTATACGGTATTAGTTGATGGCGATGATATGAATGAACCGATTGCTGACGCTGTTCGAGGAATTCTCGACGGACATATTGTGTTAGATCGTAAAATTGCTCAAAAAGGACAATTCCCAGCTATAAATATTATGTCAAGCGTTAGCCGAGTCATGCATGAAGTGGTGTCTGAAGAACACCAAAAGGCAGCTATAGAATTTAAAAGATTGTTAGCTGCGTATGATTCAGCGGAAGACCTGATAAACATTGGAGCCTATAAAAGTGGTGCAAACAAAGAGATAGATGATGCCATCCTTTCACATCCACTTATGAAAGAATATTTACAACAAGATATTTATGAAAAGACCAAACTGGAAGAGAGTATTCAACGTCTATCGGCGCAATTTGGAGGAAACTATTCGTGACACAATTTAACTTCCGATTTCAAAAAATATTAGATTTAAAAGAAATTGAAAAAGACTTTGCACAAATCCAAATGGCGGATGCCATCAAATTGGAAGAAGTAGGACACCGAAAAAAAGAAGCAATCTATAACAAAATAATGGATGCTGAACGTTTAAAAAAAGATAAGCAAGAAGATGGAGTTAATATCTCGGAATTAAGGATGCTAGAAACTTATATTCATCAACTTCAAGACTTCCTGTTATCGTCTAATCGAGAGCTTCTGCATTTGCAAAACAATGTGACGAAAACACAAAGAGATTTACAAATGAAGGCTCAAGAAGAAAAAAACTGGGGTAATTTAAAACAACAAGAACTTACTATGTATGTAGAACGTAGCAAAGTGGCAGAACAGAATTTTTTTGATGAGCTGGCAAGCACGAGATTTTATCGAACATCCCAAGTTAGTTTAGCTGAAAGAGGGTGAATTCAATAGACGCATTGAATATGTCTTTCCAACCACCAGTGGTTCTAACAAGTAAGGCTTTCAATCAAAAAACTGATAGTACTTCAGCAAAAGAAGCCGTGAATTTTGCACAGTTGTTTGAATCCATAACTGTCGATGGCCAAATTGCAAGTGAAGAAGTAGTAACTGAAACTTCGCAAGAAGAACTGCTAGAAAAACTTGAAGATGTGTTGCAAATCTTGCAAGATCTACCAAAAGAATCTATGTCTCCTGAACAACAAGAGATGATGTATGCAATCATACAGATGTTATCCAATCAAACGATCCAAATAGAAGAACAGCTTCAAGTTAATGAGTCCAGCCTAGAAAAGGGTACGGCAAGTAATTCAACTCAAGAAAAGCTTGTGAACTTAATTCAACAGGTTGAGCTAGAGCTTAAAGAGCTTATGTCAAATTCATCTATTATAAAATTCGAAGATGTTTCGGAAATTGTGGGGGTAGAAGAGAAAAATATTTTCGCGGACCCTAAAAAGCTTGATCAGGTGTTTAAACAATTAGTCGGTTTTATCCAGCAGCTTGAAGCAGAACAGCAAACTGCAGGGAAACAAACTTCATTTCAGCAATTAGAACAATTAGATCAAGCTCTAAAGCAAATGAATAGTACTACTCAAGAACTAGCAAGTCACACACAACTAGTAGAAACAAGACAAAGTAATGTAATAAATGTAGATACCTCTCTACAAGTAACTGGGAGTACCGTTAACCAACAGACAAGTGATGGTGGACTGTCAGTAGAAACAATTCAAACCGAAGAGATTAGCCAAACATTAACTGGTGGTACAGCCCTTGATACAACAAAGTCAAGCCAGGCAGGGGGACGGACAGAAACGAATGTACCAGCTCCTACGGTCCGCATGACTAATCTTATTGAAGAGTTAGGCGGAGTACTTCGCAGTTCTTTTCGTTTAAATGGGAATGGGGAAGGTTCGCAAATAAAAGTGAACATCTTTCCTGAACATCTCGGACATTTAGATATTCGTATAACCGAATTAAATGGAAAGATTGCAGCTCAGATTTTTACTAGCAGCTTAGTAGCAAAAGAAGCGTTAGACCTTCAAGTAAATCAGTTGAGAAATTCACTGCTTCAGCAAGGGATAACGATTGAGAAAATTGAAATATCGCAACAGCATTCTTCCCAATCGTTTGGACAACAAAACGCACATCCCGACCAACGCTTTTCACAGCAGCAAAAGCAAGGAACCGCGGCACGGAATAAACACGGATATCAACAACTCGAAGAAGAAGTAGCAGTCATACGCAATCATGCGGTAAATGGAATGATGAAAGTAGATTATACAATCTAGTAAAAGAAAGGAGTATTTCCATGAATGTGAACAGCTACAACTCGGTCGGTAAGCAGGCGTTGGCTACAAATAAACAATCTGAGCCACAAAATGGACTTGGAAAAGATGCTTTTTTGCAAATTCTTGTCACACAAATGAAAAACCAAAACCCTTTAGAACCTTTAAAAGATACAGAATTCATTGGACAAATGACTCAGTTCAGTAGCTTGGAGCAGTTAACAAACTTAAATCAAACGATGAATCAGCTTGTGGGAGTTCAAGGAATGCAATCATTTACAGAACATTCAAATCTAATCGGGAAAAAGGTGTTTTGGGAATATGAAGTGAACGGGAAACTTGAATCAGGAGAAGGTATTGTTAAAGCGTTGTCGTTTAGTAAAGGTGAGTTAATAGTGGAGCTTGAAAAGGATAATATAAAGGTTCCGATTTATGCTATAAACCGAATTGAAAAGCACTTAGAAACAAAAAACGAACAGGAAATTGTCTAATCCACAAAGGGGATAAGGCAATATTTGAAAGGGGAAAAACAAATGTTACGTTCAATGTATGCGGGTGTGTCGGGTATGAAAGGTTTTCAAACTAAATTAGATGTGATTGGGAACAATATTGCCAATGTAAATACGATTGGTTATAAGAAAAGCACAATTAATTTCCAAGATTTATTAAGTCAAAATTTATCAAGCAGCGGTGCTAATCCAATACAGGTTGGATTAGGGTCAACTACTTCTGCTATTAATGTAGTTCATACTCCAGGTTCATCTATGACAACAGGAGATGGTAAAGACCTTACCATTATCGGAGATGGGTTTTTCGTTGTACAAAATCCAGCCGCTAATGGAAGTCAGTATTTAACACGAGCTGGGAACTTTGTAGTCGAGGCAGACGGAGATTTAGTTACAACTCAAGGTTATAACGTTTTAAATAGTGCTGGTCAGAAAATTACGATTAATCCAGCTACTTATGATTCATTTACCATTGATCGGTTAGGTGAAGTCAAAGGCAAATTACCGAATGGAACAGAGCAGTCGATTGGCTTTATAGGTATTTCTTCACCTCCAAATCCAACTGGGCTTCGTAAATTTGGAGGATCTTTATATGAATTAACTACAAAATCAGGTGCAGGACCAATTGGACCTGCAGCTGACCAGAATACTGAAATTGGTGCTGGCATGCTTGAAATGTCGAATGTTGATCTTACTGAAGAATTCACAGAAATGATTATCGCTCAGCGTGGATTCCAAGCAAATTCTCGTACAATTACAACTTCTGATGAGATCTTACAGGAAGTTGTTAACTTGAAACGATAACATAGGAGGGTTGGGCTGAGAGAGGACATCCTCTCTCTCGCCACTTTTATTATGATTCAATTAACTAGACTAAATCAATCATCTATTACATTAAATGCCATTTATATAGAAAGAATAGAATCGATTCCAGATACAGTGGTGACGTTACTATCGGGTAAGAAGGTACATGTATTAGAAACGGTTGAAGAAGTTTCCGATAAAGTGGCAACCTTCTACCAGAAAATAAACCTTTTCCATAGTTTACAAGAGCCAAACTGGACGGAATGAGGGGGGAACAGCCTTGGGAGAAGTCTTAACAGATGAAAATATTGATGCCATTCTTTCGTCTATAAAAAATGAAAAACCTAAACAGGCTAAACCTGGCAAAGAAAGAAATGTTCAAACTTACGACTTTAAAAAAGCATTACGCTTTTCACAAGACCAAGTTAGGACATTGACTAGAATCCATGAAAACTTTTCGCGATTACTGACCACCTACCTATCAACGCAGCTTCGAACGAATGTACAAATTTTTGTTACTTCTGTTGACCAATTTCCATATGAGGAATTTATCAATAATGTACAAGATAAATCCCTTTTAGGTGTATTTGATGCTCCTCCGCTTCAAGGAAGTATGGTCATGGAATTTTCTCCGGAAGTTGTGTATGTCATGGTAGATCGATTGCTTGGTGGGCAAGGAAATATAACGCAAAAAAGCAGTGACCTAACTGAAATTGAAATAAGTGTGATTCAGAGAATTTTTATTAGGACATTAAATAGTTTTCAAGAAGCTTGGTTGTCTGTATTGAAACTATCGCCAGAATTTAAAGAAATTGAGGTCAATCCTCAGTTTTTAACGATGTTTCCTCCAAATGAAACAGTAATTTTGGTTTCTTTACATACGAAAATTGGAGATGTCGAAGGCATAATTAACATCTGCTTGCCACACGTTGTATTAGAGCAAATTTTACCTAAGCTATCCGCGCGACATTGGTTAGCTAATCAGAAGAAAACAATTGAAAATCATGAAGCGGAAGCATTAGAAAAGAAATTACAAGCCACTAGACTGAATGTCAAAGCTATTTTAGGAAGATCAACGATAGAAGTGGGCGATTTTTTAACGCTTAAAAGTGGAGATGTCATTCGCTTGAATGAGTCCTATACCGATCCCGTAATCGTATTGGTTGATGAAAAGCAGAAGTTTTTTGCACAACCTGGGGTCTCGAAAGGCCGGATGGCTATACAAATTACCGGTATTCATGGAGAAGGAGATGAATTCGATGACAACTAATAAGTTAACTCCCGATGAGATTAATGGTTTATTAGGTCAAAAAGAAACGACTGACAAGATGATTTCCGAAAGTTTACTGTCTAAAGTGGAAATGGAAGCTTTAACAGAGTTACTAAATGTTTCAATGGGTGGTTCATCTACTGTACTTTCCTCACTATTTTCTGAACCAACCACTGTAATGTCTGCAGAACTGTCAATAAAACAAAATGACCATTTATTAACGAATACACAGTCACCTTTTATTGTGATACTAGGGGAGTATACCGGAGGCTTTAATGGCATTCAGATTCTCTCCATATCTGTAGAAGATGTACAAGCCATAAGTGAAATGATGGATCCGGGTAGTGAAGCAGAGAATATGCGAAAACAGTTCCAGATTGTAGAAGAAGTTGTTGAAAAAATGTTTACTTCTGTCTCTCAATCAATGGCTACTGTATTAGAACAAGAGATTTCTCACTCCTTATCTAGTATGGATTTGATTGAAACTCAACAAGACTTCCCGGTATCTAAACTCACGCAAGAGAGATGGTTTATTCAGGCTGATTTCCAAATAAAAATTGGCAGTCAAAAAAGTCTAAGCCTCCAACTTAACCTTCCTGTTCGCTTGGCTAAACAAATGGTAGGGATATTAACAGATTCATTGGACGAGGATTATCCAGAGGAGACACAAGAGATGCAATTTCAATCTACTAATCAATCAACTACAACAAAAACAATAGATTCAGAAGCAACACCTAATATCCAATCTGTCCAATTTTCAAGTTTTGATGAATTTAGCTCATCTCAATCCGAACCAAACAATTTAAACATGTTACTCGACATTCCGCTTCAAGTAACTGTTGAATTGGGAAGAACGAAAAGAATGGTTAAAGAAATTTTGGGAGTTTCTCAAGGTTCGATTATTGAACTTGATAAATTAGCAGGTGAACCTGTCGATATTTTAATTAACAATAAGTTAATTGCAGTAGGTGAAGTTGTTGTAATTGACGAAAATTTCGGTGTACGTGTAACAGATATTTTAAGTACAGCAGATCGTATATCAAAGCTGCGATAATGCACTAAGTAAGGAGTTACCAAGCTTGATTCAAAAATATGTTATTGCGATAATTTTAGTTTTTGCTTTTCTAGTAGTTTCCATCCCAAATCCTGTTGATGCAAAAGAACCTATGGCCTCCGACTGGGTTAAAAAAAAGCAAACTGATGATCAGTCAGAACCTGAAGAAACAGAAGATAGTACTGTATCAAATACTTCTGAAGACAAGAGTCTCGTGGTAATCATCATAAAACTTATTTTCTATACGCTCTTAATTCTTGTGATGATTTACGCATTGATTAAATTTTTGGCGTTAAGACAAAAGAAACTACAGCCAAACCAAGCCGTTAAATTAATGGGGGGCACTCCGCTAGGCAATAATAAATCACTGCAGCTTGTTAAAGTTGGCAAAAAGGTTTATTTAATTGGTGTCGGAGATCAAGTCACATTGATTAAGGAATTTTCCGAGTCGGATGAAATTAACAACATTGAATCAGATCTAGAGAAACAATCTACACTTTTCACTAGCCCTCTAGCTAATATCTCTACCTCAATTGCCTCGATCGTTAATTTTTCGAGAGAAAAGATGAGCAAAAGAATGGGATCTAAACCTAATCTTAGTTTTGATCACTTATTCAAGCAAAGCCTAACTAAACAAAAAGGTAAGCAAGATCAACTTAAGCAGGACTTAAATGAAGTAGATGAAGATAAGGAAGGTAACTCAAAATGACCGACTTCCTATTTCTTGTGAGTATTCCTGGTATCGATTTTGGTTCCGATGCACCGGGGGACGTTTCAGTTACCCTACAACTTCTAGCCTTACTGACCATTTTATCTCTTGCTCCGGGGATCTTAATTATGCTTACCAGCTTTACTCGGATAATTATTGTTTTGTCATTTGTGCGGACAGGATTAGGAACACAGTCCATGCCTCCAAATCAAGTGCTTGTTGGGTTAGCCCTATTTTTAACGTTTTTTATCATGTCACCCATTATGGTGGAAATTAATGAAACGGCCTTACAGCCATACTTAGCAGGTGATTCAACTCAAGACGAGGCGCTCGATACAGCGGTTATTCCAATTAAGGAATTTATGGCAGAGCACACACGAGAGAAAGATTTAGCCTTGTTTTTTAAATATGCTGGATTGAAAAAACCAGACAGTATTGAAGATATTCCGCTGACTTCACTCATTCCGGCATTTGCTATTAGTGAGTTGAAAACTGCATTTCAAATTGGTTTTGTTATCTTTATCCCATTTTTGATTATTGATATGGTGGTCGCCAGTACGCTTATGGCTATGGGTATGATGATGCTTCCGCCAGTAATGATTTCTTTACCATTTAAAATATTATTATTTGTACTTGTTGACGGCTGGTATTTGATTATCGAATCGCTGCTTGTTAGCTATTAGTGAAGGGAAGAAAACGATGACTCCAGACGTGGTAATTAAACTAGCGGAACAATCAATTTACATGATCATCATCATATCTGCACCAATGCTACTTATTGCATTAGCCGTCGGATTAATTGTGAGTATTTTCCAAGCAATGACACAAATTCAGGAACAAACCCTTGCGTTTATTCCGAAAATATTAGCCGTGTTTTTGTCTCTTGTATTATTCGGACCCTGGATGTTGACGCTGTTATTGGATTTTACAAGAGATTTATTCCAACAGCTCCCACAGCTAATCGGATAGTAGGCATATTATGAATTCGATCATTGAGATGTATCCGTATCTTTTACTTATATTTGTTCGCTTAACTAGCTTTTTTATCATTGCTCCTTTATTTGCGATGAAGGGTGTTCCCAATCAATTTAAGGTAGGGCTTGCTTTCTTTATAGCGTTGGTTGCCTTATCGAATCTACCAGATGGGGAGCCGCTTCCGCTAGATTCCTTTTATATACTGTTGATCATTAAAGAACTCGGCGTAGGTCTAGCTTTAGGGTTTACAGCCGCATTACTCTTGTACACGGTTCAAATAGCTGGCGCGTTTATCGATTTCCAAATGGGTTTTTCAATTGCCAGTGTCATGGATCCACAAACTGGAACCCAGGTTCCAATCATTGGTCATTTTAAATATATTTTAGCCCTGCTTTTTTTACTGACAGTTAATGGGCATCATTTAATGCTTGATGGTGTCATGCAAAGCTTTCAATCGTTTCCAGTAGAATCAATTGCATTCTCGGCGAAAATGGAAGACGTTGCACATTTCTTCACGAAGTTATTTGTAGAAATGTTTATGATTGCTTTACAAATCGCTTTACCGATTGTGGGTGCGCTATTTCTCGTCGATGTCGCACTTGGGATTTTAGCTAAAACCGTGCCACAATTAAATATTTTTGCTGTCGGGCTCCCTTTAAAGATTATTGTAGGATTCATCATGTTGTTTCTATCCATGCCAATTTTCTTTTACATTTTGCAAATCCTGTTTGAAAAGATACTGATTAGCATGTCTCAGTTGATCCGATTATTAGGAGGGGCATAGATGGAGAAGAGATATCTTCTAGTTCTAGATTTACAATTCTTTTCTGGGGAAAAGACAGAAAAAGCAACACCTCAGAAAAGGCAAGAGTCCAAACGAAAAGGACAAGTAGCTAAAAGTCCTGAAGTTCCTGCAGCTATGATTATGCTTGGTGGGATTATGTTACTTAATTTTTGGGGAGGATGGATGCTTGACCAGCTTCTGGCAATCTATCGGATTAATTTTAGTCAGTATATTGCTTGGGAATGGTCTCCAATTAATATCCGCAATTTATTTGAACAAATGACATTTAATGCGATTAAGATAGTTGCTCCTATCATGGCCATTGCGATGGTATCCGGCTTTCTAGGGAATTACATTCAAGTGGGTTCCTTATTTACAACGGATCCATTAAAAATGAAATTAGAACGATTAGATCCAATTCAAGGTGCGAAGAAAATATTTTCTATGCGTGCTTTAGTAGAACTTGTAAAGTCATTACTTAAAATTGCCATTATTGGCTTTGCCGCTTTTAGTGTTTTGTGGTCAGAAAAAGAAGAGCTATTTTTACTTTCACAAAAGAGTATTGGTTATTCTTTATCGTTTATTGGATCACTAACTCTCAAAATGGCCACCGTTTCTGCCATCATTTTATTGTGTTTAGCTATTTTAGATTATATGTATCAAAAGTATGAATTTGAAAAAGGCATCCGAATGTCGAAGCAAGATATTAAAGATGAGTATAAGAAAGCAGAAGGGGATCCTCTGATTAAATCAAAAATTAAAGAACGGCAAAGACAAATGAGTATGAACCGAATGATTCAAGATTTGCCGAATGCAGATGTTCTTATCACGAACCCAACACACTATGCAATTGCGATTAAATATGATGCCGAAACAATGGCAGCCCCCATGGTTATTGCGATGGGAAAAGACCATATTGCATTGAAAATTAAAGAAAAAGCAAAAGAACTTGAAATTGTGATTATGGAAAATAAACCACTTGCCCGTGCTCTATATCATCAGGTTGAAATAGGAGACTATGTTCCTGAAGAATTATTCTTAGCGGTAGCAGAGGTTTTAGCATATATCTATCGATTAAAAGGAAAGATTAAATGAAGAATATAATAAAGGAGGAGGAAACAACTTGAAAATCAAAGATTATGTCGTCTTAGTATCAGTTATTATGATTGTCGTAATGATGGTTATTCCTCTTCCACCACTCTTGTTAGATATATTAATTATGATAAATATTAGTCTTTCCTTAACTATTATTCTGGTTGCCATGAATACCAAGGAAGCACTGCAATTCTCAATTTTCCCTACGTTGTTGTTACTAACTACATTGTTTCGATTAGGATTAAATGTATCTACTACTCGATCGATTTTAACCAATCAAACGGGTGGAGAGGTTGTTGAAACTTTTGGTTCATTTGTTGTTGGAGGAAGCCCGATAATTGGTATTTTGATTTTCCTGATACTCGTAATTATCCAGTTCTTAGTAATTACCAAAGGATCTGAACGTGTTGCAGAAGTTGCGGCTCGTTTTACACTAGACTCGATGCCGGGTAAACAAATGAGTATCGACGCTGATCTAGGTGCTGGGATGATTTCCGATCAAGAAGCAAGAAAACGCAGAGAAAAGGTTAACCAAGAGGCGGACTTCTACGGGGCCATGGATGGTGCAAGTAAGTTCGTTAAAGGGGATGCGATTGCTGGGATAATCATTGTTCTCATTAATATTATCGGCGGTCTATTAATTGGTGTCATCGTTCATAAATTGCCAATTGGAGAAGCGGCACAACTATTTACACTGTTGTCAATCGGTGATGGTTTAGTTAGTCAGATTCCGGCATTGTTGATTTCAACTGCAGCAGGAATCGTGGTCACTCGGGCTGCTTCTGAAGGGAACTTAGGTTCAGATATTGCGAAACAACTCTTCGCATACCCTAAAATGCTCTATGTGGTGGCTGGGACATTATCATTATTTGCTCTGTTCACACCGATAAATCCTCTATTAGTATTGCCTGTTGCCGCTCTTGTGGCTTTTGGTGGCTATAAAATGCAGCGGAATTTAACAGCAGAGGAAAATAAAGAGAAGGTAGCTAGTAATGAAGACCAAGAGCGTGAAGAATTAAAAAGCCCCGAAAGTGTCATTGATCTTTTGCATGTTGATGCGATTGAATTTGAATTCGGTTACGGCTTAATTCCGATTGCCGATAAGAACCAAGGCGGGGACTTATTAGATCGCGTCATTATGATTCGAAGACAATGCGCTATCGAATTAGGAATAGTTGTTCCGGTCATACGAATACGCGATAATATTCAACTACAACCAAACGAATATGTCATTAAAATTAAAGGGAATCGAGTAGCGTCCGGTAAAATTATGCTCGATCATTATTTAGCAATGAGCCCAGGAATAGACGACGAAAGCATTGAAGGTATTCCGACGATTGAACCTGCATTTGGTATGCCGGCTCTATGGGTGAATGAAGAAATGAAGGAAGAAGCAGAGTTAGCAGGTTATGCAATTGTCGACCCCCCTTCTGTAGTCTCCACACATCTTACCGAAGTGATTAAGCGCCATGCACATGAATTAATTGGCAGACAAGAGGTTAAATCACTCGTTGAAAATGTACGTGAAACCTCACCGGCAGTTATAGAAGAATTAATTCCACAGATGATGGCAATTGGCGAAATACAAAAAGTCTTAATGAAACTTCTAAAAGAAAAAGTATCGATACGAAATTTACTTGTGATTTTAGAAACATTAGCAGATTATTCATCACAAACGAAGGATCCGGATGTACTGACTGAATACGTGAGACAAGCTCTTTCTAGACAAATTACCTTGCAGTACACCATTCAACATGAACCTTTACAGGTTATTACGGCAGGTGCAAGTCTCGAGAAGAAATTCGCAGAGTCTGTCCATCGATCGGAACAAGGTAGTTATTTATCGATTGACCCAGAAACATCACAAACTATCTTTCAAAAGATTCAAGAACAAGCATCACAACTGCAACAATCTGGTGTTCAACCGATTCTTTTAACTTCGCCTGCTATACGCATGTATATGAGGCAGTTTATTGAACGGTTTGCCCCAGATCTTCCAGTACTCTCATATAACGAACTAGAACCAGAGGTAGAAATTCAAAGCGTTGGGGTAATCAATATCTCAGCAGGGGCAGCTAAAATCCCAGTCGGGGCGGTTAATATCTAATGAGGCTAAAAACTTATACTGTAAATAATATGACGCAAGCAATACCAATGATTAAAAGAGACTTAGGCGAAGACGCTCTTATTTTGAATACAAAGAAAGTCAAAACTGGTGGTTTTTTAGGGTTTTTTAAACAAGAAAAACTTGAGGTAATAGCTGCCGTTGAAACAAAACCAAGTGAAAAAAAGAGAAGCAATGAAAACATCAATCCTGAATCCGAATTTTTACAAAAGGAAGAGGTTTCAGTTTTAATGGAATCCGAAAATCCATCTGTTAAAAAGGATGAAAATCTCGATGGGCTTATGAGTGAATTGAAAAGCTTGAAGCAATTCATGTTCCAAGCGATTGATGAGAATCGAATGCCTGATGCATTAAAATCGTTGAATAAAAAGTTAATTGCACAAGGAATCACTGAAGAAGTTCAATCTGAGTTACTGGGAAAGCTGATGCTAGTTTTAGATCAGCATCCCAATTACACGGAAGACAAAATACATGCTTTGGCTCGTAAAGAAATCATCAAGTTAATCAATACCCATAAAAAAAGGCTGAGCAGAAAAAAGGTAGACATCATTTGTTTTATTGGTCCAACAGGAGTTGGAAAGACCACAACAATCGCTAAAATAGCTGCGCACTATTTATTGAGTGAAGAGAAAAAAGTGGGACTCATCACATCAGATACCTACCGAATAGCGGCAGTGGAGCAATTGAAAATCTATGCAGGGATTTTGAATATACCGATCCGAGTCGTGGAATCTTCAGCTGACCTGACTGTAGCAATGGATGACCTCAGCAACTGCGATATCATTTTGATGGACACGGCAGGTAGGAATTATCAACAAAAACAGTACATTGATGATCTAAAGCAGATGTTGCCTGAGGACAAGAAAATCCAAATTAATTTAGTGTTGAGTCTTACCTCAAAGTACGAGGATATGAAGAAAATCATCGATAATTTCCAAACGATCGTAATGGACCAGCTGATTTTGACAAAAAAAGATGAAACAAGTTCATCAGGTGCCATCCTGAATTTGATTTATCATTATTCAACCCCTATACGTTATATTGCCAATGGCCAAAATGTTCCAGATGATATTCTTACGGTAACCCCGGAGATGATAGCGAACTTCGTATTAGGAGAAGATGAAAATGATTGATCAAGCAAAACAATTAAGAGATAAAGTTCTGCAAAAGAAAACTAAAAAAGAGCGAAGACAAACCCGAATTATTGCTGTCACAAGTGGTAAAGGTGGAGTTGGAAAATCAAACTTCGCAATAAATTTCGCGTTAAGCCTAGTTCAACAAAACAAAAAAGTGTTAATCTTTGACGTTGACTTAGGATTTGCCAATGTGGATGTGTTATTAGGGAGATCTAACAAAGAGTCCATTGCCTCGATGATAGAAAAGGATTTATCTATTTGGGAGATTATCGAAGAAGGGCCAAATGGGTTGTTATTTATATCTGGCGGTACAGGATTTAATGATATGTTTCGGTTAGATGAAACGAAAATGAACAAATTTTTTACAGAGTTAAGTACGATTCAAGGAACTGTGGATTACATTATCTTGGACACAGGTGCAGGGTTATCTTATGAAAATTTACGATTTATACTAGCAGCTGATGACGTCATTTTAGTGACAACTCCAGAGCCTACTTCAATCACAGATGCTTATTCTATTGTGAAAATGGTTCATGCAAAAGATCAAAACGTACATATGAAATTGATTATTAACCAATGCACCAGTGAAAAAGAAGGAAAACAAACAGCGGATAACTTTAAAAAAGTGACTGAGCAGTTTTTAAATAAACAGATTGGGACATTAGGCTTTATTCCAAGCGACGTAAATGTGCCCAATGCAGTAAAAAAACAAGTCCCGTTTTTACTGGCATTTCCAAACTGCCATGCTTCACAGGCTATGCAAAATGTGACGAGTGAATTTCTACAATTACCTGTTGCTTATAAGCTTGGAATCAAAGGGTTTTTATTGAAAATGCTTTTTAAAAATTAGGCTATGTTAAAGAATGCCGTTGATATTGAGGAACAAACGAAAGCGCAAATGTACGAAAAACAACAGTATATTTTCACAGCAAAAATTGAGTAATACACGTCTCTCGTACCTATGTCTAGCAAGCGCCAGCCTAAGATCTCTATATAGGGGTCAGAAAGGCGCTATGCACTTTTCTTGCAATCTTAGAAGTGGTGGTGAAACTCATGTTGAACAATAAATTGTCAAAAGAAGAACTTTATTACTGGGAAAATTGGCAAAAACAGCGTGATCCACAAGCGGGAGAATATCTAGTAGAGCGCTATCTTCCTTTGGTTGACTTTGTTGTACAACGGTTTATGATCAGTTTACCTAGAACGGTTGAAAAGGATGACATACGTAGTCTCGCATATGAAGGGCTGCTTGATGCATTTGATAAATTCAATATCGAGCGAGACTTAATGTTTGAGACTTATGCTTCATGGAGAATTAAAGGAGCAATTATTGATGGTCTTAGGCACAGTGATTGGTTACCTCGTTCTGTAAGGGAAAAAGTGAAGAAAATCGAAAAAGCTTATGCTGTTTTAGAGCAGAAAAATAATTATTCAGTTACGGATGAGGAAGTTAGTGAATATCTAGGGATTACTAAAGTCGAGCTGAACAAAACAGTATCAGAAGCTGCTTTATCTACAATGACTTCAATTGATGAAACCACTTATGATGAACATAATCAAGTTGGAAAATATAATATGGTTAATGATAATTCTGGATCTCCAGAACGATATTTAACCGAACAAATGACTAAAGAATCTCTATCAAAAGCTATTGAGCGCTTGCCAGAAAAAGAGAAAATAACGATTTCTTTGTGTTATTTCGAGGAATTAAAATTAACTGAAATTGCAGAAGTTCTAAATGTAAGTGTTTCTCGAGTTTCTCAGCTGCATTCGAAGGCAATGTTGCGATTACGTGCATCTGTTCTATCTATACATGAAAATTATTAGGTTTTTTGAATAAGGTTCAGAAGGTTAAGGTGATACCCTTGGATTGGTTACTAATTGGATTAGTTATTTTAGTGATTTTAGTGAATATCAGGTCATTTATCGTTTTGACTCAGTTTAAACAAAAAAGGACACAAATGTTACAGGATACGGAAGCCATTCATCAAAGTATGGAGGAGTTTGTAACTAGCATAGAAAAAGAAAATGATGAACTCTATCATAAACTCGTTGATTATATCAAAGTGAAAGAGAGTAAGCTTGACGAGAGAATTCGACTATTAGAAGAACAACTAGATACTAGCTTGATGATAGCACCTACCAATGTAAATACGATTGATAACCAAGGCGATGAGGAACAGACAAATGACTTTTATTCGAATGAGAAAGAACTAGAAAACGAAAAAATATCAAAATTATATAAACAAGGTTTTTCACCCACACAAATAACAAAAGTACTAAAGATTGATCAAGGAGAAGTAGAACTTGTCATAAATATGTTGATCAAAAAGCAAAGCTATAATAAGTAAAATGAGGTGCTTCATTTGCGTATTGAAGGGCAAACAAAATTTCCAAGCGACAGGCTTAATAAAAGTGCTGTAGAAAATAAATACACGGAGTCTTTTTCTGCAGTAATAAAAAAATCTCAGTCAAAATTGCAGCTGGAATCTTTAAATCAATTAATGACTCGTGTGGATGCACAAGGACAGAAGCTTACGAAACAAAAAACAATAGAAAATCTCGTTGATTATAAGAATTTAGTAAAGCAATTCATAGGAGAATCATTGAGTTATGGTTTGCAATTATCCGATAAACAAAGCTTTAGCCCTAGTGGTGGTATGAAAAATCATCAATTAGTTGAAGTAATTGATCAAAAACTTATTGAACTTCACGAGGAAGTGTTAAATAATGAAAAGGAAGGTATTGACATTCTTCAGATGGTTGGAGAAATCAAAGGGATGCTAATTAATATATATATGTAATTAGTGATGTAAATGGGGGAAACGTAATGAGCGAAAATCGTCGTGAATTTTTTCGAGTGAATTTTGAGAGATCGTTAAGTGGACAGCTTTTAGTACATGGAGGAGAGTCAATGTTCCTAAGTATTGATAACCTTAGTGTGAAAGGCTTAGGATTTTCTTCATCAATCGAGATTTCGCTACTTGCTAAAGTAGAATGTCGTTTTGAGATTTTAGATATCCCTTTTACAATGGATGGTTCTATTATTCGCAAGTCTAGAAAAACGGATGAAATTGAATACGGAATTGATTTTGTAGTGGATAAGGAAAAATCTTCACAACTATTTAAGCAATTAAATGCTTACCAAATTCGCCAACGAAGAGGAATGTTGGTTGATTAGTTAGATCAACCACTTCGCTTGGAGAAGGACATTGAAAAGCACCAATTAAGATGAATTTATCTTAATTGGTGCTTTTTTAATAAGAGGAAAAGTATAGTATAAACAGGTGATAATTTACAAGTATAGGATGATCTATTACATTAAAATCAGAAACTTAAAGAGGAGAGATATGATGGATTACACGGAAGATAAAAGTAAATTTTGGATTTTTTCCTTACTTTTATTAATAATAGCCCCTTTTGTTATCATGCTGACACCCATGATTGTTTCTGTTACACTATCGGATACTCCTGATAAAGTTGTCTTTATTCCGAAAGGTACAAGTATGATGATGTATGGTTTAGCTTTTGCAGTTGTGATCGTTTTTCTATGTGCAATGTATTTTTCAAAATCCAAAATGTTAAATATGTTGCTAGGGTTCATGGCGGTAGTTGGCTTCATCACCATTTTCAGCTTAGGTGTTCAAAACTACGTATATCTCCATAAGGACTTTATCAAAAATAATCCGATCTTGGGTTCTAAGGTTGAATACCAGTGGGAAGACCTTGCGAAAGTGACACACGAAATGTACGACGAAAAAACAAATCGCGAAGAAAACTATATTTTCGAGTTTAAAGATGGTTATACTTTCAGTTTTATTGGATCCGGAATAGTAGATGGAAAGGTGAAAAGTGAAATTTACCAAAAGGTGATGAAACTCGAAGTGCCTTATGATGAATATTAACAGAAGGTAACCCTATTTTGGGAAGCCCTTTTTTTTTCGCTTGGTTTCGGCATCTACGGTAGTTTTCATAAATGCAGACAAAAACCCATATAAACATAGAAACAAATATCATAAGGGTGGTAAACATTTCTTCTATATGGGTGGTTGGGTATTTATGTACAGCGTTAGGTTTTAGTATCGGGGGGATTATTGCCTGGATTTTAAAAGGATTTCAGAAGCGAATCGATACTGTTTACAGTATTTGCGCAGGTTTAATTCTTGGATTAATAAGTTTTGAAATTGCTCCTGAAGCAATCGAGTTAGGCAATTGGTTTACTTTTATTTTGGGATTTTTAATAGGCGTTACTTTATTTAAGGTCATACATAAATCGTTTATGATTCAAAGGGTACTTCCAGAAAATAAAGAAAAGCGTAATCCCTTATACACTGGGGCGATGCTAATGTTAAGTATTTCACTTCATAACCTTCCAATAGGAATCACGTTAGGTTCTAATCAAGACTCCACTTTAAGCTTTTCCATCCTTCAAACAATATTTCTTCATAACGTTCCTGAAGGGATTATTGTATTTACTCCATTATTTATCGCTGGTCTGGGCATCTGGACATTGATCTTTTTTTCTCTTATTGTAGCCTTACCAGTGGGGGTTGGTGCATATTTCGGGAATTTTTTAGGCATCGATAGTCCGGTTTTCTGGTCGGTTTTCATCAGCTTATCTATTGGGATGATCTATATGGTGACGGTAAAAGAAATTCTGACTGACTCGATTAAAGACTCTAAGTCAACGAAAGTTTTCTTCCTTGCACTCTTTGGTTTTGGTGTAATTGGAGTATATTTCGCTTTTATTTAACTTATACAAAATACACCCCGCTGAGATTACGAGATTTTGTTAATGGATAAGTTTACAGACAACTTGTTTGATAGTATGTTGCAAAGGTTTACTGTCCAGCTGTTTCTCAAACAAAAAGAAAGCTGATTTCAAAAAATTCTTAAAAGAAAGTTGTGCATAGTATGGTTGCAATTCTCCATGATCGTTTGCCCTTTTTTCTCTAAGAGAGCGATCAAGCGAATAAAGCCAATCCGAAATAATTTCATCAGTTAAATGGTGAGTGGCTAAAGTGACAAATGCACGAGCTAATCGTTCTTCTTCATCGTCTTGATAACCGACTGCAATAGTGAGGAATCGAGCAATATGTTTGAGTACTTTTCGTGCATCTGCTTCTGTTGACAACGGATGTTTGATTAGTGATTCCAATAAATCAGCTCCATGGGCGACGGCATGTGCCCATCCTTTATCTTGTACATAACCTCTCAAATCCTGTTCGTTCATCATATAGTCATGTGAAGCATTAATGACTTGTCGAACGATACCTTCATCAAGTATTTGTTTGGTTACATCATATTCTAAAATTGCTGCAAAGATGAGAGACGTGAATGAACGCGTAAAGACAGAATCTGGCGATGAATTTTCTAAATCGAAAAACAATGAACTATTTTTTAATAGAGAGTTCAATATATATTCCAACTGCTCTTTTTCAAAAAGATCTTCGAATATCAGTTTACAAAATGCACTAAAAATAAGTTGATCTCTTACGACAGGGTCGGTCGTGCCAATATTTTCAATCATTTCATCAAGAATATGTATTGATATATGAGTTACTTCCCCAGCGATTACACTAGTTAATGTTGTTTTTAAGTTTTCCATATTATTTCTCCTTTTTGCTCACTCTACCTTATTTAAGAATGATTATTGAGTTGCTTTATTGAACTCTAAATGTCCAAAATACTTAAAGTGTGTTAATATAATTTTTTACAAAAAATACACATATATGATAATATTACCACATGATAAAATTATTAAAAAGTTTTTTAGAATGTATTAAAAGAGAGTGAAAAATAGCTGGGGGACATTATGAAACTAAAAATTCTACATACTAATGACATACATAGTAACTTTGAAAACTTTTCAAAAATCGCGACATTGATTGCGCAGCATAAAGATGACAATACTTTAATTCTAGATGGTGGGGATTTCGCTGACTTTAAAAGCATCGAATTGCAAGGTACGAGAGGAATAGCGGCAATTGAACTGCTGGAAGAAGTGGGATACAATGCATTGACTATAGGGAACAATGAAATGTTCAATGGCATGGATACGCTTGAACATATGGCAACCCACAGTTCTGTCCCGTTCATTAGCAACAACTTAGTGAGAAAAGAATTAAGCAACGTCAAGGGAGTAGTTACGAGTACGATTATCAATAAAAATGGATTGCGTATACTGATTACGGGCTCTTCACCAGATATGGGTGTGTTCAATGAAGGTCTAGGGATTCATGTGCATCCTTATCAGGTTGCGATTGCGAATGTGATTGAACGAAATGAAGGTAAGTACGATTTGTGTATTTTGCTTAGCCATATCGGAACTGTAGCCGACGAAGACCTAGCGAAAGATATGCCCCAAATAGATGTTATCCTTTCTGCACACGATCACCAACTTTACAAAGAAGCAAAAATCGTCAATGGCACAATTATGAACAGTGCAGGGAAGTACGGAGAATATTTAGGAGTTGTGGAATTAGAAGTGAATCCGAATAGACACATAGAATTGCTTCATTCGGCCACTCTTTCTACCGAACACGGGAAGGAAGATGAGCGTGTACTGGCTATTCTTAAGGATAATAAAGAAATAGCTATTGAAACGTTGAGCAAGCCCCTCTATACAATCAGTCATCCTCTTTGGCATGATGTGCTTGAGGAAAATCCATTGACTAACCTAATTGCGGACGGGTTAAAAGACATGTTGAAGTGCGATATTGGTCTTATTAACAGTGGTATTGTCAATGCGGGTGTCTTTAACGATATTTCCAATAAAAAGCTAATTGAAATCTGTCCATCTCCTTTAAATCCAACGTCGTTTGAAGTGAAAGGAAAAGACATCAAATTAGCTCTTGAGCAATCACTGGATGTCCAAGTTTGTTTGGCAGATGGCAGAGGTCCTGGATTCAGAGGAAAATTCGTGGGAAGACTTCATATTTCCGGTGCTGATATCGTACATAACGGCAAAGTAATCGAAGTGGTCACCATTGGAGGACAAACGATGGAAGATGATGTTTGGTATTCAGTAGCAAGCTCTGATTATTTACAGCGCGGTTCAGGCTATGCATCACTTGCGAACAACCGCAATGATCAATACCAAGCAGAAGAAATCAAAGACGTCATCCGTCAATATGGTAACCAAACAGATTTTGTGGAGCGTGCGATGGATAACCGATGGAAACAGAAAACTAAAATGAACGTATAGAAAAACCGGTGCGGGAGATCTCCCGTACCGGTTTTGTTCATTCATAAACGAAGGTAATTTAAATTAAAATAATCCGACCGCATTACCATCTGAGTCAACATCCATATTCAATGCGGCAGGTTGTTTTGGTAAACCTGGCATGGTCATGATGTCACCCGTTAGACAGACTAAGAAGCCAGCACCGAGTTTCGGGATAATGTCCCGGATGGTAATGGTAAACCCTTCAGGACGCCCATGAAGGGAAGGCTGATCAGAAAGAGAATATTGAGTTTTGGCCATACAAATTGGCAATGCATCCCAGCCATATTTTTTTAGTTCTACCAGCTTTTTCTTGGCACTATCTGTTAACTGAATGTCAGTCCCACCATATACTTGTTGAACAATAATTCGAAGTTTTTCTTCGACCGAATCGGTTTCATCATAAAGCATAGTAAAGTTTTTCGGTTTAGCTAATTCTTCTTTAACAAGCTTAGCTAATTCAAGTCCACCTTTACCACCTTGCTCCCATACATTGGTCAATGCAATCTGAACACTTTGTGATTTAGCCCATTTCATAACTTCTTGTAACTCATCTTGTGCATCTGCTGTAAAACGGTTTAATGCAACGACTGGTTCAATACCAAATTGACGAATCGTATCTACGTGTTTTGCTAAGTTCGACATCCCGCGTTTCACAGCATCAGCATTTGGTTGTGTAAGTTGATTCTTCTCAACACCCCCATGCATCTTGAGGGCACGTACGGTCGCAACAATGACTACGGCATCTGGGTGGAAGTTACCTTTTCTTGATTTAATGTGCATGAATTTCTCAGCACCTAAATCTGCCCCAAACCCAGCTTCCGTTACGACGATATCTGCCAGTCTTCTAGCGGTATTTGTTGCCATCAAAGAATTACAGCCATGGGCAATATTTGCAAAAGGACCACCGTGAATGATTGCAGGAGTACCTTCAATGGTTTGCACCAAGTTCGGCTTGAATGCATCTTTTAATAGCAATGTGAGAGCACCTTCAACACCTAATTGTCGTACAGTTACGGGTTCTTTATCATATGTATAAGCAATGACCATTTGAGCAAGGCGCTCTTTCAAATCTTCGAGGCTTGTTGCCAAGCATAAGACTGCCATAATTTCAGAGGCCACGGTGATATCAAATCCATCTTGTCTAGGAACTCCTTGTAGTGGACCGCCTAAACCTATAGTTACTTGTCTTAATGCACGGTCATTCATATCAAGAACTCGTTTCCACGCAATTCTTCTTGGATCTAAATTTAGTGCATTACCTTGATGTAAATGATTATCGATAAGCGCGGATAATGCATTATTTGCTGATGTGATGGCATGTATATCTCCGGTGAAATGAAGATTGATGTCTTCCATCGGCAATACTTGTGCGAATCCGCCGCCAGTTGCTCCGCCTTTCATTCCCATAACAGGTCCTAGCGATGGTTCACGCATTGCGACGATGACAGACTCATTTAGTTGATTAAATGCATCAGCAAGTCCTACCGTAACCGTCGATTTTCCTTCACCAGCAGGTGTTGGGCTGATGGCAGTAACTAAGACGACTTGGCCTTGAGTAGTCACAGGTGGCAGAGAATGGACGTCAATCTTGGCTTTATAATTTCCGTATAATTCAAGTGCCTTTCGTGGTATTCCTGCTTTATCAGCAATTTCCTGTATCGGTAACATCGTTGCATTCGTAGCAATGGATAAGTCTGTAAACGACATGAATTCTCCAACTTTCCTTTTTTCTTTTATGGAAATATTAATTGATCCTGCTTTTCTTATATCGCAATCATGAACTAACTACAGAGTAAATTCAACTTCGCTTATGATTTAACAACCATCTATTTTTAGTTTTCATAATCTACTCCTTTTACTATTATGATGTGTTTATAGGAATTCACAGAATGACCTTCCTAATTCTCTATTTGACAATACTAACTTACAAAATTCATAGATTCAAGTGAATTTTTAGTTAAAAGTCGAACGATTTAATTATTTTTAATAAAAATCATTCGTCTTTTTATTTCGCGAGGGACACCCAGCTCTCTAGAATTGAATGATATATCTTAACCGAAACAACAAAAATAAGCATTCAAGCGCTTGAAGCGTGTGATAAAAGTGAATTCCGGGTATACCTAAACCAAACTACATTCTATAAATGATTCGAAGGAGGAATATGCATGCCCGATAATAAAAATAAAGACAAACACAATCATGATGATAAAACCATTACTCGTAAGGATAATGAAACAAAAAATGTTAAACTTTCATCAAACGATGTTTCAGAAGAGAAAAATGAAAATACAGAGACTGTGGTGACGCAACCCCGCATTAATACAGAAGGTCTCTAATGATCAATGGACTATCTCAAATGAGTTAGTCTTTTTTTATGAGTTCATATTCAACTAGCATTATTAGGATAAAACAGAAGTCTTTTTTGGGATTTCACTCGAAAATTATTAAGCTCTTGGTGTATAATGCAACAGTGAGCAAGCGTAAAGTATATGGTATGAAATTATCATTATTTAGATAGACACACCGGGAAGAGAGTGAATCGAAATGGGACGTAAGTGGAATAATATTAAAGAAAAGAAAGCTTCAAAAGATTCAAATACAAGTCGAATCTATGCTAAGTTTGGACGCGAAATATATGTAGCTGCAAAACAAGGTGAACCAGATCCAGAGTCTAACCGAGCATTAAAAATTGTTTTAGAACGCGCAAAAACATATAGTGTGCCAAAAGCAATTGTCGATCGTGCCATTGAAAAAGCAAAAGGCGGATCAGAAGAAAGTTATGATGAACTACGTTATGAAGGCTTCGGACCAAATGGCTCAATGGTTATCGTTGATGCTCTGACAAATAACGTCAATCGTACAGCTTCAGATGTTCGTGCTGCATTTGGTAAAAACGGTGGAAACATGGGTGTCAGCGGATCTGTGGCTTACATGTTTGATGCAACGGCTGTTATTGGGATTGATGGAAAAACGGCAGATGAAATATTCGAACTTTTAGTCGAAGCGGACGTCGATGTACGTGATGTTTTAGAAGAAGAAGAATCAGTCATTGTTTATGCTGAACCAGATCAGTTCCATGCAGTTCAAGAAGCATTTAAAACCATAGGAATTACAGACTTTACTGTAGCTGAACTGACGATGCTTGCGCAAAACGACATTCCTCTTGATGTGGATGCTCAAATTCAATTCGAGAAAATGATTGATGCATTAGAAGATTTAGAAGATGTTCAACAAGTTTATCATAATGTTGATTTAGGCGAATGAAGAGAAATCCAACACCGTAAATGGTTGTTGGATTTTTTTGTTTTTACATACTAAGAAAAATAAAAGAAGCTCCACAGATCAATCCGCTCCACTTTTCTTGTGAAAATTGGAAAAGGGACATGCCCGATTGGACATGCCCCTTTGATAGACAAGATAACATATAAAGCTTTGAATGATATTTTTCATCCCGAATATTCGGGGAATAATTTCCTAAGAAAGTGTTCCGTTCTTTCCGTGCCGCGGTAATTTGTCCACTGGTTGTCTTCCTTAAGCAACGTAAACCCTACCTTCTTTTACGTCCTTGCGACCCTTTAGTCGCGCCAGTGTGAATAAGTTTAATCAAAAACATCGAGTAGATGCCAGAATTTCAAATCTTAATTGCTATTTGTTAACTAGATTATTATTACATAATATCTAGGCTATGTCAATGTGTGGTCACTGATTTAAACATAACATGTGAAGCATCCCTGTAAACCATTACCGCTATTAGCATCTTGACGAAATGCTCTTACTTCACTTTCATGTCTTTTGTTATATTAAAAACTCCGCGAAATCCCTAGGTCCCTCTCAATAAATTACATAAGATAATAATAATCATTGAAGGAAAGGGGGACTTTATCATGGATTATTATGGCGGTTACGGTGGCGGTTACGGCGCTTGTGGAGGTTATGCACCATGTGGTGGTGGTCAGTTCGAGGAATGCTGCCCTCGTAGAGGTAGCACTTTTGCATTAATTGTGGTTCTTTTCATCTTATTAATTATTATCGGAGCAACTTTTAACCATAAGAGATGCTAAGTAAGTAGTTACAAGATATTTAAGCACGTATAAGTGATGAATATCTTGAAATTCCCCTAAACATTATCCAAATTGAGTAAAGAGTGCCTTAGACGGCACTCTTTTTTATTGTGATTTTATATCTGAACTATCGCTAACCGCAATATGCTTCCAGGTAGTCATTATGGCGTTCCAGGTTGCACAAAATACTATTTCTGTTGCAAAATTATTGAGTTGTTGTTTTGAGTGTATGATCTACGGGAACTTATTATTAAAAAAGGAGTTTTTCGCATGCCTTGGAACAGTACTGATTATCCAGATTCATTTAATAACTTGGACACGCCTGTCCGTAAGAAAGCTATTGAAATTGCCAACGCACTTCTGCGGGATGGAACGGAAGACGGACGAGCTATTGAAATCGTCACAGAAAAAGCTCGTGAATATGTTGGTGGTGATGTAAAACAAGAAATTTACAAAGTATTGAAGCATTCAGATGGATGGCAACTTCAGAAGGATTCCGGTACGAATGCGATTTCTGTAGCAGCAACAAAGCAAGAACTATTAGATAAAGCAAAACCTTATGTGAATGAACACAATGGGGTACTGAAAATTTACCAAGAAGATGGCTCATTGCAAGACACGATGTATGATTATGATTGAAGGTCTAAATCTCATGAAATTTAAACACCCACTTCATCTACATAATGAAGTGGGTGTTTGCGTATTAAATGTTAGCTTTTTTTACTTGTTTATAAAATAAAATCCCGCTTGCGAGTAAAAGGACTCCAAATGTAAATGTTTTGATATCTGCAGTTCCTGCATAAATCACCCAGATGGAGTAAGCAGTAGCAAGAGCACCGATAATCCCATCTGTAATTCTACTTCTGACATTTGTATATGTTTCCCCAGTAAAGACAAGCTTTAACTGGAATGCAGAAGAAATGAAATAAGGAACTAAATAAGATAGGGTAGCTACAATAATAATGAAATCAAAAGCTGAAGCTATCGTATTAGAAATCGTCGAGAAAATGAACACTTGTCCAATTAAATTCGTGATTATCAATGAAAGGACAGGAATTCCTTTTTTATTTACTTTTGCGAATGAAGGGAGGAATAACCCTTGTTTAGCTGCTTGATAAGGAATTTCAGCACTTAGCATGACCCAACCGATTGTTGAACCAAATAAACTAATCAATCCAATTGCTGCAAGAATTTTCCCGCCTACTGGTCCCAACACAGTTGAAATAGCATCAATTAGCGGTTTATCAGAAGCAATTAAAGCATCATGGTTTAACATACCTAAAACTAATGTGCTGATACCCATATAAAGGGCAAGTGCGATTAGCAGTCCAATCGTTGTTGCGCGCTTAACGTCAATTGGTTTTTTAGCTCGTGAAGCAAAAACAATGGCAGATTCAATGCCAAGAAATGCCCAAAGAGTGGCTACTGCGGCACTATTCACTTGCCCAAACAGACTGACTGAATGTCCTAATTCATCGTATCTTGGTGCTACAAAAGGAAGAATATTTGCTTTTTGGAATGCAAATAAGCCAATCACAATAAATAAGATGAAACCAATTACTTTTGTTGCTGTGGCAACGAAATTTATCTTACCAGCATTTTCAAGACCATTTAATATAATAAAATGAACACCCCAAAGAAGGAGCGTACAAACTGTAAAGGTTAATGCATTTCCTACTCTTAATGTGAAAGATCCAATTGTAAACAGTTCAGCCTGATTTACTAATATAGGGAAGAACGTAGTTAAATAACCTGCAAAAGTTGTGATGATGGCGATATTACCAGCAACATTCCCAAACCAATATCCCCAAGTAGACATAAATCCTGACATTGTGGAAGAATTACTACCAGACTTAAATAATTCCTTCGCATAAATTTGAGGACCCCCGGTTAGATTAGGTTTTCTTATTGCCAAATTACCAAACACAAGAGCAATCATTAGTACACCGAAACCTGTGACTAACCAAGCCGATATAACGCCAGCAGGGCTTGCAACTTCGCTTAATGTACGAGGCAGCATAAAAATACCGGAGCCCACCATATTTCCAACTACTAACGCAGTTAATATCCATAAACCAAGTTTTTTATTTGTATTCATCGTATTTTCCTCTCTATCGAAACTCGATTGACTCAAAATAAGAAATTACATGTCTTGTCAAAAAGAGTATAAAAAAAGCACACTCAGAAACGGTGTGCAAAAACCGGATCAGTCAAAAGATAGTTCAACATAGTGACTCACTATGACAGTCCTGCCCCTTTCGGATACAGTCCCAGCTCCCATAACCAGAGTGTTATAGTACTTCGGCAATAAATCCTTTCGTTTGATATCAGCAAGTTCTCTGACTCTCCTTCAAACTATTCATATTTATTGCGACCTCTACCTCATCTTGAGCTGATGAGGAATATATTTATTCAACTGTATTAATATAAATACATTCTTAGAGGATGTCAAACATAATCATTGTCACAAGGGAGAGCTAAAGTCTGTATACCCACGATAATTATTTTAAAACCGTTTGACTTTGACGTAACGTGAAGGTGTACGATTAACTTATCGGGAGGTGAAGTATGGAATATACGGTGCAAAAGCTTGGGAAGATGGCAGGTATCAGTACCCGGACGTTGCGTTATTATGATGAAATTGGCATGCTCAAGCCGGCGAGAATCAATTCATCAGGATATCGGATTTATGGTGAGAAAGAAGTTAATTTACTGCAGCAAATCATGTTTTATAAAGAACTTGGAATTAAATTAGAGACGATTAATCAAATTGTGACGTCACCAACTTTTGATGAAGCAAAAGCCTTAGCGGATCACCGTTTACAACTCCTTGATAAGCGAGCCCAGTTAGATTTATTAATTGCCAATGTCGAAAAAACAATTTCATCGAAGGGAGGGGAAATAGAGATGACAAACAATGAAAAGTTTGAAGGATTTAAACAAAAAATGATTGATCAAAATGAAAAGACTTACGGAAAAGAGATTCGCGAGAAGTATGGAGATGAAACCGTCAATAAATCCAATGCAAAAGTAAAAAACATGACGCAATCACAACACGATGAAGTGAAGCGACTTTCCGAAGAAGTACAGACGACTTTAGCTGAAGCATTTAAAACAGGAGATCCATCAAGCGACCTTGCGCAAAGAGCAGCAGACCTGCATAAACAATGGCTTATGTACTTTTGGAATGAATATAGCAAAGAAGCGCACGAAAATCTTGCACAAATGTACGTAGATGATGAACGATTTACCATGTATTACGATAAAGAAGTTCCAGGTACCGCTGAATTTCTTAAAGATGCTATCCATGTCTACACTGGGTTGCGCAAATAAAAAAACGTGTATCGATGACTAAAACATCGATACAAGTTTTTTGACGTCTGAAAAATTATGGGTCACGTCCGATAAATTGAAGTTGACGTCTGACTTTTTTGGCTTCACGTCTGAAAAATAGCATCTTACGTCTGAAATCATTGAATAGGAAATTTCCCTCTATAAAATCTTTTGAAATCATAGAGAGATCCCTGGATATGATTTATTCGTTTGAATATCCCACATGTAGGAAACAATAAGTATCTAGACCTTACCGAGAGGAGAGATTTAATTCATGATAAGAAAGCCATGGTTAATGACGCAGGAATGGCACGACGTATTATTTCTTCATTGGCCTGTGCCTGCAGATTTGGTGAGGAAGTACATACCTAAAGAACTGGAACTCGATTTATATAACAACATGGCATGGATCGGTTTTGTGTTTTTTAAGGTAAAAGGGAATCGACCTAGGTTTATACCTCCTGTACCTGGGGTGAGTTCTTTTTTAGAATTAAATATTCGAACGTATGTTACATACAAGGGAAGAAAAGGTATTCATGCCTTTAGTTTAGAAGCCAGTAATTCTTTGATTGTTAAGTTGACGACTCTTGGTAACTTTTTGCCTTACAGATATGCGAATGTGAGATTAAAACGACATAAGAAAATATTCACATATAGTATATCTGAAACGTTCGTTTCTACATTTAAAGTGGTGACTAAACCAATTGAAAGTAATCATTTTGAACGATGGCTAACGGAGCGTTATCACTTATGGACCAAAACGCAACATCATTTATTTAGAATAGATACCTATCATTCGCCTTGGGTGTTGCAACATGTAAGCGGAAGAATTCATGATAAATCGAAGTTGTCGTTTTTGCAGATGGATTTTCAAGAAGATAGTCCAGTCGCTCATTATTCCAAAATGAAAAAAGCGCGATTTTTCGCGCCTGTGAGGGAATATTAAAAGGTTTTTCTTGAACCGTGTTGAGAATTTGGGGAATCGCGAATAGTCGACAAGAATGCGCGAATAGACGACATATAACCGCGCGTAGTCGACACAAAACAGCGCATAGATACATAAAATCACTATGAAGTTCTAGTCAAGAGGAGTAAGAGCTTTCGTCTGATCCATGTAGATAAAGGCATCATAACGACTTCCGATTTTTGAAGGGACGTAATTGCCATATGCTTCGTATTCGGGATTGTACACCACGCCAATTGCTCTATGGCCAATCCAATCATTAAACAAATGTCGATTTTCTTCATTAAAGATTAACAGTTTATTAATTGCACCTGTATTATGCAGTGCAGCTTCCCAAGAGTCTTTCATGGCTGGAGGCACATCAATTTGTTTATATGCAATTCCCCATTCATCAGCAGCGATGACCGTCCCTCTATTGGTTCCAAATCCCACAGCGTAGACATTTTCCTTTCTATTCTGTTGACGAAGGATTTGCCCAACATTAATCATGCCTGCCGCTTCCATGTCTGTTGCAGATGCGTCTCCAATGTGTGTGTTATGTTCCCAAATGATAATTTTCGCGTCATTACCATGGTAATCCAAGATTTCGTTGATCGCCTCAACCATATGCTCATCCCGAACATTCCAGGACAAATCATCACTTTGAACCATTGCACGATAATATTCTTCAGCATTTTGGACAACCATCGCATTGATTTTAAGACTCAAGTCCAATTCCTGTGGATCTTTGTAGTTTTCTTCGTGAGATCGAATGGAAGTTAAGAGCTTTGAAACTTCATCTACACATGCTTGTGAGAGATTAACGGAGGACATTGCATAGCTTTCAGGATGTCGGTTATATGGTTCAAAACAAGAGAATGCTTTTTTTGCCAGTACCAACTCCATGCTATCTGGTTTTGTCTTGCTTAAGTATGTAATCACTTCATTAATAGATTCCCACAAACTGTATACATCAATTCCATAGAAACCTACTTTCAGCGACGCTTCTTTTTGTTCATTGTGCACCTTCAACCATGAAACAAATTCAGCAATTTCTTCATTGGCCCACATCCAAGTTGGCCATCGATTGAATGACTTCAACACACCACGGACGTCTTTCTCCTCCTCGGTATAACCTTTTATATATCTATTAATTTGCTGGGTGGAAGGCCAATCTCCTTCCACAGCGATTAGTGTAAATCCTTTTTCCTCAATAAGCCTTTTTGATAGTTCTGCTCTTACCGTATAAAACTCGGAAGTGCCGTGACTAGCTTCACCTAGGAGAACGATCTTTGCGTCACCAATTGCTTCAATAATTGGATCTAAATCTTCAGTTGTTTCGAAAGATATAGCATGTTTCTTTATGGATTCTTTAAGAGATTTCAATTAAAACACTCCTTTTCAATGTCTGGCTTTAATTACTTTCGCTTTCGTGATGTCTAGCTCCAAGTGCCAGCTCGCACCTCCGCTTCAGAAACTCATGCGAAAACAGGTTTTCGATTCGTTTCTTCCACCGTCGGAGTCGAGCTAGAATGGCACTTTTCCCTTTTCGTATAAGTTTGAGTTAAGTGGTGCTTTTTCATTCATTTCAAGTTTACTCTGTTTCGAATAATAAAAAGAATTGATCCAAAGTTTTGACTCTGGACCAATTCTTTATTAATCAATTATTTGAATATGTGTATCTTCAAACCACACATGCATTTGTGCTAGATGGGCCAGTAACTGAGGTCCAGACATTAATTGGCCAAACCAAGGAACTTTAAATGCTGTACCTTTAGATTCAACAAGTTCGTTTAGACGGTTGCGATCAAATAATTCGTGAAGAATGGAATTTTTATCTGTTAGAATTTCTTTCAGCCACAATTGAACCTTGTCTGTGTAGTAAGGGTTATGCGTTTTTGGATATGGGCTCTTTTTTCGGTAAAGGACATCGTCAGGTAATAGACCTTCTAATGCTTTACGCAAAATACCTTTTTCTCGATTTCCAACCATTTTAATTTCCCATGGGATATTCCAAGCATATTCAACGAGTCGATGATCTGCAAATGGTACACGTACTTCTAAGCTAGCCCCCATACTCATGCGATCTTTGCGATCGAGTAGCGTAGTCATGAACCACACGATATTTAAATAAAACATTTCTCTTCGTTTTGCCTCGATAGCTGTCTCTCCATATAGTCGTGGAGTTTCAGAGACGGTCTCTTCATAAGCTTGTCGGGCATATTCTTCGAGTTTAAGTTTTTGGCGCCAATGCTCTTTTAATAACGAGGCACGTTCGGTTGTTGAACGCATCCATGGAAAACCTGTTCCGTTTAAATCATTGGTATTGTGAAACCAAGGGTAACCTCCAAAAATTTCATCCGCACATTCACCAGATAACCCGACTGTGAAATCTTGTTTTATTTCTCGACAAAACCAGAGCAAGGAAGAGTCCACATCCGCCATTCCTGGTAAATCTCGCACATGAACGGCTTCTGTTAAATAATCGATTAGTTGATCCTGTGTAATAATCGAAGAATGATGTATGGTTTGAAAAGCATTGACCACTTTCCCGATCCATGGTCCGTCTGCATTGGGCTGAAAATCATTTGCTTTAAAAAACTTGTCATTGTCTTCGTAGTCGATAGAATACGTATGAAGTGGACCTTTTCCTTCTTGCTTATAACGGTTAGCTGCGATAGCAGTAATGGCACTTGAATCAACTCCACCCGATAAAAACGTACATAAAGGAACGTCTGAAACGAGTTGCCGCTCGACTGCATCTGTTACGAGGAATCGCACTTTCTCAGCCGTCTCATCGACAGAATCCGTGTGGACTTCACTTTTAACGTTCCAGTAACGCCAAATTCGAAGACCTAGCCGTGATACAGACATTGCATGAGCAGGGCGTAATTCATTGACTCCGTGGAATACCCCTGAACCTGGCTTTCTAGATGGACCAACGGCTAATACTTCAGCCAATCCTTCCCTAGACAATTGTGATTTTATATCAGGGTGCGCAAGTAACGCTTTTATTTCTGAACCGAGAATTAAGCCACCATTATTTTCACTATAGAATAACGGTTTTACTCCTAGCCGGTCGCGCGCAATAAAAACTTTTTGTTCTTTATCATCCCAAATGGCAAAGGCGAAAATCCCATTAAAATACTCCACGCACTGCTCTTTCCATTCAATATAAGAAGTCAGTAATACTTCTGTATCGGAGTGTCCAGAAAAGGTATAGCCTCTTTGCAATAACTCTTTCCGAAGATCTTCCGTATTATATAATTCGCCGTTGTAACAAAGGGTATAGCGATTGTCTTGATGTATTTTTGTCATTGGCTGTTTACCACCGATAGGATCAACAACTGTTAATCGTCGATGACCAAAAAGTACATGTCTTTCTATCCACACATTGTCATCATCAGGACCTCGCTTAGACAGTGTCTTCGTCATTTTTTCAACGACTAGTACTTGCGTTTGTAAGTCGCGATTGAAATGAACCCATCCTGTAATACCACACATTAATCATCATCCCTTCTTGCTTAAAACATCATCAAGTTGCATCTTTCTAGCCTATGCAAAAAAATTAATATTGCTCATACGGTAGGAGTTCATCACAAGGAAGTCGAATCAATTGTATATAGAGAATGATGTTATTAAGGAGGAGTAAGCATGAAAACTTTGTTTACCTATAACTGGATGGTAAGAGAAGACTGGTATAAATGGTGTGAAGATGTACCGTTGGAAGAACTTCTCAAGGTTAGGACGGGAGGAGTAGGTGGGATTTTACATACGCTATTTCATATTATTGATGTGGAGTGGAGTTGGATTCGTGTTTTAAAAGGTAAACCCGATTTTCAGGAGAGTTTTGATGGATACAAGAGTTTAGAGAAGGTGAAAGAGTTAGATGAACTCTTTAAAAAAGAAGTCCAGGAGTTTGTAGGTTCTTGGGAAAGTGGATTGGAAAATAAGCTTTTGCAAGAAACTAGACAAGACGGAAGCATCGAAACTCTAACGTGGGGTGAAGTGATGAGGCATACCATTGCTCACGAAATTCATCATGTAGGACAGTTATCCGTTTGGTTTAGGGAAATAGGGAAACAACCCGTATCTGCGAATTTGATTGGTAAAGGCCTCACAATTTTAGAAGAACTAAAAAAGTAGCTCTCTCTCATAAGGTGAGGCTATTCCTGGTTCTATTAAATTCATATGCGGGTATGGATAAATATAAAAGGCACGGCTACTTGGATATCCAAGTAACGTGCCTTAAGCTTGATTAACAACAGCTACTTTTCCCACGGATAGTAGAACTACAAACACCCGTTTCAGGTAAATCTAATTCTACTCGTGTGGCAGCTTCTTGATCACCAGTTAAATGGGCGACGATTGATCGGACTTGTTCATAGCCTGTTGCCATTAAAAAGGTAGGTGCACGTCCATAACTCTTCATACCCACTACATAAAAGTTTTTTTCTGGTTGGCGAAGTTCAGCTTCCCCGTGAGGTCGCACAGTGCCACAGCTGTGAATGTTAGGATCGATGAGTGGTGCTAAAGCAGAAACGCTTTCTGTTGTGGAATCTATTTCCAGACGAATTTCGCGTAAAAAACTGAAATCAGGACGAGACCCTGTATTAGCAATAATTTGATCGATATTTTGTATTGATGAATCTTTCTGCTTTGAAGAACCTTGAATGGTTAAAGTGCCATCCTCTTCGATTACTTGATGTATGAGGAAAGGGGTATGGACGTTGATTTTTCCGCTATCAACTAATTGGTGAATCCGCGATCCTAGTTGACCTCTAGCTGGGAGTGCATCCAAGGCTTCACCGCCATATACTTCATCTACTCGGTTTTTACGAAGAATCCAGACGATTTCGGTTCCTTCCAGGTTGGCTAATTCCAAAATAGTATTGATTGCAGAATGACCACCGCCAACTACTGCCACGCGTTTATGTTCAAATGTAGAACGATCCTTTCCTTTAACGTCAGGGATGCCGTACGTTATCCGAGATGAAAGTGATCTTTCTTGTTGTGTCCATACATTATCCGCATTCACAGGATTAGGTTGGCCCCAAGTTCCGGTTGCATCTATCACTGCCTTTGCTTGAATACGCTCGGTGTGACCATCTCTTTCTACATATATGATAAATGATTGTTCACCACGTTCAGCATTTTTCATTTTATCTAACCCTTGTTTACTAATTGCCACTACTTTTGAATTCATCTGGATGTAGGGTTTAATTTCAGGCAAATTGGCTAATGGCATTAAGTAATCTTCTACTAGCTCTTTTCCAAAAGGTAATCGTTTCATGACTGGAGCTTTCCAGCCACAGTTCTCTAAAAGCTTTACTGCTACTTTATCTACATTATAATTCCATGATGAGAATAAACGAACGTGACTCCATTGTAAAATATTAAAACCTACGGAATGGCCAGATTCGAAAATGACGAACTTTTCATTTTTAGCTGATAAATGTGCAGCCGTTGCCAATCCAATGGGGCCAGCTCCAATTATTGCGATTGGCAATGTAGAAATAGATGGTTCACAATTCGTTAAAATGTTAAAACTCATTTTATTTGCGTTCATTGGACTTCCTCATTTCTTTTATTTGTAAAATGCAAGTATATAGCAATAAGGAAAGCAAGATTTCTCTTGCTTATAGATATGGTGTACAGCATACGCTTGATTTCGCCATAGCACTGTTTAATAATTTAATAGAGCGTAGCACTGTCTCTTGTTCAAATTCATTCATATGGGAAAATATTTCATCTAAATATGCATTCATTGATGTTTCAATTGATTGCGCTAATTTTTGTCCTTCTGCGGTTAAAGATAAGTTGAAAAAGCGTTTATCATCTAAAGAAGGGGACTTAGAAACTAACTGCATTTTTATTAAGGTTTGTATTTGTCGACTAAAAGTCGTAACGTCAATTGCTAAAGTATCTGCAATTTGTTGCATCGTAGGGCTGTGTTGCTTTTCAATTTCATATATTATATGGCTATGCACAGTTGAAATTTCTATCCCTTCAGCAGTACAACAGTTTTTATTCAAAAGAACGAAGCGGCGAGTTAAAATTTGAAAAAGCTCACGTTTGTTTTCCATGTTTCACCTCTTTAAACTAGTTATACGCTTATTGATTGCAAAATGCAACTAATACTTTGATAAAAATATTTATAAAGAACGGAGCTTGAACATGGTAATGAATATTCGTCACATGACACCTTCAGATTGGCCGCAAGTGAAAGACATTTACGAAGAAGGTATTAAATCAAAAAATGCTACATTTGAAACACAAGCACCTACATATGAGAAATGGATGGAAGCTGCTCATCCACAATGTCATTTGGTTGCAGAAGAAGATAGTCAAGTGTTGGCGTGGGCAAAAGTACTCTTTACATCTGTACGTCCTGTCTATGCAGGTGTGGGGGAAGTCAGTATTTATGTGCATCCAAGTGCGAAGGGAAAAGGTGTCGGTGGAAAACTGCTTCAAGAGCTCATTGCCGAATCTGAGCAACAAGGGTTTTGGACATTAAAGGCAGTTATTTTTCCTGAAAATGAAGCAAGTATCAACCTTCATAAGAAATGTGGCTTTCGAGTTGTTGGAACGCATGAAAGAATGGGGAAAATGGACGGGATTTGGCGAGACAATATTGTAATGGAAAGAAGAAGTACCAACGTAGGAATAAACTAAGTCTTAGTATTCGAGCGTAGGTAAGTTCGAACGAATGTCACACAAGTAATTGCAAATAACTTGTGTGACATACATGTTCAACTTTTCATTTGTTATTTGCTTGACGACGTGCAGTAACCGATTGACCACCGATCCCCCAGTTGTCAGTTTCGACTTCATCTATTACGACTACGGTTGTTTCGGGATTTTTATTTAATACATCTACGAGCAACTGCGTGACGCCATGAATAATTTCCGCTTTTTTCTCAGGCGTCACATTTTCATTTGTGATTTTAATATTCACATATGGCATTTCAATCACTCCTCGTTATTTCTCCAACCACTCAAGAAATTCCAATCGGTTACCAAAGGGATCGTTCACATAAAAACGTTTAGCTCCCGGTAATCTATGGTCCTCTTGAATTGATACGCCTTTTTCAATTATATGGGAGGAAAGTGCATCGATATCGGACACTTCGAAAGCTGGATGTGCTTTTTTAGCAGGAAGGAAGGGTTCTTCAATTCCTACATGAATATGAATATGTCCATTTGAAAACCATACACCACCATTTTTCTTTAGTTCATGTGGTTTTTCAACTTCGTCCAAAGAAAGGACACCTTGAAAAAATGAACGAGCTTCGTCTTCACTACCAATTGGTGCAGCTAGTTGAATATGATCAATTCGTTTAATTAACATCATTGGTGATTTCCACCCTCTCTTGATTAACTAATGGGAATAAAAATAGAGCACCGATAAATACAAGAAGAGCTGCGCCTAGAAGTGCCCATGTATAACTTTCTGTCTCTGCTGTTAAAACTCCTGCAAGCGAGGGCCCAATCATTTGCCCTAGAGCATAAATGGTAGTCATAATTGCGATGACCTGTGCACTTCCATGTGGATTTTTGTTACGTGCATAAGCTGTTGCAAGTGTGGTAACCCCCATAAAGGTAGCTCCAAACAAAATAGCACTTACATAAAAACTTACAGAAGAAGGAGATATGGCTGGTAAGGCTATGCCAACTGCTTGAATCACTAATAAAATCATTAATGACAACATATAGCCGTATTTACTACCGAAATATGCCCAAATGACACATGAAGGGATGGCTGTTAACCCTACTAATACCCAAACACTCGTGGCATTTCCGCTAAAAGCAGGTGTTTGTTCAGCGATTGCTACTATGAATGTTCCTGTGACGATATAACCTAACCCCTCTAGTCCATATGATGCCAGTAACCAGGGAAACCATTTGGGAGTCTTGGTCGGCTGTATATGTTTTGGTGATGGTGTTATGGGAAGTGCTGTATTATCTTCTTTAACAGTGAGAAATACGATGATACTTAATAATCCTGCCAAGCAAGCAAGGCCAATCCAAGCACCTTCATAGTGAAAGTGCTCTATTAATAACGGAACAAGCAATCCGGATATGAAAATCCCAAGACCAACCCCACCATACATAACCCCAACCCAACCAAGTTTTCGTTGCTTTGCCAGTTGATCAAGAATTAAACTCGAAGCTAAGACGAAAACGAATGCACTGGTAATACCAGACAAAAACCGCCAAAGCATCCATGAAGTATGACTATATGTAAGACCCATCAATAACGTTAATAAAATACTAATGATTATACTAAAGCGTAAATATATAGCACGCTTCCTTTTTAAAGGGACAATACTTGCGATAATGGCACCGACCAAATAACCTGCATAATTACTAGAGGCTAAGAAACCGGCAAAGCGGGTTGTAAATCCTGCTTCTTGCTGCATAAAAGGTAAGATAGGCGTGTAAGCAAAACGCCCAATACTCATGGCGATAAAAAGCGCGAAAACGCCACCGATGACGAGAGTATATGGATTTCTTAACAAGGCGGTACCCCCTTCAATTCTCTTTCTTCATCATACGCCTTTGACTCGAAATTTGAAATTAAGGTTTGATTTTCGTGATAAAGGTAATAGATAAGAAAGCGAAAAGAACATTGGAGGAACAACAAATGAATGAGAAACAATTATTACAATTAAAAGACCAACTAACTCAAGAATTAAAAGATGTAAAGAGCCGTCTTCATGATGAAAGCCATTTGGAAACTACTGAGTTATCTAATTATGATAACCATCCTGCTGATAATGCTACCGATTTAACGGATCAAAATACAGAAATGGCCATTGAAAATCATAAAGAAGAAGAAGTAGAACAAATAGAAGATGCCTTACAAGCGATGGAAAATGGAACTTACGGTGTTTGTACAGTTTGCGGAGAAGATATTCCGTTTGAACGATTAGAAGCTTTGCCTTTTGCACAAACATGTATTGACCACGCCAATCCTGATGTGGACTCGGAAAGTAGACCCTCTGAAGAAGCACTACTTGGCTCTACTACTGATCATCCACTAAAGAATGAAGGAGGAGTTCGGGATTACAATAATAGTTTTGAGGAAGTAGAGGATTTTGGTTCATCTGACTCTCCCCAAGATGCAACTAAAGGGAATCAAAAAAACTTTTATAAAAAATAAGAAAATGCAAAAGGAGATTCCATGGGAGTCTCCTTTTTTTGAATTTAATTTTTAAATCCCACAAATTTAATGTGAATGGTAAATTTTTTACCTTATAATCTAAATAACTACTAATGATAAGGAACGAGTAATTTGGGAGGAATTCTACATGAGACTAGTAGAGCCATCACTTGAGTGGAAAGAACAACATGAGAATTATACGGAGGAGTGGGGTCTTGAGAGAATGGTCCCGAGTAGCATGGATTTATCTGGATTTCGTAGTTATGAAGAGTATTTAAAGGCATTAGACATGCGGGTACAAGGTAAAGGTCAATGGGTACCAAGTTCTCATTACTTTCTAGTAAATAATTTTAATCAAATAGTGGGTATGATTGATATTCGTCACGAACTCAATGAGTATTTAAGAACGATAGGCGGCCATATTGGATATAGTATCAGACCGTCTGAACGTAAAAAAGGTTATACAAGTTATTTATTAAAAGAAGCTCTTATCATATGCAAAGAGCTCAATATAAAACAAGTTTTAATTACATGTAACGAGGATAATATCGGTTCTGCTAAAGTCATTCTAAATAACGGGGGTATAGAAGTGGATTTATTTATTACGGAAGAAGGACTAATGAAGAGAAGATTTTGGATATCTTTAAATTAACTTCAAATATATTTTAGTAGCTAATTCTTTTATATAAATATTACTTTTAACCCAATACAATAAGCCTGTTACATAGTTATAAATACCTTGATAATGATATAATATTATTAAAAAGTCTATTTATTATTAATATTACCAATTTAAAAAGCAAAAATTCATCAGAAATCATTCTAAAAATGGTAAAAATATGTTTTCAATCTAGAGTTAATCAGTTACAATGATAATTACAAGAAAATTCGGATTAGTCAATTATTTAATTGCGATAATAATCGGTTTTATACGATTTTTTGAGATCCTTCACATGTTTGTCCAGTTCGATAGAATGGAGCGGATTTATGAATCAAGTGTTAGAATCTATGGAATCAAAAGAAATTGTTAATAGTGAAGCTATGTATAGACAAATAATTGAATATTCTGTTGAAACGATTATCATTCATTTAGATCACAAGATTCTCTATATTAACCAAGCAGGCGCAGACTTTTTAAAGGGGAAAAAAGACGAAATAATAGGCGGGGACGTTTTATCTATTTTTAATGTGGAAGAGAAAGCCATGATTCGTGAACGAATTAAACAAGGAATGGATGGAAAAAAAGGAGCAACTCAATTAATTGAACAAAGCATTATACGGTTCGACGGCAGTCAGGTAGATATCGAACTATATTGTCACCCTGTTCAATATGGGAATAAAAAAGCCATTCAATCCGTTTTGCGAGATATTACGGTTCGGAAAGAAACAGAAAAAATGTTACAAGATCGTCAAAAGTTAGCATCTATCGGACAAATTGCTGCAGGGATTGCACATGAAGTGAAAAACCCACTTACTTCAGTAAAAGGATTTTTGCAATTATTAAAGGAGAGCAATTCACATCCTTATTTATTTACAATGGAAAATGAATTAGAAAAAGCAATTGATACATTGCAAAACTTGCTTCAAGTATCTAAACCAAATCTTCATGAAGAACCAATTATTCAAATTGATCTATGTAAAGAACTGAACTCTCTCATGTTATTATTTCAGGAAAAGTTATACAACATAGAAATAAAAATGGATGTTCGAGACTGTGATAAACATATCTTTGGGAAAAAGAATTTATATTTAAAAGCGTTTTTTAATTTAATGAAAAATGCTATTGAAGCAATGCCGTTCAAAGGGACACTACGGATTGAACATTATTTTCAAGATGACTATGTTCATGTGAAAATTAGCGATACGGGAGTTGGTATTCCTAAAGAGAAAATGAATTTACTTGGAACTCCGTTTTTTTCAAGTAAAACTGATGGAACTGGATTAGGCTTAACTCAAGTTTTCACCACTATTAATAATCATAACGGACAAATTGCTGTTAACAGTGTAGTGAATCAAGGTACAACCTTCCATTTGAAATTACCTCAAAATCCTGGTGGTATGTAGGAAGCAAGTTTTGGTATATTTGTAAATTTACAAAAAGTGTGGATAAACTCGAAGAATAGATAAATCGTAAACTTCATTTTGTGGAAGCATATCAGTATTTGCTATTCCTGATGAAGAAGTAATTTATTGATAAAAAGAGGCCGTTCACTTAGTTTGGACATAATACAAATCTGTTTCCTTCGTGTAGGGACAGATTCACGTTAATACCAGTCCAACGGCCGTTCTAATGCTAGAGCGGTTTTTTCTTTATGTAAAATCTTACTTCGTATTGAAAGGAGCCAAATTATGAATCAAATGATAGAGTCAGTTCAATCCAAAGACATGCTTCAAAATCAAAAGATGTATAGTCAGATATTGGAATACTCTGTTGAGACGGTTTTTATTCATGTGGATCATAAAATTTTATATATTAATCAAGCGGGTTCGAATTTTCTAAAAGGATCAAAAAAAGACATCATTGGTGCAAATCTATTAAGTATTATTCAAGACGAGTTTAAATCAATAATAGTTGAACGCATTCAAAAAGCAATGTTAGCTACAGGTCCAATTGAGGTGATCGAACAAACAATTACACGATTGGATGGGACATTTGTGGATGTGGAATTTTATTGTCATCCTGTTGAGTTTGGGGGCCGAAAAGTCATTCAAACGGGCCTAAGAGATATTACCAAACGTAAAGATGCTGAAAAACAGTTAATTGAACGAGAAAAATTAGCGTCTATTGGACAAATGGCAGTTGGGATCGCACATGAAGTCAAGAACCCATTGACTTCTGTAAAGGGATTTTTACAACTAATAAAAGAGACTAATCCTCATCCGTATTTACAAGCAATGGAATCAGAACTCGAAAAGGCGATTGATACACTCCAAAATTTGTTACAGGTTTCAAAACCAAATTTGTACTCAGAGCCAATAACTAAAATTGACTTGTGCAAAGAACTGACATCCCTTATCTTTTTATTTCAGGATAAGATGTATAACACTGAAATTGAAATGGATTTACGTAATTCAGATCAAATGATAATCGGGAAGAAAAATTTATTTTTAAAAGCATTTTTTAATTTAATAAAGAATGCACTAGAAGCTATGCCTGAAAAAGGGAAGATTAGAATCGAACATTATTTTCAGGGTGACTGTATTTACGTGAAGATTATGGATAATGGTGTTGGAATTCCAAAAGATAAAATATGTTTTTTAGGCACTCCTTTCTATTCAAGTAAAGGTGAAGGTACGGGTCTAGGTCTCGCTCAAGTATTTTCGACCATACATGAGTATGGTGGAACGATACAAGTTCAAAGTGAGCTCGGAATTGGGACAACTTTTATTGTTCGATTACCGCTGTAGCCTGATGGTAGTTATGTAGTATTCTTTTACCAAACTGGATAAGTAAGAATGCCCATTCAGATTGCATGAAAAGGGCATTTTTTGATTTACGGAATAACACCTTACAACAGCGATAAAAAAAGCACTAATCTTTGAAAGACTAGTGCAGAAAAGTTATAGGGCCTTTAACATACCGCCATCAATGATTAGTGATTGCCCAGTCATATACGTATTTGCAGGAGAAGCCAAAAATACGACTGCTTTGGCAAACTCTTCTGGTTCCCCATAGCGTCCAATTGGAATAAGATTCTTGTTAGTTTTTATGACGTCTTCAATAGAGATACCTTGTCGATCTGCTGTCAATTGATCGAGTTCGGCTACACGGTCTGTTGCTATACGACCAGGACCAATCGTATTCACTAAGATATTATGCTTGCCATATTCGCGTGCTAAGCTCTTCGTCAGTCCCACCATTCCGGATCTAAACGTATTAGAAAGAATTAATCCATCAATTACTTCTTTCGTTGAAGAAGAAGAGATATTAATAATTCGACCAAAATCGTTTGCTTGCATGTATGGTAATACAGAACGAGTCGTCCGGATATAACTTAGTAAATTTTTCTCAAAAGCAGTCATCCAGTCTTCATCTGCTAAGTCTTTAAATCCACCTGCAGTTGGTCCTCCTGTATTATTAATTAATACATCCACACCACCAAACTCTTCAATTACCCATTTAAAAAGAGCGTTCAATTCTTGGGCAGAAGACATGTCACAAGTTTTATAATGGACATTCGGGTTATTTGTCAGGTCCTTAATTTCCTCAACTGTCAGAGCAAGTGTTTCTTCAGTACGACTGGATAAAAGGACGGTAGCTCCTTCTTTTGCAAACTCAAGAGCTGTAGCTTTTCCTAGCCCTTTACTTGATGCAGTTACTAAAACGATTTTATCTGTTAGATGTAAATCCATTGAATCCCTCCTAATAAACTTAATTAACTTCAATATTCTCTGCTAATTCAATTTCAACATTACCTTTGAGCGCCCGGCTAATCATGCATGAGCTTTCTGCTTTTCTTGCTAGTTTTTGTGCTAATGCCAAATCCTTTTCCGATTGTAAGATAAGGTGAGGACGATGAATGATTTTTTTGTAGGTGATAATGCCATTACTAATATCAACAATTCCTTCTGACGTCATCGTTAAACTGTTCTTATTAATTTTGCTACGTTCTAGCATCGCTGCGAGCGTAATAATATAACAGGTTGCGGCGGCGCCAAGTAACATTTCATCCGGATTCGTTCCAATACCAGGTCCATCCATTTCCGGAGGGATTGAAATCTTAGTATGTAAGTTTGCGGTTTCAATAGTTCCTACATCATTACGAAGGCCTGGCCAATTTGCGGTTAAATGAAAAGAATGAAGTGCCATCTAACTCCTCCTTGTATGTCTATATTCTAGTGTAATTGATTATGCGAAATAATATTGTAATGAAGATTCAGAATTTGAAACTTTCTGGCAAGATTTTCAGTAAAGTTAATATAGAAACTCTATAGAACAGATATGAAAAGGGGATGTGAAAAAATGTTTTTTATTAAAGGGATCGTTTTCATACTGATTATAGTAATGATTTTTGTAGCGGGTGAAAAGGTGTTACGCAAAAAATTCAATATTGGTAAACGAGATAAGAATCGACCTCGCTATGTAAATAAGGTTCAAATGTGGGGAGAGACTATATTAATCATTGCATATATAGCAAGTATGTTCTTTGTCGCCAATGAATTATCAGAAACACGATGGATAGGCTTAGGCGTTGCTTTCTTATTCTTGATTATTGAGTTATTTCGAGCTTTAATCGAATGGATATATCAGAAGGAACAGCGTGAATATATTATTCATCTATATGCTTCTCTTATTATTGTTATATTTGTGCTAATAGCGGCATTTACGAATTGGCTTGATTTATTGATAGGATTTTAAAAATTGTTAGTTTATCTCATAATTATGGTTGGTTAGTAGAGGTGGTACACTAAGTTTACATAGTATTGGTGTAAAGGGATGTGTAAACACATGAATGAACGCATGTTAGATTTGAAAGGTAAAATCTTCCGAAACTTCGATGAAGCAGCTGAAAGTATTTTACACTTGATGAGTAAAATCGTCGAAATGAATACGTTATTCATTGCTAAGAACGATAAGAATACCAATCGTATTGTTAAAGCTGTGAATACAAAGAATGCTCTTGTTAATGAAGGTGAAGAATTACCGTTTAAAGAGACATTTTGTAAATTGAGTGTAGACCTGGCCGAGAAATATTAGTAATTGAAGATATAAATCAGTTCGAACAATCTCAATCTCTTCAAGTAACAGCAAATTTAGGAGGGGGATCGTTCATTGGTATTCCTATTTATTATGAAAATGGTGATAACTACGGAACGATTTGCGGGTTAGATACGAAAAACATAACGTTTTCTCCCCAGCATATAGAAATATTTGAAACGATGTCTTCTATACTTACATATGTACTAGAACTGGATAAAGCGAATCAACATATTCATACATTAACTGCACCATTGGTACCAATAACGAAGGGTGTGGCAATTTTACCGATTATCGGCGATGTGTCTGCTAAGCGTGCAGAAAGTATAATTCAGATTGCTTTAGCGAAGAGTCAAGATTACGATTTAGACTATTTAATTGTTGATTTATCTGGAGTTACTCAAATTAATGCTACAGTGAGTGGAGCTCTTCTAAAACTTGTAAAGATATTAGAAGTTATTGGAGTTAAGCCGATTTTGACAGGCTTCCAACCTCATATGGCCATGAATGCTCTACAAGTACATGCCGATTTAAAAGACATCATCATAGAGTCTAACTTAGAGAGGGCACTCCATGTAATTGGTTTTGTGTTAGTACGTGAATAATGAAAGTAGTAGAAACACCTTTCACATATGAAGGGTGTTTTTTTGTTTTCCTTCTCTCATGATTTATCGAAGTGTCACTATCAATTTAGTAAGAAGTGTATATTATTATCGTAAATTGGCTATTAATATATATATTACATGTGTGACAGATAGTCGACTTCTGTAATGTAATTGATAACACTTACACACGACTGTGCAATAGGTCTGACATCTGCAGGTGTTATGATGATGGTCGTTAGTGAAAAGGAGGAAATTCATATTATGAAAAAGAAGATCGTTGCACTAACTGCAATTGCAGTACTATCAGTAGGGGTGGCAGGTCAAGCATCTGCATCTAACGTTCATACGGTAGAATCAGGAGACACATTATGGTCTATATCACAAGATAATAATGTTAGTGTTGATGAATTATATGCTTGGAACGACCTAGATTCTTCTCTTATATATCCATCTCAAGATCTTAAAGTGGAAGACAAAGTAGCAACATATGTTGTTGTGAAAGGTGATTCACTTTATAAAATTGCAACTAAACACAACATTTCAGTGAATGATTTAATGAAGTGGAACAATATTTCCAGTGATTTAATTTTCCCAGGTGAGAAATTTGTATTGCAAGATACAGGTGGTGCTACTTCAACCAATAAAACGGTTCAAAAAGCAACTGCTCCTGTTTCGGCACCAACCTCTGCACCAGCTGAAAAAGCAGCTTCTGCTCCAGTAGCAGCTAAAGCTCCTTCTTCAAATAAAGGTACAGAAATGACAGTTACCGCAACAGCTTACACCGCATATTGCCCAGGTTGCTCAGGTACAACGGCAACAGGAATTGACTTACGTTCAAATCCGAATCAAAAAGTAATTGCAGTTGATCCATCAGTGATTCCACTTGGATCACGCGTATGGGTTGAAGGTTATGGTGAAGCAATCGCCGGAGATACTGGCGGAGCCATTAAAGGTAAAATTATAGATTTATTCATGGAAAATAAGCAAGACGCTTTAAACTGGGGTCGTAAAACAGTTACAATTAAAATTTTAGATTAATGCATTGTAAAAAGAGGAGCAACCGGCTCCTCTTTTTTTATTGTACTTAGTATGTGTGAAATCTAGAAAAGTATGTAAAAAAAGATTGAGCAGATGGCTCAATCTTTTTTTTTCTTATAGAGGACATGTTGAACATGGCTTAACAGCACCAGTTGTTTGATAAGAAAGACAACATGTTTTTCGTAAATCATTTTGTTCGCTCTGATAAATAGCTAAAGGATGTTGTTTTTTAACACCAAATTCACTTGCAGGAGTGTTGATTAACTGTTGAAATGTACTGGTATCTTGAAGTTTAGTTATGAAAATCCACTTCATATAAGTAAATATATTTTCAAACAGTACAACACGGGAGATACCTTTTTCTCGAGCAAGCAATTCAACTAGAGGCACAAGTGATTTTGTATACAAATCTTTAGTTATCCAGTCAACTGTATTCTGATAAACTCCTTCGGTTTTGACGGGAAACGAATAAATAGGTAACCAACTAGCCTTTGTTGATTCTTCAGCAACAGTCATAAACCTACAATCAATGGGATTAATTAATACTTCGTGTTTAATACGAGCATAAATCGTAAGAGCCGCACCGTATCCAAGTCGTTTGGCTGTCATCGAAGCTGCATGTGCTCTTGTAGGACTGCCAAAATCACTCATTAATCTAGCTATATGTTGGTTAAGGACGGTTTCTTCAAATAAATCTTTTATTGTTAAAGTGTGGAGAATTGGTTGATCTACATGCCAACGGAAATTTGCCTCCATGTCCTTCGTCAAAACACTATGCATTGGTACCACCTTTTTTCCGCTCTGTCATTAATAAGAAAATGAAATACGGTGCTCCAACAGCGGCAGTCCATACCCCTGCAGGGACTTCAACTGGAGCAAATGCAACTCGTGCAATCCAGTCGGCAATAAGTACGAGAAGGGCGCCAATTCCTGCTGAAAATAACACCATTGATTGGAACTTCGGTCCTACAATTCTTCTGGCAATATGAGGTGCGAGCAATCCAACAAATCCGATTCCTCCCGCAAAGGCAACAGCCACTCCGGTTAAACCAGTACTTAATAAAAGTAGAAGAACCCGATTTTGTATAACCCGAGAACCAACTCCCGTTGCAATATCGTCACCAAGTTCAAGAATGTTCATTTGCCTACGCATCAAGAGAGAAATCACGATTAATAGAAGAACCCATGGCATAATTATATAAATTTGAGACCAATTCGCTCCATAGATGCTTCCTGTCGTCCAAATTGTAGCTTGGCTTGCTTGATAAATAGGTCCCATTAGTATCCATACGGTCGTACCTGCGTGCATAAATGCTGCAACCGCGATACCAATTAATAAAAGTCGGAATGGAGCAATACCATTTTTCCATGACAATAAAAAGACGATAAGTGCCGTAATTGTAGCTCCTGCAAAAGCGAACAACGGTAACCACTGAATGCTCACAGTCAGAGAATTATTTTCATCTGAGAATAATGTTAAAAACAACACAACGGCAAATGATGCACCAGCAGTGACACCTATTAAGTCAGGAGATGCAAGAGGATTTTTCGTAATACCTTGTAATATTGCTCCTGATACGGCTAGTGCCATTCCAACAAAGAGAGCCATTATGATACGAGGTAATCTAAAGTCGACTAAAATAGTTCGGTCAAATTCGTCTCCGAAACCAAATAATGCAGCGATTACTTTAGCTGGAGATAAAGGAAATTCTCCAGAACCAGCTGACAAAAGCATGACCGTAACAACTGCAAGAAAAACAAGGACTGTGGCATAAAAGGGATGGCGTGTAAAATCAAGTCTATTGAAAATTTTCATTGTTATATTCCCAACTTTCTACGTGCCACAAAAATAAAGAAAGGCACCCCTATAAGAGCGGTCATAACGCCTACAGGTAATTCTTGAGGCATTAATACATAGCGGCTGCCAATGTCTGCAAGCAGTAAGAGTGCGGCACCACCTATTGCTGAATAAGGTAGAATCCAGCGATGATCGAGTCCTACCAATGAACGGATTAAATGGGGAATAATGATGCCGACGAATCCGATAGGTCCAGCAACAGCTACAGCAGAACCTGCCAAAACTACTGCGCAAACTCCGAAGAAAAACTTAATCCATACGGTTCTTTGACCTAGACCAACAGCCACATCATCACCAATACTTAATACATTAAGTTCTTTAGCACGTAAGAAAGAAAGCAAAAGGGCCCCAATCATATAAGGTAAAGCGGTAACCAGTAAATCGAGAGGTCGATTAGCTACTGAACCAGCTAACCAGAATAAAACTTGATCTAGGGCAGTTTCATTTAAAACAAGCAGTCCTTGCGTAAACGACGCAAATAACGCAGTAATAGCTGAACCTGCCAAAGTTAATTTAAGTGGTGTTAGTCCTTCGCGACCAGTACTGCTTAAGATAAATACAAGTAAAAAAGCAAATGATGCTCCTGCAAAACTAAGCCACATATAAGATTGTAAACTTTGAACAGATAAAAAAACGACGCCCACAACAACAAAGAAACTAGCTCCGGCATTTACACCGAGGATACTAGGTGAAGAAAGTGGGTTTCTAGTGATGGACTGCATAATGGCACCGGAAACACCCAGACATGCTCCTACGAAGCATGCAATTAGTGCACGAGGGAACCTAACATCACGAATAATAAGGTGTTCATTTGAAGTAGTTGGATGAAAAAAAGCTAAGTATGCATCGTGCCAGGTTGTATTGGTATAGCCGTAAACCAAACTAGCACTCATAAGAAAAAGAATGGAAATAATGCCAATTGCAATTCCCCATCCGCGGGTAGTATTTGTATGTAACATAATAAGACCTCTGAATTATTTATTTTATATAAAGCTTGTTGACAAATAAAATCGTAGCATATAAAGTACTAATTGTAAATGAAATTCATTCTCAATTGAGTGATAAAAAGGGGAAAACAAAATGAAAAAATTAGTTCTTTTATTAATAGCTTTCATGCTCGTTTTAGCAGCATGTGGAAAAACAGAAGAAAAGTCTACGAAAAATACTGAAGATAAAGCATCAGAGGAAAGCTACACAGTAACACATGCAATGGGAGAAACAACGATTAAAGGGGAGCCAAAGCGAATTGTTGTTTTGACAAATGAAGGAGTAGAGGCGCTACTTGCAATGGGTGTTACACCTGTTGGAGCAGTTGAGGCATTTACTGGTGACACATGGTATGCACATACGGCTGAACAGTTAAAAGACACGAAGTCAGTTGGTACCGAATCGGAGCCTTCTTTAGAGGCGATTGCTGCATTGAAACCTGATTTAATCATTGGGAACAAAATGCGCCAAGAAAAAGTCTATGATCAATTGAACAAAATCGCACCAACAGTATTCGCTGAAACATTACGTGGCGACTGGCAAGAAAACTTTAAACTGTATTCAAAAGCAATTAATAAAGAAGAAGTTGGGCAAGAAAAGTTAGATGCTTACAATAAACACGTTGAAGATTTGAAAGCAAAACTAGGAGATCAAACACAGCAAAAAGTGTCAATGGTCCGTTTTATGGCTGGGGATGTTCGTATTTACCATAAAGACACATTCTCAGGTGTGATTTTAGAGCAACTTGGTTTTGCTCGCCCTGCAGAACAAGACATAAATGATTTCGCAGAAAAAGGTCTCACAAAAGAACGTATTCCAGCAATGGACGGAGACATTATGTTCTACTTCACTTATGAAACTGGTGATAAAGAAGCATCGAAATTAGAAGAAGAGTGGATTAACGATCCATTATTCCAAAACCTTGAAGTGGCAAAAGCGAAAAAAGTATTTAAAGTAGATGACACGATTTGGAATACAGCTGGTGGATATTTAGCTGCAGAATTGATGTTAGATGATTTGGAAACTTACTTCAAATAAGAAATTATCGTACGTTTAATTTTCCTAGAGCCAGTGCTTTGTTTGTCAAAGCACTGGCTCTTTTTATGGTAAAATAGTGTAAATAGAAAGGGTGAGAAATCATGGCGAATGGTCAAATTCGAGCTGATGTAAAACCGGGTTTAGAAGTAAATGTGGTATTGAAGAAAGATCAACGTTCAGGCGTTAAAACAAAAGGAATTGTAAAGGATTTACTAACTAATTCTCCTCGACATCCTCACGGTATAAAAGTTCGATTGGAAGATGGACAAGTAGGACGTGTTTGTGAAATTTTAAATTCTTAACGTATGGGTGGTTAAGGCATAAATTTTTACGTGGCATCTAGTTTTCAAAACAAAGAAGTAGTTAGAGAGGTGTCACTACAACTCAAGCAAATAGGGTGGCACCACTGGGTATTAGCCTATTTTATGTCTTGGTATATTACGCGGCAGTCATTGTCCGCACTATGATGGTGGAGATGATCGAGGGTCTACCTATCAAAAGTTCATTCAAGAAGGAAAGATTGGTAGTGGCTTTGCTGCAGATGATGGTGTTGCTCTTCACTTTAGGGATGAAGAATTGCATCGAGTGGTTAGCTCTCGCCCGGATGCACAAGGTTACCGTGTGGATAAAGAGAAAGAAACGAAATTATCTACTATTTATTTAGGCTTGGAGCATTAAATTACCGCCTCAAGAATAGAAAAGGGAGCTGTTACTATTTACATTCCATCTTATTTTGAATTAAAGAGTGAACAAGAAATGCATGAAGTAATTAGGGACAATGGATTTGCAACTATTACCTCATTTCATGAAGGAACATTGACTGCTACACATCTTCCATTACTGTTGAGTGAAGATAAGAAGACATTGGTTGGTCATTTTTCAAAAGGAAATCAACAATGGAAAGACATAGAAGAGCAAGAAGTATTGGTGGTGTTTCAAGGACCCCATTGTTATATTTCTCCTTCATGGTATGAAAGCCAAGATGCCGTTCCCACGTGGAATTATGTAACAGTTCATGTGAATGGGAAGGTTCAACTTCTAAAAGAAGAAGATCCGCGACTTTGGCAATCAATGGTGAATTTAACAGAAAAATATGAAGAACTTAATAGTCCATACAATTTATATCATGTGGATACAAAATATATTAACGCATTATCGAAAGGTGTGATTGGCTTTACTATCTCTATCGATAAAATCGAAGGAAAAGCGAAGCTTAGTCAAAATCATTCAAAAGAGCGAGTGGAGCGGGTTATTGAACAGCTATCGAAAATAGAAAAGTCTGATGAACAAGATATTGCGAAACGGATGAGAAAAAAATCGCTACCTTTGGAATAGAGGAGGAGAAGTATGGAGATTCGGAAACTAAACAGTGAAGATGCTGAAGCGTATTGGGACTTGAGACTTGAAGCATTGCAACAAGATCCTGAAGCTTTTGCAACTACTTATGAAGATGCGATATCAAGAGTGAACCCTTTAAAAAGTGTTGCAAGTAAAATGGATGCTGACGATTCTGCAACACTTGGAGCGTTTATCGATAACGAATTAGTAGGCGTGATGACCATTGCAGAAGAAGGAGCCCCAAAACTTCGTCACCGAGTGAACTTGTTTGCCGTTTATGTAACGCCGAAAGTACGAGGTAAACAAGTAGGAACGGCTCTCTTGCAGGAAGTGATTAAGTATTCAAAGCAATTGCCGCATGTAGAAAAAATTAATTTAACAGTAGTATCTACAAATGAATCAGCCATAAATTTATATGAGAAATTCGGTTTTAAATCATTCGGCCTAGAACATCATGCGATGAAAATGAACGATACATATGTAGACGAAGTTTATATGAGTTTAGTTTGGTAGACGTGAGAGTAATCATCGTAATTAACTTTAATAACTACATGAAAAGAGTGATTGCTACTATTTAGCAGTCACTCTTTCTATTGGATGAGAAGTGTTCATTGAAACTTTTCACATGTTCAACCGTATTAAAGAAGACAACATCTAAGAAATGAGGAATTCAAATGGGATTAACTTTCCTTTATAGCATAGTAGTAGCCATCGTTGCGGCTTTGTTAATTATGCCGTTAACGTTACCTAAAGAGAAAAGAAAGGGTATCGTTGCTGGATTGATTGGAACAGGCGTTATATTAGCAATCATTATTTTTGCACTATATTATGTAACGAATATAGATCGAAATCCGTCGGCACTTTGGCCACTAGCTATTGTAGCGACAGGAATTGGAGCATTCTCAGCAACAGGCAAGGAACAAATGGTGAAAGGTGTGCTGTTTTTAGCAGCCATTGTCTTTGGTGGTTATATGCTAAGCGCAGTATTATTTAATGCAGATGATAAATTCGAATCAGCAAAAATGAAACAAGAAGTGGAAATCGAAGCATTCGATGAAACTGAAACACCAGCTAGTGTGCCACCAAAATTTGCACGAAACAAAATGAAAAAAGCATTTGGTCAAGTACCAAATACCAGTTACTATGAATTAGGCAGATTGCAAATTCAAAAAGTAAATGATGCGTACGTATATATTGCACCAGTTGAATTCTCTGGGTTTTTCAAATGGATGAATGGTGATACAACACCAGGTTATTTCACGATGAGTGCAACTGACTCATCAGACAATCCTAAGTTTATTGATGCAGAAATGAGTTATACACCATCTTCATTCTTCCATAAAAATGTAGCCCGTCATTTACGATTTGAAATGCCTGAAACTATTTTTTACGGAGATATGCAACTTGAAATTGATGATGAAGAAAAACCACATTATATCCGTTCTTACGGAGAATTTGTGTCAGCACGAAATGGTTTTGAAGTGACTGGAGTAGCTGTGGTGGATCCTCAATCGGGTGACATTAAAAAGTACGCACTTGATGAATTACCTGCCTTTATTGACGGAGCAGTTTCACCAGAAGTTGTAAGTTTACAAAATAGTTATTTCGGAAATTACATCCATGGTTTCTGGAATAGTAAATTTGGCAAGAAAGACGTGAAATTGCCTTCTGGCTATGGAACCGAAGCGAATGTCAGTCCTATATTTAATGTGGATGGGGAAATGTTTTATTTCACAGATTTCACAAGTCCGAAAGAAGGCGTTGATTCAATGCTCGGGTATGCCTTAACGGATGCACGAACGGGAGAGGCGACGTATTTCACAGGAAATATGGAAGAATCTTATATGGATTCACAAGCTGCACTACAAATAATTGAAAAGAAATTCATTGAGAAAAAATGGTCAGGTGAAATGCCGATCTTGTATAACTTCTACGGTGAAGCAAGTTGGTTAACACCCGTATTAGATGCCAATGGGTTCTTACAAAACTACTTTATTGTGTCTGCAGCGAACCCTGAAATATCCGCTTTTGCCAACACACCTAATGAAGCATTAAAGCTTTATAAAACAGCATTGCAACGCGGAGGAAGTACGGTCGATGGTAGTTCGAATGCTGAAGAAGCTACAGTAACAGGAAAAGTACAACGAGTGTATAAAGAACGGGTGGGTGACTTTACCCTTGTGTCGTTCATGTTAGCAGATGGAACCAATTACTTGGTATCCACTGAAGTGACACCTCTAGCAGTCTACTTAGAAGTAGGCGATACCGTAACTATTTCCTATTTGAACACAGGAGAATTGTTCTTACCTGTAAAAGAATTAACGATCACTGGATTGGAATAAGAAAAAGGCTGCCTCAGTTTTAATACGAGGTAGCCTTTTGATTTATTTAGTACGTGTTTTCAGTATCGCCATTTGTTTTTGATCTCGTGTTTGAGCGAGTTCATTAATCGTAAAGTCTCCATAAGAGTCACGCGATTTTTTAGCTAAGCGTAAGATTGTTTCTTCATCCATCATGAGATTTCCTTGTGCCGCCCAACTTTTTTCCATCGTCGAACCTAAGTGCCGCATAAATGCTTCCATACCCCCTTGGCCTCCACCTAAATGCATTCCAAGCATCGGACCAGCTACAGCCCAGCGTAAGCCAATAGAATCTTTTACGATTTCGTCGACGTCTTTCATTTCGACAACTCCTTCATCCACTAAATACATAGCTTCGCGCAACATCGCGAACTGCAAACGGTTTGCTACAAAGCCAAATACTTCTTTTTGTATATGTTGCGGAGCTTTGCCAAGTGCTTTGTAGAATGCCAGCGCATCTTCAACAGCTTCAGCTGAAGTAAAAGTGCCTGGTACAACTTCCACTAATGGCATAACCAGTGGAGGATTAAACGGATGGCCAATAAGCATACGACTCTTATTTTTCATTGATGCCGAAATATCACTTGCTGGAATGGTTGAAGAAGAGGACAGTAACAATGTATGTGGTTCAATGTAACTTTCAATCTCAGCAAACAATTGTTGTTTCAGTTCTAATTTTTCAGGACCATTTTCTTGAATAACGGCTGCGCCCCTAACAGCTTGTTGTAAGTCGGTTTCGAGTGTTAAGCGCGATTCAAAGCCGCTTGAAGGAAGTCCAAGTAACGATAAAGTTGAACCTATGGACTTGAAATATTGATCCACGACTTCTTGTAAATCAGTTCTTGGATCGAATAATCGCACGGTTAATCCATGAGCTAAAAACAAAGTGGCCCAAGAAACTCCAATTGTTCCTGCGCCTATTACAGTGACTGGATTAAAACGTTGTAAATCACTATGTACGAGTGTCATGGTTCATCCTCCTTCTTTTAACTAAAACCATGTTATCATATTTAGACAAGCTCATTGCGCGAATTTTTTGAATGAGAAAAGGATGTGCTGATATGTTTAGTGGAGTACCCGAGTGGTTTTATCTATTGGCGTTCGGAGTAGTTATTGCAATTGTAGTCATTAACGAATGGTGGACGCGTTAATATAATTTTGAAAGGTGGGATTTACTATGTATCATGCGCAGGTTGTTATTGTAACAGGTGCATCGCACGGTATTGGGCGGGGCGTTGCAGAAGCTTACGTAGCAAAAGGAGCACAAGTAATCCTAGCTGATATAAATGAGAAATTAGGAAATGAAGTGAGTCAACAGCTTAAACGTAGTGTGTTTATAAAAACAGATGTCCGTAAAGAAGAAGACGTTAAAAATTTAATAGAACAAACAATTACTCAATTCGGCCGGATTGATATCTTAATTAATAACGCAGGGAAAAGCGATTTTAAGCCTTTATTCGAATTATCGGTATCTGAGTGGGATGATGTATTCAATACTAACTTAAGAAGTGTTTTCCTATGTTCTCGTGAAGCGGCTGTACATATGCGGGAACAAGATGGAGGAGGCTCTATCGTGAATATTGCTTCTACTCGAGCAACCATGTCTGAACCGAATTCAGAAGCTTATGCCGCAACAAAAGGTGGAATTGTGGCCATTACACATGCGCTTGCAGCAACGCTATCAGAACATCATATTACAGTGAACGCAATTTCACCTGGTTGGATAGAAACGGGCGATTATAGTGAACTTCGTGATATCGACCATGAGCAACATTTATCAGGGCGGGTAGGTACTCCTTCTGACATCGCGAAAGCTTGTCTTTATTTAACGGATCCACAAAACGATTTTGTCACAGGTATTAATCTAGTTGTGGATGGAGGCATGACACGCAAAATGATTTACGAACACTAGGTTGAATTTAAATGAGTAAGGTGGGATTTCGATGTTCAAGTGGAAGGGTGCATCAGGTGTGTGCATCAATGAAGAGAATCAAATATTAATGGTATTGCAACCTGCCCATGATGAAGAACCCAAATGGACTGTTCCTTCAGGCGGACTTGAAGACAATGAGACGTTCGAACAATGTTGTGTTCGTGAATTTGAGGAAGAGACAGGTATGAAAGTGGAAGTCATATCGAAGCTTCAAAACAAGAGTGGATCTAATAAGGAATATAAAATAGAATATGAGCTGCAGTATTTTCAAGTAAAAGTAGTAAGCGGGGAATTGACATTACAAGATCCCGATGAGTTCATTTTGGATATCGGGTGGAAGTCTGTTGCTGAATTAGATCAACTCGACATGTGTTATCCGGAAGATGTTGAATTTTTAAAAGGTTTATTGCGAATTGGCAATGAGATTAATTAGACGTGTATATATGGAGTGGAATCGTGTCACGCTGGGGACGAATGGTCGAAAACATCATTCAGTGGACGGAATATCATTTTATAGTCGGAAATAAAATAGTAATGACAGAAAGTCATCCCGTAACTTGGGGTGGCTTTATTTACCACATCTTACTTGTGAAAAAATATTTTCTAAAGCAAGCGTTTACATTGAATTAATCGCATAAATGCGTATTGACAATAATTTTAAGTTTGTTATTATTAACAAAATTCAATATTTTGAAAATATGTTGATGAAGAAAGATTTTATGGGATGAAATCTTAAGAGAGCTGATGGATGGTGAGAATCAGCGATTTCTACATAAAGTAGCACTTCTGAATAGATGAGTTGAATCAATTTATTTAGGCTCATTCGCTTCATGCACGTTAAGCATGTTAACCAATGAGGCTATACTCTGTTATGACAAAGGGGTAGCGAAAAAGGGTGGTACCGCGATAGTTTTAAGCTTTTCGCCCCTTACACTAGTAAGGGGAGGATGGCTTTTTTTTGTTGGCAAAATAGAGAGGAGAATGATTATGTTAGCAGATCAACAAATCTTACGAATTCCCGGGCCTAGCCCAATCCCGCCAAGTGTTCAACGGGCTATGAGTCAACCTATGATTGGTCACCGAGGTCAAAATACATCAGAACTATTAAGAAGAATTGCTCCTAAATTAAAGAAGATTTTTGGTACATCACAAGAAATAGCTATTATTACTGCAAGTGGTACCGCGGGTTTAGAAGCGGCCGTAGTGAATGTAGTAAAACCGGGCGATGTGGTGTTAGTAATTGTTACCGGAGCTTTTGGTGATCGTTTCACATCGATATGCAAAGCGTACAACATTAGTTATCAAAGGATTGATGTTGAATGGGGCAAAGCATTAGATCCTGATGCGATTAAATCGTATCTAGAAGAACACCCGGAAATAAAGGCTATTTTCTCTACATATTGTGAAACTTCTACGGGTGTCTTAAATCCGATAAAAGAATTAAGTGAAGCTGTTCGACAAGTTAGTGAAGCATTAATTGTTGTCGACGGAGTTTCTTGTGTAGGAGGTGTAGAGACGAAGATGGACGACTGGGGAATTGACGTCATGGTTACAGGCTCTCAAAAAGCACTAATGCTTCCTGCAGGATTAAATTTTGTGGCCGCAAGTGATCGAGCATGGGACGTAATTGACCAAAATGATCAACCTCGTTTTTATTTGGACTTGAAAAGATATCGCGATAATTTACTAAAAGATACTACTCCGTTTACGCCTGCTTTGTCATTATTATTCGGGCTAGAGCAAGCTTTGAATTTGATAGACGAAGAAGGTTTGGATGAAGCTTACAAGAGACATACATTGATGATGGAAATGACACGTGGAGCTTTTCATGCATTAGAAATTCCTTTATTGACTAGTGATTCTGATGGTTCTCCTACTGTTACCGCAGTAAAACCAGATGATTTTGATGCTGAAGAATTCCGGAAAGTATTGAAACAAGAATTTGGTTTGTCCATTGCTGGAGGTCAGGGACATTTAACAGGAAAGGTAGTTCGCATCGGACATATGGGCTACTGTTCACCAGCAGATGTTCTTCAAATTATCGGAATGGTTGAAATCGGGTTAGTACTGATTGGAAAAGAGATAGTCTTAGGTAAGGGAACGGCTGCTGCTCAAAAAATTTACTTAAACCAAGGAGTGCTTAAATAAATGGCGTTTAATATCTTAATCAGTGATCCACTAAGCGAAGACGGAATTTATCCTCTAAGACAAGCAGAGGGAATGAATATTGTTATCGAAACTGGATGGTCTCCTGAAGAATTAGCAAATCGCATTAGTGAATTTGATGCCTTGCTTGTTCGAAGTCAGACCCAAGTAACAGCTGATATTATTGCCAAAGCAACTAATTTGAAAATCATCGGCCGTGCAGGAGTCGGTGTTGATAACATTGATTTAACTGCCGCTACAGAGCATGGAATAATCGTTGTTAATGCACCTGATGGTAATACAAACTCAGCTGCCGAGCATACGATGGCTATGCTAATGTCACTTGCAAGGAAAATACCCCAAGCATTTCATGCACTAAAAAATAATGAATGGGATCGAAAAAAATATGTGGGAGTCGAACTGAAAAACAAAACGCTCGGTGTAATCGGCCTCGGTAGGATTGGAGCAGAGGTTGCCGCAAGAGCTCAAGGGCAAAGGATGAATGTGATTGCCTATGATCCCTTCTTGACCGCTGAAAAGGCGCTGAAGATGGGCATCGACTTTGGTTCAGTAGAAGATGTACTTCGAAAAGCCGACTTTATTACCGTGCATACTCCATTAATGAAAGAAACAAAGCATTTAATTAATGCAGATGCATTTAAGTTGATGAAAGATGGCGTACAAATTATCAACTGCGCAAGAGGGGGCATCATTGATGAAGAAGCACTATATGACGCAATCGTTTCTAAAAAGGTAGACGGTGCGGCTTTAGATGTTTTTGAACAAGAACCGGCTGTAAATCACAAGCTCCTAACTCTAGCCGAAGTTATAGCGACCCCTCATTTAGGGGCAAGTACAATTGAAGCGCAGGAAAGTGTGGCAATCGACGTAAGTCAAGATGTCGTTAATTTTTTACATGGTGGACTGGTCCGTAATCCTGTCAATCTTCCTTCGGTATCAAAAGAAATCATGCTTAAAATTGAACCTTACTTTACCTTATCAGAGAAATTAGGTGCATTCCTAATCGGCTTAACAAATGAGGTAATTGAAGAAGTAAATATTTACTACTCAGGTGATTTGGCTAAATATGAAGTTAGTCCATTGACTCGCAATACATTAAAAGGAATGTTGAAACGCCACTTAGGCGAACATGTGAATGAAGTAAATGCTAAGTTCTTTGCAGATCGTATTGGAATACAAGTTAATGAACATAAATCAACAGCTTCAAAAGGATTTACAAATTTATTGACGGTAGAAGTAACAACGGAAAGTGGCACGAGAAGGGTAGCTGGTACACTTCTAAATGGCTTGGGAGCTCGAATTGTTAAAGTAGATAACTATATTATAGATGTTGTCCCTGAAGGGCATATCGTATTTATCAAACATAAAGACCAACCAGGTGCAATTGGTCGAGTAGGAACATTGTTGGCAAAAGAAAATATCAATATCGCTACGATGCAGGTTGGAAGATCAACGCTTGGTGGGGATGCGATTATGATGTTAACAATCGACAAACACATCGAACAAAATGAAATCGAGCACTTGAAAGAGCTGGCAGATATTTATGATGTCACGGCGATTGATTTATAGAAATTGGAATGAATAATAAAAAGTGTGGAAAATCTAAGTTGATTTTCCACACTTTTTTGTGTTTTTTTTTTAGTAACGCTAATAGAACGCCGTAATCGCTTATAGTCGACAGAGAAACGCGCATAGTCGACAAAAATCCGCGAATAGAACGGTCAGTTCCGCGCATAGTCGACAAGAAACCGTGAATAGAAAAAAATCGTCAGCCAAGAGGTCCTCACTTCAGGACACCCTTCTATAAATCCTTCAAGATAGGAAATAGGTCTTCCAAGTTGGTAATTTCATAGGAAGGTTTTATGTCTTTATCCGGTTGTTTATTCTCTCTATTTATCCATATGGAACGGATACCTGCTCGCGATGCTCCTAAAATATCGGTCATCAAATTATCGCCGACCATAATGGCATCATCTGCTTGTAGGTTACATTGAGAAAGCGCAAATTGAAAAATGGAAGGGTCAGGTTTTCCTTTTCCAAATGCTCCTGAAATGACAATGTGAGTGAAATAAGGAGCAAGTTCTGCTGTTATTTCAAGTTTGGTGTTTTGCAAAGTTGGTGAACCATTTGTTAAGAGCACAAGTTGATAATGATTTTTGAGACGATCAAGTACTTGGAGCGTTTCTGTGTATAAGAATGGATGAGCTTTCCTGGCTTTTGGAAAATGGTCAGCCAATTGTTTGCCAAGTTCTGTATCGTCGATTCCTACCCTTAGCAATCCTTTAGTCCAAGCTTCTTGACGATAGGCAGGAACTATTGTTTTCATTTTTTGAAAAAGTTCTCCCTCATCATCAAAGGTACCCCACAATCCTTCGAAAGGATTAATACCAATCATTTTAGTGAAAGGGTAGGTCTCGTAGGAAGCATAAAGTTCACTTGCTTCTATTCTGACAGCATCTTCTAACTTGGAAGGATCTATAGGAACTTTTTTTGCAGCAATTTGGCATGTGACTTGAAATGCGGTTTCTACACTTTTTTTGTCCCATAATAACGTGTCATCTAAATCAAAAATAATGGCTTTTATCAAATATAGACAGCTCCTTATTGATTAATAATCGGACAAGTAAAAGCGATGGATGAAAGAAAATAACTTTAATGCATTACGCGAACTGTAGCTTAGGCATTCTTTTGTTAATACGCTTTTGCCCAATAAACCATACTGATTGCTGGACTTTTACAGCATACACAGGTATCGCTTAAGTGCTCTTGTTCAAATGGAATGCAACGTGAACTTGCAGACGTTTCTTCTTTAATAAACTCTTCGCAAGCTAGATCTCCACACCACATAGCCTTAACAAACCCTGGGTTATCAACTAGTTTGCTTTTAAATTCATCAAATGTCACGGCTATGGATGTATGTTGTTCACGGTGTGATAAAGCCTTATCAAATAAATCTCTTTGAATTTCTTCCAGTAATGCAGGAATCTTTGTTTCAAGTTCGCCCACTGGTACGATAATTTTTTCACCGTTATCCCGTCGTACCAACACAACTTGTTCGAGTTCGATATCTTTTGGTCCCACTTCTAAACGAATTGGTATTCCTTTCATCTCGTATTCGTTAAATTTCCACCCAGGCTTTTTATCGGATGAATCAATACCCACCCGTGCAATGCTCACCAAACGGTCTTTTAACTCATATGCATAATCTAATACACCTTCTTTATGTTGGGCAATAGGTACAATCATCACTTGAGTTGGAGCGATTTTAGGTGGCATGACGAGGCCACGATTGTCGCCGTGTACCATAATCATTGCACCAATTATACGTGTAGTAAATCCCCAAGATGTTTGATGTACGTATTGTTGTTTGCCTTCTTTATCTAAATATTTAATGTCAAAAGCACGTGCAAATCCATCACCAAAATGATGAGAAGTGCCGGATTGCAAAGCTTTGCCATCATGCATTAATGTCTCAATTGTATAGGTTGATTTGGCTCCAAAAAATTTCTCTTTATCTGTTTTCTGTCCCTTGACCACTGGAATAGCTAACCACTCTTCACAAAGCTTTGCATATTCATCTAACATACGCAGAGTTTCGACTTGCGCATCTTCTTCAGATGCATGTGCCGTATGACCTTCTTCCCATAAAAATTCAAGTGTACGCAAGAAAGGACGTGTCGTTTTTTCCCATCGCACCACATTTGACCACTGGTTATATAGCTTAGGTAAGTCTCGATAAGAATGAATTATATTGCTGAAATGCTCACAAAATAAAACTTCTGAAGTAGGACGAACACATAATCGTTCAGCCAGTTTTTCATCTCCGCCATGCGTCACCCAAGCGACTTCAGGTGCAAATCCTTCGATATGATCTTTTTCTTTTTGGAGTAGAGACTCTGGTATAAATAGAGGCATATAGACGTTTTCATGACCAGTTGCTTTAATACGTGCATCTAAAGCTTCTTTAACATTGTCCCAAATTGCATAACCGTATGGCCGCAGTATCATCGACCCTCGTACGCTTGTATAATCGGCTAATTCTGCTTTCGTCACGATATCAGTAAACCATTGAGCGAAATCATCATCCATCGCTGTTATGCTTTGCACAAACTCTTTTTTCATCAGAAACACTCCTTTTAGAATTAGTTAGTCAAAATGTCCTGCTCGCATTTCAGCTTCGAGCAAGTGTAGTGCATGACTTTCAAAAAAAGCTCTGCTTCAAACGAGGGACCATATCATGGCGGTACCACCCTCATTTGAAGCAAAGCTTCACACTTTTACATGTTAACGACTGTCGCCGCGATAATCTTTCGACTTCGAACTCAAAGGTAGGTTCAAGAAGCGGTAATTAGGAGTCTTTCACCACTCAACTCCCTCTCTACAAAAACACACATTTCTTTACTAGTCCTTCTCAACGTACTTTTATATTTCTGTGATTATAGCGGTTATTGTTTTAGACTGTCAACTAATATTTAAGCGCTCTTGTGATATAATAAGCCAAAGAACTACTATGAAAAGAGGCGCATTATGTTAACATTTGAACAAAAAACCGAGATTATTGAATCTTTCCCTGAACTAACCAAAAGAGACGTTTCGTTAAAGCGTGTGAACTATCACTTCGAAGGTAGTTTATATGATAAAAAAACCGTCATTTATCATTTGCATCCTAATGGTAACGGGTTTGTATTTGTTGGAGATTTAAAGAAATATGAATCGGATAGCAAAGGTATGGTAAATATTCGTGAAGCATCGGAAGAAGAGCTACGCGAAATGATTACAGATTCTATTGGAATTTTGTCTGAAGAAGAGCAGTTTGAAGAAGAAGTTGTAGAAGAACAGATGTGGAAAAACAACGAGGGTCAAGAACTGAAACTGATTCATGAAGACACTCTTTGGAATGTGTATCATGCACACAACTTGGAAGAAAGCTACGAGTCATTCGGCGAAGCTGAAGAGTATTTACTGAGCGAAGGATTCGAATTAACTTCAAAATAATGCACATTCGCAAATTAACTCCAAAGGAAAACCCACCGTGGGAATTACTTGAGCTTGCTGATCCTTCACGTATGATTGTCGAAGGCTATATAAAGAGTAGCTGCGTCTATGTAGGGGAAATCTTAGGTGAAATAGTGGGTGTATATGTTCTTAAAGAAACGGAGAAAGTCGTCGTGGAAATTATGAATGTAGCTGTCCATGAAGATCAGCAAGGAAAAGGACTAGGCAAGCAATTAATTTCTCACGCAATTAATGAGGCTTCTAAACAAGGATATGCCAGGATAGAAATTGGGACAGGCAATTCAAGTATTTATCAATTAAAACTTTATCAACAATGTGGATTTCGTATTGTGAGTGTAGACTTCGATTATTTTACTCGTAGTTACGATGAACCTATATATGAAAATGGATTGTTGTGTCGCGATATGATTCGCTTATGTCGTACATTTGAGAGCTAGGAATTTTTCTAGTTCTCTTTTTATTAGAAAATTCAATGAATTATCGATATACTTGAACTAACAATTATCGATAGGTGGTGAACTGGTTGAATATTGAATATAAACCTAAAGTGACGAACAAGCTGTACCGAGAAGTGATTGCCTTTGCCAATGGAAATGGTGGTATATTAAAAATTGGTATGAATGATAAACAAAGTATTATAGGATTAGAGAATCCATTAGCAGATGAAAATGCCTTATACGATCAGTTAAGTAAAATGGTTGAGCCTATGCCCTTAATTGAAGTTAATCAGGAACATCTTAACGGACAAGTTATTCTAGATGTGAAAGTCAGCGCGACCGAACACGTTTATCGTAAACGGGGTACTTTGTTTGAAGAAATCTATGTTCGATATGGTTCAAAGAAACAATTATTAAGAACGGCAGAAGAAGTTCATCGGTTTATTCGTATGAGACAAGTAGACGAAAATGAAAATGCGCAAATTGATACTACTTTCCATCCTGAAGATTTCACGGAATTTGTCGACTTTGTTCAATCACAACCTAATATTAAGGATAGTTTTACAAATATAGATGAAAATCTTGAAGGTGTTCTCGCTACATACAATGCGATTCGATGGAATAACGGCGAGTTTGTATTAACTCACCTAGGTAAGTGGTTATCGAACTCGTCTCAAACACGGGCGGTATTATTACAATACAGCGGAGATCGAGTGACATCATATTGCCAACAAGCAAGCGATTTCTCTGGATCTATTGTGACTCAACTCGGCCGAATTATGGCGATATTGAAGACGGTCCAATCGTTATATCCGAACGATTTGATTCAGCAATGTGTGGTTAATGCTTTTACCCATCGAGATTACGCTTTACAAGGTGAAGTTTCTGTTGTTATTTTTGCTAATCGTGTCGAAGTCTCTTCGCCAGGCACTTTAGTGGAGGGGTTATCGATTGAGTCCGTTAAAAAAGGAGCTCGTATCGTTCGTAGAAATCCACTCTTACATTCACTTTTTGTCGATCTTGGTTTGACAGAAGGTCGGGGGGGTGGGATCCGTCGTGTAGTGGACTCGTATAATGACTGTGATGATAAGCCGAAAATTTCCATTCAAAAAGATAGTGTTACGATTAAACTTCCTCGGCTCGAAAAAGCTGAAAAAGCAAGTGCTGAACCTAAGTCTCGCAATGAGATGACTCATGAACAAGCTATAATGAGTCATTTGCTTGAGCATAGGCAAGCGAAAAACATAGACTTCCAAAAAATTTTGGGAGTATCTCCTTCACGAGTCACCCAAATTGTACGTGACATGGTTACGAAAGACTTATTAGTAGCAACAGGAGAACGTAAAGGACGAATGTATACATTATCGGTTACAAACCAGGAGGAATAAGTATCATGAAAGGTATTAAAGCTGTAATACTAATTGTAATTATTTTATTTGCTGCTCTAGTAGCTGTCGTATTTTCAATTACCTCTTTTTATCAAAAAAATGAAACTCAAAATGGATATTCGAAAGCAATAGAAGGAACGGTAGCAATAATCGATGATTCACGCGTTTTAGTCATAAGTGGTAAAGATGCAGACGAATTAAAAGGACAGACAGAAGAAGAAATGCTTAAAGGTGTCAGTGAAGCGATTTGGTTTTCATTATCGATTGACCAAGTAAAAACAGTTCAGGAAATGGATTCTGTGCGTATAACTTATAGTAAAGTTAGTGAATCATTTCCAGGACAATCAAGTGCTAATAGTTTGAAGAATATTAGTGATGAGACTAAGTAAGTTTATAAATTACTAGAGATGATTACTTTATTACGGAAGAGGTATCACAAGTGTGAAAATAGACAAACCAAAAATTCCAAAGCAATTAGAAGAGTTGGACGTTTCATTATTAATAGAGGTGGATGAAGAGCGATTTATTTCCCGGGGAATTTTGTCGAAATGGAACGTTATTGAACTTCCGGAGAACAAAATAAGTTTTGATCAAGTGCATTTCCAGGATGTAGATTTTAATAGGATTCGTTTTGATCAGGTGGAATTTATTGATTGCAAGTTCGAGCGTTGTGATTTATCTAATGTAGACTTTGGTCAAGCCATATTTCATAGAGTAGAATTCCATCAGTCAAAACTAGTTGGCGTACAGTGTACACAAAGCCGTTTCGGACATGTATTGATGGATAGTTGTGTAGCTAATTATGCTGCATTTAGTTTTAGTAAAATGAAACAAGTAAAGTTTCAGCAAACTGCTTTTAATAAAGCGGATTTTTTCGAGTGTTTATTTGATAAAGTTGAATTCAATGAATGTGAATTAGACACTGCAAATTTCACTGAAACTAGTTTAGCCAAAATAGATTTAAGTTCGTGTACGTACGAACAAATTACGGTGAGTATTGATAAACTGTCAGGTTGTACAGTTTCAACCGAACAAGCAATGGGTTTTGCGAAATCACTTGGATTACTCATAAAAGAATAAAAAGCTGTCATGCTCATGAGTTGAGCGTGACAGCTTTTTTATTAGTAGAACAAATTAAGTAATTGATAGATAACAGCAGCAAGAGCTGCACAAATTGGTAAGGTAATGACCCACGTTAAAACAATTTTACGTGCAACTCCCCATTTAACGCCTTTAACGCGTTGAGCAGAACCAACACCCATAATAGCTGAAGAAATTACATGAGTTGTTGAAACTGGTAAATGAATCGTTGTTGCTCCGAAAATGATTAATGCGGAAGATAAATCAGCCGCCGCCCCGTTAACAGGACGAATTTTCATGATTTTACCACCAACAGTTTTAATGATCTTATATCCACCGATTGATGTACCTATTCCCATTGCAAGTGCAGCAGAAACACGTACCCACATTTGAATATCATCTGTCGATTGTAGTTCAGCAGCAATTAATGCCATAGTGATGATACCCATAGCTTTTTGTGCATCGTTCGTACCGTGAGTAAAGGATTGTAATGCAGCTGTGAAAATCTGGAAAGTCCGGAAACCTTTATTCGTACGATAAAGACTATTATTTTTAAATATTACTTTGAACAAGGACATCATTAAAAATCCGACTGCAAGTGCAATAAATGGTGAAATCAGCAACGCCTGTAGAATTTTCAGGAATCCAGTATAATTTAATATACCTAAGCCAGCCGCAGAAACAGCCGCTCCAGCAATTGAACCGATCAATGCATGTGACGAACTAGAAGGAATCCCATAATACCAGGTAACTAAGTTCCAAGCAATCGCTGACAAAAGGGCAGCTAGAATAATGAGTGAGCCGTTTTGAAGCGCGAACGGATCTACGATATCTTTCGAGATCGTCTTAGCAACCCCAGTGAAAGTTAATGCGCCGATAAAGTTCATGGTAGCTGCTAGTAATACTGCAACTCGTGGCGAAAGTGCCCGTGTAGAAACTGAAGTTGCAATAGCATTTGCTGTATCATGAAAACCATTTATAAAATCAAATCCCAGTGCGAAAATGACGACTAGTATTGTTAATATGAGTACTACATCCATGTATTTTTCAGCTCCTATGCATTACGCATGATGATTGTCTCAATCGTGTTTGCCACGTTTTGAGAGTAATCTGCGATGTCTTCAAGCTGCTCGTAAATATCCTTGAACTGAATAATACGAATTGGATCTTTTTCGTTTATGAAAAGTTGTTTGATTGAAGTACGTAATACTTCATCACATTTGCGTTCATAGTCCCTAATTAATACTGCATGGTCACGCATTTTAAGTAGTTTTTTGTTTGCTAGTAATTCCATAGCCTTAACGATTTCGTCAGTACTTTTTACAATATAATGTAGGAAAGTACGCATTGATTCGTCAACTTCAATTAATGAAAACATATCTAAATGTGCTGCAAAATGTTCAATACCATCTAAAATATCATCCATTTTAATTGCTAGTTGAAGAATATCTTCACGTTCAATAGGGGTCATGAACGATTTGTTAAGCTTGGTAGTTAGCTCATGTATAAGTTTGTCGCCTTCAGTTTCGTAGTTTTTTAATTTAACACTAAGTTCTTTTAGATCTGCCACACTTACGATTTTGAAATCATCCGCGTAGTGAGCTGCTTCTCTAACAGTTTCTGAAATTTGTAGCAAAGCCGTAAAAAACGGATCTTGTTTTTTTGAACTAAACATAAAAAGCCTCCTGGACTTAAATAGGATAGGTTAACAATTGTTAACCTCAAACATCATAGCAAAAACTTTAGAAAATCAATACTCTTTTTACTCAAGTTACTCAAAATTTACATTGCTGTAACATATCGTGGCGGAACTTTGTCTTCATATTTAATTATCGCTAAAGCTAAATTTGGATTATACAATAGAAAATAAAAATTTCGGAATAATGAAACTTTTAATTATTTGTTTCGTAAATATTAGTAATCACTAAAGAATTGCTGAAATGGGAGTGACTAGGATGGTGATTGAACAAGTTTACTTTTATGCGTTACTCATTACGGGGGCTGCGACAATTCTGTATGTATTTTTCGGAGATGTTGTAGAAGGGATCGGTGAAGGTATTCCTTTTCTAAATCCCGCGGTTATTATGGCCTTGGTCACATTCGTTTCAGCAACTGGTTATGTCCTTGAGATTTCTACGTCATGGAATAGTTGGCTTGTATTTATAACTAGTATGGTAGTTGGGATGGTTCTAGATACATTACTTTACTTTTTGATTTTACTACCGATGGCATCTACAGAGGTTTCTATTGCATATACTGATGAGTCTTTAGCTGGGCAAGTAGGGAAAGTAATTACACCTATCCCTATTGATGGCTATGGAGAAATTGTTATCGAAACCGTAAGTGGATTATTGAACAAACGAGCAGCTGGTTATGATAACGAAGAAATTGATTATGGTAAAGAAGTGTTAGTGATTGAAGTGGAAGAAGGTACGTTTCTTGTTCGAGAATACGAGGCCATCGATTTCACGAAAATTGATAAAACAAAATGGGGGAATTGAGCATGACTTTAGAAGTGATGGTTGTTATCGGTATCGTGGCATTTGTATTACTAGCAATTATTGGGGTGTACGTCACGAAGTACAAAACTGTTGGACCAGATGAAGCACTTATTGTTACAGGAAGTTACTTAGGTTCGAAAACAGTGCATACAGATGATTCAGGAAATAAAATTAAAATCATCCGTGGTGGTGGTACATTCGTATTCCCAGTGTTCCAACAAGCTAAGCCACTAAGTTTATTATCAAGTAAATTAGAAGTAATGACGCCTGAAGTATATACAGAACAAGGTGTACCAGTAATGGCAGATGGAACAGCCATTATTAAAATAGGTGGGTCCATATCTGAAATCGCAACTGCTGCCGAGCAATTTTTAGGCAAATCTAAAGAAGATCGTGAAAATGAAGCAAAAGAAGTTTTAGAAGGTCACTTACGGTCGATATTAGGTTCTATGACAGTTGAAGAAATATATAAAAACCGCGATAAATTCTCACAAGAAGTTCAACGTGTCGCTTCGCAAGATTTAGCGAAAATGGGACTTATCATCGTTTCATTTACCATCAAAGATGTGCGTGATAAAAATGGATACTTGGATTCCCTTGGTAAACCTCGTATTGCCCAGGTGAAAAGAGACGCAGATATTGCAACAGCCGAAGCAGACAAAGAAACGCGCATTAAGCGTTCTGAAGCAACAAAAGAAGCACAGCAATATGAAATCGAGCGTGCGACTGAAATAGCTTTAGCGGAAAAAGAGAATCTATTAAAAGTAGCTGAATATCGTCGTGAGCAAGACATTGCTAAAGCTCGTGCTGACCAAGCCTACGAACTTCAAACGGCTCGCTCAAAACAAGAAGTAATGGAACAAGAAATGCAAATTCGAATTATTGAGCGTCAAAAACAAATTGAACTTGAAGAGAAAGAAATTTTGCGTCGAGAAAAACAATACGATTCAGAAGTGAAAAAGAAAGCAGATGCCGATCGTTATGCAGTGGAACAAACGGCAGCGGCTTCTAAGTCACGCGTAATGGCAGAAGCGGACGCAGAAAAATATAGAATTGAAGCAAAAGCGAAAGCAGAAGCGGATAAAGTTCGTTTAGATGGTGTAGCAAAAGCTGACTCTGAACGTGCACAAGGTGAAACAGAAGCAGATATTATTCGACTTAAAGGTATTGCTGAAGCTGAAGCGAAACAAAAACTCGCAGATGCATTTGACCACTATGGCCAAGCTGCGGTTCTTGATATGATTGTACGTATGATGCCGGAGTACGCGAAACAAATCGCTAGTCCTTTAGCAAATATCGACAAGATTACAGTAGTCGATACGGGCGGCGGAGAAGGTGGAGGTGCCAATAGAGTGACCTCTTACGCAACAAATCTAATGTCGACTCTACAAGAAACGTTAAAAGCCTCTTCAGGTATTGATGTAAAAGAAATGCTTGAAAACTATTCAGGAAAAGGAACCCTTCGTCCAAGCTTGGATCGTATTTCATATGAAATGCAAGACAAGAAAAAAGAAGATAAAGTAGAAGATCACGTATCCATATAATCTTAAGGCTCTCCATTTACTGGGGAGCCTTTTAAATAAGTATAAGGAAGTAAAAAAAGGGTAATTTATACATAAAATAAGATTTATAATGACAAATAGAATGGAAAAAGATACAGTTAATGAAAGTATTTACATTTAATAATGTTTAGTAGTGTGGAGGTACCTATGACATTATCCCGAAAGCAAATCATTGACATCAAAGAAAAACCTTCTCTAAATCGCTTAGTGATTGGCAATTCTGTCGCAACGTACATTGGAAAAACAGATGAACTTGCTTATGGTCTCCTAACGGTACGTCCAGAACGCTCAGTTTGGGTAAGGTACACATCAGTTCAAGGAATAGACGTGGTCGAAAAATATACAGTAGTTCTTGGAGAACTTGAAGTTGAGTATAAAGACAAAACGTTTATGTTACAAGAAGGCGATACAATAGATGCGTCAGAATATCCTGATTTACTATCGTTTTATAGTCAAGTTGGGACTGAAATTTTAATTGAAATGACGGAAAGTATATATGAATCAAATTTTAGAGATACAGAAATTGTACAACGTGATGCAGAAGCTATTGAAAAAGTTGATGGATACACATTTCAGCATTGTTCTAGAATCAAAGACTATTCCATTGAGTTTTGGAAAAAGCTAGATCAACCAATTGAGCGATCAAGAATGCTGATATGGGGAGCATATTTTCACGATATTGGGAAACTAGCAGTGCCACTAGAAATTTTAAATAAGAAAGATAAACTCACACCAACAGAATGGGAAATAATGAAGTCCCATACTACAAAAGGTGCTGAAATGATCCGTAACCACGAACTTACATGGTTACGTGATTCTGCCTTTATTGTCGAAGAACATCATGAACGATATGATGGAAAAGGTTATCCTAAAGGATTAAAAGGGAAAGAAATTTCATTGGAAGCAGCTATTGTATCGGTGGTCGATTCATTCGATGCCATGACAACCAATCGAGTTTATCGAGAAGCCCTTTCAATTGATGAAGCTATACAAGAAATTATTCGAGGTAGAGGTACTCAATTTCATCCGGAAGTAGTAGATGCTTTCCTAAACTTATTATACGAACAACAATTTAAGTGGAGATAAGAACATATGAAAAATTTTCATATATCACTATAAATAGATAAAAGCTTGCACCTCTATGGTTGCAAGCTTTCTTTTTTAATGTAGGGGTGAACTTGTATGAAAGCGATATTCTTTGATTTAGATGGAACGCTATTGAACCGAGAATATGCAGAAGCAAATGCAGATGAAGTCATTGATACATTACTAGAAATAGTGCCGATAATGAAAGGGAGTACAGTATATGAATTATTTAGAAACGATGCGTGAGATGATTGGTAATAAACCTCTATTAACGGTAGGGTGTGGGGTAATTATTGAAAAAGGAAATCAGATATTATTACAGCATCGTAAGGATGCTGATGTATGGTGCATTCCAGGAGGAGTTCTTGAACTTGGGGAACGAGTTAGTGAAGCAGCACGAAGAGAAGCTCAAGAAGAAACTGGATTAATCATTGGAGACATGGATTTCTTTGGTGTATATTCGGGTGAAGAAGGCTTTGCGGAATACGCGAATGGTGACCAAGTATTTAGCATTCAACTGATTTTCAAAACTTCCAATATATCAGGAGAATTAATTCAAAAAAGCGATGAATCCAGAGCACATGTCTATTTTGATAAGCAAGATCTACCATCTAATCTGAATTCTCATCAGCAACGCTTTATTATGGACTGGGTTCACCAAGTGCAAACCCCTATAATTAAATAAATGATTTTGCCATAGGTGTTCAAATAAATTTAGAACAAAAAATCCGAGAAGAGAAATTCTTTTCGGATTTTTTGTCATATTTAATTTATTGGTGGGAACATCTTGGTGCACCAATACATATGAAAATTATTTTTTATCTTTTTTAGCTGGCTTTTCTTTAGCTGCAGCTTTTTTCGCTTCTACTTTCACTTGTGTAGCTTCTTTTTTTGCAGCATTCTTTTCAATATTCTTTGCAGCAACCGCTAGACCGGCAAGTTTTTTCTCTTCAGCTTTAGCTAAAGCTGCTGTTTTTTGAGCTTTTACTTCTTTAACTTCAGGAGCTTTAGTTACAGGAGTTTCTACTACAGGAACTTCTGATTCAGGAGCTTCTACTTCAGGAAGCTCAGTTTCATGAGTTTCAGTTTCAGGAGCTTCTACTTCAGGAAGCTCAGTTTCATGAGTTTCAGTTTCAGGAGCTTCTACTTCAGGAACCTCTGCTTCAGGAGTTTCAGTTTCAGGAGTTTCTACTTCAGGAAGCTCAGTTTCTTCTTTGTTTGCTTCCCACTTCGCTAACGCTTTATCAATATTCTTTTGTAATGCAGTTTTTGCTTTTGGATTACTAATTTTTTCTAGATTTTTTGATAGGGCGAAAATGTTGTTTGCAGTATAACCAACAGGGACAATTGAAGCAACTAATTCTAAATCTTCAACTGTTACAGTCTCGTCATTTACGTTTTCAGTTGTTTCTGGTAGGTTAACTGCTTCTAAGTCAGTATTTAAACTATCATTTTCATTAGCCCAAACTTGACCAGCAGAAGTAGTGATAAGTCCTGCTGCTAAAATTGCTGCACTTACTTTTTTCCAATTTTTCATTTAAGTCACCTCTTAATAAATTCGCATCAATCTTTGATGCTAAGACACTATTCGCTATGGACTTAGTAATTTGTGGGGGTATTCATAAAATTATGTCTTATTTAGAAGATTAGAGATTTGAATTTCTCGGCAATAAGTAAAAAAGCCCAAACACTTTAACTAGTGTTTTAGCTTTTTCTTTTTGAACACCCAATCTCTTTGAATAATAAATCCAACAAGGAACAGAACACTATCAACGACACCCTTGATTACTAATTCTCCTCTTCCTGTTAAGAAAAACAGTCCATGCACAAGGCATGCAGATAATGCCATAATAGTTGCAGCAAGGATCATATATTTTACAAAGGAACGCTCATCGTCTTTTTCAAATACCTTTTTGCGGTTAATTGAATAAATGAAGGTTGCTGAAATTATTCGTGCTAATATCGTAGGAAAAACGATATACATTTCAGGTGCATCATCTTTCCTTAACCAAATAAACAAGCCAAATAACGCCATGTCCAACACAAATGAAGCTAATCCTGAAACGGCAAACTTAATAAATATTTTATAGATTTGAAGCGAGGATTTTAAAGGGTGAAAATGAGAGGACTTATTGTCGTTCTCATAGATTGTGTCGATTACAAATTCGTGAATGGGAACCCATGCTTCTTTCTGTTTTCAATGCTCTCCCTTTTCCTTGATTTGTTGGGTGATGAAGCACTTTCACTTCTGGAATTTTATCGATAGCTTCGAAAAAAGGAGCGAATTCCTTACCTGAGCCATCATTGACTATGATTATATGTAGAAAGCCCGTATTGATTAGCTGCTTAATCGTATGTAGGCAAGTGACTTAAGGTTAGTAAGCTTCTATAAGTATGGTCCACACAATTCCCCCTCTCCAAACTGTACCCAAATCTATGAAAATTAAGCTCAATATAAAGGAAACTTCATCATTATGTCGAATCTTGTACTTAACATCATTTGGTTAGGAGCGTGACGTGATGACTGAATTACAACCTATTTTAGTAGGGAAGAATGAACAACCATAAATAGATGAATAGATTTTCAGCAACAAAAAACCATGCGAGAGATCAACTCCTGCATGGTTCTAAGATTCAATTACGTAAAAAGCCAATATTAGTAACGAAATAATGAGTGTATTCAGTACGTAATACGTATTCCTTGTAATTTGCCTGTCAAAAAAAGGAGAACGATCAACGAATTTATAGCTTACGACCATAATTAAAATGAGGATGATTATCGATAAAAAAGTGGACATATTATAAACATGAATATCAATAAAGCGCACAAAAATAAGTGTTGCTGCCATTATAACGCCATATGCAACTCGTTTTAATTCCATCATTTATCCCCTTTCCTATTTAATTATTATAACAACTTGGTCTGTGGATAGGAAGGGAACATAGAGGTATCAACAACGTCGTACATTTAAAGGTAAGGGAGAATTCACATGATTCAATTTGTAGGGTTTGAAAAGCAATATTTATCGTCTATGGCAAGTCTTTTAGCAAAAAGACATGAAGTGGAACGGAGTTGTTATTCATTCCTGCCACAACAGTTTGAAGACCCAAAAGTAACGGAAGCTCTTCTTCAGAAAGAAGTAGAAAAACCATTCGTTAATGGTATTGTGGCACTTCGGGAAGACCATGTAATTGGGTATATGTTATATGAGTTCAAAGAAGACGCGAAAAAGGGTCGTCATATTAAGATTGACTATCCATACATAGCCATTGCAGAAGATGCTCATCCCAGACTTGTCCGATTATTATACGCTGAAGCGGGTGCAGAATGGATAGCGGGTGGCTATTTCCAACATATTATATACGTTCCAATTGGTTATGATCGTTTAGTTTACGAATGGTTAGATCAAGGATTTAGGTTCGAACAAAAATATGCAATACTTGATCTTCAAAATTATATACCAAAAGCAAAAGAGGCAGACAGAAACACATTAAGCGTTCGTCGATTAGCAGAAAGTGATACGGACATGCTAAAACGGATGTCACGTTGGAACAGTATTCACCAAGCGGCTTCGCCTTCTTGGAATCCAATAACGAAAGAGTCTCTGGAAGATGTAAAAAGTGGCTATGCGGCACTTGCAAAAGATTCCGAAGCTATCGTAATGATCGGGGAACAGGAAGATATTCCAGTTGGATTCCATGTATATTATGAAGCGGACTCCTCAGCTAATATGTATACACCTGAACGAACAGTGGAGCTTCCGGCCGCATCTACTAATCCTCAATATCGAGGACGTGGAGTAGGGAAAGCACTTGCAGATGCAAGTCATGCTCAGTTGAAAGAGTTGGGTTACGATTATTCTCTAGCCGATTGGCATACGCCGAACCACTTAGCTTCCTATTTTTGGCCAAAACTCGGGTATCAACCGTTTATGATTCGCATGATACGAAAAGTTGATAACCGAATTGCCTGGGCACATGGCCAATAAAATTCGGATTGTAGGCTCAGTTGGTAGTGGGAAAACAACGCTTGCTCGAAAACTTGCTCTTCAAAAAGGAATCGACATGTATTCATTAGATGACGTAGTCTGGTCAAGAGGTTCTGAAGGGGACTTAAGGAATTCAGATGAACAGCGTGATGCAATATTGGACGATATCCTCCTTCAATCAACATGGATTATTGAAGGTAGTCATCTCGGCTGGTCGATGAAAACATTTGAAGAAGCAGATCAAATTTACTTCCTGCATCCATGTTTACCGGTACGTATTTACAGAATTTCACGCAGGTTTATTCGACAAAAGAAAGGCATAGAACAGGTAGCTTATATCCCGACTTGGCGAATGTATAGTCGAATGTTTAAGTGGACGTATCAATATGAAACGAAATACAAAAAACAAGTCCGTAACATACTAAAAAACACACCGGAAAATGCGATTGAAATTCGCGATGGTAAAGAGTTAGGAGTTTGAAAATGAAAAATCAACCGTTTGTGGCATCATGGAGTGGTGGTAAAGATTCGGCCATGGCCTATTACCGCGCAATCCAGTCGGGCATGACCCCGAAACGATTGCTAACGATGTTTCAAGAAGATGAAGAAGTGTCAAAGTCACACGCATTGCCATTAAAAGTGGTACAAGCTCAGGCGGCTCGTTTGGATATTCCGTTAATGATTCGTGGAGCAGGTTGGGACGATTATGAATCAAAGTTTATTGATGCTATGGATGAGTGTCGAGCAAATGGAATTACACATGGAGTATTTGGCGACATTGATTTAGAAGGACACTTAGAATGGGTTCAAAAAACGTGTGCCAAATCAGGCATTGTACCGATACATCCACTTTGGCAGGAACCACGTCGTTCGATTTTAGAAGACCTGTTAGCAGTTGGTTTCGAAGCGGTGATCGTTGTGGTCAATACAAACATGATGCCGGCAGAATATGTAGGTCGAATATTTACACGACAATTGATGGATGAGTTAGAATCGCTAGGCATCGATTCATGTGGTGAAAATGGTGAGTTTCATACAGTAGTCATAGATGGCCCTATTTTTTCATCTCGTGTCCCCGTTACCTTTGGTGAAGTGCGAGAGAATGAAGGGTATGTGTTTTTAACTGTTTCTTTAGAAGCTTAATTTAAATAAAGCAGAAGGCAATCCTTTGGTCAGGATTGCCTTTTTTGCGGTTTAGGAAAGATAGTCTTTTAACTCGTTTTCTAAAAATGGTTTTGCTTGTAAGAAATCAACAAACACACGGTATTTATTCATGTCATCCGTTGTAGGTTTTTTTCCTGTAAAGTAAGCACGTATCAATATGTTTTTTGGTGTATGTTCCATATCGATGAATTCGAGTAACTGCGCTTCATAACCAACAAGTTTCAATAACTCCGCTCGAATAGAATCTGTCGCAAGAGCAGCAAAACGTTCTTTTACTAGTCCATGCTGAAGCATAACCTCTAGAGCAGGGCTGTTCAGTTGTGTGTTTAACTCATGTTGACAACAAGGCACACTCAAAATTACTTTTGCACCCCACTTAACAGCGCGAGCAAGTGCCATATCTGTTGCAACATCACATGCATGGAGTGTGACTACCATATCTACAGATGTTTCTTCATTGTAGTCATTAATATCCCCAACTAAAAACTCAAGGTGCTCATAATTCAAGTCATCCGCGATTTGTTGGCATTCTTCAATAACTTCTTTTTTTAAATCGAGCCCTGTGACGCGAATATCTAGCCCTTTTTCAATATGCAGATAATGATATAGCGCGAATGTTAAATAGGATTTCCCGGACCCGAAATCTAAAATTCGAACTGGCCGATCTTTCGGAAGATAGTCGAGAGCATCATCTATGAATTCAACAAAACGATTGATTTGACGGAACTTATCATGCTTTTGCTTTTTAACTTTGCCATCAGGAGTTTGAACACCTAGACGCACCAAAAACGGATAGGAAGTATCTTCGTCCAGCAAATAGTTTTTCTTTCGGTTGTGAGAAAGGTTGACTACTTTTTTAGAATTGACACGCTCTGATTTCCAAAGCACTTTAAACTTCTTGGAAAGTTGAATTTGGATTTTTTCCTCTTCAAATTCTGCCTGGACTTGTCGAAATTGTTGAAGCAGAAGATTAATTTTTTCTGGCACATCTGACAAATCGAGATTTTCATGCTTTAACACGCGTTCATGCTGATATTCAAACTGAATCATGTATATTCCTTTTAATTCGACAGGCTTTAATCGCACGCGTTTTACTTCATCTGACTTGGCACGAGGTTGACTAATTGTTGAAGAGATTAACTGTTTGTTGTTGATTAAATCCGTTATTTGATCGAGCATTTCTTGGAATTCCATACAATCCGCCTTCTTTTCAAGTTTCTTAACGATAGTTTATCACATTCACCATGACTCCATTTCTTATGAGTTTGTCCGAGCTAAAATCGCTGAATGGTTGGAAAGATGATTTGAATGGATGAAACACATCGTGAGTGGATGGAAAGTTGATTTGAATGGATGAAAACACAGTATGAGTGGATGAAAAGTCGATTTGAATGGATGAAAACCTATAAATGGTCGCAAATCTATTTTAAGTTGTGGGAAAGTTGAGTATGTTTGATGAAAAATATATGAATGGACAAAAAGTTAAATTGAATGGATGGAAACCCAATCAACTCACATCGCTTTAAACTAAAAAGCCTCTCTTCATCCGAGAGGCTTAATCAAATTTCCCATAGTTGTTCAATGGTGCTTTTGTTATTAACAATGGTAAGCGAAAAAACGTCTGGATTGCTTAGTGATTTCCATTCTTGAAAACCAACTGAATCATCAAAGTGTTTCAGAACCAAACTCATTAGATTACCATGTGTGACGAGCACACAATTGTTTGGTGATTCGTTTACAACTTTAAGGGCACGGTTAGTGGCTTCACGACTTGATTCGCCACCATCAAGTTTCAAGTCGAAATCTGTAAATGTTTCTTCAAGAAGCTCTAGCCAATTGGGTAAATCAGACGTGCTTAATGTTCTTTCAGCCAAATTCTCATCAATCGTGATTGAAATGTTTTTTAATTGAGCTGTTGGTTGTATGGAATGTTGAGCACGTGCAAATGGACTGGAAATGATGTGATCAATCTTTATGTCTTTGAAAAAGGAGGCTAACTCTACAGCTTGTTGATGCCCCAATTCGGTTAATCTGGCGTCGCGTTCTTGTCCTGTCGCTGAACAATGGCGAACGAGATATACCATTTTCATCTTCCAGTCACTCCTTTACTAATCATTCTTCTTTTTAAAAGTATACGATAAAAAACCCTGAAGCAATATGCTTCAGGGCCAGAGATTAAACTAGTTTTTTCATTAAATTAGCCATCTCAATTGCATTAGTTGCAGATTCCCAGCCTTTATTACCAGCTTTTGTTCCTGCACGTTCGATTGCTTGTTCAATCGTGTCTGTCGTTAACACGCCGAAAATTACTGGGATATCGTGTTGATATCCTGCATTGGCAACACCTTTTGCAGCTTCATTACATACAAAATCAAAGTGTGGCGTCGAACCACGGATTACAGTACCAAGGGTAATGACGGCATCGTATTTTTTTGACGCAGCCATTTGTTTAGCTACAAGTGGAATCTCAAATGCGCCTGGCACCCATGCAATTGTTACATTTGCATCATCCACACCATGTCTTTTAAGAGCGTCTTCGGCTCCACCTAAAAGTTTACTTGTAATGAATTCATTGAAACGTCCAACGACAATTCCAACTTTCAGTTCGGATCCAATTAAATAGCCTTCTAAATGTGTAGTCATGTATAAGCTCCTCTATAAACTTAGGAAATGCCCAAGTTTCGTTTTTTTAGTTTTCATATAATTTTCATTGTCTGTATGTGATGGAATTTCAATTGCTACGCGCTCAGTTACTTCTAATCCATAACCATCTATACCAGCAATTTTTCTAGGGTTATTAGTCAAGAGTTTCATTTTACCTATTCCTAAATCTCGTAAAATTTGTGCTCCAATGCCGTATTCACGTAGGTCATCTGCAAAGCCAAGCTGTTGATTGGCTTCTACAGTATCTAAGCCCTTATCTTGGAGAGCATATGCTTTTAGTTTGTTCATTAAGCCAATTCCACGACCTTCTTGTCGCAAATAAACTAAGACGCCGGAGCCTGCTTCTTCAATTTGTTTTAATGATGAATGAAGTTGTGCACCACAATCACATTTCCGAGAAGCAAAAACATCCCCAGTTAAACATTCTGAATGAACACGAGTGAGAATAGGTGTGTCGGTTGAAATCTGACCTTTAATGAGGGCAATATGTTCTTTGCCTGTCAACGTTTCCGTGTAACCAACCACTTGAAAATCACCATATTCAGTTGGTAAAAGAATTTCAACTTCACGTGTAATTAATTTTTCATTCTTTTGTTTGTAAGCAATTAATTCAGCGATAGTTAAGATGCCGATATTTAATCGTTCAGCAATTATCACGAGGTCATCGAGTCTGGCCATAGAACCATCTTCATTCATAATTTCACAAATGACGCCTGCTGGAGAAGATCCTGCTAATAAGGCTAAATCAACAGCTGCTTCTGTATGTCCTGCACGCTTCAATACGCCGCCTTTTTTTGCAATCAAAGGGAAAACATGGCCAGGGCGTTTAAAATCAGTCGCTTTCGATTCACTGTTTATCATTTGAAGAATCGTATGAGAACGTTCAAATGCACTAATGCCAGTCGTTGTATCCTTGTGATCTACACTGATGGTGAAAGCTGTCCCATAAGGGTCTGTATTTTGGTCTGTCATTAAACCGAACTGGAGCTGCTGAGCAATTTCCTCAGCTACTGGTACACAAATTAAGCCTTTACCTTCAGTGGCCATTAAATTGATGATTTCTGGAGTGGCAAATTCTGCAAGAGCAATAAAGTCACCCTCATTTTCACGGTCTTCATCATCCACTACAATAATGGCTTGTCCTTTTGCCAATGCTTCAACTGCTTTTTCTACTGTATAAAACATCAAGAAACCTCCTATTTAAAATCCGTGTTCTGATAACCATTCTTTTGACATGTTGGATTTAGATAAGTGAATGCGCTCTGTATATTTAGCGAGCATGTCACATTCAATATTTACTTTGTCTCCAATACCTTTGTCTCCAAGTAGTGAATCAATTTGTGTTGTAGGAATTAAGGAAATAGAAATCGATGATCGATCAACATGAAAAATAGTAAGAGATGTCCCATCGACTGCAACAGAGCCTTTTAACATCATGTATTTCATTAGACTAGGCTCTAATTCAATCTTTTTGGTAATGGCATTGGTTTCTTTTCTGATGGACCTAATGACACCAATGCCATCGATATGTCCACTAACAAAGTGACCGCCGAAACGCCCATTAGCAGACATGGCACGCTCTAAATTGACACGTGAGTTGGACGATAATTGTGCTAATGTAGTGGATTTAAAGGTTTCCGGTATAACATCTACTACAAACAAATCTTTTGTAAACGAAGAAACTGTTAAACAAACGCCATTAACTGATATACTATCGCCTCTATTTACATCATCTAAAACCGTTTTTGCTCGAATGGTTAATTCGAGTGCGTGTGGTTTTCGTTGAATGGATTTAACAGTGCCGATTTCTTCAATGATACCCGTGAACAAATTCTTTATCCTCCTGACTGAAAAGAGCATTAATGCGAACATCAAAGCCTGAATTTTGGTAATTATAGAATTTGTTTTGCAGTTACATGATTAATCCAACGACAAAATAAATCCGTCGTTTTTGAAACTGCTTATGTTGAAAAGGTCGAGCTAGAGTGAATAGGTTTTGGTTTTTTTCCACCATGGGGCAAACGGGTGGTAAGGAAAGGGAAATATAGAAGTACCTCGTTCTCGTTAATGAAATGACATCTAAACCATGACAAAAAATCTCCTCGCAAAAGCGAGAAAGCCAGAATTTAACGGTAAGTATTAGATGTAAGTATTAATGAGACAGAAGCAATTTAAATGGAATGTGTAAATGCTCGACTATATTTTAAATGAAGTGGTTAGTGAGCATAACAAAAAAACCTCTTTTTATTCTTCTCCCATCCAGACTATACTGTCGGTGTTGGATTTGCACCAACTCCACCGCTACTTTTTCAAGTACCGGGTCACGGACTTACAAATTTTCATTTGCTCACCGCCGGTAAGGAATTTCACCTTGCCCCGAAGAATATAAGTGACTATTTGTCTTTTTAATAGTAGCACAATTGTATGCAAATGATAAATTCATTTGCACAATACCCCACTTTCCGATTTTGCAGATGTTTTTCAGTGATATAAAGATGATTAAGCCCATACAATTCGTCTGAATTTTGTGATAACATTAGATTGTTCATGAATATCGCAAAGGGGGAATTTTTTATGTTAATCCAACAAACAGTCGGCACGGTAGTTAGAGAAATAGCCAAAAGCTATCCGACTACAGAAGCGTACGTATATCCAGAACATAATATTCGCAAAACATATGAGCAATTTGACCAAGAAACGGATCACTTAGCGAAGGCCTTCATGGGGATGGGGATTGCAAAAGGTGAACACGTGGCTATTTGGTCAGACAACAAACGTGAATGGTTACTAAGTCAATTTGCGACAGGTAAAATGGGTGCTGTTCTAGTCACGGTAAATACCAATTACCAAGAAAAAGAACTCGAATATTTGTTGGATCAATCGGATGCAACAACTCTTATTTTAGGTGAAGAATTTAAAGGTACTTCATATATAGATGTAATTAATGCGGTGTGCCCAGAAGTGCAGACTTCGGTAAAGGGAAATATACAATCGGAACATTTACCTTTTCTAAAACGCGTTATTGTAATGAGTGAAAACGAATATCCAGGTATTTATACTTGGCGAGAATTTGAAACACATGCATCTAAAATTACGGATGAAGAGCTTGATGAAAGATTGGACTTATTGCATGTGGATGACGTCATTAATATTCAATATACATCGGGTACTACTGGCTTTCCGAAAGGCGTCATGCTTACACATATGAACGTCGTCAACAACGGGCAAATCATTGGTGATTTTATGAAGTTAACACCACAAGACCGGTTATGCATTCCTGTACCTTTTTTCCATTGCTTTGGTTGTGTATTAGGGACGTTAGCAGCAGTTACTCATGGTACAACAATGGTATTACTGGAACAATTTGATCCGAAACGCGTTCTTCAAGCTGTGCAAGATGAAAAATGTACCGGACTTCACGGAGTACCAACTATGTTTATTGCCGAATTAAATCATCCAGATTATAAAAAATATGATACATCGTCACTACGCACAGGAATTATGGCAGGTTCTCCCTGTCCAATTGAGGTAATGAAAAAAGTTATCGACGACATGGGAGTAAGTGAAATAACTATTTGTTATGGACAAACTGAAGCATCGCCTGTTATTACACAAACGCAATCAGATGATGCTATTGAAAAACGAGTAGCAACAGTTGGAAAACCACATCCACACGTGGAAGTGAAAATTATTGATCCTGTTACTAATGAAGAGTTACCTATTGGAACACCAGGTGAATTGTGTACACGTGGCTATCACATCATGAAAGGTTACTACAAAAATGAAGCAGCTACACACGCTGCAATTGACAATGAAGGATGGCTTCATACAGGGGATATCGCGATTTTGGATAGCGAAGGATATATCGAAATTACTGGAAGAATAAAAGATATGGTCATTCGTGGTGGAGAAAATGTCTATCCTCGTGAAATTGAAGAATTCCTATATCAGCACCCCAACATTCAAGATGTTCAAGTAGTTGGAGTTCCTGATCCAAAGTATGGGGAAGAGCTAATGGCTTGGATAATTGCTAAAGATGGGGTAAGACTAAGTGAAGAAGAAATTCGAGCATATTGTAAAGGGAAAATTTCACATCATAAAATACCGCGCTATATCGAATTTATCAAATCATATCCAATGACAGCATCGGGTAAAATCCAAAAGTATCTACTAAGGGAAATGTCTAAAGATAAAATACCCACAACATAATTCGACATATTTCCCGGGAAATAGCAAAAAGCTGTTAAACGTTGGTAATTATGCGTTTTAGTAGAGAAATATCGAAAAAATATGCTCGTTCTTCTGATGTTTGTTTGTTATGATGAAGTAGAAATACTCAAAACATTCAAGGAGGAACAAATATGTCTGATTATGTATATCAATTAATTGCTATAATTATCTATATGGCTGCAATGCTTTATATTGGTTATTATTCTTACCGAAAAACAGCTAACTTAACGGATTATATGTTAGGTGGACGTTCTTTAGGTCCCATGGTTACAGCGTTAAGTGCTGGAGCAGCAGACATGTCAGGTTGGTTATTGATGGGTTTACCAGGAGCAATCTATGCAACAGGTTTAGTAGAAGCTTGGATAGCTGTTGGTTTAACAGCAGGAGCTTATTTAAACTGGTTGCTAGTTGCACCACGTTTACGTGTGTATTCACAAGTTTCGAATGATTCCATTACAATTCCAAGTTTCTTGGAAAACCGCTTGAAAGATACTTCACGTTTATTGCGTGTCGTTTCTGGTATCATCATTTTGGTATTCTTTACGTTCTATGTATCGTCAGGAATGGTAGCGGGTGGCGTCTTCTTTGACGAGTCATTCGGTTTAGACTATCATACAGGTCTTTTGATTGTATCGGCAGTAGTTATAGCCTATACACTGTTTGGTGGATTCCTTGCAGTAAGTTACACAGACGTTGTACAGGGACTAATTATGTTCTTGGCGTTGATTTTGGTACCTACTATCGGATTATTTATGGTGGGCGGCTTCGACGGCGCAGCAGAAAGCATTCGTTCTGTTGATCCGTCACGCTTGAGCTTGCTTGAAGGAGCAACTGGATTAGGTGTCATTTCTGCTATTGCTTGGGGTCTTGGCTACTTTGGCCAGCCACATATCATTGTTCGCTTTATGGCAATCAGTTCTGTAAAAGAAACAAAACAAGCACGTCGTATCGGGATTGGTTGGATGGCCTTAAGTTTGGCTGGAGCCATTGCGACAGGTTTAATTGGAATCGCTTACTATCAGCAAAATGCTGGTGAAACATTGGGTGACCCTGAGGCAGTCTTTATTGCATTAGGACAAGTTATTTTCCATCCATTTATCGCAGGTATTATGTTGGCAGCTGTACTTGCTGCAGTTATGAGCACGATTTCTTCTCAATTAATCGTTACTTCTTCAGCCTTGATTGAAGATTTGTACAAAGCTGTTATTAACAAAGATGGTTCAGATAAGCATTTTGTGTTGCTGGGCCGTCTTGCAGTACTGCTTGTATCAGTGATTGCTATGTTTATTGCATGGGAACAAAGCACGACTATCTTAGATTTAGTTGCATATGCTTGGGCTGGTTTTGGTGCTGCTTTCGGGCCTGTTATTTTGCTATCACTATTCTGGAGAAAGCTTACTACTTGGGGCGCTTTATCAGGAATGGTCGTTGGAGCAACTACAGTGGTTATTTGGGGGAATAATGAAACCCTTAAAGGCTTAATTTATGAAATTGTTCCAGGATTTGTTCTCTGTTTAATCGTTGCGGTTGTCGTAAGTCTAATTACGTACCGTAAGAATGCAGAAATCGATCGTGAATTTGATGAAACAATGGAATTATTAAAAAGAGACAGATAAGATTCAAACCCACAGTTAAATAAACTGTGGGTTTTTATATATATCTCCTTAACAAATTCAATAATTGCACATTCATTCTTAGCTCCCCATAATGTAAGTGAGGAGGGGTGTATATGATAGAACTAGATCATGTCGTGTATTTTAGTGAAAAGTCCCCGGAATTACTTGTACAAGAACATAAAGGTACATCAATCGGTGGTAAACATAAAAATTGGGGAACGGTAAATGCTTTAACCTATACAAAAAACAGTTATATTGAATATTTATCTGTAGAGCATATGAACATCGCAAAACAAGCGAATCATCCGTTAACGAATCTTTTGCTACACGATCTTGATGATGGCGAAGGATGGGGAACGATTTGTCTACGAACAGACAATATTACGGAACTAAATGAAAGATTAAATCGTGAAGGATGGGTCACTTCTGGTGTGTTAGATGCCGAGCGAGAAACCTCTTCCGGATTTATTCGAAAATGGAAAATGCTTTTTATCCAGCAAGTAGTTTCGGATAAGTTACCATTTCCATTTTTTATTGAATGGGAAGAACCGTTTGAAGAGCGCATGCAAAGTCTAAGAGAAGATGGAACATTGAAAACCATTAATGAACGTCTTCAAATATCACAATGTACAATTGCTGTGCAAGATCCAATTACCTATTTAAAAGAATGGAGCAAGCTTTTAAATGTTACACTTTCAGGAAGTTCAATAAGATTGTCAAATTGTGAGCTCGTTTTCTTAATAAGCAAACATGAACGAGAGCGTTTAGTAAATGTTCAGGTCAAAGAAATAGACTAACTGAAGAATTAGTAAAACACATGCGATTTTTGCATGTGTTTTTTTGTTAAAAAAATATCAAACTCAAAATATAATAGATTAGAAGATAATAGATTGACTTTCTAACATAATATTGTTTTAATTTTAATAGTATTCAGAAAAATACAAAAACAGAGAGGTGTATGAATTGGTAGAAAAGATAGCAAGCCGTCCGAAAACAAGAAAGGCACGCGCGGAACTTCCAGACCTTCCGAATTATAAGGCAATTGAAGAATCTCAAAATTTCAAAGCACTTATGAAGAAGAAAAAAAGATTTTTAATTCCAAGCACTATCCTGTTTCTAGGTCTTTATATTCTTTTTCCATTAATTATTTCATATACAAATGTGTTAAATTCATCATTTATCGGAGACATTTCGTGGAGTTGGGTGTATGCTCTGGGATTGTTTGTTATGACATGGATTCTTGTAACAATTTACATGAAGAAGGCTGCGGAATTTGATGGTATGGCAACTGAAACACTTAAAGAATTTAATTACAAAGAGGAGGAGAATTTATGAATCCTATAGTAATAACTATGTTTCTTGTCATTGTCGGAATCACGCTTGTTGTTACATACTTTGCAGCAAAGAAAACAAATACGACCAGTGAATTTTATACAGCTGGTGGAGGTTTAACTGGCTGGCAAAACGGACTTGCTATCGCGGGAGATTATTTATCAGCAGCTTCTTTCTTAGGAATAGCAGGAGCCATTGCATTATATGGGTTTGATGGATTCTTGTTTTCTATCGGATATTTAGTAGCTTACTTGGTTGTGTTGTTTATTGTAGCAGAGCCGCTGCGAAATTTAGGGAAATATACATTAGCTGATATGATCAACTCTAGGTTCAATGCGAAAAAGGTACGTGCAGGTGCAGCAATAAGTTCAATTACTATAGTTATTTTTTATATGATTGCACAATTGGTTGGAGCGGGTGCCTTAATACAATTGCTTTTCGATATTCCATATTGGATTGCCGTTTTATTAGTAGGAATTATGATGACGATTTATGTTTTATTTGGAGGTATGACTGCAACAAGTTGGGTGCAAATTATTAAAGCGGTCTTACTGATGACTGGTACAGTTATCATTTCATTTTTAGTATTAATGGAATTCAATTTCAATATTTTAGAGATGTTTACATTTATGAAAACAGCAACGCCACATGGGGCGGATTATTTAAATCCAGGTGTTAAATATAAGATGCCGCTAGATACACTTTCTCTTATGATTGCTCTCGTTTTAGGTACAGCAGGACTGCCGCATATATTAATGCGATTTTTTACAGTTCGTGACGCTAAAACAGCACGGAGTTCGGTTATGTGGGCGACATGGATTGTTGGTATTTTCTATGTAATGACAATCTTTTTAGGGTTTGGCGCGGCTGCTTTTGTGGGACAAGATTTGATTGTGTCGACCAATCCTGCTGGCAACATGGCCGCTCCACTATTAGCTCAAGCTCTTGGTGGGGATCTCTTAATGTCCTTTGTTTCAGCAGTGGCATTCGCAACCATTTTAGCTGTTGTAGCTGGACTTGTTCTATCTGGTGCCTCAGCATTTGCACATGACATTTATGGTCAAATTATTAAAAAAGGAAAGGCCACTGACAGAGAACAAATGCTAGCTGCTCGTTATGCTTCTCTAGGTGTAGCGGTTTTCTCCATCATCTTGGCTTTATTTGCTCAAAGTTTAAATGTTGCTTTTCTAGTGTCTCTTGCATTTTGTATAGCAGCGAGTGCTAACTTGCCAGTTATCATATACACGATTTTCTGGAACAAGTTCAATACGACAGGTGCTATTTCTTCAATGGTAACGGGACTTGTTTCTGCTATCGTCCTAGTATCTATAAGTCCTAGTGTGATGAACCCTGTTGAAGGAGTTGCGATTATTACAGGCAATCCAATCTTCCCATTAACAAATCCCGCTCTAGTTTCAGTACCGCTTGGTTTCATCGGTGGTTGGTTGGGGACACTACTTTCGAAGGAAGCAAATGAATTAAAATATGCTGAAGTAAAAGTGAAAGCAAATACGGGAGGATTCAGACAACTGTAAGAAGTTGTATCTACTTAAATGAGTATGTTACGATGTATGCATTATTAAGGAACGGAGGTTTTCCAAATGATTAATTACACATTCCGATGGAACACTTTGCGATGAAACTGAATAAAGCAAAGAACTGCTACTGGGCAGTTTAATCGGGATATGTCTATTCATTTTGAAAACCAAGTTACTATTTAGAAAAACACAGCTTGTACCTCACAATGGTGCAAGCTGATGTCATTTCTTGAACTGATATTTTTAGGTATTTTTATCAGTGCAAGAAAAGTGTGAGACCTGGACTCACTTTTTCTTTACTATTAAATGGCAGGAAAAAGGGATATTTCGATTTTCTCTCGGTAGACTTTGAGGAGGAAATGACACTTGGAAGAATTACTTGAACGCGCCATTGTTGTTGGCGTTAATTTGAAAAAAGACGAACATTTTGAATATGGTTTAGAAGAATTACACAACTTGGCCGAAGCATTAAACGTTGAAGTGGTAGGCGAAGTTACTCAAAATTTAGATCGTATAAATTCTGCGCATTACGTAGGAAAAGGGAAAATTGACGAAATTAAAGCTTTTTATGATGAAGCAGATGCAAACTTAGTTATTTTTAATGATGAGCTATCACCTTCTCAAATACGAAACCTAGAAGAAGCACTTGAATGTAAAGTCATTGACCGTACAATGTTGATTTTAGATATCTTTGCTCGTCGTGCGAAGTCGAAAGAAGCTCAAATGCAAGTGGAATTAGCCCAGCTTCAATACATGTTACCTCGATTAATTGGTTTACGTGCTTCTCTTGGTCGTCAAGGTGGTGGTACGGGTGGCGGATTCAAAAACCGTGGTGCGGGGGAAACAAAACTTGAACTCGACCGCCGAAAAATTGAAGATCAAATTGCCAAACTTCGTCGTGATTTAGAGCATGTAAAAGAACAACGAGTAACACAAAGAAAACAACGCAAGAAAAACGAAGTTCCAGTTGTATCGATTGTTGGATATACGAATGCAGGGAAATCAACCGTCATGAACCGGTTGCTTGCCAAAACTGGACAACTGGATGACAAGCAAGTGTTTGAAAAAGATATGTTGTTCGCGACTCTTGAGACATCTGTTCGACAAATTCGTTTGCCGGATCAAAAAGAATTCTTACTTACTGACACGGTAGGTTTCGTTAGTAAATTACCGACCCATTTAGTAAAAGCTTTTCGTTCCACATTGGAAGAAGCACGCGAAGCAGATTTACTATTACATGTGGTGGATGTTTCTAATGAAGAGTATCGCTATATGATGCACGTTACGAACGAAACATTGCACGCAGTGGGCGTTGAAGATGTGCCAACCCTTGAGTTATACAATAAGTCGGACTTAGCAGAGCTCAACTATCCGCGTGTAAGTGGAAATAGTCTCTGGATTTCTGCTAAAGAAGGTAAAGGTTTAGACGAATTACTTGAAACGATTCGTACACATATTTTTGCCGATTATAAGATGTGCCGCATGCTCATTCCGTATGAGCGGGGGGACATTGTGTCTTATTTGAATGAACAAGCATCTGTTCAGACATCTGAGTATGAAGAAGAAGGCACATTGATTAAAGTTGAATTAAGACAATCCGATTACGAACGGTATCATGAGTTCGTTCTTGGGAAATAAAAAACGCATTTCCGATTTTTTCGGAAATGCGTTTTTCTTTAGGTTAAATAAAGATACACTGATTTTCATCCATTGATTGTGTGTTTTCATCCACTCAACTCGGGTTTCCATCCATTCGCTTGGAGAAGGACACCATTCTTCCGGAGAAAGACACCCGTTTCGCTTTTTAGTCTTGGAATTGGATATTATGGAGTCTTGCGAACAAACCATCCGCTTCAACAAGATCAGAATAAGTGCCATCTTCCGCTATTCCATCTTTTGTGACGACAAGGACGCGGTCCGCATCACGTATTGTTGCGAAACGGTGGGCAATAATAAGGGTTGTCCGGTTTTCAGCAAGTTCTGCTAATGAATGTTGAATAATTCTTTCGGTTTCCGTATCTAGCGCAGAAGTCGCCTCATCCAAAATAAGAATAGGTGGATTTTTTAAGAACATACGAGCGATTGCTAAACGTTGCTTTTGGCCGCCAGATAATTTCAATCCTCGTTCACCGATTTGCGTATCATATCCAGCAGGAAGCTCAGAAATGAATTCTTCTAAATGGGCTTTTCGAGCAGCCTCTAACACTTCTTCATTTGTTGCATCTTTCTTACCATACGCAATATTTTCGCGAATTGTCCCTGTAAATAAGAAAACATCTTGTTGAACAATACCAATTTGTGAGCGTAAGGAATGCTTTGTCATATCCCGAATATCTATTCCATCAATTGAGATTGACCCATTTAGGACATCATAAAACCGTGGAATCAATGAACAAATAGTCGTTTTGCCAGCACCAGAAGGACCAACAAAGGCCACCGTTTCTCCAGCCTTCACCTTGAGATTAATATTTGAGAGTACTTTTTTGTGTTGATCATAACCGAAGTCCACACCATTAAATGAAATGTTCCCCTGTAAATGATTAACTGTTATAGCGTTTTCTCGATCGACAATTTCCGGATCTTGTTCAATTAAATCTAAGAATCGTCTGAAGCCGGCCATGCCTTTTGGATAAAGTTCCAGTAGCGCACTAATCTTATCAACGGGTTTTATTAAAACATTAATAAATAATACAAAGCTTACTAGTTCTCCATTTGTTAATCTGCCGTTAACTGTGAACCATGCGCCGACAACCAAGACGACCAGTGTCATGAGGCGGGTCATCATGTAAATACTGGAATGTGTTCCAGACATTACTTTATAGGCGACCAATTTTGCTAATCTAAACTGTCCGTTGTCATGTTTGAAACGTTTGATTTCAAACTCTTCATTTGTGAAAGATTGAACAACGCGAGCACCAGAAACACTGTCTTCTACTCGACCATTCACATCAGCAATTTTAATGTACATGTTCTTCCATGCTTTATTCATTTTAATATTACTGAATGCCACAAGGATAGTGAGGAATGGAACCATAATAATCGCAATGATTGCAAGCTCAGGATTGATATTGTACATGATAATAAAAGCACCAATAAAAGTCATAATTGCGATAAAGAAGTCTTCTGGGCCATGGTGAGCAAGCTCACCTATATCAAATAAATCGTTTGTAATTCGGCTCATCACATGGCCTGTTTTGGTGTTATCAAAAAAACGGAATGATTGGCGTTGTACATGAGTAAAGAGTTGTTCACGCATGTCCGTTTCTATATTAATACCTAGCTTGTGCCCTAAGTAACTAACGATATATTGAAGTACAGTACTAATCAAATAAACGGCTAGTAGGAGGACACTGACTGTGACAATTGAATCCCATTCGCCAGAAGGCAGCAATTCGTCAATAAACCACTGTACTGCTAAAGGAAAAGCAAGCTCTAAAATAGCGACAATAATGGCGCTGGTAAAGTCGATCATAAACAGACGTTTATGAGGACGATAATAAGAAAAGAATTTCTTAATCATATAGTTTCTCCTCGTGTTTTTAATACTGGCAATTATAACGGAAAAAGGTCCTAAACACGACAGAAAACTTCTGAACACGAAGGAAATCAAAGTATTTCAAGTTCCGAATGTTTTTTGACAATTTAGAGAGAGAACGTTAAAATGTAAAAGTTGTCTTTTTACTGATAAAGAAGTCCGACCTTTATTGTCAGTATATTTTGCACATTCTTTCATAAAAAGCGAACGAATGTGTATTTCTTAAAATTAAAAAGAAAGAAGGGAAAAGAATGGCGACAAGAGAAGAAATCGTCCAGTCGGTTCCTCAAAAAGGATTCTTTGGACATCCAAAAGGCTTATTAAGCTTATTCTTTACAGAGTTTTGGGAGCGTTTTTCATACTACGGTATGCGCGCAATCTTACTCTACTATATGTATTACGAATTAAATCAAGGAGGACTTGGTTTAGAACAATCAACTGCGAACTCGATTATGGCAGTATACGGATCACTTGTATATATGTCCGGGATTATCGGAGGATGGATTGCAGACCGATTACTAGGTACGACCAAAACCGTATTCTACGGTGGTATAGCAATAATGTTAGGACACTTATCGTTAGCATTACCTGGTGGAATAAACACGCTATTCATTTCAATGGCGTTTATCATAATTGGCACAGGTTTACTAAAACCAAATATTTCAAGTATTGTCGGTGAAATGTATTCAGATAACGATGTTCGTCGTGACTCTGGATTCAGTATTTTCTATATGGGAATCAACATGGGTGCATTTATCGCACCATTAATAGTAGGGACAATAGGTCTTGACTATAACTTCCACTTAGGTTTTGGAATTGCGGCAGTTGGTATGTTATTAGGATTAGTTGTTTTCATGGTTACGAAAAAGAAATATCTTGGATTAGCTGGTTCATATGTTCCGAACCCTCTACCTAAAGAAGATCGCAATAAAATGCTTTTACGCGTAGCAATTGGCTTAGCGGTAATAGCAATTATTGGCTACTTCTTAATTGAAAAAGGTATTATGACCATAGACGTCTTTACAATGATGGTATCGATTTTAGGTATCGTCATTCCAACAATTTACTTTATCGTCATGTATCGCAGCTCTAAAACAAACGCAGATGAAAAATCACGTGTTCTTGCATACATTCCATTGTTTATTTCTGCAATGGTGTTCTGGGCAATCGCTGAGCAAGGTTCAATCATATTAGCTCAATACGCAGATCAACGTACAGACTTAACCATTGGTTCTTGGGAGATTTCTCCAGCATGGTTCCAATCTTTAAACCCACTATTTGTTATTGCAATTGCACCAGTATTCGCATGGTTGTGGGTACGTCTAGGTGAAAGACAACCGTCTACGCCTAAGAAGTTCGCATTTGGTTTATTCTTTGCGAGTATGTCATTCCTAGTTATGATTATTCCGGCATACTTTAACGGAACTGAAACGTTAGTTAGCCCATACTGGTTAGTTTTAAGTTTCTTCCTTGTGGTAATTGGTGAATTGCTTCTTTCTCCAGTTGGATTATCAGCAACGACAAAACTTGCACCACAGGCTTTTGCAGCACAAACAATGAGTTTGTGGTTCTTAACAAACGCATCTGCTCAAGCAATTAACGCGCAAGTGGTGAAATTCTATAAACCAGAAAATGAAATCGTTTATTTTGGTGTCATAGGGGTTATTGCACTAATCATTGGATTAATGTTGTTCTTCTTTGCACCGAAAATCGAAAAACTTATGCGTGGCGTACGTTAAATATAAAAGAGCAAAAGCCTACCGGTGATTAATTTATCGGTAGGCTTTTTAATATGGGAGAAGAAACCTTTTCAATTAAATAAATCTTCAAATCTCAAAGAGAAACTTCCATTTGAAACCCTTTACGAGTAAACTCGTATTATATAGAAGTAAGAAAAAAGGAAAAGGTGGCGACAACATGAAGAAATGGAAGATGCTCATGGTTGCTAGTGTATTAACACTAGGTTTGGCTGGATGTAATACAACTGCAACTCCTACTTCTGAAACTGCAAAGGACAAAAAAAGTGAATTAACACTTAAGCAAGTGTTTGATAAGTCTCTTGCACAATCGGAATCTATAAAAAGCTTAAATGCAGACGTTGAAATGTCGCAGTCAATAGAAGTACCTTCTCAAAATGTAGAGATGAATACAGTAACTAATATGAATATGGACATGTTCGTTGAGCCATTAAGTATTTATCAGAAAGGTACAACTTCCACATTGGTCCCAGGTGAAGATTCTTCTGTGCAACCGCAAGAAGTAGAAATTGAAAGTTATATGACAGATAAAGGATTTTTCATGAACCATAGCATGTCGGCACAGTGGGTAAAATTGCCAGAGGATATGTATGAGCAAATGATGTCAATGTCTCAAAAGCAAGCAGATCCATCTCAACAGTTGAAAGATTTAGAAGTGTTTAAGGATGATTTTTCATTTGAACAAACAGAAGATATGTATGTACTTAAGTTATCTGCTTCAGGTGATAAATTCAATGAGTTAATCAAGAAACAAGTAACTGAAACCATTCCCGCAGTGAAACTAGACCAAGAAAACATGTTAAAAGACATGAACATTGAAAAAGTTGATTATGAAATATTTATTGATAAAAAAACATTCAATACTTCTGCATTTAATATGGATTTGAAAATGTCAGTATCGGTTGAAGGGGAAGAGATGAAGATGTCTCAAGATTTGAAATCCACGTTTAATAAATTTAATGAAATCGAACCGATTACAGTTCCTCAAGAAGTTCTAGATAATGCAAAAGAAATGTAATACAAAGCCTTCCCCAAAAATGTTTTGGGGAAGGCTTTTAATATTATTCTGCTATCTTTTTAATAAGTAAATCCTGCAGGTGTGTTTTTTAACACCACTACAACTTTATGTTCATCTAACTTTGCTTCTAATTTTTCTGCTTCTGTTTGACTGAACCCAAGTTCTTCAAATTGCGCGCGAAGTTCGTCTCCTTTTTTTCGGAAAACATTTGCAAGCGATGTGCCTAAACCTTGTTCAGTTACACCAACTGTATTCGCGTCTGCCATATCAGCTACTTGATTTGTTCGATGATTTTCATGAGTTAGTACATATATATCGTCCTCTTGAACACCTTTGGCTTTAATTTCTTGAATTCCACGAATGGCTTCATCATCAGTTAAATACTCTTTATACGTAACACTCATTATTAAAATCCTCCTTTAAATCGTTTTATTCTGACACATTAGTACTTTACCACTTCAATCATCGAATAAACTAAATCAGAGGAAACTCGAACGAAAGTCTTAGGTTCTCGACAATTGAATGATAAGGTAGTTGTAAAAATATGAAAAAATATTTTCGAAGGAGCGTGAAGAATATGAAAAAATGGTTTTATCCCTTGGGTGTTGTAACGCTTATTGGATTCATTACCTTATTTTTTAATTTTACGCATGAAGAAATGCAAGAGTTTGATAAAGAAATAGGAGAGGCACTAATAGGAAATGAATTCATTCGGTCCTTCCATTACATTGGTGAACCACTTTGGATTGCTTCTGCCGCTTTCATCTTAATTATATATTTAGCTTTTAATCGCAAGAATTATCGCGGGATGTTATTTGTGTTATTTACAGTAGCAGGCGGAAACTTGTTAAATCATTTATTGAAAGAATGGATACAGCGTGTAAGACCGGATATTCCTGACCAATTGACGAGTTTTAGTTTCCCTTCTAACCATGCGATGGTAGGTTTATTGTATTTATTTACGTATGCTTATTTATTAAATGAAAACCATAAATCGACTAAATGGCGTTTCAGTATTTGGATTAGTGCAATTGTCTTAACGCTTCTAGTGGGTTTATCTCGAGTTGCTGGGAACAATCATTATGGAACAGACGTGATAGGGGGATGGATGCTTGGTTATTCTTTCTTCATCCTAGTGGTTGTTTGGTATGAATGGCGCAATCGCAATATGGGCAAACGTAAGCCCCAACCAGAATAACCGAATCTTACGCTAATTATTAGCGTAAGATTTTTTGAAAGGGTGGTTGACGGTGTTTACTATTCCTGATGATTTAATTGATAGGGGAAAAACGAATGAAAGGACAAGCAGTGCAAGGGTTTGTTCGTAGCTACGGAAACCCTGACCCAAAGTTACTGCTTGTGGGGGAAGAACCAGGTGAAAATGAAATAGAAACTGGAGTTCCTTTTATAGGACGAGGGGTATGGCTGTAATGGCTTTAAGTTTATTATTGATTGCTTAAGTTGTTAACACGTTGTCTAGTCTAACTAGGTAGCGTGTTTTTCTTATTCTTCGCTTTCTGGTTGTAAGTTAATGATTATAAAACTATACTGATGTGTAAAGAGTTAAATAGACATGTGTAAAGACAAGGGGAGAAATGATGATTACGTCAATTAATAAAGAGAATAAGCCTCTTTCAAGAAATAAATTATTAGGAATTGCAGGGCTTGGTTGGATGTTTGATGCCATGGATGTAGGTATTCTATCTTTCGTTATAGCAGCACTCGCAATTGAATGGAACTTATCGCCAGGTCAAATGGGATGGATAGGGAGTGTTAACTCTATCGGAATGGCATTTGGAGCATTTGCGTTTGGTCTTTTTGCAGATCGTATCGGTCGCAAACGGGTCTTTATAATAACGTTGGTATTATTCTCAGTAGCAAGTGGGCTTTCAGCATTATCAACAACTCTCGCAGTTTTTTTAGTGTTCCGATTTTTTGTTGGAATGGGCCTTGGTGGAGAACTTCCTGTAGCATCTACACTTGTTTCTGAAAGTGTCGAAGCAAAAGAACGGGGTCGAGTAGTAGTATTGCTCGAAAGTTTTTGGGCAGCCGGTTGGTTAATTGCGGCATTAATTTCATATTTTATTATCCCAAATTACGGCTGGCAAGTTGCATTAGTAATTACAGCATTACCTGCTTTATACGCTATTTATTTACGATTAAATTTACCTGATTCACCACAATTCACGGCAAAGCGTGTACGGGATCGAACATACGGTCAAAATATTAAAGCTGTTTGGTCAAAAGCTTATGCGAAGCCAACGTTAATGTTATGGATATTATGGTTTACGGTCGTCTTCTCTTATTATGGCATGTTCTTATGGTTGCCAAGTGTGATGGTGATTAAAGGATTTAGCTTAATTAAGAGTTTTGAGTATGTATTATTGATGACTATTGCACAGTTGCCAGGATATTTCACTGCTGCTTGGCTAATTGAAAAAGCAGGTCGTAAATTCGTATTGGTCACTTATTTATTAGGTACAGCTGCTAGTGCATTCGTATTTGGTAATGCGGATACAACCATGTTGCTGCTGGTATCTGGTGCTTTCTTGTCCTTCTTCAATCTAGGTGCATGGGGTGCACTTTACGCTTATACACCTGAACAATATCCTTCTGTCATTCGCGCAACTGGGACTGGCATGGCAGCGGCTATCGGTCGTGTTGGTGGTATTCTAGGACCTTTATTAGTGGGGTCACTAGTAATGAAGGGTTATGATATTGGTTGGATATTCGGTATCTTCTGTGTAGCCATTGTTATAGGCGTATTAGCTGTTGTAATCCTTGGTAAAGAAACAAAACAAATTGAATTAGAATAGTGTTATTAAAGGACTCTCTAGTGAAAGGGAGTCTTTTTTTGGCGGAAAATAAATATTCGGATTTTTCAATATTCTGTAGTAGTACATGACATTCCTTGTTAAAATGAAACTATCAAATATTGTCTAACAAGGGAGAGGCGGATATGTTTAAAAGGATTGATACCGTATTTTTACCTGTACAAGACACGAATGGCGCGATTAACTGGTTTGAAGAAAAATGTGGGTTTATCTTACGATGGCATGATGAGGAAAATGGGTATGCAGCAATGGAAGTTGGAAACGGGGAAACGGCATTTACATTGGTTCGTAGCCCTCAAATGGGAAGTGGTCAACCTTCCGAGCATGAATGGTTTAATTTATATACGTCGGACATCCATGCAACCCATCAACGCATGCTAGACACTGGAGTGGAAGCCACTGCTATTGAAAGTGGTGGTAATGTGGAGTTCTTTCAATTTAAAGATCTTGATGGCAATACGATTGGAGTTTGTTCATTTGAAGGAGACGCAGCATAAACATCAACAAATATTGATTGTAGGATCAGGAGGGGCTGGGAAATCTACATTGTCCCGCAAATTAGGAGAACTATGGGATATACCAATCGTTCATTTAGATGCACTGTTTTGGCAGCCCGGATGGAATCCTTTGCCGCGTCCTAAATTTATGGAAAAAGTAAAAAATGAACTAACAAAACCACATTGGATTATTGACGGCAACTTTGATTCAAGTATTGAACTGCGAGCGAAATATGCAGATCTTATCATTTTTCTTGATTTCTCAAATGTCATCTGTTTATATCGAGCGTGCAAGAGGGCTTGGACGTATCGTGGGAAAACCAGACCAGATATGGGGAAAGACTGTAAAGAGAAGATAGATTGGGAATTTGTTCGATGGATATGGCGGTATCCAAAAGATGTGAAACCAAAGATGTTAGAACTATTAACCAATACGCAAACCGATGTTATCACGTTTAAATCACCTAAAGAAGTTGAACAATGGCTTCAAAATATCCAAAAAAAGAAGAGTGAATCATCCTAGTAGGATAATTCACTCTTTTATGATGTTTTTAAGGTAGTGTAAACTACAAGGTGATCTTCGTAATAAGAACCTTTTTTATTGTATTCGCCTGTACATGTTATAAGATTTAATTTATCTTGGGGGAAATTGCTTGTTGATTTTGGTTACGCAAAAAACATTTAGAGTAACTCACTTTAACACTCAGGTTTCCGGGGAGCTTTGGAAAGCCATCATGCTACACCATTATCTAATGAATAAGTAAAAGGGGGATGTGACACAGTCACATCCCCCTACTAATTTTCCAGGTAATCCTGCAGCTCGGATGCTTTCGTCGCTCCCCTACAACCTTGAGGCAAATTGCTTGTTGATTTTTACTTACTATAGAATCGTCACAACTTTAAGAAACCAAGCAGCCGAAGATGCTATTTCGGCTGCTACCGCATTACTTTATTTTGGTTGTTTCTTTGATTAACAATCCACCAGAGATGTTTTTGAGAATCATGAATATTAATCTATAAAGTGAGTATCACTGCTTGTTGAAAATAAAAGATGCAGAAAGAGGCAGAAATAGTATCTTCGGCCGAACATCTACATAAAGTGAGCATCTTGTCTTTAGTAAACCAAACCGCCATAACTGGACGAGCCCAGGTTGCAAGGGAGCGAAGGGTGCACACCAGCCGCAGGATGATCTAAAAAAGAGGATTTGGCGAAGTGACGAAGTTACAAGCCCTAGGTCGAAAACGTTCACAACTTTCGTTAAATAGATAACGAATGTAATAACCAAATAGATCACTTTTATCAAGAGGGAACTGGGATTCGTCTATGAGTTTTAAGACCAATACCCGTATTTATTTTCATACATAATAATGAGATAGTCCCAATGAGATTGTTTAAAACAACCCTCATTTGCCTATTCTGCTAGTAGAGTTAAAAGCTTTTGCTCTCAAAATTTATCATTGCAAAATCTAAGCATAAAAGGAGGAAAAAACATATGGAAAGTAAAGAAAAGAATATTTCAAGGCGTGATTTTCTGAAGACTTCTGGTGTTGCTACTGGTGCGTTAATCGGTGGAGGTCTCATTGGGGGACTAGTAGGCTACACGATAAATAAACCCGAACCGGAAACAAAAAATGATATGAAGCATGGTCAACACGACCAACAAATGCATAAAGGGTGGCAATTTTTCAGGAATAATCGGGAGTTTGAAATTATATCGAATGCAACAGAACGTATTTTCCCTAAAGACGATCTTGGTCCGGGGGCAATTGAACTTGGTGTTCCTTTCTTTATCGATAATCAACTAGCTGGACAGTATGGAAGTAATTCAAAAGAGTATATGCATGGACCTTTCGCAGTTGGGGCTGCCACGCAAGGATATCAAAGTCGTTTAACTCGAGCAGAAATTTTCAGACAAGGAATCGAGAAGCTTGAAGCTGAGGCAACTAGCAGATTCGAAAATGGCTTTTCAAGTATTGAAGGAACCCAGATGGATGAGATTTTAACAGCTTTTCAAAAAGACGAGATTCAAATGTCTGGTGTGACATCTGCATTTTTCTTCCGCTTACTAAGAACAGCAACTTTAGAGGGAGCCTATTCAGATCCTATCTACGGTGGCAATCAGAATATGGAAGGTTGGAAGATGAAAGGTTTCCCTGGCCATCAAATGTCCTATATCAAGGTAATCGAAAGTGAAAAGTTTCAAAAAATTGCACCGAATTCATTGGGTGGAAGTGAATAAGGAGGGGGGACTTTAAATGGTTAAAACATTACCTAAAGTAGATGTTGTAATAGTTGGTATGGGTTGGACAGGCGGCATTATTGCAGCGGAATGCGCAAAGGCTGGTTTAAAGGTTGTTGGTTTAGAGAGAGGCCAGGAGCGGGGGACAGAAGATTATTTAAAAATACATGATGAATACCGTTATGCAGTTCGATATGAATTAATGCAAAATTTAGCAAAAGAAACCATTACTATTAGAAATAATCGTAAAATGCCTGCATTGCCCATGCGTCAATTAGGATCCTTTTTACTGGGAGAAGGGTTAGGGGGTTCAGGAACTCACTGGAATGGTCATACATGGAGGTTTTATCCTTATGATTTTCAAATAAAAACAATGACGGATAAAAAATATGGTCCTAATAAATTACCAAAGGATTATCTACTCCAAGATTGGGGCCTTACCTATGATGAACTAGAACCTTATTTTTATACGTTTGAACAAACTATCGGGCTCTCTGGTGAGGATAATAATCCTTTTCTAAAGCGTAAAGACCCATTCCCTACCCCCCCAATGAAAAAGACACCGATTTTGAAAAAATTTGAGAAGGCTACACAAGAATTGGGTTATTCACCAATAATGATGCCCTCTGCAAATTTGTCTGAAGCTTATGAGAATCCAGATGGGGAAATGATAAATGCCTGCCAGTATTGTGGGTTCTGTGAACGTTTCGGTTGTGAGTATGGAGCGAAGTCCTCACCAGAAATTACTGTTGTTCCTACAGCAAGGAAGACCGGTAATTTTGATGTGCGATTCAATGCGAATGTCGTTGAAGTGATCAAAAGCGGAAAAAAGGTCACGGGTGTGAAATATATGGACACGCTTTCTGGTGAAGAATATATTCAGCCTGCAGAAGCGGTCGTGTTATCAAGTTATGTCATGAATAATGCAAAGCTATTGATGGTGTCAAAAATCGGTGATCAATATGATCCAGTAACAGGTCGAGGTACTCTTGGAAGGAGCTATTGCTATCAAATACTTCCGGGAGCGTCAGGTTTCTTCGACGATCAGATGAATACTTTTATGGGAGCAGGCGCTCTTGGTATGACCATTGATGACTTTAATGCTGATAATTTTGATCATAGTAATTTAGACTTCATTCACGGTGGTAGCCTATCAATCACACAAACGGGATCAAGACCTATTGAGACCAATCCAATTCAGCGTGATACGCCGACTTGGGGAGCAGAATTCAAAAAATCGTCTATCTACAATTACACACGAACTTTAAGTATTGGAGCACAGGGTGCTTCGATGCCTCATAAAGAGAATTTCCTTTCGTTAGATAGCAATTACAAGGATGCTTACGGGATACCACTTCTTCAAATGACCTATAATTTTACTGAACAAGATCGAGCTTTGCATAAGTATATATCGGAGAAATCAGCAGAAATTATGAAGGAAATGGGTGCGAAGACGGTTGAAAGCAGGTCGCCTATTACGGATTATGATATTGTGACTTACCAAACTACTCATAATACAGGTGGAACAGTCATGGGGGGGAGTCCAGAAAATAGTGTTGTGAACACATATCTGCAACATTGGGATGCAGAAAATCTATTTGTTGTTGGTGCAGGGAACTTTGCTCATAACGGAGGATATAACCCAACAGGTACAGTGGGCGCACTTTCTTACCGAGCTGCGGAAGGCATTATCAAATATAGCAAATCGGGTGGATCACTCGTCTAAAAAGGAGGAATTATTATGGGTGGATTAGGAGCAATAGGTGTTCCAGGATTAATCATCATTTTGGTTATTGTACTCATTGTATTTGGTCCGAAAAAACTACCGGAAATTGGAGCGGCAGTTGGGAAGACATTTTCAGAATTTAAAAAGTCGACAAGAGGACTTATAGATGACGATGAACCCGTAAAAAAAGAAGAAAAGAAATCTGAAATCCTATAGAAGGTGAAGTAAATGGACCCATACGAACATCACAATAAGAAAATAATTAGTCCATTAGATAAAAAAAAAGTGGTAGAAGTTGAAGAAGTTATAGCAAATGTGGCTGCCAGTGACGAATCACCACTTGTTGAACATTTAACGGATTTACGAAAGCAAATTATTAAGAGTGTAGCAGTATTTCTTTTTTTCTTTCTTGTCGTACTTTCAACCATTAATCTATGGTTTCCTTATGTTACAAGGGGCAATGAATTAATCGTACTTGGGCCACTTGAAGTAGTGAAATTCTATATGTCGATTTCGAGTGCGCTTTCGCTAGGCATTTCTCTACCTTTTATATTTCATTTTATTTGGCAGTTTGTTAAACCAGGATTGAACCATGCAGAGAGTCGATTTATTGGATTGTATTCACCACTAATGCTTGTACTTTTCATAGTCGGTATTTCTTTTGGCTATTTTGTTGTGAATCCTTTAAGTTATCAATTTTTAATCGGTATTGGCGAAGTGAATTTTAAAGTAATGGTATCTGCTAGTGAATATATTCACTTTTTGTTAATGACGACAGTGCCTTTAGGAATATTATTCGAACTGCCAATTATTGCGATGTTTTTATCAGCTATCGGTATCTTGACTTCAGATAAGATGAAAAAGGTACGAAAATGGTCTTATGTCGTATTAGCGATAATATCGACACTCATGACACCACCAGACTTTATCAGCGATTTTTTGGTTCTAATTCCAATGATTTTGCTGTATGAAATTAGTATTGTGGTTGTTAAAAAACTTGAACGAAAACAAATATCGAATGAAAAACTATCGATCCCCTTAGAGTAGTGGGATCGATAGTTTTTTTATTTGGAGATTTGTTAATTGCAACGAATGAGAATCATTTGTCAATTTCGTTTAAATATTTGAAAAAGAGTGACATTGGCTGCCGATTTGTGTAATATCTACTATTAAAAACGATAGGGAGATAAAATCGTATGAAATTCAACGTGTTTACACAAGCTCAGGAATTCGAAGATAAAGCAAAACCTTTTTTAAGCAAACATGAAGATTTATATAGTCTGTTTTATGGCGTGTTGCAAGGAATCAAAGCCGGGCGATATGAAAATCCGTTCATGGCTACGATTGAAGTAGAAGACTGCATTGTGGCTCTATTTCAAATGACACCTCCTCATCCTTTGAATCTTATTATTATTGATGAAACAAAAATAGATGACATTTTGACGCTTGCTGCTCATGAACTTTTCAAAAGAAAACTACCTATTCAATCGGCTGTTGGCGTGAAATCTGTAGTCACTGCATTTTCAGAGAAATGGCAAGAGACGACAAAATGCAAAGCAAAATTGTTAATGGACCAAGGTCTATACCGTTTGGATAAAGTTGATCATTCACTCGAAAAAAGTCCAGGATCGTGGCGCTATGCTAGAAAAGATGAAGCGCCAATTCTTGAAAATTGGTTTAAAGCATTTGAAATGGATACGGGACTTAAAAGTAGCCCTCTAGATGCTATTAAGGAAAAGGTTAATCAATTCTTGGAAGATGAGGAAGTATTCTTTTGGGAAGACAAAGGAAAAATCGTTTCAATGATGAAAAAAGCGCGCCCTTCTGAACGTGGAGTCACTGTATCTTTTGTCTATACTCCACATGAAGAAAGGAAAAAAGGATATGCACGCACCATGGTTGCAGCAGGTAGTGAAGAATTATTAAAGACCTATGACTTCTGTGTGCTGTACACGGATATGATGAACCCTACTTCCAACAAGATTTACCGAGAAATCGGTTACCAAAAAATTGCAGATTCAATTCACATTGAATTTGTTTCAGAAGATGGGCTATGACATGGAATTGAGCGAATTGAAGGTATAGTGGTATGAATAAGTGGTCATGATATTCAAGTGTGATGCATATAAAAATTAAGACTCAAAAAATAATTAACTAAATTGTGCCTTAATTTAAAAGTGATATGCTATAATTCATACAAACTGGTAAGGAAATGAAAAAATTACATAATCATTTCTAGGTGCGAGGCAAGAAGGGACGATGGGTGGACAATGGAAAATTAATCTTATTTCTTAGCAAATTAAACATTTTGCGAAATCGGAAATAGGATTGGTCTGCCCATTTTTCATTACTACAGAAATTCTCTTTATTAAAAAAAGAGTTTTTTGTTCTGATCTATTTTGGGTAAGTTTAATCCTTCCGATAATTCTCGGAGGGATTTTTTTGACCTTCGAAATAGGGGGAATAGGAATGGTTGTACTTGGTAAAACACAAAATGTATCCATTGAATATGGCAATAAAATAGTGGTTCAAAAAGTATCAATTGATATCAAAAAAGGAAGTTGTATTGGAGTCGTCGGTGGTAATGGTGAAGGGAAATCCACTCTGTTGTCTCTGTTTGCTGGAGAGCTAGGAGCAAGTGAAGGTTTTATTCATTGGATAGGAGGAACTCCTACAACCCATTACTTTAGACAAGAAGATCAAGCTTTTGAATTGATCGACAATCAGCTAGAGGAAAATAACCTCTCACATAAATGGCATGTTCCTAAAAATCGCTCGTATGAGGTATTGAGTGGTGGAGAACGAATGAAAAAAAGGCTTTCACAAGCATTTTCAAGTCATGTTCAGTTGTTACTTTTAGATGAACCAACAAACCATCTAGACCAACAAAGTTTAAAAGAACTGGTGAAACTCGTTAAATCCTTTTCGGGTACCTTGATTATCGTCTCACATGATCGCTATTTTTTAGATGAAGTAGCTACCACTATTTGGGAAGTAGAACACCAAAGAGTAACTGCATATGAAGGGAATTATACTACCTATCGATTGGAAAAAGAAGAACGACGCAAGGTACATTCGCGATTGTACGATGCGCAACAAAAAAAAATCACGCGGATTGATGAACAAATTGCATCACTTCAAAATTGGTCATCTAAAGCACATGCCGACTCAACAAAACAAGATGGATTTAAAGAGTTTTATCGTTCGAAAGCCAAACGCATGGACACTCAGATTCGCTCAAAACGTAAGCGTTTGGAAGGTGAACTTGCAAAAGCGAAAATCGACAGACCGTTAGAAGAAAAAGAAATTTCGTTTTCAATTGAAGGCAATCAAAAGCAAGGACATCGAGTGATTGAGGCTAAAAGACTCTCGAAAAGATTTGGTGAGCAAGTATTATGGGAAAAAGCTTCGTTTACCATTCAACGAGGCGAACGTATTGCTCTTATTGGACCAAACGGTTGTGGGAAGTCTACTTGGTTGCGCATGCTTATGGGGCAAGAAACGTTTGAAGGTGACTTGTGGAAAACCAGTGCTATGAGTATTGGCTATTTGCAACAAACAGTAGAAGACTTACCAGAAAAGAAGACACCTGAAGAATGGTTCGACCCACAAGATTTTGACGAGCGAGGACAAATTCAAACGTTAATGACAAACTTAGGTTTTGGGAAAGAACATTGGCGTCTACCAATAGGCTCTTTGAGTATGGGAGAGCGATTAAAGTTGAAACTAATGGCGTTCATGATGGAACAAAAAGACGTTTTGTTATTAGATGAACCTACCAATCATTTGGATTTGCCTTCCCGTGAACAACTGGAACAAACCTTGTCTACTTATCCAGGCACGATAATTCTTGTGACTCATGACCGTTATTTTTTGGGTAAAATTGCAAACAAGCTCCTTGTTTTTGAAAATAAATCAATGAAAAAAGTAGACATGACATTTGCTGAGTGGAATAATCACCAGAACGAGACGTTTCAACAGCAGCAGTTGCTGAAGCTAGAAATAGAGCGACAAGCGCTCCTTGGAAAAATTAGCTTTATGCCAAAAACAGACGGTAAATACGCTGAATTAGATCAACGATTCAACGAATTATGCAAACAAATAAAAGCACTGAAAGAGTAAGCTCACATCCACTCGGTGAAACTAGTTGAGTGGATGTGTTATTAAGAAGAAAATAATAAGAAATAGTGCATATGTCGAATGAATTAAGGGTAATAGAAAAAGATATACCTACTGAAGCTTAAAAAGGGGCTGACGCTGTGATACGATTTGACCAAGTAACGAAGCGATTTGCAGACGGAACTGAAGCTTTAAAAGATGTTTCATTAACTATTCCAACAGGCAAATTAACCGTGATTATAGGTCCAAGTGGTTGTGGAAAAACCACATTAATGAAGATGATAAACCACTTGGAAGTACCAACATCGGGTGATGTATTAATTGATGAACAATCTATCAAAGATCGCGATGAGGTGGAGCTCCGACGTTCCATCGGTTATGTCATTCAGCGTATTGGCTTATTTCCTCATATGACAATTGCCAAGAATGCTGCACTGGTACCCACATTAAAGGGTTGGAGTGCAGAAAAAACGAAAGAACGTGTAAGCGAACTAATGAATATTACAGGACTTGATCCCGAGACGTATTTACATCGTTTTCCTCTTGAACTTAGCGGAGGACAGCAACAACGTGTAGGAGTTGTTCGGGCACTCGCTGGAGATCCAAATATCGTGCTAATGGATGAACCTTTCAGCGCACTTGATCCAATTAGCCGAGAACAACTTCAAGATGAGTTGCGAAATCTTCAACAACGAATTCAAAAAACCATTGTTTTTGTCACGCATGACATGGACGAAGCTTTAAAAATAGCCGACCATATTATTGTACTACGCGCTGGAAAAGTGGAGCAAACGGGTTCGGCTCATGATCTGATTCATGAACCTGCAAATGACTTCGTTCGTAACTTTATCGGACAAGATCGAATCAATCGACAGCGTTCATTTGGCCAACGGAAAATTAGCGAGCTGTCATCGTACTATAAACAAGCGAAAATAGGCGAGCTGGTAGTCTCAATAAATTCATCAGAAGATGTAGAAAAAGCAATTGCTCTCTTAGAGCAACCTCAGACAGATGTATTGGCTATCTATACAAATGAAGAATTTGTTGGCTACATCGACCAAACGTCATTACTGAAAGCAGTCTTAGCTAAGGAAGTAGGTGCTTCTTCTTATGACTGACTTCTTGGAAACAATTCAAAGCCGGTCTGACCTTATTCAACAAGCGTTTTTCGAGCATATTTATTTATCGTTCGTAGCATTGGCAATCGGAATAGCTATCGCATTGCCTCTAGGTATTTTAATTGCTCGACATCGTAAATACGCTGAACCAGTAATAGGAGTAACGGCAGTTTTTCAAACAATTCCTAGTTTAGCTTTATTCGGTTTTTTAGTACCACTTATGGGAATTGGTTCAAACACGGCACTTATAGCACTTATTATTTATGCGCTTTTACCCATTTTACGTAATACATACACGGGACTTACTTCTGTAGATTCGTCCATCATAGAAGCGGGTAGAGGAATGGGAATGACAAGAACCCAAATACTAAAACAAATAGAATTCCCACTCGCCTTACCTTTTATTATGGCGGGAATTCGCACTGCAACGGTTTTAACAGTCGGAATTGCCACGCTTGCTACATTTGTAGGAGCCGGTGGTTTAGGTGACGTTATCTATCGAGGTTTACAATCGTATAATAATTCACTCGTCTTAGCAGGTGCACTTCCTGTTGCGCTACTAGCTATTAGTTTTGACTTATTATTAAAATGGGTGGAAAAGAAAGCAACACCAAAAGGAATGAAAACACAATAGGAGGAAATTCTATGAAAAAACGTTTTGCCGGATTAGTTCTACTAGCATCAGTCGCATTAGTAGGTTGTGGTTCTTCAAATGATAAAAATGAACCTATTGTTATTAGTGGAAAACAATTCACAGAGCAATATATTTTACCTCAAATTTTAGGCCAATATGTAGAAGCTAAAACGGATTATGATGTGGAATATAATGAAGGACTCGGTGAAGTGGCGATATTAACACCTGCGATTGAAAAAGGTGATATCGATATCTATGTTGAATATACGGGTACTGGTTTGCAATCGGTATTAGAGGAAGATCTTAAACAAGGCGAAAGTTCTGAAAGTGTATTAGAACGTGTTCGCGAAGGATATGAAGAGAAGTTTGACGTGACTTGGCTAGAGCCACTTGGTTTTGAAAATACGTACACTTTAGCTTATAGCAAAGACAAGCCATACAAAGCTGAAACGTATTCTGAATTAGTTGAAGCATCAAAATCAGAAGACATCGTGTTCGGTGCACCTCATGCTTTTTATGAGCGACCAGGAGATGGTTATGAAGCAATGGTCAAAGAATATCCATTTGAATTCTCTGAAAAGGAAAGCTTAGATCCAAACGTCATGTATGAAGCGGTTAAACAAGGCGATGTAGATGTCATTACCGCATTTACAACAGATGGCCGTATTGAACGATTTGACTTAGAGATTACAAAAGATGACAAAGGCTTCTTCCCAAAATATGATGCAGCACCTCTTGTGCGTCAAGAAACTCTAGAAACTTATCCAGAACTTGAAGACGTGTTAAACGAATTAGCTGGAAAGATTTCACTTGAAGATATGCAAAAAATGAATGCTCGTGTTGATATTGATCAAGAAAAACCTGAAGATGTAGCACGTGATTTCTTAATTGAAAAAGGATTAATCGAAGAGTGAAAAAATAAAAGAGAGGCTGCTTTTGCTAACGGGTTCTCTTCTGAGGTGCAAAAACTTAAAACACAACACAAAAGGACTATCAATTCGTAATCAAATTGGTAGTCCTTTGTTTATTGATATATCAATGTTATTACTTTAAAATCTTCATTTTTAGCTGTTTAATTGGCAGCCTATTTGGTCACATTACAATAAAATTTGTAATGCAACTAAAATATCTGTTATTTGATATGCTAATTGCCGTGCCAATTTACATCTCTTTTTATTAACGGAAAATTTTATATTTTACAGGTGAAAATGGAAAGTGTTGGTATGTAAATAAAAGAGGATTTTATTTTCTTATTGAACTAACGGGGCAGGTTAGCCAGGTTAGTTGAATAAGGAATGATATAATAACCCCCAATAAAAGCATCGTAAAGGAGGCTATTCAAATGGGAAATTGGATTGAATTATCCGCATTAGAATATAAAGAGGTATGGGATAGGATATATGATGAATTTAATTTTGAACCAAGCATATCAAACTTCCCATCTTTTGAAGTTCCAAATCCATTTATCACATATGATGTATCCCCGTATTTAAATTGGTCCGGAGATTCAGATACTTATGATGAGATTTATAATGACCTAGAGGATAAGTCATTGCTTGTTTTTCAAGAACTCACACAGAAGAATGAATATATGTATGCGTTAGAATGGCAGCATCCAGGTTATTGGATAAACCCCCGTTTGGAGTTTCCAAAAAGTGAGTTTGATGAATGGACAGTACCTATTTTTCCAAATGGAGATTATTACTTTTTTATTCACAAGAATTTTGAATGGGGATTATTAGGACACCCTTGGGAAAAGACCATCACTATTTTTGGAAAAGAATTGATAAAAAGTTTTGAAAAACATCAACCGAGAATGTTTCAAAAGGTATTACGTCAGGGATAATTCAAACCTTGTTAAACTAACGGGGCAGGTGAGTTAAAGAAGGCATTTCGTAAAAGTAAGGTGGTAATATTGGTGACTAAACAGGACTCAGAGGCTATATGGGATATTTTCAAAGAAATTGTTAGTCTAATAAGATATTGTTTTCTTTCTAACGAGGATAAGTTTGAGTTTAATTTAAAACAGTTAAAGGAAAAATATTGGTTTGAACAACTTTTATTGAAAGTTCCTTATCTTCTTCCGTTGATTGAAGAAGATAAGGAGCTCAGGGATTATCTAACATCGAGGAAAAATGTAAACAGTTTGTTAAGAGAAAAAGATGAACGAAAAAAATTTAAAGAATGGTTAGAGATCAAATCGAACAACAATTTTTGATATACTTAGTGTTAAAAATAGTTAAAGAATCATAATTTCTTCTTCAATGCTTTACTTCAATAAGGGGTAAAGCTTTTTTCTTATTCAACTAACTGGGCAAAAACAGGAGAAGAAAAAGGGAACTTTTCCGTCTCCTGTAAACCTTTTTCTCGAAGCAGAGTCAATGAACCGTGCTCAGGCGAGCACGTAGAATGATAGCTCCACTCATGACCAGAGTGAGACCAACTACCAACCCCCAAGTGATCCATGTCAAACCATCAGGAGCGATCAGAGATTGGCCCCGTAATGCTTGCCAGAGAAGCGAACCAACCAGACCAACATAGCCCAGGCCGATGGTCCAAACCAAAGCGACACGCTGACCCGTCGAGAGCCGCTGGAAACGCTGCACCGAGAGAAACCAGCCGAGAAAAGGCAGCACTTGGAGGGCATGTAACCCAACAAAATGGGCGATGCGTAGATCACCACCAGTGGTACTCCACCCCAGAAAGGGCAAGCCAGGGCCGCCATCTGGAACGCCAACGCTGTGAGCGCCAAAAATCGGAGGCAGATGTCCAGCGTGGTAGGCGACCAGTTGTGCTTGGGTTGCCTGCGTCATCAGGAAACCAGCAAACATGCCGAACATCATAATCACGAGGCCCAGGCGCAATGACCAGATCAAAGCGCGGTCGGTGCGACGCTCGAACAGAAGGAAGATGGCGGTCACGAAGGCAGCCAAAAAGATCATCGCTGAGCCAAAACCCATGATTCGGTACACCATATCGTCAAAGGGGGTAGCCACGTTGAAATGGCTCCGGACGCCACGGATCACCTGCAAAACAATCAGGACCATGTCTAAGAGCACTCCAATCGTGGTAATGGCAGCAAGAGCCGTGGCAATTTTTTCCAGCGCCGCAGAAATGAGAGGAGCCAGACAAACGTAAAGCAATAGACACTAAATGAGATGGCGAACTTGGCTGGCTTGGCCCAGGCAGGAGCACCAGCGATCACTCGATGATCAATGAGCAACCCCACGCACGTTGCCAGCAGTGTGATGACCATCAGCAAACCCAGCATGGTCAGTAATGCATTCAAAGCCAATCCCTGGCGAAGCCAGAGGAAGAGAGGATGAAATTTTTTTGTCGTTTGAGATGTGGAAACTATAGGAACCTCCCTGTGCTATAATGTGAATTTTTTTGGCAATCCAGCAAATGGCATTGTCTATTTGCTAGTGATACAAGTTGAATGACGATATATTTAAGCATCCAAAATTTGTTCTTTTTCAAAGCTGTAAAGGCATAGGTTTCACCTTTTGATAATTATACTGACCAATCGGAAAAATAATTACAAGATTTTCCTGACCATTAGTCAATATGTTTTTTGGGGAAAAAGTTGAAAATTATTACGTTGAAATCAATGCTTAAACCATCAGTTTTAGATTCTTTGAATCCGAGTTTGACTCATTACTTTTATTCAACGAAAGATTGTGATGTTGTCTATTTTGATACAGAGAAAAAATTGTACCTTAAGTCAGAAGTAAAGGTATCTGTTCATCAAAAAGATGATTCTTCCACAGTACCAGTTTGCTATTGCTTTAGTTGGACAAAAGAGAAAATTAAGAAATATGAAGAACAAGAACTTTCTCCTAAACCTTTAGAACACATTCGAGTAAATGTAAAAGCAGACAGATGCGGGTGTGAGGTAAATAATCCTCAAGGAAGTTGCTGTATGGGGTATGTTACGAAATATATAAAAAGTTTTTAACTAAAGCAATTATTTTTTTACTAACGGGTGCTTTAGTTTAATAAGGGAGAAGTAAATACCGCTGACTAAAAATAATAACGAAAAAAACACTGAGTATATAATCTCGGTGTTTTTTAAATCTTTTTTTATCAGAAAATGACAAAAAAGCATCGCTAAATGCGATGCTAATTCCATATCGTTTTTAATAGCTATTTACAGGGATATTTGAAATTTTGCACCTCTCAAGAAAACCCGTTATGCTTTTGCAGTCTCTCTTTTTTTTGTTGAACTTCTGTTCCTCTTAACTATTCTAATTTTTAGCGAAATTCCCAACGACTTCAACAGTTTCAAATATATTAATAAATGCTGCTTCATCATGATTGTGAACGATCTTTTTAATTTGCATCGTTTCGTATCGTGTAACAACCATCATTAATATTTGTTTTTTCTCTTGTGTATAGCCCCCGTATCCTTCTGTGATAGTAATACCTCGATAGACTGATTGTATTAAATCATTTCGAATTAAGTCTCCTTTTGTGGTAACTATGTGCATAGTTAATTTGACGTGATCAGTGAAAATGGTATCAATCACTTTACCCGTCAAATAGATAGACAAAAGTGTGTATAATGCTAAATCCCAGTTGAATACAAATCCAGATATAAGGACAATTACGCCATTCATACTTGTGAGAAGAAGACCGATACTGACATTACTAGTTCGTGAAATCATTATCGCAATAATATCCAATCCACCCGAAGTACCAGCGTATTTTAATATTATCCCAATTCCTATTCCTCCTATAACCCCACCAAAAACGGTAGAAAGTAATATATTATCGGTGACTCTAACTGTTGGCAGTAAATATAGGAAGATGGAAAGTGAAACTACACAAATCATTGTATTGATAGTAATGGTTTTTCCAAGTTTGTAATAGCCCAAAATTAATAAAGGTATATTAAAGACCAGATTCAACAAGCCAGTATTAAAGGGAGTGATTAATCCAATTAATATAGCAATACCGCTAATTCCACTACTTAAAATACCGTAAGGAACAAGAAAAAAATTAAAGGCAAATGCAACAATCAGTGAACCTAGTATGACAATTAAATTCTTCACTTCGTAACCTCTTTTCGTGAATAAGTACTTAATAAAAAACCCATCCCCCAAAAAGGGATGAGTTGTGCTCGCTATACAATCCACACCAGTAATGTACGAACAAACATGAGCTCAATCAACGTACTACTATACGTGTTCCATTGTAACAGAGGGAAAACGTATAAGCTCTTTGATTTTCTGCTTGCAACATTCAGTAGATTTCTACATAGAGTGTGGCAAAGTACCTTGTTTTTGTTGTACAAAAGGCCATAAGACATCTGCCCAAATTTTGTAACCCCGGTCGTTTGGATGAATCCCATCTTTTAATGTTGAAGGGAGTGGTATGTTTTTTGAAGACATGTTATACAGCATTGCACCATGTGTATCAAAGTAATTCCAACCTTGTTTTTTTATATAAGTTGAAGTTTCATCGACATAATCCGTATATTTGAGACCAAACTGATTGAGTGTTGGCCCGAATTTATTCGATGTACAAGGGTTTGGCGATAAGAATACAATCCGTGTATTTGGTAAGGCCTGTGAATACAATTGGTATAGTGAATCTAAAGAGTTAAAAGTGTCTTCCAACGAGACATTTTTATTGTGATTATTAATGACGGATGTTTCAATAAACAATATGTCTGGCTGCTCTTTTAAAATTGGTTCAGTGACATGATCTTCAAGTAACCCTACCGATGTATATCCAGAGTACCCATGATTTGAAATCGTGAACCTCTCCAAAGCTGGATTCGAATTCCGAAGATTAACTTCAATACGTCCACGCCAAGTTTTTGTTTGATTAGTAGACCCTGTTCCGCGAGTTACGCTGCTACCAGTCACTGCCATTTTCGCTTCGCCCGAAATCATGGCGCGGAAAATTAAGTAGTCGGCGAGAGATTGATTTGGATTGTATTTCGGGTCGTAAGTTCTAACAGATGATTCATTTGCACTAACTTGATCCTGGTGTACATCATTTCTATTATAGAAGAAGAGGAGTGTACCCGCAGTGATCCAAATTAACCACTTCCATTTGTTCATGCGGTCAACTCCTTATTTATTTATGTAATTAATGTAATATTCAGTCATCAATTACTCAATAGGAAGAAAGTAGTGTATAGTCTAAATTCCTTATGATTTTGTCCCAATCGGATATTTTATGGCATTTTTCTTCATTTTATCACGTGCTGCTTCGATTAAATCTACTCCAATTACATCGGAAAACTGCAACAAGTAAATAAATACATCGGCCATTTCATCAACAATCGCTTGTTTATCATGAGCAATTGCATCTTCCGGAGACCGCCACTGGAAACATTCTAGCAGCTCACTTGCTTCGAGCGAGATGGAAATAGCTAAGTTCCGTGCATCGTGATTACCGTCCCAGTTTCGATCATTTCTAAATTGTTGTATTTCTTGGATAATTTCTTTCATCTGTAGTTTCCCCGTTTCGATAAAATTCTATGTATTGTTAAAGTATAATAAAAGAAGGAGAAATGCACATGAATTTCCAACCAATTTCAACTAACTTTTTTCAACAACCAACGATTCAACTTGCTCAAAACTTAGTTGGTCAATATCTTGTTCATCAGCATCCTGATGGTTTATTGGTCGTAAAAATAATTGAAACTGAAGCATATATGGGATCTGAAGATCGAGCGGCACATAGTTTTGGTAATCGGCGAACGAAGCGAACTGAAGTAATGTTTGGAGAGCCAGGACTTGTTTATACCTATCAAATGCACACACATACATTGATGAACGTTGTTAGTGGTCCTATCTGTAAACCTGAGGCTATCTTGATACGAGCTGGAGAACCCATTGTTGGTCATGAATTAATGCAACAATTTCGCGGAACAACAGCAATGAAAAATTGGACAAACGGTCCGGGTAAGCTATCTAAGGCGCTAGGTGTGACTATGAGTTTCTATGGTCATCATTGGACAGAAAAACCACTTTTCATTGCACCAGGTCCAGGTGTGAAAGAACTTGAAATAGGTCCACGTGTAGGGATCCAAAATACTGGAGAAGCGGTAGATTACCCTTATCGGTTTTCTGAAAAGGGCCATCCAATGGTCTCAAAATATCGATAATAGGTTTAATGGGATATTTTAGTGGAATATTAATAGTGAACAAACTTTAAGGAGTGATTTAGAAATGGCTAAAATTGCAACTTTAATCACGAATATGTTTGAAGACATTGAGTATATGGATCCGTCAAGGGCTTTTAACGAAGCGGGACATGAAGTATTTACTATTGAAAAAGAAGCAGGCAAAGAAGTGAAAGGCAAACAAGGGGAAGCGAAGTTGAAGATTGACCATGGTATCGACGATGTGAAACCAGAAGATTTTGACGCATTGTTCCTCCCAGGTGGTTCTTCACCTGACCAATTACGTGCCGATGAAAGGTTTGTGGAATTCACAAAAGCCTTTATGGATGCAAAGAAACCAGTATTCGCAATATGTCATGGACCGCAACTGTTGATTTCGGCTAAAGCGTTAGAAGGTCGTGATGCAACTGGTTATAAATCGATTGCTCAAGATATGTTATATGCCGGTGCAAAATTTGTAGATAAAGAAGTAGTTGTTTGCCAAAATCAATTGGTAACAAGTCGACAACCTGAAGATATTCCAGCATTTAATCGTGAATCCCTAAAATTATTAGAACAACTATAAGCATGAAATGTCCCGTTTTTACGGGACGTTTTTTTGTTTGAATAACCCATACCTGTTGTTGCTTCCTTGAGTGGAATTACATTTTTTTCAGGAATTTTTCATAGTCTTTTTGATTGTTAGTAGTAGTGGCTAAGTTATATAAGGCCAGATAAAATTGTTGGCTGTCTTGTTCAAAAAGAAAAAGATTTTCAAAACCAAGTGCGGTGTGTATTGCAAAATCCCAAACTGATTGATAATCGCGTGGATTAAGCGATTTAGCCATTAAATCCAAAGCTTTTAAGATGTCCGTTGAAACAATAACATTATCTTTCGCATAGTGTCTGATATACCCTAATCCATTGTACAAATAGTGATTAAAATCTCTTTTTTGCAATAGGAGTCGAAGGTTATTCTCATCATCTGCTAAATAATTAGAAAAATCGGTTACTAGAGAAATAGAAACAAGCACTTCGCTAACTTGGTAAATAGCAGTAGTTGCTGTCTTGGGGTCGTAATTTCCAAGCGCTCTTATAGCAACCTCGACTAGTTTATTTATGCTGAATTCAATATCTTGAACTTCAGTCTGTTTCTTTCTAACGCTAAAAAACGCCAAATATTTATCTTCATCTATTTTCATCTCATGCTTTTTCCAATAAGTCAAAAGTGGTGTACTTTCAAACACGTAGCTCCCGATTGTGTGCTCAAACCTCATCATAATGTCATCTTTTTTAGCTTCTTCGATCATAGAGATAAAATCCACGAGTTGAATATAGCCCGGTGTACCTGCTTTAATTTGGAGTCCCTTTCCGTTCCGAATATCTGCATCTGTGTCATTGAAATCTTTTACTTTGTAACTATCTAGTTCATCTTTCAAAGTTCCTTTTACAATTCCCAATGCTTCTTTTTTCATGTCATCCGTCAATTGATTCACTTGTAACCACGCAACTGCATGATTAATAAAAAATATAAAAGTGGCCATCGAAAAGATTGCTAAAAAAGTCGCTGTAATCGGAACAGCAAAATAATACTCAGTGATTCTTTTATTAAGAAAGAATAAGGATAAAAGAACATAGATAAAGCTACCAGTAAAAATCCCTAAAACACGCTGTGTCGCTTTGCTGGATATAAAATTTTTAAGAATACGAGGGGAAAACTGTCCAGAAAAAGTAGTGAAAACAACTAATACCAAGTTGAATGTGAATATTGTAATCGTTAAGGTAGCTGCAGTAAGGACGCTTAAGAGAGAAAGAGTTAGTTCATAATCTACGGCAAAATACGATATCATTTTATTGCCCATGCCGTAATTCAAGTCACCATTTAAAGTTACACTTAATAAAATCATGGAAAAAAGGACGTAAAGCACGGGGGTAAACCATAAGTTTGACTTAACTTGATGGGCTAGCTCCCTTTCTGACATCCTTGTGTATTTTTTTAAATACTTATCTAGAAGATATGTTTTCATTATTTGTAATGTCCTTTCTAAAAGGCATTATTACTGTTGCAAGGCTAAAAAAAGATGGAATGATTATGTTTATACTTAGAGAATTTTAATAATTGATTTAACAGTAAGGGAACATAATGCCGTATTTAAAAGCCAATACTTCATATTGTTTACCCCAAAAAACCACCTTATACCATCCTTTTTTATAACATAGCCTTAAATACAATACCCTCATTTTCGGTATTGTACTTGTTAACTTTATATTTCTGAAAAAAAGCCTAATACTTTCACTCGAAATAGGATAATGTAATAGAAACAACATATTCATGAGGTGAAAGATATGAAAGACGGCAAGGAATCCAACAGGTCAAGAATATATGAAATATTTACGTATTTACATGAACATCCAGAAATCAGTTGGAAAGAAGTTGAGACAACAGCTTACTTAAAAAAAATGATTGAACAAGAAGGATTTAGCGTTCGAACATTTGATGACAGCACAGGTTTGGTTGTTGAGATCGGGGAAGGTCCAACATGTATCGGCATTCGCGCAGATATGGATGCACTTTGGCAAGAAGTAGATGGAGTATTCAAAGCAAATCACTCATGTGGTCATGATGCTCATATGACCATTGGTATAGGTACTTTATTGAAGATGAAAGAAGTAGGATTTCCGAAAGATATTCGCTTTAAATGGATATTTCAACCGGCTGAAGAAAAAGGACAAGGCGCTTTAAAGATGCTTAAGCAAGGTGTCTTAGACGATGTAGATTATTTATTTGGAGTCCACCTTCGACCCATTCAAGAAATTCCAGATTGTACAGCATCGGCTGCTATATGTCATGGAGCTGCTGGTATCATAAAAGGTACAATTGAAGGAGAAGATGCTCATGCTGCTAGGCCACATCTCGGTCAAAATGCAATTGAAGTAGGTGCAGCAATTGTTCATGGTTTAGAAGGCATTCGAATGGATCCACTCGTCCCTTATTCCGTGAAAATGACCAAGTTGCATGCGGGTAGTGAAACAGGCAATATCATCCCAGGAAAAGCATCATTTACACTAGATGCACGTGCTCAAACCAATGAAGCCATGCGGATTCTTCGGATAAAAGTGAATGAAGTTCTTCGCAGTGTAGAATCCATATATCACGTTAAAATAAAATTTAAAATGCACGAAGGATTAGTAGCAGCCATTGTAAATGAAGAAGCATATGATCTTATGGAACAAGCCATTATCACAGTTTTAGGTGCAGAGAAATTGGAACCACGGATCACGACTCCAGGTGGTGAAGACTTTCATTTTTACTCCCTACATAAACCCAATTTAAAAGCGACGATGCTCGGTCTAGGATGCGGGTTGTCTCCAGGACTGCATCATCCGAAAATGACATTCAATCATGAGAGTATTTATACAGGCATTGAAATTCTAACCAACACCATTCTTAATGCCATTCAATTAATCAATAATAACAAGAAAGTTTGAAACACTTTTTTTCTAGATAAGAGTAAGGGGGATGTGACTAAGTCACATCCCCCTTACTCTTACAGGTGATCTTGGCACTCAAACTTTCATCACTTCTACCTATATAAGGCTTATTGAATGGTTTTATTTCGCTGCGCTACTTTTCGAAAGAAGAAAGCGTATTTATAGCTAGTCAACTTTGTTCTTAAGATTAAGGCTAGGTACAGAATTTAAAGCTTCTCAAGCGGACTGGAACTGTTTAGTGGCAACCATGAAACCTAAAACCACTTTATCACTCAGGTTTCCGTGGAGCTTTTGAAAGCATCATGCTGCATCTTTACCTAATGAAAAGTAATGGGGGAATGTGACTTCGCCACATTCCCCCATCCCTTTGTTCTATAGCACATGGTGCAGCAGGTAAAGCGTCCTAAGCGACCTGGAACCTTATCTTCTTCAGTTGAACTTACGGATCTCTTCTAAGAATAAAGTAGTTTCTGCATTGTCCATTGAATTCATAAGGACATGCTTATATAATGAAATTATTCATAAATAGATAAGGAGATGCTTATGGATTATTTAGCAATGGAACAATATTTAAAAGGCATTGGTGATCAAAATCGTCTTAGAATTCTAAGCTATCTCATGCATCAATCATTATGTGTATGTGAACTGACCGAATTGCTGCAAATGACCCAACCCGCAATTAGTCAGCATATGCGTAAATTAAAAGATGCGGGCATTGTAAGTGAAGAAAAACGAGGTCGCTGGACAATTTGGTCATTGCAGGTTCGACACCCTCAATTTCCTGTATTGATACATTTACTCAGTTTACTACCCGCTCCAACCCGGACGGTAGAAGACTTAATTAAAGAAGGAAAAAAAGTCATGTGTGAAGCATAAGCGGAGGATTCAAAATGGATTTATGGTTAGCAAGTATAGTTTTTATTGTGACGTTAATTTTTGTAATATGGCAACCTAAGGGGCTTTCAATTGGTTGGTCAGCAATGGCTGGAGCTGCAATTGCCCTTCTAGTAGGCGTTGTGAATCTTCAAGACGTAATTGATGTAACCGAAATTGTTTGGAATGCTACATTAACGTTTATTGCGTTAATTATCATTTCGTTAATTTTAGACGAAATTGGGTTCTTTGAATGGGCAGCCCTGCATATGGCTCGCTTTGCAAAAGGAAGCGGAATTCGCATGTTCTTACTGGTCACGTTACTTGGAGCGGTAGTAGCAGCCTTGTTTGCAAACGATGGTGCAGCCCTCATCCTGACACCGATTGTATTAGCTATGGTTCGTGCACTTGATTTTAAAGATAAGATGATTTTACCGTTTATTATGGCTTCCGGATTTATTGCAGATACCGCATCACTTCCTTTTGTCATCAGTAACTTAGTAAATATCGTATCTGCAGATTTCTTTGGCATTGGATTTATCGAATATGCATCGCGCATGTTTGTTCCAAACTTATTTAGTGTTGCAGCGAGTATGTTGGTACTGTATTTATTCTTTGGAAAATCAATCCCGAAACATTTTGACGAGAAGATGTTAAAAGAGCCAAAAGCAGCGTTAAAAGATATTCGCATGTTCCATGTTTCATGGTATGTACTTAGCATATTATTGATTGGTTATTTCTTAAGCGAATCATTCAATATTCCCGTTTCCTTTATTGCAATAAGTGTAGCTCTTATCTTCTTGTTCATTGCACGTAGAAGCTCGGCAGTTCACACGAAAAATGTAATCAAAGGCGCTCCATGGGCTATTGTCTATTTCTCAATTGGTATGTATGTCGTTGTATATGGACTTCGTAATGTTGGCTTAACTTCAGTGTTAACAGAAGTAATTGAATGGACAACTAGTCATGGTTTATATACTGCAACACTTGGTATGGGCTTTATCGCGGCAATTCTATCCGCAGTTATGAACAACATGCCAACAGTCATGATTGACGCTCTTGCGATTGCCGATACTAATACAACTGGTGTGATGCGAGAAGCTCTCATTTATGCAAATATTATCGGGTCTGACTTAGGCCCGAAAATGACACCAATTGGTTCTCTTGCGACCTTACTATGGTTGCATGTATTAAGTCAAAAAGGCGTAAAAATAGCATGGGGATATTACTTTAAACTAGGTGTAATATTAACAGTTCCTACTTTATTCATTACCTTAACTGGACTTTATTTATGGTTAACTCTAATTCATTAAAAAGGATGATACTCATGGAAAAGAAAATATTTTATTTTTTATGTACCGGCAATTCATGCCGCTCACAGATGGCTGAAGCATTTGGTCATAAGTACTTAAGTGAAAAGTATAATGTATATTCAGCTGGTATTGAGGCACATGGACTTAATCCAATAGCCATTAAAGCGATGGATGAAGTGGGTATAGATATTCGTAACCAAACATCGGATATGATTGATACTGAGCTATTAAATAAAGCAGACTTCGTAGTGACATTGTGCGGGGATGCTGACGACAAATGTCCAATGACTCCACCTCATGTGAGACGCTGGCATTGGGGCTTTGACGATCCTGCACGAGCTGAAGGCACGGAAGAAGAGAAGTGGGCTGTGTTTCAAAGAGTCCGTGATGAAATTGATGCAAGAATTGAAGAGTTTTCGAAATCTGGAAGATAAACAAAAGCGACGACGTGATTTATTTCACGTCGTCACTTTTTAGATATTTCCCCATATACAATTCATTTAGATATTCACCATTAATGAATAAGGAATTAATTCGCGTGCCTTCTATGGTATATCCCATTTTCTTATAAAGGGCTAATGCGGGAAAATTGCGTTCAATCACTGTAAGTTCTAAACGAGAAATGCCAACTTCTTGTGCCCACGCTTCTGCTTTAGTCATTAACGATGTACCAACACTTTTTCCATAGTAAGCTTTACGTACACCAATTACGATAGAAGCACAGTGACTTGCTCGAGGAGATGGGCCAGTAACTACAGCGACAAAGCCAGCAAATTCTCCATTAAGGATACCGACAAATATTCTGGAAGTATCGGATTTTTTCCATTCTCCAATTCGCTTGCGGATGGCTTGAACTGATATTTTGCGCTCTTCTTTGCCGAAAAGCATAAAGTCAGATTCTGAATCAATATCTTGTTGAAGATGTATAAAAGAACGTGCATCATCTAAATCAACAGGGCGAATAATTAATATATTTTTAGGATTAGGAGAAGAACTATTCACATTTATCTCATCGGACTCTTTAATAAAAGTGATTGACCGTCCTAAGTCTATTTCTTTTATTGTATAATCAGAGTTCATCCAAGCTAAATAGTGTGTTGCAGGTGGTTTCGTTTTTTTCCACCAACTACTATTCAGAAAAGCAGCATTTGGTAAGGGTTGACCGACGATATTTTCGATAGCAGTATATGTAAGCGTGACTTCATTTTGTGAAACTTCTGCAAAAAAAGATTCTAAAGGTATGTACTTTTTCTCCATTTTCTTTACCATAAATAACCTCTTTTCTGTATCGAAAGAAATGCTTGCTGATTAGTGTAATATTATCATTTTAATAAGTATTATACACTGCTTTAAGAGTAATTTTTCTATAAAAATGAAAATAATGGGTAATATTTAATATGATAATGGAATTATTATGGAATAACGTTATAAAGTAACAATACTTCTTTGTAAACAAAATATAGACTAAAGTGCTAAGGAGTGAAGAAGTCACATGATAAGGCAATTACAAGAAATAGATCGCCAACTGACAATGAATTTTGTATCACAAGAACCAGCTGAAAATGTCTTTATAATTGGAGATATTGAAGGTCATGGTTTTCATTCGTCAATCCAAACCCTATGGGGTGATTTCAATGATCAAGGAAACCTAAGAGCTGTCCTGTTGAAATATGATAAAAACTTCATTGTCTATGCACCAGGAGATTTTGATGCAAAAGGAATCGCAACTATTATTAATAAGGATGTATCGTTCAGTTACTTGTCTGGAATTGAAGAAATCGTTAATAAGTTAACTCCTTATATAACCGCAAAACCGAAAAAGCCACGCGTTCTCTATTACGCTAAATGCGAATCGGCAGAATTACTCCCAACAATTCCAACCGAAATCACATTAGAGAAAGCCCGAGTTGATGATGCTCGAGATATAATTAATCAAATGAAAGCTATTCCGGAATTTTCTGAAGGTAATTATAGTGTCGAGCATAAGCAAGTTTCTTTAGAAAAAGGACTCGCACGTGCGTACTTTATCAAAGATCAAGGCACCATCATTAGTTCGGCATCAAGCGCAGCTGAAAACAGTCAATCTGCGATGATTGTGGGTGTGGGAACTTTACCTAGTCATCAGAAAAAAGGATTAGCAACTTACTGTATGTCGAAGCTATGTCGTGAGTTATTAGAAGAAAATAAGATGTTGTGTCTGTTTTATGACAACCCCTCTGCAGGTGCTATCTATAAGCGAATAGGCTTCGTAGACATAGGGAAATGGAGCATGTGGACATATTAATCTAGCGAAATCTGTTGATGCCACAGCATGTCAGGTGGTTTAATAGAGAAAATAGACTGCTAGAGGAGTTTGAACACAATGCTTCATTATAAAACCTATATCGTATCACCTGATGCGCCTTGGGTATCTTTTGTTCATGGAGCGGGTGGGAGTTCTTCCATTTGGTACAAGCAAATACGAGAGTTTAGAAAAGCACATAATGTCTTATTAATCGACCTTCGAGGACACGGCAAATCTGCTCGTGGACGTTGGAAGAAAGGCGATTCATTTGTCCATATTGCAGATGAAGTGAAAACTGTCTTAGATGAATTAAATATAAAACGCACACATGTTATTGGTATGTCACTCGGAACAATTGTTGCCCAAACGATAGCAGAACGTTTTCCTGAACGAATATCTTCCCTCATATTAGGCGGAGCTGTTATTCGATTGGATATCCGAACAAAACTATTATTATGGACAGGACGTGTGACAAAGCGTTTTATTCCTTATATGTTGCTATATAAATTATTCGCCTGGATTATCATGCCGAAAAAGCGTCATGAAGAATCACGTTCAATTTTCGTAAACCAAGCGAAAAAAATGTGTCAAAAAGAGTTTATTAAATGGTTCTCTTTAACTAAGCTAATTAACCCTTATTTATCTAGGTTGCAAATGAAAACAAATTCCATACCAACCCTATTCTTAATGGGAGTGGAGGATTACTTGTTTATGCCACCAGTAGAAGAAGTGGTGAAGCGTAACGCAGAATTTAAACTCATTAAAATTAAAGAATCAGGTCATGTGTGTAACATTGATCAACCGGATATATTTAATCGGCTGTCGATCGACTTTATTTCAACTAAACAAAAAACAAAAGCTATCACCTCAACTGGGTGATAGCTTTTGTTTTTTTTATGCGTGAGTTGGTTCCAAAGAAACAGCAGGACCGAAAAACTCGAAGTGAACACGATCTTCAGCAAACCCAAGTTCATATAGGGTAGGGATAATCGCTTTCATAAATGGAACAGGACCACAAACATAAATATCACTATTTGAGAAAACATTTTCTGCTAATAATTCTTTTGTAAGTAATCGATTTTCATCTGAATAAAACGACATATAAGTTGTGTCTTCCATTGTCGACATTAATTTGCGAACGTCTTTATCGAAAGCATGCAATGCATTATTTCTTGCACCATGTAAGAAAGCTACAGGACGAGTAGGAGAATTTTTAGAAATGGTATCCAACATACTCATCATAGGTGTTATTCCTACTCCGCCACTAATCAACGTAACAGGACGTGTACTTTCCATGTCTAAATAGAAATCACCAGCTGGAGCACTTACTTCGATTGTGTCTCCAATTTGAATATTTTCATGCAAGAATACTGAAACTTTTCCATTCGGATTCATTTCGTATTCTTTTTTCACTGAAATGCGGAATGTATCTTGATTAGGAGCTTGTGACAGACTATATTGACGGTTGAACAAATATGTTTCACCTGGAATAGTTAAACGAACCGTAATATATTGGCCTGGAAGGAAAGTCGGTACTCCAGATCCATCTGTTGGTTGCAGGTAGAAAGATGTGATGATGTCACTTTCAGCTACTTTGTTCACGATCTTGAAGTTTTTGAATTCTGCAAAGCCATTTTCTTGTTCTTGTGCTGCTTTGTACATCTCTTTTTCCACCGAGATGAAGACATCGGCAATCACTCCGTATGCTTCCGCCCAAGCTTGGATAATTTCATCTGTTGCGGCATCACCCAAGACTTCTTTTATGGCCCCTAGCAGATGTTCACCAACGATTGGATAGTGTTCTGCTTTTATGCCTAATGATCGATGCTTTTGAGCAATTTGTTTAACGGCAGGAAGTAATACACCTAAATTATCAATGTGTAAGGCGGCTGCATAAACCGTATTGGCAAGAGCAGTTTGTTGTCTTCCTTGTTTCTGATTAACGTGATTAAACATATTTAGTAATTCTGGGTGAGCAGTGAATAAGTTCTTGTAAAAGACACTTGTAATTTCTACACCTCGATCAGCTAAAATGGGTGCTGTTGATTTGACGATATCAATTGATTTCTGAGATAACATTTAAGGTTCCTCCTCTTTATCTTTTAATAGCTTAACTATACGCCTGTAAAATTATTAAAGAAATATATAAAATACATCTTTAATTTTTTAGACACATTTCTTTCACGTAAAAGACATAATCGTTATAATGATGAGAGAAAGTACGGTGAGGTTATGCGTTTAACGATGTACACAGATTTTTCACTGCGCGTTTTAATGTACGTGGGTGCTAAAGAAAAATCGCAATTATCAACTATACAAGAAATTTCAACTGCCTATGGCATATCGAAAAATCATTTAATGAAAGTCACATATGAATTAGGTAAACATGGATACATCGAAACAATCCGTGGTCGAGGGGGTGGTATCCGTCTTTCTATGGATCCAGCTGAAATCAATATCGGAAGTGTCGTCAGGAGAACGGAAGATGATTTTTATTTAGTTGAATGTTTTAATTGCGCAACTAACCGATGCGTCATTACCCCAGTTTGTAAACTTCGTACCTTATTACGTGACGCGTTAGAAGCTTATTTTAAAGTTCTTGATGGACATACTTTGCAAGATGTACTAGTAAATAAAGAACAACTTGGTGCCATTTTGTTTATGAAATAGGTATGTTAAAATGAACAGCGTGATAATAATACGTGTTCAAAAAGGAGCACAAAAAGAGCCGAAGAGATTGGACATCTATTTTTAGCGGACTTTTTGAACATCTGATATTTGAATTATTGGAGGATACACATGGAAAAAGTATATGTAGTAGGACACAAAAATCCAGATACAGATTCGATTTCTTCTGCGATTGTTTATGCGCATCTGAAACGTGAATTAGGAATGAATGCAGAAGCGGTTCGTTTAGGCGAAGTTCAAAATGAAACAGCATTTGCTTTAGAAAAATTCGGTTTTGAAGCGCCTCGGTTCATTGAGAAAGCTTCAAATGATGTTAAACAAATCATTTTAGTTGATCACAACGAAAAACAACAAAGTGTGGAAGATATTGATGATGTCCAAGTAATAGAAGTTATTGATCATCATCGAATTGCAAACTTTGAAACATCAGATCCATTATATTTCCGTGCTGAACCAGTAGGATGTACAGCGACGATTCTAAATAAGCTATTTAAAGAAAATGGCGTAAAGATCCCAGCAGACATTGCAGGATTAATGCTATCTGCGATTATTTCAGATTCCTTATTATTTAAATCACCTACTTGTACTGAACAAGACATTGCGGCTGCGAAAGAACTTGAAACCATTGCAGGAGTGGATGCTTTAGAGTATGGGTTAGCTATGTTAAAAGCGGGAGCCGATTTAAGCGGCAAAACGCTTGAAGACTTATTGACACTCGATGCAAAAGAATTTGGTATGGGAGACTATAAAGTGGAGATCGCTCAAATTAATGCGGTCGACGTAAATGAAGTAATGGTCCGTCAAGGAGAACTAGAAGATTTAATTTATCGAAAAATTGCTGAAAAAGGATTAGATATGTTCCTATTCATCGTTACCGATATTTTAAACAACGACTCAGTGGCGCTAGCTTTAGGTAGTCAAGCAGAGAAAGCGGGACAAGCATTTGGTGTTCCTTTTGTAAACAACATAGCGGTATTAAAAGGCGTTGTATCACGTAAAAAACAAGTAGTTCCAGTTTTAACAGAAGCGTTAAGTGAATAAGAAAAAAGTAAAAGTCGATTCCTTTTTGGAGTCGGCTTTTACTTTTCGAATAAGTGACGCAAATAGCGATTGGGCTCTTTTAAAAAATCAGCAGTTAAGCGAACATGTTCCACGTCTTCAAAAGCAGTGGGTGTCAGTTGATCTTGCTGTATTTCTAAAATGGTAGCTTCCGGATAGGCCATCAATATGGGTGAATGAGTCGAAATGAGAAATTGCGCCCCCTCTTGAACCATGTCATGAAGTAGAGCTAGAACACTTTAGCATGGCTATTAATAGACTGCGAAATCAACCAAAAGATATAGAAAATCGGACGAAAAGAAAGACGCTGGTTACGAGCAAAAAAATTGCGACTCTATCCAGAACACACTACAATTATGTTGAGGTGAACAAAATGAAAATTGAAGTATGGTCAGACTATGTATGTCCATTTTGTTATATAGGAAAACGTCGTTTAGAAGAAGCGATTCAAACATCAGGCTTAACTGAAAACATTGAAGTTCAATTTAAAGCGTATGAACTAGATCCCAATTCTCCTGCCATTTCAGACAAATCAACATATGAAATGCTTGCAGAAAAGTATCAAACAACTCCAGAAGCAGCAAAACAAATGACTACTTCTGTAAAACAGCAGGCACAAACAGTTGGGCTCGAATACGATTTTGATCGCATTAAACCAGCGAACACATTCGATGCACATCGATTAGCTAAATGGGCAGAAGCGCAAGGAAAACCTGCTGAAGCTAGTGAACGATTGTTAAAAGCGTATTTCATTGAAGCACAAGAAATTGGTCGCCACGAAGTATTGCTTAACTTAATCGAAGAAATTGGCTTGGATCGTACACAAGCTGCTGCAGTTTTAGCTTCTAATGCATTTGAAACTGAAGTGAAACAAGAAATCGAAGAAGGCATGTCACTTGGTGTGCAAGGAGTTCCTTTCTTTGTTATTAACCGTAAGTATGCGATTTCTGGGGCCCAGCCTGCAGAAGCGTTTGAAGAAGCGTTGAGAAAAGTAGCTGAAGAAGAAGGCATCTCTCCTAAACTTCAAACACTTGGACAAAAAAACGCAGGAATTTGTAAAGACGACAACTGTGAAATCTAACAAATATGAGAGCATTGTCTTTGACTTTTCGACTACGCTCTTTTATTATTGCAGTATATCTTGAATTAAAGATATATAAAATTAGGGTAAAAGGGAGTTTCTATAAATGAACATATTAGTTGTCAAAGCAAATAACCGTCCTTCTTCAGAAGGCGTTTCTAGTAAAATGCACGAAGTTTTTATGAATGAACTAACTCAAACGAATGACTTAAACATCAACACATTTGATGTATTCAAAGAAGACATGCCATATTTCGGTCAAGATTTCTTTAATGCAATGGGTAAGTCAGCACAAGCTGAGCAATTAACGGATATCGAACAACGCATTTTAACAGCATCAAACAAAGCTATGGACGCATTTTTGGATGCTGATGTCGTAGTCTTCGCATTCCCATTGTGGAACAAAACAATTCCAGCTCCACTTCAAACGTTTATTGACTACATTTATCGTGCAGGCGTAACCTTTAGTTACAATGAAAACGGTCCAGTTGGATTAGTGCCGGATAAAAAAGTCATCATCTTGAATGCACGTGGTGGTGTTTACTCAACACCTGAAATGGCTCCATCTGAAATGAGTGTTAATTATGTTCGTATGATCATGAACTTCTTCGGCATTACAAATATCGAAGAAGTGATTATCGAGGGACATGCACAATTCCAAGATCGTGCAGAACAAATTATTGCTGACGGAATGCAAGAAGTTAAAGCAGTGGCAAACCGTTTAGCGAATGTAACTGTATAAAAAAAGGTGTCGGACATGTTCATGTCCGACCCTTTTTTATAGAACAATTTTCTTTCAAAGCCTTGATAACGTGTTCCTTGAAAGGTAAGTATTCCTAAATCATCTTCAGCAAGCATACCGTATTCTTTACTCGTAACGTCTAGCTCCAATCGATCGCCGCTTTGGACTTGAAACCAAGTACTTGCTGATGAATCACCATGACCTCCTGTAGTTTCTGTACGTTTTGCAACTATTTCCGCAGGTACAGTTAACACAGGTGATTTATTATTTTTAGACCATTGAGAAATTCCTTTAACTGCAACAAAAATAAATGTACCGATTACTAAAGTGAAAATGATAACAAAAAACACAAAAAATATACCCATTCCTCCAAATACATACGTATCCATTATTTCTCATCTCCTCTATTATAAGATACGAAAACAATGTAGAATAGTTTCAATCTTACAAAAAAGGAGTGACAACAATGATTCGATACCCAAAAGCCCTTCAAAAAGAGCAAACTATTGGTATTACAGCTCCTTCATCTGGTGTAGATACTGAATTACACGATTTAGTACACCAAAGCCAAAAACAGTTTGAAAAACGGGGTTACCACATTGAAATCGGAGAAACTGTGTGGACACAATATAAAGCCGCTTCATCTTCGAAAGAAACGCGTGCTGCCGAACTAAATGCAATGCTTCAAAATAAGGACATCCAGGCTATCATTCCACCATGGGGAGGAGAAATCTTGCAAGAGATTTTACCACTTATTGAATGGGATAAAGTTCAACCAAAATGGATTCTTGGCTATTCAGATACGAGTACTTTACTGTTTGCATTTACGTTAAAGACAGGCATCGCGACTGCACATGGTACGAATTTAGTAGATTTGCGAAGTGATGAATGGGATCCAACGACCAGTAAAGTTCTAGAAATACTTTCTTCAGAAGGAGACGTAACAATTACTCAAGTTTCGTCTTCACATTACCAATCGAAATGGTCTCATGAAAAAGAACCAGATCCTTATGTTTTCAACTTGGATACTGAAACGAAGTGGGAAACCGTCAATAATTCATCTGTAGAGATGAAAGGTCGTTTGCTGGGGGGGTGTATGGACACTATTCGACATTTAATTGGCACTCCATACGGGAATGTAAGAGAATTCCAAAAAACTCATTTACGTGATGAACCACTCGTTTGGTATTTGGAAAACTGTGAAATGTCAGCAACTGATTTCCACCGAACATTAATGCAAATGCACCAATCCGGATGGTTTGATAACGCAACAGGTATTCTATTTGGACGTACGTCTGCTGGTCAAGAAGTGGGTGGTTTCACAACTCTAGATGCTTTGGAAAGATTAGCGGATGAGACAAACTTACCGATTATTTACAATGCCGATTTTGGACACGTTCCACCACAAATGACTTTCGTAAATGGTGCATATTCAGAAATTAAGGTTGCTCATGGAAAAGGCGAAATGACGATGAACTTAAAAGTATAAATAAAAAAGCTGTTCTTCTCAGAAAAAGTGAGTAGAACGGCTTTTTTTGAAGCAAGTGAACCTATTAAGCTATTAGACCGGGTTAGCTTCAAGGTCAATCGTGATTTTAATATCTTTACCAACTAATACTCCGCCAGTTTCAAGTGCTTGGTTCCAAGTTAAACCAAAGTCTTCTCTGTTAAGTTTAGTTTCAGCTGAAAAAGCTACTACTTCTTGTCCCCATGGGTTTGTACCTTTACCACCGTATTCAGCCTCAAATACAATTGGTTTCGTTACATCTTTAATTGTGATATCACCAGCGATTTCATATTCATCGTCTTTTTTCGTGATGTTGTTTGCAACAAACTTAATTTCTGGGTATGTTTCAGCATCAAAGAAATCAGAAGAACGAAGGTGATTGTCACGATCTTCGTTTCCAGTATTTATACTTGCCACTTTAATGTTAAATGCAATGTTTGCAGCAGTTAAATCTGTTTCATTCGCTTCAACTTCTCCGCCAAAATCACCAAAACTTCCACGTACTTTAGATACCATCATATGTTTTACTGAAAATCCAATGCTTGAGTGAGCTGTGTCTACGTTCCATTTTTTCATAATAAATTCCTCCAATTTGTTTTTTAATTTCTATAACCTACTATATGCGGGTATTATCTCGATGTCAATATGTCTGAATTAAAATATCTTTAATTCGAGACAAATATTTATAAGTGTCATGGCAATTTTGTATGGAAATAAATTATTAGTTCCACAAAGTTACTATATGTAAGTTAATATTAAATAATTACGTGATTACATCTAGTAATTAAATTACTTTGTTTTACACGAATTTTTTTTTGGGTTATAATTAGAAGTAATAGAGGTGAAAATATGAAAGAAACTACATTATGCCCGCGTTTATCTAAAGCGATGGATCTCATTGGAAAAAGATGGACGGGACTAATTCTTTATCAGTTATTAGATGGTCCTCAAAGATTTAACGAAATAGAATCTGCCTTGCCAGTAAGTGGTCGCCTTTTATCTGAGCGATTGAAAGAGTTAGAAAAAGAAGGAATTGTCGAACGTCATGTTTTTGCAGAAGTGCCTGTCAAAGTGGAATATTCGTTAACAGAAAAAGGAAAAGGGCTGAAAGATGCAATTGCAAACATAGAACATTGGTCAAAAGTATGGTTATCTTGAAAATCACTTGTCAAATTGGTCGTCAATACGCATACTATGTAATGAAAAGAGTTAAGCGAAAGGATTTGGCTTTTCATGAATAAACAGCGTTGGTTTGACGATCTAACTATAAAAATTTCACACGAATGTGTCAAAATAGATGAACCACTTTCCTTGCACACCATGACAAAAATGGGTGGTCGAGCAGATTTATTTGTATCTCCGACATCTGAAGAAGAAGCTATTTTTGTCGTGTCTTATGCTCACCACAACCAAATTCCATTGTTATTGCTCGGTAATGGATCTAATATGGTGGTTCGAGATGGCGGAGTCCGCGGAATCGTCTTGAACTTGTCTAAGTTAAATTGCATTAAAATTAATGGAACTCGTGTATATGCTGAAAGTGGTGCAGACATCATTGATGTCTCAAGAGCTGCAGTGAAGGAAACTTTAGCAGGACTTGAATTTGCATGCGGAATTCCGGGTTCTGTAGGTGGAGCAATGGCGATGAATGCAGGAGCTTATGGTGGCGAGATAAAAGATATTATTTTCCAAGCTACTGTATTGACGCACGAAGGTGAAAAGCTTGTATTGTCTAAAGAAGAACTCGAGCTAGATTATCGTATGAGTGTGATTACCAAAAAAGGTTATTATGTGTTGTCGGCAGAATTTGACCTAGTACCAGGTGATCAATTAACAATCGATGCAAAGGTAGCAGATTTAACTCATTTACGTGAATCGAAACAACCATTAGAATATCCGTCAGCTGGTAGTGTCTTCAAGCGTCCACCTGGCTACTTTGCAGGTAAGTTAATTCAAGACTGTGAATTACAAGGCAAGGGATTTGGCGGTGCGGAAGTTTCGATGAAGCATGCCGGCTTTATTGTTAATAAAAATAACGCAACTGCAACAGACTATATTCAAACAATTGATATGGTCCGCAAAAAGGTTCAAGAGAAATTCGGAATTTCCCTTGACCTCGAAGTGAAAATTGTTGGCGAAAATGAATAATAAAAAGCCTCGAATTTTCTTGAATTCGAGGCTTTTTGTAATTGGCTTACCAGAAAAGACGATTATTCGTCAAGGTAATTTTGTTATGCCTACTCGTGGAAAGAAACTGCAAAAGAACAAGTGGCTAATGTGAAATTAGCGTAAGCAGAAGAGATAGACTAGAGGGCTTTCTACAGTCCTCTAGTTTTTTTGTTTTCGGATCAAACTTTAGCTTTTCTTGCTTATGCAGGACTTTTTCCTTTTCACTCGAAATAGTAAGAAAGTTTAATGGGATAAGGTCATGACCAGAAGAAGGCGGATTGGAAAGTGGATAGCTTGGATTGTTGGTAGCGATAAGCCGAGTGACTGGAAGTGGGGCGATTATCATCAATTAACCTTCGACCATCCACTAAGCGGTGCATCGCCAATCTTTGCCTATTTCTTGAATCCAAAACCTGTGCCTATTGGTGGATCAAATATCTCAGTTCAAGCAGTAGGATTTACAGAGGATGGTTCTATTGATCACGGAGCTTCGTGGCGATTTGTTGCAGATTTACAGGATTTATCAAGTGCCCATCACATCGTGGGCATATGAAATCGAAGTGGTTTCACAACCAAGTAAATGACTGGGCGGAGGGGGACTATCACGAAACGGTGATTAATGGTGACATACAAGATCCCCATACGTTAACATTAACTCCAAACGAGTAATTGTTAGGGCGTGAAAAGGTAGTGAAGAATTTTCTATTGGTAGGCATAGGTGGAATGATAGGCACATTATTACGCTATACCATTATGGTCACGACGTCAGACATGCTTGTCCTATGGTTGGAGAATGGAATAGGGAGCCTCGTCTTAGGGTGGTTGACAGGGCGTGCTGTGGCGACTGGGAAAACGGCATCCGTTTTGTGGACAACAGGAGTTCTCGGTTCATTTACCACTTTTTCAACCTTTTCTGCTGAGTGGCTAGTTTTAATGCAAGAAAATATGGGATTAGCAGTTGTCTATGGACTTGGCATGACTCTGGCTTGTTTTTTTGCAGCTGCGCTTGGATTTAAGATTGGGGGATTTTCTAAATGACTCTCCTAGCAGTAGTTCTTGGCGGTTGCTTCGGTGCCATATTTCGCTATGCCATATCCCTGAAGATTCAAGGAATGAAAGGGATTTTATTCATTAACTGGATAGGTTCATTTCTGATGGGCTTATCATTACACATAGCCACGAAAACAAGCTGGATGGCTATCTTTTGGATAGTAGGCTTTTTAGGTGCATTTACCACGTTTTCAACGTTTGCAGTGCAATTGGTGGAAAGCTGGTATAAAGGTGAAATGCGAAAAGCTACTAGTTATGCGATGTTCACCCTCATCGGCGGATTTCTATTCGTCACTATCGGATGGTGGATTGGGATTGCCCTTAAATAATTAAAAACTGCCACTCTGTCATTTATTGTGACGGAGTGGCAGTTTTTTTAGAATATTCCTTTTTCTACAACTCTTCCTAAACGACCGTGTGTGGTTTCTGCGTGACGTATGGATTGATATACGGCTTCTTCAGTTGCTTCAATAACAGCTTGGAACAATTCATTCATTAGTGGGTGATCATCACGTAAGAGTGTATGTGAATCATACGGAATGTCTGACTCATGAGCAACCGTATTAGCATTAGAAAACGCGATGACAATATCGCCACTTCCATTATGTATATGTGTACCAGTTCTACCAAGGCCAATCGCAGCCCGTTTAGCAAGTCGTTTCAATTGCCGTGCATCAACAGGAGCGTCTGTAGCGACAACGATAATGACGGAACCATCTGGCTTGTCTATTTCATCTTTGTCCCAATTAGATATACGGCATTCATGTGCACGACCAAAGTTCGTAAGTGTAAGTACGCCAACATGGAAATTAAGTTCTTTATGTTGAGCCATTCGTGAAGAACTGCCTATACCTCCTTTTACTCCGTAACAAATCATGCCCTTACCCGCACCGATAGCTCCTTGCTCAAACCACCCAGACTTAGCAGCTACTAAAGCTTCTACTGCATGGTGTGGACGAACAGCTAAAAGACGCATTGAATTTAAATAGCTATCGTTGCATTCCCCGACAACAAGGTTGAGTGAGCTCGTTGAGTCACCGATAGCGGGATTTTGTTCCAACATATAGGACAGAGTTCCTTCTAAAACAGCTCCGACACTAAATGTGTTCGTAAGCATAATAGGTGATTCCATCAGTCCTAATTCTTCGAGTTGAATGAGACCAACCGTTTTCCCAAAGCCATTTAATACAAAACTTGCAGCGGGAACTTTTTGTGAAAAAGAATTTTTACTATGAGGCAAGATTGCTGTAACACCTGTGCAAATTGAATCCTTATCATTGATGTTTTGATGCAAGGTGACGTGTCCAATTTTCACACCTGGTACATCAGTAATTAAATTTAACGCGCCTTTTTTCAAGTTAATCATCTCCAAATGCAAAACTCAGACTGACCCATGAATGGACCAGTCTGAGTTTATTATTTAATTAATAAGACCGGTGAATGAACTCGTTTTGCTACTTTATGGCTAACACTGCCAAGCACCATTTCTTGCAGTGTGTTCAGACCACGGCTGCCAATGACCACAATATCATAATTTTCTTTGTTGGCATGTTCGACTATAACTGGTCCTGCTTCACCATGAAGTAATTTGATTTCAGTCGAAATTCCTTGAGATGTGAATAATTCTTTAATGGGTAAAATTTTGTTTTTGCGATCAATGTGTAGCTCTTCACTACTTATACTATGAATGACTTCAGTTCGTGTTTTATCGTAATCCAAAACATAGAGTAACGTGACGTGTGCACCTTCAGTGGAACTAGCTAAGAAAACAGCGTGAGTTGCTGCTCTCTTTGAGTGCGAAGAGCCATCTACAGCAACTAGAATTTTTTTATACAACACAATCCCCCCATAGTGAGTGATTCTTCCCTGCAATTCGTTACAATTCAATGCAAGTAAACAGCTTATGTACTTAAATATATATTCTCTAGAGTGGAAGTTAAATCCTTTATTTACACACATTCATAATAATTATTGATTAGCCGAAGCAGACACAAGATTGCGGAAAAGTCATTTTGTACAACCTGGAGAGTCACTTCGTCAACCTGGAAGACCCAAGCGTCAACCTGGACCTGATTTCTCAACCGTCTCGGCTATATAAATTGGAAAATCATCATGTGACTGTCCTTGCTTTTCAAAGTACTCGAGCATATACTTTATTTAATAATCAAATGAACGTTTGAATGAGGGGTTGATACAATGAATACTGAAACATGCGAAGTAGCATGCGTGCATGAAGAAGATGTGAAATATGTAAAACAAAACTTACCTGAATTAAAAGGCATGGCCGTTATATTCAAAGCGTTAGCAGATGAAACAAGATTAAAAATTTCATATGCATTAACGCTCCAAAGTGAATTATGTGTATGTGATGTGGCAGCGATTATTCAATCGTCCACAGCAACAGCTTCACATCATTTACGTTATTTAAAAGATATCGATTTGGCCAAGTCACAAAAAAGAGGCAAGCTTGTTTATTATCGACTAGCAGATGATCATGTTGATCAACTTGTGAAAATTGCATATGAACATGCGAAAGAAGGCGAAAAACATGAAAGAATCTAATCAACAAGAATTCCGATTAGAAAACTTAACATGTGCGAATTGCGCTATGAAATTCGAGAAAAACATTCAAGCCCTACCGAAGATCAGCGAAGTAAATGTTAATTTTGGGGCATCAAAATTACGTGTAGTTGGTCCAATTACTGTCGAAGAGTTAGAAAAAGCAGGAGCATTTGATGGCATTAAAGTCGTGCCATTGACTTCGAATCGAATCATTGAAAATACGCCTTTTTATAAAAGAAAAGAAAATATCATAACGTTCCTGTCATTTATTCTTTTAGTAGTAGGGACAATTATTTCTTTTCAAACGTCTGAGGCAGATCCATACGCGATATTCTTTTTTGCTTTATCCATAGGTATTGGCGGCTATGAAATGTTTTGGAGTGGTTTGAAAAATTTATCCCGTTTTTACTTCGATATGAAGACACTAATGACCATTGCGATTATTGGTGCTGCAATTATTGGAGAATGGCGTGAAGGGGCCGTGGTTGTCTTCTTATTCGCAGTCAGTGAAGCACTAGAGGCATATTCGATGACTAAAGCACGTCAATCCATTCGACAGCTAATGGATATTGCTCCTGCAAGTGCTTTTATTCGTAGAAATGATGAAATAATGGAACTAGCTACGGAAGATATCGTTATTGGCGATACACTTCTTGTAAAACCGGGTCAAAAAATAGCAATGGACGGCGAGGTATTGACTGGTTATTCTTCAGTCAATCAAGCTCCGATTACAGGAGAATCAATGCCTGTTGTCAAAATGCAAGGAGACGAAGTGTTTGCTGGTACATTAAATGAAGAAGGTGCCCTTGAAGTTCGTGTAACGAAACGAGTAGAAGATACCACGATTGCAAAAATCATTCATTTAGTAGAAGAAGCACAGGCGGAAAAAGCGCCATCTCAAAAATTTGTTGATCAATTTGCCAAGTATTACACACCGAGCATCATAATTATTGCTTTACTTGTAGCTGTAATTCCTCCTCTATTTATTGGCGATTGGCAAGCTTGGATTTATCAAGGGCTTGCGGTGTTAGTCGTAGGTTGTCCTTGTGCCCTTGTCGTTTCAACGCCGGTTGCTATTGTTACCGCAATTGGCAATGCAGCGAAGCAAGGGGTTCTTATCAAAGGGGGCATTCATTTAGAAGAAATGGGCCGCTTGCAGTCCATTGCTTTTGATAAAACTGGGACGTTAACTAAAGGTTTTCCAGAAGTAACTGACATATCAGCAGGAGCTACTTTTACAGAAAACGAAGTGATTCAAAAAGTAGCGTCAGTCGAATCGTATTCAGGACATCCATTAGCACGAGCGATTGTGGCGTATGCATCGGTTCAAAATATTGTCCAATCACCGATTGAAAATTTCAACTCGGTTACAGGCAAAGGTGTGAATGCCTCAGTTGATGGAATAGAAGTAGCGATAGGTAGTTTGAAATGGGCAGAAGAAATAACGACCATTTCAGACGATGTAAAGGAAAACGTAGAAATGCTCCAACAACAAGGGAAATCGGTTATGGTTGTTCTTTTTAATCATCAATATGCAGGACATTTAGCTGTTGCAGATGCAATAAGAGAAACAAGTCCGATGATTATTAAGAAATTACGAGAACTTGGGATTAAACATATGGTGATGCTAACTGGAGATCATCCGATTACAGCAGCAGCAATTGCACAAATGTTAAATTTAACTGATGTCAGAGCAGGATTAATGCCCGATGAAAAACTACACGCTGTGAAAAAATTACGTAGTGAGTTCGGACGTGTGGCAATGGTAGGGGACGGAATGAATGATGCTCCAGCCCTTGCTGCGGCGACGGTTGGTATCGCAATGGGGGGAGCGGGAACTGATGCAGCCCTTGAAACGGCAGATGTTGCTTTAATGGCTGACGACTTAGAAAAACTTCCATATACCATTCAATTGAGTAGAAAAGCATTGCGTATTATTAAAGAAAATATTATGTTTGCATTAGGTTTAAAAATAGTGGCGTTACTGCTGATCATTCCAGGATGGTTAACTCTTTGGATTGCGATATTTGCAGATATGGGTGCAACGTTACTCGTTGTTTTAAATTCAATGAGGTTAATGCGCATTCAAAAGTAACGCAGTTCGGGGGAGAAGCATGCGATTAACAGAATGGACAATGGAAGAGCAAGAACAACTGATACATTTTATGACTACGAATGCATGGCCTTTTCATGGGAATTCGAATCCAGCGAGAGAAATTATCGAAAAGACTATTGAAGAGGGCGGCTACGAGTCAGACGAAGTCAAAACTTTTTGGGTCGAAAATGATGATTATCAAAAAGTAGGAATCGTTAAAGTGTTTGATTTGCAAGATGAAATTCCTGTATTTGATTTACGCATAGCAGAAAGTTATCGAGGTCATGGATATGGTCCAGCTGCCCTAAAAAAAGTGGCGGAGTATGTATTTAATCTACCTGAAATGAAAATTCGTGTTGAAGGTCACACACGTCAAGATAACTTTGCGATGCGTAAAACTTTTGAACGTGCGGGATTTGTAAAAGAAGGACATTTGCGTAAAGCTTGGTTTTCCCCGAAAGAGAATTCTTATTACGATGCCATCACCTACGGCATTACGAGGGAAGATTTTAATGAAGGCACAACAACGCCTGTCTTATGGGATGATCAGCAGGTGACAGAACCGACGAAGGCAAAAGTTCATACCGCGATGCGGACGTTCCCTGATTCATTTGAATCGGACAGATTAATTATTCGGGCGCCAAAAGTGGAAGATGCACCACTCGTTTGGAAAAGTGTCCAAGTTTCCCATAAAGCCCTTCAACCTTGGATGCCATGGGCCCAAAACATACAAAAAATCGAAGACACAACAGGAAATATACGACAAGCTGTGGCTGATTTCGTGACAAGAAAAGATTTACGACTTCATTTGTTCTTGAAAGAAACAGGTGAGTTTATTGGGGCAAGTGGTTTTCATCGAATAAATTGGGATATTCCAAAAGTGGAAATTGGTTATTGGTTAGACAGCCGCTTTGAAGGTAAGGGCTATATGACAGAAGCCGCAGAGCGTTTAACGGAGTTTGCATTCGAAGATCTTGGTGCAAGAAGAGTAGAGATTCGTTGCGATATTGATAATGTCAGAAGTCGAGCTGTTGCAGAAAGATTAAAATTCACATTAGAAGGCATTCTAAAACAAGATTCACTTTCTGCAGATGGGAAATATGTTCGGGATACCTGTATTTATGCGAAAATAAAATAAAAAAGGGATGTCCGTATTATACGGACATCCCTTTTGTTAAAGTTTTCGTTTTCCTGTGACTAATTGTATAACTAAAATAATACCTGCAATCAATAAAAGTAAGTGAATTAGACCGCCGCCAATTTTAAGTACAAGTCCTAGTACCCAAATAATTATTAATACTACGATAATCATCCATAGCATTCTACCCATTCAAGCTCATCCTCTCTGCAATTAGGCTTTGATAGTAATAAGTTACCCTTGATATTTTAGTCATAAACCGTCTGAACATAATATTATGAAATAAATAAAATTTATCGTGCATAAGAGATAGAATTACATAAGCTGCTTAGGTCAGGCTCCTCATTTAATGGTGTCGAGGTAGATTGGCACTTTCAGCTTTTCGTTATTAATTGAGAACGGATAGCGACTATAGTACACTTATATAAGCTATGGAAAGAGAGGAACAGAGTAATGCCGACACCTAGTATGGAAGATCATATCGAACAAATCTATATGCTGATTGAGCAAAAAGGATATGCGCGTGTTTCGGATATTGCTGAATCTCTTTCAGTTCTTCCTTCTTCTGTAACAAAAATGGTTCAAAAACTCGACAAAGATGGCTACTTGATCTATGAACGCTACCGCGGCCTTATGTTAACTCCAAAAGGTTTGAAATTAGGTAAACGTTTAGTTCAACGACATGATTTGTTGGAACAGTTTTTACGTTTAATTGGCGTACAGGAAGACAAAATATATGAAGATGTAGAAGGAATCGAACACCACTTGAGCTGGAATTCAATTGACCGGATTGCTGACTTAAATCAAGCGTTGGAAGAGAATCCTGAGTTTCTTCGGAAATTAGAAGAACTTAAAGAACAGCAACAATCAGAATAGGTAAAAGTGAAAGGAGTGTCCACTATGAGCGAAATGGCATCTGGAGAAATTGTAGACTTGCAAGTAAAGTCACAAGAATCTTCTAAATGGATATTATCCAATGGTGAAATTGAAGTACCAATTAACGGATCTGAAGCACCTGAAGGAGTACAAGAAGGCGATACAATCAAAGTGTTTTTATTTAAAGATCGTCGCGGAAATTTAAGCGCAACTTCCGCATTGCCACATGTAATAAAAGGTACTTACGGTTGGGCGAGAGTGATTAAAATGGATGAGCGTGAAGGTGCGGTTGTCGATATCGGCAGTTCACGTGAAGTAATTGTGAAACCATCTGACTTGCCATTATTAAAAGAGCTATGGCCGAAAATCGGAGACCATTTATACATGACATTAAGAACCGATTTTCATGGAGATTTATTCGGTCGCCTGGCAACAGAAGACCGTGTTGCTGAAACATTCGTGGAAGCACCGACTTCTGTAATGAATGAAAACTTGAAGGCACGTGCATACCGCCTATTGCCAATCGGTTCATTCTTAATTAGTGTCCCTCAAGGATACCGGATATTTGTCCACCATACAGAACAAATGGCTGAACCGCGTATGGGTGAAGAAGTTGATATTCGTGTCATTGGGGTTAAAGAGGACGGCTCATTGAATGGTTCGATGCTGCCACGTAAAGAAGAAAGATTAATGGATGACGCCGAAACTTTATATCGTTACTTACAAGATATGGGTGGTAAAATGCCGTTTACAGATAAATCATCACCTGATGAAATTTATGACATGTTTAACTTAAGTAAAGCCTCATTCAAACGGGCATTAGGCAAGTTAATGAAAGAGAAAAAAATTGAGCAAAAAGATGGTTGGACGATAGTTAAATCCAACATTTAAAATGCAGAAAATGTGGTTAAGAGGTACAAAGAGAAAGGCGAGATTAATGCTCACCGAAACTTTTTGTACCTTTTTTTCGTACTAATAAGAGGAACAACTGCTAAAAAAATTAGTGACACCCGCTTTAATCGGAAAAAGTTATTTTGAGAGGAGAACAAGATATGAAAAAGAATAGTGTTCGTTTCGTTTCGTTCTTACTGGCAGCTTCATTGATCTTGCCTTCAGGTGCTTTAGCTAGCACTGGATCTTCGTCTTCAGATGAAGGAATTAATGAAAAATTTGGTATGCCTATTGTTGTATACGGAGCTGATTTAACAGAATCAGAAAAAGCAAGCGTTAAAGATAGTCTTGAAGTAACCAACGAATCGGAAGTTGAAGAAATCTCTGTGACAGGAGAAGATTTAGTAAACTATATTAAAGATGGTGACGCTTCTGCTCGAATGTTTTCATCTGCGAAGATTACACGTCAAGATGCTGGAAAAGGCTTAGTAATCGATATAGTTACTGAAGATAATATTACACAAGTAACAGCTGAAATGTACGAAAATGCTATGTTAACAGCTGGAATTGAAGACGCTACAGTAGAAGTCGCAGCTCCAAAAAAAGTAACAGGTCATTCAGCTTTAGTCGGAATTTACAAAGCATATGAAGTGAGTGGAGAAACGCTAGACAAAGAACGAACTGATGTGGCAAATGAAGAACTTTCAGTTGCAACTATATTAGCGAATAAATCAGACATTGACGAAGCAAAAGTAAGTGAGCTCTTAACCGAGATTAAAAAAGATATTGCAGAACAAAACCCAGCAACTAAAGAAGAAGTCGAAAAAATTGTACAAGAACAATTAACTAATTTAAAAATCGAGTTAAGCCCTGAAGATCGTCAATTATTAATTGATTTAATGGACAAAATTCGTCAATTGGATATTGATTTTAGTAAATGGTCTGATCAGTTAAATGACTTAAGTAAAACCATTGAAGATAAAATTGGAAATATCGTTGATGACGAAGGTTTTTGGCAAAGTGTTAAAAACTTTTTTAACAATTTAATTGATTCAATACGATCATTATTTAACTAAAACCTCCTCTCATGGAGGTTTTTTTCATAAAATCACATAAATTACGCAATGCTATTACAGATGATAATCTATAAGAAAAAACATCTCGAATTCGAGATATTATAATAAGGAGGCATTTCATGGAATTAGGAGGCATTCATCACGTATCCGCTATCACAGCGAATGCGGAAAAAAACTATGATTTCTTTACTCGTATATTAGGTATGAGACTCGTTAAAAAAAGCGTAAACCAAGATAATACTTCTTCGTATCATTTGTTTTATGCGGATGCAGTAGGTACGCCCGGAACGGATATGACGTATTTCGATATTCCGAGAGCGGCCAGGACTGTCGCAGGAGCATCGAGTATAAGTAATACAGCTTTTCGTGTGAAAAGTGAAGCTGCTTTGAGTTATTGGAAAGAACGCTTTACACAACATCAAGTTCATTTTGAAGATGTGGTTGAACGTTTTGGTAGAAAAACGATGTATTTTGAAGACTTTGAAGGATCTCGACTCATGTTAGTCGTTGATGATGGAGAAGGTGTTCCATACGGTACACCTTGGACAAAATCGGGTGTTCCAGAAGAATTTACAGTGGTTGGTTTAGGGCATGTCACGTTAACCGTTCGGAAGGCTGAACAAACGCAACTTGTTTTAACTGAAGTATTGGGGTTCAAAAAAGTTGGATCGTATCCTTCATTTGTAGTAGCAATGCCTGATATCACCGTATATTCTACAGGAGATGGAGGTCCCGCTTCTGAAGTGCATATTGAAGAACGACCTGATTTACCACTGGAACGACCAGGTAGAGGTAGTGTTCATCATGTTGCATTTCGTGTGAAGACGTTTGAGGACTATGACAGATGGGAAGAATTATTGCGTGCAAGAGGATTCATGACTTCTGGTAAAGTCGATCGCTATTACTTCAAATCAATTTATTTCCGCGAACCGAATGGAATATTGTATGAACTAGCGACGGATGAACCTGGATTTGCTACAGATGAGTCAATGGAAACGTTGGGTGAAACTCTCGCATTACCACCATTTTTAGAACCTCGTCGCGAACAAATAGAAGCTTCACTCCGTCCATTAACATTCAACGAGTGAGGTATGCTAAACTGTCAAAAAGGAGTGGTGAGAAATGGAATTTCAGTATAAAGAATTGGGTCAGGATGCGTATGCATTTGTGCATGAAAAAGATGGAAAAACTTTAGGGGAAATCACATGGACGTTGCTTGGGGATGTAATGGTAATGGATCACACATTCGTTATTCCAGAACTTCGAGGTACAGGGGTAGCCAAGCAGTTACTCGATCGTTCAGCAAAATTTGCTCGTGAGAACAGTTATAAAATGGAAGCCGTTTGTTCGTATGTGGTATCTGCATTTAATGAATCTGATGAATATGAAGACCTTAAAGCATAATTAAAAGGCAATCCGCTAATTAATCTTAGTGGATTGCCTTTCACGTGTAATTCGTCATATTCTTCATCCTCACATTTGAGTAAATACGAATAAAAATCCTGTTAGTACTGAAGCCCCTACCATTGTGTACATAAAATCTGATTGACTAAATACTATTTTCTTTTCCATCTCGTCATCTACTCCTTTCAAATTGGTGTTACTAAATATGTACCCCCACTATAAAAGATTAAACAGGTTTATTCATATTTTATGAAGGGAATGGTGATATTATGAAACCTACTTAGTTTTGTTTCGTATATATTATAGAAGAGATAAATAGAAGAGGTGATTGTATTGAGTAGAGTTGGAGAAGTTGCTTTAGGAATTATTGGTACCATATTAAATGTTATTTTATTAGTATTCGCTACGTTTGCTGTTGTAGCTGTATCAAATGCCGATACAGGAGAGGTAAAACAATTGATTGAAGAAGAAATGGTCATGACTGACCCTACAATGACTTCCGAAGATATCGCGATGGCTAAGGATTTCATAGGTGCGTTTTTAGATGTATTTGGAATCGTCGGATGGGTTCTAGTAATTACTTTACTAATCAGTGTGATTTTAAGTATTATTGCTGTAGTTAAAGTATCAAAAAACAAGAGTCCGAAAACAGCGGGGATATTATTCATCTTTGCAGGCTTATTATCGGGAATATTATTACTCGCTCCAATTTTATTCTATATTGCAGCTATTTTGTGTTTCGTTCGCAAAACACCAGTGCATGATGAACAAGATCCATATTACAACAATGAAGTGCACCAACCGCAGCAACCTTTATAAAAAAATGCCTGTTAACAAGTTAATTGTTAACAGGCGTTTTTAGAAAGTATACATATTTTGCTGTAGATAGAGGGTGACCTTCAAAAAATTCATCGAATTCTTCCATACATGTGAAATTATTGCGTTCATAAAAAGCTCTACCTTTTTTATTTTCACTTTCGACGTAAACTAGTAATTGATTTGCAGAGGAAATGTTTTTTAATCCTGCACTTAACAACTTTTTCCCATATCCTAAATGTTGATGGGAAGGCAACATGTAAATAGCCGTAAGTTCCGCATCGCCATCTTCATCGACACGTGTGAAATTGGCAAAGCCAACAATAGTATCTTCATGAAGAGCGACATAAACAGCTGTTTTTTCTAAACGTTTCATCATCATGGCACTTGAATAAGATCGTTCGATAAATAATTCTTGAATAGTAGCTGGAATGATTCCTTCGTATGTGTCATTCCAAGTAATTTTGGCGATTTGCTGTACCGCAGCAATATCGTCTTGTTTCATCGCTCGTATCAAATCATCTCACCTCAAAATTCTTTCAGTCATCATACCAAATATTTCGCAAGTTTGCTATACATGTGAAATAATTTCCATAAAAAGGAGTGAGAAAATGTGGATTATCAAATCTTTTAATGAATTAACAACCATCGAACTTTATACTTACTTACAACTACGAGTAAATGTTTTTATAGTCGAACAATCTTGTCCTTATCCTGAGCTAGATGGCTATGACTTAGATTCTTACCATCTAACCTATATCGAAAATGATGAAGTCCTAGCTTACGCACGAATCCTTCCTGCTGGTATAAAATATCAACGAACATCTATTGGTCGAGTAATCGTTGACCAAAAATCAAGAGGAAGAGGACTAGCTAAAGAATTAATGAATCAAGCAATTGATCTTATCCGAGAAAAATGGCCAAATACTGATATTCAACTACAAGCCCAAACACATCTCAAGCATTTTTATGGTTCATTTGGTTTTATAGAGATTTCTGAAGAATATGATGAAGACGGGATTCCGCATGTGGACATGCTAAAAAGAAGTCACTAATTTGAAACCGTTTTGTCACAATAATAAGGTGTTGAAAAAGAATATGTAGGGTATCGATACTATAACAAGAGAAAAAAGAATTACTGGAGGAATGATGAAAATGGCAAAAGGAAATAATCGTTCATTGTTATTAGCTGGATTGGCAGCAGGTGCTTATGCGTATTTCAGTAAACAAGAAAATCGCGACAAAGCAATAGTAGCTTTCAATAACACGAAAACTAAAGTTAATTCTTACCTCGAATCACAAAAAAACAATAAAATGGAAATGACCAAAGCTGGTCATTCGGATCCACATGATATTGATGACAACACTATGGTAGATGAAGGCGCAATGACCAGTGTTCAGTACTATAACCAAGAAGTTCAAGATAAATCGAAAAAAGCGGTAAATAATGATGTCGATGAAAACTCGATGATTAAGAATTAGAAAAAAGAAGGCTACGCTCCAAGCGATCGTAGCCTTCTTTATTAGATGAAAAGTATAGGAAGATGGTTTAATAAACTTAATATATGGTAGGAAACTAAAGAAGTTGAATTAAAAACCTAAGGAACGTCTAAAATAACTAGCATAACGTTGACTGACCGGAATCCTTGTTCCATCATTCATTTCCAGTAAGAAGGTTGAATGCGAGTCAGGTTGTATTTCTTTGATAAAAGCAATATTTACTATGTACGATCGATGACAGCGAATAAAGGATTCTGATGAGAGAAACAATTCTAATTCACTTAAGTTTAAGCGATGATACCCTCCTCTTGTCTCGGTTTTTACATAGGTCTTACGAAGCTGAGTTTCTAAAAATAAAACTTGATTATGTTTTACTGGATACCAGTTTTCATCCGTTTTTATGGTCATATATTGACTTAAAAATGGAGAGGGCTGTTGATGGAGAATGGCCGTAACTGCACCTTCTGTTATACCTTCTTTAATAATGGGGATACTCATTCCATAATAAGAAACACCTAAAATATCAGAGTCAATAAATTCGTTCACTTTTTGACCATAAGTAAGCGCTTTATAAGTGGCAGTGCCTTCTTTTATTGGATCACCTGGTTGTATTTTTAAATCTATTCTCTTACTGGCTTGATAATATACGTATTCATTGGTGTTCGAAATAGCAATAGAAGCATGTTCAGGGAAGAAATCATGAATGACTTTCATGATTTCTTGTATTGAATTTGTGTCCAAATTATTCACCTCACTTTAATAAATAATCTCTTTTTTCTAATGTTACCATATATAACACACAATCATCGGAGGCATTTTAATTGAAAAAAGCCATGTTGATATTAAATCCATCATCAGGTAAGGAATTAGCAGGAGACTTTAAAGAACAGACCATTGAAACTTTAACTAGTATGGGATTTGAAGTGGAAGTCAAAGAGACTCAAGGTGAAAGAGATGCGACGGACTTTGCTCGGCTAGCATGCGCAGAAAAATACGACCTTGTTACGGCTATGGGTGGAGATGGGACTATAAACGAAGCAGTGAATGGGTTAGCGGAACAAGAACACAGACCTCTTTTCTCTTTTATCCCTTTAGGTACTGTAAATGATTTTGCTCGTGCCCTTGGCATCCCATTAGATCCTGCAAGGGCAATCGAAGGACTAAAAACAGCAAAACCGAGGTTTACAGATATTGCAAAAGCACAAAATCAATACTTTATGAATGTTTTAGCTGTTGGTCAAGTAGCAGAAAGTGTTTCGAATGTCTCTGTAGAACAAAAAACTAAACTTGGACCATTAGCATATTTAATCGAAGGTGTTAAAGCATTAACTTCTGAAGATGAAACAGAAGTAGTTGTAGAGCATGATAATGGCACTTGGAGTGGAAATGCGGTTGTCGTATTAGTGGCATTAACAAACTCGGTAGGTGGATTCGGAAAATTGGCTCCAGATGCACAAACTGATGACGGATTTCTTCATGTATTTATTGTGAAAAGTAAAGGACTACCTGCCTTTATTCGGATGGCATCAGCTGTTTTACGAGGCAAAATTGAAGAGAATCCTGACGTAGTCGTGATTAAAACAGAAAAAGTACGAATTGAAACATCGAAGGAAATGACTTGTAATTTAGATGGAGATGAAGGATGTTCTACTCCAATTGCAGTTCAAATATTGAAAAAGCATATTGAGGTACTAGTACCAATCGGTAAAACGAACTAATTATTGTATCTTTTATAAAGTCAACCAATAAACGAATAAAATTGTAATTAATTAGTCTTTTTTTTAAGAACTAATACCCATAAAAAGCAAGGGAAAATGTTAAATCTAAAGTTTATGTAACTATATGCATATAATAGGATTTATTTTTAATGAGAAAATGGTAAAATACGCATATGCGTATCGTAAAGAAAGATGGTGAGTTTTATGCAGTTAAATCAACCCACAGGAAGCGAAACTATATCAAAAAAATATTTGAGTGAAATTGAAATAGCTTCCCAGTTGGATGGCGTAGAAGATTTCTTTGAGTTGGAATCAAAACTTTTGTATGAAATTCACCATTTAGAGATAGAAAAAGCAAAAAACACTTTGCGTCTTCTCATCGATCGAATTTCTTTAAGGGCAGGTAAACAAACCATTCGGGGAGTAAAACATTACTTTGCCGTATTGTCATCGATTATGGCGCGACAGTTATATGAAAATCAAGTGCCTGCCAAAAAAGCATTTGCTTTTAATTCTGCATGTATTGGAATGGTTGATTTTCATATGAATGACGCTCAGTTCCTACAATTCGCGGATGATTTAATTGATTTTTTTGTATCAGTTATTTCAGAAAGAAAACAGCCTACTTTTAATCATCAAACTGTCAACAAGGTAATATTATTTATTAACGATGAAGTTGAATCAGAACTATCCGTTGAAGACATTGCGAAACAGTTTAATGTTAGTACAAGCCACTTATCCCGTATCTTCCGTGAAAATGTAGGTATTACTCTTGTAGAGTATTTAAATGTAAGACGTGTGGAAGAGTCGCAATATTATTTAAGGCATACAAATAAAACGATTTCGGATATCTCACAACAATATCACTTCTGCAATCAGAGCTACTTTACTCGTATATTTAAAAAGTACACAGAAGTGACACCAAAACAATTCCGTGATCAAAAGGACTATGATTACTATAGATTTACCTTACCAACCTCAATTTAAAAGTGTCGTAAGTTAAGACTCTTTTTGCTATTAATTTGAAATATGGTAGGTAAATAAGGTATACTTTTCAGTAGCTTAAAAGATGAAGGTGAAACTAGTGAAGAAGAAAATCGGATTACTGTCAATGCTTGTTATGGTTACTATGTTATTAAGTGGTTGTGCTGGTGTAGAAAATAAAGAAGGGTACTTTTACAGTATTTTTGTAAAACCTTTCGAATACCTACTTAACTTTTTTGGAGATATGTTCAACGGAAGTTTCGGTTTAGCGATAATTGCTATTACGATTTTGATTAGACTTATTTTAATGCCATTAATGCTTCGTAACTACAAGAACCAACAAGGCATGAAAGTCAAAATGGATGCAATGAAGCCTGAAATGGATGAAATCCAAAAGAAAATAAAAGCAACTAAAGATAAAGCAGAGCAAACACAGTTGCAGCAAGAAATGATGGGGTTGTATCGCAAACATAATGTAAATCCATTAAACATGGGTTGTTTGCCAATGGTCATTCAAATGCCAATCATCATGGGTCTTTATTTCTCCATTCTTTATTCTACAGATGTGAAGAATCATGAGTTTTTATGGTTTAGTCTTGGATCACCAGATGTAATAATGACGTTGATTGCAGGTGCAGTCTACTTCTTACAAGCAAAAGTATCATTATGGACCGTACCCGAGCAACAAAAACAACAAATGAAAATGTTTGTGTATATTTCACCTATTATGATTATGTTTGTATCCTTTACGTCTATGTCAGCCTTACCGCTATATTGGACAGTTGGTGGTTTACTGCTAATCTTCCAAACATATTTAGGACGTAAGTTTTATTCAAACCATCCAGAGAAAGCAATAGAAGAATAATAAGTTAAAGTCGGTGCCTGAAAGCATCGACTTTTTTTTAGGAGTGAATAACTGCTATGAAACGAAATTGGCTTGCTGGACTACTACTATCAGCAGTAAGCATCGCTGCGTTGGTCTTTATTATTAAAGAGAATTTATATGTATCAGTTTTGTTTATGACTGCATTATTTGCTTTGACTAATGGCTTTAGAGCTTTGAGTTTTAAAGAAAAAGGTTTTGAGCGCGAGGCAAAATGGATGACCGGCATGGCTATTTTCTTTGCAGTTGCGTTTGTCATCATATTAGGAATAATTTTGTTTTAATGTATAAAAAATTCATTTTAAGCCATCATACTAATGAGAAATCATTTGTATGGAGGTTTTTTTTATGAAAAAATGGATGATTGTATGCAGTGCCTTACTATTAACAGTCACAGTAACAGGGTGCAGTCAACAAAAAGAAATGATGCCTGTAAGTGGGACGATTGACCATACGTTGGTAACGAATGTGGTGGATTCTAAAGGGACTGGTATTGGGTCAGCGGAATTAACAGAAACATCTGCTGGTGTCAGAGTTCGGTTACAACTAAAAGGATTAGAGCCTGGAGAAAAAGCCATTCATTTTCATGAGGTAGGAAAGTGTGACCCACCAGATTTTACAACATCAGGTAGCCATGTGAACCCTGCAAAAAAACAACACGGCTTTGATAATCCGAAAGGCTATCATGCAGGGGATCTTCCGAACTTGAAAGTAAATAAAAATGGCATAGTGGATTTAGAGATTACTACTCCAAATGTGACGCTTGAAAAAGGAAAATCGAATTCCCTGCTTGATGAAGATGGCAGTACAATGATTATTCATGAGAAAAAAGATGATTATGTTACGGACCCTTCAGGCAATTCTGGAAATCGAATTGCATGCGGAATTATAAAATAAAACGCACGTAACCATTAACGGTTACGTGCGTTTTTCTGTTTATTTTCTTTTTTATTTTCTTCTTTATGATTTTCTAATAGCTCATCTAATTGTTGCATTAATAGGAGCACGTCAAATTTTGAGATTCTTCGCATGATAGTAATTACACTCCTGTCATGATTTCTTACTATACTATTCGAGGCAAATTAGTATTTTGTGACCCATTTTCAAAAAATAGTTCTTTAGTAGGATAATTTTTTTCGTGTTACCAATACAATAAAGAATGATGGAATCGTACATAAGGTCATACCTAAAAATGCAAGTCCTGGACTGATCTCATATAAATAACCGCCTATAAAGGTTAAAATGGCTGTGCTTAGACCCATTGCTAGGGAGGCGTACATTCCTTGCGCTGTTGGGATTTCATTTTGCGATAATCGCTTAGAAATAAATTGAATAAATGCGTAATGGGCTACTCCGAATGAAACAGCATGAAGCAACTGTGAAAAAATGAAAACCCAAACAGTTGGAAATAGGAAAATCAATATCCATCGCAATGTGGACCCTCCAGCTGCTATTAAGTACATGGTCGATATTTTAGTTTTGATAAAGAAAAAATCTGCTCGAGCAAAAAATAAAATTTCTAAAAGAACAGCAACAATTAAGACCACTCCGATATAAAAACTATTGACGCCAAGATCCTGTAAATAAATGAATCCATAATTATAATAAGATGCATGAGCACCTTGTAACAATATGGAGAGGACTAACACCGTAACAAAAGGTTTAGACGAGATTAATCTCTTGACTTCTGATTTTTTATTCTTCACTTCACGAATTTCAGGTTTTATAGTTAGAGAAGGGGGAGCGGGGCGGGTATGGAGATACCACATAGAGGCAAGCCCTATCAACATTACCCACAAAATCGCTTGTTCATTCCATACAGCAGTGGCTGCGCCTATTAACAAAAGTCCCACCGTATAGCCAATTGATCCGAATGAACGACTTTTCCCGTAATGAATACGCTCAGTCTGAATTAAGACAGATGCACTACTCTCCATAGCAGGAAGTAAATTCGGATAAACTAAACTAAACACGACGGTGATTATTAGTAATGGAATAAATGTGTCTACAAAAATATATATCGACATGATCATTAACGACATAAAGGCTGCCCATACCATCACTCTGCGAAGTGAGAGTAATTTAGTAGCAAATGGGAAAAAAACGAATGTCGAGACTGCACGTGCTACCATTCCTGAACCCATTATTATACTCGCATGAAATACAGATAGATCTTTTTCAGTAGTTAGCCATCCCGTCCAGTAAGGCAGGAAGACACCCCAAGTGAAAAAGAAAGCTGCAAAGTTAATAGATAACCATTTTTGAGAATTTATCATAAATGAAACCTCAAATCTATTTTAAATGTCTAATATATTATAGCGAAAAAATAATGACGCATGTCATTTTTAAAGAATTTAATGGTAAACTTAATGTACGAAATATGAAAGAAGGCTTCTCATGAAATCTAGTAAATTACGTTTTACTCCGAATAAAAAAAAGAAGTGGCCAATTGTGGTTACAGTAATCATAGGGAGTATTCTCATAATTGTGCCAGTGATTTGGATAGGGTTACACAATTGGAATCTCGATAAAAGTATAGCTGCACTAAATTTAGAGCAACAAGCAGATGAACCGAGCCAAATAATACCTGAAACACCTGTTGAGCCACCTGAAGAGCCAAAAGAAAGTCCAAAGCCACCAGTAGAAAAACCATCAAATAACAGGTATGATCCCAATCAAAAATATCCTGAAGTCCCTACCGTTAAAAATGGTTTTATTGTAGCGAATAAACAATTTCCACTCCCTGTTGATTATAATAACGGCGAAGATCCACTAGCACGTACAGCATTTAATAAAATGGCTGCAGCAGCAAAACTGGATGGGTTTGAGCTTGTCGCATTTAGCACATTTCGCTCATTTGAACGACAAGAAACCTTATATAATCAATATGTGGAAAAAGATGGACAGCAAGCGGCAGATCAATATAGTGCACGTCCTGGCTATTCTGAGCATCAAACAGGTTTATCCTTCGATATTGGAGAGAAAAACTTTGAACAGCACTGGGCCGCAGCATCATTTGGCGAAACTCCTGCTGGTGAGTGGATTTCTCAAAATGCCCATCTCTATGGGTTTATCCTTCGTTATCCATTAGGAAAAGAAGAAGTTACTGGCTATATGCATGAGTCATGGCATTTCCGCTATGTTGGAGTCGAACCTGCAACAGATATGTTTACCCACAAACAAACTCTAGAAGAATATTTGGACCTATAATAAAGAAGGGGATAACGTTCATCCTCTTCTTTTTTCTCTTTAATTAGGCCACTAAAAAAGACACTCCAATCGAGTGTCTTTTAGTATGAAGAGGGTTAGATTTTTAAGTTATCGATTATCAATTGTTTCTGGATACATATCATGATTCATCAGACGATGTGCAGCCATCTCTTCATATTTTGTACCTGGTTTTCCGTAGTTCGTATAAGGATCAATACTAATTCCACCACGTGGTGTGAATTTGCCCCACACCTCAATGTAGCGAGGATCCATAAGTTTAACTAAGTCGTTAAGAATGATATTCATACAATCTTCATGGAAATCCCCATGATTTCTAAAGCTAAATAAGTATAATTTTAGCGATTTACTTTCGACCATTTGAATATCTGGAATATAGCTAATATAAATCGTAGCAAAATCAGGCTGGCTCGTAATCGGACATAAAGAAGTAAACTCCGGACAATTGAATTTTACAAAATAGTCACGATAAGGATGTTTGTTCTCAAATGATTCCAAAACACCTGGATTATATGAAAAATCATATTGAACGTTTTGATTGCCTAGTAAATTAATTCCTTGTAACTCTTCTTTTTGACGCCCGCTCATCGTTAAATCCTCCTTGTTAAACACCGCGTTTATTTCCCCAAATCAATGCATGTAATTGAGGCAGTACTTTCGCATCGTTCATAATCGTAGACTTCATTGAACGGTCAATTAACCATTCAAAGCGTTTTAATAGTGTGGAAACCAATGCTTGATCATCGACTGTTAACACGTCATCGTTGCCAACCTGCAAGAAAAAAGGAACTTCAGGATAACGTGTATGAATCATCTCTGCATAGCCAAAATCTTCTTCATCGAAGATTACTACCTTTAAGCTTACATTGGAGTCTACAAGATTTTGCATAAATAAATCCAGCTTACTGAAATCCGTCTTCATTAAAGAGCTCGGTGGTTTTGGAGAAATAGTGACATCATCAATATCAAGGAGCCAATCTTGCCAAAAAGACCCTTGAGTCTCAATAGCCACTTTCCATCCTTGTTCATGACATTGATTGATGAATTCGCCTAACCCTTTATGGAGAGCCGGGTTACCACCTGAAATTGTGATATGAGAAAAAGCCTCTCCACCAATTTCTTTTAATGTTTCAATGATTTCTTCCGCTTTCATTGCTGTGCTTTTCCCTGTGCCATCCCAAGTGAATTTAGAATCGCACCATGAACATGAATAGTCACAGCCTCCAGTTCGAACAAACATGGTCTTTTGCCCGATAACCATACCCTCACCTTGTATGGTGGGGCCGAATATTTCCATCACAGGTATCTTCATAAGAGTTCCTCAGCTTTTGGACGATAAACAACATAGCTCGTCGGAGTTTCACGAACGACTACTTGTAGGCATCTCGGTTGATGAGGAAGTGTTTTCAATTTATTGTGTATGGTCATCCAAATTTCGTGTGCTACTTGTTCGGTCGTAGGGAATTTTTGTTTAAATTCAGGATGGTCATTCAGAACCGTATGGTCATATCTTTTGTGTACAAGGTTCTTAATCACCTTGAAATCAATTAGAAAACCCATTTCGTCTAACTGATCACCAGCGATGGTAATGTTAATGAAATACGTGTGGCCGTGCATATATTGACAATTCCCTGCATCATCATGTGGAATGAAATGAGCTGCAGACAAATGCATATCTTTATTTAATTCGAATCGGTACGAGTGAGGTGTTTGTGGATAAAATTGTTGAATCACTTCGATTCACTTCCTTGTTTTTGTTCAAGATAAGTGAGTAATCCTTTTTGGCGTAATACACAAGATGGACATGTGCCACAGCCATCACCACGGATTCCTTCATAACAAGTTAATGTGCGTGTACGAACAAATTCCAAAGCCCCTAAATCATCGGCAAGTTTCCAGGTCTGTGCTTTGTCCAACCACATTAATGGAGTTTGGAATTGAAGGGACGTATCCATCGCTAAATTAATAGATACATTTAGTGCTTTGACAAATACATCGCGGCAATCTGGGTATCCACTAAAATCAGTTTCACAAACGCCTGTAATAATATCACGGGCACCAATGGACTGTGCATAAACAGCAGCAAACGATAGGAATAAATGATTTCTTCCTGGAACAAATGTAGATGGCAAGTTACCATCTGTTGCGTCAGTTACAGCAATATCACTTCTCGTTAAAGCATTTGCTGATAGCTGATTGATTAAAGTCATATCCAATACTTTAAATGGAACGTTTAACTCATGCGCTATTTCTTCAGCACATGTTATTTCTTCGATATGGCGTTGACCATAGTCAAAAGTGACTGTAAAGACTTCTTCGTATTTTGTTAAAGCCCATAATAGACAAGTTGTACTGTCCTGGCCGCCACTAAATACGACAACAGCTTTTCCTTTTTTCATTGCTCATTTCTCCTTTTGAAGAATGAGTATTCGACATCTCTATTTAGGTGATTCAGTAACGTTAAAAGTAGTATGCATGGTGTAGCTTAGATACTTGAACTGAATTGGCTATAAAAGCACAAAAAAACTGTATCTACGTGACAGTTTTCACCTTAGTTTTTTATAGAGGGAGTTTACGAACCTCTTCTAATTTTGGTACACCCTAAATAATAGCATATTTCACATCGACTTCATATCACATGCGGCTCTTGGTTGCCTAAACATACGATTCAACCATACAAAAAAAGCATGAAGAGGAACATCATCTTCATGCTTTTACTATTAGAGAATCGGTGATAAAAGTCTTGAAAAAGACTCTTTCATTTTAATTAAACGTGTACGCTCTTCGTATAATTCCCATGTAAGTTCCGTCGATAGCAACATATCCTGCTCAAACAGCTCAGCTAACTGATGTGAAGTTTCTCGATCGTAAATAAAAGCATTTACTTCGAAATTCAATTTAAAACTTCGTACGTCAATATTGGCTGTGCCCACAGTTGAGGCTTCATCATCAACGACAATCATCTTCGTATGCAAGAATCCATTTTCATAGATGTACACTTTGGCTCCTGCTTTAATCAAGTTGCCCACATAAGAATATGTAGCCCAGTATACAAACATATGATCAGGTTTATTTGGAATCATGATTCGCACGTCAATACCTGATAAGCATGCTATTCGCAGGGAATCCATAAAACTCGCATCTGGAATGAAATAGGGAGATTGAATATAAATATACTTTTTAGCCATTGTAATTAACTTTAAGTACCCATTTTTTATTTGTTCCCATTCAGAATCAGGTCCACTTGAAACAATTTGTAAGCCAACAGATCCTTTTAAAGGAATGGCAGGGAAATAACGATCGGAGTATTCAATATCCTGATCTCTCGAAGCTTGGTTCCAGTCCAAAATAAATCGTGTTTGAAGAGGGTGAAGAGCGCTTCCTTCCATGCGTAAATGTGTATCACGCCAGTAGCCGAATTTACGATCTAAACCTAAGTACTCATCGCCTACATTAAATCCACCGATATACCCAACACGGCCATCAATAACCACGATTTTGCGGTGGTTCCTGTAATTTAGTCGGGGATTCACAAGTGGCATAATCGAAGGGAAGAATGCTTCCACTTCGCCTCCCAAGTTTATCAATTCCTTAAAATGTCTTTTTCGAAGACTACGAGAGCCCATATCGTCAAACAGCAACCGGACTTTAACACCTTGTTTTGCTTTTCGAATAAGCACATCATAAATGCGAGAACCAAGCCCATCTAAGCGGAAAATATAATACTGGATATGTATATGATCCTTTGCATGTTCTAAATCGTCTAATAAAGCCGAGAATTTCTTTTCGCCGTCATTAAAAATCGTAAGCGCATTGTCTTGAGTCAACACGGCATGATTGTTGCGTAACTGCATATAAATCATATCTTTAAATGCGTGGGTGTCTTCCAGACGAAATTCAAACGTTCCATCTTCTATAGCATCTATTTGATAATCTATTAAATTATCGATGCCAATTCTACTTCGCCCTTCCCACCGAAATAAATGTCTCTTACGTAACTGTCTTCCTAACATTAAATAAAGTAGGAACCCCATGACGGGAATAAAGAATAAAACCATTAACCAAGCCCACGTAGAAGATGCATCTCTTCGTTCAAGGAAAATTAACACAATGGCTAGAAATATATTAAGTGTAATTATGGCGGTAATCCCGATGCTAATTAAATTAGAAGCCATATAGTCCCTCCTAAATAAACAAATTTGGTCATATTTAAGTATAGCTTAAAGTAACATAAGAAAGAAGGGAGTGAAATTTCTATCGGTTTAGTTTTACTTTCATGAACGGAAAGGTATTAAGGCAAATGTTTTTCTATTAAAATTGGTAGGAGGAGTCACGGTAGACACTTTATTTATCATCATCAATATAGCGGTGTTGCTACTTTTAATTGGCCTTCTTTTGTACATGGGACGTAAGCATGTGTCATTCTCAAAACGTGTATTTACGGGCCTAGGGTTGGGGATCGTGTATGGCTTAATTTTACACTATGCTTATGGAACAAATGACGAAATAGTAAATGAGTCAGTTCAATGGTTTAACCTAGTTGGGACTGGATATATCAAGTTGCTTCAAATGATTGTTATGCCATTGGTGTTCATTTCAATCTTATCAGCCTTTACAAAGCTTACGATTGGCAAGAATTTTGGAAAAACAGCTGGTCTTATTCTAACTTTACTTATTGGTACAACAGCGATTGCTGCAGTAATCGGGGTCACATCAGCAGTTGTATTCGATTTGGACGCGTCACAAATTGTGAGTGGAGACGCTGAAACAGAGCGTGGTGCTTATATTGAACAGCGTACAACAGAAGTGGCTGATCGAACATTTCCACAACAAATTATTGACTTATTACCAGGAAATCCTTTTCTTGACTTAACTGGAGCTCGCCCGACCTCTACAATTGCAGTCGTCATTTTTGCCGCATTTTTAGGCTTTGGGTATCTTGGAATTGCTCGCAAAGAAGCCGGAAATGCGACCTTAGTGAAAACAGCGGTCGATGCAGCGTATGCCCTTATTATGCGTGTAGTAAAAATCATCTTGAGCTTAACGCCATATGGTATCTTGGCTATCATGACTCGCACTGTAGCAACATCAGACTTTGAGGCGATTTACAATCTAGGTAAATTTGTCATTGCTTCTTATGTTGCACTGATTGTGATGTTTGCTGTTCACTTATTAATCGTTTCACTTTCAGGATTAAATCCATTTACTTATGTGAAAAAATCAGCTGAAGCATTATTATTTGCTTTCTCGTCTCGTTCTAGTGCAGGTACTTTACCACTGACTATCAATGCTCAAACCACTCGTTTAGGTGTTCCAGACGGAATTGCGAACTTCGCAGGTTCATTTGGATTAACAATCGGGCAAAATGGCTGTGCAGGTATATATCCAGCAATGCTTGCAGTCATGATTGCACCAACTGTTGGACAAAACCCTTTAGAACCGATGTTCTTGCTCACGCTGATTGCAGTCGTAGCGATTAGTTCATTCGGAGTAGCTGGGGTTGGCGGTGGAGCAACATTTGCAGCGATACTTGTATTGTCTGCGTTAGACTTACCGGTAGCTTTGGCGGGCTTATTGATTTCCGTTGAGCCATTAATTGACATGGGTCGCACAGCTTTGAACGTTAGTGGAGCAATGGTATCGGGTGTTACTACTGCTCGTGTTACCGGGGAACTGGACAAAGAGATGTATAACGAATCACTCGAAAATCAAACAGTAGAATCATAAAATATTATAAAGACGAGGTTGCCCGAAGGAAGAGTTCTTACCACTCTTGGGTCATCCTCGTTTTTTCTTCTTTAACTCAGAAATTATTGTGTGCCACAACCATAAATGTTGTGGCTTTTTTGATGAAACGCGTATAGAACATTCGAAACCACGCATAGAAGATTAGAATCCTCGCATAGACACGGTAAATCACTCAATTCGCTCATAGGACTCCAAATCACTTTAGTATTCTTCCATTTCCATCTGCCGATTTTTATAGGGGTTTGCTTTAATATGTGAGAAAATAGAACCTAGGATCAATATAATCGTTCTATATTTTAAAACTAGAAGGTGCATGGTATGTATTGGTGTAAAATTGCTCGTGCTGAAAAAGAGTTTGAGGCCATTGCCAAACTAAATTATGATACGTTCGTAGAAGAAATACCGCAACATGAACAGCATCCAAGTGGAAAACGCCAGGATGCATTTCATCATGAAAATACATATTTAATTGTGTTGAAAGATCAAGAACTCGTGGGGATGATTGCACTGCGTGATCAACGGCCATTTTCGCTTGACCACAAAATTGGTTTAGTAGAGAATGCCTTACCTGAGGAAGCATTAACTGGGAAGTTATGTGAAATACGGTTGTTGTCTGTTCGCCGAGAACATCGCAATGGCCGTGTGTTTTTCATGTTGGCTCGTGCATTAGCAGACTATGCGTACGAAAAAGGGTATGGAGCAGCAGTCATATCGGGAACCGTTCGTGAATTAAAATTGTACGGTCAACTTGGATTTAAAGCTTTTGCAGAACCTGTTGGGAGCGAGGAAGCAGCTTTTGTACCGATGTTTTTGACGAAGCAGTATTATGAACAATCTGTTGCAGCTCGTTTTCAACATAAACGGCATACTTTCTATCCAGGTCCGAATGAATTAACAGCAGACCTAAAAAAAGCGTTTCAACGTGCACCTGTTTCGCATCGTTCATATGAATTCACTGAACGCTTCAAACGCGTGCAAAGTGAGTTAACCAATCTGACTGGAGCGTCTCACGTACATTTGCTTTCTGGAAGCGGGACGCTAGCGAACGAGGCAATGATCGCGCAAATTAGTAGGCTTGACTCGAATGGGTTAATCTTAATTAATGGTGCGTTTGGAGAGCGGCTGAAAAACCAAGCTTTAAAGTGGGGCTTAGAGTTTGAAACAGTAGAAGTAGAGTGGGGGCAACCATTCGCCATTTCTGAGTTGGGGCGCGAGATGAGATCAGGCTTGTATGGATGGATTCTACTAGCGCACGGGGAAACGTCAACCGGCATGTTAAATAATGTGGACCACATACTAGAACTTGGAAACGAATTGAATATAAAAGTTTGCATGGATTGTGTAAGCTCCATTGGTACAATTCCTATCAATTTAAAAAAGGTGTATTTAGCAAGTGGTGTCAGTGGAAAAGCGATTGGTACAATGACAGGTATCGCCATGGTTTTTTCAAATCATCTCATCGAAGTTTCTCCATCTATTCCTATGTATCTTGATTTAGGTTGCTATGCCAATGGGGGAATACCATACACGTATTCATCTCAACTGCTAGAAAGTCTAGAAATTGCATTAAAAGCATACGATAACAACGCACGATATAATGTTCTAAATGAACGCTATGAACAGCTTTTACTTGCAGAACAAAATGGAGAGCTTGAATTTTTAACTAAACAAGGTTACCCAATGATTGTCACGTTAAAAGTCCCTACAATAAATAAGCATATGGCGAAAGACGCCAGACTTTCTGGATTTGATTTACATGATCAAAGTGCCTACTTGAAAGAAAGACAATGGGTTCAACTTTCACTTATCCAGCCTGAGTTTGAAGAATCATTTGAAAAATTCCGGTTGTGGTTAAGTAATTACGTGACATACGAAAAGCAGTGATCTCAAATTGAATCACTGCTTTTTTGTAAATCTGTATAGGTTTGAACAATAAACTTCTTATAAGGAGTGTCTGGTAACTCAGTAATCAAATCATGCCCAATCTTGGATTCTTTCATTGCTTTTTCCTGATCTCCGAGTTGAGCATAGCAAAGTGCACGGTATGAGTGGACCTCAAAAGCCATCGATAAATCGTAAGGATGATGCAAATAGGTCGGTATTTCATATTTTGTGAGCATCGGTAAAGCTTCTTTGAATTGGCCTAAACCATATAAAACTTTTCCTTTTTCGAGAAGATAGTGATTATTATTTTTTTCTTTATTGCCTTTACCTGTGTGAATTTCTTTTCCAAGTTCAAGGGAAAGCTCGATATGAACATCTGCTTTATGATAATCATGAGTAAATGAGTTGTGAAAATGTGCTTCCAAAAATTCCGCAATCGCAGTAGAATATTTATTTTCTGCAAACTCTCCATATTGTCGAACCTTCTGTAAATAATACGATCGATCCTCTTCATTCCCGTTAATCATTGCCTGGAAACAAGCCAAACGATACAAATCATCAATTCGGTAAAAAATTCGTTCTCCTTTAGAAAAATTTAAAGCTTCCTTCATTTTTATCTGTGCTTGTTCATAATTTCCGACAGCAGAAAATAACAAAGATTCACAATACAAATATTCAATGGTTGTCATTGCATCAAATGGAGAATCGAAATGAGCATGTTCCTGCAAAATAATAGCCAACGCTTCTTCGTAACGATGGGCTGTGAACTGGATCATACCTCTAAAAAGTGCAAGAGATGCACTTTGATTATATAGATGTAATTGCTCATACATTTCCATTGCACGATTGTAATAAGAATTCCAATCCTCATGTTTTGAATGATAGCCAGACCTACTATATAAATCGAGCAATCTGGCTGACTCATAACTGAGCGTTAATTTATCTGCTATTGGATTGATTAGTTCAACAATTTGTTTATGTTCATCTGTTAACTCAGAAAACACCACTTTATAGAGTTTTTCTGCTTTTTCTAAAACGGTTCTTTTCTCTGTTGGGCTGACATCTTCCATTAATTCAGATGACTCCACACCCAGTTGTTGAGCTATATAAGATAAGCTTTCCATGGAAGGCTGGGCTTTGCCGTTTTCTATTAAACTTAGCATGCCTTTTGTCAGCTTATTGCCAGCTAATGCTTCTAATGTTAGCTTTTGTTCTTTTCGTAGTTGTCTGATTCGTAATCCGAGAGTATCCATATATAACGCTCCATTTCTAATTAGTTTAATTATATTAAACTTGAGCTTGCATGGGAAGTGTTAACATGTTATTATTCGTTTAATTTAATTAAACTTTAATCATTTCAAAACAAAAGGGGTTTTTGTATGGATGAGACCATGAAGTTAAGAAAAGCCACATATCACTTGTGGACGTTCACAATTAGTAAATTGATTTCTACCTTTGGTGTAAGTGTTTTTACGTTTGGGATTAGTTTTTACATTTTATCAATAACAGGATCAGCAACTAGTTTCGCGATTGTTCTAATTTGTAATATTCTCCCTAGAGTTATTATGGCACCATTTGCGGGCTACGCTGCAGATAAGTATTCAAAAAAAACTATTATTATCGTTGCCCAAATATGTAGCGTGGTGGCAGTTGCTGGTTTGTTGGCAGTGAGTTTAACTATAGGTCTTTCTCTTATTGCGATTTATCTAACAGAAATTGTACTTTCGATTACATCACTATTCTCTGGGGTGACGTTCAGCTCTTCTATTGCAAATTTAGTGGATTCAGAACGAATTCAAAAAGCGATGTCGTTTAATCAAATGTCCATATCAATTGCTTCAATAGGTGGTCCCGCAGTAGGTGGGTTATTATTCGGTCTCGTTTCTATAGAAATGTTTCTAATCATTCATATGGTAAGTTACATCATTGCCGTAATTCTTGAGTCAACCATGGATTTTAAATTATTTACGACGAGAATCACCGAAGAGGTAAATGATAAGAAGGAAACGATGCTTCAAAATATGAAAGCGGGTGTCACCTATGTAAAACAACATCGTATTTTAATAGTTATTGTATGGGTAGCTCTTGTCATTAACTTTTTCTTCGGTGCTTTTACTGTTGGCTATGCCTTTATTCTTGTTGATGGGTTAAAAGTTCAATCCGCCCATTTTGGAATTACAGAAGGGGCTCTTGCCGTTGGAATGCTCGTTACTTCCATTTACTTATCTACACGTAAGGAAGTTAAGTTTCCTCTAGTTGTTGTGAAAAGGGGCATATTAATCATGGGAGCCTTGATGGCGTTGGTAACTTTCCCATTACTTATCCAGTTACCTTATATAGGAGTTGTTAGTTTTTATATCGTACTTATGTTTACATTTGGTGTAAGTATGGTTTTCGTTAACACGCCAATTGGTGTGATGATGCAAAAACGCATTGATGAAGAATATCGAGGTCGCGTATTTGGGCTACTTGAAACCATGTCGTTGTCTTTAATGCCCTTAGGAATGGTGTTATTCGGATTCCTCTATGATGTCGTTCCAGCTCAATATGTCCTAATAGGTTCTAGTGTCATTTTATTACTAGCTGTTTTCTACATGCTTCGTCCATCCATTATGAAACAAGCACATCCTGAACTTGAGAACAAAAAAATCATAGAAGAGCCAGTGAAAGTAGTGCCTTCATAAGAAAAGCACTGCTCGGTCATTTCAAATGTTTCAAATGTTATTTGAGAAAAACTGGTTTGATATTGAATAAAAAACTATAGAGTATAATTTAATTGCGGCTAGATCAATTGTACGATGAAAAAGACCGTCGATTTGCAGAGAAAACGAACATTTATTGAGGATAATAGGTTTCCAGTCCGCTTTGGACGCGTTACCTGCTGCAAGATGTTCTAAAGAACAAAGAGAGCTTGGCTTGTGACTGCGTCACTTCGCCTAGCTCTCTTTTTATAGATCATCCTGCGGCGGGTGTGCGTCCTTCGCTCCCTTGCAACCTGAAAGTACAAGATATTTTTGGTTTGGTTAACTAAAGAAATGAAGGACTCTTTAAGTAGATATTCGGCCGAAGATGCAATTTCGGCCTCTTTCTGCTTCAATTATTTTGCTAGATATTATACTGTTGATATTAAATGAATACCATAAGAGTTCATTTGCGCCAAGCAAGCCGCAAGAGCGAGAAGCGTGAGAACAACGCAAATGTACAATAAACAACAATACCATTTAACAGAGCATTAAGAAAAAAATCCAGCCCCTCAAATTAAGAGGGAGCTGGATTTTCATTTTTTAATGATTGATTGGATTTGCGGAACAACAAAATCAAACTAATAGAAGCGAGAGCAACTATTGATGACAGAACATAGATGTTGTCGGGCTGGACGGTGAAAATCCAAGTAAACAGCAGAGGACCAATAATCCGTCCCATATTGTCCATTGAATATGTCATGCCGGCTGCTGTGCCGTACATTCCACCAGATTCTTTAGTCGTTAATGACACCAACACTGTTCGAGCAAGGGCATTACCGGCTGTAAATACGCTCAGTGCAAATCCTGCCCACAGTAAGCTTCCTGTAAATAGCATTAACACCAGTCCGATTGCAGTTACTATTTGGGCAGCTATGATCCATTTTGTTTCTTGACCATTTTTTACGCGACGAACAACTCCGCCTTGGATAACTGCATCTACTAACCCGCTTGCCATAAATAAGTACCCAAGCTGGAGAGGGGTGATGGAGATTTTATTGATTTGGAACAATTGGAATGTCGCTTCTAAGCCAGCAAGTAAAAAAGTAACCATAAATGAAAACATAAACAAATAACGAATACGGTACTGCCAAAGTGTATTTGCACCCTTTGGTAATAATGCACGCTTTCGTGCTTCTTTTCTAGCTTCAGGTTCTTTCAAAATAATGCTCGCATAGACCACTAACAAAAGCGTCAATAAAGCCGAAACAATAAACGGAAGTTGCAAAGTGATACCTCCGAGTATGCCGCCAATTGCTGGACCGAAAATAAATCCGAGTCCGATCGACATGCCGAGCAATCCCATATACTTATTGCGTTCTTCTTCGGTAGTCATATCTGCAACAAATCCTGTTACAGCTGTATACAATGCACCAGAAAAAATGCCACCTACTATTCTCGAAACGTATAACATTGGAAGTACTTCAATAAAACCAGCAAAAATGATAAAGCTCATACTGAACCCTATTAAACCAATGAGGATTAATTTTTTTCTTCCTGTTCGATCAGATAATGCTCCCCACAGTGGAGCTGTAAAGAAGGAAGCTAGTGCATAAATCGTTAATAAACCACCAACGTGAACCTCACTATACCCTTGTTCTAAAATCACTTCGGGCAAAATCGGAATAATAATACCGAAACCTAGATATACAAAGAATTGCACAGACATTAATAACAAAATGGCTTTCTTCATTCTTTAAAGACCCGCTTTCTTAACCAATACATATAGTTCATTTTACTCGGAAATAACTATTCAAACAACAACAAGCATAAAAAAAGAACACACCCCATAGGAAATGACCTAAAGAGTGTGTTTCGAGCATTTCTAGCAAATTTATTCCTTATTTTACGCGCTGTAAACGAAGAGCATTTATCACAACCGATACGGAACTAAACGCCATTGCGGCACCTGCTACCCAAGGGGCTAATAGTCCTGCAGCCGCGATTGGAATGCCAATTGAATTGTAAGCTAAAGCCCAAAACAAGTTCTGTTTAATGTTTCGAACTGTCAAACGACTCATTTTTAATGTGTCAGGAATACGTAATAAATCTCCTTGCATTAATGTAATATCAGCTGCTTCCATGGCTACAGCGGTTCCAGTTCCCATTGCGATTCCGATATCGGCTACGACCAAAGCAGGGGCATCATTTATACCATCACCAACCATGGCGACCTTGCGCCCTTCACTTTGAAGGGTAGTAATTACATCAGCTTTCTTAGTTGGCAATACTCCTGCTACGACGTTATCAATTCCAACTTGTCTTGCAATTGCTTGAGCTGTTGTCTCTTGGTCGCCAGTTAACATGACAACGTGAATGCCCATGTGATGTAACTTGGAAATCGCTTCTTTCGAAGAATCTTTTACTTGATCGGCAATCGCAATAGTTGCCACATGCACCTGATTTACTGCCATATACATGACCGTTTTCCCATCTTTTTCAAACGCAGCAGCAATATCCAATTCACTATCTAACTTGATATTTCGGTCAAATAGGAGTTTACGGGTACCCATGATAACGTCTTTCGAGTCAACCGTACTCTTTATACCGTGCCCGGGGATAGCTTCAAAAGAAGAGCTCTCTTGTAGGAAAAGGTTTAAGTTTTTACCAAAAGAAGTAATGGCATACGCCACTGGATGTTCAGAATTGTTCTCGGCGGAGGCAGCTAAAAGAATCAACGCATTGCTGTCCTGTTCTTTGTGAACTATAAAATCTGTGACAGCTGGTTTTCCTTTTGTAATCGTTCCAGTTTTATCTAAAACAACGGTGTCAATCGATTTCGTGATTTCCATTGATTCGGCCGTTTTAAATAAAATACCAAGCTCAGCTGAACGACCTGATCCAGCCATAATAGATGTTGGTGTAGCAAGCCCGAGTGCACATGGACAGGCAATGACGAGAACGGCAATCGTACTCTCTAAAGCAGCAGCAAAGTTTCCAACGTCTACGATAAAGTACCAAACTAAAAACGTGATCAAAGCAAGACCTACAACAATTGGTACAAAAGTGCCTGAAATACGATCTGCTAGCCTTTGAATTGGAGCTTTCGATCCTTGAGCTTCTTCTACTACACGAATAATAGAAGAAAGGACGGTTTCCTTACCAATCTTTGTTGCAGTGACACGCATGACCCCATTTGTGTTAATTGTTGCTGCGAACACTTCAGAGTCAGGTCCTTTTTCTATCGGCAGACTCTCACCAGTTAACATGGACTCGTCTACTGCCGATGTACCCGAAAGAACGACTCCATCAACAGGTATAGAAGAACCCGGTTTAATGACTAAGATATCGCCTTTTTGGACGGATCCAGCTGCAATCTCGAGTGTCTGACCATCACGTTCGACGAGAGCCATCGTCGGTTGGAGGTTCATTAATTTTTTAATAGCATCTGAAGAGTGACCTTTAGCCCGTGCCTCAAATACTTTCCCTAATAAAATCAATGTAATTAGTACGGCACTTGTTTCAAAATACAAGCCAAGCATATGACTTTCCCCGTGTTGCAAACTCTCCAATACTAAATAAACGCTATAGAAGTAGGCTGCTGATGTACCGAGGGCAACCAAGACGTCCATATTGGCACTTTTATTGCGAAGCGCATAATAGGCTCCTTTATAAAACATCCACCCAATCCAAAATTGAACAGGTGTTGCAAGTGCCCACTGAACATATGGATTCATTAAAATCTCTGGTACATAAATGTTTGTTGTGAATGTAAAATGTCCAACCATCGCCCAAACAAGGGGAAGAGAAAGAATCGCAGAAATCCAAAACAATCGAGTCTTCTTTTGTATATCAACTTTTTTATAATCGATTGCTTCGGCGTTTGCATCATTTTTAAATGTTGCATCGTAACCTAAGTCCTGAATTTTTTTTACAATATCGTGTGGTGTCGTTTGATTTGGATTATAAGAAACTTTGCCAGTTTCGAGTGCTAAATTGATGGTTGCTTGATTGACACCACTTAAACGGATTAAACCTTTTTCAATTCGAGTCGAGCAAGCGGCACAAGTCATCCCTTGAATTCTTAAATCCACTTCTTCATTAAGAATGTCATAACCAAGTGATCTCACTTTATCTTCTAGTTGTTTCGACTGAATGGTTTTTTCATCGTACCGAATTTGCGCTTTTTCATTGGCATAGTTCACAGTGGCAGAAGTTACGCCTTCCATTTTTTGAAGACCTTTTTCAATCCGATTAGCACAAGCGGCACATGTCATACCAGTTATTGAATATTCCTTCTGTGTTTCAGTCATATGGTTCACTCCTATCACATACCGTAATGGGGTATGTTTTATTGAAAAAAAAGACTGCGATTCCGCAGTCTAATTTTAATTTCCGATTGTGTAGCCTTGTTCTTCAATTGCATTTGTAATATGTTCAACCTCTACAGCATCTTTATTAAATTCAACATTGACTGTACCAGAATCTAATTGAACTTGAACATTATCAACACCTGAAATTGCTGTAACACTGTTCTCAATTGCTTTAACGCAATGTCCGCAAGACATGCCTTCTACATTTAACGTTACGCGATCTACCATAATGATTCCTCCTCATTATTTACGCATTAATTTTTGGACGGTGGTTAATAATTCGTCTAATACTTCATTCTCTCCTGCAGCTAATCGTTCTTTTACGCAGCCTTTTAAATGCCCGTCGAGAAGAACTTTTGCCACACTGTTTAATGCTGATTGAGTTGCTGATAATTGGGTAATAATATCATCACAATACACATCTTTATCAACCATGCCTTTGATGCCGCGTATTTGTCCTTCAATTCGATTTAAACGAGTCGTTAAATCTTTTTTTACGGAATCAGGATGGTGACTTTTTCGACAAGTAGTGGTATCCAGAGAATCTTCATTTGGTGAAACATTTGATGCTTGAATCATGAATTAGCACCTCCAGATTTTCTATAGTATAAAGTACCTCGATGGGGTATGTAAAGAGATTGCAATCAGAAAACCCCAAACTCTGTAAAAAGTTTGGGGAGTTCATTAAAGGTGTCTTGGTTCTGAAATTTCATGTAGAGCTTGTGACGCTTCGTGAGCCGTTTCACTAGGAACTGATAAATCAGCTAGTGCCACAAAACCAACAATAGAGTCATTTTTAATTACTGGCAAACGTCGTATGCGATGTTGAGCCATGATTTCAGCAGCTTCTAGTGAAGTTGACTCGGGACCAACAGAAATGACTTCATCGGACATCACGTCTTTTACGAATCTTTTACCATTTTTGGCGACAGATCTCGTTACGATGTCACGATCAGTAATCATACCAATGACACGAGTACCTTCAACTACTGGCATGCAGCCAATATCCAGTGCTCTCATACTTTGAGCAATTTCTGAAATCAAATCGGTAGGGTTACATGTCACGATATCACGTGACATAATGTCTTTAATTTTCATACAACTCCTCCTTTAATATTTCTTAGTATGATTTACAAATGATTAAAATATGTAACAAAATTGAAAGAATTAAAAGTGGATAAACGTGGTATAATATGTATATAAAATAAAAAGTCAAATTTTTTAAACGATTTACTTGAAACTTTTAGTGAATAAATGCGTTCCTATAAACTAGAGGAAAGATAGAGGTGGATTGTATGACGAAAGAAGTTGATTTGAGAAAAATCGTTTCGAACTTGTCAAAGTTGGGTGTCACCGTTACTCTGACAAAATCTCGTCTCGAAATGTTAAAAGCATTGGCATCACCTGCTCAAAATCCACAATCACAAGGCTGACTTAACAACATAGATCATACAATCGAAACACCTACAATAGAGTAGGTGTTTTTTTTTGCAAATTTTTAAGTTAGCCTAACATTGAAATTAGCTACTCTTATGGAAGTATTCAGTCCATTTGTCTGTCATAAAAGGAATTGGGTAGATAAAATAGTTGTGAAGTGTTAACGAGAGAATTAGTCATTATGCATCATAACAAAAGAAATATTTAGAATTTTCAAATCACATATTGTAATTGTCAAAGATTTGTAATATGCTCTATTTATGAAAACGATTTCATACATGATTATTTGGAGGTGTTCCTATAGGAGGGTGAGCGCATGTATACCATTAAAGATGTTGCCTTAAGGGCTGGGTTGTCTCAGGCTACTGTATCGAGAGTGATTAACAACCATCCATATGTTAGTGATGATAAGAAGATTGCCGTGAAAAACGCGATGGAAGAACTTGGATATGTACCTAATTCTTCAGCTCAACAAATGCGAAATGTAAAAACAAAGAAAATTGCTGTCCTCGTTTCCCGTATTGCCAATCCATTCTTTAGTCAATTGGTCGATGCGATGGAAAAAAGAGCTGCCACATACGGCTTTCAGTTAATCCTTTGCAATACTAGGATTGATAAGGCAAAGGAACTTGAATTTTTCAAGCTTCTCATATCTAAGCAAGTAGATGGCATTATTATGGCCTCGGTTGAAAATCATTGGTCAGTGATTGAACCTTATACAAAGTACGGTCCAATCATTTACTGCAATGAATACGATCCCGATGCTACAGTCACCAGAGTCAGACTAGACCAAATTGAAGGCGGTTACATTGGTACCAAGCACTTACTTGAAAAAGGGCATTTTAAAATTGCCTACTGTCAAGGTAACGACAGTAGCGTTTCTGTCAATCGTCGTAAAGGTTATTTAAAAGCGATTACAGAGGTAGGAATTGAACCAGTAAAAGAATGGATGTTTCGAGATGTTTTCACGATTGAAGACGGGCGAGACATCTTTAGAAAGATTAAACAGCTGTCTAAACCACCAACGGCTGTATTCAGTGGCAGTGATGAAGTAGCTGCAGGCATCATCCATGAAGCAAAAAAACATTCATGGCATGTGCCAAATGATCTGGCTGTCGTAGGATTTGATGACCAGCCCATTGCAGAACTACTCGATCCACAAATCACGACCATCAATCAATTCACCACAGACATAGGGTATCGGTCGATGGATGTGATGATAGAGATCATTAACAAAACGCGAATAAATGATGCACAGGACATTATATTACCTATTCAATTAATCGAACGACAATCCACATAAAACGATAGGGGAGATTTACTTATGAAACTTTGGAACAAAAAAGTGGCAGGTGCCACGATTTTAACAATGAGTATGCTTTTAGGAGCATGTAACGGTACGGATAAGGAAACAACGGATACAAAAGACGGTGATACATCTGAGAAGAAAGTTGAAATCGTTTATGCAAGTGGTGTTGATGTCACTGGCGCAACAGATAAGCTAATTGCAGCATTTGAAGAAAAAAATCCGAATATTACTGTTAAACGACAAGAAATGCCAGCAGATACGGGTGCATCACACGATCAATACGTAACAACTTTCAGTAGCCAAAGTGCAGAAATAGATGTATTTGATGCTGATGTAATCTGGCCAGCTGAGTTTGCACAAGCTCAATATGCGTTAGAACTAGATCGCTTTATTGAAGCAGATGGAATCAACATGGATGATTACTTCCCTGGTACGGTTCAATCTGGTAACTTTAACGGTCGTCAATACGCAATGCCGAAATACACAGATGCTGGACTGCTTTTCTACCGTAAGGACATCGTGGAAACACCACCTAAAACATGGGATGAGCTTTTCGATATGGCAAGTGAGTTAAAAGGCAAAGAAGGTACTGAGTTTGGTTACCTGATGCAAGCAAATCAATATGAAGGATTAGTGTGTAATGCGGTTGAATTTATCGCAGCTTACGGTGGTCAAGTTGTAGATGAAAACAATGAAGTTGTTGTAAATACGCCTGAAACTGTTGCAGGTATTACAAAAATGGTTGAATTCGTTAACTCTGATTTCGTTCCTAGTAATATCTTAAGTTTCCAAGAAACTGAAACAAACAATGCATGGGTTGGTGGTCAATCAGTTTTCGCTCGTAACTGGCCATACATGCAGTCGACTTCTGAAGACAAAGAAGCTTCTAAAGTAGCTGGAAATGTTGGTTTCGCAGTCCTTCCGTCTGGTGACGACACGAACGCTGCAACACTTGGTGGCTGGATGAGTATGATTAATCGTTATAGTGAAAACCAAGAAGCTGCTTGGGAATTCGTGAAATTCATGTCTGGTCCTGAAGGTCAAAAAATCAGTGCTGTTGAAGGTGGACGTGCTCCAACAATTGCATCGCTTTATGAAGACGAAGAAGTAAAAGAAGCAGCAGTACTATTTTCAAATGAAGAGTTCGTAGCTACACTTCAAAATGCTGTACCAAGACCAGTATCACCAATTTATCCAGTAATCTCTGATATCATGCAAGTTGAACTTTCAAAAGCACTTGCTAAAGACATCACTCCTGAAGAAGCTGCGAAAAACATGCAAGATAAAATTGTTGCAGCAATGGCAGAGTAATAGAGAAAAGTTTTAAAACGGATAAGAGTTCAGTCCGAATAATAAGGGGAGGTGGAACGCTCGCCTTCCCTTATATTAATTAATAAGAGGTGATACAGTTGAAGTTTGAGTTGAGTGAAAAACAACTTGGTTATTTGATGGTCGCACCTGCCCTACTACTCGTTATTATGATTACGTTATGGCCGGTTGCCCAATCTTTTTATAACAGTTTGTTCGACTATCGTTTGAATGATCCTTCTCGATCAGAGAGGTTTGTAAAATCCAATGTCGATTTGGAGCGCTATGCAAACGATTTCTTTTACTTATCACGAGATCTTGAAGGTTTAGCTGGCCAGGCACCAAACCAAGATGTTGCAGATGCGGCAACTAAGATAAGTAAAGATATCGAAGCCTATCATGAAAAACTGTTAGCGATGGATGGACTTAGCGAACAATATGAAGAAGTTGAAGGTCGCCTTGCTTCCTTTACTGCCATTTCAGATAGAGAATTAAAATATGCAGAAGTTGATAAAGACTTTGCAAGCGACTATAAAGATTTCTTGACGAGTGCGGAAAAAGAAATAACAACGCTTTCTCAGAATTCTGAAGATGAAGCTTTTAAAACCGCATCAGCAAATGTTGCGGGGGCCATTAACTCTTCTAACCGCGCGATTATTGAATCTAACTTTATTGGCTTAGGCAACTATTCAAAATATTTACAAAGTGAACGTATGTGGAAAGCTCTGGGGAATACGATGTTCTTCACTGTAGCATCAGTTGGGGTTGAGCTTGTTCTCGGTTTACTTATTGCCTTGCTGATTAACCGTGTCTTTATGGGTAGGGGGCTGGTTCGGGCATCCGTACTAATTCCTTGGGCGATACCAACCGCAGTTGCAGCCATGATGTGGGCCTTCTTATATGATGGTCAAACAGGTATTGTTTCTCACTACTTTGAACAGTTTGGTTTAATTCGAGATGCTTCTGTTCTTTTATCAACAGGTACAGGTGGTATGTTCTCAGTCATATTTGCGGACGTTTGGAAAACAACACCGTATATGGCCCTTCTATTACTTGCTGGACTGCAAACGATTTCGGGTTCTTTGTATGAAGCAGCGGAAGTTGATGGAGCGAATAAGTGGCAACAATTCTGGAAAATTACATTACCAATGTTAAAGTCAGCTATTTTAGTAGCTTTATTATTCCGTACTTTAGATGCCTTCCGAGTGTTTGATCTAATCTTCGTTCTTACAGGCGGAGGACCAGCTAACTCGACGGAATCTATTTCGATTTATGCGTACATTACATTGTTCTCACAACAAAACTTCGGCGCAGGTTCTGTTCTTTCTGTAATCGTATTTGCTTGTGTAGCAATTATTTCAACTCTATTTATAAAATTCATCGGGTCTGATCTTTTTGCAGGACGATCGAGTCGATAAGGGGGAATCAAGATGAATAAACGTCCAGGTATTTGGTTTTACATATTTCTAGTCGTGTTTGTATTTTTCGTGATGTTCCCTTTCATCTGGGTCTTCCTCACATCGATCAAACCGCCGGGTGAAATTTTCAACAATTTTAAATGGTTTACATCAAATCCATCACTAGAATCTTATGAAAATGCATTAACAAATCGTCCTTTAGTTCGTTATATGATGAATAGTTTTATCATATCTAGCTTAACAACGATTATTGCGATTGCATTCGCTTCAATTGCTGCATATGCACTGACTCGACTTCCAATTAAATTTAAAGGGTTGATTTTAGGCGTGATTTTAGCGGCATCTATGTTTCCGCAAATCGCAATTATTTCACCAATCTACAACTTTATTACAGCAGTGGGTCTTCGCAACAGTTATATGGGACTCGTAATTCCTTACATAACCATCAGTCTGCCTCTTGCAATCTGGATTCTTGCTACATTCTTTCAGAAGATTCCTTGGGAACTTGAAGAATCAGCAAAGCTTGATGGAGCAACACCTTTTCAAACTTTCCGTAAAGTTATTTTTCCACTTGCAGCACCAGGTGTATTTACGACAGGTATTCTGGTGTTTATTGCCGCGTGGAATGAATATTTATTTGCATTAACCATCAACACAGAGGATACATGGCGCACGGTGCCAGTCGGAATCTCCTTCTATCAAAGTCAATTTACGATTCCTTGGGGGGATATATCAGCTGCCACTGTCATAGTGACTATCCCTATTGTTATACTGGTGTTGATTTTCCAAAGAAGAATAGTCGCTGGATTAACGTCTGGCTCAGTCAAAGAATAGAGGAGTGCTATAAATGAAAGTAACAGTATGGAATGAGTATCGTCATGAACAACAACATGAAGAAGTTCGAAAAATTTATCCGGACGGAATACATCAAGTTTTAGCATCTGCACTAGGCGAACAAGGCTTCGATGTGAAAACAGCAACATTAGATGAGCCAGAACATGGACTAACAGATGATGTTTTAAACAATACAGACGTTCTTATTTGGTGGGGACATCTTGCACATGAAGAAGTGAGCGATGAAGTTGTTGAGAAAGTTCAAAAGCGTGTATGGGAAGGAATGGGACTAATTGTTCTTCATTCTGCTCATTTCTCTAAAATTTTCAAAAAACTTATGGGCACTGGTTGCGATTTGAAATGGCGTGAAGCAAAGGAGAAAGAACGTCTTTGGGTTGTCGATCCAAGCCATCCAATCGCTGAAGGAATTGGTGAATACATCGAGCTTGAAGAAGAAGAAATGTACGGCGAACATTTTGATATTCCAGCACCTGAAGAACTAGTCTTCCTTAGCTGGTTCCAAGGAGGAGAAGTGTTCAGAAGTGGAGCAACTTTCAAACGCGGTAACGGAAAGATATTTTACTTCCGTCCAGGACATGAAACGCACCCAACTTACTACAATAAACAAATTCAAAAAGTAATCGGTAATGCTGTCAAATGGGCAACACCATCAACACGAGACTACCCGGTCTATGGAAATTCAAAGCCACTGGAAAAGCTTAAAGGCTATAAGGAGGAATAGAGAATTATGACAAAATTAAAAATTGGTGTCATCGGTACAGGAAGTATTGCAAAATATCGTCATTTAGTCGAGTATGCTCGAAATAATGAGGTAGAAATTGTTGCGGTATGTGATATTAATCAAGCTCGAGTAGAAGAAGTTGGCGCGAATTTTGGAGCGGCTAAAACATTTACTGATTACAATGATTTATTAAAAGAAGACCTTGATGCGGTAAGTGTTTGTACACCAAATTACTTACACGCACCAATTTCAATTGCTGCATTAAAAGCAGGCAAGCACGTTCTGTGCGAAAAACCAATGGCAACAAGTGAAGTAGAAGCAGATCAAATGATTGAAGCTGCAAAAAATAGCGGCAAAACATTAATGATTGCTCACAACCAACGTTTTGTTAAATCTCATCAGCTAGCAAAAGAATGGATCACTTCAGGAAAGCTCGGTAAAGTATATAGCTTCAGAACAGCTTTTGGGCATCCAGGACCAGAAACATGGAGTGCAGAAGGAAAAGACAGCTGGTTCTTTAAAAAGGAGGAAGCATTTATTGGGGCAATGGGTGACCTTGGTGTTCACAAAACAGATTTAATCCGCCATATTTTAGGTGAAGAAATTGTTGAAGTTGCTGCAATGGTTGAAACAAGTTCGAAGAAAAACGCGGACGTAGACGACAATGCAGTTCTTATTTTAAAAACAGAGAGTGGCATCATCGGCACGCTCGCTGCCAGCTGGTCTTATAATGGGACAGAAGATAATTCAACTGTTATCTATGCAGAAAATGGCGTTTTACGTTTGGAAGATGATGATACTTTTTCAGTTGTTTACCATAAAAATGACAAAACAAAAGAAGAACTTAATCTTGGTCAAATACAATCCAATGATGAAGGTGGTCAAGACACTTCTGGCGTTATCGACCATTTTGTAGAATCGATATTGTCGGGAAATCCACCTCTTATTACGGGCGAAGAAGGCAAAAAATCATTGCAAGTCATTTTAGGTGCCATAACATCAAATGAAACGAAACAAATTGTAAAGTTATAGGTGATGAAAATGGAAAAACTTAGAATCGGATTAATAGGAGTGGGCGGAATTGCTGTTTCAAGGCATATTCCCTCCTTTTTGACATTAAGCGATCATGCCGAGTTAACTGCAGTATGTGATGTGAATGGAGAGCGGGCAGAATCGGTGGCAACTGAATTCTCGATTCCTTTTCACACTTCACAATACACGGAAATATTTAATCATGTAGATGCAGTTACGATCTGCACGCCAAATAAATTTCATGCTGAAATTGCTATAGCGGCCTTGAATGCGGGCAAACATGTGTTATGCGAAAAGCCAATGGCGATGACAACAAAAGAATGTGAGTCGATGATTGAGGCATCTGAGGCTGCTGGAAAAGTGCTAATGATTGCTTATCATTATCGTCACATGAAAGAAGCGCGTGCAGCGAAAAGATTTATTAATGAAGGTGAAATTGGCCGTCCACTCGTTTCGCGTGCACAAGCCATTCGACGACGAAAAGTACCAGGTTGGGGCGTTTTCACTAACAAAGATCTACAAGGTGGTGGAAGTTTAATCGACTTTGGTTGTCACTTCCTAGATTTAGCACTGCATTTAATGGACTTTCCTGAAATTGCAGAAGTATCAGGTTCTACATACAACGAGTTAAGTAAACAACCAGAGGTAGTTAACCAATGGGGGGTATTTGAACCTTCCACTTTCGAAGTAGACGACCACGCAACAGCCTATATTAAATTTAAAGATGGTGCCACACTATTATTTGAAACATCATGGGCTGCAAATCTTGCGGATGACAAAGAATCAGTAAGTATATCAGGTACTATTGGTGGGCTTGATGTGTTTCCATTAGTACTGTATCAATCAAAGTACGGTATGTTATTAGATCAAAAAGCTTACTGGATATCAGATGACGATGATCCTGGAATTCCGCAAGCGATGAATTTTATTGAAAGTTGTAGAGGAACTCAATTGCCACTTGTTAAGCCACAAGAAGCGCTAATTGTTTCCAAAGTCATCGAAGCTATTTATATGAGTAGCGAAACCGGTAAAGCAATTTCGTTCACGTAAGGAGGAAATGGAAATGAAGTTAGGCGTATTTACAGTGTTATTTGCACAAAAATCATTTGAAGAAATGCTTGATTATGTAAAACAATCAGGCCTAGGCGCAGTTGAGATTGGAACGGGTGGCTATCCTGGTACTGACCATTGTCCAATTGATGAACTGTTAGAGGATGAAGGGAAACGAAATCAATATTTGGATGCTGTAACCTCTCGCGGATTAACAATTAGTGCATTTAGCTGTCATGGAAACCCTGTTTCTCCAGATGCCACTTTAGCAAAAGATAGCGATGAAGCATTACGAAAAAGTATTAAACTAGCTCAACTTATGGGTGTCCCTGTTGTTAATACATTCTCTGGAACACCAGGTGCAGACGATGATGCTAAACATCCTAACTGGCCTGTTGCACCATGGCCAAATGAATATGGGGATATTTTAACGTGGCAATGGGAGAAAAAATTGATCCCATATTGGAAAGAAATTGCAGAAATCGCTAAACAGGCTAACGTTAAAATTGGTCTTGAATTGCATGGTGGTTTCTCAGTTCATACACCATATACCATGTTAAAACTTCGTGAAGCAACGAACGAATACATTGGTGCAAACCTTGATCCGAGTCACTTATGGTGGCAAGGAATTGATCCTGTTGGTGCCATCAAAATACTTGGTAAAGAAAATGCAATCCATCATTTCCATGCAAAAGATACGTTTATCGACCAAGACAATGTAAATATGTATGGTCTGACTGATATGCAACCTTACAGCAAAATTCGTTCGCGTGCATGGAATTTTCGTTCAGTAGGGTGTGGACATTCCGTGCAAGAATGGTCAGATATTATTAGTGCTCTTCGCACTTATGGCTATGACTACGTTGTCAGCATCGAACATGAAGACCCAATCATGAGCATTGAAGAAGGTTTCCAACGTGCAGTGTCTAATTTGAAATCAGTTGTGATTAAAGAACAACCAGCTGACATGTGGTGGTTATAACTCTACATTGATTATATTTTACAAGTGACATGGCTTTGTCACTCAGCTTTACGGGAAGCTTTGAAAAGCATCATGGACTCAATCTTTACCTAATAAATCCATAAAAGGGAGATGTGACGTCGTCACATCTCCCTTTTACAATTACAAATAAATCCTGTGGCACGGATGCTTTCGACGCTCTCCTACAAACTTAGGAAAAAGTATTTTTATCTTTTTGTTTACTAATGAATCATCACTCTTTTCAACAAACCAAGTAGCCGAAGATACAATTTCGGCCGACCATCTACTTAATGTAACTATCAATTCATTAGTAAATTAAACAATTATTACTATGCCCGTTAAGGTTTCAAGGGAGCGAAGGCTCACACCCGCCGCATGATGATTTTAAAAAAGAGAGTTGGGCGAGTGACGAAGTCACAAGCCCAACTCTTTATTCTTTAAACCATGGTGCAGCAGATAGGCGTCAGAAGCGACCTGGAAACCTATTAGTATAGTGAAGAAATCAAGGTTTCATAGATTCATGTATACATATATTATTCATCTTCAGAAGAGCCAAACATATAAGTACGATGATGAAACTTCATACTAAAGACCAATCCAAGTGCAAGCATATTCCCCATTAACGAACTACCCCCATAACTAATGAAAGGAAGCGGGATACCCGTAATCGGTAACAGCTGAATGGTCATGCCGATGTTTTGGAATACATGGAATGTAATCATGGCAATAATACCAGCACATACATACGTACTAAACGGATCTTTTAATTGCAGAGTGATTTTTGTTAAATGGTAAATTAACAAGAAAAATAAACTCACGACAATGCTGGCTCCAATAAAGCCGTATTCTTCTCCAATAACAGTGAAAATAAAGTCGGTATGATTTTCAGGAACATATACTTCACGTCCTTGATAGCCCTTACCGGTAATTTCCCCTGAGCCTATGGCCGACATGGCATTAAGTAAATTATACCCTTCTCCAGAGGCATAAGATTCAGGATCTAACCATGAATAAATTCGACCAAATTGATAGGGTTTAAAGCCGAATTTATCCGATAAGAAATCCTGCATATAGACCGCCATCCAGAGCAGGGTCCCCCCCAATACTGCAGTTCCTGCAAAGATAGGCAATATTAGTTTCCAAGTAACACCACCAACAATAATCATAGCTGCGGTGATAGCTAGAAAGACAAGAGATGTTCCTAAATCTGGTTGTTGCATAATAAATAGTAAAGGAACTAATGCAGTAGCAATTATTTTTCCGAGAAGAATTAAATCTGTTTTAAACGTTTTTAACACGTGATTTTCATGATGTTTACTAATCATCCGTGCCATCGTTAAAATAAAGAATGTTTTCATGAACTCAGAAGGTTGAATGCTCCCAATACCAGGTAGATGAAACCAACTCTTTGCGCCCCCACGTTCTTCAGCGATTTGTCCTTCTCCCCCAGGTGCTAAAACGAGTGCGATTAAAACAAAAATGCCAATGCCATAAAGAATCCAGGCCATTTTTTTATATTGTTCTGGATCGAAAAACATAGTAAAGCCAATAATTGCTGCTCCGACAATGTACCAGAATGTTTGGCGAGGGATAAAGTTGATTGGATATTGTCCTGAAGTTTGTGCCGATGAAATCGCAAGCAAACTGACGATAAAAAGAAGTAATACAATAAAAGCAAGCGTCCAGTCAAAACGGTCCGCAAAACCTTTGTTATTTTCCATAGTTGTCACCTAAATTTCTATTTTGAAGTTATAACCTATTAATTATAGCGCAAATGGCTTATAAATGCTTGTGAAGTATGTACTGATATGAGGTGCTAAATGTTTCATTCTTCACAAAATGGGCTTATAATGAATGAAGGAATGGAGTGATGGTCATGGTGAAAAAGGAACGTGATATTGAAGATTTTCTTCACCATATTTATATACATATGAACGAAGCTGATCAGTTCGTGATGTTCAGTGGTTTAACGATGCAACAATTTGTTAGAAGTCTTGGGCCATTGCAACATTTATTGTTACTCAAGCATAAATACGAAGACAGTTCTTTTAACATTCACACCCAGTTAGAATTTGTTCCTGATGAAGAAGTATTAGCATTTACAAAAGAATTTATGGATAATCCGACAGATTTAAGATGGATTGATTTTAAAGATGAACATAACCTTAATATGTTAACTTCTCAAGAACAAGCTGAATTATTATATATCGGACATAAAAAAGAGCCAATCCGTTCACCGTTTTATTATCAACTTCAAAATCGTTTTGTGTACCTGTCCAATGAAGAAGAAAGTATGACGAAAATTTATTTCCGTGAACTAAATGATTCACTCCGTTTAGTCGTAAATATATTAAATCAAGTGGTTCTTACTAAAGAAAGAGGCGCTTCTTTTTGGCGTCGAAAACAAAAAGTAGGCTATCCTGAACTCACAATGGAACAGATTTTTTCGCATAAACCTTTATTAAAAGAAGGAGTGCTTCTTTCCTTATACAAAAGAGAAAAATCAAAAGTGTCGTATGATTTAGAACTCCGGTTATTACCAGAATCGGTATACCCAGATGAAATATGGGACGAATTAACTTCATTAATGAAACAAAGTCCGGATGAAACGATTCGATTTTAATGACAATCCCTTGCAAAGATGAGTGCAAGGGATTGTTTTTTTATAGTGTCAACAATGATAAGATTTTTGGATAGTATAAGAAAAAGATCTTATACCATAATTCGTGAAGGCGTGATTTTCTATTATGTGTTTATGGGTAAATGAAGTTCATGATAAAATAAAAGGATCCAATACGTGGAGGTATACAAATGAAAAAAAGAATCGGTTTATTATATGGTGGAAAATCTGCAGAGCATGAAGTGTCATTATCAACGGCTCGTGCAGTAACTCAAGCATTAAATTTCAGTGAATATGATGTGTTTCCAATTTACATTACACAAGAAGGTGAATGGAGAAAAGGGCAACAGCTACTATCACCTATAGATACAATTGAACAATTACAATTTGAAAATACAACAAAACAAAGTCTACCAAATAACATTTCTAGTTTTTTGCCTTCTCAAGTGGATGAAAAGACTTTAGATGTCATTTTCCCGCTTCTACATGGACCTAACGGAGAAGATGGTACCGTTCAAGGATTACTTGAAGTTATGAACCTGCCATACATCGGCAATGGCGTATTAGCTTCTTCCGCTGGAATGGATAAAGTAATTATGAAACAGCTTTTCACTATCGCTGGATTAAAACAAGTACCATATGTGCATTTTATACGTAGAGAATGGCAGAACGACCAAAGCTTCTGGCTTGGAAAAATTGAAAAAGAACTTGCTTGGCCATTATTTGTAAAACCTGCAAACTTAGGTTCAAGTGTAGGCATTAGCAAAGCATCAAATCGTGAAGAATTAATAGAAGCAGTAGATTTAGCATTAAAATATGATCGTAAAATTGTGATCGAGCAAGGAATAAATGCACGTGAAATCGAAATGGGCGTTCTAGGTAACGATACTCCGAAATGTTCAGTGCCAGGCGAAATCAAGCCGTTAAAGGCTTTTTACGATTATCAAGCAAAATATAAAGATGGCAATACCGCTATGATTATCCCAGCAGAAGTTTCAACAGAAGTAGAAGCGACGTTACAAGACAATGCGATTAAAGCATTCAAAGTATTGGATTGTTCAGGTCTTGTGCGCGCAGACTTTTTTTTAACAGATGATAATGAAGTTTTAATTAACGAAGTAAATACGTTACCTGGATTTACTCCCTTCAGCATGTTCCCATTACTGTGGCAACATACAGGTGTAAACTATTCAGAGTTGATTGACCAGTTAATTGAACTTGCTATCGAACGCCATACGGAAAAACAACAATTACAATATACAATGGATTGAGTGTGAATATTTGTGGAAAAAGCTTTAACAATAATTGCTGACTGGCTAGACCTTAACGCGATCGATACACCTGATGTCTTGGTAAGGGGTGTGTCGATTAATACGAAAACCATTCAACCTGGGGATTTATTTATCCCTTTTAAAGGCGAAAAAGTGAATGGGCATCAATATGTAGCACAAGCTTTTGAAAAAGGTGCTGCTGCCGCTCTTTGGCAAAAAGATGAACCAAATCCGCCGCAAGATGTTCCGTTGTTATTCGTTGAAGACAGTGAAAAAGCATTGCAACAAATGGCACGAGCTTATCGAAATGAACATCAAGCCACATTTATCGGAATTACTGGGTCGAACGGGAAGACTTCAACTAAAGATTTAGTAGCGGGCGTCCTGTCTCCTTATTTTCGTGTGCAAAAAACAGCGGGTAATTTCAACAATAACTTGGGGTTACCTATTACTATTTTGTCTTTAGACGAAGATACAGATTTTGCCGTCCTTGAAATGGGCATGAGTGGCTATGGGGAAATTGAATTTTTATCGACTTTAGCAAAACCCCATTTCGTAGCTATTACGAATATTGGTGAAGCTCATATGCAAGACTTAGGTTCACGCGAAGGAATTGCCAAAGCGAAATTTGAAATTGTTGCCGGTTTACAGCCTAAAGGATGTTTATTTTACGATGGGGATGAACCGCTTTTACGACCATTTATTCAAAAAATGAATGATGAAAAATTAGTTCCTTCTATAAATACGATATCATTCGGTTCTGATCCTTCAAATGCCGTCTCTGTACAGTCAATTGAAGCGACGGAAAATGGTAGTGAATTTAATGTATCTGGTTTAATTAACGATCAATTTATGATACCTGTCTTAGGAAAGCATCAAGTGAAGAATGCTTTAGTGGCGATTTTAATTGCCCAAAAAGCAGGATTAACAAATGAACAAATTAAAGATTCTTTAAAAAACGTCACACTGACAGATATGCGCATGCAAGTCATACCTGCAAAAAATGGCTCTTTATTTATTAACGATGCATACAATGCTGCACCCACATCTATGAAAGCGGCCATCACTTTTATCCGTGAAACTACGATTAGGCCAGAAAAATGGTTAGTACTTGGCGATATGCTTGAACTAGGTGACGACGAACAAAAGTATCATGAAGAGTTGGCTGAATACATCACACCACAAGACTTTGCAGGTGTTTGTTTATATGGACCTAGAATGAAGTGGCTATATGACAAGTTACAATCATTATTTGCGGATGCACAAGTGGTGTGGTCAGAAAATGACTATGAGCCGATTCGCAACACATTAAAATCAAGTACTTCTTCAAATTCAATCATCTTAGTAAAAGGTTCTCGTGGTATGGCACTTGAAAACGTCATTGATTAATAAAAAAGGTAAGGATTTCGTATGATTTTAGACAATAAATAGAAACTAAAAATACCGAATGAAGAGAGATTTTTAGTAATGGAATCTCCTTCAGCGAATTATGTCACTGCCGAAATGGATACACAGCCTACAGAGGGTTTGTATTCTTTTGGGCTTTTATTTGCCACATCGGTTGATCATTTGCGAACACAACGCGACGCAATGATTTGGGTGGCTTATCCGAAAAAATCTTCTAAACTTTTCAAAGATCTTAACCGCGATAAAGGTTGGGAGAACTTCAATCTAAAGGAATTGTCGGAATCGCTTCAATTGCTCTGGATGTTGATTGGTCAGCTATTCGATTTAGACCTCAAAGCGATGTGAAGAGGAAAACGTCTGTAAATTGTCAAGTTGCACCTGACAATTATGTAATAACGGAAGAGATTCGTGAAATATTTGAAAGAGAGAGTGTTCTCCTCATGTTTGTGAATTTACCAACTGGGTATCAGAAACAATATCTAGAATGGTTGCTATCAGCTAAGAGACAAGAAACAAGGGACAAACGACTTGTTGAAGCAGTTTATAAATTACGGGCAGGATTCCGTCAACCATACGGTAAATGATGGAGGTGTAAGAACGTGAAAACTGGAGTATTATGTATTCATGGATTCACTGGTGGTCCGTATGAAATGCAACCATTTGTGCAATATATAGAAGAAAAGACAGATTGGTTGGTCAAAGTCCCGACTTTACCTGGACACGGACCCACACTTTCACTGAATGAATTTACGGCGGAAAATTGGATGATGGAAGCAGAGCAATCATTACGCTTATTACAAAAGCAAGTGAATCGAGTTGTCGTTGTAGGTTTTTCGATGGGTGGTTTAATTGCTTTGTACTTGTCAATGCGTTATAAGATCGACCGTTTAGTTCTTCTTAGTGCATCTGCGAAATTCATTAGCGTGGGACAACTGTTAGAAGATATTAAAGATATTACGGTTGACGCGGTACAGAGAAAACTTGCGACCAATACGATCTATCATTTATACGAATACAAATTGACTCATACGCCAATTCGAGCCGCGGTTGAGTTTTTACGTATCGTGAAAATGGTTGAGCCATACTACGAATCAATAAACGTTCCCGTATGTATCGTACAAGGTCAAAAAGATGGCATTGTACCTTTTGCATCTGCCGAGTATTTGTACGGACGTCTGGGGTCTGTTGAAAAAAAGTTAATTACGTCTGAATGTGGTAAGCATCTCATTTGTTATAGCGAAGACTGCGATGATTGGTTCGAGAAAGTTCTTCATTTTTTGGTAAGAAATGAGAAAACTAATTATTACGACTGTGGCTAATTAATTGCATATCGTCTTTAAACATGTTAAGGTATTTAGAGCAATGGATACATTTTGTGTAAAGACTCTTCGCAAGATGAAGAGGTCTTTTTTTTGAACATAACGGTTTGTTCAATTTTTTAGGGTAGGATGTTTAGTTTCAAACATCAAAACTGTGAACTTTCATAATAGCCACGTTCTAAAGGACGAAGAGCTACTAACAAGTCACAAGAGACCGCGTTTTACAAAACGCTTTGAAACATGCTCCCCACTGATCGAACCGCTCGGCAAAAAACCGGGCTTTCCTTTAAATATAAGTCCCCTCTGATAACTCTACAGAGAATTTTAAGTAACGGAAACGTTCCTCGTATAGGCTCGAATTTGCCGCAACTTCATCTGAAAGTGTAACCATTTGTCAATTGTAAACAAAAAGGAGATTAAATTTTGACAAATTTTTCAGAATTAAATATTAGCGCATCAACATTAAAATCCGTAAAACGTATGGGTTTTGAAGAAGCAACACCGATTCAAGAAGGTACAATCAAATTTGGTTTGGAAGGCCGCGATATTATCGGTCAAGCACAAACAGGTACTGGTAAAACAGCAGCGTTTGGTATTCCATTAATCGAAAAAATTGACCCAAAAATCACTACTATTCAAGGTCTAATTATCGCACCAACTCGTGAATTAGCGATTCAAGTTTCAGAAGAAATTTACAGAATCGGTCAAGACAAACGTGTGAAAATTTTATCTGTATATGGTGGACAAGAAATCGGACGTCAAATCCGTGCATTAAAAAACAATCCACATATTATCGTTGGTACACCTGGTCGTATTTTAGATCATATAAACCGTCGTACATTAAAACTTGATAACGTTCAAACGCTTATTTTAGATGAAGCGGATGAAATGTTAAACATGGGCTTCATTGAAGATATCAATACAATTATGGAAAGCTGCCCGGCAGAACGTCAAACGTTGTTATTCTCAGCAACTATGCCTAAACCGATCCAAAAAATTGCAGAGAAATTCATGAAAAACCCAGAAATCGTTAAAATTCAATCAAAAGAAATGACAGTAGAAAACATCGAGCAATTCTACGTTAAGTCACATGAACGTGAAAAATTCGATATTCTATCACGCGTTATCAATGTTCACCAACCGGAACTTGCGATTATTTTTGGTCGTACAAAACGCCGCGTTGATGAATTGGCACATGCACTAAGCATTCGTGGTTATATCGCTGAAGGTATTCACGGTGATTTAAGCCAATCGAAACGTATGTCTGTTTTAAAACAATTTAAAGAAAACAAAATTGACATCCTAGTTGCTACTGATGTAGCTGCTCGTGGTCTTGATATTACAGGCGTTACTCACGTTTATAACTATGACATTCCACAAGATCCAGAAAGCTATGTTCACCGTATTGGTCGTACAGGCCGTGCTGGTAAAAGTGGTGTGGCAGTAACTTTTGTTACTCCACGTGAAATGGGTTACCTACGTATCGTTGAAGAAACAACGAAAAAACGTATGTCTCCACTTCGTCCTCCAAGCTCTGACGAAGCTTTAATTGGTCAACAACGTTTAGCTGTTGAGTCACTTGGAGAAATGGTAGACAAAAATAATATCGGTGATTACCGTGCATTCGCAACGGAATTACTTGAGAAATACGAAGCAATCGATGTTATTGCAGCTGCATTAAAATCAATGACTCGTGAGCCAAGTGATACTCCAGTATCAATCTCAGAAGAACGCCCATTACCATCTCGTAAAGAGGGGGGCGGACGCAGTGGTGGTGGCTATAAAGGCAACAACCGTAGCAGTGGAGGACGTTCTTCATCAGGTTCGGGTCGTAGTTCTGATCGTAGCGGAGCTCGTCGTACAAGCACTGGTAGCCGTGATGGAAGTTCTTCTTCATCCGCTTCACGTGAAGGTTCTGCAAGCCGCGGTGGACGTCCACGTTCATCAGCACGTCGCGAAAGCTAATAAACAATTATCGAAAATCACAGTCCAAATTGGGCTGTGATTTTTTTGTCATGGAGAATAATGATATGAACAGCCTTTATGTTCCAGTTGGAAAAATATCCATATAAAATGAAACATCTTTACTGTAAAATCGTATGTATAAAGAGAAGGTAGGTGTTCAGATGAGGAATGAGCCAATGAATCAAATATCACCTAAAGGATTGAAAGTTTGGCGGTTATATGGAGTAATTCATTCAACCGTTATATTATTAATTTCGATAGGTGCTGGAGTATTAAATTGGTGGCTAGAAGGTCCGCTTTGGGTACTATTTATTTGTATTTTGGTCCCACTACTATATACATATATATTTGTTTATCTATTTCCAAAATTAAGATGGTTAAGGTGGCGATATGAAGTTCGGGAACAGGAAATCGAACTTCAACATGGGTTGTTTATCGTCAGAAGAGTCCTCGTGCCGATGGTTCGTGTCCAGCATGTTGACACACAACAAGGTCCAATTTTACGGAAATACGATTTAGCTTCCATTACAATTTCAACTGCTGCAACAAACCACACGATACCTGCTCTTATCACGAATGAAGCCGATGAGCTAAGAAGGCGTATATCGACACTTGCAAGGGTGGCGGAAGATGATGTCTAAAAATCGTTATAAACTTCATCCGATTTCTGCGGTTGTTAATTTCATGAAAGGATTAAAAGATCTTATCTTTCCTTTTGTTGTTATTTTTGTAGTAAATGGATTTCAAGAAAGTTCGCCTTCTGATGGGCATTGGACTAGTTATATTCCTTATATCATAGGGGTATTGGTATTAGTATTCATATTATTAAGCGGTATCATCAAATGGAAACGGTTTGTTTATTGGTTTGAAGACGATGAATTGCGGATTGAGTATGGACTATTTGTAAAGAGGAAGAGATACATTCCTTTTGAACGTATCCAAAGTTTAAATTACACAGAAAGCATACTCCATCGTCCATTTAAACTTGTGAAAGTTACGATTGAGACAGCAGGTTCAGGTTCTACCACAGAAGCCGAGGCAGAACTGACAGCCATAACAAAAGAAGCTGCGAAACAAATTGAAACGGAGCTAGCATTTGCAAAAAAACGTAAATTGAGCAAAACGCCAGTTGGAGTGGAAGAAACAACAGACAGTAGCCAATTGGATGAAGAGCCAATAAGTAATAGTGTCACCATATTTAAAATGAATATGAAGGATATCCTTATCCTCGCAGCTACTTCTGGAGGGATTGGAGTTGTGTTTTCAGGTCTTGCTGTATTTATGACGCAATTCTCCGATATTATTCCGTATGGCTTAATTTATGATGAAGTAATTGTCTTTCTAAAGTTTGGATTCTTTATTATTGCTATTAGTATTTTTGCATTCCTAGTATTCTCTTGGATTATTTCTGTGATTCTTACTACACTTAATTATTATCAGTTTACAATTACTCAAGAAGATGACCAGATTGTACTGACTCGCGGGTTATTGGAGAAGAAAAAAGTCACTATACCGATTGGTCGTGTTCAAGGTGTTCGTATTATTGAGAATCCTTTACGTCAACTATTTGGATATTGTACTGTAATCGTCGAAAGTGCTGGAGGGTCTATAGATGCGCAAGATAAAAAAATTCGCTTGTTTCCTCTTGTAAAGAAGAGCAAAATCAAGCAACCACTAAATCAGTTGTTTAGTGATTTCGACTTTGAACCTGAATGGACGACGTCTCCAAAACGGGCTAAACCATTTTATTATCGACTCGACTTTATTTGGACAATACCCGTTATAGTCGGAATTAGTTATTTTTACTATCCATATGGCTTATTGTCGCTGCTTCTGCTACCGATATTTTTGTTACTTGGTCTATGGCAACACCGATCAGCAGGACTTTCACTCACTCGAAATCAATTGTCATTAAGGTACAGAAGTATAAGTAAATACACATTCTTTATCGAAAAAAAGCGGATGCAATCTCTTGAAATGAGACAAAGTCCTTTTCAAAAAAGAAAAGCTCTTGCCTCTATTGAAACCACGATTAAATCGGGGATGCAAGGAGCTACAGCACGAGTAGAACACTTACAAATAGAAGATATTGATGAAGTCTTGACTTGGTACGAACCATCTGGTCATGCAGTCATAGAAAAAGGACAGCCGCAATAAAGGCTGTCCTATCTTTTTCTTTTTTTCCAACCGATTATGCGTTTAGGGTGAAAGTAACTTAAGCCGATTAAGAAACCAACAGCCAAACCAGTTAAATGAGCAGTTGCATTGATGTTTGGTGTTAAGAACGTCATTATGATACTGATAACGATAATCGGTAAAATGATTTGTCTAAGTTGGGGTAAAGTATTTCTTGCATAATAAACAAGTGCACCAAATGCTCCAAGTATTCCATAGATAGCACCACTAGCGCCAACATGTACATACGAAGCATCCTGTAAAAGAAAAGTGGCGACGGTGCCAAATAATCCAGCCATAAAATAAATGTTCAAGAACCGCAATTTGCCCGCAAGTTTTTCAAGTTCAGGTCCAAACAAATACAATGAAAACATATTAAAAAGCAAATGTAAAAAACCAGAATGTAAAAACATGGGAGTAATAAAGCGCCACCATTGTCCATCGGAGATTAAGAAATTAGCCCCCGCACCATAGTTAAATATTAAATCACCCAGAACTGGAACCATAGATAATACATGGATTATGACATTGAGTGCAATAATGGTAGAAACAACTGGGTAGAACTTAATGTATTGTTGAAAATTTTCTGTACGACTAAACATGTATTCACCTCGAATTTGTATGAGTATATTATACCGCTAAATAGCAATGAGTTGAAAGGGGAAGGGTTTCATGATTAAAGGAATTGGTTTAGATGTGACAGAGATTGAACGAATTACCGTAGCACACGATCGCTCTTCTAAATTTAAAGAACGCATTTTAACTATTCAGGAAATAAAGCGGTTTGAAAAATTATCTGAGATGAGACAACTAGAATTCTTGGCTGGCCGTTTTGCTGCGAAAGAAGCATTTGCAAAAGCGCTTGGGACAGGGATTGGCAAGAGTTGTAGCTTTCACGATATAGAAGTGTTGCCAAATGAAGTTGGAAAACCTATGTTGTTTTTTAAAGGAATAGAAGTGAAAGGTCATATAAGTATCACGCATACAAAACAATTCGCCGCAGCACAAGTAATATTGGTTGAATAATCCCTGTCCCTCTTTCATAAGATGTTTTAACGGATCGATATGAGAAAGGGTGAATTTATTGCGTAACCGTTTATTTGCAGGATTAGTAATACTGTTAGTGGTTTTCTTGTCGGCTTGTGGTGCTGAGTCAAAAGAAGATGTATTAAAGAAGTTGAGTAGTAAGTGGGTTGAAACAAAAGGTTATGAGTTAGACGCGAAGATGGAGATCAGTACTGGGTCAGAACCACGTCTTTATGAAGTGAATGTGTGGCATACTAAACCTGAGTTTTATCGTGTGAAAGTTAGTCAAACTGGTGAAGATGTATCACAAACTATTGTGAGAAATAAAGAAGGTGTATTTGTTATCACCCCAACACTAGGGAAAACGTATAAATTCCAGAGTGATTGGCCGGAAAAAAATAGCCAAGCCTACTTAATTGGTTCTCTTGCAAAAGATATTAAAGCTGATAAAGAATCCGTTATGACTGAAAACAAGAATTCGTATATATTTGAAACGAAAACAAGAAACAGTCATCAAAAAATGTTACCAACTCAACAAATTTATATCAGTAAGAAAACGTTACTCCCAACAAAAGTTTCAATCCTAAATGATCAAAAAGAACAACAAATTCTTATCACATTTGATAAGATTACCTTAGGCACTTCTAGAAGTGCTGCTGATTACAAAGCGGATATGCCATCGGAAGAAACGACTGAAAACGAAACAGCTAGTACTGATGTTGAGTTACCAGTATTTCAAACACACTATCCTGCTCTACAGTGGGAAGGCGTAGATATGCTTGAAGAAAAAGTAATAAAAGATGATAAGCAAGAACGTGTCATATTAACTTATGGTGGAGAGAAAGAGTTCACGATTATCCAATCACCAATCACGAAGAAATCCGTGGATTTAGTTCCTGTCTTTGCACCTGGTGACCCAGCCGATTTAGGTTTTGCAATTGGTGCAATCACAGATCAATCTATCTCTTGGGAACAAGAGGGCATTCAATTCTTCTTAGCCTCAGATACAATGTCACGTGAAGAAATGATGACTGTTGCTTCTTCAATGACAGCGTCAGATTTAAAATAAACCTACCACACTAACTATCGAACCCTAAATGAGGAATGAAGATGCAGCCTACTAATTTTTATCGACCAACCTTTGCAAAAATTGATTTGAATGAGATAAAAATGAACATACTTAATTTGAAGAAACATATGAATGAATCCATTCAAGTAATTGCTGTAGTGAAAGCAAATGGATACGGACATGGTGATTTTGAAGTGTCGAAAGCTGCATTACAAGTTGGAGCAAGTATGCTTGCCGTTGCCACGCCAGATGAAGCGATTCGATTGCGAGTACTTGGCATCGAATCGCCCATTCTTGTGTTGGGTGCATCTCCTCCTACTTTTGCTGTCTTAGCAAGTGAACATGATATTACAGTTACTGTGTTTCAACAAGATTGGTTTCTTCACATTCCGACCTTACCCAAAAAGCTGAATGTTCATATTAAAATCGATACCGGCATGGGAAGGTTAGGCGTTACAACGGAATCAGAATTAAGATGTCTTATTCAAACCATTCATCAGCGATCTGATGTACTGATAGATGGTGTTTTCACGCACTTTGCAACTGCGGATGAAGAGAATACTGAACAATTCACAAGCCAATTGACTAAGTTTAAAACTTTTTTAAAACACTTTCCAGAAAGACCGAGGTGCATTCATACTGCAAATAGTGCAGCTGCACTTATGCAAAAAGATTCTTTATTTGATGCAGTGCGCTTCGGAATTTCAATGTATGGATTATCACCATCTGCCCATGTTAGTAACGAACTGCCATTTCCACTTGGCCAAGCCATGACTTTGCACACAGAAGTTGTCTTCGTGAAAAAAGTAACAGCAGGCACAACGATTAGTTACGGAGCTACCTACACGGCAGAAAACGACGAGTGGATTGCTACTCTACCAATAGGTTATGCAGATGGAATGCTACGGAAACTGAGTGGTCAAGCAGTATTAATTCAAGGCAAGAGGATGCCAATCATTGGTCGAATCTGTATGGATCAATGTATGGTTCGTTTAAATGGACAGGTTCCTATTGGCGAGCCTGTCGTGTTAATTGGAAGACAAGGATCTGAACAAATTACCATTGAAGAATGGGCGCAAAAAATACAAACAATTTCCTACGAAATTCCTTGTGTACTAACTAATCGAGTACCAAGGATATACACATCATAGTATTCGACAAATACCGACTATTCTAAAAATATTGTCAGATATTTTCCTTCTTTGTCTTCTCATTGTATGTATAGAATGGTAAGATAGAAATGTATTGAAAAGAGGGACGGGTTTGTCGGAGGTGTTGACTGTGAATGAAAAGAGAGAATCAAAGGAAGTTATTGTGAAACTTCCAAGACAATTTGTGAGCGATCTTGATAGACAGAAAGTGCAACAACTTGCTGGACCAGAAGAGTTTGTTTATTTTTCGACAAAAAAACTTATTAAACAGGTTCAACCAAATCTTATACGAGAAGCGATGATTAAAGGCTACGTAGAAATGTCGCATATTAACTTGTCCATTGCAAGCGAGTGTTTACATTTAGAATATGAAGCGGAGCATACTGTGGAGCGTCTCGTAAGCGGAGGATGAAATCTTGAACGTAAAACGTGGTGACGTTTTTTTTGCTGACTTATCGCCAGTAGTCGGGTCTGAACAAGGTGGTACTAGACCCGTTCTGGTGATTCAAAACGATATCGGAAATCGTTTCAGCCCAACAGTCATCATTGCGGCTATCACTGCGCAAATTCAAAAAGCAAAATTACCAACGCATGTAGAAATCGATGCTAAAAAGTATGGATTTGAACGGGATTCCGTTATTTTGCTTGAACAATTGCGTACGATTGATAAATCGCGGCTGACAGATAAAATAACTCAGCTAGATGATGTTCTGATGGAAGAAGTAGATGAGGCGCTTGAAATAAGTCTTGGCCTTGTGAAATTTTAGTCATACATAATAAAAACCACCGTGCGGGATTTTCCGTACGGTGGTTTTTTGTTAGGAATTAAAATACGTGTGTAGTTGGGAGATTTCAGATACAATGATAGATAAAATATAATTAGTTTAGGAGGCCTCACCATCGAATATGAATAAGTATATGGCTACATTCATTCAAGATAATCTCGAAGAAATACTAAATAAATGGCAAGAAATGATGAAAGAAGATTCTGAGGAACGATTTTTTCAAGTGATGTCTCAAGAGGTCATTGATAAAACAAGTCGTGAATTTGCGGAATTGATGATTTCTAATTTATTTGAAGGTGAAAATAATTATGAAAATCGCTTAATAGAATTTACTAATAAAGTGGTTCGTTTTGGCTGGTCAATTAGTTTTGTTATGAAAGCGATCAATCACTTCGCTCACATTGTTTATGAAATGTTAGAAAAAAACGAAACAATTACAGATGCAAATATGAAAGAATATGTCATGGTCTTCACTAATTGGACTACACCAATGCGCGATGGGATTCTTGAAACGTACGCAAAAACATGGGAACGAACAGTACAATTGCAAAAAATTGCACTACAAGAACTATCAGCATCGTTAATTCCTGTTTTTGATAAAATTTCGGTTATGCCACTTGTTGGAACAATTGACACTGAACGTGCAAAATTAATTATGGAAAACCTATTGGACGGTGTAGTAAAACACAGAGCCGAAGTGGTCCTATTAGATATTACAGGTGTACCGGTTGTTGACACTATGGTTGCACATCACATCATCCAAGCAGCAGATGCAGTTCGATTAGTTGGAGCGAAGTGTATGCTTGTCGGAATTCGTCCGGAAATTGCACAAACAATTGTTACTTTAGGTATTAACTTAAAAGATTTCACAACAACAAGTACATTACAACGTGGAGTTGAACAAGCTTTAGCTTGGACAAACCGCAAAATCGTGGAGGTGGAAGTAGATTGAACTTACGTATTCCGATTTTGAAATTAAAAGATTGCCTTATTGTTTCTATTCAATGGGAGCTAGATGATCAAACTGCTCTTCAATTCCAAGAAGATTTACTCACTAAAATGCATGAAACTAGTGCACGTGGTGTTGTAATTGATTTAACGCCAATCGATTTTATTGACTCATTTATTGCTAAAGTTCTCGGTGACGTAATAAGTATGTCGGGTTTAATGGGTGCAAAAGTAGTTATTACGGGAATTCAACCTGCAGTAGCTATTACACTAATTGAATTAGGTATTCGTTTAGAAGACGTTATGACAGCTTTAGACTTAGAAAATGGTCTTGAAAAACTCCAACGAGAATTGGAGGCATAATTATGGGTTATCGCTCTTCTGTAGAAATTTTAACTGAGTGGGACATTGTTGCGGCAAGGCAACTTGGTCGTAATGAAGCAAAAGAAGTTGGCTTTGGCACGGTTGACCAAGCACGTATTACAACAGCAATTAGTGAACTTGCTCGTAATATTTACCTATATGCAGGAAAAGGTAAAATCGAAATTGAACGTATATCAGAAGGCGGATCATATGGCATTATTATTATCGCATCAGATGAAGGACCAGGAATACCCGATGTTAGAAAAGTAATGGAGGATGGATTCTCAACTTCTGGTGGTTTAGGTGCTGGTATGCCTGGGGTAAAACGTTTAATGGATGATTTTAAAATTGATACAGTTTTAGGCGAAGGAACTGTTATTAAAGCAACTAAGTGGATTCGATAGGAGGTCAGATTAAATGCCTCAAGAAATTGGACGGCAATATAAAGAAATACTCAGACAATATGTAATGCGACAAACGGAGCAAAACTTATATGCAGGGCAGAACTTTAGTCGTCAATTGATACAAAAAAACATAGCCCCAGAAGATGTAATTAGCATACATAAGGCAGCCTTGGAAGAAATGTTTCCTGAGTTGCCAATGAATGTATGGCATTCATTTGATTTGTTAATTGAAATGATGATTCGATATGGACTTGCTCATGCAGAACATCAAAGTCTGATTCAACAACAAGAAGAAATGAAGGTTGAAATGGATTTAGCGGCAAATGTTCAACGTACTTTATTGAAAACAACTGTCCCTGAATTGAGTGGTCTTGAAATTGGATTAGTTTCTGTACCTGCAAGGAAAATGAATGGCGATTATATTTACTTCCTCAGTGATAATCTTGTTAATGCGGGGGTTGCAGTTGCGGATGTTATCGGAAAAGGAATTCCAGCTGCACTTTGCATGTCCATGATTAAATACGGGATGGATAGTCTGCAAGATGCTACTTCAGATCCGGAAAAAGTATTAGATATCATCAATCGCATTGTCGAAAAAAGTGTCGACGACGATATGTTCATATCCATGTTTTATGGACGCTATAATGTTGAAAAATCTATCTTTACATATGCATCAGCAGGTCATGAACCTGCTCTTTTTTTTAATGCAAAAAAAGACGAATTCTCTGAGTTGCATGCAAAAGGATTATTGTTAGGTGTTGTTCCGAACGTTATTTATAAACAACATGAAGTGAAAATGGAGATTGGTGACTTTGTCGTAATGATGACAGATGGAGTAACCGAATGTAGAACCGATGAAGGCTTCATAGAACAAGAATTTATTGCTTCACTAATTCATTCGTTACGTCATGAAAATGCCCAAACGATTGTGGATTCAGTATTTAAAGAATTAGAGAAGATGCAAAATTTTGAGCTTCGTGATGACTTTACACTAGTGATTTTTAAAAAAACTAGTTAAAAGGTTTTAAATTGATGAAATTGTGGTAATCACAGAGTATGAAGAAGATACAGTAGATGACGGGGTGTTTATAGATGAATGTACAAGTTGTATTTAAGGAACAAGAAAATATGGTAAAAGGTTTTATTAGTGGAGAAATTGATGCTTTTACTGCACCTGTTTTACGCGAAAAATTGGCGACAGTGCAGGGGAAAGAAGGCCTTCAAGCTGAATTAGATATGTCGGATGTATCATATATGGATAGTACTGGCCTTGGAGTTATCGTTGCTTTTTTCAAAAACATTAATGCAAATAACGGTCATGTTAAACTTACAGGATTATCTCCTCGCCTAAAACGATTATTTGATATTACAGGCCTTGGAGAAATCATGGACATTGAGACAGATGATAAAGGTGGAAACTAATCATGAGACCATTTGATTACGTAGAAATTCGAGTTCCGGCAAAACCTCAATATGTAGGCGTTGCTCGCTTGACTATTTCGGGTTTAGCAAGTCGAATCGGATTTACTTATGATGATATAGAAGACTTAAAAATTGCTTCTTCAGAAGCGATTACAAATGCAGTGCAACACGCATACTCTGAAGTCGACGAAGGCGAAGTAGTAATTGGTTGTGCACTTTACCCAGACAAAATTGAAATCATGGTAGCTGACCATGGAAAGAGTTTTAACTTTGAAGAAACGAAAGCTAAAGTAGGCCCTTACAATGAAAACCAAGAAGTACAGTTTTTACGCGAAGGTGGACTCGGACTATACTTAATCGAGACATTAATGGATGAGGTGAAAGTCCACCACCAAGAAGGTGTAACGGTATTTATGACAAAATATGTCGGAGAAGAGCAGGTGGAAGAGAATGTCGAAACTATCTCCTCCTAATCATCAAACCAAAGAACAGATTTTAGAATGGATCAAAGTATATCAAGAAACTGAAGATGAAGAGGCACAAACTAATTTAGTGCTTAATTATCAACGTTTAGTTGAATCAATATCACGTAAATACTCAAACGGGAAATCGTATCACGAAGACATCGTTCAAGTTGGTATGTTAGGTCTACTTGGTGCAATACGTCGCTACGATCCCGAATTTGGCAGGACGTTTGAAGCCTTCGCTGTTCCGACGATTATTGGCGAAATCAAACGATTTTTGCGTGATAAAACATGGGCTGTACATGTCCCTCGTCGTATTAAAGAATTAGGACCACGTATTAAATCAGCTGTCGAGACTTTAACAACAGAACTTCAACGTTCTCCTAAAGTTATTGAAATTGCTGAATACTTGGAAGTCCAAGAAGACGATGTTTTAGAAGCAATGGAAATGGGACGAAGCTACCAAGCTTTATCAATGGACCATTCCCTTGAATCAGATTCTGACGGCAGTAGTATCACGTTATTTGACGTTATTGGTCAACAAGACGATGGTTTCGAGAAAACTGATCAACGAATGTTAGTAGCAAATGCACTAAGTGTTCTATCTGAACGTGAGAAACAAGTCATTCAATTTACATACATTGATCAATTAAGCCAAAAAGAAGCAGGCGATAAACTTGAGATTTCTCAAATGCATGTTTCTCGTCTACAACGTAAAGCTATTAAAAAGCTTCAAGATGCCATACAAGCGGCTGGTGGAATATCCTAATGGATTCTATTCGACACCCTTTTTTAGAAGTATTCGTCTATCAAGAGGCCAAAGAAGGAAATAATGAATCAGGAGATACGTACTTTACGTATATGAATGGGGATTACTTTTTGTGTGCAATTGCTGACGGTCTAGGTAATGGCCCAATCGCAAGACAGTCATCTGAAATCATGCCCATGATTTTAGCTAAGTACCACCATGAAACAATTGATGAATTGCTATTGAGATGTAATGAACTAATGTTTCAAAAACGTGGTGCTGCAGTGGCGATAGTTAAAGTGGATTTTAATGCCAAAACAATCCAATATAGTTGCGTAGGAAATATTAAATTTTATATGACGCGTACAGATGACGAAAAAATGATTTATCCACTACCAGTTATGGGTTATTTATCAGGAAGACCTCAAAAGATAAAGACACAGACTTATGGTTATAAACCAGGTGATTTATTTTTATTCCACTCTGACGGTGTCGTGCTAGGAAACCCGAAACAAACGATGCAAAATTGCTCAGGAGCATACGATTTACATCAAACATTGATTCATACCATTGAACATGGTGATGATGCTACATTTATCGCAGGAAGCCTGCTCCAATAAAAAGGAGTAGGTTTTTTGTGTTTTTTAGAAAGAATGTCTGAAGATTGCATCAGAAATGGTGGCAAGTTTCACCGTTGTGTGTGCAAGTTGTGATTTTCTAATGATAAAATAGAAATGTGTATAGAAAGGATGAGTCGAATGGATACAAAACAATTGATGCAAAGAATTGCAAAAGAAACAAATGTGCGACCCGCGCAAGCACAACAAGTTATAGATTTACTTGAAGAAGGAAATACAGTCCCTTTCATTGCGCGCTATCGTAAAGAAGCAACTGGCTCATTAGATGAAGTGCAAATAAAAGCAGTGGAAGATCGTTATCGCTACATACAGCAGATTGAACAGCGCAAAGAAGAAGTTCTCCGTTTAGTTGATGAGCAAGGAAAGCTGACTGAAGAATTATCCACTGCCATTCAAGCAGCCACTGTTCTTCAACGTCTTGAAGATCTATATAGACCATACAAGTTAAAACGCAGAACAAAAGCAACAATAGCAAAAGAAAAAGGACTAGAGCCTCTAGCAACCTTATTAGTTAGTTTTTCGGATAAACAACTCGATGAATTAGCTCAAGATTTTATTAATGAAGAAAATGTAGTTTCTACTATAGAAGAAGCGTTGCAAGGTGCTCGCGATATTTTGGCAGAACAATTTGCAGATGATGCAAAGATTCGTGAAAAGATTAGAAACTTAACAAGAGCTGAAGGCTCAATTCTATCAACTGTAAAAAAACAAAGTAATGACGAGAAAAGTGTATTTGAAATGTATTATGACTATACGGAACCAGTTAAGAAAATTGTACCTCACCGGGTTCTTGCGCTAAATCGTGGAGAAAAAGAGGATATTTTGAAAGTTAGTTTACACGCGCCGATTGAACGGATTGTAAGTATTATGCGTGATGAGTGGATTCCGACACACAGTTCGTCACCAAGCATTTCACAAGTAACAGAAGCAATCGAAGACTCGTATAAGCGACTAATTGCCCCTTCTGTTGAGCGTGAAATTCGTACAGAACTTACAGAGAAAGGCGAAACACAAGCCATTCATATTTTCTCTGAAAATTTGCGTAACCTATTACTACAACAACCTTTAAAAGGAAAAGTCGTATTAGGTCTTGATCCGGCATATCGAACAGGTTGTAAATTAGCAGTTGTAGACGATACTGGAAAGCTCCAAGAAGTATCAGTTATCTATCCGCATCCGCCTAAAGCTGACGTTCAAGGGTCGAAGAAAACGATTTTAGACGTATTAAAGCGATACCCTATTTCAATTATTGCAATTGGGAATGGGACGGCATCTCGTGAATCAGAACAATTTATTGCGGAATGCCTGAAAGAAGCAGATCGTGAAATTGCTTACGTTATTGTAAATGAAGCGGGAGCGAGCGTGTATTCAGCTTCGGATACGGCCCGAGCGGAATTCCCACATCTTCAAGTTGAGCAACGCAGTGCAGTTTCAATTGCTCGAAGACTTCAAGATCCACTTTCGGAGTTAGTAAAAATAGAACCAAAAGCTGTAGGAGTCGGTCAATATCAACACGACGTTTCTCAAAAGAAACTTAATGATTCTTTAACATTTATTGTAGAAACAGCTGTTAACCAAGTAGGCGTAAACATCAACACAGCATCGGCATCCTTGCTGCAATATGTTTCCGGCTTATCAAAGACAGTTGCTGAGAATGTTATTATTATGAGAGATGAAAACGGCAAATTCACTTCACGTGCTCAACTAAAGAAAATTCCAAGATTAGGCGCCAAGACGTATGAGCAAGCTATCGGGTTTTTACGAATTCCGGAAGCGAAAAATCCTTTTGATGCTACTGGTATTCACCCAGAAAGTTATCAAAGTGCAGAAGAAGTATTGAAAACTGCTGGCTTAACAAAAGCGCAAATCGGAACGAAAGAAGCAGAACTCGCTTTAAATGAGTTGAATTTGAAAGAGTTAAACGAACGATTAAACGTTGGGGAAATCACTTTAAAAGACATTGTAGATACTTTGAAAAAACCAACTCGCGATCCGCGCGATCAGTTCCCACAACCATTGCTTAAGACAGATGTTCTTCAACTGGAGGACTTAGCAAGTGGCATGGAGCTACAAGGAACAGTTCGTAACGTCGTCGATTTTGGTGCATTTGTAGACATAGGCGTCAAACAAGATGGTCTCGTACACATTTCTAAACTTAAAAAAGGATTCGTTAAACACCCATTGGATGTCGTTGCATTAGGAGACATCGTAACAGTTTGGGTTGAACAAGTTGAAAAGACTAAAGGGCGAATTGCATTAACGATGCTGGCGCCAGCAAAACAAAATTAATATAAAACCTGCCTATTAAAAATTGATAGGCGGGTTTTAAACTATTAAAGGGTGGATAGTATGACAAACGAAGAACTTCAACATCTCGTAAAGAGAATCTCAGACACCATCTTTAATAAGCCTTTTATGCATGAAGCATATTTCAACAGTCGTCTCAAAACAACAGGAGGTCGATACATGCTCCAAACACATCACATTCAAATCAACCCCAAATCTTTAGAAACTTATGGAACTGAAGAACTCGAAGGTATAATTCGACACGAATTGTGCCATTATCATTTACATATAGAAGGAAAAGGGTACAAACATCGTGATAAAGATTTTAAAGATTTATTAAAGATGACTAAATCTCCAAGATTTTGTGCATACTTAGGGTCTGCCAAAAGAAGAAACAAGGTTAGTCAACATATCTATGGTTGTGTTTCATGTGGTCTTCTATATAGACGGAAAATTCGTTTAAATACTCTCAAATACCGTTGTGGCAAGTGTTCAGGACAGTTGGAAAAAGTTCAATAATATTTCTTTTAAAAAATTGGTCAAAAGTGGTTGACGAGGAATAACTATCTCACTATAATAGGAAAAGTCGAATAGTTACATAACGCTATTCCGAAGTAGCTCAGTGGTAGAGCAATCGACTGTTAATCGATTGGTCGTAGGTTCGAGTCCTACCTTCGGAGCCATGGCCCCTTGGTCAAGCGGTTAAGACACCGCCCTTTCACGGCGGTAACACGGGTTCGAATCCCGTAGGGGTCACCAACTTTTTAAAAACTATGTTATACTTACAATAACAAAATCGCGACAGTGAAGTATTACTTCCTATAAAGAAGTCGCGAGGGTGGAGCAAATCGCCAAACAAAGATGGCGATTAACATCGAAGCAGGCGAAGCCGATGCAGATGTCCACAATAACATATGCGTAGAAGCATAGTGTTTATAATATAATATTATCGCGGGGTGGAGCAGCACGGTAGCTCGTTGGGCTCATAACCCAAAGGTCGCAGGTTCAAATCCTGCCCCCGCAACCAAACGGTTCCGTGGTGTAGCGGTTAACATGCCTGCCTGTCACGCAGGAGATCGCGGGTTCGATTCCCGTCGGGACCGCCATTTTTTATTGGGGTATAGCCAAGCGGTAAGGCAACGGATTTTGATTCCGTCACGCCCTGGTTCGAATCCAGGTTCCCCAGCCATTTTTTCTTAAGTTTGCGAGCCATTAGCTCAGTTGGTAGAGCATCTGACTTTTAATCAGAGGGTCGTAGGTTCGAATCCTACATGGCTCATCATTTTAATGCTTGACTTCTTGATTTAACGTGTTATACTAATAAATGTCGTTAAAACATCAAGCGGTCGTGGCGGAATGGCAGACGCGCTAGGTTGAGGGCCTAGTGGGAGAAATCCCGTGGAAGTTCGACTCTTCTCGGCCGCACCAAGCACCAAGCACCAAGCATCTAGCGCCCGTAGCTCAATTGGATAGAGCGTCTGACTACGGATCAGAAGGTTGTGGGTTCGACTCCTGCCGGGCGCGCCAAAATACCTTAATTCCATATATTAATAACGCGGGTGTAGTTTAGTGGTAAAACCTCAGCCTTCCAAGCTGATGATGAGAGTTCGATTCTCTTCACCCGCTCCATATTATTTACCTAATGAACCTTGAAAACTGAACAGCAAAACGTCAACTAATAAAGCGGAACACACTTCGGTGTTGGAAGCTAAAACGTTTTCTTCCGCCGACACCTGTCGGTATCGAAAACAAACTTGAACTTAACCGTTCATTATAAACGTCAATTTTTTGACGCCAGCAACAAAGTCGAGCTAATCGACTCACCATTATGGAGAGTTTGATCCTGGCTCAGGACGAACGCTGGCGGCGTGCCTAATACA
>NZ_QBUC01000004.1 GCF_003058165.1 Paenisporosarcina sp. OV554 | reverse complement strand
GAGCAAAAAACTTTTACAAAAAACAAGGATTCATGGGTTATCGAGAATCTGTTTATAAAAAAATCTGAATATATCTTGTTCAACTAACGGGGCAGCATTCCTGTTAGAAGGATTTGTGCCATCTTGAAAGAAAAAGAGCCCTCTAGTATGATGCTGAGTGTCAACGTCGAAATTGTCCCATCATCAATGAGTTATGGAACCGTATCATACATTTATGGTGCCTAACTTTTTTTTCAACACATAACAATAATTTTATAGGGAGTGGTTTGGGCTGGTATGCTCATTGTGGTAGGACCATATACAACAAGTAAATTTCGGTTTGCAGGATTTAAGGTGAAGGTTTGATCGTTCGGTAATAATATCGGGGTATAATTGGAAATATTTAATTGCAAGTGACCATCGCTACTCACCAGTTGACTGTCAAAATAGTCTACCTTTACATTTTGATAGGCATTATCCTTTTCGATAATGAGAGCTTGATATTGTGGTGGGTAAATAAGAATAACAGGTACATTGACATCATAAAAACCAGTTACACGGTCTCCGATTGAAACCATCACATGGCCAAGAAAATAGGTTGTTGGACTAATAACGAAATTTACTATCGAACCATCTCCTCTTAATAAGGACATTAATTTAAAACACCCATTTAATTCCTCATCTGAACCTACTGAATACTCTTGAATCATGGTAACCGTACCATAAATAGAACTGAATTTTTTCATTTAATTCCCTCCATTTTGGTGAATAATTAACGAAATTGAATTCTTTAGAAACTGGAGCTGAGGAGTTATGCAATGTCTTGAAAGAAATTTCTGTTAGCCTTACAAATTTTATGTTTCTAACGAATAGATATTACTTAATAAATAGTAACAAACAGTAGCTGGAATTCTTTTAGAACGTAGGAAAATGATGATTATAGGTATTATGTAAAGGAGCATGTTATGTATAATTATTACGCTAGGACGAATATAAATCCTCCGAATGTAGTTTCGTTTGCACGTGGAGATGTAACTGGGGATAGAGTACCTGATAATGTCTATTTAACCGGTATAATGACTCCAGCTAGTCCATTTATTCAAAATATCACCCTGCTCGTTCAAGATGGAAGATCTGGCGAGTTAACAAGTGTCCCACTTCGTGAAAATGCAGGCTACAATCCTACTGTATTCTTGGGGGATTTTACTGGGAATGGAGTAGATGATATTTTCATAAGTATTGCTACAGGTGGTAGTGGTGGAATTATGTACCATTATATTTATTCCTTTGTGGATAATACAGCACAATTATTATTTGATTTTAATGTATATAATGAGCAGTACCAATATGAGGTTACTTATCAAGATTATTACAAAGTGGAAGTTGTTAGCATGATAAATAATAAAAAGTACATTATAGACATCTCAACAAAAGACATCGAGTATTTAAATGAAATATATGATGAAAATGGCAAACTGAAGAGTCCTATTACTGGATTTGTAAATCCTCTTAGTGGTTTATATCCTGTAGATTTTGATTTAAATAAACGGTATGAGCTATTGGCCTATCAGAAAATTGCTGGGAGATATAATGCTGATTCTTTAGGGTTTGTTTTGAATACTTTAGCATGGTTGGATAATAGGTTTGTTTTGCAAAATCAGTATGTTGCTATTTTGGGATATTAGGATATCAAATTTATAAAAACCTCATTTAGATACATCACGGGGAACCGTACCATAAGAAAATAAGGTTTTTTAATTCGAATGGAAACAGCTTAACAAAATTTCGTGAAAGTCACTAAAAGGATTTTCGATGGAGTGCCACATGATTGAATCAAAAAACCGATACGACTTGTAAGTTCCGTTGTCTTTCCAATTCCATTGTTTATATTTCACATTGTAGCTTTCTGGGTCTGCAAGTGTCACTAAATGTCCAAGTGACGATGTATTTACCCCCCTCTAAATAGCGTTTCCTTTTTTCGTGCATTTGTTTAACGAAAGAAAGAAATCAAAAGACGAGATAGTGGCGACAGTAGAAACTGAAGAAGATCAGGAGAGGAAGCGTACATTGCTCGAAAGTCTTGGTAAGTCCCCTGAAGAAATTGAAGAGTTGATGAAAACGGAGTAGCTTTTGCTGCTCTTTTTTTATTCGTATAAGATTCTATTTTCTTTGAGTATAGATTCATCGAAGTTTTGACGAGTGCCCATCTACACACCCTGAAAAAATCGGGTGTTTTTGGGCGACTTCCAGTCGTAAATAATGCGTTGCATTGGACTGAGGTGCTTCGATTCAAATAAGGACAGTGAAGTAGGTCGGTTTTATAGATGGGTTCGAAACACTAAAAAGACATCGGCCTATTTTTCGTCTTTTCTATATAAAAAATAGTAGTGCAAACCAATGCTATGGTCTGCACTACCATTTTTTTTAGGAGTACCTAAAAAGAACAAGTTCTTCTGAGTGTGAATTTAAATTTTAGTTTCTCTACTTATTAGTAATCCTGATTGTTTTAAAAAGTTAGAAAGTAGATTAAATATTAGCAAACCAATTACTGTTCCTAAAGTATTCATAATTAAATCATCAATATCGAAACTTCTATAATTATAACCAAGAAAAAGACTAGCTATAGCTTGTGTTGATTCAATAATTAAACTTACTGTGAAACCAATTACAATAACTTTACCCTTTTTTATTACTGGAAAAAGAATTGGTAGGGCAAAGCCTAGGGGCATGAACAATAAAATATTACCCCCAATTTGTTTTATAGCAATTGTAAGAGAACCATAATTCATTGCATCTACAAATGCTTTAAATGGAATGAAATTATTCTTCATCCCCAAATTATCCTCTATCATAATTTCAATTAACTCTTTTTGGTATGGGAATGGAAACAATGTATACACTACTAGACTAGCAGTATAGACAGAAAAAATTATCCAATATAGAAAATGAAGAACAGAAATATAACCCCTGATAAATCTATAACCAAAGAACAAAAGAAAGAAAGAAATAATAATTATACTAGGATATAAAGCATTGAACATATTATAAATCCAGCCCTTCTAAAACTTTTACGATTAGTAATCCAAACTACCTGAACCAGCTTGTTTTTCATAAACATGAATTGGGAAGTAATTATCTCCACCCCAACTAGTCATATTAACAGTACCAGTTACACTACCTTTAGTAGATGTGTATGTTCCAATATATAATTGGTGTGTCATATCGAATGTAAAACTTTTTGTAGCAGCTTGTACAGCTATTGGCATCATCATAATAGCAGTTATAATATGCATGCCGAAAATCTTTGTAATTTTTTCCCTTGTAAAAATAATTACCTTTTCTCAATCAACTCCATTTTTGATGGTAATTTTAGTATAATGATATAATAATTAGAAAACAATACATTTACAAAAATTATCTTTTTTTGTCATAATATGAAATATTCTCATAAAAATATATTGAATATTTATTCATAGGAAAGGAAAAGCGAAACCGCCAAAAACCCGTCAACTCAACGATGTATATTTCGTGAATACCGGATAGTTCGGTGAAAAGAGGAAGAAATGAGAAACCTTAAGGGTTGGTTCGGTGGGGCTAACTTCCGAGTCGTGGTGTTATGTCAACCTAGGATGTATGCGCTATACAACCTGGTTCAGCCATAGCATAAATGTGAAACGGATGATCTCTTGTAGCTAAATCTATTTTCTTCTTTTACTAACTGAACACATTAGTTAAATAAAATAGGCTAATCTTAGATAGTGAATAATTAATCCCTTGTTGGTTTGTGGCAAGGGTTTTTTGTCGGACCAAATTATTTACTAAGTGATCTTTTTTGATATTATTAATGTCAAAGTGAAATAAAACTTTGTTACTCAAAGAACTAAAATGATGTTGTATAATTTTTCTGTGGTAAAAAAAGGAAAATAATCTTGTGAAATAGCAGGATAGTAGTGAAAATAAAGATAATAAATAAAAAAAATCAAGGAGAAAACCAATGAAAAAACACCTTCAACTTTTGCTAGCTTTTCTTTTACTATTTTCGTTTTTCCCAGCAAAAAATCAAGCTGAAACGACAACAGGCAGCACCATTTTCGGTGTAATCAACGAAGACCGAGTCTTAACGAAAGAGGGATCGCCTTATTATCAAACAGGTATTATAGATATCTATCCTGGAGTCACGCTGACGATTGAGCCTGGGGTGCAGTTGATAGGGCAAAATGGGTCATGGATATCGGTTAAAGGCAAATTGCACGCTGTCGGCACCGAACAAGAGCGGATCCTATTACAGGATGTCTATGTACAGGGCAGTGCTTTTAATAACAGCACGATTCAAATTGAATATGCGGATCATTTTCATCAATCAAAATACAATGGCGGCTTTCTGATTACCACAATTAAGAATAATGTTACCCTTCGTCATAACCAGTATCGAAATGGTTCCATCTCCCTTTCGTCATCGATTTTGGATTCAATCATTGAACATAACTTTTTTAGCCAAAAAGCAACTCTAAATGTTAACAATGGACCTGGGAAAATTATTATTCAAAATAACACTTTCATCAATCCACTAGACTATCGTACTCCAGATATAAAGCTGACCAGTAGAGAACCTGACGGTGGAAATGCTAACATTTTTATTAACGAAAACAATTTCTTCGGTTACCCTCGACTGAAGGTGGACATCTCTGGATATAAAGGGATCCTTTTTGATGGAAAAAATAATTATTGGGGCGTGACAGATAATAAACGGATTAATCAAGGGATTGCCGATGTAAATGATAATATTAACTATCGTGACAAGTTAGACATTATTACGGTTTCTTATAAACCGTTTGATAACAGCTACCCTTTAGGAAATTTGGAAGCACCGTTTGTAGCAAATGTTAGTGATCGTGATCAATCGGTGAGCGGCATGACCGATGCGGACAGCCTTGTAGAAATTTACCATGCTGATGTGAAGATCGGCGAGGGGTATTCACTTATAGATGGAAGCTTCCAAATTCCAATCGAACTCCAAAGGGGAGGAACAGAATTAACGATTAAGGCAAGAGATAGTTACAACAGAACCAGCTCAAGCTTCACAGTGACTGTTTTAGATGAAACACCACCAGAAGCCACTGTCGTAAATGAAGTGACTGATAACACAGTAGAAATTACAGGTACAGCGGAGCCATTATCCACCGTTAAGGCAATGGTCGCAGATGTATCTATTGGTACGGATGTTTCAGATGAAAATGGTAATTTTTCGATTGCGATTGGAAAATTAAAGGCAAATACACAAGTATCTGTGACTGCAACAGATGCGTCAGACAATATTAGCGAGGCAACGTATGTAACAGTGGTGGATCGAACGCCTCCATCAGTACCTCAGCTTTTAACCAATGAAATAACGGACCAAACGACCAATATTAGTGGTGTTACGGATAAAGGGTCGATTATTAAACTTGTCGCAAAAGAAACGGTCATTGGATCTTACTATACGGTAGATGGTACGTTTTCAATTAATTTTCAGCCACAAGCAGCCGGAACGGTGATTGAAGTTTTTGCTGAAGACCTGGTCAACAATAGAAGTGAATCAGTTCAATTAACAGTGAAGGATGCTACAGCGCCATGGTTGCTGCTTTCGGATGTTTATCATGTATCAGATGCATCGAAGGAAGTCATCGGCAACACGGAAGCCGGAGCAAAGATTACCATTACGAAGGGTGAGGACTTTGTCGCTGAAGGCTACGCGAAAGAGGATGGAAGTTTTACAATACCGATCGCACTGCAAAAAGCAGGTACAGTCTTAAATGTGATTGCAAGCGATGCTGAAAATAATGTGAGTCCAATCGTTACTACAACGGTAATCGATAAAACTCCACCGTCAGAACCATCAGTTAATCCGGTTACCAATAAAGCAGCCGAAATCACGGGGAAAACGGAAGCTGGAGCAACCGTTAACTCTGTTATAGGTAGTAAAAATTACAGCACCACTGCTGATGTAAATGGCATTTTTAAAATAATAATCCCTGTTCAAAATAGTGGAACAGCGATTTTCGTTACTTCAACCGATCTCGCACAGAACCAAAGTCTGTCCAAAAAGGTGGCCGTTACAAGAATTGCTCCAAATATTCCGGTGGTTAATACGGTAACAAACAAATCGACCACAGTAACAGGGGTAAGCGAAAAAGCAGCCACGGTTATCGTGAAAGCTGGGACTTCATCATATAGCAGCATTGCTGACTCTTATGGAAAGTTCACGGTCAAGATACCTACTCAAAACAGCGGCGTTGAATTGAGCATCACGGCGAAGGATGCAGCAGGAAACATCAGCTTATCGAAGAAAATGCTTGTTACTAGGGTTGCTCCGAATGTCCCGGTTGTTAACGTAGTCAACAATAAATTGGCCGCGGTTACCGGAATAACCGAAAAGTATGCTGTTGTAACCGTTCTGATTGGCACAAAGTCTTACAGCGCTAAAGCAGATAGTGTTGGCAATTTCAAAGTGGCCATCCCGATTCAAAACAGCGGGAATTCAATCAAGGTAACTTCAACCGCAGCTGGAAAGGTTAGTAATACACGATCCTTAACGGTTACTCGAGTCGCACCGAATATACCGGTTGTGAATCCTGTAAGATATTACTCAACCTCCGTTACCGGAAAAACTGAAAAGTATGCAGTTGTCGCAGTAAAAATCGGTACGAAAGTTTATACGTCGAAAGCAAATATCTATGGGAACTTTAAAGTAACCATACCAAAGCAAAAAGCTGGAACCTATTTATATGTATCGGCAAAGGATGCAAAAGGTTTAATTAGTGCAACAAGAACAGTAAAGGTTTATTAAAATGGGAAAGGAGCAGAAACTCCTTTCCTTTTTTGCGTAGATTAAAACCATTGGCGTTTTCGCGCCTTTGGTTTTTTCAGTTTGGGAAGTAGTCAATAAATAAAGTTGAAAATGAAAGGACAAATAAAAACACTTACATAAAGTCTTTAAGACATTCAGTCGCGCACCTAAATTTAGTATCGTATCGGTTACTGAACTTAGATTGTTGAACGAGTTTTTGAACATTAATGAAAGAGTTAACCCTCAGAAAACACTGTAAATATGGGGTGTTCATTAACTCCTAAGTTTTGTTACATTGACAGTAGGTTCAGTTGGTCGAATCGATAATTTGCAGAGTGAACATCCAGGTTCTTGTTCGACTAACGGGGCAGGTTAGTTGAAGAAGGAATTATCGGCTATATTGAAGAATACTATTTTGAAAGAAGCCAGGAGGCCACAAGATGACAAAAGAAGGAAAAAGTAAAATTAGGGAATGGGCAAAAGCACTGTTCTATGGTTTTAAATGATGCTATTTAATATTATGGGTCTCGTATTAACAATAATTATTATTGGGTTAGGGCTTTATTTTTTACTTTTCAAGAAAATTAAAAATAGAAATGGTTCTATACTTGGATATTCCTATTTGTTTGCCGGAGCTATTGGTTTATTTATATTGATGTCACTTTGGTGAGTTTATAACACTTTACGAAACTGGATTAAGTTCTGGTTCCACTGTGTCCAGAACTTTTATCATTTTTTGTCCTTCTTGACAAGGAGGACTTTTTTCATTTCCTCTTCTGATTCGGACGAAGGCGATCACTTCCTAATCCGTGAGTTTTGTCAATATATGATGTATAAGTGATCGGGGTTCAGCCGAGATACGTGTAAAAATGGGTCATAGGCTTACTTTTATTTCCATATCTACGATATACAAAAAAATTAAAGAAACACGAATTTTATAGGCTAAGATATTTTTGGAAGTAAAAACCTTGATTTTCTGCTTAGTGTAAAAAAATCAAGGTTTTTTATTTGTAGAGTGACAATAAAGTTATTTAATTTTTGATGTAGATTACTTCACCGCACTTAAAAATATAACAATAAAGTCGTTTAAATCTAAGAGTTATTTCATAATCGCACCCGATAGTGGAAAAGTGAAGAACGCGAAGGAGTTACATTAATAATCCTCAGTTATTTTACTAAAGCTCCCGTGAACCCAAAAAGAAAAACGTCCCCACATCTTGCAGGAACGCATAATAAACGTTTACTTTTCTGCTGAGATTATTAAGAACATTAGTCTACGAAGTTCTTCTTTCATTTTGGGAATACTCTTTAACATTTCTTCGGAAGGAATTGGTCACTGGAAGTAGGAGAAAACCTCATCGTTTTCACACCAGAGAAACCGGGAACCTACATGTACAGCTGTTGGATGGGAATGATCCGCGGTGTAATCATTTTGAAAGAAGCATAGGAGGAAGTAAAAGCTCCATAAAGAAAATCGGCTGTATCCAATAGAGATAGCTGGTTTTAAAAATATTTAGAAAATCCAGTTGACAGTCCGACTACTACGTGTTACGATATACCTGTAGTAAGTCACACTGGATATCTTCACCACTGAATAGTGAGGTTGCAAAAATATTTTTAAGAAAAATAGTTGACACCTCCGCTACTCAGTGTTACAATGTACGTGTAATAAGCAATACTGAATAGCATGATTTCCCAAAAGCTATTCAGTAAAAATTTCCCTTAGTACTAAGTTATGCTGAATATAAGTCAGACAAAGTAGAGGAGGCTCTGAACATGGAAAATTTAACTGAAATGCTGAAGGGTTCGCTGGAAGGCTGCGTGCTGGAAATCATCAGCCGCCGTGAAACCTATGGCTATGAGATAACCCGCCGCCTGAACGAGCTTGGGTTTACTGAAGTCGTGGAAGGGACGGTCTACACCATCCTCGTGCGATTAGAAAAGAAAAAACTGGTGAACATAGAAAAGAAACCGTCAGATATGGGGCCACCCCGCAAGTTTTACTCACTTAATGAGGCTGGCCGCCAGGAACTTGAATTGTTTTGGAAAAAATGGGATTTTGTATCATCAAAAATCAACGTCTTAAAGTCAATCTAGCTTCATAAGATATTCCGTACGATATTTTTGGAGTGTCTTGTTCAGCTTTATTAAAAAAGGAGGAAAAATAACATGATGGAAATGTTCAAAAAAATGATTGGTGATAAAAAAGAATACAAGATGATGATGGCACGGGTTGAAGTCCTGCCAGAGGACTACCAGTTTGTATTTAAGAAAATTCAAAACTACATGTGGAATTTCTCAGCGGGCAACGGGATGGATATGCTACACATTCAGTATGAATTAATCGAGTTGTTCGAAGCCGGTGCGGCGGAAGGCAGACAAGTGCTGGAAATCACTGGGGCCGACGTGGCGTCCTTTGCCGACGAACTAGTGGCAAACGCTAAAACCTATGTCGCCAAGTATCATGAAGATTTGAATCAGAGTATCATGAAGCGATTGGGAAAAAATAAATTCAATAGATAATACCGACTGAATAGCTGGTTACAAATGTGAATTGCCACCTTCGCTATTCAGTTATATTTTTAACCTGGTAATAAGTTATACAGATTATCAGTCAGACTAAGTAGAAGAGTATAGGAGGAAAAAAGTATGAGCAATGCAGCGATTTCTGTAAAAGGGTTAAAAAAATCCTTTAAAGACAAGGAAGTCTTAAAGGGGGTGGATTTTGAGGTGCGGCGTGGCGAAATTTTCGCACTGCTGGGCTCAAATGGAGCGGGCAAGACGACGACGGTCAACATCCTCTCGACGCTGATGAAGGCCGATGGCGGCGAAGTAGGTATTTGCGGCTTTGACGTCCAGCGTCAACCGGATCATGTTCGCCAGAGCATCAGCCTGACAGGGCAGTTCGCAGCTTTAGACGGCATGCTCACCGGGCGGGAAAACCTGATGATGATCGCCAAGTTGCGGGGAGTTTCCAATCCCGCTCAAGTCGCCGACAATTTGCTTGCAAGATTCAGCCTGACCGATGCGGCCAACCGCCGGGCAGACAAATATTCCGGCGGGATGAAGCGCCGGCTTGACATCGCCATGAGCCTGATCGGGACGCCAGCAGTCATTTTTCTCGACGAACCGACGACAGGTCTTGACCCTGAAGCGCGGATTGAAGTCTGGGAAACCGTCAAGGAGCTTGCCGGCGGCGGCACGACCATCTTGCTGACGACCCAGTACCTGGAGGAAGCCGAACAACTGGCGGACCGTATCGCCATCCTGCATGGCGGAAAAATCATCACGACCGGTACCCTTACCGAACTCAAGGAGATGTTCCCGCCAGCGAAAGTGGAGTACATCGAGAAGCAGCCGACATTGGAAGAAATTTACCTCGCGATCATCGGCAAAAAGGAGGAGATGTAAATGAAAAGCAAAACAGGGGTATTACTAGGGCGTTTAATGCGCAACATCATGCGCAGCCCGGATACGATTATCACGGTGGCGATTACGCCGATTATGATGCTGCTGCTGTTTGTCTACGTATTTGGCGGCGCCATAGAGACAGGCACGGACAACTACGTCAATTATTTATTGCCGGGAATCTTGCTGATGGCTATCGCATCCGGCGTCGCTTACACTTCCGTGCGGCTGTTTACGGATGTAAAGAGCGGGCTGATGGCGCGTTTCATTACCATGCCCATCAAGCGCTCGTCGGTATTGTGGGCTCACGTGTTGACCTCGCTTGTTTCCAATGCGCTTACTATCGTGGTGGTTATCCTCGTCGCGCTCTTGATGGGCTTCCGTTCCAGCGCTGGTATCCTGGATTGGCTCGCGGTAGCTGGGATACTCGGGCTGTTTACGCTGGCGCTGACATGGCTGGCGGTCATTCCCGGATTGACAGCGGGGTCTATGGAAGGGGCGACAGCCTACTCGTACCCGCTGATTTTCCTGCCGTTTATCAGTTCGGCCTTTGTCCCCACCGAAACCATGCCTAAAATTGTTCGTGCGTTCGCTGAGAACCAGCCCGTGACTTCAATCGTGAATGCGATTCGTGCCCTCTTGTATGAAGGGTCTGTTGGCAACGGTATCTGGATCGCGCTTGCCTGGTGCGTTGGCATCATGGTCGTCGCTTACTTCTTCGCCAATAAACAATTTAAACGCCAGTTAGGGTAAGTACACCATTATGGGATTAGCCATATCAATAGTCAGCCACTGAAGATGAATGCATTTGCTATCACATGGAAGGCTGCTTAAATGCCGGGGCAACCATCGATGAAATCATGGAACCCCTCAAAATTGGTGTGATTAGTGGCAGCTCGATCACTTATCCCAACGCGAGGATTGCCATGCATACTTTAGAAGAATTTACAGCGGGTAGTGCTCTTTCGCAGGAGGAGAAATCAAAAGAATAAAGCCCATAGATATAATTGACAGTATAAGATGACGTTGTTTTTGTGAAAATGCGTTAACCAAAGCGAAAAGGTTTTACTGAAACAAAAGTATATTTAAGAAACGAAGGTAAGTTCATTTGTGATGTTGTTTTAATAATAAATCCTACTAAATCCTATATAACTAACGGGGGCTTTAGTTCAATAAGAACACAATAAAAACAGCCTTAAAGTGGTCCTTTTATATATCCACAATATTATTTAACAAAGCTTTTAGATGATGAGTATCAAAGAAAATAAGCTTCGCACTAAATCATGAAAAATGAACGGACCTGCCAAAATTGCATCTTTGGCAGGTTACTTTATAGATTCAAGGTGTCGATTCTGTCGTTTCCAAATGGTAACAAAAAAAGGTACTCAGATTTCCAGGTAGCTAAGGACGGAAACCAGACTTAGGAAAGCTCCTTCGTTCTCCGGTCAATGGTACAGTAGGGTGTAGTCTAATGCAGACGAGGAATTTCTGCCCCATAATTGCCCAAACTTGATATAACAAAAAAAGCGATCTCTTTTTCACCAGGGATCGCTTTCATTTATAATTTAATTAAATCTACAACTGTACCGGTTCGTGCATCGGCAAAAAATTCAAATTGTTCGATTTCACCTTCACGAACGCGTGATATACCACCACGGTAAACATCTGTGGAAACGGCTTGACGATTAAAAGGTTCTGTCTTCATGTAAATCCAAGATCCATCAATCGGACCTTCTGCTTTAAACGATTGTTTTATACCATGTAAAACAAGTTCTGCTGGTTTTGTTGGTTCGATTCTATGAGCAACTTCCCGGATTAAAAAACCTGCTGCCACACCCGTAGAAAACCCAATCAGTAAATCTCTCTTCTTCATTAACATACCTCCTAATGCATCGGTTTTTTTCAGTTTATCATAAGTTGCATGTACAAACAGAGTTTACTTTTCAGAATTAATTAATTCGAATTGCGAAATAACAGGTGGAAATGTTCAGAAAAATCAACTACAATATGAAAGAATGCAAGTACTTAGGGGGATATAACTTTGAACTCAGAAACACTACAATTATTTAAAACGCTAACTGAACTTCCTGGAGCTCCTGGTAATGAACATGCTATGAGAAAGTTTATGAGAAGTGAACTAGAAAAATACTCTGATGAAATCGTTCAAGACCACTTAGGTGGAATTTTTGGATTAAAAAAAGGGGACGATTATGGTCCTCGCATCATGGTTGCGGGTCATATGGATGAAGTAGGTTTTATGGTGACACAAATCACGGAAAATGGAATGATACGATTCCAACCTTTAGGTGGTTGGTGGAGCCAAGTGTTACTTGCACAACGTGTGGAAATTATTACTGAAAATGGTCCTGTAATTGGGGTTATTGGTTCAATTCCACCTCATTTATTAAGTGATGAAGTGCGCAACAAACCAATGGATATTAAAAATATGTTAATTGATATAGGTGCAGATGATTTAGACGATGCTTTGAAAATCGGCATTCAACCAGGACAACAAATTGTTCCGATTTGTCCTTTTACCCCAATGGCAAATAATAAAAAAATATTAGCTAAAGCTTGGGATAATCGCTATGGATGTGGACTTGCAATCGAGTTACTGAAAGAGCTTAAGGACGAGATATTACCGAATACGTTATATTCAGGTGCCAATGTAATGGAAGAAGTAGGATTAAGAGGAGCTCAAACAGCTGCAACTTTAATAAAACCAGATTTGTTCTTTGCTTTAGATGCTAGCCCTGCAAATGATATGTCAGGATCTAAAACAGAATTTGGTCAACTTGGAAAAGGAACATTATTACGCATTTATGATCGATCAATGATTACTCATCGTGGGATGCGTGAATTTGTTTTAGATACTGCTGAAACTCATAATATTCCATATCAATATTTCATTTCACAAGGTGGAACTGACGCTGGCCGTGTTCATATGACAAATGAAGGTGTGCCAAGTGCAGTTGTAGGAATTTGTTCAAGATACATTCACACAGCGGGCTCTATCATCCATACAGATGATTATGCAGCTGCAAAAGAATTAATTGTAAAACTTGTAAGATCAGCGGATAAAACAACACTTGATACCATTCGTCAAAACGTTTAAAAAAGTGCCTGAAAAGGCGCTTTTTTTGTGAAATAAGATAGTAAGTATAGTTAAGCTACTCCTTCGAACTTAGGGATTGGTTTCCGCCCACTCACTGCGGATTTTCGACCACTCAACGTGATTTTTCAACCACTCAATGGAGGTTTCCGACCATTCAACTTAGGTTTTCGACCACTCACGTAACGTTTCCGACTATTCGCGTGGAGGAGGACACCATTCCTCTGGAGAAAGACAGAAGTTTCCAGATTTGAGAGGCCAGGTCCACATTTCATGGTGTCGAACTTTAAGGCACTCTCCGCTTTTTTAATGCCAAAGCATAGGGGGTTCTCAATATTAAAATAGCCATTGGAACAAAAAATCAAGCTAAAAATAAAGCAGTGCAAAGTATATGTTTACAACTTATTCACGATCCCGACTTCATCTCCTTTGATGTTCCTTCAAATGTATCTGAACAACCTTTTGGGGACGAAGAAACTTTACAAGGTGCAAAAAATAGAGCTAGGCAAGCATACACCGAGGCGCAAGTTACTATGGCTTTTGGACTTGAGGGTGGAGTCAAAGACTTAGATGGTCAACTTTTCATCTGTAACTGGGGAGTTCTTCAAACAGAGAAAGGAAAACAATATATAGCTGGTGGTGCACAACTTCCTTTACCACAAGAAGTGGCACTTGCTATTCGAAATGGAGAAGAACTTGGTCCCGTAATGGAACGCTATACGGAGCAAGTTGGCATACGACATAATGAAGGCGCTGTCGGAGTTTTTACGAGCAATATCGTTAAGCGAGCAGATATGTTTGAACACATTGTTAAACTCTTATTAGGTCAATACTTCAAAGACTATCCTAGCCATAAAATGACTTAAGTTGCAACGATATGGGAAGCATATTAAAATAGAATACAGTGTGTTAATTGAATGGAGGAAAAATCATGCGAAGAAACTGGTTGCGAATTGTAATCGCACCCTTTCTAATAGTGGCATTGGCTGCTTGTTCACCTTCTGCTGAGGATCAAACAGGAGAAGGAATTAAAGCCGCAAAAGAAATTTTCCAAGATGAACCAACTAAACCTAATGAGCAAGTAGAAAGTGTAAAATTATTTGTTCCAGTCGGTTTTTCTATACAAGAGAATTCCGATGACACGAACATCGTGTTAACAAAGAATAGCAATCCTTACGTTTTATTTATTAATCCAAACGAAAAACAAAATAGTCGTTTGTTTTATGATTTAGTTCAAGCTGAGAAAAAAAATAACATTTATGCGTTAGAAACTTATGAGCAAAATAATCGCTTTGGTTTCATTGCTGTTTTACCATCAGGTGAGGAGCAATTCGAAATCATTACAAGTATCGGCGGTGTAAAGTTAACGACAATCTCTGATGAAGATAATATTCTTTCGAATATAGAGAAAATGATGAAGATTGTTCGATCAGTAAAAATAGAAAGTTAAAGGGGGATTTTGATTGAGAGACTTACAATCTGTTGAAGAATTTCAAGCATTAAAAGCAACAGAAGACGTAGTGTTTTTATTTACTGCCGGCTGGTGTCCAGATTGTCATTTTATCGATCCATTTATGCCTGAAATAGAAGAGGAATACAAATCGTTCACGTTCATTTCTGTTAATCGTGATCAATTTATTGATATCTGTGCTGAACATGATATTTACGGAATTCCAAGTTTTCTAGTCTTTAAAAATGGCATTGAAGCTGGACGATTCGTCAGTAAAGACCGCAAAACAAAAGAAGAAGTAGAAACTTTCTTAACTCAACTTTTATAAAAATATGTCCAAGAAATCCGTCAGCTACTTCGAACGGGCTTCTACACTTTTAAAAAATAAAAATAGAGCGGTTCCGCCTAAAAGGTGAGAACCGTTTCATTTTGAAAAGGACGTGACATGTTGAAACCACAACAATTGGTTGAACGATTAAAACAAGAATTACCGAATCCTTCTTTTACTTGGCAACATGATCAAAAGACTGATCGTGTAAGATTGCATCATACGAAACTTAATAAAGGGATGGAGATTTCACTTCCTGAAATATTAGCAAAATATGAAGTAAGTAAAGATAAAGCGATTCACTCGGTTGTTTATACCATCAGCCAAACGTTTGAAGCAATGGAACAAGAGTCCTTAGGTCTAGCAAAATCAACTTCACATATTTTTCCTGTTATCCGTTCTACGTCTTTCCCTGTGAAATCAAATGAAGGACATGATTTTGTTGTAACAGACCATACAGCTGAAACGCGTATATTCTATGCTTTGGATTTGGGGAATACATATCGATTATTGGATGTAGACATGTTAGTTCAATTGAATATAACTGACTTAGAAGTTAAAGAAGCAGCTAGATTCCAAGTGAGAAAACTTTCAACTGAGTTAAAAGAAGATCATGTAACTGGAAATATTTTCTATTTCCTTAATGCAAACGATGGTTATGATGCAAGTCGTATCTTAAATGAACAATTTTTGAAAGAGATGCGAGTTAAAGTAGAAGGGGATATGACATTATCTGTTCCCCATCAAGATGTGTTAATTATCGGAGATATTCGAAATGAAGCAGGCTATGATGTTCTTGCCCAATTAACGATGCACTTCTTTACAGTAGGTAAAGTGCCTATTACATCTTTATCGTTTATCTATGAAGATGGAGAACTTGAACCAATATTTATTATGGCCAAAAATCGTGTACAAAAGGAGAACAAAGAATAATGAACATATTTTACAACACAAAAGGTGTAGGGGATGTACTTTTAGTTCAACTTACAACAACTAATTTTGAAGAATTACAAACTGAATCAAAAGGTGACATCACACTTATTAAAGATGCAAAAACGGCTAAAGTTGGCGCGTTTAATGTCTTCAATGCTAGTAAATATCTAGAATTAACAGAGTCAGGATCTGTTGAAGTGACAAAAGAAATCGTAGAAACTTTACAACAATTGCTTACTAAAAATGATTTGGAATTAGAATTAGAGGTAGACTTTACACCTAAATTTGTTATTGGTTACGTTGCATCTAAAGAAAAACATCCAAATGCGGATAAATTGAATGTTTGTCAAGTCGAAGTTGGGGAAGAAACTCTTCAAATTGTTTGTGGAGCACCTAATGTAGAAGTTGGTCAAAAAGTAGTTGTAGCTAAGATCGGAGCGGTTATGCCATCTGGATTAGTTATTCGACCAGCTGAACTCCGTGGAGTTGCATCAAGTGGAATGATTTGTTCGGCAAAAGAGTTAGCTATACCAAATGCACCAGAGGAAAAAGGGATTTTAGTAGTAGAAGATCATAATGAAATAGGATCAGCTTTTCAAGTATGATCTAGGTAAAACTCTGTGTATTCATTAAATTGAATACGCAGGGTTTTTTTGTCGTATCAATATTACTATCAAATCTAGTAGCAAACCTGTTAAAATAGAGACATTGACACGAAAAGAGGGTTTGCAATTGAATTGGTTTACCAAAGCATTTAAAAAAGTATTTTCTGATGAAGAGCAGGATCTTGAAGAGTATATTGATGAAAATGAAGCACCTACATATAGAGAGTCTAAAACACCTTTTCGATTCCCACTAATAAGTGATGATGAAAAAGGTCGTTTTGGTGAGGAAGAGTACGTAGATAATTCACAAGAAGAACATAGACCATTGTATATGCATAAACAATGGCAGCAACAGCGACAAAATACAGTAGTTCATCAAGCAACTAAACCGAGTCTTGAGTATGTAAGCCAGCCAATTAAACGAGATATTAGCCAGGAAGTAAAGCCGAGGATAACAAAAGTACCAGTTCAGACGAAGACTTTCAAACCAACTGAAGTTCCGTCTCCGATTCACGGTTTTAATCGACCAAAAATAACACCCATTGGTGAATTATTGACCAAAAAGAATGCTGAGGAAGTGCTGGCTGAAACTGCGGTTACAATCTTACAGCCAAAAAAACATATACCGATTAAAACCACTGAGCCAGTTAATGTTACTCCAAGCGAATCTGTCATTATCGCTCCGAGTGAACCAGTAATAATAGAACAACATACCATAGTAGAAACAAAACCGGTTCAAGAGACACCTGTTAAGGTCGAAGTGCCAGTCGGAACGATTCAAACTGTCGAAGAAGTTGTACCTGTTTCTTCGGTTGAGGTTGAAAAACCAACAACTGAAAAGGTCAAGAAATCACTTCCGTTTAATGTCATGATGTTAAATTCAGATAAAGAAAAATATGAAAAAAAGAAAGTTCCAACAAATTCAGCCCCTTCTATTAAGCAAGTACTTCCGGATAAACCGGTCATTAAATCTACAGTTGTTCCAGCTGTCAAGAAGTCGATAATTGAGCAGACTGTAACCATTGAATCTGTTACGGAAGAGGAAGAACTTGTAGTTGGGTATACCTTTCCAAAGGAACACTTTTTAGTATCACCTGAGCAAAAGACTCAAGATTTCGATTGGATGCAAATGCAGGCAGATCGCTTAATAGAAGCCCTATCTTATTTCCAAGTAACAGCGGAAATTATCCAAATGGTCCAAGGACCTGCTGTTACTCAATTTGAAATAACTGTTGGACAAGGTACGAAAGTGAGCAAAATTCGTAATTTAGCAGACGATTTAAAATTGGCCCTTGCAGCGAAAGATATACGTATTCAAGCGCCGATTCCTGGAAAGAGTTCGATTGGTATTGAGATACCAAATCAAACGTCAAGACCTGTCCGATTGTCTGAAGTTGTTGGAAGCTCTAATTTTATAGATTCGGATTCGCCTCTTGAAGCGGCACTTGGTTTAGACTTAACTGGAAAACCGGTAACCATTGATTTACGAAAAATGCCACATGGTTTAATCGCAGGTGCTACAGGGTCAGGTAAATCAGTATGTATTAATTCGATACTCATCAGCTTATTATATAAAGCAACTCCAAAAGAATTAAATTTATTACTGATTGATCCTAAAATGGTCGAATTAGCTCCATTTAATCATATTCCTCACCTCGTTAGTCCAGTAATAACGGACGTTAAAGCTGCTACTGCTGCATTGAAATGGGCAGTTGAGGAGATGGAACGTAGGTACCAGCTTTTCGCACATACAGGTGTTCGTGATATTACTCGATACAATGCGATGGCAGACGAAAAGAGACAATTTGCGCAAAAACTGCCTTATTTATTAATTGTTATAGATGAATTAGCTGACTTAATGATGATGGCACCAACAGAAGTAGAGGAATCTATTTGTAGAATTGCTCAAAAAGCTCGTGCATGCGGAATTCATTTAGTTGTCGCTACACAACGTCCATCAGTTGATGTCATAACCGGCCTTATTAAGGCTAATATTCCGACACGTATTGCTTTCTCTGTATCATCTCAGATTGATTCTCGTACCATTCTTGATGTCCAAGGGGCAGAACGATTACTTGGACGTGGGGATATGTTGTATTTAGGTAATGGGATGTCTGCACCGATTCGGTTACAAGGAACTTATGTAACAGACGAAGAGATGGACGAAATTATTGAACATGCACGTAGCCAAGGAGAGCCATCTTATTTATTTGAGCAAGAGGAACTAGTTCGTCGATTAGAAGTGGCTGAGGATAAAGACGAGTTATTTGAAGAAGCTTGTCGCTTTATTTTAGACCAAGGCTCTGCTTCGACTTCGTTATTACAACGCAAATTCCATATTGGTTACAACCGTGCAGCTAGGTTGGTAGACTTAATGGAGAAACATGGCTATGTTTCGGAGTCAAGAGGAAGCAAAGCACGAGAAGTATTTATTACAGAAAATGACTTGGAACTCCTATTTAAAGATTAAAGGATTTGACTAACTTAATAATTGTGGGAACAATTGTTCAATTCGAGACAAGATTAAATGATGATATAATAGGGTAAGAGAATAGTGGAAATAAAGTATGGGCACCTTTCCCAGGAGGTTTAATCAAATGACAGTGTTTCATTTTACAGGAATAAAAGGGTCTGGCATGAGTTCACTTGCACAGATTTTGCACGATGCAGGAAATCAAGTTCAAGGTTCTGATATAGATAAGCATTTCTTTACAGAAGAGCCATTACGAAAACGTGATATCAAAATTTTGCCATTTAATGCAGATAACATTCAAGAAGGCATGACAGTTATAGCAGGTAATGCGTTTAAAGACGATCATGAAGAGTTGATTCGTGCTAATGAAATAGGAGTCGAAGTAATTCGTTATCATATCTTTTTAGGCAATTTGATGAATCAGTATACCTCTATCGGGATTACAGGTTCACACGGTAAAACATCAACCACTGGTTTAATGTCACATGTCTTAAGCGGATATGCACCTACTTCTTATTTAATTGGAGATGGTACTGGTCATGGTGAATCACAAGCTGAATTTTTTGCATTCGAGGCTTGTGAATATCGTCGTCACTTTTTAGCGTACCACCCTGATTATATGATAATGACCAATATCGATTTTGATCATCCAGATTATTTCTCAGGTATTGAAGATGTGGTAAGTGCATTCCAATCTATGGCTTTACAAGTGAACAAAGCGATTATTGCTTGCGGTGATGATGAGCATCTTCAAAAAATTCAAGCAAATGTACCTGTAGTGTTTTACGGATTTGGTTCTAACAATGATTTTGAAGCTCGAAATGTGACGAAAACTACGTCAGGTTCAACGTTTGATGTATTTGTTCGCAACGAGTTTTATCTTAAATTTGAAATTCCATTTTTCGGAGATCATGCTGTTTTAAATGCACTTGCGGTTATTTCGTTATGTAATTACGAAGGTATCCCAGTTGAGGTGATTCAGCAGCAATTACTTTCATTCGGTGGTGTTAAACGTCGTTTTACTGAGAGTAGAAAAGGCAATAGAATATTAATAGATGACTATGCTCATCACCCAACTGAAATTAAAGCAACAATCCAATCAACTCGTCAGAAATATCCGGATCGTGAGATAATTGCGATTTTCCAACCGCACACATTTTCCCGCACTCGAACTTTTTTAAGTGAATTTGCTGAGAGTTTAGAGGGTGCCGATTCCGTCTATTTATGTGATATTTTTGGTTCAGCCCGAGAAAATGTTGGAGAATTAACGATTCAGGATTTGTGTGATTTAATTAATGATTGTGTCATTCTTAAGACTGAAGAAATTGACGTATTACTTAAACATGAAAATGCTGTTTATTTATTCATGGGTGCTGGAGATGTACAAAAATTCCAAGCAGCTTTCGAAGCTAAAATTTAAAAAACTAAAGAAAAATAACTCTAGTTAAATATAAACTAGAGTTTTTTTTTTATTTTAGCAGGAGATAACTTGTTTTTGTAGAATAAAATTAACTTGAGACGTTTATTTATCTTTGTCTGAGGGAACATAGGTATTATGAACACTTTAAAGGAGGAGATTGTATAATGGAAATAATATTATACATAGCAGCTTTAGTTGCAGCTATAGGATTTCTCGTTCTTTGCGTAAGTCTTGCAATGACCTTGACTTCCCTAAAGAAAACGCTAAATGAAGTATCTGGAACAATGTCCGGATTAGAAGGTCAATTACAAGGTGTAACACGAGAAACAACGGAATTATTGCATAAAACAAACAGTTTGGTTTCAGATATTCAACATAAATCTGAAAAACTAAACAGCGTGGTAGATGCTGTGAAAAATGTAGGAGAGTCAGTAAATGGCTTAAATACGTCAGTTCGTCGTATCACTTCTTCAATTTCAACAGAAGTTGAAAGAAATGAAGATAAAATTGCACAAGTTGTGCAATGGAGTAATATAGCATTTGGCATTCGTGACAAATGGAAAGAACGTAAAGCAATTGAAGAAGCACGTGAAGGTTATACAATTTATCAAAGTGAACAAAAGTAACCCATAAAGAGATTTTAAAAAATAAGGAGGAAATAACATGACACAATGCAAACCTAATTATAACGAAGCGAAGTATAACCGTGAATTCTATACGAATAAATCTAACCAAACGGAATCTTACCTTCCAGAACAAGTGAACTTTTCTAATGGTCAACAACAGTATGATCCTATTTACAACTCAAACGATGACGTTAATTCAAAAGACTTTCTAATAGGAGCTTTAGTAGGAGGAATCATCGGAGCTGCAACTGCATTATTCCTTGCCCCAAAATCAGGAGCAGAACTTCGTGGTGATGTTACTACGCAAGCAACTCATTTAAAAGAAAAAACTGTAGACTTTTCATCTACAGCTAAAGAAAAAACATCTCAACTTTCTTCTCAATTGAAAGAAAAATCTGGTCCTTTAGTTGATAAAGTTAAATCTATTAAATCAAAAACGTCTACACCAATGGATGACGGTACGGCATCTTCTGAAGGTGAAGAACCAATTGATTTCATGGAGACGGTAACTAACACGATTGATGAAGTAGTCAATGAAGACAAAAGTACAACATCTACTGCAAAAGCTTTAAAAGAGGCTGTTGCAGATAAAAAAACAGTATAAAAATGTAGAAAACGCCCACATTTAAATTACGTGGGCGTTTTTTTATTTGAAACATTAGAACAGTGTCTGGTCAGGATACAATGGGGATTTAAGTGCATAATAGAGGAACAATAAGCTATTAAAATACTTTAGCGCGTTGAAGCGTTAAAGATAATACGTGACTTTCTGAATTTCAAGTACTATAATAAGTCTTATATCAAAAAACACATCATACAGTTTACGTTAACTCTTTGTAAATATGATATGAATATGAGGGGAGATCGAAGGTATGAGCCATCCAGAATTAGATAGCTTACGTAAAAATGTAGACGAATTAAACTTAGAAATTCTTCGTTTAATCAATGAACGTGCATCTGTTGTAAAAGAAATCGGGAAAGTAAAAGAAAAACAAGGTGTCAACCGATATGATCCTCTTCGCGAACGTCATATGTTGAACTTAATTAAAGAAAATAATGCTGGTCCACTACCACAATCAACAGCAGACCACATTTTTAAAGAAATCTTTAAAACGGCTTTAGAATTACAAGAAAATGATCATCGCAAAGCATTACTTGTTTCTCGTAAAAAGAAAGCTGAAGATACAGTAGTTGTCATTAATGGGGAACGCATCGGTGAAGGTAAACCTTCATTCGTATTCGGACCATGTGCAGTAGAGTCATTTGATCAAGTTGCAGCAGTAGCGAATGCAATCCAACAAAAAGGATTGAGAATGATTCGAGGAGGAGCATACAAACCTCGTACATCACCTTATGATTTCCAAGGTCTTGGTCTTGAAGGATTGAAAATTCTTAAGCGTGTTTCTCAGCAATACAATCTTGCTGTTGTCTCTGAAATTGTGACACCTCACCATCTTGAAGATGCTTTAGACTATATTGATGTTGTTCAAATTGGTGCTCGCAACATGCAAAATTTCGAGTTGTTGAAAGCAGCGGGACAAATTAACAAGCCTGTCCTATTAAAACGAGGAATGTCTGCAACTATTGAAGAATTTATTCATGCTGCAGAGTACATTATTTCTCAAGGGAATGATCAAATCATTTTATGTGAACGCGGAATTCGAACTTATGAAAAAGCGACACGTAACACACTTGATATTTCAGCGGTGCCAATTCTAAAACAAGAAACACATTTACCAGTGTTTGTTGATGTTACGCACTCTACTGGACGTCGTGATCTATTACTTCCTGCAGCTAAAGCAGCAATTGCAATAGGAGCAGATGGTGTAATGGCTGAAGTACATCCTGATCCAGCAGTTGCTTTATCGGATGCTGCACAACAAATGAATTTACAACAATTTGATGAGTTTTATGATTCACTTCAGAAGTTCATGAAAGCATATGAAATTCACGCATAATTTTCATGCCGGTTCAAATACTGAACCGGTATTTTTCTTTGGTTTGAGGTAACATTGGAAAACGACTGAAAACTGTTATATGATGATAGAAGATAAGGATTGATCAGGGAGTGAAATACATATGACAATAACAATTTATGACGTAGCACGTGAAGCAAATGTCTCGATGGCTACAGTATCTCGTGTCGTCAACGGCAATCCAAATGTAAAGCCTGCGACTCGCAAAAAAGTTCTGGATGTAATCGAACGATTAGAATATCGTCCAAACGCAGTTGCTAGAGGTTTAGCGAGTAAAAAAACAACGACTGTGGGAGTTATTATTCCTGATATCTCTAATATTTTTTATGCTGAATTAGTTCGTGGAATAGAAGATATCGCAACAATGTATCGATATAATATTATTTTATCCAATTCCGATCAACGTGAAGATAAAGAATTACAGCTTCTTGAAACTATGCTTGGAAAACAAGTAGACGGAATTGTGTTCATGAGTGAACATGTATCTATTGAATTATTAACGATGATGGAGCGTTCTCCTGTCCCAATAGTTTTAGCAGGTACAGTTGATGCATCTGGGAAAATGCCTTCAGTTAACATTGATTATCATCAAGCAGCATATGAAGCTGTAAATCGATTGCTTACAAATAATCACAAGCGAGTTGCTTACGTTTCAGGCTCATTATCGTCAACAATCAACCGAGCATATAAATTTACGGGCTATGAAAAAGCTTTAGAAGATGCAGGTCTTAAACTTGATGAAGAATTAGTCGTGGAAAGTGAAGCAACTTATGATGACGGATATTCAACGTTTAATAAACTAAAAAGTATTCAAGATTCACCAACTGCTTACTTTGCGGGTAATGATGAGTTAGCAATTGGATTAATTCACGGTGCTCAAGATGCAGGATTACAAGTTCCAAATGATGTTGAAGTAATCAGTTTTGAAAACTCAAAGTTAGCACGTATGGTACGTCCAGAATTAACAAGTATCGTATTGCCTTTATATGATATTGGAGCAGTTTCGATGCGCTTGTTAACTAAATACATGAACAAAGAACAGATTGAAGAAAAAACGGTTATTTTACCTCATCGTATTGAAGAAAGAGATTCGGTGAAATAATTGAAAGGAGGAAACTACAGTTTTGGTAGTTTCCTCCTTTTTTAATGAGACGCTCTTACATTGTTGTTTATCGTACCTTTGCGCTAGCCGCACGTTCCGCATGAGCCAACAAGTATGAAAACCACATACTTGTGGGTCTCATTCTTCACGCTCATGCGGCATGCTAGGCGCAAATATACTCTTTGGTTTGTTCTTCAATATCAACTGTTCGTCCGCTGAGAGGGAGCCGATTCCCTCTTTTTATAACAGCTCTATTAAACTATTCTTTTTTTATCGTACCTTTACGCTAACCGCACGTTCCGCATGAGCCAACAAGTATAAAAAACACATAACTTGTGGGACTCATTCTTGGGCCCACAGGAAGTGGGTCATGAAGGTGTTGCCACAAAATTTCTCGCATTGCATTTTGCGACGAGTAACCGCAGGAGCAATTTCTTGCATTGCATTTTGCGACGAGTAACCGCAGGAGCAGGACGTGGCGTTTTTAACCTTCGTTCCTTTGAGTGCTAGCCGCAAATGTACTCTTTCTTTTGTTCTTCAATATCGCGAGCATTCTTTAACATAGCCTAATGAGAACGTATAGAATAAAGAGCTTTACCTAAAACTTGTTTATTTTTTTCCGTTATCTCTTCTTTACGTGGAATGGGTTCGTATAAGTTATCTGGATCTAACCATGTTGGAATCAAAGTCACTGGTGATTCTACTTGCCATTGATCTAGCCATTCTTTGGGCAAGTTACCTTGTGGGAGCGGAATTTCATTCATTTCCATCCATAATAGTGACCAAGCTCTAGGAACAACTCGCCAAATGTCATATCCACCACCACCAACTGCAATCCATTTCCCATCACAATATTCATGAGCTAACTTATGGGCTAGTTTTGGAATCTCATGATAGATTTTCATAGTCCCATAAAGATGGGTGAGGGGGTCGAGGTAATGAGCATCTGCACCATTTTGGCTAATGATAACGTCTGGTTTGAAATGTTCAGCTATTTCGCGAAAAGCTGTCATGTAAAGTTCTAAAAAAGATTCGTCTTCTGTAAATGCATCGATAGGCAAATTAAATGATGTGCCGTATCCTTGACCAGAGCCTCTCTCAGTAACGTTTCCGGTTCCTGGGAACAAATAGCGGCCTGTCTCATGAATCGAGATTGTACACACGTCAGGGTCCTCATAGAAACTCCACTGAACACCATCTCCATGATGAGCATCAGTATCAATATAGAGAACACGAGCTTTATATTTTTGTTGTATGTATTTGATTGCTACTGAACTATCGTTGTATACACAAAAGCCAGATGCACGGCCATGAAAGCCGTGGTGAAGTCCTCCACCTAAATTAAGTGCATGTGAAGCTTTATTCTCCATTACATAATCTACTGCAGTTAACGTCCCACCTACCAATCTTGCACTAGCCTCATGCATGTTTGGGAAAATCGGTGTATCGTCTGTCCCGATCCCAAAACTTTCGGTTTGAGAGGAAGTGACAAGTCCCTGACCCGCTTTTTTAACAATATCAATATATCTCGCATCATGCGCAAGTAATAATTCGTCATCAGTTGCTATACGGGGCGTAACAATATCTGAGTCTGTAAGCGCATTCATTTTTCTTAATAAGTCAGTAGTAAGTACCAGTCTTTTTTGGTCGAACGGATGATTTTTAGAAAATTTGTAGCCTAATTGATCCTCAGAATAAATATAAACAGCATGTTTTTTTAAGTTGTCATTCCCGGCATGTTTGGCCATAGCACATCGAAACCTTCTTTACGTATATCTTCAATAATCCCAAGAGGATTCATTGTCTTCACACGGAATACTAAGATTTTGTTTTCGTCATTTTGTAAATCTGGATAGACAAGGACACTCAATACATTTGATTGATGATCGTGAAAAACCTTAGACACTTCAAATAATATCCCAGGTTTATTTGGTACACGTACTTCTATTTGTGAACCAGGTTGGTGTGCACCAGTTAATTCAATATATTTATATAATAAGTCAGTTTCAGTAATGATTCCAACTAATTTGCCACTACTAACTATGGGTAAACAGCCGATTTTTTGATCATAAAAAATAGTAGCCACTTCTTCAACGAAGTCCAGTGGGTGACCGATAAGTGGATTTTTGGTCATAATTTCTTCAATTGGTGTTGCATATATATCATGCTGTTGATTATCGATTAAATTGGAGGGAGTAGCATCTTTAATATCTCTATCCGATAATACACCAACAACGTGACCTTTTTTATTTGTGATAGGTAAGTGCCGAATTTTATTTTCCAGAAGCAAATTGATTGCGTCTTTAATTGAATGAGTCGGTTGAAGAGTTAAAATATTTGTATTCATCATTTGTTCCACAATCATAGGAAAGGCTCCTTTACGAATTAATACATAAAACGATTCATAAAACGAAGTTGATCGAAACGTTGGATAGATTCGGTATCAATTCGTGATCCAATCTTCGCCATTAAACAGTTTGCTGGATGTGAACTTATCTCTGGTTCATCTGTTGCAAAATATTCTAAGCCACCGGCGTTCATCATTTTCTCCATAATTTTTCGATATTCCCATACATTCAAACCAGTTCCTTTTAAATCCCAGTGCCAATAATATTCGGTTGTGATGGTGATATAATCTTCCATTGCATCATCCATCATGGAAACACGAAGCAATGTTTTTCCAACACCTGTTCCTCGATATTTTGGAATTACTTCAATCGCTCCTAGCTCGATTAAATTCGTCATTTGTCCCTTTGACCAGCGCTCAAGAGGGTCAGGATACAAATAAGTAACATAACCAACAATGGTCATATTGTCCCGTGCAATTAAAATACGACCTTCTGGTAATTTAGCAATGCCAACAATGGCTTTATGTTGTTGAGTAGGAGGACGAAATGCAACCAAATCTTCATGGAAATCATAACGGGCAATATCCTCTGCCGAAATGGGTCCTTCAATAATTAAATTGCCGTGTTTCGTTTTTAATTCCATGGCATTATAGATTTTTTTATGTTCCATGAGTTCACCCCTGAAAATAATTACAATTACCCCTATTATACATGAAAAGAACAGAAGGAAAATGTTTTCAATATTTTTCATTTCCGTATAGTCGAAAAAGTAAAATTATTCGCCATTTACATTTAATTTAAGGTAAACTAGTATTTGTATCGTAACTGAGAGGGTGGTAGAAATGAAACTTGAAGTACTTCCGGTCGTTCAAGGAGATTATTTACTCCAAAACTACGACGAAACTGCAGCTAATTTTGATTGGCAAGATGCAGAAAAAGCGTTTAGTTGGCATGAAACTGGTCGAATAAATATGGGACATGAAGCCATTGATCGACATGCAAATTCTGATAGAAAAAACAAAATTGCACTTTATTATAAAGATGCTAATCGCAAAGAATCTTATACCTTTAATGAAATGAAAAAATGGTCAAACAAAGCTGCAAATGTATTGCAAACTCATACAAATCTAGAAAAAGGAGACCGTTTGTTTATCTTCATGCCACGTTCTCCTGAATTATATTTTGCTTTAGTAGGCGCTCTTAAAATGGGTGTAATTGTTGGACCGCTTTTTGAAGCGTTTATGGAAGGTGCCGTTTATGATCGCTTAGCAGATAGTGAAGCGAAAGCCATAGTCACTACACCTGAACTTTTAGGACGTATTCCCGTAGATAAATTACCTCACTTAGAAACTATTTTACTAGTTGGAGACAGTGTTAAGGAAAATAATAAAACGATTGATTTCATGAAGCATTTGAAAACGGCATCGCCTTATTTCAAAGTTGAATGGCTAGATAAAGAAGATGGTTTAGTTCTCCATTATACGTCGGGTTCGACGGGCAAGCCTAAAGGGGTACTACATGTTCAAGAAGCAATGGTTCAACATTATCAAACAGCAAAATGGGTACTAGATTTGAATGAACAAGATATTTATTGGTGTACAGCCGATCCAGGATGGGTTACTGGAACATCTTACGGTATTTTTGGGCCGTGGTTAACTGGGACAACGATGGTTGTCATGGGCGGACGTTTTTCTCCTGGAGCTTGGTATTCAGCAATTGAAGAGTTTGGAGTCACAATTTGGTACAGCGCACCTACCGCTTTCCGTATGCTAATGGGAGCTGGTGATGCCTTGGTGAAAGACTATGACTTATCTTCATTACGTCACGTTTTATCTGTCGGGGAACCATTAAATCCTGAGGTTATTCGATGGGGTGCTGAAGTATTCCACCACCGTATTCATGACACTTGGTGGATGACGGAAACGGGTGCTCAAATGATTTGTAACTATGCTTGCTTACCAATTCGTCCTGGATCAATGGGTAAACCAATACCGGGTGTTACGGCAGCAATAGTAGATGATCGGGGAGTAGTATTACCTCCGAATCAAATGGGGAACTTGGCATTGAAAAAGGGATGGCCATCAATGATGCGTCAAGTTTGGAACAACCCTGAAAAGTACCAATCTTATTTCTTAAACGATGAATGGTATGTATCAGGAGATTCTGCATACATGGATGAAGATGGCTACTTCTGGTTCCAAGGAAGAGTTGATGATGTTATCATGACTTCTGGAGAACGTGTTGGACCGTTCGAAGTGGAAAGTAAACTACTTGAACATCCGGCGATTGTAGAAGCTGGTGTTATCGGAAAACCGGATCCAGTACGTGGAGAGATTATTAAAGCATTCGTGGCATTAAAAGAAGGTGTGGAACCTTCGGATGAATTAATTGCTGATATTCAACAATTTGTGAAAAAAGGGTTAGCTGCACACGCGGCTCCTCGTGAAATTGAATTTAAAGATAAACTTCCAAAAACTCGTAGCGGAAAAATCATGCGACGTGTCTTAAAAGCCTGGGAATTAGATTTGCCAACAGGTGATTTATCAACAATGGAAGATTAATGGATAAATTTGAGATGATGGTTTGGTGTTCTGTTGACCTAAATAGAAATTCTCATAAGAATGAAAAAAGCTGTGGTCCTTATCTTATCGATAAGGTCCACAGCTTTTTAGTATGTTTATTCTCCATCTCCAGGTGGAGTCACAACTGGAGGCGGTGTCCCCACTGGTGGAGTCACCACTGGGGGTGTTACAACTGGTGGTTTTGGTTTTTCAGGTTTTGGTTCCGGTTTTGGCTCTGGTTTCGGTTCTGGCTTTGGTTCCGGAGTAGGCTCAGGTTCAGGAGTCTCAATTTTAGCTACGTTAGATCCAGAGGATTGAACCCCTGTAATATCAACAGCTACAACGAAATATTCACCTGGTCCACTAACTTGATACGAATTTCCACCTGCTTCTTTAATCGAAGTAAGAAGAACATTGTTTCCTCCAGTACGACTGAACACTCGGTATCCAACAACATCATACGAAGCGGAATTCGTCCAAGTTAGTTTCTGTCCTGATAATGTAGCAGTAACAGGTTGTGGTGCTGCTCCATCTGCTTTAAAAGTATCTTCGGAAACAACACGATTTGCGAATCTAGAGTTATTCGGGAACAATTTACTAGGATCGCCATTCATTCTACCGAACATGCGCTTAATAAAATCTTCGTTAACACCAACCCCACCAGCTGTAACAAATTCGCTTGGTGTAGTAGGAAGAGCCCGATAACGCTTGTCCTTAATCATTACGTATGAAGAAGAAACGAAACTATCATCTACTCTAGTTGGGACAAAAGTGTTTCCATTAAATAAATCTGATGTCACAAGACCAGCACGAGAACATTCAGCTGAAGGTGCCATCCCTGAAATAGCACAGAAGGAACGTGACACTACACCTTTTGGCGCTTTAAATTCTATGTTTGGATCAATCATTTTAGGATTCACATCATAAGAAGCGTTCATTAATTTTGCCCATAACATATTTACACGTGCTCCTGGTTGAGGATATCTACCAGTATGGTCAATTAAAGTTTTTTGTTTATCATAACCTAACCATACGCCTAGTGTGATAGATGGATTATATCCCATAAACCAAACATCATGTGCTTCGTTTGTTGTGCCAGTTTTTGCTGCAAAATCCGAACTGAATTTCAACATGCTTTTCGCTTTTGTTCCAGTTCCGACGCTCAAAACATCTCTTAACATATCAGTTAAAATATATGCAGTTTGAGGTGAATAGACAGGAACAGCTTTTGACTTATGTTGAAATACGACATTACCATCGGCATCTTCAATTTTCTCAATCATATACGAGGGAACATACTGTCCAGCATTTGCTATAGTAGCATAAGCATTGGTGTTTTCTTGAACTGACACATCTACTGTACCAAGTACGGTTGATGGGTTAGCATAAGTTCCATCTGTAACTTTAGAGAAATTCATCTTTTCTAAAAAAGTTGTAGGTTTACGATCTTTAATTGAATCATACAGGCGAACTGCAGCTAAGTTTTGAGAAGTAGCAAGAGCCTGTCGAGCTGGAATAATTCCAAGCTCTTGGTTAGCAAGGAAATTTCCAGGTTTGTATAGTATAGGTCCTGCCATAAAACCATCTAATTTCACATCAACTACAGGACTACCTGCACCAATAACCCCATATTCAATTGCAGGTCCATAACCGACAAGTGGTTTCATTGTGGAACCATTTGGACGGAATCCTTGAGTAGCATGGTTTAACTTCTCGGTATTGTAATCACGTCCTGCAATAAAGCTTAAAATACGACCAGTGCTGTTTTCCATTAAAATACTTCCGACTTGAACAGGAACATCCACTAGTTTAGTTTCACCATCTTTGTTCGTACGTTCTTCTTTAGTTGTAAAACCATAGCTTTCAAACTCATTTTTTACTTTTTGATGTGTATCGTATAATTTTTTGTCAATAGTAGAGTGAATACGATATCCATTTACACGCATCTTTTGTTCAGCCAGCATCTCATATTTCACTTTTAATTTATTTTCTTCCTCTAAACGTTCGGGGTCAATTCCATCTTTTTCAGCCAACAACACTGAAATGATTGCAATTGCTTGGCGCTCCAGTTCAGCATTTAAATCAGGATATCGTTCACTTGTTGATTTTTCTGCAGAACGAAAATCTTTTTTAATATCATATGCAATTGCTGCATTGTACTCTTTTTCCGTAATGTAATTAGTTTCTTTCATTCGATAAAGAACGGTCAACATTCGGTCTATCCCAGGTTTTAACCCATCAGCATCTTTTAAACCTTCTTTAGTAAATGGTGTGTGTGCAAAAGGTGCTTGTGGTATGCCTGCAATAAAAGCAGCTTGAGGAAGATTTAAATCTTTTGCTTTTACATTAAAAATACCTTCTGAGGCAGTTTCAATTCCGGCAATATTTTCTCCTGCAGCATTACGGCCATAAGGAATAATATTTAAGTAGGCTTCTAAAAGTTCATCTTTTTCCATAAATTTCTCAAGTCGTAATGCGAGAAGAATTTCTTTGGCTTTACGCTCATAAGAAACTTCGTTTGTTAAAATTTGGTTTTTAATTAACTGTTGAGTTAATGTTGATCCACCAGTTTGACTATCCGAGTTCGTCACATCTTGAAATAGTCCACGGAAAATGGCTTTTGGAACGACCCCGTTATGAACTTCGAAGTATTCATCTTCAGTTGCATATACTGCATCTAAAACAAATGGTGACACTTCAGATAGTTTCGTTTCTCGACGCTGTAAATCTGCTCTTACTTTCCCTAAATAAACATTATCGGAAAAGTAAAGTTCCGAGGTTTCTTCATAACTTAGTATAGAACTACGCATTTCTTTTTCTTTTCTTAGCGGTTCTTGATCTACCAATGAAGCAAAGTAACCCGCTCCAACAGATCCTACAAATGCTCCACCAACTAGAAAAACAATTAACACTAGTATAGCAAGATTCCAAAAGACACCAGACGTTATACGTAGGCCTTTTGCCCATCGTGCTTTTGTCCATTTATCCCATGTTTCACTTATTTGTTTTAGTCTATTTTTCACTTGATCATTCAATGGAATCGACCCCCTAAAATCTTGTCCTATTATATCATAAAAACTTCCTTTTTTATTAATTTTATTGACAACGAAAATTTTAGGCGTACAATGAAAAAATATATAGTGCTTTAAGTGATGAAAAGTCCGAAGTAATGAATGCAAGTGCTGTTTAGAGAGCCAGCGGTTGGTGAAAGTTGGTCAGTGTGCATACATGAATTACAGGCTGGGAGCTTAAACGTTTACACAACGATACTGTGTCTGAAGAGCGGAAGGGCAAGTTCCTTCAAGCTGGGTGGTACCGCGCAAATAATATTAGCGTCCCTGCATGATTTTAATTAATCGTGCAGGGACTTTTTTATTGTCTAGCTCAGATTATGAGAGGGACGTTTTTTGTATTAAAAGTTGGGCTATCAGATTGCTGTTGAAACAAACGAAATAGTACATTTGGGGCTAACGCAAATGTACGACAAACAACAATATTATTTAAAAGAGCCAATATTTAAAGGAGGAATTTAAAATGACAAACTCATTGATGGAAGACTTAAAATGGCGAGGACTTGCTTACCAGTTAACAGACGAAGAAGGAATGGTGAACCTTTTAAATAACGAATCAATATCTTTATATTGTGGGGTTGATCCAACCGCAGATAGTATGCATATAGGACATATCGTACCCTTATTAACATTACGCCGTTTTCAACTTCACGGGCATCAACCGATTTTATTAATTGGTGGGGCAACAGGAATGATTGGGGACCCATCAGGTCGCAGTGAAGAACGCCAATTACAAACTACTGAACAAATTGATCAGAATGTTAAAGGACTAAAAGCTCAAATGGAACGGATTTTTGATTTCAGCTCTAAAAATGGAGCAGTTATGGTCAACAATCGTGACTGGATTGGCTCGATGAATGTGATTGAATTCTTACGTGACTACGGAAAATATATCGGTGTCAATTACATGTTAGCTAAAGATACTGTCGCTTCTCGATTAGAAGGTGGAATATCCTTCACTGAGTTCTCTTACATGTTGATTCAAGCAATCGATTACAATCACTTATACGATTCTCATAATTGCCGTATTCAAGTGGGTGGATCAGACCAATGGGGGAATATTACTACCGGCCTAGAAATTATTCGTAAAACTCATACCGATGAATCAAAGGCATTTGGTATGACTATCCCACTTGTTACTAAAGCTGATGGATCAAAATTTGGTAAGTCTGCCTCAGGATCTGTATGGTTAGATGCCGAAAAAACAACACCATATGAGTTTTACCAGTTTTGGATGAATGCTGCAGATGCAGACGTCATTAAATACATGAAGATTTTCACTTTCTTAACTCGGGAAGAAATCGAGGCTTTTGAAGTGACTGTCATTGAAGAACCTCATTTACGTAAAGCTCAAAAAGTACTTGCTGAAGAAATGACGCGTATGATTCATGGTCAAGATGCATTGGAAAATGCCATTCGCGTTACGCACGCATTATTTAGCGGAGATTTAAAAGCCCTTTCAGCAAGTGAAATGAAGGAAGCATTTAAAGACGTTCCTTCTATTGAAATGGCGAAAGTAGACAAAAATATCGTCGACTTGTTAGTAGATGCTGGCGTATCACCATCAAAAAGACAAGCGCGCGAAGATGTAACAAATGGTGCTATTTCAATAAATGGCGAAAAAATAACTGCTGTTGATCATATCGTAAGTGAAGCAAATCGTTTAGATGATTCATTCTCAATTGTTCGAAGAGGGAAGAAGAAATACCATATGGTGAAATTCGTATAAAAACAAAAGCTGCTAGACGATTTTGAATTCGTCTAGCAGCTTTTATATATTCCTAATAATCACTTGTTATGCTTGATCCAAAGTGGCAACTCTAAATCTCCATAAATGTCTGGATGTAATATATTAGAGAGTTTAAGAGCGCCTTCAAGTAAACGAGGGGAAGGACGACAATATAATTCTTCTTCCATTATATATAGATGACTTTTCTGTTCATCTGTTAGTCCATCGAATCCAGGTCGTTTTTCAACCACTTTTGTGTTTACTTTGTCTAATCTTACACCTACCCATGCCAAGAAGATATAATCTGGATTTCGACGCATGACGTCATCCCAGTCTGTTTGAATACTGGCTAATTCTACATCTCGAAAAATATTGCGACCTCCAGAAATCTCGCTCACTTCTGTTAACCAATTAATTTTCCCTGGAGTGAATATTGGTTTTGGCCACCACTCCCAGTATAGTTCAGGTGTCTTTTCAACCGTGGCAGCTCGTTTGTTCATTTCTCTTACGAAAGATTCATATGCAGTCGCAACAACTTCTGCATGCGGACTTATTCCACATGCATTTCCTACTGTCAATAAATCCTCAGCAATGTCGTTTAAACTTTGTGGATCCAAAACAAGATGAGGAATACCGCGAGCCACTAATTCGTTCACATTTTTCTCCATGCCAGGAACACTCAGCGAAGCAAGAACCAAATCGGGATTTAATGCTTCAAGTGCATCGATATCGATGGATAAATCTGGACCAAGCTTCGGTAAATGCTGAACAGATAAAGGCCAATCTGAAAAGTCATCAAGTCCAACGAGATTTTCTGTTAATCCTAAGTAGGCAAGTAGTTCTGTATTGCTTGGGCAAATCGATATTAGTCGCATCATTGACTCCTTTATTTTTTCCAACAGTGTACCATATGCACATAAAAGAAACCCAAATAGAATTTCAAATTTTTGATTTCATATTAATTTTAGGTTCTGTTAATCCTGTTGTTTATCGTATTTGCGCTAGGGACTGACCCTGTTTTTGAGACAGAATCAAAACAGGGGTTACCCAAAGGTCAATATCTTCTAATTTATAATTCTCGATGTACTTCCTCCTAATTTTAAACTATCCATGTCATTACGTGTATAAACAGAAAGCTGTCCTTTAAGTCTGTTCCTCTTAATGAGCGACATATAGAGTACTCAACCTCTTTCCAAACTAGTGTATCAAGTTCTTTTAGCTTTTTTAACGGGGGTTCTATATATTTGTTCGGTCTTCCGAAACCAATTTCTTTAATTCTTTATAAAATCTTTACACGCTACAGCATGATTTTTATGTGTTTATGAATAATAGAAATGGATTATTTTAAAACATAGTGCATAGTATGTTACGTGTTAAATAAATTGATTGGGAAGGTTGAGATATTTTGAATAAATCAGAAGATAATAATCTGTTAATAACGAGGAATAATCTGCTTAACGAAATAAATAACGTAAGTTATGAAGAATTTAATTATATTCCTGAAGTTAATAGCTGGAGTATTGCTCAAGTTTGTCAACACTTAGCTTTAACTGAAGAAACTTTTGCAAGGGCGATTGCTTATGGGCTAAAAAAATCCAATGCCTGTTCGGAACCTAAAAAAATTGACTTTATCTTAGACAGATCAAATAAATTGGAAGCACCAGAAGTAGTTAAGCCACAACTGGACTCATCCGAAACTCATCAAATAGTTGACCAATTAAATCATTCAAGAAATTTATTAAATAGTGTATTGAATACTGTGGAAGACACATCCATGTTAGTTGATAAATCCCTAAAACATCCAGTCTTTGGTGATTTGCCTCTTTATCAATGGATCGAAATATTATACTTACATGAACAGCGACATATAGAGCAAATAGAAGAAATTAAATCACACTACTCGGTATAAAGGTTAAATAATCTTCCAATTGTGAGATATCCAATGACTAACTGGATTATGTTCGAGTTAACATGAAAATTTGCTACAGAACTCCTATTTCGACACTTTTTTTATTCACAGATGCCTGTTTTTTCACATTTTTTTCATCTGTTTTTAAATAATTACAGCCTCTTTTATTTTTTTTTCTTAATTGGAATCCAGATTTCACTATTCTGACCTTTACTGGCCAACATTTCTGATCTTTCTGCTAGCTCAAAGGAAGAGGATGGTAACAACTCGGAAAACGTAATGAGTGGTGAAAGAAAGGTTCATATGGTAGCCATTCGAGTTCATCCAAATGGGTGAAGTTAATAAAATAATAGAATAATTTATGGCTGGTGGTAATTAGAAGCGTAAATGAGCGAAACAGAACAAGCTGTGAATGCATTTTTTTTATGTAATCTGTATCAAACTAAAGTATCTAAAAAGGGTGCCTGTCCCCCTATTCACTACCGCTATAATGCAGCTGGGGACTGGCACCTTTATTTTATTTCTGCATACGTTCCATTTAACTACTTAGTAAATTCCCACCGCATCAAATCCAGAATGAACTGCTACCTCTTCTTCGCTACTTTCACCATAAATATCGATTGAAGACTGAACGATAGCTTGACGTGCGTCGCTAAAGTTTGAATTAGGGTTTAAATAAACAGTTAAAGCACGATAGTAAATTCGCCCTAATTTTTCCCTTCCAATTTCTTGACCAATCAAGTATGCAGCATGATTGGTAATGGAGGAGTTAACATGGACACCGCCATTATCTACATTAGTTGGCATATCATAATATTCATCCATATGATTCGGATAGACCCCGCTGCCATATGCTGCTCTTTGCGCATTACTAACTACAACACTGTTTGGATCACTTAGGCTGCGCAATCTCGTTACACCTTCAGCTTTTGCAGCTGGTGCCATAATATTCTCACCCATTTCCCAATCTTCATCGTCAACGAGTACACCAAAAACATCAGCGAATGATTCGTTTAGGGCTCCAGATTGATGGCGGTATACTAAATTTGCAGACTTAGAAATGACACCATGAGTCATTTCGTGGGCAGCAACGTCAAGACCGGCTGATAGTGAAATAAAGAACTCACCGTCACCATCTCCATATGTCATATAACTGCCATTCCAAAATGCGTTGTTATAATTATTGCCATAGTGAACTTTAGAAACGATTGCCATTCCTTCCCCATCCAGGGAATTACGGCCATGTTCATTTAGAAAATACTCATATACCTTCTCGGAATTATAGTGTGCATCGACAGCAGCTCGATCATAGTCGCCTATTAATGCAGCAGAATTCCCAACATATAGAGTATCATTCTTTGAACTCCCATCATTGTTAGCATCATAGGTAAAAATGCCTTCAAGATTCTCATGAGAGTAATCTGCTAACGCAAACTTAGTCCCGGATTTCGGTTCCTTCACTTGGGTGATATGTAATTCCCTGTGATCGCCATGAACACCTTTTCCAGCACCTTTTTGTGTTTTATTTTCTTCAGCATGCATTAAGCCATTATACTTATCGATTACTTCTCCCGTATTTGCATCCACAAACACAAACCAGTTTCCAGGTTCATCACCCATGAAGTTAACATTCACTTTAAAAGCTGTATGATTTTCCTTTTCAAAAGGATAGACAACAAGCTCAGTAGTTGGCTCATATGTCAGCTCTTCAGGGGCAGTGACAGAGGATAACGCCACCTGTAGTGCAGCATCACTACTTAAGGAGGCAGTCGTGTCCACTCCATCATCGGCAATAGTCTGATTTATTCTTCCGTTCACGGATACTATTTCATTATTCTCATTAAAATGAACAATAACTTCGGATCCTTCTACGTTAACTCCATTTATTGCCTGTTTAAAACGGACGTGAGTCATACCCAGTTCATCTTTTTGTACACTTTTCACTTTTAGGTTTTTATCCGGATTTGTAATTCCGGTTTTAACTTGGTTTTTCTTCAAATAATTTAATGCATTGGAAGGGGTGCTAGTAGAGAATTTCTGTTCAAATCGCTCCGTCACAAATAAAGGAACGCTTGCTTTCTCATTCCACTCCTTAGAAGCTTGTACCCTATTAACCTCACTCGAAACAACCGACTGCGCAAATACACTACTAACTGGGATAGAACCTACCAACAATGCTGACGACAGAAATACGGGTACAATTAGCTTTTTCTTCAATATTTTATACCTCCTAAAATTGGATAATTTTAATTATAAATTAGTATAAAATAATTCGAATGAATAAATTGAATTATTTTAATTTTATAAATAATTAAAATTATGCCTAACTACGCCTTGGTGTAGGTATAATTTACCAATTAATAAATTTATTTGAAGAATAGACTCTTCGTTGTGGAATAGATGAAGAATCTGATATGAATGATTTTATTTTTTTGATAAACCTTGATAAGGAAAGGGTTAGCCGAAGGTATTACATTCAAAGGGGATATTGATTTGAGACTTTTAGCAAATTAGCAAATGAAATAATCTTTAGAAGTAACCACAAGGGCGTTTTTTTGTTTTCCCGTGAGAAGAAAAGAAATGGATGGAATTGCCGAAAGAAATTGTTAGCGTTCTGACTATGGACGGGTTGGAAGAAAGCCTGATTTCAAGATATTAGAATTTCTACGTGGTGTTCATCCGATACTCGTAATATAAGTTGATTGCGACCATTTATGGGTCCATTCCACTCTAAAGAAGGTCTTATGAGCCCCTGTTGTCCTGATTAATGTTTTGGAGTAAGTTGAAGGAAATTCCAGATGTGGAGTCGAATTGATTATTTATCGGGGGAGTTCAGTGAAAAAATATCCAGTTCACTTATCGTTTAAAAACGGATTGGACATGCAATTTGAAACAGATACTAATGTTAAGTTGACAGAACCTCAATACATAAATGGAGGACAATTCATAGTTACGGAAAATGAATATATAATTAATGTTCCATGAAATGAATGTTGTTCAATTGTTGAATTAGTTATCTATCATTGTTTTACTGAGGAAGATAGCAATAACGATATGTTTTTGCATATTCATTTGACGGTGACCAAGCGGCCGTCAAGCGTTTACAGGCTGAAGTACCTGTTATTGTAAGAGAATGGTCTTTAGGCATTCCACCTAATTCATTAGACGGTCTGGATGAGCTTCAAAAAAATCTAGCGTTTAAGGCATATGCGTCCGTACAGTTATTAGCATTTTTTGAACAAGGAAGCAGGAGTTAAAAGCAGGAAGAAGGTATCATGCCAGGTTGGAATTTTAGGCAAAGTGTTGAAAATGGCTGGCTTCCTTCGAAGTTTTTCTAAATAAAATTATTAATGAAGAAACATATGAGTGAAGAGCATGGATGAAAGATAAAATCACATAAGTGATGTTCTTAACTAATAGAAATGAGGATATAAGAGATGACGAAAATTCCAGTAGCTGTACAAATGTATACATTGCGAGAGGAAAGCGAGCAAGATTTTTCCGGTACCTTGAAAAAGGTTGCAGAACTTGGCTTCGATGGAGTGGAATTTGCCGGATACGGTGGAATGACTGCGAAAGAAGTAAAAGTGCTATTGGATGAACTTGGCCTTCAGGCAGCGTCCAGTCATGTTCCTTTAGAAGAATTGGAAAACAACCTAGCCGGGGTTATTGAAGACCAGAAAACGTTAGGAAGTAATTATGTAGTTTGCCCTTATTTATTGCCTGACCGCCGTTCAGAAGAACATTATCGTAACCTTATTTCTATATTGGATCAAGCAGGGGAAAAGTGCCGCCATGAAGGCATTACACTACTTTATCATAACCATGATTTTGAACTAGACCTTCTCTCAGATGGCAGAATGGCGCTTGAATCCATTTTAGAAGATACAAAGGAAGACAATGTGAAAGCAGAGTTTGATGTGTATTGGCTGAAAAAGGCAGGAGAAAATCCAGTTGAGTGGATTAATAAATATAAAAATAGAACACCGATTATCCATTTGAAGGACATGACGACTGATGAGGAACAATTTTTCGCGGAGCTTGGAACAGGCGGAGTTGATATTGAAGCAGTATTGAATATAGGAGAAGAAGCGGGAGTTCAGTGGTGGGTCGTTGAGCAGGATTTCACTCGCCGGACTCCATTTGAGAGCATTGGAATGAGCATTAATTTTTTAAAAACAAAACTACCGCAACTTGCAAAGAAATAGAATGAGAATGAAAATGAGTACATTAAACGAGGCGTAATCGGTTGTGGAACAATCTCTATATTTCGTCATCTGCCTATCAGAATAATATAAAAGTAGAAATTGTTGCAGTATGTGATATTGTCGCCGGACGTCCATAAGCAATGTTAAAGCTCATACTTTGCTTATGGTTTTCGGAAAATGTACGTAACGATAACTTTTTGAAACTATTCCATTTGCCTTTAGCAGTAGGTATATGCCCACATAAGCGAAATTGGCGTTTGATTTGGAAGAGAAGAAGACCGGTTTGGCGAAATGGACATTTGAGGACATACCCTTAAAATTGTGGCCAGTGATTCCGTTAAGCGAGATGAGGGGAATTGGGCGACGTATGTAACCAAACCTTCATGGGATGTGGATTTTTATGGTTGGTGATGACGCGAATAGCGATTAATAAACACTTGAAGTGCGCTTTGGTGTAATGGGAAATCAACTCTATCATCATGCTTGGGGAATTGATTTATCGGAACTCAAGCACCTTGATTAGAGGGGCAGTTAGTTATGGAAAGGGACAAATCCTATTTCGAGATTATGTGAAAACGGAAGATATCTTTACGGTTAAAATGTGCGAAGACGTGAAGAGACCGCACGTGACCTAAAGAGAATAATTAGTTCTAAATATAATTTAATTCCTATTGGTTTTGTAATGTTTAAAATTGACTTCATTCAATTCCAGCATTAAACTCATCTCAATAACTTCATATTTCTTATCAAGAGAAGCAGAGGGACTGGCCGAATGATGCTTCAGCAACCGCTTTGATCTATGGTATGGTCTCCAGCCAGAAAGAACCGTATTGAGAGATAAGTGTACTTAATGTACATGACACTCTTTTTGTTTTGAAAGATTTTTTTATTTTCGTTTAATTCGTACTTAATCAATATGAATAGTAGGTTACATATATTAAAGGAGACGAACACTGTTGAGTAATTTATATATAAAAACGAAAAAACAAAAAAAGTGGCTCGATAAATTGCAACAATTTGAAGAAAGATTTAAAAGTAGGTCTGCGGAAATTGATGAGCTTTCCGTTTTTCCAATAGAGAATATGAAGGATTTAGTCGGTCTTGGTTATGCAAGTCTTACATTACCAACTGAACTAGGTGGAGAAGGATTCTCTGTTTACGACATGGTCCTTATGCAAGAAACGCTTGCAAGTTATGATGCTAGTACTGCATTATCCATTGGCTGGAGTTTAGGTGTGGTTGGTGAGTTATTCGAAAAAAAGCTTTGGACAAAGGAAAAACTAGACTTTTTCGCGACTGAAGTTCTAAATGGGGCACTAGTAAACCGTTCTGTTAGTGAGGCACAAACAGGTAGTCCCACGCGCGGGGGCCGTCCAGGTACAACCGCTATAAAAAAAGGAAATACGTGGGTAATAAATGGTCGGAAAATTTTCACAACGGCTTCTCCGATACTCTCTTATTTTCTAACCTCTGCTTGGATTGAAGAAAAAGAAAAAGTAGGTTTCTTCCTTATCAACAGAGATTTAGATGGGGTATCAATCGAAGAAACGTGGGATGTCGTATCCATGCGCGGAACGAGTAGCAACGATTTAATATTAAATAATGTAGTTGTCCAAAACTCTGATTTAGTCGAACTTCCGGAGTTTGTAAGTGGCGGGAAAATAAATGGTTGGTTACTCCATATTCCAGCTACTTATCTTGGAGTAGCACAAGCGGCACGCGATTACTCAGTTCATTTTGCTAATACGCATACTCCAAACAGTTTGAATGGACCAATTGCACAGTTACCAAATGTTCAACAGCTAATTGGCGAAATAGATTTAGAGCTTATGAAAGCACGATTCGTCATCTATGGAGCGGCTTCTTCTTATGATAACGAAGCAACAAGACATTTACTGACAAATGAAGTAAGTGTTGCAAAACATATTGTGACAAACTCTGCTATAACAATTGTTGATAAAGCGATGCGATTGGTTGGAGCGAAAAGTCTACAAAGAACTAATCCATTACAACGTTACTATCGTGACGTTCGCGCAGGATTACATAACCCTCCGATGGATGATATGACGATAAAAAAACTGGCACTAACTGCATTGGAAGAAGATAAAAACATAAATAATAAAGATAAATAAGTAATCTGGTTCAGCGGTTTTTTTATTTCATCGAATGAGAGTGTTTGCCTTGTCTTGGTCAACTAACGGGTGCTTTAGTTGAAGAACAGGAGATTGTCATAGACAATCTTTTTTGTTTGTCTATTGTCCCAAGACAGAATGGATATTTATTCACTGGACTGGAAAGCGAAACCGCCAAAAGCCCGTCAACTCGACTATGAATATTCGATGAATATGGAATTGATCGGTGTAAAAAGGAAGAAATGAGAAACCGCAAGGATATGATTGTTCTTCAAATTCATCCATTCTTTCTTGTCATTTTCAATTGGAACATTTTCTTTAAAAAAGCATTTATCATTCACTGCTGAAAGTGAAACGAGATAGAATAATTTGAAGAGAAAAAGAAATTAGTTAATTGTTCAATTAACTATAGATAATCAGTGTAATGAGGGTGAGATTACTGTAGCAAACACTACTTTAGTTCACTTCAATTTATGGACAGTATTTTTAATTAGATTGAGAAAGGCGAGTCCATATAGCTCTCACCTTTCAATAGTATTATTTATTTTTGTTGGATTGTTGATTCTTGTTTTTGTTGTTAACAATGTTTTTAGGTTTAGAATCAAAGTCGGCAGCAAATTCTTCTTTGTGATTGTTGGGGTTTTTGTAGATTCCAAGGCTGTTATGCGTTCTTTCATTCAATGTCTTTTTGTTGTTTTTACTCATGGATGTTCACCTCCTAGAGTCTAATGTGCTCTGTTTAGAAGGTTTTATTCTTAATGGACATTTCTTCTTTTTAGGTGTTAATTAACTAGCCTTTTCACAAGGAAAGGCAATAAAAAATAGGAATAGTTAATCCATTATTAGTAGCAAACACATTAACTCCATATTGAAAGAAGTTTGATTAAAATGGAGTTGATTAGGTTGGTTGAGTGTTAGACCATGCAGTGACCACGAAACAAATATACAAAGATAAACAAACGTAAAAAACAGGATCTTTGTTTTCTTTCTACCTAATTCGATGCAAAATAAAAGCCTACCAACAAAGGCAGGCTCGAATTTTGAAAAGTTAGACTTGACCTTAGAACAAGTAACCAAAGCTTGATAACCCTCGGTTGCTTTTCACGAACAATGAAAAGAAGAAATCGCGTTCTATGAAAGAGCTGGTAATCAAAAATGATAATCGTTATTAAAGACTCTTGAAAGTGTATTCAAAGTCCCAATCACACCGCCATGAGATTGGGACTTTTCCTTTGAAAAATATAGATAGACAATTATCGCTTTCCTTCAAGAAGGAGTAAAACGTTTTTCCTTATTACTTTTCAAGCGGTGATCAATATAATGTGAAAAAGCCCGTACTGGACGTTCTTTTTGTGTTCCCTAAGACGTTCGTTATAGGGAACAGACATTTTTCATAATTCATTCTTCTTAAACTCCCATAAAAATATCTTTTTGCAACTTCTTGAAAAAACAATACTAAAGAAGACGGAATTCAGTCAATTTAGTATGACTGGTATTATCCTATCTGAAATAACTCACGTTCAATTTGATTATAGATTCAACAAATTTCTTTAAGGTGTTTAGGGATATTTCATGAATTTTTTAGAAATTTTTAAGACTTGTGTGATATGGTTCTTTTAGTTTATTAGTGAATTAACTCTAAATGTGCTAGTGGTTCGCAGACGAGATTTCCGCACTTTAAGTACAAGCCAATTGTGAATAACAATTTTCTTGCAGAGTGAGAGGTGGATAAGGAAGTGATTAATCATGTCGATTAAAACGAGATTTCTTTTGTCTTACGTTGGAGTGATACTTATCTCTATCGCTTTACTGTTGGTAGCTGGGTTTTTAATTATTTTTACGATTACAGGTGATATAAAATCTATAGAGCATTTTTACAAAAAGTCTTATGTCCAAAAACCATTAACTACAGTAGAAGAAAGTTCGTTTCTCGATTTAAAACTATTGGCTAAAAATAATCCTAAGCAGCTTCTAAACGAAGAGCAACTGAAGAAGATTGAACAGAATGATATCGGAATTGTCGTTAGAAAAGATACGAACGTCGTGTACGCTTCTCCAACTCTTGACAAGCAGTCATTGCTTAAGTCTCTCCCTGGCTTTGAAGAGACGAACATTAATACGCGTGATACGATAAAAATTGAAGACTTCTTTTTCACGTATGTGAAGTTTGACTTTTATTTTTCAGATAGAAGCGAAGGAAGCATTTTTGTATTGAGAAAGGTAAGTTCCTATGCCGAGTTGACACGAGAGTTGTTTCCAACTTTATTCGGCCTGTTGCTTTTTCTGTTTATAATGATTATTGGTCTTTTGAACTATTTAGTTTCACGAAGCATAATTAGGCCCATCTCAATTCTTAAAGAAGGTGCCAAACGAATTAAATCAGGAGATTTAAACTTTGAAATCAAAGCTATTTCGAATGACGAAATCGGACAATTGAATCAAACGTTTGAAGAAATGAGAATAAAATTAAAAGAGTCCGTAAATCTCCAGCTTCAATACGAGGAAAATCGAAAAGAACTTCTGTCCAATATTTCACATGATTTAAAGACACCCATTACCTCAATTATTGGGTACGTAGAAGGAATACAAGACGGTGTAGCAAATACTCCGGAGAAAATGGACAAGTATTTAACAACTGTTTACACAAAAGCAAAAGATTTGGATGCTTTAATTGATGAGCTTTTTTTATTTTCCAAGCTAGATTTGCAGACAGTACCATTCTCTTTTGAAAATGTCGAGTTGGTTCAATATATGAAAGACTTCGTAGAAGAGCTTCATCTAGATTTACTTCATCAAGGGATCCAGATTGAACTTCATCTTAAGAATAAACCGATGTATGTGACTGCGGATAGAGAGAAATTAAAACGCGTGTTGGCCAACCTAATCAGCAATTGTGTGAAGTATATGAATAAAGATGAAAAGCACATTGCCATTTCTCTCTACGAAGAAATTTATGATGTAACTGTACAAGTGACAGATAATGGGTACGGTATTGAACCTTCTGCTTTGCCTTACATTTTCAATCGCTTTTACCGCGCTGAGAAATCCAGAAATTCCCAGACTGGTGGAAGTGGGTTAGGACTTGCGATCGCAAAACAAATTATTCAAGAGCATGATGGGGATATTTGGGTTACTAGCGAGATAGAAAAAGGTACAAGTGTCTACTTTTCCTTAAAGAAAGGTGATAGAGCGTGAAAAAAATATTACTTATTGAAGACGAAGTAAGCATTGCAGAATTGCAAAGAGACTATTTAGAAATAAATGACTTTTGCGTCGATATTCAACTTACTGGTGATGCTGGGCTCCAACAGGCCTTTCAAGTAAATTATGATTTAATTATTCTAGACATCATGCTTCCAGGGTTAAATGGGTTTGAGATATGTAAACAAATACGTGCTGTCAAAGACATCCCCATATTGATTGTGTCTGCCAAAAAGGAAGATATCGATAAAATTCGAGGTCTCGGTTTAGGGGCAGACGATTATATTACCAAGCCTTTTAGTCCAAGTGAACTGGTCGCTAGAGTTAAAGCTCACCTATCGCGATATGAACGTCTAGCAGGAAGTCAAGGCAAAAAAAATATAATTCACGTTCATGGAATTTCTATTGATAGGTCATCTCGTAAAGTTCATATTGACGGAGAGATAATTCCGTTTACAACTAAGGAATTGGATTTGTTAGTGTTTCTTGTTATGCACCCGAACCAAGTATTTAGCAAAGAACAGCTTTATGAAAGTATTTGGGGTTTGGAGTCATTTGCAGATGTTTCAACTGTGACCGTCCATATCAGAAAATTACGTGGGAAAATTGAAAGAGAGCCTTCTCATCCGAAATACTTGGAAACAGTTTGGGGGGCCGGATATCGCTTTAATGTTTAAATAGTGTGTTTTATGACCCGTTACAAAGGTAGCGGGATTTTTTATACATATTAAGAAATTTTATTAATAAGTTTATCTTTTTTTAAGAATTTATTTAGAGGGAGTTTATGATTAAGTACTAATATAAATTAAGACGGAATAATAAAGTTTAACTAAAATTTTTAAAGGAGGCTTCCCTAAGAGAAAAAGCTGCAGAATCCAATATCGTATCTATAGGAATTAATAGAGATGTCCCCTTTCTTTTCATCGAGATGGTTCAAGAGCAGTGACAATATCAAATAATAATGGGGACGTGTATTTTATGAGGAAGTGGCTAGCAGTTGTCATAGTATGCATTCTCTTACTTCAAGGGTGCGTCTCAAATGACAAGAGAGTACCTAAAAAACAGGAAAAGGAGGCAGAAATATTGAACGAACACCTAATTCAAGCAGCGGATCGTAAAGAGACAGACACCATAAGCAGGTTAATTAAAGAAGGTGTCAATATCAATGCACAGGATTCAAAGGGACGAACTGCCACCATGATTGCAACTTATAACAATGATATCGCAACCGCAAAAATTTTGATTGAAGCGGGTGCGGACGTCAATATCCAGGACGGCTTGCAAAATAATCCCTTCTTATATGCGGGTGCGGAAGGATACTTTGATATCCTTAAACTTACGATTGATGCAGGTGCGGACCCCACAATTACTAACCGGTATGGAGGAACAGCTTTGATCCCTGCTTCGGAACACGGATATGTGAATGTGGTCAAAGAACTTCTTATCCATACTGATACTGATGTTAATCACATCAATAACCTAGGTTGGACGGCTTTATTGGAAGCCATTATTTTGAATGATGGAAATGAAAAACAGCAGCAAACAGTACAATTGCTGGTAGATTATGGGGCGGATGTGAAGATTTCAGATAAAAATGATGTGACCCCATTACAACATGCACGAAAAAAAGGCTACAAAGAAATTGAGGAAATTTTGATAAAAGCAGGAGCAAGATAACCGTCATTGGTCCTGAGGTCCCCTTTTTTATAGCCAGTTTACATGATGCTTATACTATAGTTTTTCTAACCAAAAATAAAAGGAAATAAAGGAGAAAGAGATAAATGAATTTTAAAAAACGTATAGTACCAGCTGTATTAGCCGTATCTGTATTATCCTTTGGAATAGCAACATATAACCCAACATTAAACGTAGAAGCAGCAAGTAACCACGTAGTAGCACAAGAGAAGAAACAACAAGAAGAAAGGATTACGAACATAAACGTATTGAATACAATGACGCTACAGGTCACCTTCAATAAACCATTAGCGGCAGAAGATGTGGATCCAAATAACTTGAAAAATATTAAGAAACAATTCAAATTTAATCATGGTATGAGCATCGTCAATGTACCTCGTTTAAAAACAGGAGCAAAAAGCACATACATCGTACCAGTTACAATTCAAGAGGATGACACCAAATACAGATTAAGCTACAATGGGCAACGAGTAAAATCCTTTGAAGGAACAGATGAGAAAATTGAAATTCGAAACACCAAACAAGTAACAAATGACACATTTGAATTGGAATCATTTTTGGAAGATGGTGTAACAGACTACGCAAATATTATTGAAGCCTACCGGGCAGGTCGTGGTGATTTAGCGTTTGGATTAAATAACAGAAACAGAGATGAAAATGGAAAACGTTTTGATATTATCTCGTCTTTACGTGATCGAGTTGTAACGATTACAGGAAGCAACGGCGAACAGTTCGTGGCGAATTACGTTCCATTTACGCAGGCAGCTGATGGAAGACAAGCACCAAAATTCCGGTTACCAATAGGACAAACATTAAAACAAGGTCTAACATATAAAGTTACATCAAAGTGGGCTGATCTTGGAAATAGAAAATTTACGGCACAATACATTGCACCACTTACACTTCAATCGGCAGAAGCCATTGACAACAAAACATTCCAAATTATATTAGATAAAGACCCAGGCATGGAGTTATTTGCTGGTCGAACCGTACAATTACAAGGTGAAGACGGAAGCATGGTACAAGCACAATATCGCTTCTCTTCTCGTAAAGGCGCAGTGGGGATCTTCGATGTTACAAACAACACATTGAAGCCTGGTGTAAAATATTTAATAGTGCCGATGAACAATTGGGCAACTGCTGATCATGTATCTTTAATAGCTAAGTAAAATCGGAAGTAAAAGGAAGAGAGACAATTCATCGTTTTAGACTAGAATTAGAGAATCTTTTATTGGCGAATAATACTCAAGTAATTAGCAAAGGATAAACGTTTCTCTTGTTGAATTAACGGGTATGACTTTTTCTTATTGAACTACAGGGGCGGGTTAGTTGAATAAGAGAATGAATGATTTATGTCGCTTTGGACGCATAAAGGGAAGTAAGGAAACCATGCGGTAAGCTACTTACCATTTTTGTGATTTTAGAAATCTTACATTACCCCATTTTCGGTTCACTATCATCAAAATGAATGTTGTACCTTACCGAACCCGAGACTTGTGTTTTATTGTAGTACCCTGTTTTCGAACCGCAATGAGGTCAACAATCAGTCGGTGATTTCAAAAAAACCTATTAAAAATATTTTTCATTTTTACACAATGCGACATTTTTTTACAAGATGTTCTCTGGGTCTAACACTAGTCATTTTGAGAAAGAGGAATGAAGAAAAATATGCAAAGTAAAATGTTCTTATTAGGGCAAATAATATTAAAAAAGAAAGTTATGTATCATAGAGCGAAGCATTATGGTTTTACTCACTCTAGTGTAGTAGCATGCAGTCAAGAACTCGATGTGCTACTTAATCAATATCAAGAAATCCAAGGATCTTATTGATTTGGCCAAGTTTTTATCCTGGTTTTGAAAACTCTTTTGTTTACCTATTGTAAAGTCAAATCGCAATCACCAGGTAGTGTGATTGCGATTTTTCTTATTGTTGGAAATTAGGTGTAAACATTATTGTAATTGATATAATCACGGCTGAAGGTTCGAACCAAGCATACTTATTACGAAAAAATAGTTGCGGTAATGGGCAAGGTTATTATTTAAGTAAGCCTTCTTTTTAATCAGTTAGAGAAGTAGCTAGATCATGGTAGATAATAATGTATTTGTAGGAAGAAAATCAAAAGACTCAGAATAAGTCTGAGTCTTAACTTCTTTTTACTTCCCCAGTAGTCCCATTAAGCCTTTAAATATTAGGAAAAGAGAGAAAATCACAATAGCTAAAATACCGATTAAGGTAGTTGTTGGCTCTAAACCTGATAAGAAAGTACCTGTTAAGGGAACATTTAATAATGCAAAACCAGCTAAAATACTAGCTAACATTAATAGAATAAATCGATCCATTCTGTTACGCCTCCTCTCAGTACATTATATGATCGAGTGAACTAGTAAGAACTAGTTAACTTTAGATACTGACACACACAATAGTTCTTTAAAGAACTATTGAGTGAGATACTCTTCAGATAGCGAAAAATCGCCCCGAAGTCTTTTTAAAATAAGAAGTCATTACCAATTAAAGAAGTTGCATAGTATGTTCCGGGATCTGCAGCGGCAGCGATTTCTACACGTGCATCGTCGGTTCCTTGAAGTGCAGCGGCAGCAATTTCTACTCGTGCGTCTTTGGTTCCGCGATGTGCAACGTTTTCTGCTCGTGCATCGTCGGTTCCGTGATGTGCAACGATTTCTGTTCGTGCGGCGTCGGTTCCGCGAAGTGAACAGATTTCTGCTTGTGCGACGTTGGTTCCTCGAAGTGCAACGATTTCTACTCGTACACCGTTCGTTCCGCGAAGTCCGGCGTCTCCTGCTCGTGCATCGTTTGCTACAAAAAGGATCCTGGAACATGAAGTTACATAACCCTCTGTTGTTAGACAGTTCGACTGCATTTTGTATACCGTCAAAAGTAAAACATGACATATTCAAACCTCCTTTCAACTTTATTAGAGAAAGAAGGGAGATTAATATCTCTTAAAACTCGTGCTGATGCACAGTTCTTTCCCATATTGTAAGATACGAAATTTTACTAATAATGGTAGAGACAAACGTATATTATTTAAAAATAAAAAAGGGAAAGTGATGGAGGCGACTATTTACGAATCGAAGGATTTAATACGCTAATCGCAAGAATTCTCGACGTGAAAACATTTCGGCGTCAATACAAAAACTTGCTAGAGGTTACACCAATTTAATGTAAACTATTTGAAACAGAAAATACAAAGTCTGCATGATTTGACCAAGTTTTTATCCTAGTAACTTCCTGAGGATAACCCCTGACTTAATTCTTTGGTTATGGAAAAAAGTTCATATAATCGTTCTTTATCAATCCGTATTCGCATTGATAAAGAGCTGATGATGCCGATTGCCACAAGTGGCAAAAAGAAGAACAGAACGGTAAGGAGGGGGGAAACACTTGATGTTTCTCTCCTTTTACTTGTCTTAAATCTATAAATAAACTATTAACTTATCTTCTGTAAATATTAATATAATTTTTACTCATATAAAGATGTTATTGATAAAATGAGGGCAGAAAATGATGATGGTAGAAGATATGGGTTTATTTCAGATCGATTAGAGCTGGATAATTATTTACCTCCTGTACTTATTAAAGTACAATTTAAAATTGAGTTAAATAGTGTAAAAGATTCGCAAGGTCGCCTCGATTAGCCGGGCACATGCATTTCATGCCCTTCTTCACCAATGCCTGTACATTTAGGCGAATAAATAGGATGTCGTATGAGTAAGATAGCATACATAAGAGTTTCATCTGAAAAACAAAACACAGCACGGCAACGGAAAGCGCTTAAAGAAGCGGGCTGTGAGTTGTTTTACGATCGCCCAGAATTGCAGAGAATGCTATCTGAAATACTAGAAGGCGATATAGCTTCTTGCGAAATACTTCAAAACGACATTGGATGAACTCATTGACCGTTAACACTGATGAGCTAGATAAACCAACAAGAGGTGTTTAAAAAAACCAAAGCTTACTGTAAACATAAAAGGAGATAATTTCTTCTCGTATAGCCCCTGTGTGAGTTTTAACACTTCGGCAGGACTACACTTCCACTTATTGTTTGCGGTTGCTTGGATAACATAACCGTCAATAAATAAGGTTTGTATGCCCTCGCATTAAAGACTTTAGGGGATGAAAATTTTCAAATTATAGAAAAGGGGAAAAACAAATCTCCAGAAAATTGTTTACTTTATTAATTTTATGTATTAATATAACAATTAACTTAAATTCGTCGATTGTAAAACGACTAAACCCTAAACCATCTAAACCATTAATAAAATAGTTAATTTCTACTTATCAAGAGAGGTGGAGGGAAAGGCCCTTTGAAACCTCGGCAACAGACTCATTATTGAGCACTGTGCCAATTCCTTCAAGCGATTATGCTTGGAAGATAAGTTGAGATCTTGTCTACTAATGACGAGTCTCTTCTTGTTCCCAAGAAGAGACTTTTTTGTTTTTTAAATAATAAAAATGAGAAAAAACAAATTTTAGAAAATTGTTTACTTTATTGAATTTATGTATTAATATAACAACTAAGTGAAATTCGTTGATTTCAAAATGAGTAAAACTGATACCATTTAAACCATTAATAAAACTAAATAGTTAATTTCTACTTATCAAGAGAGGTGGAGGGAATGGCCCTTTGAAACCTCGGCAACAGACTCATTATGAGCACTGTGCCAATTCCTTCAAGCGATTGTGCTTGGAAGATGAGTTGAGATCTTGTCACGTATGTTTAATGATAAGCCTCTTCTTGTTTCCAAGAAGAGGCTTTTTTGTTTTTTAAAATATGGGTTTATTAGCAACAGCTTCAAATAGAAATGGGCATGAAAATACAAAAATAGAAGGAGTGTAGAAAATATTATGAGTAAAGTAAAAAGTTCGAATTTAGGTTATCCAAGAATTGGTGTAAGACGCGAATGGAAAAAATCGTTGGAACAGTTATGGGCTGGGAAACTAGAAAAAGAAGCATTCTTAAAACAAATTGAGGAGATTCGTCTAAACAATCTTAAGAAACAAAAAGATCTAGGAATTGACTTGATACCAGTTGGAGACTTTAGCTTGTATGATCATGTGCTTGATACAGCTGTTATGTTCGGATTAGTACCGAAACGTTTTGAATACAGTGGAGGTAAAGTATCGCTAGAAACGTATTTTGATATAGCACGAGGCAATAAAGGTGCGGTTGCATCTGAAATGACAAAATGGTTTAACACAAACTATCACTATATTGTTCCAGAGCTTAATGAAACAGTACCTACTCTTGTCGAAAACCGTCCACTTCAATTTTATAAAGAGGCTAAACAGAAACTTAATATCGACGGAAAGCCTGTTATCTTAGGACCTATCACATTTGTAAAACTGTCAAAAGGTTATAAAGAAAGTGAGTTTAAAGCAGTTGTTGAAAAATTTGTGCCACTATACGCTGACATTTTACGTGAATTAGAAAAAGAAGGAGTCGATTGGGTACAAATCGATGAACCGATTTTATCTACAACGATTTCAAAAGAAGATGTTGCGTTATTTAAGGATATCTATCAAACATTGCATGAAGCAGCACCAAACATAAAGCTGATATTACAAACATATTTTGAAAGCATTGAACATTACGAAGATGTAATCTCACTTCCTGTTCAAGGAATTGGACTTGATTTTGTTTATGATAACGGTCAAAACCTTGCTGCTTTGAAAAAGTATGGTTTCCCAAAAGATAAGGTTCTTGCTGCTGGAGTAATTGACGGGCGAAATATATGGCGTGCGAATCTAGATGATCATTCTGCAATTCTTGCAGAGATTGCGGATGTTGTTTCAAAAGATCGTCTTATTGTACAATCTTCATCAAGCTTATTGCATGTACCTGTGACAGTTAAAAGTGAAGAAACGCTTGATGAGGTCCTAAAAGGAGCATTATCGTTTGCGGATGAAAAATTACATGAAATTGTTGTACTGACAAAAGGCTTAAACGTTGGAAAAGAAGTGATACAAAAAGAAATCAGTGCAAGTACAGAAGCCATTCAAGCGTTAAATAAATCATCATTCCGAAATAACATACAAGTTCAAGAAGCCATTCAAAACTTGCATACGTATAAAGCAGAACGAAAAGCAATATTTAAAGTCCGTCAAGAGTTACAAAAAGAGGCTTTTCAATTACCACTGCTTCCAACAACAACAATCGGAAGCTTCCCGCAAACACAAGAAGTAAGAAAGAACCGTTTAAAATGGCGGAAAGGCGAGTTAACGAATACAGAATATGAAACATATATAAAAGCAGAAATTAAAAAATGGATTGAAATTCAAGAAGAACTTGGTCTAGATGTGTTTGTACATGGAGAATTTGAACGTACAGACATGGTTGAGTATTTTGGTGAAAAATTAGATGGCTTCCAATTCACGAAATTTGGCTGGGTCCAGTCATATGGCTCGCGATGTGTGAAACCACCACTTATTTACGGTGACGTGTCATTTATAGAACCAATGACAGTTAAAGAAACCTTATATGCCCAATCAATAACTGACAAACCTGTAAAAGGAATGCTGACAGGTCCAATTACAATTTTAAACTGGTCGTTTGTACGAGATGATATTTCACGCTATGTTGTTGCTAATCAAATTGCACTTGCGCTTCGAAAAGAAGTTGAAACGCTTGAGGAAAATGGAATTCGGATGATTCAAGTGGATGAGCCGGCAATTCGTGAAGGGCTACCGTTAAAACGTGAAAAATGGGAAGGGTATCTTGACGCTGCAGTTTATGCGTTTAAACTTGCAACAACGTCAGTACAAAACGATACACAAATTCATACCCATATGTGTTATTCGGATTTTAAAGATATTATCGATGCGATTAAAGCACTCGATGCTGATGTTATTTCGATTGAAACATCTAGAAGTCATGGTGAATTAATCCAATCGTTTGAAGAAAACACGTATGACAAAGGCATCGGTCTTGGTGTATACGACATTCATAGTCCACGTGTACCAAAGCTTGAAGAGCTGAGTAGAAACATTGATCGTGCCCTACAAGTACTTGATCCAAAGCAGTTCTGGATTAATCCTGATTGCGGTTTGAAAACACGAGGTCTTGATGAAACGGTTGCAACACTTAAGATAATGGTTGAAGCAGCAAAACAAACGAGAGAAAAGCTGCTCGTGAATATAGGGTCATAAACTTCCAGAGTGGAATATCCGAAAAATGAAAGTGAAATAGAAAATCTTGGGAGCCTTTCGCACAAGCATAGGCTGTTCCTTCTATATAAGTCTTACCTTTAAAGAGTCTTGGATAACTCGGCAACCACAGAATCGAATTCTAACGGTGCCAATTCAAGCAGAGCTTTTCAAATCTTCTAAAAAAGAGGTCGTGTATATTGAGTTAATGTAAGCATATGGGAGTTGATATTGAATGGGAGATTTGGTGAAAGAAGGTAAGGAAAAGGAAAAGTTTGAAATTATCGCAGAAGCACTTGAAGGTTTGCATTTTGGAGAGCTACAAATTACGGTTCATGAAGGAAAAATTGTTCAAATAAATCGCATAGAAAAGCAACGGTTTTCTGTTTGAAAAATGGAAATATGAAAAAGAAGCTGACCGGATAACTGGAGGCCTCTTGTATTCCGTAGGATTGTTTATTGACAATTTTATGGAATACAAGAGGTCTTTTTTATATCCTAGGCAAAGAAAATAGATTGGAATGGAAGGATCATGTTAATAAGTTAGAGATTATTTTACTCGTTGTACGAATCTGAAGCGAGATTATCACTAACTGAAGATCCACAATGGAGAAAGCCGTTTTAATGTGCACCGACATTTGTATTAGAGGAGTGATAGGGATGTATAAAATCGATACACAACTTGCTCAAATTGGAAATCGCAGTGATACGGTTACAGGGACTGTGAATCCCCCTGTTTATTTTTCTACTGCCTATCGTCATGAAGGGCTTGGGCAATCGACGGAGTTTGATTATAGTCGTACTGGAAACCCAACACGTCAGCTCCTTGAAAATACAATATCAGATTTGGAATATGGGGATCAAGGCTTCGCCTGTAGTTCTGGGATGGCGGCAATTATGACCGTTTTGTCCCTTTTTCAATCAGGTGATGAATGGTTAGTTAGTGAAGATTTATATGGAGGAACCTATCGTTTATTAGAACAAGGATATAAAAAATGGGGGTTGAAGTGTCAATATGTAAACACATGTTGTCCGGAAGAGATCGAAAGAAAGATTACCCCTCAAACAAAAGCCATCTTTCTGGAAACACCTACAAACCCCTTAATGAAGAAAACAGATATTTCCGCTGTTTCTGAAATTGCCAAAAAACACGGAATTATGCTGATTGTCGATAACACTTTCTATACGCCTCTCTTGCAACAGCCAATCACTCTTGGTGCTGACATTGTTATCCACAGCGCAACCAAATATTTAGGCGGTCATAATGATGTTCTTGCTGGCCTTATTGTTGCTAAAGGAAAAAAACTATGTGAGGACCTGGCGCATTACCATAACAGTACGGGAGCTGTGCTTAGTCCATTTGACTCTTGGCTATTGATGCGCGGTATGAAAACTTTATCGCTCCGAATGAATCGGCATGAGAAAAATGCCAAGGAAGTCGTCCGTTACCTTTCCAATCTTCAAACTGTAACCGACGTTTTTTATCCAGGAAGAGGTGGAATGATCTCTTTTCGCCTAAAAGAAGAGTCATGGATTAATCCATTTTTACAAGGTTTATCCCTTATTACATTTGCCGAAAGCCTTGGAGGAACAGAAAGTTTCATCACCTACCCTGCCACTCAAACACATGCTGATATCCCTGAAGAGACTAGGATTCAAGCAGGTGTTTGCAATCGATTATTGCGTTTTTCAGTTGGAATTGAAGATGCAGAAGATTTGCTTTCAGACCTTGAACAAGCTTTTGTCCACATAAGAGAGGAGATGATTATTTAATGGAGAACAGAGAATATTCCTTTGAAACAAGGCTGTTACACAATCGTCATAAGATTGATTCGAATACTGGCGCTGTGAGTGTAGCGATCCAACATGCGTCAACTTTTCATCAATTTGATATCGATCATTTTGGGAAATATGATTACAGTCGCAGCTCTAATCCGACAAGGAATGCGCTAGAAGAAGTTATTGCGGAACTAGAAGGTGGAACAAATGGATTCGCCTTTTCTTCCGGGATAGCAGCGATTTCAACGGCATTTCTGCTTCTCTCTTCAGGAGATCATGTCGTGATTTCAGAGGATGTTTATGGAGGAACCTATCGATTGATCACCGAAGTCCTGTCACGATACGGAATTGAATATACCTTTGTCGATATGACGAATCTAATCCAAGTAAAACAAGCTATTAAGCCAAATACAGAAGTGCTTTATGTTGAAACACCATCAAATCCTTTATTGAAGGTGACAGACATCAAAGCGGTTAGCAAGTTAGCAAAAGAAAATAATGCCTTAACATTCGTCGATAACACTTTTCTCACTCCTGCCTTGCAAAAACCACTTGAACTAGGGGCTGATGTTGTACTACATAGTGCAACCAAATTTCTATCAGGACATAGCGATGTAGTTGCTGGATTGGCAGTTGTCAAGGATGAAAAATTAGCGAAAAGGCTGGGCTTTTTACAAAATTCGTTTGGGGCTATTCTGGGTGTTCAGGATGCATGGCTTGTGCTAAGAGGTCTTAAAACGCTTCATGTCCGACTCGAACAATCACAAAAATCTGCAATATTACTTGCCGAATTTTTACAAGGTCACCCGCTTATCGATAAGGTTTATTACCCAGCTCTTGAAAGTCATCCACAGCATCTGCTTCAAAAAAATCAGGCAGACGGACCAGGTGCGGTTTTATCATTTGAACTTGCCAATGAGGATGCGCTTCGTTCATTTGTTTCGAATGTGAAAATCCCTGTATTTGGAGTAAGCCTTGGGTCTGTAGAGTCGATTTTGTCGTATCCGACTAAAATGTCCCATGCGGCGATGCCAAAAGAGGAAAGAGAAAAAAGTGGCATCAAAAATAGCCTTCTGCGCTTATCAGTCGGCCTTGAAAACCCGAATGATCTTATCAAGGATTTTTCACGAGCCTTTCAGCATGTTCAAGATAGACAATTTATCTATCATGGAGGAGAGCGCCAATGAGTTTTTTGGGGAAATTAAAAAACCAAATTTTAATAGGAGATGGCGCTATGGGTACTCTCCTATACTCGTACGGGACAGATTGTTGCTTTGAGGAACTAAACCTATCCCATCCGGAACAAATTCAAAACATCCATAAAGCGTATATAGGTGCAGGTGCAGATGTGATTCAGACGAACACGTATGCAGCTAATTATATAAAGCTGCAAAGGTATGGACTGGAAGATTCGGTAAAAGAAATCAATAGTGCCGCTGTCCATAATGCCAAAATAGCAGCTAGGAACGAGGCTTATGTTTTTGGGACGATTGGTGGTAATCGGGGAGTAAAGCCCAATTCTATTTCATTAGAAGACCTAAAGCGAAGCTTTCGGGAACAGTTATATTGCCTTTTATTAGAAGGGGTTGATGGGATTCTCCTCGAAACTTTCTATGACCTTCAAGAGCTTGAAGCCGTTCTTCCAATCGCTCGTAAGGAAACAAATCTTCCAATCATTGCACAACTAGCACTTCAAGAGCCAGGAATTTTGCAAGATCAAACACCTGTCAATGAAGCATTTTTACAGCTCGAAAGCCTTGGTGCTGATGTCATTGGTCTCAATTGTCGCCTCGGACCACATCATACGTTGTTATCACTTGAACAGATTGAGATTCCAGCACATTCTTATCTTTCTGCCTATCCAAATGCCAGCCTGCCCGCATATACGGATGGTAAATTTCATTATGAAGGTGATGCGGAGTACTTTCGAAAGTCAGCACTGGCATTTCGCAATGAAGGAGTTGGTCTCCTTGGAGGATGTTGCGGTACTACACCTGATCATATTAGAGCCTTTGCTTCCGAATTAAAAAATGTGGTTCCAATTACACAAAAGGTTGTAAAAATAAAACCAGCTAAACGAGTTGTGGAAGCAATTTCAATAAAAAGGGAATTCCCGCCTCTTGAGAAAATTGTAAAGGAGAAACCATCGATTATTGTTGAGTTAGATCCTCCTCGGAAATTAGATACAACAAAATTTTTCAAGGGAGCAAAAGCTTTAAAAGAAGTGGGAATCGATGCGATTACACTGGCGGATAACTCGCTTGCCTCTGTTCGTATTTCAAATGAGTCATTGGGTTACCTGGTTAAAACTCAACTGGCGATGCGGCCACTCATCCATATAGCTTGCAGGGACCGCAACCTCATCGGTCTGCAATCCCATTTGATGGGCCTGCACACTTTAGGGATGAATGATGTACTGGCGATAACGGGCGATCCTGCTAGAGTCGGCGATTTCCCAGGAGCATCTTCTGTTTATGATGTGTCATCCTTTGAGCTGATTCAAATGATCAAACAACTTAATGAAGGTTTATCTTTTTCAGGAAAAGATCTTGGCCAAAAAACTGCTTTTAGCATTGCGGCTGCTTTTAATCCAAATGTCCGTTATCTAGATAAAGCGGTGCAGCGTCTTGAAAAGAAAGTTCAGCTTGGCGCAGATTATTTTATCTCACAGCCTGTATTTTCAGAGGAAAAATTACTGGAAGTTTACGAATCTACCAAACATCTTAATGCGCCTATATATATTGGTTTAATGCCCTTACTAAGCAGTAAAAACGCTGAGTTTCTTCATAATGAAGTACCTGGAATCAAAATCTCGAAAACGATTCGTGATCGGATGGCAAAATTTAATGATAACCCGGTTCAGGCGGTACAAGAAGGACTTGAAATTACGAAGTCATTAATTGATACAGCATTAGACTTATTCAATGGGATTTATTTAATTACACCATTTTTACGATATGAACTAACCGTTGAGTTAGCTCTATATGCCCGTCAGCGTGCAAGCGAGTTGCAGAGGAACAGAATTGCCGTAAGCACCATTCATTCATTCAACTGAAATGCATCCTCTTATTAGATGGAGGAGGGCAGCTGGACACCTGCTCTTTTCGCAGGTGGCTTCTTTGGATTAATTACGTAAGCAACGTACGATTTGACCAACCTTGCCACAATAGAAGGATGGGTTCCATGTTTGGGACGGTCCTCTTTTCCCTTGTCTTACACCCATAGAGCTGTGAGGGCTCAGATTTTTGAAATTGATTCAAGTATATAAAATGCAATCTCAAGTTGATGATTTCTAATCATCTCTAAAGTTCCTTTTTTCTACTACGTATTATGTCAACTGTTATAACCATCGCTGGACTAACCGTATAATTAATTGCTATAAAAAACGGTGAAGGTATTTATATACTCATCAAAACCATTATTTAATGCTAGATACCTCATTGTTCCTCATCCAACATTGACCATCCCTACCACACACAAAAATATACACCTGTACAGACGGTTATTATCTTTGTCCAAATTCTATTCCTACGATATTTACTAAAATTTAATAATCTAAACTGAGTCCTTACATCTAATTTTTTTATAACAACCCTATCTTTAAAATGCGGTTACTCTAAATAGGGAGCAAAATTTCTCTCAGCGTTGATTGAAATGTAACCACCTGTTCATCTTCCGTTCACCTAAGATGTATAAACTGAAGATATCAAGTAAAACGGAGGCGTAAAAGATGAATATTGCATGGAAAGAAATTAAAAAGAGTAAAGCAAAATTTATTATTTTAGGATCAATCATATTTCTGGTTAGTTTTTTAACGTTTATCATTTCTGGATTAGCGAATGGGTTATCCCAAGATAATGCAGCTTTAATAAAAGATTTACCGGATGGTCAATTTTATATGAATGACGATGCGAATGAAACCTATAATCTTTCGAAAATAGATGAAAGCACACAAGATAAAGTATTAAATGACCAGAAGGATGCAGCAGCATTTTCAATTCAGATGGGCTTTGTGAACGATGCAGAAGACAAACAACATAGTGTTGCTTTTGTTACTTCGACTGATTCGAGGTTATTCGAAAAAGTCGGTGAAGGAGAAATCGTATTAGATCGTTCATTGGAAGAAGACGGTATAAAAGTAGGCGATACAATAACGAACAATCAGTTCAGCGGTGAATTCACAGTGAAAGGTTTTGTTGATCAAAAGAAATATAGCCACGCACCTGTCGCTTATATCAATATGGAAAACTACAAAGAAATTTACGGAGTGGACGAAATGCAATTGGTATTCGTAGCTGGGCAAGAAAAAGGACCAGACATTGCGGGATTACAATCATTTTCAAGTAAAGAATTTTTCAATACGATTCCAAGTTATAGCGCGGAACAGATGTCTCTTAATATGATCGTATGGTTTTTAGTCGTCATCAGTGGGATGTTGTTTGCAATCTTTTTCTATATGATGAACGTTCAAAAAATCGGATTATATGGGATTTTGAAAGCACTCGGTGTTAAAACAAGTCGATTATTCGGAATGATGTGGTCACAAATGCTTTTCATCACCGTAATCGCACTTACTTTGTCAGTTGCATTGAGCCAAGGTTTCACCATGATTGCGCCCGAAGGAATGCCTTTCAGTTTAACCCTTCAAACGACTGTCCAATTATCGATAATATTCGTGATCATTGGATTTGTAGGCGCTACGCTTTCAGGCATCCAAATTAAAAAAGTCGAACCACTACAAGCAATTCAACAAGGAGAGGTTTAAGATGACAATCTTCACAATTGATGAAGTCAAAAAAACTTTTATAAATGGCGAAGTGAAAGAACAAGTATTAAAAGGGATCAATCTTTCCCTACATCAAGGTGAAATAACAGCGTTAGTTGGTGCCTCAGGTTCCGGTAAAAGTACGATTCTTACGATAGCTGCGGGTCTTCAACGCGCAACGGACGGGCAAGTTCTTTTCAATAAAAAAAACATGACTGACATGAGTCAGGAGCAAATCCGGAAAATCCGGGCAAGTGAGTTCGGATTCGTCTTTCAATCCTCTCATCTCGTCCCTTTTCTCACTGTAGAAGAACAACTGATGCTGATGCTAGATGTTTCGGGAACAAAGATGAAAAAAAAGGAACAAAAAGTTGAAGTTGCAAAAATACTCAAATTGATTGACATGGATCATCGTAGGGATGCCTACCCTGCTTCATTATCGGGAGGAGAAAAACAGCGTGTGGCGATTGCACGTGCAATCATCCACAAACCCAAAATGCTTTTTGCGGATGAACCCACTGCAAGTTTAGACTCAAAAAGATCGAAGGACGTAATGACGTTAATACGAGAATTGACTAAAACGTTGAGTATTACAACGTTGATGGTAACCCATGATGAAGAAATGCTTTCGTATGCTGATCATGTCATTACAATGAAAGATGGGCTGATATTGTAAAGTGAATATTTATAAAATAGGCCGAGAGCATACAATATCTTTTGTAAATGAATAGAAGAATTAAACTATGATAGAAACATATCACTTTTAAGTGACTTTCAAAATCGTTCGTAAAAGCACACTTTTACGAACGATTCAAAATTGATCTTATTTAGTCTTTTATACAGTTCGTAAAACTGCATATTTTCAACAAACGGGCGCGATTGTGAAGTAACGAAAGCCGAATTTCTCACTTATAATACTGAGAAATTCGGCTTTTTTAAATATTGAGGTATCCTTAACGTTGTAAATCCTCATTTTCCTATGCCAGAAAAAGTATCAGACTTCATTATGAATAGCCTACCTTTTTAAATTGTGCATGTATGACTCTATCTTCAACTTCAGGCGGAGTTGGAAATCGGCTTCACCAAACGTTTGGATCCCCAGAACTTCTCCATCGCATACTTCTTCGTAATACTCTAATGCCTCCCTTGCGTTGCCATCAAATGTGAAATAAGGTGTTGATTGCAGCTTCATCACACTCCATTCATCTTTAATCCCGCAAGTATCTTTTTTGATCTACTTCACAAAAAATAACAATAACGTTTGTTTGCTAATTTGTTCAGCTTGCAATAGTAGATTGAAAAAACAAAAAATAATAATTTTTTTTTCAAACCGTTTGATGGTTTGTCTCGTTACCTATAGTACAAACAGATTTTTCATGAAAGGAGAGAAGCAAGACATGAAGAAAACGGTTATTTTTGTTGGATTAATATCATTCATGCTTGTCTTGTTAGGGTTTTCAGCAGCAATGGATTCTAACCGGGGGCAAGCTGCCGATGATGTTGTGAAAATTTACGGCCCAGGTGGACCTCTTGGACCAATCAAGGAACTGGCGGAGCAGTTTACTAACGAAACGGGGATAAAGGTCGAAGTAACAGCGGGCCCCGAAGCAAAATGGATTGATCAAGCCAAACAGGATGCCGACATTATTTATGGAGGATCCGAGTATATGCTGACTGATTTTATGCTTAGACATCCGGGAATCATTAATGAAAAAACCCGTACAGAATTGTATCCGCGGGCAGCGGGAATTTTAGTCAGAAAAGGAAATCCTAAAAAGATACAGTCTTTGGAGGATTTAACGAAGAATGGCGTAAATATTGTAGATGTTAATGGGGCTGGACAACTGGGATTATGGGAGGATTTAGCAGGAAGAAAAGGGCTTATTTCTGGAATTAGTAGCAATATTGTTATTTCAGTAAAATCCAGCGCAGAAGCTATCGATTTATGGAAGACAAATTCTAAATACGACGCCTGGATTACATATGAATCCTGGCATTACCGTCTGTCAGATGTGACAGAACTGGTTCAGCTCCCTGATGAAGACAAGCTCTATAGAGGAACTCCCATAAGTATAACTAGCAATACTAACAATAAGAAAGAACCAAAACAATTTATCGATTATTTAAAATCAGATGTCTCCCATCAAGTGTTTCAAAAATGGGGCTGGAAATAAATTGGAGAAGGAGTGGGATTAAATGAAAAAGCGGATGTTTATTTTAACGAATTTTGCAATGGTGATGTTTTTAACGGCATGTGGAAATAATGCTCAAGATTCTGCCAAGGAGGATCAAGTGGTTAATGGCGCAGCCGAGGAAACCGCCGAGAGCCTGAAGTTATTGGAAAATGAGAAAACGGGCAAGTACCTAGCTGATTCCAAAGGAATGACACTGTATTATTTTAAAAAGGATGAACCCGGAAAAAGCAATTGTGCTGGTGAATGTTTAGAAAATTGGCCGCCGTTCACGGAAAAAGATTTTGATGTGCCGGAGGGCTTTGACAAAAAAGACTTTGGAACAATTAAACGAGAAGACACTGGGGCAGAGCAGGTTGCTTACAAAGGATTTCCGCTCTACTATTTTGCAAATGATAAGCAAGAGGGCCATGTCAATGGTGAAGGTGTGAAAGATGTTTGGTATATTGTAAATAATGAAACGGTTTTTCCACAATAAGTAAACAACAGGAACGATCAAACTCGTGATCGTTCCTGTTGTTCATTTCCCAAAATTGCTTGGTGAGGAGTGCAGGTGCCATTGAAAAGAAAACTTGATAAAGAATTAATGGCATTGGTAATGAAAAAGCATCATCCTGCTATGGAAGAGCTTTATGACCGGTATATTAAATTAATCTATGGCTTTGTTTTTAAATTCACAAATGGAAATGAAGAAAAAACGAAAGAGATTGTGCAGTTGGTTTTTTTAAAGCTTTGGACGACAAAAAGCAGTTATAACTCCCAAAAAGGAGTTTTTGTGAATTGGCTTTTGACTGTTACACGGAATGCGTGCGTGGATTACGTTCGTAAAGACAGTATTCATATTCGGAATAACAAGCAAATGGATATGAGTCAGCCAATTGATATAGAAGACCCGAATAATGGGATAGAAAATAGACTTATTTACAGTGAAATTGCCAAAGCAAAAAATAAGTTAAGTAAGCCGCAAAAAAGAGTAATTGATTTACTATATTGGAAAGGCTATTCGCTAACGGAAATTGCCAAAATTGAAAACGAACCGATTGGAACGATCAAGAGCAGACTTCATCAGTCTCTCAAACAGTTGAAGAAGTATTTGGAGGTAGGTGATTTGTAAATGAGTATAGAATGCGATAACCTGCTTTTATTTATATCGGATGAACTGAAGGAAAAAGAAAAAAAGGCATTCGCGGAACATTTAACCTATTGCCCAGAATGCACCAGGGAGTATGATCAAATGACAGAAGCCTGGAAATCATTAAAGTGGGATTTTGAAGAAATTGAACCCCCTGCTTCCCTAAAAGCGGAAGTGATGAATTTTGTTTTTGAGCGTAATAATGAAATTCCTGTGCGAAAGGTGAATAAATGGAACAGCCTTTTCCGTAGGCAGTTTACTCCTGTAACTTCAGGACTCTTGCTGGCCACTATGGTTTTAGTGATTGTCCTGTTGTATTCCAATATCCAACTAAAAAAAGAAACCGTAGCTATTGATCTCCCGGTAGAGGTTGAAACGACACTTTTTTTACAGCCTGCTGATAAGACGGTTGGAAATATGAATACAGGCGGAGCTGCATACATATTGCAGCAAGGAGAAGAAAGAAGCTTAGTCGTACAGATTCGGAATTTGCCTGCGCTGCAAGAATCCGAGGCTTACCAAGTATGGCTGCTGAATGATGGCGAACGGACAAATGCAGGAACTTTCAAGCCTGATGAAGCTGGTACAGGACTGTTGACTTACAGACTTACACCAAATGATTATTTCGATCAAATTGGCATCACGAAAGAACCTGACCCAAATGGTACCCAGCCGAGAGGTAAAAAGATAGTTGGATCTTCATGATAATTAATTTCGCGTCCCTGGGAACGAATCAATTATGACTATTCCAATACCGGAATTTTTTAAATAAGTTACCATGCATCAGGCTCGTGTCTATTTGTTTATGCATTTGTAGTGAATAATTTGATTTGCTTCTATCCCAGGGACGCGAATTAAGCGAAACAGACCAAGAACCGCATAGCGATAGATGCTCGAAACACTGATTTGGAAGGGGTTTCCATGCATTTTCCGGTAGCGATTGACAATGCTTTCAGGTGACCAACCCATCTTGAGATGAATGAGGATATGATCAATCAGCTCAAGATACACCGCACGCTTACAGCCGTAATTTTCTCTCTTGGTTTCATAATCATCTGTGCCTGAATGGTAGTGTAAGGCGAAACACGTGCAAGCTCATAATTGATGGTGCAACTGCCTAGCTATATAGGAAAGTGATTTTCCATTCAGTGTGTACGCTTCGATTAATACGCCTTAACTACTGTGTACCCTAATGATCTATTTTTTATTTTTAACCGTTCGACTTAATATGATAATCTACATAACGAAAAAGGGAAAAGCAAATCTAGCGCTTTTCCCTGTTTTGCAGTGCCCTCTTAATTTATGGCTTTTTTAAAACTAATCAGCTTTTCCAATCGGAAGAGGACAGCTCTTATTCAAAAAACAAGTGCTTTATTTGAAGATTCATTAGCTCTTTAAGCAGCTCTTTGTTTATTTGAAAAGGCTACTGAGTGAACTTAATGATTTAAAAGGGTAAAAAAAGGAATGTCTCTTATGATAAGTGACATTCCTTTTTTTAGGATTGATTAGTAATTCCGCCATTATTAAAGCTTTATTAGTTGCCGGAGGAAATGCATGGAAACAACAAAACTATTAAATGGCTCTTTCCTCCATCTGATCCAACACTGACTTAATTGTTCATTCAATAGGTAACATGAGACGAAATATAGTTTCATGCGGTGAGGTTGATACTAAGAACAATTCACAATTATTAGCTTCAGCAAGTAATCGGCTTAATGGTAATCCAAGTCCTAATCCCTGCTGCTTCTTTCTTTTACTGTCTCCTCGATAATATCTTTCAAAAATATAAGGAATTTCGGGTTCTGCAATCCCTTTACCATTATCTAATATATCAAGGTATAGCTTTTTGTCTTCAATAGTCATGCTTAAGGTGATTTTAGTAGTTTCTGCTCCTGCACTATTCATTAAGAGGTTAAGTAGAATTTGCTTAATTTGACCTCTATCTGCTACTATTTTCAGTGGTTTGATTAAAGGAGAGGCATCAAATTCTATATCTTTAAAACCTTCTATGGAATGAACCTGTTGCATTACCTCTTCTATTACCTCCCAGAGAGGGAATAATACAAACTCTCCATGAACAGTGCTGGATTCTAATGACGCAAAATCTAATAAATCTTCTACCATTTTTTGCATTCTCTTAGCTTCTTCTAACGTTGTTACTAAAAATTGATCCGCTGTTTCCCCTGTGACAATACCTCCCTGGACGGCTTGAATCATCCCACGAATCGAAGTAACAGGGGTTCTTAATTCATGAGAAACGCCTGCAAGTAAATCAGTTCTCATTTGTTCAAGTTGTTGCAAACGCTTTGTCATTATCTTAAAAGAAGAAAATAGTTGTTGTAATTCAGCCTCTTTTACTTTGGTTGCTGAAGGAAGATTCGGTGAGTAATCTCCTTCTGAAACTTTTCTTGCAGCTTCAGTTAATTGATGTAAGGGAAGTATTAATTTTCTAGAAAGATGGTATATTACAAGCCAACCTCCAAATGCGATACCTAAAATAATGAGCACAAGAAGTCCATAGGTTTCTATATTTTCCGAAAACAATTCTGGTGAAGGGGTACTTAAATATAAAGCACCAATAACATTCCCATCTTTACTTAGAGGCATGCCAACACGCAGCCATGTAGCATCTTTATATTCAATTTTTTCTTTAGTCTTTTTACCGCTTAGAACACTTTCTATAGTAGGTGGTGTTTTAGCAAGAGACTCGGATATTGATATATCTAGACTCGAAAAGTTAACAAGATTATGACCCTCTTCATTAAAAACTTGCATAAAATCTTGAGCAACCGGACGTGCTACTTCCGTTGCTATTGCGGGTGTAGAAGGTGCAGCAGGTGTGATAGGTAATTGATCTTGCTGAAAATTTGGTTGTGATTGTATTATATCTATAGCGCGTATATATGAATCACTAAGTTGTTCAGCTCTCGCCTGTAGTATTTGAAAACTTTGTTGATTTTGATTTACTTTTAGCAATACACCAGCGATAATCCCTAAAATGATAAGAATGGCTATTAGTACACCCGCATATCTTCGAGTCCAAAAACGAAGTAAAGGGATACTTTTATCAGACTGTAAGCTAGTTAACACGTATCATATACCCCGTTCCACGTACCGTTTTAATTTCGCCCTCATCTGATGACCAATCACACAAGTGTTGACGAATTCTTTTAATTGAAGCATCTACAGCTCTATCTGCACCGTTATAATTCATACCCCAAACATAATCCAATAGTTGATCACGAGTAAAGCATTGATTGGGGTGTTTTCCTAGGAAAGCAAGCAGTCCCCAATCACGTGGTGACAAAGGAATTAATTCATCATAAAAAGAGGCTGTATGAGTTGTAAGATTTATTACTAGATGGCCTAATCTAATTATTTCATTATCTTCTAAATGTGAGGAACGGCGTAATACAGCTTGAACTCGAGCCACAACTTCCTCAGGATCGAATGGTTTTGTGATATAATCATCAGCCCCTTGTCCAAGCCCTGCTAGTCTTTCGGGCACACTACTTCTAGCTGTTAGGATAATGACAGGACAACTACCATATTGACGGATTTGTTTTAGAATCTCGAGCCCATCATTTTGAGGCAACATCAAATCCAAAAGTACCAATGAAGGTTTATAATTTTTAAAAAATTGAACTACATTACCTTCGCCTGAATGGGAAGCCACCGAAAAATCCTTTCTTTCCAAATATACTTTTAATATCTGAACAATTGGTAATTCATCCTCAATAAGTAAGATGCGCTTCACTACAAAACATCCTTTCTACAATACTTTGAAAAATAAGGCTAAGTCGGTAGTGTATAGCTGGAATATGTCGATAAAATGACAACGCCTCATTATTTCCTATCTAAGCAAGTGATTAAACTGTAGGTTACTACCCGTATGTCAGGGTGATACACTACATTTTTCACATCGTCATATTGTTGTCACATTAATTAGATAAATTAGAAGTGTGGGAAACAACATCCCATACTTTATCGCAGAGTGATTAAAAATAAGGAGGAATTTGGAATGAAAAAAATTCTATTAGTAGGCGCAACGACATTAGCAGTTTCACTAATTGCAGGATCAGCTTTAGCTTCTCCACTTTTTGAAGAGGAATCGACACCAGCAGTAGAATCGACACCAGCAGTAAAAGTGACACCAAAAGAAGAAAAGACAACAAAAGAGGGAACGACACCAACAGTAGAATCGACACCAACAGTTGAATCCACACCAGCAGCAGTAGTGACACCAGCATTTGAAGCGACAAAAAAAGAAACTGTAACAAAGTAGCAATCCAAATCGAAAAATTTTAGTGATCTGAGCTTTAAAGAGTATCCTAAACATGGTTGCAAGTACAATTTCACCTCAACCAACAAAAGAAATTCAGTGCATCTAGTTAGAAACTAATCCGGATCAGCTCGCTCTTTATCTGTTTAACGAAGTAGAAGTAACGGATTAGATGGTACTTTATCAACTCTTACATTAGTTGAAGACAATTCCAACTGATTGCCAGGTCCTAAAGAAAACTAATTAAAGTATAGAGCAAAGCGCCCATGTAAAAACGTGGGCGCCATTTGACGTTTACGAAGTAATGATTCACTACGGCTCTTAGTCATGTACATGTTTTAATCACGACCCACTGTTATGATGACATGAAAGCAAGTTCCGTTACTTTCATCGTCAGTAACAGTGATCGTACCGTTATGCTTTTTGATTATGCTGTCAACAGTTGAAAGACCTAAGCCTGTACCATCCAGTTGACGGGAGCGTGATTTGTCAACACGATAAAAAAGTTCTGTTTGTATTTGTCAGCAATGCCGATGCCTGTATCTATAATTTTGATTGAAACCTGTTCCTTACTTAATCTGTTTACAAAAACCTCAACTGTACAGCCGTCAATATTGTACTTAATTCCGTTTTCCACAAGGTTGTAAAAAGCACGATACAAATACCAAAAACAACGCTATTATCACAATCTAAGGTCATTGTAACATTCTTATCTTTAGTGATATGAGAAAGCTCAGAAATAATATCCTCAACAATATCCTTTACGCAAATGCGCTGCAGCTTTAAGGTGAATAGCTTTTCTTTTGCCTACCTAATTGATCGACTTTTACATAATCCAAATATCTTGTCTGTAATTATTTCTTCACTTACTCTCAAATATCCTCGTTCTTCTAAGTTAGGAGACATGAGTTTGATAATGCCCTGTAGCTTCTAAAACTATTGAAGCGGTTGTCGGCACTCACACAGTTACCCTTGTCACGGGCGAAGTTGTGACGCTGGAAAAAAACGCCGACGGCTTGCAATCAGTAACGCTTACTCCAAACCCTGATGGAACCGAAGTGGGTGTAACCACGTTGAGTTTGGGAGACGATTTCTACCTCATCCCGGATAAGGCACAACCGTACCTAGCAGCAAATGAGCTTGACCGCGAGTTGTTTAATATCACCAAGTTGGTCGAGTACGGCTACGACGACGCTCACGTCTCCGATATCCCGTTGATCGCGACTTACTCAGGCACAGAAAGTCATACGGACGAAGCGTTAGAACAGGCTGCTCCGGCAGGTTCAAAAAAGGACAAGGTATTAGATAGCGCTAATGGTGTGGCGCTAAAGGCGAGCAAGTCGATGTCGGCGAAGTTCTGGGAAGCGGTTGACGATGACAGCGCCAAAGCTGCGACCGCACCGCAACTTGCCGATGGCATAAACAAGTTGTGGCTTGACAAACCGGTGCAAGTGATGTTGGACAAGAGTGTTCCACAAATTGGAGCACCTACAGCATGGGCAGCAGGGTATGATGGCACAGGCGTGAAAGTGGCTATCTTAGATACTGGGATCGATCCGAATCATGCTGATGTTAAAAATGCTATCGCTGAAGGATTATGTAGATCACCACGGGCACGGTACGCATGTTGCTTCGACTGTCGCGGGATCAGGCGCTGCTTCTGGAGGTAAATATAAGGGCGTAGCTCCAGGTGCAAAACTTCTAATTGGGAAGGTGCTTAGCAACGCAGGATCAGGTTCTACATCCAGTATCATCGAAGCAATGCAATGGGCAGTTCAGGAAAAGGCCGATGTTGTCAGTATGAGCCTTGGTTCGGATGAACCAAGCGACGGAACAGATCCACTGAGTCAAGCGGTCAACAATTTGAGTGATACAAGCAACACACTATTTGTTATTGCTGCAGGTAATGCGGGTCCAGATAAGAGAACCATTGCAGCACCAGGGGCAGCCGAAAAAGCATTGACCGTTGGGGCAGTTGACAAAAGCGCAAACGAATTTTTGGCTAATTTCTCAAGTCGCGGTCCTGTCATCAATAATTTCAGAGCTAAACCTGAGATTACGGCACCAGGAGTAGCAATCGTAGCTGCTCGTGCAGCAGGAACCACTATGGGTACGGCCGTTGATAACTACTACACTAGTGCCAATGGTATATCAATGGCTACACCACATGTTTCCGGTGCTGCAGCCATTCTGAAACAAAGACACCCTGATTGGTCAGGAGACCATATTAAGCAGGTATTAACTGGTACTGCAGTAGCAAATACCCGCTACTCAGCTAATCAACAAGGTGGCGGACGTGTAGATATCACGAAAGCCTTAGAGGCTAACGTGTATAGCAGTCCTGCAGTTGTCAGTATGGGAGCCGGGTTTGTTGATACTAAACCAATAGAAAAGACATATAATTATGTCAACCCAACCGACAGTGATATGACATTGAATCTCGTCATGACAGCCAAGAATGAGAATCAAACAGCGGCACCGGCTGGAATGTTCACACTCAGCAAGTCAGTGGTCACTGTCCCAGCACATGGCAACAGTGAGATGAAGGTAACATTTGATACATCGCTTGGCACTATTGCCGATTATCAAGCAGTGGTAAAAGCTACTTCAAGTGACGGTAAAATCATTAACACGACTATTGGTGGAACAAAAACAGAACCATTAGTTGATTTAGTTATTAATGAGATCGATCGCAACGGAAAACCGGCTGGAGGCGATATGTTGTGGTTCAACCATGACACGGGGGTTGGTAAACAGGTATATCCTAATAGCAGCGGGAAGACCAGATTATCCTTGCAGCCGGGACGTTACGCGGTAATTAGTACACTAAACACAAATGACGAGGCCGGAATACCTCAGAACTATACCCTAGTCTCAGTGCCTTTGATAGAGCTAAAGAGTAAGGAGAATCAAGAAATCACGTTTGATGCCCGATTAGCCAAGGAGGTAAAAGTTACAACGCCTAAGGAGTCCGAAAAGCACTCTTGGAAAATGGGAGTTCGCGAGCGGTTGGACACAAACCACTTCGGAGTTGACTACATGAGGAATTTTAATGGCGAAACTCCCGCCTACGTGTTGCCAGTCAAGGCGCCAAATAATGTTGGCTTGTTCGAGTTCAACTTCCATTCTCGCAACTATGCCCCTGCAATCGAGGCATCCTATGATGACAATAAGAACGAGTCGATTCCGCTTCTGCCAGTGCACTTTGCGCCTAAGTTGGACGGGGATAAGACACTCCAAGAGGTCAACGTCGGCGAGGCACTGCCTGCGGATCTCAGCGGCATAGACATCCATGGAAAGCTAGCGGTCATCACCCGCGATTCGAAACAGAATCCGAGAGACCAAATAAAAGCAGTGATGGGTGCTGGCGCCGCAGGAGTGATCGTCGTCAATAACAACGGGGAGAGGGTCAATCTAGGTGTATTTACAATTGACAATGTCGTCATCCCGGCCTATACTCTTGGCCAAAGCGACGGAGAAGTGCTCTTCAACAGAATCGCCAATGGTCCTACCTGGATCAAGCTGCATGGAATCGCTAACAGTCCGTACGTGTACAATTATGCGTCGATGATTAATGGTGAAATTCCGGATAACCCTGTAGACGCGGTGACAGAAGAAAACTCTGCCGTAGTGAATGCCCACTACCGCAGGCCAAATGGCTGGTTGAAATCTGGCGACTGGGCTGTGGCATTACGTAAGGACGAAGGTGGCTACTTTGCGCTCTTGGATAAATTCGAGGAAAAAACACCGGACCGGGAAGAGTGGTACTCCACAGGCAACAAGACGGATATGAAGATTATGAGATGGGCCCATCAGTACTATCCGGACGTTACTGATATTACACGTAACATGAAGGACACATATCGCATCTACTCGCCGGGCGATAAGAAAGAAGAGACTTGGATGGGCGCGGCGAACGCTCCAACTGGACCGGAGAATACCTGGGCGTATCGCGAGGGAGACACCTTAAACCTTAACATCACTAATGATAACGGTGATAGCGAGCCGGGGCACTGGAGCTGGTTTGGAAATGGGAAAGACTTGTCCACTTGGGGGTTGTATCAAGACGGGAAGCTTCTCGCTAAGGGACCGGACACTACTTACCAAAGAAAGTACCCTGTCAGCACTGAACCGGCAACTTATAAGATCACAGCGGACACATCTCACCCAGAATGGTTCGGGTTCTCTCTGGCTACAACAACCAGCACAGCGTGGACGTTCAAGTCCCAGCGACCAACAGATGGGCAAGAAAACCTTGCGCTACTGTGGCCGAGGTATAACATTGGCCTAGATAATGAGAACCAGGCAAAGGGTGGCATTACCGACCACTTTGACCTGTCATTCGTCACTCAATCAGGTTCTACTCCAGACATTCAAGGGGTAGAGGTCGAAGTATCTACGGACGACGGCAACACATGGAGCAAAACAAAAGTGGATAACAGGAAAGATGGCAACTACAAAGTGTGGGTGAAAAACCCAGACACTGGCTACGTTTCGCTTCGCATCAAGGCATGGGACGCAAACGGTAGCCAGATCGAACAGACTATAATTAAGACCTACGCTGTGCGCTAACACTCGCGGCAGATACAATAGATTTTCATAAAGTGCAGTGGCTAAATATATAAAGCTACCAAGTAAATACCGATTGCTTTAGTTAAAGATTGTGGAGTTGCTTTGGCAACTCCTTTTCTTATTGAACTCCCATGAAAATTAAAATCAAAAATGAGCAAATTTAAACAGACCCAGTAAAAACTTTTTTTAAGAAAAGCTAAGCATTGGAAGATATATTTTTAAGCTGTTTGCTTATCTGAACAAAAATCCTTCCTCTAGTAAAAAGTATAGGATGATTGGCAAGTGCAACAGCGTGAGTAGGATTAATCTCCCATGAGCTACCCATTAAGGGCGCGACATTCTGTGATACACCGTGGTTGTTGGAGTCAGACTAACGGTTGGGCTCTACGGCACCATAGTTCATCGACAGCGAGCGGCAAACCTCGTTGCCGAGGAACACGGGCCCTACTCAACTCATAATTTTCTTGTTGTATTCTGTAAAAATAGTATTATACCAAAACATGAATTCCCTCAAATTCTATTTTAGATAAATCCGATTGAAACAAAGCAGAAAAGTAGAATATTCTATATATTTTAAATTTTTTTAATAAATATCAACATTTTTTATCATTTTTCACGGAATTCACCCAAATTAAAAATCCAAGTGAAACAAAGAGAAAAGATAGAATATTCTACAAATTCTAACTTTTTTATTAAAAAAATCAAAATTTATTATCATTTTACACGAAATTCCCCCAATTTACTGTCTATATAACGCCAAAGTATAATTTGAAATGGCGAGAAAATTGTCAAAATATTTTAGGGGGGAGAAGTAACTAAGGGAAATGAAGTATTTGTTCTATCTATTTAAATTATGAAAGGATTGAATAATGTATGAGGCATCGTAAAATGAACAGGATGATCATTTCAACCTTGCTTGCATGTTTTACTCTGTTAGGCAACACAGTTTCGACATTTGCCATGACAGGCGGAACAGCTGGCAGCACTGATCATTCTGCTAAAACTGTAAACACTAGTACTTCTGCCCAATTAGGTAGTAATAGCAACTTTGACCAGAATCAAGCGGGACAATTGCAGAACTTATATTTGCAAAAGCTTCAGTTTGACCCGAAGCTGCTAGAAAAGTCAAATTCACTAGATTTAATTGTTCAATTTGATGTTGATCCAGCGCCAGTTCAAATGATGAATCAACAAAAAAATAGTTCTTCAGCTGGTGTTAAAACATTCTCTGTTAATAAACAAACACTTAAAAGCGCTGAGGAAGCTGTCAATCAAACTCATAGCAATTTTAAGAGTTTCGTAACCAGTGAATCTAGAACTTTGAGAGCCGCTGGCGTATCTAACCCTATTAAAATAGGAAGTGAGTATACTCAAGTATTTAACGGCATGGCTGTAAAAATGCCTAGTAGCGCCATTAATGATATGTTGGCACTGCCGTACGTAAAGAGCGTTTATCTCAACGTTAAGTATGCGCCAATTCCTTCTACACAGGTGATAGACGTTCCTACGAGCATTACAGGTGACGGAAAGGTTTCCGCACAACAAACGAACTCAAATTTTTTGCCCGTTATACGTTCGAATCGTAATAAAGTACAATCAACTAGCGGGACTAATGATAGCCCTGCTATATCAAAAAATTCATCTAACCCGATGACTGTGCCTGTTACTGCTCCAGGTCCAGAAGGCCCACAATCGGGTGAAACAGCAGTTCTCGATTGGTTGAAAATCCACGATCTTCAAAATGAAGGCATTACAGGCAAGGGCGTAAAAGTCGGCGTTCTTGACACAGGACTCGACTATAACCACCCAGACCTCGCTGGTGAATATCAAGGTGGTAAAGATTTTATAGACAATGATGACGACCCGATGGAAACGGTATATTCTGACTGGTTGGCTGCGAAGAATACGAATGATGCTCTTCCGCCAGAACAGAGAGATCCAAACTTCCCGACAGATTACCGTCAATATATTACTTCACACGGAACTCACGTTGCCGGTACAATTGCAGGTCAATCACGTAACAACTCTCTATATGCTCTTAGAGGTGTTGCGCCTGAAGTACAGTTATATGCTTATCGTGTATTAGGTCCTTACGGAGGTTCTGATGAGTCTGTTATGGCTGGAATCGAACAATCCTACAAGGATGGGGTTAAAGTAATTAACTTATCACTTGGTGCGAATTATAACGATTCGTTATCATCTAATTCTGTTGCAATCAATAACATTACTGACCTTGGCGTAACTGCTGTTATCGCTGCGGGCAACGCCGGTCCAGGCGCTGGCACATTGGGAACCCCAGGTGCTGCTGCTAAGGCGATTACGGTCGGAGCTATTACTTACCCGAAACAAGTTCCAACATTTGATATTCATTCCTATGGTGTAAATGAACAAGAATCATTTGCCATTACTAATACTCGTTTGATTGGAAATGATTTTAATGAATCAAATACCAAACTTAGCGGTTCGACTCAGTACGATATTGTTGATGCTGGATACGGTACTCTTGCTTCGTATGATGATCTTCGAAATGAAAATATCAGCGTTGCAGATAAAGTTGTACTTGTAAAGCGTGGTGCTGGGCCTGTTAACCAGCTTATGATGTATGCAGCTGCACAACATGCTAAAGCCATGATTTTGTGGACTCCGAGCGACAATCCTAGTCTTATCGTTGATGAGCAAGGGTTTTATCCATTTTATCTGGGCCCGTTAGGCGGTGCAGTCTACACATTGCAATTAAGCAAGAATGACGGAACAAACTTCTATAATGCTTTTAAAAACGGTACGATTAAGACGATCTCCGTTACGAATGCAAAAAACTACTTGATGGGCGGAAATACGCTTGCGCCTTTTAGCTCGACTGGTCCAGTTACAGGTTCGTTGGCAATCAAGCCTGACGTTGTTGCGCCAGGTGTCGATGTTTTCTCGACCGCGCCTTATGATATTTGGGAACCAACTAACACAGACTATTCGAATGCTTACCAAACGATGTCAGGTACATCGATGGCAACTCCTCATGTTGCCGGTATGGCTGCATTAATTTTGGCAGCTCATCCGAACTATAAGCCTGAGGATGTTAAAGTAGCATTGATGCAAACTTCAGACCCTATTGACACTCAAAAAAGTCTATTTCAAATCGGTTCTGGTAAAACGGATCCTTATCAAGCTGTGCATACAGATATGCTATTTAAGGTAAAGGACTTTGTTCAATCACGCTCGTCAACCGATGAGTCATCCAGTTCCAATATTATTAGTGTAGAAAATACAACATCTTCATTTTCGTTTGGCTATACACCGCGTGAAGAAGACGGTTCTGTTTCGAAAACAGGCGACTTGTATATCACCAATAACGGTGCTGCGGCTAAAACTTTCGACACTACGAGCGTTTTCTTTAAGGATACGTTTGTGAGAGACGGACAAGATGGTGCAAAGGAAGGCGCTAAAATTAGTTTAAGTGATGAGACATCGCCTGCAACGGAATTAACTTCGATTACTGTTCCCGCAGGTGGCACGATTCATCTTATAGCAAAGTTCACTATGCCTGCTTCGGCTGCAAGTGGATACTACGAGGCATATATTAATTTTGTTAATGCAGCCAGCTCTACTGAAACCTATCGTATTCCTCTTGCTATTAACATTCAAAGTAGAGGTATAGAATTCAAGGTTGAAAGAAAAGCATTTACACTTGGCGGTAAGAAAAATTTTAATCCTAATACGTTCGCCGTTCTACCGGCAGCTTTTGCAGGAGTTAGAGTGAAAAGTCCGATTGACCCTACTTTTGGCCTTAAGCTTTATGTCATGGATATAACAGGCAGTAATTATATAGGTTTTATCAATGCATTTAGCGCTTCTAACTTTACGCTAGGGGATTTAAAGCATGTATCTTTTATGCTAAACGGGGTTTACAATCCTTATCCTGCTCCTATTTCCAAGGATGATCCTAATCTTTCTGTGAAGCTTACACAGCAATTGTCACAGACAAAAGTAACTGACGAAGGCGGATACGTCATACAGGCTCGTGCAATTGACGCTTCTACCGGCAAGCTTTATGAATTAAACAGCTCAGTTTATGTCGATAACACTGCTCCGACAATGCAAATGGATGCAGGTAGCGAACCGGGCATTTATGAGATTGACCCTAACGGTCCTACGACAGACGGCGGGTTAAAATGGTTCTCAGGAAAAGCTTACGACTCAAACGTTGATTATATGAAGAATGTTGGTAAGGAAACAGCAGTTCCTAAACCACCGGTCTATGACACCGATACGAACGTGAGCCAATCTTTGGGTAGAATAGACGGTATGCTAGGCGACTCAAATTCTGCGCCGTATGTAAATTACTTCCTGGACTTAGACGCAGACGGAAAATTTAAATTTGGTATATCCAAAGATGACCTCGTGAATACGGATAAAGACCCTTATAAAGAAATGTGGGGGACACAGTTCAGAATTTACCCTGAAGATTATTCCTATGCAGGAAATCTTGAAACTCAAGGAAGATATTATTACTTTGTTAAAAAAGGTAACGAGTATGTCGTTAACAGAACGGAACGTTTGGATTCACCAGGATCGACCACGTTAAATGGGATTGACCCTGCTTTCCTTGTTGACAAAACATTAATCTCTAAAGGCGATAACTTTAAATCAACGTTGTCTATTAAATATCCTAAAAATGTTGTTGGCGCAAAGTTCTATATCGACGAGCTTCCGTTTGCAGATATTAAGAATATTGACTTTAGTGAAAAATACAAAGCATTTTTAGCATCCAAAGGTATTACAACGGATAAAAGTTGGATTCATCAAGACCTGGATATAAATGAAAATTTTATTTTCAGTTTCAATCTCCCTGCAAGTGTTCAAGCCCAAGGTGTATTGAATTCAGCAGATACAATGAGCGACGGCATTGCACAGGAAATGCCTATCCTTGATATTACTTACAAAGTTACAAACGATGCCGGATACGATACGATGTGGCTTATCGGATCGGGTGCTTTACCGGAAATCACAACGTACAACGGTGGTACCACCGGATTTCATCAAATTCCAACCTTCCTTAATAAAAATCTTTACATTAAAGGCGGAGCCTATATCAGCGGCAGTATTAAACCGGAAGGATTCCAATCTTATCCGACATCTAATGTATACGGAGGAACATCGCCAATAACTGATAATGGATCAGGCTTCGAGGTTAAATTTGAAGATCCTAATACAGGCGGTATTACTTCTGTATTGCAAAAAATGAAAGACCCTGGAAGCGCCCCTTCAAGTGAAGACCCAGGCATAAATCGGGTTGGACTATTTACAACGGATCTTCCTACGCAAGCGGGGACTATGCCATACAATTTTACAATGAAAATGCCGGGACATTTAACTTACTATGGAACTTTAGCCGTGAGCAGTTCGGGACAATATGGTTATGCAGCAGGAGGAAACTTTAAAGTTCCTAATGGTATTATGCTTGCGGGTGATGTGAATGGCGATGATGTGATCGATATGAGAGACATCGAGGCGGAAAGTGCTGCATACAATGCCTATGTTGCGACACCGTCAACTTACACAAGAGCAGCTGATTTAAACTTTGACGAAGTAATTGATTATAATGATTTTAGTTACATTGTCAAAAACTTCGGAAAATACAATACAACTGCTTCTAATGCAGGAGCATTAGAACGAAGTATGGTATTAACTACGAGTGCAGAGATTCAGTTAACTGGATTTAATACGGTACCAAGCGGTTCGGATCTAACTGCGTTTAACACTGTAGTAAAACCAGTACCTTATATCAAAACAAGCGATCCAAATGCTTTCGTAAATTACGGCAAAGTAAATCCGTTTCAATTGTTTTCTGTAGTTTATAAAACTCCAGATGCTGCAACGGGTGCTTCAACAGTTACGCCAATAGAGGATGCTGCGTGGAGAGCCGCTATAGACGGCGCTGGAGGACAAATCCTTATTGATGGAGTCGACCGTAAAACAGCTACAAATGTGTATAATGGCGTTACAACAAATTCGATTTTTGAAAGAATTGTTTCTGGCAAAGGACAATACGAATTTGATCCATCGTTGTTCGCAAAATCAGGAGCCCACACGATTGTGTTTAAAGCTCCGGGCTATATGAATCGCACCTTGAAATTTAAAATGCAAGATGGTATCGGTAATAACTTTAACCTACTTACGCCGAATAATAGTCCAACAACTGGAAAAGCGTTAACGTTTAGCCGTGAAGATGGTACAGGCTCCACAGCCGCGCACTATCGCGATATTTGGCAACCGAATATTACTTCAATAACTGTAACAGATCCAGACAATAACGTTGTTGCAACCTATAAGGGAACTGAACTTGCAGCGCTCTTTAACCAAGTGACACCGGCAAACGCAACAACATTTAACTTTACAATTCCGGCAGGGGTTTTCTCGACACCTTCGAAACAGATCGGACGATATATGTATGATTGGAATATTACTATAGCAGCGGACAATTACTCAACGTATACATTTTCGCAAAGAATTAATGCTTTCGCGCCTCCAACGTTAACTGCCGAATCGAATCGATACTTTAATGATAGTAACTCAAACCCGATTTCTATGGGAGTTGGAGCTACAAACGATACACAAGCGTGGAGAGATGCGATTACAGCCGTGCAAGTTGGCAGTACTACGATTCCGAGAGCGGACTTTGCAACTAAAAACATTACTATAGGTGCACCTGGAACGCCTATACAGATTGATAAATCACTGATTACAGCACCAGGAATCATAACGATCAACGTGATCGCAACAAATTACCAATCTGTGAAAGTTGAACAGCCTTTCTACAAACAAGGTATAACACTTACAAAACCGGCAGGTACAATATATGCTGGACAAGAGCTAGTAATGACATTTAGTCCTGATACAGCAGCAAAGGATTGGATATCAGCAGTAAAGACTAGTGGCAATATTAAATTTGGTGGAAATACAATCAAAACTAGAGTTGTTATTGATGAAACAGCAGGAACATTAACGATTCCATATGATTTGGTAAGAACAGATGGTGGTGCTGCAGTTTCAAGGAGTTTAATTGTTACAGCTCCGGGTTATGCTGACAATACTGTAAATGCAACTGTTACACCGCAAACTGCGCCAGCAATTACGCTTTCCACGCCTGCAGGAACACCGCAGTTTGGCGACACCATTACGTACACAATTAACGGTGACGATAATCCATTGTGGAGAAGTTCAATTTTACTTGCGTCAACGTCAGATCAAACAATTGACAATGGCGATGTTACAATACGATTCACATCAGATACATCGGTAAAACCTTTTGTAACAACATTAGTAACAAATGGTACCGGGGCAGTAACGATTGACGGAAATGCAACCCAGTCGAATACTGCTGCAGGTAATAAGAACATTAAGTTCAAATCGCCATACTTTGCACCTATTACAATTGCTCAACCATTTGCTCAAAGAACTGCACCAACGCCTACTTTGACACCAAGTGGTATTGGCAAGTCGGTAATTATCACTGTACCGAACAATGCTGAAAACATGAAATGGGCAACAGCTGCAAAGGCAGTTTTAGGTGATATTACGGTAGGAGGAGTATCATTTAAAGCGGATACAACTATATCGTCAGATGCAAAAAATATCACACTTTACCTCCCAAGTAAGGCGTTTCCAGAGACAGGAAATATTGAGATTAAGTTTAAAGCGTATTCCTATCCAGATACGACAGTAACTCAAGTAGTTAAGAGCAACCCGCCAGAGTTTGCTTCAAAAATTGCTTATATTCAAGAAGTTAAACCAATTACTATAAGCTACACATCGGATTCAGCATGGTTAGAAAAAGAACCAGTTGTTTCGATGAATGGCACACTAGTTGATCCGAGTAAATACAAGCTTTCAGCAACTGAGTTGACATTTGTTGATAGATCATTGTTCGACGCATTAGGTGATTATAAGTTTACAGTTTCCGCGCCTGGTTATATCGATGCCACATTTGATATTTTCGTAAGTGACGAGTTGGCGCATTTGATCATCGCAACTGCGAGTGATTTTGGAACAATTAACCCGACCGGCGGCGTTTTTGTGAATCACGGAAAAGACCAAACGTTCACGATCACACCAAACAGGGGATTTGAGATTGCTAAGTTGGAAATTGATGGTGTGGATTCAAAGGCAACAAACAACACCTACACATTTACTAACATAACGAGCAATCATACAATCAATGTAAAATTCAAACAAATCGTTCACACGATCACAGCAACTGCAGGTGATCATGGTAAAATTAGCCCGAGCGGAAATGTTACAGTGAATGATGGAACAGATCAAACGTTCAAAATCACACCGAAAAAAGGTTGTAAGATTGCTACGTTGAAGGTTGACGGAGTGAATGTTATGCCTAAAAATAATGCCTACAAAATTACTAACGTAACGAAAAATCATACGATCAATGTAACGTTCAAGCAAATCGTTCATACGATCACAGCAACTGCAGGTGATCATGGTAAAATTAGCCCGAGCGGAAATGTTACAGTGAATGATGGAACTGATCGAACGTTCAAAATCACACCGAAAAAAGGTTATAAGATTGCTACGTTGAAGGTTGACGGAGTGAATGTTATGCCTAAAAATAATGCCTACAAAATTACTAACGTAACGAAAAATCATACGATCAATGTAACGTTCAAGCAAATCGTTCATACGATCACAGCAACAGCAGGAAGCAATGGTACAATTAGCCCGAGCAGAAATGTTACAGTGGTTGACGGAACAAATAAAACGTTCAAAATCACACCGAAAAAAGGTTATAAGATTGCTACGTTGAAGGTTGACGGAGTGAATGTAAAGCCTAAAAACAATGCATATACATTTACGAACGTAACAAGGAATCATTTGATTTATGTAACGTTTAAACGAAAATAAGTTCAGATAATAATGAAACAGTAGTTATTTCGAATGATGAATTAATCAAGTTATAATAAACAGACTCTACTTGAGTCAGATAGACTGTCGAGACTTTCTCGACAGTCTATTTTTTTTTCGCACTACGTTTAAGATACTTAGGGAAAGTCATTTTAACAGGTTCGACTACTACTTTTGATTATTCCAAATCTATTAAAAGCTTCTGTTTAAATCAAGGTTTTATTTGTCATATCAATGAAACGCCAGAAGCTACTATGAATCGGCTATGCAATTCTAAATGTTTTCTGTCAGATATATATTCAAACTATTCAAACTAAATTTATAGAAATATATTGTATTTTATCCTATAATAGTAACGATTGAGATTGAGAGTTGAGGAGGTGAAAAATACTGATGGATTTTTGAACGATTGATGTCGCAAACAAAGACGGCAACTTCAAATGACAAGTATCAATTTGAAAATCGAAGGGGAGGGAACGAATTGAAGAAAAGGAAACACTGTCACAAGCGAATATTTAGTATTGTAGCAACATTACTTATGGTATTTTCATTACTATCACCAGGACCCGCGTATGCTGAATCAATTAAGGCATCAAACCGTTATGTAAATGATCACCAAACTGCTGCAAAGGTAAAGGTAAGCAATCGTTTACTGGATAAGTTTAAAAAAGATGATAAAGTAACTTTTTTAATCAAATTTAAAGAAAAAGCAGATACAGCAAATGCTATAAAGCGGGCGAAAGCGATTGCGAAGCAAGAAAAACTAACGGCGAATAAAGAAAAGTTTATCCAACGCTCTGAATTAGTATCTGAATTAAAAGCTACTGCACATGTAGAGCAGCAAAACGTATTAAAATATCTTAAACAAGAAGTACATAAAGGGAATGTCGAATCTTTTAATTCCTATTTTATCGTCAATGGTATGGCTGTTACAGCGACGAAAGAGGTTGCAGAAAAGATAGCAACCTTTTCCGAAGTTGAAAAAGTACTGCCAAACGAAACAAGACAATTATTTGCTTCAACAACTAAAGAAGAAAGCCCTAATTCAAATCTAGCGAATGTAGAGTGGAACGTTGAGAGAGTTGGAGCTCCGGCTTTATGGGAAAAGGGAATCGACGGTACAGGTGTTGTAATAGCGAGTATTGATACCGGTGTTCAATTGGATCACCCCGCATTAAAGGAAAAGTATCGCGGCTATAATGCAGCAACCGGAGAAGTTGATCACGACTTTAATTGGTTTGATGCCACTGCCGGACAATCGATTCCATATGATGATTTAGGACATGGAACACATGTGACTGGGACAATGGTCGGCAGTGAACCAGATGGATCTAACAAAATAGGAGTAGCACCGGGCGCAAAATGGATTGCTGTTAAGGCATTCTCGGAGACTAGCGGAAGTGATGCCAATCTATTGGCTGCTGCAGAGTGGATTTTAGCACCAACAGATGCAAATGGGAATACCCGCGTTGACATGGCACCTGATATTGTTAACAACTCATGGGGTGGCGGACCAGGTCTTGATGAATGGTATCGAGATGTAGTAAGAGAATGGAGAAATGCCGGGATATTTCCTACATTCGCAGTTGGAAACACGGGCATGACTAATGATGGCGGGCCTGGATCAGTCGCCAATCCAGCAAACTATCCCGAATCATTTGCAGTGGGAGCAACGGATAGTAATGATATAGTTGGAGACTTTTCATTACGCGGCCCTTCACCATATGGTGAAATAAAGCCTGATATTTCAGCGCCTGGAGCGAATATTCGTTCATCGATACCTCGCAGTGATTACGAAGGCGGTTGGAATGGATCATCGATGGCGGCCCCCGCTGTATCGGCAGTTGTAGCATTATTATATGAAGTAGATGCAAGTTTATCGGTTGATGAAATAGAAAAAATTTTAATAGAAACAGCAAAGCCTTTAACGGATAAGGAATATCCAGAATCACCAAATAACGGGTACGGCTATGGATTAGTCAATGCATACAATGCGGTATCTTCTATTAGAGATGGTCTGGGGACTTTGGAAGGAAAAGTGGTCCAAACGATTAAGAATTTTGATTTGCCGATAAGCGGTAAAGTTAGCGTGCTTGAAAGTAGACAGTACGTCAACACAAATCCTGAAAACGGCTCTTATAAACTCCCGCATGCTGCTGGCAAATATACAGTTCAAGCCGAAGCATATGGATATCAATCTAAACAGCAATCAGTAACGTTTGAAAAAGATAAAGCTATACACGCAGATTTCACATTGAATGAAATCCCCAAAGGAACTATAAGTGGTGTGATTACCGATAAAATCTCGGGGGAAGCTGTTGAAGGTGTAACATTACTCCTTATGGAAGATGCCAATATTACACCTGTGGCGACGAATAAGGACGGTAAATATGAAATTACAGCTAATGAAGGAACTTATACGTTGAAAGCCATGAGAAGCGGCTATCACAGTCAAGATGTTGCTATTACAATAAAAGGAAATCGGCAAGAGGTTGATATTGTTCTTGATCCTTTTTACACGTATCCTGGCGGCGAAATTGGCTACGATAATGGAAAAGTTGATAGTGGCAGTATGTATTTTGGCGGTGGAGCTGGCTGGGCAGTAAAAATGTCATTGCCAGAGAATAAGAAATCAGCGATTGTCACAGATGGTGTGTTTCACTTAAAGGATAAAAAATACTCAGAAACACATGGAACGGAATTTAATGTGGAAGTATGGGATGCCTCTGGACGCGATGGGTTACCGGGTAAGAAACTTGGTGGCCCGATAGCCGCTGAAGCTGTATTGGATGACTGGACAGTAGTTGATTTAACCGATTACAATATCAAGGTTGATGGAGATTTTTATATGGTGTATGTCCAAACACTGAATTATCCGGAGGCGCTTGGTTTGGCAACCGATAACGGTAATCCTTATATGGAGAGAAGCTATCAATATCTTGACGGCGAATTTTATCCAGCATTTGTTGAAGACGGTAATTATATGATCCGTGCACGTGTTAGTTATGAAGTAGACAAGCCTTCAATTACTTCGCCAAAACAGGATGAAGTATTCAAAGACGAAAACATCACGGTAGAAGGAACTGCCTCACCGACAACAACGATTAAGCTGATGAATAATAATGAAGAAGTAGGTACTGCAAAAGTTGGCGATGAAGGCAAATTTTCAATCCCAATGAAAATTAATGACGGTGAAAATAGTTTAATAGCAGTCTCCATGTTGAATGGGAAAATGACGGGAAAATCGGATCCTGTTATTGTTTCACTACTATCCGATAAACCTGTCATTCAAGATCTTAAACCGGCAATTGACCAATCTATGTTCCCTGGTGAGGAGCTAGAAATCTCCTTCCGAAGTAATGTAATCGGTGGAGAAGCAAACTTTGAAGTGAAACTCCCTGCGCAAAAGAAGACGCAATCCTCTGCTAAAAATATAATGGAAGAGGTTGAGCCAGGAGTTTATAAGGGCGTTTGGACCGTTCCAGATGTAAAAATTCAAAATGCTATTATTAAAGTTGAACTAACAGATGCCACTGGAAAAAGAGTTAAACAGAAAGCACAAGGGAAACTAACGATTAAGCAGGATGTTGGTCCTGGTCCTGGCCCGGTTGATCCTAAACCAGAAACACCACCAGCATTCACGGATATTACAAATACTTTCGCAAAAGATGAAATTAATAAGCTTGCAGCGAAGGGAATTATCCAAGGGAAAACGGAAACTTCCTTTGCACCAAACGCACAAATTACGCGTGCAGAATTCACCGTATTACTTGCTCGCGCGCTAAACCTTCCGTTGAAGACGTACGAGGGCAAGTTTGAGGATGTGAACACAAGCAAAAAGTGGGCATTTGCAGGTATTGAAGCAGCTGCCAATGCAGGCATTGTGAACGGAATGAAGGATGGTAAATTTAATCCATAGGCTCCGATTAAACGTGAAGAAATCGTGGCAATGGTTGTAAGAGCAGTTGAGTATAAAGATAAAATAAAACTAGACAACCTAGAAAAACCAGCTAACTTTAAAGACCATCAATTAATTGGTACATATGCAATTGATTCAGTCTATAAAGCAACTGCACTAGGTGTTATTAAAGGGAACGAAGGTCAGTTCAATCCTAAAAACAATGCAACACGTGCTGAAGCAGCAGTTATGCTCTACGGTAGATTGGACACACTTAAATTAATAAACTGATTTGGAAAAGAAGAGCCGAGTAATTTCGGCTCTTTTTTTAATGCACTTCTGAACCAGCGACCCCTCCCCTGTCAATTACAGTGTACGAGGATCATTCAGTATTACTGAATATTTTAGTTCGATTAAGTCCATTAAATCAATAGGTCGTTGAAATTTTATGCATTGATAATCTTTTATTTCTATTGTTTCTAGTGTGTCTGTGCAAGTTTTGTGCAATGAAAAAGTAAAGTTTCTAAGAGGTAGGGTGTCAATATTCGTAATAATATACATACTATTCATCAAGAAATAGTTTTGACTTAAATAATCTTAGCTTTACACGGACGATAACTACTATTAGGTAAAAGGCGTTCAGTTGACGGCTTTTTTCCCTAATATTTTTAATTTATTGATTGTATCCCTATCTTTTTAAATTGATTTTTTAATTCTTTAATAAATTCCCTTACCACCGGTGTTAAACCTTTCATTTCTAAATATATAAGCCAGAAATCTATTTCGAAGAAGTTTTCTTCCTTTAAAGGAATGATCCTAATGTCTCCATTCAATACCATTGGGCGATTTTTAATCGTAAAATCATGAAGATATAAAATAGCTTGGCTCTCTTTTACCAATTCAAATAGAAGGCTACTTCTATTTGATTTCAATACTATATTTTTTGAATTAATTTTGGTAATTTTTAACAACCTTTTATAGTCAGCATCTTTATACATCACTATTTTGGCATTTTCTAAATCTTTTGGAGTTACATATTCTATTGAATAAAAGGGAGATTTTTTACCAACAGCAATACATATTTGACCTCTGCGTAAATGTTCGAAACTAATATTACTTTCTCTTTTTAGTTCCTCTATTGTTGCTGAAATAAATGCAATGTCATAATTATGTTTATTAAAATTTCGAATAATATTTGCTGGATTTTGCTCGACTATGTCGAAAGACAATTCCTTATGATCCGAATTAAACTTTACCAATAGATCTTGAATGATATAAGAAAAAGCAGGGGCGGTTAGTATTTTCAATTGTACTTTATTATTATTTTTATATATCTCAATCTCTTTTTTTAAATCTTTTATGGTGTCTCGTAATGTAATTGCTTTAGAAATAACTATTTTCCCTTCAAACGTTGGAGTTACTCCTTGTTTCGAACGATTAAATATTTTAATACCGAGCTCATTTTCTAATTTTGTAATTGACTGACTCATTCCAGAAGGTGATATAAATAATTTTTCAGCTGCCTTTGTTATTGACTTTTCATTAGCGACAGTTAGAATATACTCCATTTGTTCAAAATTCATCTTTTCACCTCAGCTTTAACACATAATCATATTATACTAATACTCCTAATATTAGTTATGAAAAAATTAAAATACAATCCAATGTTAGTATTATCGGAACAGAAACAACCATTCTTCGTTTTTGAAAATATAACTTCTTGTTAAGCATTCCTTCATAACGTATACCATTTTTGTAAATGTACTTAATTTATCGAAAATTGTAAAATTTTAATAAATATCTCTTTCTAATTAATTTTCTATTCTTACCAAATGCCAATATGTATATTTCGTCAAAGAGAATATAGTTTGAAACATAATTTGGTTTACTAAAATTCAGCCAACATAGAAGAGGTGAAATTGGGTTATGTATGAGGGGAAAATCATAAAGTTTTATCGAGAAAAATACAAACTAACTCAAGAACAACTAGGAAAGGATATCTGTTCGATCACACATATTAGTAAAATTGAGTGTAACCGAACAACCTATAATAATGAAATCATATCTTTATTATCAGAGAGACTAGGAATAGAGATGGATGTAGAATTAAAAAAATCACTCAATATTAAACACCGCTTAACACAATGGCATGATGCAATCATCATGGAATTAGAAGAAGAAATCGAACAAATTAATAGTGAATTAGAACATGATGAATTAATCGCGATTTCAGATTATATACACTTATATCATTTACTTCGAGTAAGATATTTTTTAATTCATAATAATACCCGTGAAGCAAAGAAAATCATAAAGAAAATACAAAAATTAGAGAACGAATTAACAGAATATGAATCCAATTTATTAAAACATGTTTTGGGTATTTATTATTTAAAATGTGAAGACCATATCAAAGCAATCCAAACTCTAAAACAAATACAAATTGAGGGTTATAAGAATCCAGAATATTATTATCACTTAGCAATGGCTTATCATACAAATCAATCACCAGTTGCGGCATATTATTGTGCAGAAAAGTCGCATAAATATTTTAAGGATATTAATAACTATCTTAGAGTTATTGACGCTGAAATGATTATGATTATTCAAGTTACTGAAAACAGTGATTATGATGAAATTATTAGTCGTTTTAAGAGTTTAATCAAAAGTTGTGAGTTATTTAATGCTCCTGATCGAAAGGCAAAATTATTCCATAACTTAGCGTATGAGTACTACCGAAGAAAAAATTATGAACAAGCTATTTTTTATTATAAACAATCAATGTCGCTCAAAAATTCAGAATCTCCTTTTTACTTACTTACTTTAGAAGGATATATTCGTAGCTCGTTTGAAGGAGAACTTATCCCAAATGATGAATTAATACGACTTGCTGAGGATGGATTAATTATTGCGATTCGAATTAATCAATTATTGTATATTCATCTATTTAGACTTAACCTTTATTTAATTAAGTCTAAAGAAAAAGAATACTTTAAATATTTAGATAATAAAGCATTACCGATGTTTACTAAATTTGGTTACACTTATTTAATTCAACGGTCTGAAAAAGAACTTTTTAACTATTATTCTAAAATAAACTTACCTGATAAAGCATTAGAAATGGCAAAATTAATACTCGTTACTTAATAAAAAAACAAGAATACTTATTGTATTCTTGTTTCAGTGTGTAGACAAAGTGCATAAAAAACTGGTACCCAGCCGAGAGATAAAAAGATAGTTGGATCTATCCGTTAGTTCAATAAGAAAAACATACTAAGATTATGAATCGTTGAATTTTAATCCACTATGAAACAAAACTCGTCCATTATTGAACACGATAAAACAGGTGTTCAAATGTATCAGTTTGGAACGATTACATATAACAAAACTCTGACCATTATTCTATGTTCATTAACTTACAATGTAATTTCTTATGTAGTATTTAAATCTAAATACTATATTAAAGGAATAAAAGAGTAGTTACTGGTAGCAAAAGAAGAAGATTGAAGTAATAATTTATAATGTCTTTTTGAATTCACGGGTGCGTTGTTTCAAGAAGGATTAACGCTTTTTTTGTTGAACTTATTGAACTAACGGGGCAGTTTACTTTAATAAGAAAAGGTGAAGAAGGAATTAAATAATTAAATCGGGAGGTAACCTTTTCTATGGAGCATCCTTATAAAAAGTTTGAAAACACGCCGTTATGGGGAGTTATAAATAAAGGTGTAGATGACCTTGTAGAAAATGATGACATTGAAGAAATGATCAAAAGAGAATACATTGTTGGCTATCTTTGTAAGTTGGTATCGGAAATAGAAACGGAAAACAAATAAGATTTCTTGTTCAGCTAACGCAACAGGATAATTAAAAATGGGAGAAAAAATATCTTTAAAATGCGATATTTTTTAGATTTTATTTGTGGAGGCAATATATGGGCTATATTATGGACTTAAGAAAGTTAGTGGGCCACCGACCACTAATTATGGCTGGGGCGTGTAACCTTATTTCTGAAGGCGTGGACATCGTTAAAATTTCGAATCGACTGAGACATGCAAATCCTAAAATCACGTTTGAATATTATGCCCATCTCTTACCAAACTCAGATAATGACGTAGCAGATATATTTTACAATGCGATTCAAGGCAGAGTTAATAATAATCATCAAATAAATGGCGGACATTTAATGAATTATAGGAACTTTGCAAGGTATTTGAAGTGAGAAATCAATTTATAAAAAACCTGTAAAAAATTGATGTATCAACGTTTACAGGCTTTTCAATAATAATGATCCCGACTGGGATCGAACCAGCGTCCTTCACCCGTCCTTCACCCTGTCAAGTTAATGGTCTTAGTCAGTCCTGTATCCTACCGTGGCTAAGTAAAGCCAAAAGAAAAATAGAAAACACTTAACAAAGAAAGCACCTTAAAGAAATGCTTTTTGAGAGTAGCTTTAACTTACATGCACATTTCCTGTACATACGCCGCCATTAATATTTTTGATTAGCCCCAATAACCTGCTTATCTTTGCTTTATTTTACATTTTAGTAAAAAAGAAAAAGCCCTAAAATCTTGATTTAACAAGGATTCTAGGGCTTTTAATACTACACTTTGCAAAGTATAGCTATTAACGTGAGTAGTACTCAACGATTAATGATTCATTGATTTCAGCAGATAATTCGCTACGTTCTGGACGACGAATGAATGTACCAACTTTTTTGTCTGCATCGAAAGATAAGTATTCAGGAACAAAGTTGTTTACTTCCATAGACTCATTAACGATATCAAGGTTTTGAGATTTTTCACGAAGAGAAATTTCTTGACCTGCTTTTAGACGGTATGAAGGAATATCAACGCGTTTTCCATCAACCATAACGTGACCGTGGTTTACTAATTGACGAGCTCCACGACGAGTGCGTGAAAGACCTAAACGGTAAACGATGTTGTCAAGGCGAGTATCAAGAAGAATCATGAAGTTCTCACCAGATTTACCAGGCATTTTAGCCGCTTTATCGAAAAGTGTACGGAATTGACGTTCGTTTACACCATACATGTGACGAAGCTTTTGCTTCTCTTGTAATTGTAAACCGTATTCCGAGATTTTTTTACGTTGGTTAGGACCGTGTTGTCCTGGTGCGTAAGGGCGTTTTTCTAATTCTTTACCTGTACCGCTTAGTGATAGACCAAGACGACGAGATAATTTCCAAGCTGGACCTGTATAACGAGCCATGAGAGACTCCTCCTTTTAGTGGTTTTATTTTGTTGTAAAATAAGACCAGATGTATCAATCAAACTGTCATTTTATTTTCATGTACCTTCGCCCTCGCAGCCAAGGGTTACGAGATACCCCATCCAATAACCTTGGAGGAATAAAATGAAACGAATAAGACCATACAACTGCTGCTTTTATTTTACACATCCTCTATTGTATCTATTTAATAGTGTAGTGTCAAGATGAGACCTTGACAATTAAATGAAACGATTAGGGAAGTTGACCTTTTCAAAAATCTTGGAATCGAGTAAGATGGAAATGATAGGTATGAAAGCGTTTACATAAAATTAGGGGTGCTTATTATGAAAAATGAATTTATTCGAAAAGAAACAACTATTATTCACAAAGGGTATTCGTCTGAACATCATCATGATAGTTTATCCGTTCCTTTATATCAAACATCCACTTATACATTTTCCTCAGCTGAACAAGGGGAACGACGTTTTGCGGGAGAGGAATCTGGGAATATCTATTCACGTTTAGGGAATCCTACCGTTCGGATTTTAGAAGAAAGAATAGCAGAACTTGAAAATGGACAAAGTGCATTAGCGTTTGGGTCGGGGATGGCCGCAGTTAGTGCAGTACTTATTCATGTAACGAAAACAGGTGATCACATTCTTTGTTCGCGAGGAATTTACGGTTGTACATTTGGCTTACTCGAAATGATGGATGAAAAATATAATATTTCACATAGTTTTAGTGCCTTATCGACAGAACAAGAAATCGAAGCGTCAATACGACCGGAGACTGTCTGTGTATATATAGAAACACCAATAAATCCAACCATGGAACTTGTGGATTTAGAATTAGTTAATAAAGTTGCAAAAAAACATGGACTAAAAGTAATTGTTGATAATACATTCTCTTCTCCATACTTACAAAACCCACTTGATTTCGGCGCTGACTATGTGTTGCATAGTGCTACAAAATATATTAATGGTCATGGAGATGTCATTGCAGGATTATTAATAGGTAATGATGTGGATGATATGATGAATATTCGAATGACCGTTCAAAAAGACGTTGGAGGAATTATCTCACCATTTGATGCCTGGTTAATCATTAGAGGATTAAAAACACTTCACGTTAGAATGGATCGACACTCAGAAAATGCTCAACAATTGGTGTCGTTTTTACAATCAGCATCAGTCGTATCTGAGATCCTCTATCCGTTTGATCCTTCACATCCGCAATATGAAATTGCCAAAAAACAAATGAAAGCTGGAGGTGGGCTCATTTCATTTAATATAAAAGGCGGCAAAAAAGCTGCACAGTTTTTTATGAATGAACTGCAACTAATTAAAATTGCCGTTAGTTTAGGGGATGCGGAAACGCTCATTCAGCATCCAGCTACAATGACCCACTCAGTCATTCCAGAAGTAGAACGAGAAAAGATGGGAGTTAGCCATTCATTACTTCGTCTGTCAGTAGGACTTGAGCACGTGGAAGACATAATGGCAGATTTAAAACAAGCATTTGCAAAAGTTGAAACACATTTTGCAATGACTAAATAAAACAAAAAAGGATGAAGTGGCTATCAAACCACTTCATCCTTTTAAATATGTTTCATTAATATAGAAACAAAATGTTCAAGACCTTGTTGATCTTCTTCTTGGAAACGATCCTTTTCAGGACTGTCGATATCAAGCACGCCGATAACCTCGCCATTTTTTAGTAAAGGTACAACGATTTCTGATTGTGAAGCAGCATCACATGCGATATGTCCAGGAAAAGCATGCACGTCAGGAACGATTATCGTTTCTTTTTTTGCAACAGTGGTTCCACAAACCCCTCTACCTATTGGAATTCTAATACAAGCAGGTAATCCTTGAAAAGGTCCGAGGACAAGTTCATTACCATCCATCATATAAAAACCTACCCAGTTAATACGATCGAAGAATTGATTTAATAAGGCAGAAGCATTACTTAAATTAGCCATGACATTTTTCTCACCGTTTAATAATGCGTCCAGTTGTTTTGCTAACATTTCATATTGTTGTGGTGTATCTCCAACATATGTTGATTGTTCAAACATGAAATCACCTCTTAATTATAATATTTGGAAATAGTGTTCTTTCGGGTTTTTACTTCTAGCTCGAAACATTTATTGAGTATATACGTCTTTATAAAATTGATGCAAGTCTTCTGCCCTGTGAGCGTCTGATCCAAAAACGAGTGGAATACCTAGGTCCTTTGCCAACTGAATGTATCGATGTGGGGGATAGGGTTCCAAACAAAACTGTTTGGCTAAGCCTGCACTATTTACATCCAGTTCATATTCGTTATGTTTCATTAATTCTAATGTTTTCATAATCATTTCATGATCATCAACGATCACATTGTGGTGATGTTGAAATTTGTGAATTAATGTTGGATGTCCAATTCGCTTTGGTTTGTATGGTCCAAGGTCACTAGAAATCGAATTTTGTACAGTCCTATAATACAGAGAATAAACGTTTTCAAGAGAGTCGAACTGTTGTACAAAAGAATTAAAAGACAGTGGTGAAAAATCAATACATGAATATTTTTTATCTTTTAGCAGGAAATGAACAGATAAAATAGAATCATCTAAGGTATGACCTATTTCATTTAATAATTGAGTAGTCTCTTTTTCAAAGCCTTCTATAAAGTCGACTTCTAATCCGATTTTAATTGAAATATCATTAGCATATTGTTTTTTTAGTTGTTGTAATTCTCCTATATATGGTTCGAGCATGTTTGGATTAAGGAAACTATCTCGAGTAGGAACAGTGTCAATAAATCCCTGAGGTGCTGGGGCGTGCTCTGTGAATGAGATATCCGTAAACCCATTCAAAATAGCTTTTTCTATGTATAATTCAAACGAGTCTTTTGTTCCGTGGGGACAAAATGGACTGTGAATGTGAGCATCTCGCTTCATTAAATGAATACCTCCCACGTATAAATGTCACTTTTTACATAAATTCGGCAAAATTCTTCTATTTTCGTCAACATATTCATTTGTTTCATGGTAAGATTACATATATAACTGGCATAGACCGTGATTTTTGGAACAGGGGGCTTACGATGAATTATATCATCATTGCAATCATCGTACTAATTGCATTACTTATTCTCTTATTTATGATGCGTCGCAAACATAATAACGAGATTGTTAGATTGGAACATGACAAACATCAAATTCAAAATAAGCCGATATTAGAAGAAATGACTAAAGTCAAACAACTTAATATGAATGGACAGACGGAAGATATGTTTGAAAACTGGCGTAATAGCTGGACTCAAGTTATGGATGTTCACATGCCGAAAATTGATTCACTATTATTCGATGCTGAGGAAAGCATAGATAGGTTCAACTTTAAACGTGCCACTTCATTGGAAAAAGAAATCGAAGAGCGGATTCAACAAAGTGATGAACAAATGTCACTAATCTTGGTGGAACTGGAACAATTGATTGGCAGCGAAGAAAAAAATCGTGTTGAAATGGACCAATTGAAAGAACAATATCGTGCAGCTCGAAAGACATTGCTCGCTCATCAACATTCATTTGGTGCAGCAGCTGTTCCACTTGAGAAAAAACTGGAACAATTCGGACCTCAATTTGATGAATACGACCGTCTGACAGAAAGTGGTAATTATTTATTGGCACGTGAAATCGTTATTGGATTAAATCAAGAAGCTCAATTTGTTTTTAATTTATTGCATGATATTCCTTCATTATTAACAGACGTGCAAAATAAGATTCCAGCTAGTATTCACGACCTTCGCAATGGACAACGTGAAATGGAAGCACACTCGTATTATTTAGAACATCTAGAATTAACGGAACAACTAAATAAGTTAGATGAAGAATTAATCATTATGAAGGAATCCATTATTCAACTCGATATTAAAGACGTTATGGTACGTGTCGAACAAATGAAAGATGAAATCGAAGCTTTCTATGACATGCTTGAAAAAGAAGTTATGGCTAAACGTTATGTTGATCAGTATCGTCAGCCTACTGAAATGAGATTGGCAGAGGTCACGAGTATTACTCGTCAAACAAGCGATGAAGCAGCTTATGTACAACAAAGTTATCGTTTACCTGAAAATCAAGCAGAAATTCCTCTTGTTTGTTTAAAGCAAATTGAAACTTTGCAAAAACGTTATGATTTAGTCGAACAACGTGCAAGTGAAGACCAATTAGCATATTCAAGCTTACAAGATGAACTAACACTTATTGCGGCTGACTTGGAGAACTTATACGAAGAACAGGATCGTTTTTCAAATAGTTTAAAGAGTTTACGTATCGATGAAAATCGAGCGCGTAAGAACTTAGATGAACTGAAGCAATTGCTCCATGAAACAGATCGAATGGTACATAAAGCGAATATGCCAGGTATACCTGAAGAAATGGATGTTCGCTTAGAAGAAGCAGAAGAACACATTTACTTAGTTATGCAGAGCCTTCAAGAAGTGCCATTGAATATGAAATTAGTGGATAGTTATTTAGCTAAAGCAGATAAGTGTATTCATGAAGTGCATGGAAAAGCGAAAGAAATGCTTGAGAACGTCTTATTGATTGAACGTATCATCCAATATGGTAACCGTTACCGAGCAAGTCATCCACGTATGAATCAGCGCTTGTTAGAAGCTGAAGCTGCATTCCGCCAACTTCGATACACAAAGGCTCTTGAAGAAGCAGCAACAGCTGTTGAAGAAGTTGAACCTGGAGCAATGAAACGAATCGAAGTGCTTGTCAAAGAGGACGCATGGCGTTCATAATAAAGTCAGTTGAAACCACCACACAACACGTGTTGGTGGTTTTCTATTGAAAAGGAGTATAGCCGTGTATTATTTTGATCATAGTGCAACGACAAAACCACATAAAGAAGTTTTGGAAACATTTATTAAAGTGAATGAAGAATTTTATGCAAATCCTGCCTCGATACATGAACTTGGAGTGGAAGTGAACACTCTTTTATCGCGGGCAAGAAAACAAGTTGCAGATATGCTCGGAACTGATGAAACAAGAGTTATTTTCACTTCAGGTGGAACCGAGTCTAATCACTTTGCCATTCAAGGAGTAGCTAAAAATTTAAATTCTCGTGGCAAACATATTATTACTTCAAGTATTGAACATCCGTCAGTTTTAGAAGCGATGAAGCAATTAGAGCGCCAAGGTTTTGAAGTGGAAATTTTACCTGTTAATGAAAAAGGGTTGATTTCAGTTGATGAAGTAAAAGCTTGTTTACGAAAAGATACGATTTTGGTCAGTATTATGCATATAAATAATGAACTTGGCAGCATACAACCAATAAAGGAATTAGCAAATATGATTCATCAATATAGCCGCGCAGTATTTCATGTAGATGCCATTCAAAGTTTCGGGAAATATCCTGTGTCATTTGATAAACTTGGTGTTGATGTTTTAACCTTGTCCGCACATAAATTCAATGGCTTAAAAGGATCAGGAATTGTTGCATGGAAAGGTCATGTATCCTTCGAACCAGTCATTGTTGGCGGTGGACAAGAGTTTGGATTACGAAGTGGCACGGTTCCAGTGGCACAAGCGGTGTCGTTTGCAAAAGCCATGAGACTTGCTTTTGAAAATCAATCTCATATGCTTTCAAAATATATACAATGGAACGAAAAACTAAGAAGTTCTTTCCGAGGATATCGAAATGTTCGAATACTTTCTGCTGATGAAGCAGCTGCTCATATTTTAACAATTAGTGTCCGTCACTTAAAAGGAGAAGTACTAGTAAATGCTTTGCAAGCTAAAGAAATCATCGTTTCAACTTCGAGTGCTTGTTCGTCAAAACAAACAAAAACTAGTCATGTTATTGAATCAATCGGATTACCAGATGACTATATCCGTGGAGTCATTCGCATAAGTTTAGGCACAAGTAATACGGATCAACAAATAGATTATTTTACCGAAAATTTTTCAACAATTATGAAGCAAGTTAAAGGAGAATAATTCAAAATGGAATGGAAAGAACTATTAATACGTTATGGTGAATTGTCTACAAAAGGAAGAAATCGCAATGCATTTACAGGTCGCTTACGGGATAATATCCGTTATGCTTTTGCTGATTTGCCAAAGTTTCAAATTATTACCGAGCGGGATCGGATGTTTATTCGACCAAATGAACAAGAAACGATGGATCAATTAATCGAGCGGTTGCCAAAAATTTTCGGCATTCAGTCTTTTAGCCCAGTTGCTTCATGTAGCTTGGATTTAGAAGATATTAAACAAACTGCAGTAAAAGTTGTAGAATCATTAGACCGTGTAGATAAAACATTTAAAGTTACGGTAAAGCGTTCTTATAAACCATTTGAGATGGAAACAAATGAATTACAACAATTTGTGGGCTCACATGTTTTGCGTAATTTCCCAGACATAAAAGTTCAAATGAAAAAACCAGATATTGATTTAGTAGTAGAAGTTAGAAGAGATGCTGTATATATGATGGCTCAAGTTATTCCGGGTGCTGGAGGTTTACCGATTGGATCAAATGGTAAATCTATTCTTATGTTATCAGGTGGAATTGACAGTCCTGTTGCAGGATACCAAATGTTAAAACGTGGTGTTCGTTTGGATGCTATTCATTTTTATAGTCCACCATATACGAGTGAACTTTCGAAAGAAAAAGTGATGGAATTAGCTGATAAATTAAGTCGATTTGGTGCATCCGTTAAACTTCATATCATTCCTTTTACAGCAATCCAACAAGAAATTCAAAAACAAATTCCAAGTAATGTATCAATGACGACTACTCGGAGAATGATGTTAAGAATTACAGATCTTGTTAGAGAAGAAACAGGAGCTTTAGCAATCATTACAGGTGAAAGTCTAGGACAAGTAGCTAGTCAAACATTAGAAAGCTTAACAGCTATTAATGCTGTTTCAACTACACCGGTTTTGCGTCCACTTATTGCATTTGATAAGCTAGACATTATTAAAATTGCTCAAGAAATTGATACTTACGAAGTATCAATCCGTCCATACGAAGATTGCTGCACGATATTTACACCTTCAAGTCCAAAAACAAAGCCGAAACTTGAAAAAGTTGAATTTTATGAGAGCTTCAAATCTTTCGACGACCTTATTGCAGAAGCTGTGGGCGAACGTGAAGTTATGATGTTCCCTAAAAAGAAACAAGATAAATTCTCTGACTTGCTATAATAGATTTACCATGAATTACTACTTCTTGTGAATGCATGAATTCGCCAATCCGGCACATTCTATAGTCACAAGGAGGTGACACAGACATGGCAAATCAAAGTTCAAATCAACTAGCCGTTCCTGGCGTAAAACAAGCATTAGATCAAATGAAATACGAAATCGCATCAGAGTTTGGTGTACAGCTTGGACCAGATGCTACAGCGCGTGCTAACGGATCCGTTGGCGGAGAAATTACTAAGCGTCTAGTACAAATGGCAGAGCAACAATTAAATGGCGGTTACCAAAAATAATAAATTTTTCATAAACCGGTAGCGAAAGCTGCCGGTTTTATTATTGTAATAAAATGATTTATGTTATCTGAAAAAAATGTTTTTTTTGAAAAATCAGTATTATATATCGTATAATGAAGGAGGAGAAAAAACATCAAGGGGGAAACAAAATGAATCATGAACATTTAATCGCACCATTAACGTATAACTTGGTCGAAGAGTTCGAAAAATATGCATCAGAAGAAAAACGTTTAGCGTTAATTTGGAAAAGTGAAAATGGTGATTCAAAAGAAATTACATACAAAGAATTAATGAGCCTAGCAAATCAAGCAGCCAATGTTTTTACTCAGAGTGGATTAATACAAGGTGATGTTGTTTTAATCATGGTGCCTCGTTTAATTGAAGCTTATGTGACCTATATTGGTGCACTTAAAGCAGGTCTTGTTGTAATTCCAAGCTCAGAAATGCTTAGAGCAAAAGATATTGATTACCGATTAGTACATAGTGAAGCAAAAGCAATCGTCGCATATGAGCCATTCATCAATCAATTTGAACAAGTGGAAAATTTGGATGGACTAACTCAATTCGTTATTGGTCAAGGAAGTAATGCATGGGTCTCATTAACATCTGAAATGACAAAAGCATCAACTGAATTTATTGCAGTTGAAACAAAAAATTCCGACATGGCATTTTTATCGTACACGAGTGGTACGACTGGAAATCCAAAAGGTGTCGTACACACTCATGGCTGGGCTTACGCACATTTAAGAACTTCAGCCGAACATTGGCTTGGTATTAATGAAGGAGACGTCGTTTGGGCAACAGCTAGCCCAGGTTGGCAAAAGTGGATTTGGAGTCCTTTCCTCACAACTCTTGGCAGTGGTGCCACTGGTTTTGTCTATCATGGCAAATTTGAACCAAAAGTCTATTTAAATTTACTTAATCAGTACCAAGTAAATGTATTATGTTGTACACCTACTGAGTATCGTATTATGGCAAAAGTAGAAGGATTATCGGAGTATAATATATCATCCCTTCATAGTGCTGTGTCAGCAGGGGAACCTTTAAACCGTGAAGTTATTGATACCTTTAGAAGAGAGTTTGATTTAGAGGTCCGAGATGGTTATGGTCAAACGGAAAATACTTTATTAGTAGGAACGATGAAAGGTATGGAAGCGAGACCAGGTTCAATGGGAAAACCTACACCTGGAAACCAAGTAGAAATCATCAATGAATTCGGAGAGGTTAGTGCAACTGGAGAAGTGGGGGATATTGCAGTTCATATTGATACACCCGCTTTGTTTAAATCGTACTTAAAAGATCCAGAACGTACAAATATGCAATTTAGAGGAAAGTATTACATTACTGGTGATAAAGCTTCTCGAGACGCGGATGGCTACTTCTGGTTTGAAGGCCGTGGAGACGATATTATCATCAGTGCAGGATACACCATCGGACCGTTTGAAGTGGAAGACGCTTTAGTAAAACATCCTTCTGTAAAAGAGTGTGCTGTGATCGGAAGTCCAGATGAAATTCGTGGAAGTATTGTAAAAGCATACGTTGTTTTAATCGATTCAGCAAAAGCTTCAGATGAACTTGTTAAAGAACTCCAAGACCATGTTAAACAGTTAACAGCACCGTATAAGTACCCACGAGAAGTTACGTTTATTGAAGATTTACCAAAAACCGCTTCGGGTAAAATACGACGTATTGAGCTTCGTAATCAAGTACAAACGAAATAATGCCAATCAACTATTCTTAAAACCTTTCAAAAAGGTTTTTAAGAATAGTTTTTTTCGTTTACTTTCCCTCAATTGGGTTCTATAATGAGATATATTTCGAGAGTCAAACTAATGAGGTGAAAATGTGTTAGAAAACGAACGTCAAGGTGTCATTTGGGCTCTTGGAGCGTATGTAGTTTGGGGTGTTCTCCCAATTTATTGGAAATGGTTAGGTCACGTACCGAGTAGTGAAATAATAACAAGTCGTGTCATTTGGGCATTTGTGTTTACCATGCTTTTTGTCGTGATCATGAGGAATAGCAAACTGTTACTAGTAGATATTCGGACATTATGGCAAAATCAAAAAGCATTTTGGAGTCTGTTTTTTGCTTCAGCATTAATATCAGGCAACTGGTTTTTATACATTTGGGCTGTAAATAACAATCATTTAGTAGAAACAAGTTTAGGGTATTACATTAACCCGTTGATTTCTGTCATGCTTGGTATTTTCTTTTTAAAAGAACGTCTGACAAGTGCACAAAAGTTAGCTGTTGTGATTGCTTTAATTGGAGTCATTATTTTAACTATTTCGTATGGTCGGTTCCCATGGCTGGCTATGGCACTTGCTATTAGTTTTGCGATATATGGTCTAATGAAAAAAACCATTCCTCTAGATGCAGTTCGTGGTTTAGCAATCGAAACATTATTTATTCTTCCATTTGCGCTGATTTATTATATCTATCTATTTGTCTCGGACCAAGCTATCATGTTTCATAATAATCTTCAGACGGATATATTATTAGTATTTACAGGTGCTGCAACGGCCATTCCACTAGTTCTTTTTGCAAAAGGAGCGCAAAGAATGCCATTATACATGGTTGGATTTTTACAATATATTGCCCCAACATGTATGTTGTTTTTAGGTGTTATGATTTATGATGAAACTTTTAATGCAATTGACTTATTATCATTCTCATTAATTTGGCTTGCACTCATCCTATTTACTGTTTCAAAAGTGATGGAAGCTAGAACAAGAAAACTCAAATTAGCGAAACTATAAAAAGCAGACGAGAGGAAGATTCTCGTCTGCTTTTCTTGTTTTAACTCTGTTGTTCTTTTAGGCTATGTTAAAGAATGCTGTTGCGCCTAGCATGCCGCAAGAGCGTGAAGAATGAGACCCACAAGTATATGGTTTTCATACTTGTTGGCTCATGCGGAACGTGCGGCAAGCGCAAATGTGCGATAAGCAACAGTATGTTAAAAAAATCCTTTATAAAATTTCGGCTGATTCTTGCTTTCTTTATTGTTAGGCTTTCCTAAGAATGCTGTCGATAATGAATTAAAAACGAAAGAGTACATTTGCGGAAGCATGCCGCAAGAGCGTGAAGAATGAGTCCCGCAAGTATGTGATTTTCAAACTTAATGGCTCATGCGGACGTGCGGCTAGCGCAAAGGTACGTTAACAACAGTGTAGTTTAACAAAGCCTTCTTTTAAAGATACGTTCGTTTCACTTTTTCCCAAAACGAATTATTTTTTAATTTCACAGTTTTCACAACGCGATCGCTTAATTCAATATTCACAGAATCTACATGTTGAATACTTAATGACTCATTGTCCATGCCCATTGTTGGAAAGTCATTTCCGTTTTCTTGTAAGCGTAAAGTTAATTGGCGTTGACCACTTAATATGAATGAAGAGCCAAGTGTTCGGTATTTATTGCTGTTAACAGAAGCTAGTTCTGAAACTTGGAAACAAGGTAGCAATGGATCAACTACTGCCCCATTCACAGATTTATTATAAGCCGTACTTCCAGTAGGAGTCGCAATGATCATTCCATCTCCACGGAAAGTTTCAAACTGCAAACCATCTATTATCACATCGAGTACGAAAGTCTTAATAATGTTTGAGCGTATACTAAATTCATTCAAACAATAAAAAGGTGGATTGTCATCTACAATAACTTGTAAAATAGGATAACGACGTACTTCAATTTCCGAGTGTTGAACTGCATTAATCATTGTCTCCATCTCATGAAAATGGAAATCACAATACATACTGAGTGTACCTGTTGTAGAAATGCCTGCGTATAAACAGTCTTGACGGAAACCCGTTTTGCGAACGGCTTGAAGGAATGCACCATCTCCTCCTAAGCTAACAATAATGTTTGCATGTTTCGCATCGTCAACTGGAGTGAACCCATAGTTCGTGATCATTTCTGAAAGGAGCAATTTTTTCTGCATAGAGTCTTCATCATGTTTGGAATAAATAAAAATATGTGTGCGTTCGGACAATACTGTCACGACCTTTCATTACATGCTTGTGGCTATTTTAGCATGTTCTGAAACATTTTTGAATTGTTTACGTAATACGTTAAGAGTAGAAAAGGGGGAACGTTTAAATGAATACAAAACGTTGGATAGCTTTAGGTGCTGCTGCACTATTATTTGGTTTGTCTATTATTGTTAATATCGCATCTTTTGCGTTTAGTAATGATTGGACATCAAATTTTGAAGACATGTTAGCTGTAACCGAGAGTGATTATAGCGAAACAGTATTAGAAGTAGGAGATGTTTCAAAAAGAATAGCTGTGTTAACCGTGGATGGAGTGATTCAAGACACTGGTGGTGCTACTTCTCTTTTTGGTGCTCAAGGTTACGATCATCAATTTTTTATGAATCAATTAGAAATGATTAAAGAAGACAAAACAATTAAAGCAGTCGTTTTACAAGTGAATTCACCAGGTGGTGGAGTTGTAGAATCCGCACAAATTTACGATAAAATTAAAGAAGTTCAAGAAGAATCTAAAATTCCGTTTTATGTATCAATGGGAAGTATGGCTGCTTCAGGCGGATACTATATTGCGGCTCCTGCAAATAAAATCTTCCTAAATAAAGAAACTTTAACAGGCTCAATAGGCGTAATCATGGAAAGCGTAAACTACGGCAAGCTTGCTGAAAAATATGGCGTAGACTTCGTAACCATTAAAACTGGGCCATATAAAGACATTATGAGTCCAACGCGTGATATGACAAAAGATGAGCGAGCGATGTTGCAAGATATGATTAATGAATCGTATGAATCATTCGTAGATATTATTGAGCAAGGGCGTGGCATGACAGAGGCTGAAGTGAAAGCGGTAGCTGATGGGCGTATTATGAATGGACGTCAAGCAATCGAAGCAGGACTTGCAGATGATTATGGTTACTTAGAAGATGTTATTAAAGCAGTCCGCAAAGACTTTAAATTAGAAGATGCTGAAGTGATGGAATATGGATACAACCAAGGATTGACTAGTCTGTTTTCAATGAAAGCACAGTCACTGTTTGGCGGAGATGTTGAAACACAATTGATTGGACGTTTACTTTCCGACTATAATGCACCCCGTATGATGTACTTATACGGTGAGAAGTGAGGAGGAACCTTAGATGACTGATCGACATGATTCATTTGAGCAAGAAACTAATGTAGAAACAGAAGTCCAAAGCGTTCCACAAAAGCCTACTTACACAACTAAAAAACGCGAGAGTTATTCTCATAAGCCTGCAGGATTTTGGGTGCGTTTCTGGGCGTATTTAATGGATTTACTCGTCATTTCATCCATTTCTTCAATTATCATCTATCCACTATTTCGTATCTTTGGATGGGATGTACAAGGTACAACGTGGTATGCACCAATCGGCTTTTTAACAGGGGTCATTTTTTATGCTTATTTCGTTGTCATGACTAAATTCTTTAAACAAACAGTGGGTAAAATGGTTTTTGGTCTACGGGTGATATCTTTAAAAGATGAATCCATCACTTTTGTGACGATTTTATTTCGTGAATGGATTGGTCGTTTTTTCTCGGCAACGATCTTGCCTTTATATTGGGTAATAGGCTTTACCCCTAAAAAACAAGGGTTACATGACTTTATTGCAGATACCATGGTTATTCATGAAAAAGTGTATGAAAAGAAAGTAGACACTTCGTACAACCATGTTTCTGAAGTGAGCTAGTTGCTACATCCGAAAGCTTTTTAATAAGGTTTCGTAAAATGGTACTCTAGCTATTGATGAATCTGCTAGCTGACCATAGGCTTATCATTCGAAAGTTTTCTTATGGAAATGGTATACTTTTAATTAATAAAAGGGAGGCGTTATAATGGCACAAATTACATTCAAGCAAAATCCGATGACATTAATGGGTAATGAAGTTAAAGTAGGTGACACGGCGCCAGATTTCACAGTATTAGCGAACGACCTTAGCCCGGTTACATTACAAAATTCAAAAGGTAAAACAAGATTAATAAGTGTTGTTCCTTCATTAGACACTGGAACTTGTGATTCTCAAACACGTAAATTTAACGAAAGTGCAGCAGAACTTGGGGAAGATGTTGTCATCTTAACCGTTTCAAACGATTTACCATTTGCCCAAAAACGTTGGTGTGCAGCTGCTGGAATTGATTCAGTACAAACACTTTCTGATCACCGTGATTTATCTTTTGGTAAAGCATATGGTGTTGCAATTGAAGAACTACGTTTGCTTACGCGTTCAATTTTTGTTGTGGATAGCAATGATAAAGTTACATATGTTGAATATGTTCCGGAAGCAACAGAGCATCCAAATTACGAAAAAGCAATTGAAGCTGTAAAAGCTGTAAAAAATTAAGTAACACAAACCCACTCGTTATTTGAGTGGGTTTGCCATTTTCATTAGCTTTCAAAAAAGAGGATATACAATCCTTACGTCTTGAAGGCCATTTAAAGGAGCACATTATGAACAGTTCAGTGGAACAATTATTCACATTTATCGATGGACATGCTAAAAAACTTCAAACTTCTGAAGAATTAACGTATATTGAAGGCGTGTTGGAAACAACGGAGATGTGGCTAGACGGTGATATCAAACCAAACATTCAAAACATACAAAAAGAAGATATTCGAAAAGCCATTCAACTTACCATTCTTAAAGGCATGAAAGAACATGTTCAAGCACATCATCAAATGACGCCTGATTCTCTGGGGCTGCTTGTCGGCTATTTTGTTGACCAATTGACACAGGATAAAGAACAAGTTTCTATACTAGACCCGGCGGTTGGTACCGGAAATTTATTGTTCACGGTATTAAACTTTTTACAAGACAAAGCTTCGTCTACGGCTGTTGAAATTGATGACATGCTAATTAGACTTGCTGCTTCAACAGGTGATTTATTGCAACAACCTGTAACTCTTTATCGCCAGGATGCATTACAACCATTATTAATCGATCCAGTAGATGTTGTCATTAGTGATTTACCAGTTGGTTTTTATCCGGATGAGAAAACGGCTTCTGGATTTGAGTTAAAGGCTAAGGAAGGAATGTCCTTTGCTCACCATTTAATGATCGAACAATCGATTCGCCACACAGTCGACGGTGGATACTTAGTATTTTTAGTCCCACAAGGAATTTTCGAGTCGCCACAAGCAAAAGATTTACATTCTTACTTTGCTAAGCATGCATGGATTCAAGCAGTTGTTCAGTTGCCTGTAAACTTATTTAAAAATGAGTCACATGCTAAGAGCTTACTCGTCCTTCAAAAGAAATCAAGTGACTTAAAACAACCAAAAGAAGTGTTACTTGCAAAAGCTCCGAATATGTCAAACAAAGAAGCCATGACTTTATTTTTTGAAAAGGTCAAAATGTGGCGACAAGAAAATACACACTGATAGTTGTCCGCCTCTTTATTCCGCTGTACAATAACTGTATAAGTGGAAGAGGGGCGTTTTTTTATGGTCAATATATTAGCAGTCAATGCAGGAAGTTCTTCCTTGAAATTCCAATTACTTCGAATGCCCGAAGAATATGTAGTTGCTAAGGGGATAATCGAGCGTATTGGACTTAAAGAACCCATCTTTTCTATAACAACAAATGGGACAAAACTAGAACGAACAGATATAGAAAAAGTCACAAATCATTCAGAAGCGGTTCAACTTTTACTTCAGCAACTAGTGGAACAAAATGCTGTTTCTTCTCTACACGACATCGATGGTATCGGTCATCGACTTGTTCACGGAGGTGAAGAATACAGTGATTCCGTATTAATCGATGAGGATGCAATTGTAGTATTCGATAGACTATCTGATTTGGCACCATTACATAATCCTGCAAATATTACTGGAATCAAAGAATTCCAAAAAGCTTTACCAGTTGTACCTGCTGTAGCCGTTTTTGATACAGCATTTCATCAAACAATGCCAGAAAGTTCATTTTTATATTCCATACCTTATGATTACTATAAAAAATATGGCATTCGGAAATATGGCTTTCATGGCACTTCTCACAAGTATGTAATGGGAAGAGCAGCTGATTTATTAAATCGTCCAGTCGACAAGATTCGTTTAATATCATGTCATCTTGGAAATGGCGCTAGCATAGCAGCGATTGACGGGGGACGTTCGATTGATACTTCTATGGGGTTCACGCCTTTAGCAGGCGTTACAATGGGTACACGTTCGGGTAACTTGGATCCCGCACTAATTCCATTTTTAATGGAAAAGACCGATAAAAGTGCTGAAGAAGTACTGGATGTCTTAAATAAGAAATCAGGAATGTTAGGTGTATCCGGATTTTCAAGTGATTTACGTGATATTGAAATAGAAGCGTTGAAAGGAAATGCACGTGCACAACTTGCGCTTGATGTTTTTGCCAGTCGAATTCATAAGTATATTGGATCTTATGCTGCTCGCATGAACGGAGTCGACGCTATTATTTTCACAGCAGGAATTGGAGAGAATAGCGATGTGATTCGTGAAAAAGTATTAGCTGGTCTTCAATTCATGGGGGTCTACATGGACCCAGACTTAAATAAAATTCGTGGCAAAGAAGCGTTCATCAGTTACCCACATTCTCCAGTGAAAGTACTTGTGATTCCGACAAATGAGGAAGTCATGATAGCTAGAGATACGGTGAGATTAGCGAATATCAAGGGTTCTTGATACATGAATCAGTAAAGTTATATTAATACTTCAAAGTTAAACCATAACCGATTTTTAGTTCACTTGATTGTCAACCGTCTTTTCTTTTCAACTAAAAATGGAATAGGGAATCTTGATAGTGGTATCAACCAGTTGTCCATGCTTCGGTATTTGCAGCGTGGGCAGAGGGACTGTTGCCAACAGAAGCGGTACGGGCTAGGCCCGTACTATTTTTGTGTGAACGTTTAGGAACGGTGTGTGGATCATACTTTTGTCTAGACTCTTATTGCAACAGTATCGTGTTGCGCTAGTTAATGGAATACTCCTGATAGTACCACTGGAAATATGGGTTTCCACTGTATATTTGAAACATAAACATAAAGAGTACTGCTTGAGTAAGATAATAATAGTCTGTTAATCAGATTATTAAAAAATATATTGACACTATAGAAATCTAACTATATATTATTTGTAATATCAATTTTCTGACTATATAAAAACATTCTTCTTTTTTTACCCAAAGTTGTACCTACAACCCGTTGACTAGTTATCTTGAAATTAATATTTTGCTAGATACAATGGAGAATAAGGTACAACATTGATAACCGAAAACGGTTACAAAAGGGAAGAGGTAAAAAAATGGTGAGATTAAAAGATATTGCAGAGCAAGTTGGTGTTTCAGTTTCTACGGTTTCCCGCGTCATAAAAAATAGTTCTTCACGGAATGTAAATCCTGAAACAAAGAAAAAAGTTTGGATGGCTGTAAAAGAGTTAGGCTATACACCAAACGAATACGCACGACATCTTGTAGCATCTACACACCAAGAAAAAAAGAGTACGAAGAGAATCGCATGGCTTGCAAGTCCGCGTCTTGCTGAATCGAACCCGTATTTCTCGAAAATCTATTCGGGAATTAGCGAAACATTGAATAATGCAGGATACACATTATTGTTGTTAAGCAGAGAGGATTTAGAAGACGAGGCATTATTCCATCAGATGATACGAGAAAAGGAAGTTGAGGGGATGTTGCTGATCGATAAAATCGATGAGAAAATCCTTATTGATTGTAAGGAGTTAATTCCGGTTGTGGGAGTTGATTATAACTATAGTGATCATGCAATTTCCACCGTGGATTATGACAGGGAAGAAGCTGCATATAAAGCTGTGGAACATCTTGTATCAAAAAAACATCGTCGAATCGGTTTCATCGGCGGTGGGAATGACGTTAATATGGCAAGCGAAAAACGTTTCAAAGGGTACAAAAAGGCTATGCACGAGTTCGGATTGACTATTGAAGAAACTTGGATAATTGATTCAGGTTGGTGCCTGGAAAAAAGCTATATGTCTTCGATGGAATTACTAAGTAGGCCACAAAACAGTCGCCCAACTGCCATTTTATGCGCAGGAGACTTACTGGCGATAGCCGCAATGAGGGCTGCTCATGAACTAGGACTTAACATACCTGACGAAATTGCATTCATTGGTATTGATAACAACGAAATGGCTCAATACGTAGTTCCATCATTGTCGACAATATCTATTCCTCAATATGAGATGGGCGTAGTCGCGGCAAAGATTCTACTAAACCAAATTGAAGATAGATCGAATATTGATTTAAAAACTTTATTGCCATTCGAATTGCTGGAACGTCAATCGACATGATTATTACAAGTTTATTTAATTATCACTTTCAGGAAAACGTTTTCCCGAAAGTAGGAAAATGTTTCCTAGAAGAAAATGATAACAAGAAAAGATGGGGTGGAGAAATGAAGAAAGTCAGAATGGGGATAATCGGGGCAGGTCTTCGAAGTGGAATTGCTGAATATTGGCACAAGCCTGAAGGTAGTTCTGAAGTAGTTGCAGTTGCGGATATCTCAGAAGAACGCTTGTTGAAGTTTCAGGAGAAAATCGAATCACCGGTTTTCATGACACAAGATTACAAAGAACTTCTGAATCGTAAAGATGTTGATGCAGTTGCGGTATTGTCACCGGATTATCTGCATGAGGAGCATGTCATAGCAGCACTTGAGGCAGGGAAACATGTCTATTCTGAAAAACCGCTTGCGATTACGGTCGAAGGATGTGATCGTATCATCGACACATGGCAGAGATCAGGAAAGCATTTAATGGTTGGTTTCAATATGCGTTATATGAGCATGTACCAAACGATGAAAGAATTGGTTGATTCAGGCGCTATTGGAGAATTAAAAGCAATTTGGGTTCGACACTTCGTCGGATTGGGTGGTTATTTCTACTACCACGATTGGCATGGGAAATCAGAAAATACGACCTCTCTCCTATTACAGAAAGGCTCACACGATCTTGACGTTATTCATTGGATTGCAGGTAAGTACACGACGAAAGTTGCGGCATTCGGCGGGCTTGATTACTTTGGAGGGGAGATGCCAAACGACTTAACATGTCCAAAGTGTGATTTGAAAAATACGTGTCCAGAATATAATCCAAAAACATTTACAGAATGTGCATTCAGGGAAGAAATCGATGTTGAAGATAATAATATGCTTATTATGGAACTTGAGGGTGGTATTAAGGCATCGTATCTCCAATGTCATTTCACACCAGACTATTCCCGAAATTATACGTTCATCGGTACAGAAGGTCGAATTGAGAACGACGATGTGAACGGAAAAGTATACTTGAAAACTCGTAAAACTAATACCTGGAAAGAGTTCAGCGACGTCACATACGAAATGAAAAAAGAGACTGGTAGTCATGGTGGGGCTGATCCTAAAATAACGCAAGATTTTGTTGATCTGGTCCTCTACGATAAACAACCTCTCACAACGCCTTTTGCAGGTAGAATGAGTGTGGCAGTTGGATGTGCGGCAACAGAATCTATACGTGCAGGTGGTAAAGTAGTCATGATATCTCAAGAATCTAGCATCGTACACAACTGAATGTATTCGTAGGAAAAGGGGTCTAATCGTGACAAACATGAGTGAAAGTGTGGCGCCAGTTGAAAAATTTGAGACATATAGAAAAAAGAAGTTGTTCAAAAATCGTCAGAATGCGAAGAAAAAAACATGGGTTGAATGGAGAAAGTCCGTCCGGAAAAACTGGGAACTCTATTTGTTACTTACACCAGTAATTCTATACTTTCTCATATTCCATTACTTCCCTCTCTATGGTTTGCAAATCGCATTTAAAGATTTTATTGCGACAAAAGGCATTTTGGGTAGTCCATGGGTAGGATTTAAACACTTTGAACGGTTTTTTGATAGTTACTATTTCTGGAGGCTTATTAAAAATACTGTCGGGATAGGCGTATTCACTCTAGCTGTCTCATTCCCAATTCCGATTGTATTAGCACTCATGCTAAATGAAGTGAAAAGCTTACGTTTCAAAAAATTTGTACAAACGGTTGTATACGCACCGCATTTCCTTTCAACTGTTGTAGTTGTTGGAATGCTACTCCTTTTCTTGAAAACGGACGGGTTAATCAATCAGGTGATTCGACTTTTCGGTGGGGCACCGATTGATTTTATAACTGAGCCAGCTTTGTTTAAAAGTTTGTATGTATTTTCAGACGTGTGGCAAACGATGGGATGGAGTTCTATCATTTATATCGCTGCACTAGCAGCAGTGGATCCCTCACAACATGAAGCGGCAATGATAGACGGTGCATCAAGGTTTCAGCGAATCATTCATATTAACATTCCTGCGATTATGCCAACGATTGTCATTCTCTTCATTTTGAATGCAGGATCTGTAATGGCTGTCGGATTTGAAAAAGTATATCTTATGCAAAATGCCTTGAATATGTCGTCGTCTGATGTAATTTCGACATTTGTTTATAGAAGTGGGATTTTGGAAGCGCAATATAGTTTCTCTGCTGCAGTGGGGCTGTTCAACTCGTTAATTAATTTCTTTATGCTAATAATGGTCAATCACATTGCGAAAAAAGTGAATGAGACAAGTCTATGGTAAGGGGTGGGGTTAGTTGCGAGATTCCAATACAGATCGAACGTTTAATATATTCAACTATGTGTTCCTGACCATTGTTGCCTTGCTGGTGATATATCCATTGTTATTTGTAATCAGTGCATCACTCAGTAACCCGCAATATGTTGTATCAGGTGAGATGTGGTTATGGCCGAAAGAGTTTACTTTGGATGCTTATGACAAGGTTTTTAAAAATCAGGATATTATCAATGGATTTATGAACACGTTGAAATATACGGTATTTGGAACCGTGTTGAACGTCGTCATGACAATATTAGCAGCATATCCACTGTCCCGTAGAGATTTAAAGGGTCGCGGAGTTATTATGGCATTTATTATCTTTACAATTTTCTTTAGTGGGGGACTTATCCCAACGTACTTACTCATACGGGATCTTGGGATGCTGAATACGTTCTGGGTTATGGTGATACCAAATGCAGTTGCGGTTTGGAACATTATTATAATGAGAACTTTCTTCCAGTCCATCCCGCATGAATTGCAGGAATCCGCGATGATTGATGGATGTGGAAATTTCAGGATTTTATGGAATATCGTCCTTCCTTTATCGTTCCCAGTCATTGCTGTAATGGTTCTTTTCTATTCGGTTGGCCATTGGAATTCATACTTCCAGGCATTGATTTATTTGCAGGATCAAGATAAGTTTCCGCTACAGTTAATACTTCGGCAAATTCTTATTAAAGGCCAAACCGACGACATGATTCAAACAACTTCGGAAAGCTTTTTAGCGCAACAACTTAGTGTGGAAGGTTTGAAATACGCGGTGCTAATTGTTGCAAACTTGCCGATGCTAATGCTCTATCCATTTTTACAAAGGTTTTTCGTGAAAGGCGTCATGATAGGATCATTAAAAGGATAGTCAAGGGGGAGAATGTATTGAAGAAAAGGAATTTTTCAGGTGTTGCAGCAAGTCTATTGCTAACGGCAAGTATTTTGGGAGCTTGTTCTGAAGAGGAAGGGGCCGTTAAAAAAAGTGTTAATGCCGGTAATGTAAAAGCAACCGGCATGCCAATTGTTGAAGAAAATATTCAAGTGGATGGTTTTGCTGCGAAATTCTTCGCCTCACAAGATTGGAATAAACTTATGCTCTGGGAAGAGTACGAGAAATTGACAAACGTTGAAGTGAACTGGAAAACAACGCAAATTGAGGGATTAGTAGAGAAAAGAAACTTAATGCTTGCATCTGGAGATTACCCTGAACTATTTTTTGCTTCGGCTTTTCCGAAAACAGATTTAATCAAGTACGGACAGCAGGGTGTTTTTCTACCATTAAATGACTATATCGATGAATATGCACCAAACTTTAAAAAGATTCTAGAAGATTATCCTTCGGTGAAAGAAGGAGTCACGATGGCGGATGGGAATATTTATGGTTTCCCAACATTTTATGACCCGAACTTTGAAGCACTCCGAGGAATGACGCCATGGATTAAACAAGACTGGCTGGAAAAATTGGGACTAAAGGAGCCTGAGACTCCAGAAGAATTGTATGAAGTTTTAAAAGCTTTCAAAGAACAAGATCCGAATGGTAATGGAAAAGCAGATGAGCTTGGATGGGGCGGAGGATACGGCATAGTTGAATTCGTTGATTATTTGCGCGGTACGTATGGTTTGAATAAGCAAGGGTCAATGAACAAAAACCTCGACTTTAAAGAGGGTACTGAAGAATTTAGATTTGTTCCGGCTACGGATGAATATAAGGAATTACTTACATTCTTAAACAAGCTTTATACAGAAGATTTAATTAACAAAGATGTTTTCACGGTACAACCGCAGGAGTTTTCAGCAGAAGCCTCTAAAGGGAATTTTGGTTTACTGAACGAAATTGACCCGGCAGAATTACTGAATCTTGACGGTTATGTTGGTGTACCGGTTCTTGAAGGTCCAACTGGGGAACGTGCTTATAATACAGTTTCGAATGGGCTTGGAAATCTTGGGATGTTCGTGTTGACAGATAAGGCAAAAAATCCAGAAGCTATGGTTCGCTGGATGGATTATTTTTATGGGGAAGAAGGCTCTAAAATGTTCTTCATGGGCTTCGAAGATGTCACGTACGAAGAAGATAAAGATGGAAACTTCAAGTATTTAGATACGATCACAGACAATCCGAATGGTTTAAATATGGACCAGGCGATTAGTGAATACTTGACTTGGCCAGGAGGATATTATCCTGGAATGGTTAGACAAAAATTCTTCCAAGGTGCTGAAGGAAAAGAAAATTCTGCTGTAAATGCTGAGAAAGTTCGTCCATATCGCATAAAAGACGATAACATTCTTCCAGGGCTGAACTATACGCTTGATGAAACCGACAAGGTCAGTGCTATTATGACAGATGTTCAAACATATATAGATGAAATGACTGCAGGTTTTATTACAGGTAAACAAGACTTCAGTAAGTGGGATGACTACAAGGAGACACTTGAAAAAATGGGAATACAAGAGTATCTTGAAGTTTCTCAAGGGGCATATGATCGCTCGAAAGAAGCGAAGTAAAATAAAAAACTCATACAAAGACAACTTCTTTGTATGAGTTTTACCCTTTCAGGGAGGTAATTTGATTGTACTTACATGGCTGGAAAGGAAAGCTTTATTGGTTTGTTGAATTTGTTACCATGCTAGCGTTATTACAACTGATGTGGATAGGTCTTACAATTCTTGGTTTAGTTATTTTAGGAATTTCGCCAGCTACTGTAGGGCTATTCGTCGTCATGCGAAAAAGATTTCATGGTCAAGATGATTTAAGATTACTTATCCGAAACTATTGGACGACGTATAAAGCGGAGTTTATCAACTCGAATAAGATTGGTGTCATTTTGATTTTCATTGGCTATTTTCTCATTCTCAATTTAAGAATTGTATTGACGATGAACGGAACTTTCGGCTTCTTTTTGTTGTCGTTTATGGTCATGATTACGATTTTGTATGCTGTAATGGTGATGAATATATTCCAAGTGTTTGCTCATTACGACCTCCCGTTGTCCCGTTATTTTTCAGCATCACTTCTACTTAGCATTTCGTTCCCAGTTCAAGTGTTTGGTTCTGCTTTGGGGCTTTATGGACTGTACCGAATTTTCTTATTCATACCAGGGCTTCTTCCGTTTTTTGGTATAAGCTTAACAATCTTCTTTCTTACATGGATGTCCTCACAAACTTTCAGACTGAAAGGCGAATCTGATGGTACGTTTAAGTCAGAGGAAGTTGGGATCATGACTCAATCCATAAGAGAGGGAAGCACTTCATGAGAAATCTATATTTGACTAATGCAACAATCGTTCTTGAAAAGTCAATCTTGCACGATGGATATGTTCATATTAAAGAAGAAAAAATCGAATCTGTTGGAGATATGGCCAATTGTCCATCTTTTAGAGAGGTAGATAGTGTATTCGATTGTACTGGGAAACAATACGTAATCCCGGGAATGATTGACATTCATGTTCATGGTGCAGCGGGATTTGACTTTATGGACTCGAGTCATAAAGCTTTTGAAGGAATTGCACAAGCGCTTGCAAAGGAAGGGACAACTTCTTATCTTGCGACGACGATGACAAATCCGGTAAAGCACATCAGTAAAGCGCTATTAAATCTTTCGAAATATATGGGAAACAGTAATGGAGCAGGAGTCGCGGAAATGGTAGGCGTTCATTTGGAAGGACCTTTTATTAATAAAGAACAAAAAGGGGCCCAACCGGAAAAAGAAATCATTCCTCCGAATGTTACTTTGTTTAAAGAATGGCAGGAATTGGCCAGAGAAACGATTAAAATTATTACGTTTGCACCTGAGTTAGACAACAATTTTGAGTTGTTAACAGAACTTAAGGAGATAGGTGTTCTCCCATCGATGGGTCATACGAATGCCTCATATGATGTAGCTGTCAGTGCAATTAGTCATGGAGTAACACACGCAACTCATTTGTTTAATGGAATGAAAGGCTTACACCATCGTGACCCTGGCGTTGTAGGTGCAGCCCTTTTACATGACGAAGTTTATGTAGAAATCATTCCGGATGGTATTCATTTTCATCTCGATTTGTTGAAACTTATTTTGAAGATGAAAGGGCCCGAACGAATTGTGGTCATTACTGATGGGATTCGCGCGAAAGGGATGCCTGATGGGGATTACAATTTAGGCGGTCAACGAGTGAACGTTCTTGAGGGGAAATGTACATTATCTTCGAATGGATCTTTGGCGGGAAGTATCGTGACGATGAATGATGCAAGATTGAATATTGCGAAGTGGCTTGGACTTTCGATATATGATCAAATAAAAATTACCTCTACGAACCAGGCTAAACGTTTAGGTTTATACAATCGAAAAGGATCGATTGAGGCAGGGAAAGATGCCGATATCGTTGTCCTCGCTCAGAATGGACAACCCGAATTGACGATTTGCAGAGGAGCTGTTGCTTATCAACGTAATGGCGCATTCAATTAGTGTAAATCTTGTTGAAATGGTGATATATTGAAAGTATGAGAATTAGGATAAAGGATGGAATGTTATGAAACCATTAGATCAAGGAAGTGTCATTCCGTTATATCATCAATTAAAGCAAAGATTGGATGCGCGTATCCGAATAGGAGATTGGAAGCCAGGCGATAAAATCGATTCGGAAAACCGTTTGATGGACATATTTCATGTTAGTAGAAATACAGCGAAGAAAGCTATTGAAGAATTGGTCCAAGAAGGATCACTATATCGCGTTCAAGGGAAAGGTACTTTCGTTTCGAGACCGAAGTTTGAACAATCACTAAGCGGATTTTATAGTTTTAGTCGCGTTTTACGGGAAAAAGGACTTCATCCCACTGACCGTGTACTTGAAGTAAAAGAAGTAACTCCATCTGAATCCGTTAGAATCGGGCTACAACTTGCTCCTGGTGAAAATGTCATTGAGATGAAAAGGTTACGTTGTGCGAATGATGAACCGATTATTCTTGAATCGTCATTTATGCCGAAGTCAGTTATTCAAGACATGTCTGTTTTGTATGAAGTAGGTAAATCATCCCTTTATGACTTGTTGGATGAACGTTATAACGTGATTGTTGTTCGGGCAAAAGAAGCTTTCGAACCGGTTTTAATTAGGGAAGGGGAAAGCGTGCTTCTCGAAACGGAAATAGGAAAACCCGCTTTGCTTTTAGAACGAACAGCATATGACACGAACGATCAACCAGTTGAGTATTGTATTTCAATCGTACGTGGAGATCGTTGCAGATTTTACACAGATCTCGTATAAACTCATAGATTTTTCTATGAGTTTTAAAATAAGTGAAGTTGTACCAACAACCCATTAATGAAAGGGGTCATTTTATGACACTCGTCACAACGAAAGAAATGTTAAAAGATGCACACCAGAACCACTATGCAATTGGAGCATTTGGTGCTCACAATTTGGAAATTATTAAAGCAATAATCGCTGGTGCAGAAGCAATTGGGTCGCCGGTCATCCTACAAACAACTTCCAGTACATACAGATATGTTGAGATGCCGTATATGATTGCGTTGGCAAAAGCGGCCGCAGAACAAGCGAAAATACCCGTCGCTTTGCATCTCGATCATGGTGAATCATTTCAAGTCGTGACGGAATGTTTGAGCGCGGGATATACGTCTGTAATGATTGATGGTTCTAAGCTTTCATTGGAAGACAATATTGCACTGGTCCGAAAAGTGACTGATGCCGCCAGTTCATTGGGTGTACCAGTTGAAGCGGAGCTTGGCACGATTGGAAGTGTGGAAGATGATTTAGTTTCTATGGAGGATCAAGCTCTATTCACAGATCCGCTGATGGCGGAGCGATTCATAAGGGAGACCGGCATCGATTCGTTTGCTCCTGCATTCGGAACTGCACACGGTAATTATAAAAAAGAACCAAAATTGCAATTCGATTTACTGGGAAAAATTCAGGCAGTGTCGAATCTCCCGCTCGTAATGCACGGAGCTTCAGGAGTACCTAAAGAAAGTGTACGTAAATCTTTGGATTACGGTGTAGCAAAAGTGAACTTCTCGACCGAACTAAAAGATTTATTCGCAGAGGAATTAAGGGCGTATTTAATTGCGAATCCAAAAGAAAGTGATCCGAGAAAATATTTCATTCCAGCAAGAGAGGCACTTATTGAGCTAGTTAAAACGAAGATTGCAATGTTGCAAAAATGATTACATCCATTACGCTGAACGCTGCAATCGACCAAGTTTATGAAGTTGAATCAATGGAAATCGGGGGGACAAATCGAGTTTCTTCTATTACACAAGACGTAGGTGGAAAAGGTATGAACGTCGCAAAAGTTCTCCACTATTCCGGTGCTAACGTTGATGTTGGTGGTTTTGCAGGCGGTTTGAACGGCGTTAGAATTCGCAGTCTGTTGGAGAAACACAAGATTGCAAGTGATCTCATTTCCGTTAAGGGCGAAAGTCGCGTTTGCTTAACAGTGCTTGATAAGAACAAAAGTGGAGGAACTGAATTGCTCGAAGGAGGTCCGGACATATCTGAAGCGGAGTGGCATTCCATGCTTGACTGGGCTAGACAGAAATCAGAAAGCGTAAAATGGTTTGCGTTATCTGGTAGTTTACCGAAAGGGGTACCCCAAACCGCATATGCTGACCTCATACGAATTATAAATGACAACGGTGCGAAGGTGATCCTTGATTCAAGTGGTGATGCGCTACAAAATGGAATAAAGGCAAAGCCGTTTGCGATAAAACCGAATGAGCATGAAATTGCCGCTCTACTAGGGAAATCGATTGTAACTGAAAGTGAATTGTTTAAAGTAGGAAGGTGTTTCGTCGATGCCGGTATCGAGCATGTCTGTTTCACATTGGCTGGAGAAGGAGCGATTTTTGTCAATAAATCTGGGTGTTTCAGAGCAGATGCCCCTCAGATTGATATTGTCAATACGGTCGGTAGCGGAGATGCCTTCGTCGGTGGCTTGCTGTATGGGTTATCTCACAATGAAGTATATAGCGTTGCCTATAAGCGGGCTATTGCATGCGGTTCAGTAAATGCAATGTACAGCGCAATCGGTTTTATTGATCTCGAACAAGTGGAAGCTTTCATGGAACAAATTACGATTCGAAAAATAAATGACAGATAGAGGTATTAATAGTATGCATACGTATAATGAAATCATGGGACAAGCGGAACAATTACAAAAAACTTATGAGCTTGTGAAGGAGTTAGAAATTGAACACGAAGCTGTAGATCAAGTGTTATTCATGGGTTGTGGAACTTCATTTTATCTAGCTGCTTCAGCTGCAAAGTACTATCAAACGGTGACAGGACAGTTTGCATCAGCACTGCCTGCATCGGAGTTATTCCTTCATACATCTACAGCTATTGTACCGTGGAAAAAGTACCTTGTCGTTGGAATTTCAAGATCGGGAACAACTTCAGAGATTCTCATTGCCCTCGATCATTTTAAGGGGAACGCTGATATTCGTACATTAGCGGTTACATGTAATGGGGATACCCCGATGGCAGCAGCGGTAGATCAAGTGATCGCACTTGATCATATCTCGGAGAATAGTGTTGTAATGACTCAATCGTTTTCAAATATGCTATTTGCTCTCCAAGTGTTCGCTGCAAAACAAGCGGAATCCAGTCAAAACTTGGATGAACTAAAGAAAGTTCCAAAATTGGTAAGGAACGCGTTATCATCCGAAGGTTTAACAAAAAAGGTAGCTGAAGATTATTCGAAGAAACGGTTTATCTTCCTTGGGTCAGGTTCATATAACGGATTAGCGAAAGAAGCGACTTTAAAATTAAAAGAAATGACGCAAACAGAATGTGAGAGCTATTCGAGCTTGGAGTTTAGGCATGGTCCAATTTCAATTGTAGACGGTTCGACAGTTGTCGTTTTGCTCATTCAACTCGAGACAGCAAACTATGACCAGCAACTCGTTTTAGATATTCAAAGGCTTGGCGGATATGTACTAGCAATCGGTCCGGTTCCTGTAGGATTTAAAGCAGATGAAATAATTGAATTGACGAATGATATAAGTGATCTGAACCGGCATGCCATATATGTTCCATATCTTCAATTAATTGCGTATCATCGTGCTGTGAATCTTGGGTTTAATCCAGATAAGCCACGAAATCTTACACAAGTTGTTAAATTGTCATAATCGGAGGTGGGGTGTAAATGGGATACATTCTGGCTGCTGATGTCGGTGGTACAAAACTCGCGACAGCCCTGTTAAGCGCAAACGGGACTGTATTGCAAGCCGCCGAAATACGAAGCGAAAAAAATGACGGAGAGAAACTCTTCCAGTCACTGATTGATTCATTCAAGTCTCTATGTATGAATACGCTTGTTCATATTGATGAAATAAACGGGATCGCAGTAGGAATTCCAGGGATTGTTGACAGTGAAAACGGGATTGCAATCTTCCAAAACAATTTGCCCTGGAGAAATTTCCTATTAACCGAAAGGCTTGCCAATGAGTTTCCTAAATCGAATATTATTGTGGACAATGACGTGTATATGGCGGCGTGGGGAGAATATACAAACCGTGAATTCTCTCAGGAGGCTTTTGTTTATGTAACACTCAGTACGGGTATTTCCTGTTGTTCGATATATAAGGGAATGTTTTTGAGAGGTGCAGGCATGGCAGGAGAAATTGGGTTTAATTTGACAGATACTCCACGAACTTCTCTTGAGTCCCTTGTTTCTGGTCCTTCGCTGGAAGCTCAAGGGAAGAAATTGTTGAAGAACACAAACCTGACACTAAAAGAAATGATGGAGTTTTATTATGAAGGCAACGATTGCATTTTACCAATTGTCAACGAAGCTATATGTACATTAGCGAAAGCAATCTATCATATTATCGTCTTAGAGGATCCACATTGTATCGTCCTTGGGGGGGGTGTGTTCAATAATCATCCGGGACTCATCGAACTAGTGCGAAAAGAGGTTAGACAGTATTTGAATCATCCATTGTTAAAAGGTAAAGAAGAACGAATTGAAGCAAGTGCATATAAAGAAAGCGCGGGATTGCACGGAGCAGCTTCAAGAATAATGGCAAACTGATTACGAATGAAACGGAAGAATAGAGCACATTTGAAACCCAAGATATTGATAATGGTGGATTAAATGCGAGAAGGTGTTGTCAGGCGGCTAAAAGCAACGGTGCAACATGTTTTGGATTCGGTAAAGAAAGTATAAAAAATCCTCTTCCAGATAAAATACTGGACGAGGATTTTCTATCTGTTACGACTTTCAGTTTCATTATCGAAGAAATGAGCCCTAGCCAAGTCAAATGCAAGTTTAATTTTTTGACGGTTTGGATATGCGCGTTGGAACTAACGCGCGCTACATGTTGTTGACCATCGGGAGTTGAGTAAACCATCAGTTCAGAACCGGTTAATTCTGACACGTTTACATTTGCTTCTACTGTAGATTCGGACAATAAAGCTAAAGCTTCAGGATCATCAGAAATATATTCAGGTCTTACGCTAAATTTAATAAGTACTGCTAAGTGACTCATTCGCAAACAGTCCGATTCATTTTTTCTAGAACCGTAGGCGTGCTAGAGTGGCGTCTTACGCTTTTCTTAGTTAAATGTGTTCTTCTGTCCGGACAACAAGCACATCACATTTAGCCGCACGTACAATATGTCCAGATACACTTCCGATTAAAAAACGTTCAACGGTGCTTAAACCTGTAGCACCACAAATTATAAGATCAGCTTCTACTTTCTTAGCAACTTCTCTAGCAATCATTGTTTTAGGAGAACCATAATCAACAATCACATTTACTTTTGTAACTCCAGCCGCCTCAGCTTCTTTTTTATAATTACCTAGTAATTCTTCAGCAAACGCTTGTGCACGGTCTGCGATTGATCGATCATAAGCTTCAATGGCTGCAAATGAACGTGTATCAATCACGTTTACTAGATTTAATGTCGCATCATTACGTTGTGCTACGCCAATGGATTTTTTAAAAGCCCATGCTGCTTCTTTAGACCCGTCTACCGCAACTAAAATATGTTTGTATGAAAGTGTCATATAAATTCCTCCTTCAAAATTTTTCTATATATATAGATTTCGGTAAGCAAGCTGGAAATCCTGCTTTTTCAATAGGATTTCCGTCAATTAGGGTCTATTTTGTGACTATATACTTGTGAAGCGAAAAATAAACTATCGAACTACCAATAAATATTAGCATTCCCGGTGAAAACTCCTTTGGGATGATTAAGTAAGCAATACTCATAAAGGTAAATGTAAGAATGGCTGCAAGATTTATTTTATAAGAACCAAGGACCACATTCATCATGAGTTCTTCTGAGATAGACATTTTTTTATTCCATAAGTAATCTACGACTATGATTGCTGATAATGGAACAATGCCCGCTCCTAAAATCGAGATAATATAGGCCGCTTCAGTAGAAAGGCTTGGAAAACAACTTAGGATTACGCCGACTATCCCGAATAATAAAGCGCTTCTTAATCTTCCAAGAGAAGGCCACGTATTAAGTAAACTAAATCCTCCAGTATATGCATTTCCAATGTTGATAGAAATCATGGCAAGTAAACCGCTTAAGGTAATGAAAAGTCCAATAAAAGTATTTGTAGTCGCTTCACTAAGCACAACGAAAGGATTCGTGGATTGGAAAAATGCCGCCACTAATGTTCCTATTAAAGCGGTCATTAAATAACCTGCGGAATTTCCAAGGAACATACCAGAGAATCCTTGACGTGCAGATTTAGCATAACGGGTCATATCACTAGAAGCACTAACACCCGAAACAAATTGAACGAATGCTAAACTCATATAAAAGAAAAATATGCCCCAGTCAAAAGTTGTATTAGGAAAGGAATTTTCTGACGATACTGAGACTTCTGTGAAAATGACAAATAGCATAAGACTTTGTCCAATAATTAATATGGGTAAAAATAATCTCGTTACTTTTTTTACAGCATCGTATCCAACGAGAGCCAAATAAGCCATCAGACTAGCCGTAAACACCGCTAAAAGCGTAAACGGAATATGAATGTTCAAGAAGTTAGAAACAACAGATTGTAGAATATATGTCCCACCAATTGTTTGTACACTAAACCAATATAATGAAGTTAACACACGGATAGGTGATGCGATTTTTGTGGCAAGCCAAGACCCAACAAAAGCACGCAAAATGTATTGACCAGGAAGACCATAAAGAGCACCAGGGATAGAAAGTGCGGATACACATAAAAATGCTAATATAGCACCTAGCCAAACCGCGGTAAAAGCAGGTAACCATGGAAGGTGTCCTTGAGTAACTGCTAAAGATGGAACTAGAAAGTTTCCAGCATTTACGGAAAAAGCAAAAGCAATGATTGCATACTCTTTCCAAGTAGATTGTTGAAGAGAAGAAGGGACTGCTTCCAATCCAAATTGCTCGAAATTTCGGTTATTCATTCCTGCCATTTGTAATTCACCCAGCTTTCAATTAACAGAGTTATCTAAAATTATTGTATAAAAAGATTTTTAAAGCCATTTTCAATTATATCTGATAGAATTGATTTGCTTTCAATAATTTAATTATGTCGGCTCAATTGACTTACTTACATAAAACACAGGAGGGTTTCAAAATGAAAATTGGAGTACCTAAAGAAATTAAAAACAATGAAAACCGTGTTGCTATGACACCAGCAGGAGTTGTTAACTTAGCAGTTTTCGGACATGATGTTTATATCGAAACAGGAGCAGGACTAGGTTCAGGTTTCACAGATGAAGCATATGAAACAGCAGGTGCACAAATTGTGGCAACAGCTAAAGAAGCATGGGCAACTGATATGGTCATGAAAGTAAAAGAACCGATTGCTTCTGAATATGGTTATTTCCATGAAGGTCTAATCTTGTTCACATATTTACATTTAGCTCCAGAACCTGAATTAACAAAAGCTTTAATGGATAATAAAGTGGTTGGAATTGCTTACGAAACCGTTCAACTTCCAAACAATTCATTGCCGTTATTAACACCTATGAGTGAAGTAGCTGGACGTATGTCTACTCAAATTGGTGCACAGTTCTTAGAGAAAATCCACGGTGGGATGGGAATTTTACTTGGTGGAGTACCAGGAGTTTCTCGCGGTAAAGTTACTATTATTGGTGGCGGAATTGCAGGAACAAACGCTGCTCGTGTTGCAGTTGGAATGGGAGCAGATGTTACAATCATCGATCTAAGTCCAGATCGTCTTCGTCAATTAGAAGACTTGTTTGGTCGCGATGTGCAAACATTAATTTCAAATCCATTTAACATCGCTGAATCTGTAAAAGATTCGGATCTTGTTATTGGCGCTGTCTTAATTCCAGGAGCGAAAGCACCTAAACTTATTACAGAAGAAATGATCAAGTCAATGAAACCTGGATCGGTAGTAGTTGATATTGCTATAGACCAAGGTGGTATTTTCGAAAGTTCTGATCGTATCACAACTCACGATAACCCAACATATGAAAAACATGGTGTGGTTCATTACGCAGTAGCTAACATGCCTGGAGCTGTTCCACGTACATCTACTATGGCTTTAACAAACGTAACTGTTCCTTATGCAGTACAAATTGCAAACAAAGGATATGTACAAGCTTGCTTAGATAACAGCGCACTTCTTAAAGGAATTAACACATTAGAAGGACACGTGACATATCAAGCGGTAGCTGATGCACAAGGACTTCCGTATGTAGCTGTTGAAGGTCTTTTAGCTTAATTTGAAAACCCCTTTTCGCCAATTGGTGAAAAGGGGTTTTTTGTGTGATTTTAATGCGAAGTGATGGGGCGGGGATTCGTCGCAACTTCTTGGATCTTCGGCTCAACTATTCATGTTATTGTCTCAACTTTTTGGATTATCGTCGCAACTATCCAATTTCCTCCTAATTCTCATGAGAATTGCACAAATGAAAGAAAGACCTGATTCGCATTTTCTGCGAATCAGGTCTTTGGATTTGTGATTTAATAAGAAGTAATGGTGAGGGGGTTTCATCGTAACTTTTTGGATTATAGTCGCAACTATTCATGTTATCGTCGTAACCTCTTGGATTATCGTCGTAACTTCCTAGTTATTGTCTCAACTTCACGGATTATCGTCGCAACTATCCAATTCCCTCCTGATTCTCATGCGCATTGTACAAATGAAAGAAAGACCTGATTCGCATTTTCTGTGAATCAGGTCTTTGGATTATACGCTTGGAATGATGACTAATTCTTTAGGGTACTTCGTTAAGACCTCGACGCCATTTTTTGTAACAACCACGTCGTCTTCAATGCGAACACCCGTTATGTTTGGATCATAAATTCCTGGTTCAATCGTAAAGACCATGCCTTCGATTAATTCCATTTCATTATTACCTGTAACTGAAGGGAACTCATGAACCGAAATACCAAGTCCGTGGCCTAAGCGATGTGTAAAGAATTCACCGTATCCAGCTTGTGTAATCACATCACGTGCGATTTTATCTAAATCCATTGCACGTACTCCAGGTTTGACGGCATCAACTGCATCTTGTTCTGCTTTTCTTACTGCTTCATATACTTCTTTTTGAGCATCTGAAGGTTCTCCGAAAGAAACGGTACGCGTAATATCAGAACAATATCCTTTGTAGATAACACCTAAATCAAATAAAATGAAATCGCCTTTTTGAATTTTGCGGTCACCTGGTTTCCCGTGAGGGGATGCCGTTTTTGGTCCACTCAACACCATCGTATCAAATGACATGTGAGCGATTCCTTTTTTCTTTAAAGCAAGTTCGATAGCTGTTAGAATTTCTAGTTCAGTCTTACCTTCAGCAATCTCACTTACACCGACTTCAATCGCATAATCTGCATATTCAGCAGCTTTACGAAGAATGACTAATTCACTTTCATCCTTCACAACGCGCATAGAATTCAGTTGATCGTCTAATCGAGCAAATGAAGCTTGTGGGAATAACTCTTGAAGAGCTTCCAAACGTTCAACAGTCATATGTGATTTTTCAATTGCAAGTTGAGCAATGTTAACCCCTTTACTTTCAATAGCTTCTTTTAATAACTGCCAAGGTTGATCTGTATCTTGGTGACCAACAACATCGAATGACCATCCAGCTTCTTTAGCATCTGGTATTTCCATTTTCGGGCAAATCATAAGTGGTTCAGCATCTTTAAAAATTACAACACCAAATAAACGCTCATGGGGATTACTTCGGAATCCAGATACGTAAAACACGTTGTCTGGAGTTGTGATAAACGCTGCGTCGAGATTGTTTTCGGATAAATATGTAGAGATTTGATTGATTTTAGTCATAATAACACTCCTTTTTCAACTTTCTCCCTTAAGCATATCAAAAAACAGGAGATTCGACATTCATATCGAATAAATATTAGTATGAAATAAAGGAGGTTGAACTAAATGTATGTAACTTTTCATGGACATTCCGTGGTCAAAATAAAAACGGGAGAGTATACGATATTAATTGATCCATTCATTACAGGGAATGAATTAACAGATTTAGTAGCTGACAATGAGAAGCCCGATGTGATTTTATTAACACATGGTCATAACGATCATGTAGGGGACACGGTAGCAATCGCAAAAGCGAATGACACGTTGGTTGTTGCTCCATTTGAGCTTGCAGAGTATTTGTCTTGGCAAGGAGTAAGAACACATCCGTTGCATATTGGTGGTGCAAGAGAATTTGAGTTTGGAAAAGTGAAATTAACACAAGCATTTCATGGATCAGCTTATGTAACCGAAGACAAGGAAATGATCTATACGGGTATGCCTGCAGGAATATTATTTACGGCAGAGGGCAAAACCATTTACCATGCTGGGGATACTTCGTTATTTGGTGATATGAAGTTAATTGGTGAAAGACATCCAATTGATTTAGCGTTCTTGCCAATTGGTGATAACTTTACAATGGGAATTGAAGATGCAGCTTACGCAGTGGAATTATTGAATCCACAAGCGGTTGTGCCAATTCATTACGATACTTTCCCTCCAATAAAACAAAACCCACAGGACTTTAAAGATTTAGTTAAAGGTGCGACAGTACACCTCCTTAGCTCTGGTGCTGGAATCGAATTGTAAAAAGAGAAATGCACGGAAAGCTACAGACTTTCCGTGCATTTTTGTGTAAATAAAAACCAATGGTTTGTGATACACTAACATTACAACGATTGTTTGGAAAATAGGTGATTAAATGGTTACAAAACACGAACAAATATTGCAATATATTGAGTCTTTGCCCGTTGGAGATAAAATCTCTGTTAGACGAATCGCAAAAGAACTTCAGGTTAGTGAAGGGACAGCCTATCGTGCAATTAAAGAGGCTGAAACTCAACGATATGTGAGCACAATCGAACGAGTTGGAACTATTCGAATCGAAAAGAAAAAGAAAGAAAATATCGAACGTCTAACGTTTGCTGAAGTTGTAAATATTGTGGATGGTCAGGTGCTAGGTGGGAAAAGTGGTTTACATAAAACGTTAACCAAATTTGTTATCGGAGCTATGCAATTAGAAGACATGATGCGTTATACAGATGCAGGGAGTCTTCTCATCGTTGGGAATCGAGTGAAAGCCCATTTTACTGCTCTTAAAGCAGGAGCTGCAGTTTTAATAACTGGTGGATTTGAAGCATCAGAATCTTTGAAAAAAGTAGCTGATGAGTTGGAACTTCCAATTATTTCGACAAGTTACGACACGTTCACAGTTGCGACAATGATTAACCGTGCAATTTATGATCAGTTAATTAAAAAAGAGATATTGTTCATTGAAGATATCTATGTACCTTTCCAAGAAACCGATTTTTTGCGTGCCAACGAAACCGTTTCAGCTTATCATGAAAAAAATGTTCAAACATTGCATGCTGGTTTCCCAGTCATTGATGGAAACCAAAAAGTGGTGGGTATCGTTACAGCAAGAGATGTGATTGGAAAAGAGCATCGTGATTCAATAGAAAAAGTAATGACGAAAAATCCGATTACATTGACTATGAAAACGAGTGTGGCTACTGCAGGACACCGAATGATTTGGGAAGGCATCGATTTAATGCCTGTTGTCAATGATAACGGAATTTTAGAAGGAGTCATTAGTCGTCAAGATGTATTGAAGGCTCTTCAATTAGCACAACGACAACCGCAACAAGGCGAAACAATCGATGATATTGTCAAAAATCAAATGAAAGTTTCGCAGGAAGATGAACTCACGATAGAATTCACAGTAACTCCGCAAATGACCAACCAGTTTGGTGCCATTTCTTATGGCGCATTCACCACACTCTTAGCTGAAGTGGGCAATTATGCGTTGAAAAACAAAAAGCGTGGAGACAGTGTGGCTGAAAACATGACCATCTACTTTATCAAACCTGTGCAGATGGATAGCGTATTGACAGTACGGCCAAATATTCTTGATATGAGCCGGAAGTTTGTGAAAATGGAATTCGATGTGTTAAATGGGCAAGTTTTGGTTGGTAAAGCGATGATGATGTTCCAATTGTTAGAGAGGTAAAATAAAAAAGTGATGCTAGGTAGCATCACTTTTGGTTTAAACGAAATTCTTCTTCTACAAATTGGCCATAGTGTTTTGCGACACGGAAGTAGTAAACCATCGCGTACAAGCCAATGAGAATTAACACACCTGAAATGACATAAGTTATAGTCGATGGGAATAAAGTTAATTGGTTAATACCAAAGAAAAACAATAAACTTCCAAGTGCAATTAACGAACGATTCGCATACCATTTTTTAGCGATAGGTAATTCACTCCGAAATTGTTTTGTTTTAAAGTAAAAATAAAACACAAACGACAAAACTATTAAAACTACAAATAGTGCATTTATCATTGTAGACCTCCTGTTATTAAATGAAACTGTCATTATTGTATCGACATTTGCATGGAATTGCGAATCGTAATTATGAAAGGTGGAAGGAAAAATACATGAAGCGTCAAATCATAGACACAATATCTACATACGAAACCATTATCATTCATCGACATGTTCGACCTGATCCAGACGCATATGGTTCCTCAATTGGCTTAAAAGGGATTTTACAAGCGAGCTATCCGGATAAACAAATTTTTGTTACAGGAGAGCATGAGGAAACGCTCAGTTTTCTGGATCAGCCAGATCAAGTGACCGATGAACAATTCGAAGGGGCGCTCATTATTGTTACGGATACTGCCAATACAGAGCGCATTGATGATCAACGTTATAAAACTGGTGCATACCTCATTAAGATAGACCATCATCCGAATGACGATGCTTACGGGGACTTATTATGGGTGAACACACAAGCAAGTTCGGCAAGTGAAATGATATATGAATTATTCGAAGAAGGAAAAGCGAGTGCAAACTGGAAAATGTCTGATGGAGCTGCGCGGATTTTGTTCGCAGGCATCGTAGGGGATACAGGGCGCTTTATGTTTCAAAGTACCAGCAAGAAAACATTCGAAACTGTTGCAGATTTGATTACATATGACTTCGATCGCACAGAACTTTTTAACGGCATGTATGAAGTAGACAGAAATTTATTGCATCTACAAGGACATATTTATCAACATTTTATTATTGATGATAATGGGGCGGCATATATCAAATTGCCACTCAAAACACTAGAAGAATTCGGAGTGACAGCAAGTGAAACTTCTCTTTTAGTTGGCTCTCTTGGCAATGTCAAAGGAATTAAAGCATGGATTATGTTTATAGAAGAAGAGGACCAAATTCGTGTTCGACTTCGCTCTAAAGGGCCTATTATTAATGAATTGGCTAAGGAATATGGAGGTGGAGGTCATCCACTTGCATCCGGAGCATCAATCTATTCGTGGGATACTGCAGATGAAGTGATCACTAAGTTGAAAAAATTATGTCTGTAAGTTGAAGAAGGGGTGAAGGAACGATGAATCCAGTTTATCCGCAAGTAGGTACATCAGCAGACCTACTGAATAGTACGATTCGCTTGGAATCATTGATTCCTTTCCTTCAACATCAACAAGCGAAAACTGTAGCCATTACAAATAAACGTTTGTATGGTGTTTTGCCTTTTTATCAGGAAGTTAAAAAAGCAGGACTTCATCCCGTTATTGGACTAGCCTGTCGAATTGAAATTAGTGAAGAAAACAGTGCGGACGTACAAATATATGCAAAATCAAATATTGGTTATCAAAACTTATTGAAAATTAGTAGTGCACTCGAAGTAAAAGCACTATCGGCACTTCCCTTAAAGTGGTTACAAGCCTATAAACAAGATTGTTTAGTTGTGGTTAGCATGCCAAAACAATCATCACTGGACGCTAAGGAATCTATACTTGATGCGTTGAAAAATAGTCTTGGTCCACATATTTTAGGTGGAATTGAACGACCTGGTGGAATAGTTGATAGTCATGAAAATGAATTCATTACTCTCTGTGAAGAAAGACAAATCCAACTGATGGCAACTCATCAAGCAAAATATGTATCTGCTAAAGATGCGTTTGCTTATGAAGTGGCGCAAGCGATTGCGAATGGTGTGAAGTTAAACGACATAAATCGACAAAAGCCTCTTCATGAACATCATTATTTACCTACGCGTGAACAATGGATTGAATGGTTTGCTGATCATCCCGAATGGCTTGAACAGACAGAGCGAAGTCTCGAGAGCTGTCACGTTGAACTTGTTTCGAACCAACTACATATGCCGAAATTCCCAGTACCAGAAAATGTCCTTACAGAGGACGTCTTACGTGAAAAATGTCTCGAAGGTCTTAATACACGCTTAGAAAAACTGACTGACAAGTATAAAGAACGTCTGGAAATGGAGCTCAAGGTCATTAATCAAATGGGCTATGCAGATTATTTTTTGATAGTGGCGGACTTTATGGAATATGCAAAAAATAAACAAATTTTAACTGGCCCTGGTCGTGGCTCTTCTGCAAGCTCACTCGTCGCGTATTCATTATTTATTACACATGTAGATCCACTTGAATACGGGTTATTGTTTGAACGTTTTTTAAATCCAGAACGTATTTCGATGCCCGATATTGATATCGATTTTGCGGATTACAGAAGACATGAAGTTATACAGTACGTGGCTAAGAAATATGGAAATTCACACGTCGCACAAATCGTAACGTTCGGCACACTATCCGCTAAAGCAGCAGCGAGAGATGTGGCACGCGTATTCGGATTTGATAGTTCAGTTCTTGACATGATATCAAAACAACTACCTAATAAACCGGGTATTTCATTTGATGAAGCTGTTAATAGTTCCCACCACATAAAAAAATGGATGGAACTAGACAAAACACACCAAAAATGGTTTGACATAGTAAAAGAGCTTGAAGGATTACCTAGGAATGCCTCGACACATGCCGCAGGGGTCGTTTTATCACCTGTTCCATTAGTGGACTTATTACCAATCGAAGAAGGACAAGACGGTATGTATTTAACCCAGTGGCCAATGAAAGAAGTTGAGCAGAGCGGTTTGCTGAAAATGGATTTTCTAGGATTGCGAAACTTAACTATTCTTGAAAGAATTCGCACGATGATTTGGTTTGATCAAAATAAGTGGTTAGAGTTCGAGAAAATTCCTTTACATAATGAAGAGACATTCAAACTTCTTCAACAAGGCGACACTACAGGAGTCTTCCAATTAGAATCAGACGGTATGAGACAAGCATTACGTGATATTAAACCATCTCATTTTCTGGATATCGTGGCAGTGAATGCTTTGTATCGACCAGGCCCGATGGACAATATACCAACATATAAACGCCGAAAACATCGTGAAGAAAAAACGGTATATGTTCATCCGATGCTTGAACCTATCTTAAAAGAGACGTACGGCGTAATTGTTTACCAAGAACAAATCATGCAAATTTCATCGAAAATGGCTGGTTTTTCTTTTGGTGAGTCCGATATTTTAAGACGCGCGGTTAGTAAAAAAAATCGACAAGTTCTCGATGAGCAGCGCCAACACTTTGTTGAAAGTGCTCAACAAAATCAATTTACGAAGCAGGAAGCAAATGAAGTATACGATTTAATTGTTAGATTTGCTGATTATGGTTTTCCGAAAAGTCATGCAGTTGCATACAGCTTAATTACATATCAAATGGCATACTTAAAAGTTCAGTACCCTGCCTATTTTTATGCATCGTTGCTAACTTCTGCAACAGGTAATCAGGAAAAAATCATGCGCTTAATACAAGAAGTTAAACATCATAATATTGCCCTTTTGCCCCCTTCAATACACAAAAGTGGTTTATCATTTCGTGTAGAAAACGGCGCGATCCGCTTTGGGTTATCGGCTATTAAAGGTGTTTCTAATGTGTTTTTAAGAACCTTAATGGAAAATCGTAAATACCAAAAACCAATATGGCAAGATATTTTTGAGTTAGCAGCGAGTTTATCTGCGGAGCAATTTTCTCGAAAGCAAATTGAACCTTTAATAAAAGCCGGGGCACTCGATGGTTTTGGACAACATAGATCCACTTTACTAGCAACTCTTGATGCAGCAGTAAAGTACGCAGAACTCGTCCGTCCCAATGTAGAGAACGACTTATTCGATGGAGATGTTATATCTTTTGGCAAGCCGAAGTATGTGAAAAATACCGAGATGCCTGAGATGATAAAGCTCCAATTTGAACGAGAAATTTTAGGGTTGTATATGTCAAATCATCCCGTAGAGCGTCTGAAAAAGGAATTGCATTTCCAAGGTACAGCTATTCAAGATGTTAAAGCTGAACAAAATGGACGGTCAGTTGTCATTATTGGCATGATTGAAGAGATTCGAAGAATTCGGACGAAAAAAGGAGAGGCGATGGCATTTGTTACTGTCCAGGATGAAACTTCTGATGTTTCGTGTACATTGTTTCCAAAGGACTATGCTCATCACAATCTATTAATTAAAGAACAAAATGTAATCTCAGTTGAAGGCATAGTTGAGTGGAGACAAGGTAAGCCACAAATCATTGTCAAAAATATGCGTGCAATGTCGAAAAAACAACCCAACTAATCTTTGTTGGGTTGTTTTTTAATTTTCCATTGCATGACAAACGATTTTTTTGTATGATAGGTTCATTGAGTGGTCAGACCACTTTGAAAAAAATGGAAGTCTGAGGAACGGAAATGACCAAACAAACGACAAAAATGTATTTACAGATCGTTCGTGAACTTCGTCTTCTTATTGAAAAAGAAAATATTCGACCGGGTGGCAAAATACCATCTGAACGTGAATTAGCGGAGCGACTCCAAGTAGGAAGATCGACCGTTAGAGAAGCACTACGCAGTTTAGAGCTGTTAGGCTTAATTGAAACGAAACGTGGCGAAGGAACGTTTTTAACGGATTTTCGTAACCATAAATTAGTTGAAGTTTTATCGACATTTATCTTACAAGACACGAAAACAGTTGGAGATATTCATGTAACACGTGAAATACACGAAAAAGAAGCCATCCGAATTGTGGCAGGAACACCAACATTAAATCAACTACCTGTATGGAGTAGTTTACTAATGCAATTGCAAGAGGATGAGAGCATAGTGAGAGAAGATCTGATTCGCGAAATCCTCATCTCTACCAATAATCGATTATCATTAAAAATGTGGTTTTTATTGAAGCAATACGGAGATGAGCCTTTTCAAGGTCATTCAGAAAAAGACGAAAACCAACATATTCAACAACTCTTAAATGCTATTATCTCAGGAGAAATTGAACACGCAATTCACTCATATAGGGGGTGGATAACTTGGTTATCACAAGGGAGAGAGATTATATGATTCGAGATATATTTTCAAGAAACCGTAAAAGCAAATATGTGACGATACCTAACAATTTATCGAAAACGGATGTTCCTGAAGGCATCATGACAAAATGTCCAGAGTGTAAACATATCGGTTTAACAAAAGATTTAAAGGAAAATAAAAAAGTTTGTCCAGGTTGCGATCATCATTTTAAAATGACAGCTAATGAGCGAGTGGCGATATTCTTAGATGAAGGTACGTTTGCTTCTTTGGACGATCATTTGCAGACCGTTAATCCACTTAATTTTCCTGGGTACACAGATAAAATTAAATTAGATAGTGAAAAAACAGGGTTAAACGAAGCGGTACTAACTGGCAGTGGATTACTTAATGGACGTAAAGTTGTAGTGGCAATCATGGATTCCCACTTTCGCATGGGGTCTATGGGTTCGGTTGTTGGTGAAAAGATTACACGTGCTGTTGAAGAAGCAACGAAACAAGGTGTACCTTTTATTATCTTCACAGCTAGTGGTGGAGCTCGAATGCAGGAAGGTGTTCTATCGTTAATGCAGATGGCGAAAACGAGTGTGGCACTTAAGCGTCATAGTGAAAAAGGGAATCTGTTTATTTCTATATTGACGCATCCGACAACTGGTGGAGTGTCTGCAAGTTTTGCTTCTTTAGGCGATATCAACTTAGCTGAACCTAAAGCATTAATTGGCTTTGCTGGTCGTCGGGTCATTGAACAGACTGTTCGTGAAAAACTTCCAGAAGATTTTCAAACGGCTGAGTTTTTGTTAGCTCATGGTCAACTTGATGCAGTCGTTCATCGTTCTAAAATGAAAGAATCACTCTCGACTCTTGTGAAACTTCATTCGAAAGGGGTTCATATCAATGGTTAAAACACTTCCTTTTGAAGAGCCAGTCGTTCAACTACGCGATAAAATTAGTGAGTTAAGAGATTTCACTTCAAACGCAGAGGTTGATTTATCGACTGAAATTCAACATCTAGAAAATCGACTTGAAAAACTAGAAAATGATATATATATCAATATGCAACCTTGGGATCGTGTTCAAGTGGCGAGACATCCAGAACGTCCCACTACACTTGACTACATTCGTGAAATGTTCACTGATTTCATTGAACTTCACGGGGATCGATCTTATGGGGATGACGAAGCAATTGTTGGTGGAATCGCAGCATTTAATGGATTACCGATTACGATTATCGGTCATCAACGAGGAAAAGATACGAAAGAAAACATTCGACGCAATTTCGGTATGCCCCATCCTGAAGGATATCGAAAAGCACTAAGATTGATGAAACAAGCCGAAAAATTTGGTCGCCCTATTATTTGTTTTATCGATACGAAAGGTGCATATCCTGGTAAAGCTGCAGAAGAGCGCGGACAAAGTGAAGCAATTGCCCGTAATCTTTTTGAGATGGCTGGACTAAAAGTACCTGTTATTAGTGTGGTTATTGGAGAAGGTGGAAGTGGTGGAGCATTGGCACTTGGTGTGGCTAATCATATCCATATGTTAGAGAACTCCACGTACTCTGTAATTTCACCTGAAGGGGCTGCATCGATATTATGGAAAAATCCAGCACTTGCTAAACAAGCAGCTGAAGCCATGAAAATCACAGCACCTGATTTAAAACAAATGGGCATCGTCGATGAAGTCATACAAGAAGCAATTGGTGGAGCTCATCGAGATTCTAAACAACAAGCAATCTATTTAAAAGAAGCATTGGAGCGCTCAATTGCAACTCTTAGCAAACTAAGTGAAGATGAATTAGTGGATGATCGATATGAAAAATTTAGAGCAATCGGTGAATTCACAGAATGAGGATGCGATAGTCGCATCCTTTTTTTTTTACTAACAATGAGTATTCAAAAGTGTTAATGTGAATATAGGATTAGGTTAAGGAGGGACACTCAATTGAAAAAAATAGGTGTTTTAACGAGTGGTGGAGATGCACCAGGTATGAATGCAGCCTTGCGTGCAGTAGTCAGAAAAGCGATTTATCACGACCTAGAAGTTATGGGTGTTTATAATGGCTACCAAGGTCTGATAGATGGAAAAATTGAACCGCTCGATTTAGGTTCTGTAGGAGATATTATTCAACGAGGTGGTACCAAGTTGCATTCAGCTAGATGTCTTGAGTTTAAGACGGAAGAAGGTCAACTAAAAGCCATTGCTCAAATGAAAAAGCATGGGATTGAAGGTTTAGTAGTGATTGGTGGAGATGGATCTTACCGTGGGGCTATGGCTTTAACGGCAAAAGGTTTTCCATGCATTGGTGTACCAGGAACAATTGATAATGATATTCCAGGAACTGATTTCACAATTGGGTTTGACACAGCACTTAATACGGTTATTGATGCAATAGATAAAATTCGGGACACAGCTACTTCTCATGAACGAACATTTATCATCGAAGTAATGGGACGCGATGCTGGCGATTTGGCTTTGTGGGCAGGTTTAGCAGGTGGAGCAGAAACAATTGTCATTCCTGAAGAACCGTACGATTTGCCAGATATATTAACCCGACTTCGCAGTGGACATGAGCGTGGGAAGAAACATAGCATTATTATCGTGTCTGAAGGCGTGATGAATGCTAATGAATTCTCAAAACTATTAAAAGAACATGCTAATATAGATTCTATAGTTTCCGTACTGGGACATGTCCAACGCGGTGGTTCGCCAACAGGCCGCGACCGTGTATTGGCTAGCCTATTTGGTGCTCGAGCAGTTGAGATGTTAATGGAAGGTCATGGAGGACTTGCGATTGGCATGCGTAATCATCAAGTGGTAGACTATTCAATGACAGAGGCTTTCGAAGGGAAGCATAAAGCGGATTTAACTATGTATAAACTATCAAAAGAATTAGCCATCTAATGTTGGAGAGGATATAAAAATGAGAAAAACAAAAATCGTATGTACAATTGGCCCAGCAAGTGAATCACCAGAAATGCTAGAACAATTAATCGAATCAGGAATGAATGTTGCGCGCTTAAACTTTTCCCACGGAAACCATGAAGAACATGGGGAACGAATTAAACGGATACGTGAAGCTTCTAAAAAAACCGGAAAAATCGTCGGTATTCTTTTAGATACTAAAGGTCCAGAAATTCGTACTCACCAAATGGAAAATGATGCTATAGAGTTAGAATCTGGACAATCTTTAGCTATTTCTATGACGGAAGTTTTGGGGACCAATGAGATGTTCTCTATTTCATACGGTCAATTAATTGAAGACGTTCAAGAAGGGTCTGTCATTTTATTAGATGATGGATTAATTGAACTTCGTGTTTCTAGTGTAGATCATGAAGCAGGTTTAATTCATACTGTTGTCTACAATGCTGGCACATTAAAAAATAAAAAAGGGGTTAATGTACCAGGTGTTTCTGTACAACTCCCAGGTATTACTGAAAAAGATGCACAAGATATTTTATTTGGCATTGAGCAAGATGTTGATTTTGTAGCCGCGTCATTTGTTCGTCGTGCAAAAGATGTAATGGAAATTCGTGAATTACTTGAAAATAATAATGGCGGACATATTCAAATTATCCCGAAAATCGAGAACCAAGAAGGTGTCGATAACATAGATTCTATTATTATGGTGTCCGACGGTTTAATGGTAGCACGAGGAGACTTAGGGGTAGAAATTCCAGCTGAAGAAGTACCATTAGTTCAAAAAAGTTTAATTAGTAAATGTAATGACGCTGGGAAACCAGTGATTACTGCGACACAAATGTTAGATTCTATGCAACGCAATCCACGTCCTACACGTGCGGAAGCGAGTGATGTTGCGAATGCAATCTTTGATGGAACAGATGCTATTATGTTATCTGGTGAAACTGCAGCAGGCATGTATCCAGTTGAATCTGTAACAACGATGGTTAAAATTGCAATTCGTACAGAAGATGCACTTGACTATCGAGCTATTGTTTCCGCAAAGAGTAAGATTAAAGAAGTAACGATGACAGATGCGATCGGACAAGCAGTCGCACATACGTCTATAAATCTAAAAGCTAAAGCAATTATTGCACCAACTGAAAGTGGTCACACAGCTAAAATGATTTCGAAATATCGACAAGGTTCTCCAATCATTGCTGTCACATCTACTGAAAGACCATCTCGCAAACTAACATTAGTTTGGGGTGTGTACCCGATTGTTGGCACTAAAGTAGGTTCAACTGACGAAATATTAGAGCTTTCAGTTGAAGAAAGCTTAAAACATAACTATGTCAAACATGGTGATTTAGTTATTATTACTGCGGGTGTGCCAGTAGGTGAAGCAGGTACAACAAACTTAATGAAAGTTCACATGATTGGTGATATTGCAGCTAAAGGGCAAGGTATCGGTAAAATGGTTGCTTTTGGACAAACTGTTGTCGCAAACAATGCGGAACAATTAAAAAATATCGATACAACCGGATCAATTATCGTAACGATTGGTTCTGACCGTGAAATGATGCCTGCCATTGAAAAATGTGCTGGACTTATCACTGAAGAAGGCGGGCTAACTAGTCACGCTGCTGTAGTAGGATTAAGTCTTGGTATACCAGTAATAGTAGGTGTGAAAAATGCGACAATATTAATAAAAAATGGTCAAGATGTAACAATGGATGCTGAATCTGGAGTAATTTATCAAGGACATGCAAGCGTATTATAAAAAACTTTTCTAATTATGCTCCACTTTTAAATACGGTTAAATACAAAATGCCTCAACGCAGTATTGTTGAGGCCATTTTTATAGGAGATGTCGGAAATGAAATGGTTAGCATTGATCTTTATCGTTGTTCCTGTGCTCGAAATAGGTATCTTACTATGGTCTGGAAATACATTTGGCTTACTACCGACCATCATTATCATCCTTGGAACAGGAATATTAGGCGCTTATTTAGCAAAAAAACAAGGGTTAAAAGCGATACGTGATGTCCAAATTCAGATGAAAAATTTCCAAGCTCCAGGGGATGCCATGGTCAACGCAGTATTTATATTTGCTGGTGGCTTGTTGTTGCTATCACCCGGTTTTATTACAGATTTATTTGGTTTCTTATTTTTGTTTTCACCTACAAGACAACTGTTTAAGCCCCTGGTCTATAAGTGGATTCGTTCAAAAATGAAAAATGGTCAAATCATTGTGATGTAAACCATTTATGTTGACTAAAGTGGACTGCTGCCAGTAATAAAAATGGACTAAGTAATATGCCTGGAACACCAAACAGTAGTAAAGAACATGCGCTAATGAAAAATACATGAACCGCACGAATATGCATAGTATTCGCCCATAAAAATGACTCTAATAATTGTCTAGTTAATAATATAAATGCATACAGAAGAATAATAATAATCCCGAGGGTTGTTTGCTTCGTTAACACGAAAAAAGCTGCCATCGGGATTAAAACGATGCCTGTCCCTAAAAACGGCAAGGCATCAGCAAAAGATATCAAAAACGCAAGTCCCAAAGGAGAAGAAAAGTGAAGAGCTTTGAACCCTATGCAAAGTTGCAAGAATGTCATCAAAAACAACAAAACTTCTACTTTTGTAAACTTCTCAAAAAGATCCATTGCTTTCAAAAATAATGGCTTTATGGTTTTGCGCGTAGTACTCGGTAAATAGATGAAGAACCAGGTACGGGACTTCAATGACTCTTGCAATGCGAAAAAAAGGGCAACTAAAAATACGAAGGTCTCGACGAATTGTGCTGGAAGGTGTTGGATAAATAAAGTGATTTTTTTAAGAACGCTTTCACTAACCATCGATAAAGCTTCAATAACGGATTGCCAATTCACCCTATTTGTTTGAAGAAGTACTTGCAATTCTTCTAAATGAAAACGCAATGGATATATTAATTCAAAAAGTTCTTTTACAACCAATGTGGCACCAAAAATGATGGATGCTAATAAGGCGATTTCAAAGACCAAAACGGATAACCATCTAGGTAATCGGGTAGTTTTATGTATCCAATACACAATGGGATGCAAAAAATATGCAATTAGTATGGCGATAGTAACCGGATAAATCAGCCATGTTAAAATAAGAATAATAGCTACTGGTATCCATTTCTTTAAAAAAATCGCTACGTTTTCATGCACTTTTCTACCTCCATTAAGGTGTGATTTATGGGCTATATCTTTTTTATGTCGTTTAGACAGAATATTTCTGCTTTGTGACAAAATATCATGTTTTTTACAAATAAATTCGAATTTCGAGCGTTTTCATTCACAATTAAGTCAAAATTGATTATAATGTCATTGTAAGCGATATAAATAAAAGGTTCATATGAGCAGATGAGCCATCATTCTGCGTTTTTTTGTGTGGCATGATGAATTTCAAACAGAAGAAGGAGCGATATACATGACATCAACTAAAGGTCTAGAAGGAGTAGTAGCTACTCAATCAGCAATCAGTTCGATCATTGATGACACACTTACATATGTTGGCTATGATATTGATGACTTAGCAGATCATGCAAGTTTTGAAGAAGTAATCTACTTGCTTTGGCATCAACGCCTTCCAAAGGCAGCAGAATTAGCTGAACTTAAACAACAATTGGCAGATAACATGGCTGTACCACAAGAAGTATTAAACCACTTCAAAACGTATCCAATTGAAAAAGTTCACCCAATGACAGCTCTTCGTACATCTGTTTCTATGCTAGGATTGTATGATGAAAATGCAGAAGATATGTCTGTAGAAGCTAACTACTTGAAAGCCATTCAACTTCAAGCAAAAATGTCGACTTTAGTAACAGCATTTGCTCGTGTTCGTAAAGGACAAGAACCTATCGCACCGAAAAAAGATTTAAGCTATGCAGCGAACTTCTTATATATGTTAAGTGGTGAAATTCCAGCGGCTATTGAAGAAGAGGCGTTCAACAAAGCATTAGTTTTACACGCTGACCATGAATTAAATGCGTCAACATTTACAGCGCGCGTATGTGTAGCAACATTATCAGATGTTTATTCTGGTGTAGTTGCGGCACTAGGTGCTCTTAAAGGTCCCCTTCACGGCGGAGCAAACGAGCAAGTTATGAAAATGTTAACGGAAATTGGTTCAGTTGATAATGTTGATTCTTACATCAACGAAAAACTAGCAAACAAAGAAAAAATTATGGGCTTCGGTCACCGTGTATACCGTAAAGGGGATCCACGTGCAAAACACCTTCGTGAAATGTCTCAAAAATTAACAAAACTTCGCGGAGAAGAGAAATGGTACGAAATGTCAATTAAAATTGAAGAAATCGTAACAGGACAGAAAAATCTTCCACCAAATGTTGATTTTTACTCAGCATCTGTCTACCATTCTCTAAATATCGATCATGATTTATTTACACCAATCTTTGCTGTTTCACGTGTATCAGGCTGGTTAGCTCACATTTTAGAACAATATTCTAATAACCGTCTAATCCGTCCACGTGCAGAATATATCGGACCTGGTATGCAAAAATATGTACCAGTAAACGAGCGTTAAAATTTTAAATAAACATAAGTAGGGCTGGACTTTCAGCAGTGTTTATTCAAAGAAACTAGAAATAGTATTCTGATTGAACGTCATTGTTAAAAGTACATGCCCTATGATTATGCCTATAGGAGGAAATTATTCATGACAAACGGTGGCAAAATTACAGTTGAAAATGGTGCACTAAACGTACCAAATAATCCAATCATTCCTTTCATCGAAGGAGACGGTATCGGTCCTGATATCTGGGCTGCATCTGCACGTGTATTAGAAGCTTCAGTTAACAAAGCTTACAACGGTGAGAAATCTATCGTTTGGAAAGAAGTTTTAGCAGGTCAAAAAGCATTCGATCAAACTGGCGAATGGTTACCAACAGAAACTTTAGATGTAATTCGTGAATATTTAATAGCAATTAAAGGCCCTCTTACTACACCAGTTGGTGGCGGTATTCGTTCATTAAACGTTGCGTTACGTCAAGAATTAGATTTATACACTTGTTTACGTCCTGTACGTTACTTTGACGGTGTTCCTTCACCAGTAAAACGCCCTGAAGATACTGACATGGTTATTTTCCGTGAAAACACTGAAGATATTTATGCTGGAATCGAGTTTGCTGCAGGAAGTGACGAAGTTAAAAAAATCATCGCATTCTTACAAAACGAAATGGGTACTAAAAACATTCGTTTCCCTGAGACTTCTGGTATCGGGATTAAACCCATCTCAGAAGAAGGTACTAAACGCTTAGTACGTGCTGCACTTACTTACATCATTAAAGAAGGTCGCGAGTCATTAACACTTGTTCATAAAGGGAACATCATGAAGTTCACTGAAGGAGCTTTCAAAACTTGGGGTTATGAAGTTGCGGAACAAGAATTCGCTGAACAAACATTCACATGGAACCAATATGATCAAATTAAAGCTGACCAAGGTGCAGAAGCTGCAGATAAAGCGCAAGCAGATGCTTTAGCAGCTGGCAAAATTTTAGTGAAAGATTCGATTGCTGATATCTTCTTACAACAAATTTTAACTCGTCCAAGCGAATTTGATGTTGTTGCAACAATGAACTTGAACGGTGACTATATTTCTGATGCACTTGCTGCACAAGTTGGCGGTATTGGTATTGCACCAGGAGCAAATATTAACTATTTAACTGGACATGCTATTTTTGAAGCTACTCACGGTACAGCTCCTAAATACGCTGGTTTAGATAAAGTGAACCCATCATCTGTTATCCTTTCAGGTGTATTAATGCTTGAACACCTTGGCTGGAACGAAGCAGCTAAATTAGTAATGGACTCTATGGAGAAAACAATTTCTTCTAAAGTTGTAACTTATGATTTCGCTCGTTTAATGGATGGCGCTACTGAAGTGAAATGTTCTGAGTTCGCTGATGAACTTATCAAAAATCTTTAATCGACATTAAGTAAAACACTATGTTTAGAAAGAGGGCTTATGCCCTCTTCACTTATGAACAAAGGGAGAGTTTTCTGATGACATTGAAACGTAAAAAGATTTCAGTAATCGGTTCTGGTTTTACAGGTGCAACAACAGCATTCCTTCTTGCTCAAAAAGAATTAGGGGACGTTGTTTTAGTTGATATCCCACAAATGGAAAATCCAACTAAAGGGAAAGCGCTAGATATGTTAGAAGCAGGTCCTGTACAAGGATTTGATGCAAACATTACTGGTACTTCTAACTATGAAGATACGAAAGACTCGGACATCGTTATCATCACAGCTGGTATTGCACGTAAACCTGGTATGAGCCGTGACGATTTGGTTCAAACAAACCAAAAAGTTATGAAAATCGTTACAGGTGAAATCATTAAACATTCTCCAAATACAATCATTATTGTATTAACAAATCCAGTAGATGCAATGTCTTACACAGTATACAAAGAATCTGGTTTCCCGAAAGAGCGCGTAATTGGCCAATCTGGAGTTCTTGATTCAGCACGTTTCTGTACATTTGTCGCACAAGAACTAAACTTGTCTGTTAAAGACATCACTGGTTTTGTTCTTGGTGGCCACGGTGACGACATGGTTCCTTTAGTACGTTATTCATACGCAGGTGGTATTCCTTTGGATACATTGATTTCAAAAGAACACTTAGCTGAAATTGTTGATCGTACACGTAAAGGTGGAGCTGAAATCGTAAACCTTCTTGGTAACGGATCAGCTTACTATGCACCAGCAGCTTCTTTAGTTGAAATGGCTGAAGCCATTCTAAAAGATCAACGTCGTGTATTACCATCAATCGCTTATCTTGAAGGTGAATATGGATTAGACGGAATTTATCTTGGCGTACCTACAATTTTAGGTGCTGGTGGGATTGAAAAAATCTTTGAACTTGATTTAACTGAGTCTGAAAAAGCTGAGCTAGACAAGTCAGCAGCATCAGTACGTAACGTAATGGACATTCTAGCATAATGTTCTAAGGCTAAAGATGCGACGTCCTGTCGCAACGCCTTCATGACCTACGTTCTGTGTGCCCAAGCGGAAAGTACCAATTTAGCTCGACTCCGACGGTGGAAGAAACGAATCGCAAACTTGTTTTCGAATGAGTTTCTGAAGCGGAGGTGCGAGTTGGCGCTTGTAGCTAGACAAAAAGTAAAGCGGAAATTGCCACTTAGTGCTTGAAGCAGACATAATTGAGATCGAGTAGGAAATCCCTGCTCGATTTTTTTTGTACTTATTGATACTATGAAGGTAGAACATGAACAAAGGGGGGACATCTGATGCTACTCGGAAAGAAACGTAAACTAGGCCGAAAAGTCGAAGATATGTCAGTGGGAGAAAAGCTGAAACTAACAGAGAAAATTGAAGACAAAGATTTACTTTTATATTTAGGATTAACCAACGATGGCAACCCATTGTATATTCAACATGATTTTGCCTCTCAAACTGTATATGAAAAACCAATTGTTCCTGCTATCATGCTTACAGGAATCGTGACCTCAGCCGTCTCGAAATATTTACCAGGACCGGGTTCGCATATTGTTGAACAACATTTAACCTTCCCAAAACCTGTGTACCACTACGCAACGATAGATTTCCTGCTACAAGTTATTTCTGTTGATGTCGAGAAAAACTTGGTAGAAATTGAAGTACATGCAACCAACGAAGCTGGAGATACCGTAATCGAAGGGAAAATCACTTCAACTCCACCGCGCTTAGAAAATCACTTAACATCTCAATCAATGGATAATTTCTAAATAGATCATTCGGTTTAAGATGGGGGTTTTAAATCGATTGTGGAGGCAAAAACATGACAAAGAAAATTCTAGTAGTAGATGATGAAAGTTCAATCGTAACATTGCTTCAATATAACTTGGAACAAGCGGGATACACTGTACTAACGGCGAGCGATGGGATGGAAGGCTATAACGCGGTACTTGAAAGTAAACCTAATCTCATTGTCCTTGACCTGATGCTTCCTAAAATGGACGGCATGGAAGTTTGTAAAGCATTGCGTCTGCAGAAAATCAATACACCTATTATTATGTTGACCGCTAAAGACGATGAATTTGATAAAGTATTAGGACTCGAATTAGGTGCGGACGATTATATGACTAAGCCATTTAGTCCTAGAGAAGTAACAGCTCGTGTTAAAGCAGTTCTAAGAAGATCTACAGCCACAATTGAAGAAGTACCTCTAAATGCAGATTCGTCTTTTGAATATGGTTCACTACGAGTATATCCAGATAGTTTTGAAGTTTTCTTACGAGATCAATCATTAGAATTTACTCCGAAAGAATTTGAATTGCTTGTGTACTTGATGGAAAATAAAAACCGTGTGCTCACTCGTGATCAGCTACTAAGTGCTGTTTGGAACTATGATTTCGCCGGAGATACACGAATTGTCGATGTTCACATTAGCCATCTCAGGGAAAAAATCGAAGAAAATAGTCGGAAACCGATTTTTATAAAAACAATTCGAGGTATAGGGTACAAATTTGAGGAGCCAAAAGTGGTATGAAATCGCTTCAAGGAAAAATAGTCATGACCTTTACAATAGTTGTGGGTTCCATATTAGCTGGCTTAGGTATTATATTAAGTCAGCTTTTTCCTGTATATGTGGAAGAATCGGTCCGATCAAATGCTGTTAAAAAAGCAGATGAAATTTCATTGGTTTTCCAGCAATCTAATATCAGCTTAACCGATGACCAAAAAGATGAAATTACGAACATTCTTTCAAATGACCATTTGGGTAGCGATTTTAATGATGTTCGCCTACAGCTGTGGAAAGTATTATTGATTGTTTTACTAATTGCATTTGTCATTACCATCGTTTTTACGTATCGACTGACTAAGCGCTATGCACAACCTATTGATAATGTTACAGAGGTCGCAATAGAACTTGCTAAAGGTAATTACAGAGCTCGAGCGTATGAAGATGATTCACTGAGTACCGCACAACTTAGTACTTCAATCAATATACTTGCTCGGAATTTACAAGATTTGTTTAAAGTCCGTGAAATGGAAAAGGAACGATTAAAAACACTCATTGAAAACATGGGTAGTGCACTAATGATGATTGACCGTGATGGACAAATTAGCATTGTTAATAAACCTTTTGTAGATCAATTTGATTTCAGTTTGCAAGAGGTGCAAAACCAATTATTTAAAAGCGTGGGGTTACCTGAAGAGCTGAAGAAGTTTATTGATTATGTGTTTTTAATGGAATCTTCTTCTCGTAAACAATTGACTCTAGTCATTCAACAAGAACTTCATCATATGGAAGTATACGGAGCACCAGTCATTGGGGAACACGGTCGCTGGCTAGGTATTGTGATTGTCATGCATGATATTTCAGATTTAATACGACTCGAACAAATTCGAAAAGATTTTGTAGCTAACGTATCCCATGAACTACGCACTCCGGTTACTTCGATAAAAGGTTTCTCTGAAACGCTAATTGATGGAGCTATGAATGATGAGAAAACATTGCTAAGCTTTTTGGAAATAATCAATAAAGAAAGCAATCGATTACAGATGTTAATAGAAGATTTACTTGAACTCTCAAAAATCGAGCAACATGGTTTTTCTGTAGAGTTCTCTGAAACTAATTTACGCGAAGTCATGGTACGTGCAGCAGAAATGACAAGCCCAAGTTTAGACGAGAAAAATATGACATTTGTCGAGAATATGGAACGAAATGTAATCGTTGACGGAGACATGAATCGTCTCATTCAAGTGGTCATGAATTTGTTAACAAATGCGATCACCTATTCTACAGAAAACACGTCTGTCCATTTGTCCCTTCATGAAAGCGATACTCATGGCATCATCATTATTCGTGATGAAGGAATCGGTATGGATAAAAAAGAGATTCCACGAATATTTGAACGGTTTTACCGTATTGACCGTGCGAGAAGTCGCAATTCAGGCGGGACTGGTCTGGGTCTTGCGATAGTCAAACATTTAATTGATGCGCATCATGGGCGGATTTTTGTTGAAAGTGAGCCTGGTTTCGGGACTCAATTTAAAATACTTATTCCTAAAAAACAACCATCTTAACATGTTCTTTACAAGTACTTCATAATAAGTTCATAGTGCTTTGTTAAGCTATTTATGAAACCCCCTAAAACCGCATTTAGTAGAAAAAAGAGTTCTCATTGAGGACTCTTTTTTCATGAAGAATTCTGTGAAATCAAAGTTGTTAAAACTAATTCGCTTTAATATACATATCAACAGTCAAAGAACAAAAAAGGGGATATACATCCCGCAAGAGCGTGAAGAATGAGCCACAGAAGTATGTGGTTTTCATTCGTGTTGGCTCATACGGAACGTGCTGCAAGCGCAAATGTACGATAAACGAAAGAATCGTTTAACAGACCCTATTATTTAAACCAATGTGCAACAGGAATACACCAAGCAATTGACCAGCTCTATGGTTCAGGCTTTTTCTTAAGGCAATGATGTATCGATTCCAACTTGCAGCGCAATTTTTCCAACTTGGACCCCGAAAATTCCAACTGAGCGATCGCTCACCGCAAATTCGAGCTTTATGCTGAAGATTTCTGCAAGTGGTCTCTAGCTCATCCGTTCAAATCTTAATGAAGTTAGTCATAGCAAGGGACGTCATTTTCTTTTCATCTACCTTACATGGTAATATGAAGGAAGATGACGTTTTTTACGAATAGAGGAGTGGAAAAGTTTTGAGCAAAAACAAAGTTTTATTACTAGATGGGAATAGCTTAGCGTATCGAGCATTTTTCGCGCTTCCATTACTGACAAATGAACACGGAATACATACAAATTCTGTTTATGGGTTTACTATGATGTTACAAAAAATAATAGACGAAGAACAACCAACTCATATGCTAGTTGCATTTGATGCAGGAAAAACTACATTCAGACACACAACGTTTGGGGAGTATAAAGGTGGACGTCAAAAAACTCCGTCCGAGCTTTCTGAGCAGTTTCCTTACTTACGTAAGCTTCTTACAGCGTATCAGATCCCTCAATACGAGCTCTCGATGTACGAAGCGGATGATATTATCGGAACGCTGAGTAAACAGGCTGAAGCAAAGGGAGAAGAAGTAATTATTGTCTCTGGTGATAAGGATTTAACTCAACTTTCTTCAGATACAACAACTGTTTATATTACTCGTAAAGGCATCACTGATATGGAGAAATATACACCAGCTCATATTCTAGAGAAATATGGGATAACACCTAATCAAATTATTGATATGAAAGGCTTGATGGGTGATTCTTCAGATAATATTCCAGGTGTTCCTGGCGTCGGAGAAAAAACAGCGATTAAACTATTAATGGAACATCATTCTGTTGATGGTGTTTATGAAGGCATCGATCAGCTAAAAGGAAAACTGAAAGAGAAACTAGAAGCCAATGAAGAACAAGCGAAGATGAGTAAAATACTGGCAACAATCGAAACAGAGGCACCCATTACAATTGGCCTCGATGATTTATCGTACAAAGGACCTGACATGGAAGAAGTCATTAAAATTTGGCAAGAGTTGGCCTTCAAGTCGCTACTTGAAAAAACGACGTATGCACAAGTAGAAGAAGTAAAGTCTGAAATAACATTTACTCAGTTGACCGAAATAACGGACGAGAATTTGTCTGATGAAATGGCTGTTCATTTAGAGTTATATGATGAACAATATCATACTGCTGATATGTTAGGTATTGCACTTGTTGATGACAAACATGCTTATTTCATCAAGGTCGAAGATGCATTTGCATCAGAATCATTCCGTACGTGGCTAGCCGATGATAGTAAGAAGAAAAGATTAGTTGATTCAAAAGCATCACTTGCAGCGTTTCACCGAAACGATGTATTGCTCGATGGAGTTGAATTCGATTTTGTCCTAGCTGCATATATCGTTAATCCAGCAATAACGTCTGACGATGTCGCGGTATTATCTCGCGAATTCGGTTACGGTGATGTATTTACCAATGAACAAGTATACGGAAAAGGAGCAAAAAAATCGGTTCCATCTGATGCAGAGTTAGGTGAACATATTGTTAGAAAAGCAATGGCAGTTTGGAATTTGAGAGCAGTAATGGATCAAAAATTAAAAGACAATGAACAATACGAACTTTATCAAGAACTTGAGTTACCATTGGCAACCATTCTAGGGAAAATGGAGTCTGATGGTGTGAAAGTGGACCGTCAAACTCTTGTTGATATTGGTGAAGATTTAGCTGGAAAGTTAACGGAGATTGAACAAACGATTTATCATGCAGCTGGAGAGACTTTTAATATTAATTCACCTAAACAACTAGGTGTCATTTTATTTGAAAAACTAGGACTTCCTGCATTGAAAAAAACGAAGACAGGTTATTCAACTGCCGCAGACGTTTTAGAAAAATTAGAAGGCAAACATGAAGTGATTTCACATATTCTGTTGTTCCGTCAATTAGGGAAGTTACAGTCTACGTACATCGAAGGATTATTGAAAGAAATTCATAAAGATGATGGTAAGATTCACACGAGATATCAACAAGCTCTCACACAAACAGGACGTTTAAGTTCAACCAATCCAAATTTACAAAACATTCCTGTGAGACTAGAAGAAGGACGCAAAATTCGTAAAGCGTTTGTTCCTTCACAACCAGGTTGGGTTTTATTTGCTGCAGATTATTCTCAAATCGAGCTGCGTGTTTTAGCACATATGTCAGATGATGAAGAATTAATCGACGCTTTCCGAAACGACTTAGATATTCATACAAAAACGGCAATGGATGTTTTCCACGTGGAAGCTGATGCTGTAACGTCTGACATGCGTCGTGCAGCTAAAGCAGTAAACTTCGGAATTGTTTATGGAATCAGTGATTATGGATTGTCACAAAACTTATCTATTACACGTAAGGAAGCTGCTGAATTTATCGATCGTTATTTAAAGAGCTTCCCAGGTGTTAAACAATACATGGATGATATCGTTCATGATGCTAAGAAATCAGGATTTGTTACGACGATTTTAAATAGAAGAAGATACTTGCCTGATATTACAAGTTCAAACTTTAATTTGCGAGGTTTCGCTGAACGGACGGCAATGAATACACCTATTCAAGGGAGTGCCGCGGATATTATAAAGAAAGCCATGATTGATATGGCTGCTCGTTTAGAGAAGGAAAATTTACAAGCAACTATGCTACTTCAAGTACATGATGAATTGATTTTTGAAGCACCTCCAGAAGAAATTGCGATATTAGAAAAAATCGTACCTGAAGTGATGGAACATGCGATTGAATTAAAAGTTCCACTCAAAGTGGATTATGCGTATGGTCTAACTTGGTACGATACGAAGTAAGGGGGCAAAAAAATGCCTGAATTACCAGAAGTCGAGGGAGTCGTAAATGCTCTTAAACCTGTAGTGACTGGAAAAACCATTGAAGAAGTCACTCTTTCACAAGTCTTAGAAGTGTCCCGTAAGGCGGGGAAACAAGCAATCATCAAAGGAACCGAGCTTGCTGATTTTCAGCAAGAACTAGCAGATGCAAAAATTATTCAAATAGTAAGAAGATCAAAGTATATCTATTTTCATTTAGAGAAAAATCACCAGAGTAAGTTATTAGTGAATCATCTAGGAATGTCTGGGGCGTGGTTCTATGTTCACGAAACGCATGAAATTTCAGAAGAGAAATTCAGAAAACATATTCATGTGATATTTAAACTAAATGACGGCATGTTGTTGGTATATGCAGATATTCGCAGGTTCGGCGAAATGCGTTTACTTGAATCAGAAGAACAATTCCCTCCATTATTACTAATGGCTCCCGAACCGTTCGATTACTCGGCAATAGACCATTTTCTAGACTTGACTAAGCTTGTTAAATACCAAAACAAGTCTATAAAAGAAGTGATTATGGACGGGCAAGTTATTTCTGGATGTGGCAATATTTATGCTACCGAAGCATTATTTCGAATGCATATTCATCCAGCGAGAAAAGTAAATCGTATAAGTCAAAAAAGACTTTCTGAACTTTTTGAAACAGTAGTCGTTGTATTAAATGAAAGTATTTTGGTTGGTGGGAGCTCAATATCAGATTATCGCAACATCAATGGTGAAGCGGGCAGTATGCAACATAGATTACAAATGTACGGCAAGAAACAATGTCCACATTGCTTAGTCCCTACAAAACAACGAGTGCTAGGAGGACGAAACTCTTGGTACTGTCCTTCATGTCAACGATAAGAGGGTGAACATACAATGATTATAGGATTAACGGGAAGTATTGCGAGTGGTAAAAGCACGATTTCAGCCATGTTAAAAGATAAAGGATATCCGATAATCGATGCTGACTTAGTAGCTCGATTAGTCGTAGAACCAGGCACATCAAATTTACAAGAAATTGAGCGTGAATTTGGATCTTCCGTAATAAATAAAGATGGCACATTAAATCGGGAAGCTCTGGGTAAACTGATTTTTAACGATCCAGCAAAAAGAAAACAATTAAACGACTTGATGCATCCAGCAATTCGAAGCGAAATGTTTCGCCAGCGTGATGAACATTTGAAAAGCGGTCAGAAAACCTTGATTATGGATATCCCTCTCCTTTTTGAGAGTAGACTGCAACATTTCGTTGATAAAATACTAGTAGTATCTGTAACCGAAGAAATGCAATTGCAACGATTAATGAATCGGAATTCTCTTTCTAAAGACGAAGCAACTGCAAGAATTCAGTCTCAATTACCAATTTCCGAAAAAGAAAAAGGTGCCGATGCGGTCATTTATAATAACGGCACTATTGAACAATCAAAGGAACAATTAGAACGAATATTGACTGAGTGGGACATATAATGTCCCGCTTTCTGAAAAATAGAACATTTCTATATTGCCAACTTTAGGTTTATCTTAATTTAAAATGTGTTATACTAATTTAAGAATAAAGACTAAAAGTAGAACATACTTGTAGGAGGATTTTTAATGCCAGCTTCTATCGCTATTAATGGTTTTGGCCGCATAGGTCGTATGGTTTTTCGTCAAGCTATTCTTCAAAATGATATAAATGTAGTGGCAATTAATGCTACATATCCACCAGAAACATTAGCACATTTGATTAAGTATGACACAAATCACGGGACGTTTTCCGCTGATGTTATAGTTGAAAAAAATGCATTAATCGTAAATGGTAAACGAGTGCAATTGGTAAGTGACCGCGATCCATTGAAGTTGCCTTGGAAAGAAATGAACATTGATATTGTTATTGAAGCAACTGGGAAATTTAATGAACGTGAAAAAGCAGCATTGCATTTACAAGCAGGGGCTAAAAAAGTAATTTTGAGTGCACCTGGAAAAAATGAAGACATAACAATTGTAATGGGTGTAAATGAAGATCAATTGAATATTGAAAAACATGACGTCATATCTAATGCAAGTTGTACGACGAATTGTCTAGCTCCAGTAGCAAAAGTATTGAATGATACATTTGGTATTGAAAATGGTCTTATGACAACTGTACATGCGTATACGAATGATCAAAAGAATCTTGATAACCCACATAAAGATTTACGACGTGCACGAGCTTGTGCACAATCAATAATTCCAACATCTACGGGTGCTGCGAAAGCGCTGTCATTAGTGTTACCTGAGTTAAAAGGTAAACTTCACGGTCTTTCACTCCGTGTGCCAACACCTAATGTTTCACTAGTTGATCTTGTAGTGGATCTTCAAACAGATGTAACAGTTGAAGAAGTAAACGCTGCATTTATTGAAGCTTCTAAAGGTGCTATGAAAGGGATTCTTGGATTTACAACTGAACCGCTTGTATCTATTGATTTCAATTCTGATCCACACTCTGCAATTGTGGATGGATTAACGACAATGGTCATCGGATCACGTAAAGTTAAAGTCCTTGCTTGGTATGACAATGAATGGGGTTATTCAGCTCGTGTAATTGATTTAACGAAAAAAGTTGGAGCAGCTCTAAAGGATAGAGTAATCGTATAAATAAGAATCCTTCCTGCTATTTTAACAGCAGGAAGGATTTTTTTCGTAATCTATTGCAATGTTGTTGAATACATCATATAATGTGAATCGTGTACTTTTAAAATATACACTGACTGCTTAAAGGGTTAGGACCTCTCTGGACTAACTTTCCCCCGTGGTAGTCTACTTTGATGATTCATCAAAAAATAATAACTTATCAAAGGGGGAAACGAACCATGGAAACAATGGGGCGTCATGTTATCGCAGAACTTTGGGAGTGCGAATTTGACAAATTAAACGATGTGAATTTCATCGAACGAACATTTGTTGAAGCAGCACTTAAATCAGGAGCAGAAGTACGTGAAGTAGCATTCCACAAATTTGCACCACAAGGTGTAAGTGGAGTCGTGATTATTTCTGAATCACACTTAACGATTCACAGCTTCCCAGAACACGGTTACGCAAGTATTGATGTATATACATGTGGCGATTTAGATCCAACAATTGCTGCTAAATATATTGCTGATGCACTTGGATCACAGACTCGTGAAATGACAGAAATTCCACGCGGTATGGGTCCTGTTACAGCGAGCAAACCTCTCGTAACAGCACATGCATAACACATAAACTGTTAAATGAGTAAGCAGAGGACGATATTCCTCTGCTTTTTCGATTTTTATGAATAATATTTGTTATAATAAGAACATTAACGAAAGCCTTAACCCAGGAGATTAAAATATGAGATGTCCAGCTTGCCAATATAACGGAACACGAGTCGTGGATTCTAGACCAGTTGACGACAATAAAGCAATACGCAGAAGAAGAGAATGTGAGGATTGTGGATTTCGCTTTACAACATTTGAAAAAGTAGAAGAAATGCCATTAATTCTAGTTAAAAAAGATGGATCACGAGAAGAGTTTAGCCATGAGAAAGTAATACGTGGTCTTATTCGTGCATGTGAAAAGCGTCCTGTATCTCTTGATATGCTTGAGGGAGTCGTATTCTCAATTGAAAAAGAGTTGCGTCGCATAGGAAACTCAGAAGTGAAGTCAGAAGATGTAGGCGAAATGGTCATGGACCGGTTAGCGAAAATTGATGAAGTGGCTTATGTACGTTTTGCGTCAGTTTACCGTCAATTTAAAGACATCAATGTGTTTATTGACGAACTAAAAGACTTATTAAAGAGAAATCCAGAAAACAAGTAGAAAGGAACAGGATGTTGTATGCAACTTTTATTTAAAGAACTTCAACCAGTAGATAGCTTCATCATCCAAATGCCTTATCCACTTGCTGATACAGATCGTCAACTCGTCACAATGTTGTACAAACCAATCATTGGCTCTGATGCTATGAGTCTATACTGCACTTTGTGGGCAGAATCCGAGAGCCATATTTCGGAACAATTATCACATTATTATTTAATGGATGTCTTAAACATGTCATTAAAAAAAATATTTGATGCACGTGTAGCTCTCGAAGCGATTGGTTTAATGAAAACATGGAAAAAAGATGATCATGACAAACGCATGTTTATATATGAAGTAGTTGCTCCGCTGGATGCCGCTTCGTTTTTCAGCGAGCCGATTTTGGCAACTTCCTTATATAGCGTAATACATGAAAAAGCGTATATACGTGTCAGAGAAAGATTTGTGAAAAAACAAGCTCAACAAAGCGGCTTTGAAAACGTCTCAAGAGATTTACAAGACGTCTTTAAAAGTAATCATGATTATACAAAACTAGGACATGTGTTTGATCCAGACCAAATGGAACAACCAAGTCGACCGAATAAATTACCATTTTATTCAATGGATTTTGATTTCGATTTATTAAAATCTGGATTATCTGAGGTAATGATTCCTTCAAGTGTTCTTACTTTATCGGTAAAAGAGTTAATTGCGAAAGTGGCTTTTTTGTATTCATTAAATGCTATTGATATGCAAAAAGTATTAATGATGGCTATAGATGATCAAAACCGTGTTACAGAAGAACGATTGAAAAAAACAGCAGCTGATTATTACAAGCTTTCGATTTCTTCAAAGCCACCTAGACTTACTCAAAAGCTACCTCAACAAAATAAAGTCGAAACACAAAATTTAGTGCTATCAAAAGACCAATCCTTAATAAAATATTTAGAAGATACACCACCTCTAGAAGTGTTGCGTGACTTATCTAATGGTAAAGAACCGATGCCAGTGGAAGTTGACTTAGCCAACGAGCTTATTTTTAAATATAGTTTTCCACCTGCAGTCGTCAACGTGTTATTGCAATTCGTATTAATTCGCGCCAAGATGAAACTAAATAAGAATTACGTGCACAAAATCGCAGCTCATTGGCAACGTGAAAACATTCAAACGGCTGAACAGGCCATAGAGATATCTAGGAAAGAACATGATCAATATCTGGATTGGCAAAATTCAGCGAAGACAGCAACACCTTACAAACGCAAAAATGTGCGTGATGAGAAAGTGCCTGAGTGGTTTTACAAAGCGAAAGAAACTCGCTCAACTAAACAATCAGTTGAGAATGAAGTAACCGAAGATTGGGAAACAAAAAAACAACAGTTGCTTGAGAAACTCGGTGTAAAAGAGGGGCAGGCGAAAACTAGTGGAACCAATAAGTGATACTTTAAAGCGTGTCGTTAATGCAGATGCATTTACAGAGCGATATGAAAAAATGAAATCAGAGATTCTAGAAAATCGTGGAGTTCAAGCATTTCTAGCAGAAAATGCAGAAGTTGTGAACAAAGGGATGGTTGACCGTGGTCTCGGGAAATTATATGAGTATACAACACAAAATCATGATTGTGAAACATGCGAAAACGTAGCTAACTGCGAAAACATCATGAAGGGCTATGTTCCTCAATTAACAATTATTCGTGGATTAATTGATCTTGACTATGCCAGATGTCGACAAAAAATTGTTGAGGACGAGCGTCGTGAAGTGTCTGCAATGATTTCAAGTATGCACATGCCAAAAGATGTGTTGAAAGCAAGACTTGCTACTGTTACTTATGATCACAATACTCGAGTTAATCTAGGAACAGCTGCCAGCACATTTATGGAAGAACTTAAAACAACAGGACAATTGCCTTCAAAAGGATTTTATATTTATGGAGAGTTTGGAGTCGGCAAATCCTATGTATTAGGTGCGCTAGCTAATGAGCTCGCTGAACAAAAAATTAAAACTGTTCTCGTTTATGTCCCGGAATTTTTACGCGAGATGAAACACGCTATCCAAGATCAATCACTTCAAGAGAAAGTCGATTATGTTAAAAAAGCTCCTGTTCTTATGCTTGATGATTTGGGAGCAGAAACATTATCAACTTGGACTCGAGATGAAATTTTGGGTACGGTACTGCATTATCGAATGGCTGAGAATTTACCTACGTTTATCACTTCGAATTTTGATTATGATGGATTAGAAGAACACTTAGCTTATTCCGGAAAAGGGGAGCGGGAGCTTGTTAAAGCCGCTCGTATTATGGAAAGAATCCGTTCGATAACCATACCAATGCGTTTAAGTGGGAAAAACAGAAGAGATGGATAAGAGGTAACATAAAAAACAACCAGACGATTGCAGTCTGGTTGTTTTTTTGTGGGAGAAAATGGGCGAAAGGGAATAAAACTCTGTTGAAAAGGAATAAAGGGTTGTGAACGGGAACAAAACCTCTGTTAGCGGGAATAAATGCATCTTGAATAGGATTAAATCAAATTGAGCAACAATAAACTTAAAGAGCTCTTCACATCACTAGATTCAAATATGAAACTAAGTATAGTATGCACTTTAATTATTCCGAATAGTACGAATATAAACAATGGAACAAAGAATCATTGACAATATCGACAACACATTTATAATTGAGATTGAGAATCGTTTTCAGTTACGATTTAATACATATCAAAGGGAGAGACATCCAGTGAAAAAGGCATTATTTCTAGTTTTAGCTTTTGCCCTACTTGTTTTATCAGCTTGTGGCAACGATACAACAACCAATAAGACCACATCGAACAAGGAGTCAAAAGAAACAAAAGAAACAACAGAAACAAACGAAAGCAAAGAAGTAAACCTATATACGGCACGTCATTATGATGTAGACGATGAGCTTTATGCAAAATTCGAAGAAGAAACAGGCATTAAAGTTAACGTCATTAAAGGTGAAGCAGATGAATTACTTGAACGTATTAAACGTGAAGGCGATGCTACTGAAGCAGATTTATTCCTTACTGCTGATGCAGGGCGTTTATACCGTGCTAAAGATGACGGGTTATTGCAAGCTGTCTCAAGTGACAAATTAGACGAACAAGTTCCAGCTAACTTCCAAGATAAAGATCAAATGTGGTACGGTTTAACAAAACGTGCTCGTGTCATTATCTACAATAAAGAAACAGTAAAACCTGAAGAGTTATCAACGTATGAAGCACTAACAGAAGACCAGTGGAAAGGTCGCGTCTTGATTCGTGGGTCTGAAAACGTGTATAATCAATCTTTGTTAGCATCTTTCATCGAAATTAACGGAGAAGACAAAGCTAAAGAGTGGGCTGCAGGTCTTGTATCAAACTTTGCACGTGATCCAGAAGGTGGAGACAGAGACCAAGCAAAAGCAATTGCCGCGGGTGTTGGTGACGTAGCAATCATGAATACGTACTACTTTGGTCAAATGTTAAATTCTGAAGATCCAGAAGAAGTAAAAGTGGCTGAAGGCTTAGGCATTTTCTTCCCGAACCAAGACACAACTGGTACACATGTGAACGTAAGTGGTGCTGGAGTAGTGAAAACATCTAAGAACAAAGACAATGCAATTAAACTTCTTGAGTTCTTATCAGCTCCAGAAGCTCAAGGTACATTTGCAGAAGCAAACTATGAGTACCCAGTAAATGAATCAGTTGAAGCAACTGAATTACTTAAATCATGGGGCGAATTTAAAGAACAAGATATTTCATTATCTGTTCTTGGAGATAACAATGCAAAATCAATATTAATCTTTAATGAAGTTGGTTGGAAATAAATAATATAAATGCCCTTGTTACGAGTACTCGTGACAAGGGATTTCTTGGGATTAGAAGAGGTGTTTGAAACGTGCAAAGAAGACTGGCAAATGTAAATGGGTGGACAGTATCAGCTGCAATCATTATGATTCTATTGTTTTTGCCGAACATAACGATAGTTACGGGAATTTTTTCGCCATCCAATGAAAACTGGGTACATATGAAAGAATTTGTTCTAGGGTCTTTTATACGAACGTCTCTCATTCTAATTAGTGCAACTGCTATATTAACAATCTCTATTGGATTAAGTTTAGCGTGGCTTATCACTCAGTATCAATTTCCTTTACGCGGCTTCTTAAAATGGGCATTGATTTTGCCTTTATCAATTCCACCGTTTATCGGAGCTTATACATATCATGGAATTGTTAACTACACGGGTGTTATTCAAACAACACTGAGAGATCAATTTGATATGGTCCTGAATCCAGCCCATTTTGATATCATGAATTTGCCTGGTGCAATATTTATTTATACGATGTTTTTATATCCGTATGTTTATACAATTACACGTGTTTTCTTGTCACAACAATCAGCTTCTCTCATTGAAAGTGCTCGTATGTTAGGGAAAGGTCCTTGGCGTACATTTTTCCAGGTCGTTATTCCGATTTCAAGAGTATCCATTATTGGTGGTGCAAGTTTAGTTGTGCTTGAAGTCTTAAATGATTATGGTGTCGTCAAATATTTCGGCATTCAAACATTTACGACGGCGATTTTTCAAACTTGGTTTGGACTAGGTGATATTGAATCATCAATTAAGCTTGCCGCATCCCTAATGGGGTTTGTCATCTTCATTTTAGTTATTGAAAAAGTATTACGTGGAAGACGTCAATACAGCTACTCCACAACAAAAGTGCGACCTCTACCACTTATTCAGCTAAAAGGATGGAAAGCAGGACTCGTAACTACTTATGGATTGATGATTTTGAGCTTAGGTTTCTTTATTCCAATCGCTCAATTGATTGATTGGATGATTTTAACGTTTGGAACAATTCCGATGGATGAATTTTTAACCTATGTGAAAAATTCAGTTTTAGTTGCTGGAATAAGTGCAACAGCAATAATCATTTTCGCGTTAATCGTTGGTAACTTTAGTCGTTTGGTACAAGGGAAAGTGGCGAAATTATTGCCCAAGCTTTCAATACTTGGTTATTCTATACCAGGAGCGGTAATAGCTGTGGCCGTTGTCACTGCATTCATCGCATTGGATCGCTTTTTAGTACCCTTGTATCAAATGATAGGTATTACAACAACACTGGTATTAAGTGTAAGTTTAATTATGTTAATTTCTGCATACATAATAAGATTCTTTGCGATAGGTTATAATTCCATTGAATCTGGATACGATAAAATAGGAACTGACTTCCGTGACGCTTCAAGACTTTTAGGTGTAGGCGTGACGAAAACATTTTTCAAAGTTGATGTTCCGATGTTAAAAGGTGCCATTATTAGCGGATTTATATTAGTCTTCATTGATATCTTAAAAGAAATACCGTTAACATTAATATTACGTCCGTTTAATTTTGATACTCTTTCTACAAAAGCATTCCAATATGCAAGTGATGAAAAAATTATGGAAGCTTCACAAGCTTCGTTATTAATTGTCGGTATTAGTGCCCTTGCCATTGTTGTTTTCTATAAGTTTCTTGAAAAGGAGCCGGATTGACATGTTTATTTCCATTCAAAATGTTTGTTTCTCATATCCAAATACAGGAAAACCAGCACTTGACCAGTTTTCAATGAATATTGAAAAAGGGGAAGTGATTTCAATATTAGGCAGAAGTGGTAGCGGGAAAAGTACAATTTTACGCCTTCTTGCTGGGCTTGAAAAACCAACAGAAGGTTCCTTAACGATACAAGATGAAGTGTTATTTGATGGCAATACATTTTTACAACCAGAAAAACGAGGAATTGGCATGGTATTTCAGGACTATGCATTATTTCCACACATGACGGTTGGAGAAAATATTCTGTTTGGGTTATTTCAATTGAAAAAATCAGACAAGAAAAAACGACTCCAAGAAGTTTTGGAATTAGTTGAACTTCAAGATTATGAAAAACGCTATCCCCACCAGCTAAGTGGTGGTCAACAGCAACGTGTCGCTATAGCACGTGCAATTGCGCCGAATCCACATTTAATTTTACTTGATGAACCTTTCAGTAATCTGGATGCCGAACTACAAGTGAAAATCCGCAAAGACTTACGTGAAATCCTGAAGAAAGCAAACATTACTTCTATCTTCGTTACCCATGATGAAAATGATGCTCATGCTTTAGCCGATCGTATTGTTAAATTGAAGGATGGGTGCATTGACTTAATCGGACGACCTTGTGACTTGATTGGTATTCATCCACATCCGGTCCCACAAGTAACACCTATGATCGAAGAACGTGAATTAATGTCTGTTTAATTTCAATTTTCTGTTGCATTTAATTTCATGCAAGAGTAGAATGTCAACATAAGAATAATGAAATGCCAAGAAGAGGACAACGATAGTCTGTACGACTTTTTAGAGAGAGAAGCCATGGCTGGAAGCTTCTTAAGTACGATAGTCTTTTTACCACCTCGGAGCAGCAACAGTGAACGAATTAATGTAACTGTTGACGGTAACGGCCCGTTAGCCGGCTCAAAGCTTCATCTTTTTAGTCCTGGACTGAAGAGAAGGAAGAAGGGTGGAACCACGAACTCAAACCTCGTCCCTTTCATAGGACGGGGTTTTTTGTGTTCATTTTTTTAATAAATGGTAAAACTGAGGGTTCAATATTTTTTGAACTACATCTAAAAAGGGAGTGTTCAACATGTCAGAGACAATTCAACTGAAGTTTCCAGATGGTGCGATAAAGGAGTTTCCAAAAGGCACAACAACTGAAGACGTAGCAGCATCAATTAGTCCAGGACTTCGTAAAAAAGCATTGGCTGGTAAATTAGATAACCAACTTGTCGACTTAAAAGCTCCACTTGAACAAGATGGAGAAATTGCCATTGTTATGCCTGGATCAGACGAAGCATTAGAAGTGTTACGTCATAGTACAGCTCATTTATTAGCCCAAGCTGTTAAACGCATATTTAAAGATGTTAAATTAGGGGTTGGTCCAGTTATTGAAAATGGATTCTACTACGACATCGATTCACCAGAACCAATCACAAAAGAAGATTTGTTAGTTATTGAAAAAGAAATGAAAAAAATCATTAATGAAAATATAGATATAGTTCGTCATAATGTGTCTCGTTCTGAAGCATTTGATAAGTTTAAAGAAGATGAATATAAAGTTGAGTTATTGGAAGCTATTGCTGAAGATGATCAAGTATCTATTTATGAACAAGGTGACTTTTTCGACTTATGCCGTGGAGTACACGTGCCTTCGACAGGTAAGTTAAAAGAATTTAAATTATTGAGTATCGCTGGTGCATACTGGCGCGGGAACAGCGACAATAAAATGTTGCAACGTATTTACGGAACTGCATTCTTCACTAAAGAAGACCTAGCAGCACATTTACAAATGCTTGAAGAAGCAAAGGAACGTGACCACCGTAAAATCGGTAAGGAACTCAATTTATTCATGAACTCACAAAAAGTTGGGCAAGGCCTTCCAATGTGGTTACCAAAAGGCGCAACAATTCGTCGTATCATCGAACGATATATCGTCGATAAAGAAGTGAAACTTGGTTATGACCATGTCTATACTCCAATAATGGGTAGCGTGGAATTGTACAAAACTAGCGGTCACTGGGATCACTACCAAGACGATATGTTCCCGGTCATGAGTATGGATAATGAAGATCTAGTTTTACGACCAATGAACTGCCCGCATCATATGATGATTTTCAAAAATGGCATCCATTCATACCGTAACTTACCTATGCGTATTGCTGAGCTTGGTACAATGCACCGTTATGAAATGTCCGGGGCATTATCTGGACTTCAACGAGTTCGTGGGATGACATTAAATGATGCACACATTTTCGTTCGTCCGGATCAAATTAAAGACGAGTTTAAACGTGTCGTTCAATTAGTTATTGATGTTTATAAAGACTTTGACATTAATGAGTATTCATACCGTTTGTCTTATCGTGATCCAGAAGATAAAGAAAAGTATTATGATGATGAAAATATGTGGAACAAAGCACAAAGTATGCTTAAAGAAGCAATGGATGAACTTGGTCTAGATTACTTCGAAGCTGAAGGTGAAGCGGCGTTCTATGGTCCTAAATTGGATGTTATGGTCAAAACTGCAATTGGTAAAGAAGAAACATTATCAACTGTACAACTCGACTTTTTATTGCCTGAAAAATTTGATCTGTCGTACATCGGAGAAGATGGAAAACAACATCGCCCAGTCGTAATCCATCGTGGAGTCGTATCAACTATGGAACGTTTTGTAGCCTTCCTAATTGAAGAATACAAAGGAGCTTTCCCAACGTGGTTAGCGCCTGTTCAAGTTCAGGTTATTCCGGTTTCAAACGAAGTACATTTTGATTATGCAAAAGATATCATCGGAAAACTACAAGCTGGTGGTTTGCGTATCGAAATGGATGATCGAGAAGAAAAACTGGGGTATAAAATTCGAGAAGCCCAAATGCAAAAAATCCCGTACATGCTTGTAATCGGCGACAAAGAAATGGAAAGTGGTTTTGTCAACGTTCGTAAATACGGAGAACAAAACTCTGAAAGTATTTCATTTGACGAATTCCTATCACGCATTCAACAAGAAATTAACTAATAGTGGTTGACAGTTTAATATGGACATGATAAAGTTATTAAGGTTAATGAATACAAAGTTTGTGGTATAAGTAGAGGCTGCCCGCTTCTCACCTGATTGACACTAGAAGTAGTTGACAGGTCGACACACGATTAAACGTAACGTACTGTAATGTACTTGCATATATCGGCGGGCGGACATTTACTTTTGTAAATGCCCGCTCGTTTTTTTATTGGTCGGAACGGCGTAACTGATTTATTGAAAGTCTTCAATAAGCAATATGCCCAAACCATGTATTCGCGACACTATCTGGAGGTGGATTACTATTAGCAAAGACATGTATGTAAATGATGGTATTCGCGCACGTGAACTTCGAATTATCGACCAAAACGGTGAACAATTAGGAGTTAAAACACGTTTCGAAGCGCTTGAAATTGCCGCTAACGTTAATTTGGATCTTGTCCTTGTGGCCCCTCAAGCCAAGCCACCAGTTGCTCGTATCATGGACTATGGTAAATTCAAGTTTGAGAATCAAAAGAAAGATCGCGAAACTCGTAAAAATCAAAAGATTATCGTATTAAAAGAGGTTCGTTTGAGCCCAACAATCGATGAACATGATTTCCAAACGAAACTTCGTAATGCGATCAAGTTCCTTGAAAAAGGCGACAAAGTCAAAGCTTCTATTCGTTTTAAAGGTCGTGCAATTACGCACAAAGAAATCGGCCAACGCGTATTAGATCGCTTTGCAGAAGCTTGTACTGAGGTAGCCACGGTTGAACAAAAACCGAAAATGGAAGGCCGCAGCATGTTCTTGATTCTTCAACCGAAGAACGAGAAAAAGTAAGATTGACGACAGTTTAGGAGGAATTCGACATGCCAAAAATGAAAACTCACCGCGGAGCAGCGAAGCGTTTTAAAAAGACTGGCTCTGGAAAACTAAGACGTGCAAGTGCATATCGCAGTCACTTATTCGCAAACAAGTCAACTAAAGCTAAACGTAAACTACGTAAAGGTGGACTTGTTTCATCTGGAGATTACAAACGTATCAAATCACTAATCGCTTACATGAAATAATACTCGAAATTTAATTGTTCGAAATAATAGCAGGAGGTAATTATTATGCCACGCGTAAAAAGCACACCAGTCACTAAAAGACGTCGTAATAAAGTCTTAAAATTAGCAAAAGGTTATTATGGCGCTAAGAAATTATTATATAAAGTAGCAAACCAAGCAGTTATGAAATCAGGTATGTATGCATACCGTGACCGTCGTAACAAAAAACGTAACTTCCGTAGATTATGGATTACTCGTATCAACGCGGCAGCACGTATGAATGGTCTTTCTTACAGCCGTTTAATGCACGGATTGAAATTAGCTAATATCGAAGTTAACCGTAAAATGTTAGCTGAATTAGCTGTTACAGATCCAGCATCATTCACTCAATTAGCAGATGCTGCTAAAAAATCAATGAACAACTAATTTCGAACACTTAAAGGCTGATGGATAATCCATCAGCCTTTTTTTACGGATCTTTTTAGGGATAGACGTTTAATAGTATAATCATATTATGATTTTCTTAGGAGGAAGTTTATATGATACATATCATTTTCATTGGCTTTTTTGTTGTCATGTCAATCGTCGCATTCTTTACAATGGGACATGACAAATCTGCAGCTAAAGCAAACAATCGCAGAGTACCAGAACGTACATTATGGAAACTCGCAATTCTTGGAGGAGGCGTGGGTGCTTACCTCGGGATGATTACCTTCCGTCATAAAACAAAACATATGTCATTTCGCATCGGATTTACCTTATTAGCCATCGCACATGTTGCGTTATTGATTTGGGCAACACCCTTATTAAAAGATATGTAATGATATGAATGCCTGGAGTCTTAACGTGAAGTGGATTTAAAAATGTCCAGTTCCTTTGATGAGCCAGGCTTTTTTCGATTCGCGTGTTGAATTGAGAGAACCACGCATAGATATCGAAAACTAGAAAAGCTAATTTGTTAAGGACATCCACCGTTGTTGGATGTCCCTGTGTGGTTAAACCGCTTATAGTCGACAGAGAACCGCTCATAGTCGACAAAGATTCGCGCGTAGCTATGTCTTTTGCGCGCATAGTCGACACGAATCCGCTCATAGAAAAATTCATCACATAGATATCGAAAACTAAAAAAGCTAATTTGTTAAGGACATCCACCGTTGTTGGATGTCCCTGTGTGGTTAAACCGCTCATAGCCGGCAGAGAACCGCGCATAGCCATGTCTTTTGCGCGCATAGTCGACACGAATCCGCTCATAGACAAAATAGAAAAACCCGACACAGTTTCTATGTCGGGTAAGGGGATTATTTATTTTTTCATCAATTGTTCAATTGGGTTTTTCCAGCCAATGTCTGCGACAGGGTAGTTCATCAAAATTTCTTTTTCAAGAAATAAGAAATCATCCCGTGTGAAGCCTTGTAATTTCATGGTGTCTTTAGCCCACACAAAGATTGAGACAACTTCAAAAGCATTATCAGTTGTACCTAAATATTTCTCTCCCTCGAATAATGCTCCTTTATAAGAAATGAAAAAATTCTTCCGTGCGTTTTTCACATCATCATAAAAATAGTATGAACCCTTCCCGTATGCATCATCCAATTTTCGTTTGGGATCCAGTAAATAAGCGAATCCGCGATAAAATATGTAAACAAGAAGAGCGAGAATCAAAAATCGAATTAATATAACTATCATTATGAACCCCCCTCGGGCAGACATGTTATTATAGTATACGGATAACCGTGTTCATTGGTTTCAAGAATTATGAAATTTTTATACTGGAGGCAATTTAATATGAAATTACAATCCCTTTTTGATATGCAAAAATCTCTTGATACATATATTCAAACTGAAAAAAACATTTCACATGATGTGTTTCTTGAAAAAGGTCTTGCACTACTTGTTGAACTAGCGGAGTTAGCAAATGAAACACGTTGCTTTAAATTTTGGAGCTCAAAAGGGCCATCTGAGAAAGAAGTCATTTTAGAAGAGTATGTCGATTCGATTCACTTTTTATTATCTCTTGGTATTGAAAAGGAGTTAGACGGCTTGCAAAATTGGCCACTACATTTTGAGGATGAGTCACTTACGTTGTTATTTATACATACCCAGGCGTCGATAAATCAATTTTTGCAAAATCCAACGATGGCTAATTACGAAGAAGTATGGAGAAGATATGGAGCAGTGGCATCAAATCTTGGCTTTACACATGAACAAATTATTAAAGCATATCTTGATAAAAATGAAAAAAATTATGAGCGTCAACGTTCTGGTTATTGAAGAATATTTTGAATATTGAAGACGTTTACATTATAATAAACTTTGTAGTTTATATTTAGGAGGACGAAATAATGACAAAGCTTGATTCTACATTAACTATGCTAAAAGAATTGACAGATGCGAAGGCGATACCTGGTAATGAACGTGAAGCTCGCGATGTAATGCGAAAATACATAGAGCCATTTGCTGACCGTATGGATACGGACAACTTAGGAAGCTTAATCGCTGAAAAAGTCGGAGATGCTAATGGACCGAAAATTATGGTTGCTGGACATCTAGATGAAGTTGGCTTCATGATTACACAAATTGACTCTAAAGGGTTCCTAAAGTTCCAAACAGTTGGAGGCTGGTGGTCACAAGTAATGCTAGCACAACGAGTTACCATCGTTACACGTAAGGGTGAATCAATTATAGGTGTCATTGGGTCTAAACCACCTCATATTCTTTCACCAGAAGCGCGTAAAAAGCCAGTGGACATTAAAGATATGTTTATTGATATCGGTGCTTCTACAAAAGAAGAAGCAATGGAGTGGGGCGTTTCACCAGGAGATATGGTAACTCCATATTTCGAATTTACTGTCATGAACAATGACAAATTACTTCTTGCAAAAGCATGGGATAACCGCATTGGCTGTGCTATTGCAATTGATGTATTAAAAGCGTTAAAAGATGAGAAGCATCCAAATATCGTTTATGGTGTTGGAGCAGCTCAAGAAGAAGTTGGATTACGTGGTGCACGTACCGCTGCTACAAAAATCAAACCAGACATCGGTTTCGCAGTTGATGTCGGTATTGCTGGAGATACTCCAGGAATCACGGCAAAGGAATCAACAAGTAAAATGGGTGCGGGTCCTCAAATCGTTTTGTTTGATGCATCTATGGTTTCTCATAAAGGACTTCGTGATTTAGTCGTCGACACAGCAAAAGAAAACGATATTCCTTTCCAGTTTGAATCAATTCCTGGCGGTGGAACAGATGCTGGTGCAATTCATTTAACAGCGAATGGAGTTCCTTCTTTAGCAATCGGTATTGCCACACGCTATATTCACTCTCATGCAGGAATTTTACATCGTGATGATTACGAAAATGCTGTGAAATTAATTGTTGCAGTGATCAAAAAACTAGATCGAGACACGGTTAACCAAATTATTTTTGAATAAATGCTTCAGTAAAGCATCGCTTTGGCGGTGCTTTTTTTAATTTGTTTTTTCTTTAATACTCAGAATCGTACTCCAACTGGTTAAGGACGATGGCAAATTCACAAATAACAATACCCCTGAAATAATTTTTGCACGGATCTCCATGCATGTTAAAGACCTAATACAACAACTTTTATAGAAAAAGTTTTCTGTATTAAAAAAATAAATATTGATATGCCTATTATATACGCTCAGACATTTATGTCTTAGACAACATATTTTAAAAAAGTAATGAGAAAGAATAAATGGAGGAGATTTTTATGAGTCAACAAGATGGTACAGATAATGGGGATTGTCCAATTATTCCTTGTCCGGTAGAGGCAACGACACTAATACCATTAAAAGATGAAAAAGCAAAACCTTGTGTCCTTCACAAAGATTCTAAGCCGATAATTAAAATTCCAGTTGTATTAGCAGAGACCACCATTCAAATCGTGGTAGAAGCAAATATTCCACTTGATCCACCAGCAGTAGAAATTAAAAGAGTGTTAAAAGATGTATTTCTAACGCAATGTAAACTTGTACCTGTAAAATTTAGCGATGATAAATGCCCAGGTGTCCGAAAAGTAACAAGAGCGAAATTATTTATTGAAGGATTTATTCGCAAAGATATTGAATATGCTACTGCGGATTGTAATGGAGTTATTCGTGATCGAATTGCTACTGTTCCATTTTCTGGTTTCGCAGACCTCAAGGGTGATGATTTTCTGATTTTCCCAATTTTAGGTGGATCCTCAGATAGCAGTAGATCTCGATTTATTGATCCGAAAAATGGTGATATTCCCCGCCAGGATAAATACTTCTTTGAAAATAGCGTTTTTTATAATGAGCAACCATATTGCGAGTTAATTAGTGCTAATTTCTTTGAACTCGATTTTTCTCCACATCCAGTTCGTGCGGGTGAAACGTTTAGAAGCCTACAAGAAAAAATTGTAGTAGACCTTACTCTAAAAGTTTTACAAATACGACAAGTGAAAGTTGATTCTTTAGGACACTAGGCTAAAGTTTAAATTCCTAATAAGAGTACTGTTAGCTAATTGGAAAAACAATACGCTAAGTTAACTTCAACAAGAATGGTCCTCTATAAACCCCTATCTAACCAACCGATAGGGGTTTTCTATATTGTGGAAAAATGAAGTATCTTAGGGTACTACGAGTGAATAAGAGTAATTCTAATTAATATACATACAGGGAGACTAAATTAATGAATCATCGGCACAATAACGCCAACGGATTAATAAATAGGAGGTTACCACAAAAGGCAGTAGTAGGATAGGAAGATAATCCATAGCAAAAAAATGGAACTTTCGCCTATTAATATGACCTAAGAATTTCCCTTAAGATTGCTTTCTGCATCAGAACCAAATATTAGTAATATACCTATTATATACGCATATACATGAATACCTTTTGCAACATACTTTAACAATGTAGATTATTATATTAAGTCAAACAATAGATATTAAAAAGAGCTCAATAGGTTACACAGTAGTTAAAGCTTATAAACTAAAGGAGTGTTCCCATTAACCGTTCGATTTGAGTTAACAATTTGAAGAATGTAATGAAAAAAATTGAAAGAATGAAAGGAGACGAATTTGATGACTCAAAATAACAAAACAAGATATACGGATGCTCCAGTTGTTATTCCTTGTCCGGTAGAGGCAACGACAAATGTACCTTTAAAAGATGAAAAAGTAAAACCATGTGTCCTACACAAGGATTCTAAACCAGTTATTAAAGTTCCAACTGTGTTAGCAGAGACCACCATGCAAATCGTGGTAGAAGCAAATATTCCGCTTGATCCACCAGCAGTCGAAATTAAAAGAGTATCAAAAGATGTATTTTTAACGCAATGTGAACTTGTACCTAGTGACTTTGGTAAGGAAATATGCCCAGGTGTCTTTACCGTAAAAAGAGCCAAATTATTTATTGAAGGATTTATTCGCAAAGATATTGAATATGCTGTAGCGGATTGTAATGGAGTAATTCGTGATCGAATTGCTACTGTTCCATTCTCTGGTTTTGTAGACCTCAAGGGTGATGATTTTCTCCTTTATCCTATTTTAGGAGAATCTTCAGGAAGTAGATCTCGATTTATTGATCCGAAAACCGGTGACTCGCCACGCCAAGATAAATACTTCTTTGAAAATAGTGTTTTTTATAATGAGCAACCATATTGTGAGTTAATTAGTGCAAATTTCTTTGAACTTGATTTTTCTCCACAAGCTGTAAGTGCGGGTAACACGTTTGATACTCTACGCGAAAAAATTGTACTTGACCTTACTCTAAAACTATTGCAATTACAACAAGTTCGGGTTGATTCTCTAGGCGACTGTTAAAATCCTCATAGGTTTACCTCCAGCAAATCTTTAAAAAACCGCTAAGCAAACATCAATGTGAATGCTTTGAATTGTATCTGTTTTCCTTTTAAAAAAGGAAAAGTAAATGAATTATTTGCTTATTTAATACAATTCATTGGAATATACCTTTTTCACATACAACACAATTGTAAGTCCTAATATCCCAATCCCCTAATGGGGGTATTTTTCAAAATATTAGTGATACCTCTCATACGTTTTAATTATCATTATTTTCATTCAATAAAAACCCCTATCTAGCCGATAGGGGTTATCTATATTGTGAAAAAACGAAGTATCTATTGGAATTACGAGTGAAGAAGAGATGTTCCATTTAGTTTACATATAGGCGGCTTGGAAGGATTTTTCAAATGTCATGAGACACTTAACAACCCCTGCTCCCGCCAAGAGCTTGTTAAGTAGGTGTAAAATCACAAGAACTCTTTTTGCTTATAAGAAGATTGAGTCATGACATGTTCGGTAGCCACAGTGATTCTTTTTCATCTTCAAACAGAGTAATTTGAATCACTAATCGCTCTTCCATTACGGCAGCCAATTTTTTCCATTCGGGTTTTAGAAATGTGAGTGCTCTTTATTGCATTAGGATCAGTTGTCTAGAATCTTTTTATCGATTGGATTCAACAAATACATATTTCATCTCTTTTTCGGGTTAGACGTCTTTAATAAAAAATATATAAGTTTGTTTTTGGGCAATACATTTGAATTCCAGAAATACAAACATTGTTAAATCAACGTCTTCGTGCATGAAAAAGAAGCTTTTGATGGGTTATTTTCAAAAAACAGTCGAAAGTCGGAGTAACAAAAGCTGAGAAAACTCATTAAATAAAAATAAAGGAACAATTCGTGTAGGTAAGGAGGGTATAATGACAACACCACGGATCAACTATGAAGATATGCAGGGAGTAAATTTCAAACAAAAAGACGTATTTACATTTTCTGTTGCTCCCGATTATCAACATAAAAACCAGAAAGACACAATTCCATGGATTAATTATAAAGATATGCAGAAAATGAATTATAAAGAAAAAGACGTATATACGTTTTCTGTTACTTCTGATTTTCCGCATATACTTGAAGAGAGTGCAGAAAACAGAGAAGATATTTGCGAATCAAGTACTAAACCAGGCTCTTTTGACATATTCGAAATAAATGATTTAAGTAAAACTCATAAAAGGAAAAAAAGGCCCAAATTACGAAAAAAATGTCGTCTTCGTAGAAGAAGTAGAGAATACAGAAATGATATCTACGAATCAGATATTAAGTCATGCTCTGTTGACACAGTCGAAAAAGAAAATATGGGGGAAATATCCAAAAGGAAAAAAAGGTCCAAATTCCGCAAAAAATGTAATCTCTCTAGAAAGAATATTTTATTCGAAGCAAACAGTATCAGCGAAGACCACACAGATATCACATATGATGGACATGATGATAGATATGAAAACGCTTATGCTGATGAGCTTAATAAACATGGTGGAGTACGTTCAAGGACTATAAAAATTCCATTTTCAACTTTCGAAAAAATTCATAATTTCCTTTATCCCCCAATTTTCAGTAGTACAATTTCTGCTACTTCCCCTGAGCATAACCTCCAAATAAATGATGTGTTAAAACTCGAGGTAGCATCTAATTTTGATGTCCAAATGAAACAAATGTCAGAACAGGAGGCATCATCTGAGTTTGAGTCTGATCACCAATTGGATGCTGCTTTTAAAAGCGAGATAGCATCTCGGCTTGAGAAACATCTGCCAGTGGAAGATATTGCTAGAAGGGATGCTTCTGAAGATAATGTAATTAAACTTAATAAAAATGATGCTAATGAGTGTCACAGATATGCAGGAGTACGCTCAATGACTATAAAAATCCCAATTTCTACTTTTGCAGAAATTGATAATTTCCTTCATCTTCCTATCTTTGGCAGTACGATTCAAGATACATTTAAATTTCTTGACCCTAACAACAAACAAATTCCAAAATTAGATACAAAACTAATTGATACTATAACTTATTATCATGAACAACCATATTGTCTATTGATTGGCTTTAAATCACATGAAATCATATTTTTAACTGACCCTGATCATGTTTATCGGACGAATACGAAAAAGAAAAATGATTATTATCAATCAGCTGTGTTTCCGATTCATGATTCACGTTCTAAGAAAACAAGGGAAAATAAAACATGTCCTTCTCATGAGTCCTTAAATATCAGAGTTCCAGTAGTATTAGGAGAATATAACATTGAAATCTGTTTGGAGAAAGATGTTTTATTTGAAGAAAAAATCTATAAAGTAAAAGAAATTTCTAAAGAAGTGGTATTGACAAATTGCAAGTTTGTACCTGCTGGTTTCACTCATTCGACAGCTGATGAGGCATCTAAGGCATTAAACGGAAAACTATTTATAGAAGGATATATCTATCAAAACATTGAATATTTTGCCGTTCGTAATGAAGATGAAAAAACCAAGCCAAAGGAGTTGAAAACTTTATTTCATCCACTCCATCAAAAAATTGTTGTAGATTTAATGGTTCAATTGCTTCAAGTACAAAAAGTTACAATGTGACAAAATGATATATAGGGGCACCTCAAGGAGGGGTGGGACGTGTGATGTTTTTATTATGATTCAACGGACTGCCATTGGCCAGATTTGGACGATTGCCCGCGGTCTTGTGAGCATATCTTTACGATAATAAAGTATACTAGCATGTTAACACCATTCCTTGGACTATCCTGTTTTCACAGAAATTGAGACCTATAAGAAATAAGGGTAACCATCTTTCGATTTTACTAATTTGTTGCGTTTCTTTGCTATCAAAAAACCATTAAGTGTATCAATACTTAGATGTAACAAGTTACAGACACACCCTTTAGCACTCCAACAGATAGCGTTATAAGCGTTATGGCTCCATCGTATTATTCTCTCCTTCACGCTCGCTCAAAGCACTGTAAATCGTTCGTTACAACGGTACCTTTCTCTACTTGCATTTTTTCTAATGCACATTCATTATAGGAAGGCATCAAATGTTTCATCACGTCAATCCCATCGAAGGTAATGAGGTGCTTTTGGAGAAATAAAACAACTTTTAGGACTGCTAATTAACGCCTTGATGATTGTGAAAATTAATCAGTAGACTAAAAAACCCGTTGGCGCAACAAAGCCAACGGGTTTATTAATTTGGAGATTGCTAAAAAGGTAATCTGCTGGATGTGACGTTAATCCACCCTAGCTAATCAGAACTCAAGGGTAGTTTTTTATTAGCTCTTTTAATGTTTATTTTTAGATAATAAACAGGTGAGAGCTGCGTCTGTAGGCAAGGTTGTTGACTGAAAACTTCATTTTATAAATAAAAAATGTAGTGTGGACCTTTTGAACCAAAAATAGCAGATTTAAGGTACTTTACCTTAAATCTGTTTTATTTAGATGGTAAATAACTGGATCGTTTATTTGATTAAGACCTAACATTCCACATCTCTTAAGAAATCTTTCTGCATCAAAACAAAAAAATATTGAAATACCTATTATATATGCATATACACTAATGTCATCTGAAACATATATTGAAAATGTAGATTATTATATTAAATCGAACAATAGATAATTAAAAGTGCTGCTCAATAGGTTACAAAGTAGTGAAGGCATGTTGAAGAAGGTTCTTTTGAAATTCATTCTGCGTAACTATAACTATGCCTTTAGAGTATTCATGAACCATCTAAATGTTCGACTTAAATTGACAATTTACAGAAGGTAATGTGAAAAAATTTTTAAAGAATGATAGGAGGTGAAAAGGATGAATCAAAATAACAATACAAATTCTTCGGATCCCATTATGATGCCTTGTCCAGTAGAGGGAATAAATCAAGTACCTTTACATGATGAAAAAGCAAAACCTTGCGTCCTTCGCAAGGATACTCAACCGGTTATTAAAGTTCCAGCTGTATTAGCTGAGACCACACTTTCAATTGTTGTGGAAGCAAATATTCCGCTTAATCCACCAGCAGTTGAAATTAAACGAGTGTCAAAAGATGTATTTCTAACACAATGTAAATTAGTACCTTGTGAATTTGGGAAAGAAGTATGTCCAGGCGTCTTTACAGTAAAAAGAGCTAAATTATTTGTAGAAGGATTTATTCGCAAAGATATTGAATATTCTACTGATGATTGTAATGGAGTAATTCGGGATCGAATTGCAACTGTTCCATTTTCTGGATTCGCAGACCTTAAGGGTAACGATTTTCTTATTTACCCAATTTTAGGTGGATCTTCAGGAAGTAGATCTCGATTTTTAGATCCGAAAACCGGTGACTCGCCACGCCAAGATAAATACTTCTTTGAAAATAGTGTTTTTTATAATGAGCAACCATATTGTGAGTTAATTAGTGCAAATTTCTTTGAACTTGATTTTTCTCCACATGCTGTAAATGCGGGTAACACGTTTGATACTCTACGTGAAAAAATTGTACTTGAACTTAAACTAAAAGTATTACAAACGCGACAAGTACGAATTCAATCTTTAGGCGATTGTTAAAAACCCACTAGGTTTACCACAAGCAAATCTTTTTAAAAAATGCTAAGCAAACATTAACGAGAAATGCTACAAATATCACCTCGCAATGAGGAATTATAATTATAGTCCCACTTTATAAACCCCTATCTAGTCCACGATAGGGGTTTACTATTTTGCGGAAAAATGAAGTATCTTTTGAAATACCATTAAAGAATTGGAATTTCATTAAGTTACATAAATGTTGTTTGTAAAAATAATGATACATATGCTCATCCGTGGATGAAAATTATTGATACCCAAAGAAAACACAAGGAAAAGCCGGGAAAATGCTTTCGTGATCAATGAATTACTTGTGACTTTAGACAAATCGTTTTAAAGCATCCAGAGGAGCAAAAATGTTTTTTCAAGAAATCTATAAGCTATATGCTGAACAATATGGTGAGGAGAAGGTTCACAATAACTTAAGTAATAAAAGCGGGCAAATGATTGTATGGTTATTCTAGAATTTGAATTTTCCAGTTACATCTCTCGTGCTGTGTGTGGGGCAAACTCGGTAAATCAAGTGAATAAGAAACAGGGAATGCAGGCAAATAAGCCTGCTTTTTTTATTGATAATGGATATGACTATGACTGGATCCATGAAGTGGAAATCCATCGAGTTTAAACAATTAAGAAAATGACCCAAAAATACATTTATCAAATAAGAAGTGGTAAGAAATTCCCTAAAAAATGCAAATTTAAAGCTTGGCAAGAAGAATATGCTTCTATAAATAAAGGAAAAAATTAATAGTATAAAAAAGCTATTAAACTTCAGTCTGCCTAGAGTCTTTTTCTATCACTTAATATGCTATAGATATAAGGGAAATTACGGATTGAGTGGATCAAAAAAGTTGAGTTTACTAAAATCCGAGCGAAAGGAGGTGCAATCAAAAATGCGATTTTACCCAAAAAATTGTGGGAAAAGAGAAGGATGTAAATGCTCCAAGTGTTGTAAAAAAGAATGTCCAGATAAAAAATGGGAAAAAAGAGAAGGATGTAAATGTTCCAAGTGTTCTGAAGTAGAGATTAAAACAGAATGGAAAGACGACTGCCACAAAAAGAAATGGAACTGTCACGACGAGAAGTGGAAAGATGACTGCCGCAAAAAGAAATGGAATTGTTACGACGAGAAATGGAAAGATGATTCTCATAAAAAGAAATGGAACTGTAATGAAGTGAAATGGAAAGATGATTGTCATGAAAAGAAATGGAAAGATGACTGTCACGAAAAGAAATGTAAATGTCACGACGAGAAATGGAAAGATGACTGTCATGAAAAGAAATGTAAATGTCACGACGAGAAATGGAAAGATGACTGTCATGAAAAGAAATGTAAAGAGAATGATTGCAATTGTTGGATTCGCGAAAAGTTAGATGACTTCATCGGTAGACGTGTGGTCATCTTTACAAACGATGCAACGTATACTGAAGGAACAATTCAAGATGTGAAAAAGGATTGTGTAATATTGGTTCCAAAGATAAATTATATAATATTCGAACCAGTAAAGGTATTCAGTAATTCAAGTGACATTTTACTCGAAGAATTTCAAAAATACTGTATTAGGTTAGACGATATTGTTGGATTTGGTAAAGATTCATGCTGGTACACATAGAAGTGGCGATGAATGATATTTGTGATGTAACTTATACAGTTGAAGTAAAGCTTTATATAATGAATGATTGTTATGGAGGCTAATTACGTTAATAGCTTTATGAAGGGTGTAATCATTACTATTTCAAGAAAAAGAGAAAAAGCGTCTTATCAAATATAGGACGCTTTACTTTATTAATTAAATTAATAAAAATTCACTTGCATTTATAACTATGCATATTTATAATAAGGAATACATAATTATAAATAGGGGTGAATATTTATGAAGTTATTAGAATACGTGAATCTTGAAGTAGTTAAGAGTGTGAGAGGAAAAGACTTATTAACTTGGTTTGATTATTCGTCCGAAGAAGTAAAAGGTCTGCTAGATTTAGCAGTTCAATTGAAGAGTTTAGCCAAAAATGGCGTGCATCCACCATTGCTCTTAGGTAAAACGGTTGGTCTCATTTTCGAAAAACATTCCACTCGTACACGTATTTCATTTGAAGTAGGGATGAATCAATTAGGCGGCCATGCAATGTATATGCATGCAAGAGATTTGCAGATTGGTCGTGGTGAACCTATTTCAGATACAGGAAAAGTATTATCAGGTTATTTAGATGGCATAATGATTCGTGCTAATTCACACAAAATGGTCGAAGAGTTGGCTTATTCAGCAACTATTCCCGTTATCAATGGTTTAACAGATCTTTATCATCCATGCCAAGCATTAGCCGATTTATTAACTATTCATGAAGTCAAAGGCAATTTACCAGGTCAAAAGTTAGCATACGTAGGCGATGGCAACAATGTAGCACATTCTCTTATCATAGCCTGTGCTCATCTCGGAGTAGACGTATCTATCGCCTCACCAACAGGGTTTGAAATAGACAGCAACATTTTAGCGAAAGCTCAACAACTAGCAGCTTCGAATGGATCGACAATAATGACGACTACCAATCCAATAGAAGCGGTTAAAAACGCTGATGTCATTTACACAGATGTGTGGACAAGCATGGGTCAAGAAGAAGAAACCGCTGCGAGACTTCAAGCGTTCGAAAGGTATCAAATAAATGAAGAACTCGTTCAACATGCAAAGTCGAACTATTTATTTCTACACTGTCTACCTGCGCATCGTGAAGAGGAAGTGGCAACATCAATCATCGATGGCCAACATTCAGCCGTATTTCAACAAGCTGAAAATCGCTTACATGCACAAAAAGCCATCCTTGCTTCTATCCTTGCCTAACAGAGAAAGTTCCTGATTAACCTTTCAGGAACTTTTTTTGTGTTTGATGGCTTTGTTTTATTTCCATTCATGAATTCAATAGAGAAAGACAAGCCCTCATATGATAACAATCACTTCCAAAAAAACTTCATCATACTTTTCCATACGTGTACAACTCACACTTGACCTTTTTAATTATGTGAATTGAAGCTATAACACTCGTTCGCATATTCCACTTCGTCGAAGACACGCTGGCGTAAAGCTAACTGTTACTTCTGCCTTCAAAGATCGGAACTTTCACAATTTTATGTATGTACAAAAGTAAAAAGCATAATCCCACATGGATCATGCTTTTATGACTTTCCCGCTGACCGCATCCTAAAAAACCGTATTCTGTCTTGGGCTAACCAATTTATATCGTTTTTATTATCTCTTACTCTATTTTATTCACTCATTCCTCTTCATTTTCACCATTCTCCGCTTTTGTCTATCCTTAAAAGCATTAAACTTCATATACATAACAAGAGTCTAGTAAATTATTAAAAAGTTAAGAGGTGAAAAATTTGAAAAAAAATGTGTTAGTAATTGCAGCACATCCCGACGATGAGCTCCTTGGTAGCGGTGGAACGTTAAAGAAATTAATTAATAATGGAAATAAAGTTATCACCGTTATTTTCGCTAAAGGACGGAAGGAAGAGGAGGGACACATGAAGCAGGCCATCTTAATGGCAAATAAACACTTAGGTATAGAAGAAGTTATTTTTTTGGAATACCCGAATCTATTATTGGAGACATTTCCATTACATGTTATCAATAAAGAGATTGAAGCTTTAATAGCAAAGTATGAACCTTATATGATTTTTACCCATCACTATGGCGACATTAACATGGACCATCAAATTCTGTTTCAAGCCGTGTTAACTGCAGCCCGCCCGCTACCAGGAAAAAAGCCAATTGAACTCCTTTGTTTCGAAACAGTTTCTTCCAGTGAGTGGAGCCAACATACGAATGATAAGGCCTTTAAACCTAATTATTATGTCGATATTACAGAGACAATCGAGATAAAACTCGAGTCACTTCAGTTCTATGATGTAGAGATGAAACCATTTCCTCATCCGCGATCATATAAAGGAGTGGAGCATTTAGCCCAAGTACGCGGCATGACCGTTGGAGTTGAATACGCAGAAGCCTTTGAAATCATAAGGAGGGTATGGAAATGACAGATAAGTACGATCATTCCTCTTTGCCAGTTCCATATCCTTATTTGGTCTCTGCAACAGACCAATACTATGGTATGACTCAATCCTCAAAAGAAAAAAAGAGGAAAGAGAAAAAGAACAAGTGCAATATCAAGAAACAGTCCATTGATAGCTCAGAACGGAGAAATCTACGGATTTTAATTACGACATATTGGAATTATCCTGCTGTAGGGGGACTTCAAAATTATATAACTGCACTAAAAGTTGGATTGGAGGAGTTGGGGCATATTGTTGATATTATTGCTCCCAACCTATTTCCAAAGGATATAGGTAAGGATTATCAAAAGAAAATAGTAAAGGAAACTAAACAATTTTATATTAATCGATATGGTTATTACAGTGACAAAATAGTAAAGGAAAACAAACGTCTATCTCATTACGAAATGAAGTTAAGGAACATGAATTTAGAGAAATATGATATTTTCCACGCACAGGATCGATTTACAGCCAATATATTAGGTAGAATAAACCAATCTTATCAAAAGCCGCTACTCTTTACTCCTCATGGGTTTATGACTCAACGAAAACTTGATTTTAATTTGATTGAACAAGAATCTGTAGAAGAGGCTTACTTTTTAGCATTGGATCAAAAAGCCGTTGAAAGTTCAGATCACATAATTACCCTGTGTGAAGCCTTTCGTCCCATGCTAAAAAAATTAGGAGCTAAGGATAACAAAATGACGACTGTTTATACTGGTATTGATTTTAAATCGATAAACAAACAAAGAACATTAACAACGACAGAAAATAAAACTGTCATTACGTGTATTTCACGTCTTCGCCCTCGTAAAGGTCACAAATACTTGTTAGAAGCTCTTGCTTTAATAAAAAGTAAATTAAATAATGTTGATGTTTGGATTGTTGGTGATGGAGAGATGAGAGAAGAGCTTGAGGATCAAGTTCAAGCGTTACAATTAAGCAACGTCTCTTTTTTAGGGGTAAGAAACGATATATCTGAATTGTTAAGTCAGTCTGATATTTTTGTTCTGCCAACCACGAGCGACACGTTACCGATCGCGATCATCGAGGCGATGTTTGCGAACAAGGCTATTATTACAACGAATCAAGGTGGTATTCCAGAAATCATTCAGGATTACCATTCAGGCTTAATTGCTGAACCAGGGAACTCGCAACAGCTAGCAGAAAAATTATCACTTCTACTAAGCGATTCGGCATTAAGAGAAGCCTTGGCCAAAAATGCAGGGACTTTCGCGGAAATGCATTTGACCAGTACGAGCATGATAAAGAAAATAGAAGAAATATATCAATCCCTTAATACCAAGGAGGAGGAATAGATGCAACATGAAATTCCAGCTGTTGTCCTTGATTTAAGTGCAACAGGGATCGGTATCGTTCGAAGTTTGAGAAAAAAAGGAATTACCGTTTATGCATACGATATAAAAGGGAAATATGAAATCGGTAAAACCCGCCATGCCACTTGTGGTATTTGTCCTAATCCCGTTTCTGAAGAAAAGGAATTGTTTCATTTTCTTACCGATTTGGGGAAAAAGTTTGGCGAGAAACCGGTACTCTATGCAGGGTCTGATGACTTTGTTCATTTTATATCCAAACATAGAACCATATTATATCGATATTATCAGTTCTTATTACCAGAACACTCACTAGTTGAAGCAGTATTAGATAAAAAATTAACATATGAATTGGCGGTTAAACATAACGTACCATGTCCCAAAATCTTCGCTATACACGATGCGCAGCAGCTTGAACAAATCATCAATGAAGTTACCTTCCCCTGTATTTTAAAACCTGTCTATTCTTCCGACTTCCGTAAACGGATCAGTCACCGGCTGTATAAAAAAGCGATCTTGGTAGAGGAAGCATCCCAATTGCGGGAAAAGTACCTCTTTTATCTGCCATACGGCGAACTGATGCTACAAGAAATCATTCCCGGAGACGAGACATGCATTTATTCGGTCAAAACGTTTTTTGATGAACAGATGAATTTGATTGGGATATATATGAACCAAAAAATCCATCAATTTCCCCCTGACTTTGGCTCCTCTGCTATGGTCCTAAGTATAAGAGATGAAGAAGTGATCCAAAAGGCTGTATCTTTCCTCTCAGAACTACACTTTAAAGGGTTAGCTATTACAGAATTCAAACGGGATCAAAGGGATGGACAGTTAAAGTTTATTGAAATTAACTCAAGAATTGGACTGACGCAAAGGTTATCAATCGCATGCGGTGTTGATTTAGCCTACTTGTACTATTTGTCACTAACTGGTCAAAATCCTTTACCAGTCACAAGTCAACGAGAAGGAATCAAATGGGTTTATCTCGTCCGTGATTTTATTTCATTTCTTCAAAAACGAAGAAATGGAGAGATGACAATCGGCAAATGGATCAAGGGCCTATCAGGAAAAAAAGTAGAAGCTCTTTTTTCTTGGGATGATCCACTTCCGTTTATACGAAGTTTTGTTTCCCACCTACGGAATTTATGGGTAAGACGTTAAAAATCTATTTGAAAAGGAGTGAACTTTCCTTTGAGCAGTAAAGACGAGATTATACGACAATGGAGGCATTTTAGTTGGAATGATGAGTTGAAAAAGGTACTCGGTAAAAACGTTGAATTAGTAGAAACGCAAGTAGAGTGCCTCAAAAATTCACGTGAAAAAACAAGTATATGGAAATTGGTGGTCACTGATGGAATGGAATCCATTCCGATTGTACTAAAAATTTACAAACCACCATTGAAAGAAAATCATACAGTGGAAATGAATATGTATCAAAAAGCCAATAAAGCTTTGTTTGAATTTATGCCGCAAGTATATTGGATTGAGCCGAATGTAAACGCCGTAGAAATCTGGATGTTTATTGAGTATGTAAAACCATTACGCGGACAAATTAAACTTGCCCCAAAACACTTTGATAACATCATTCCAACCTTGGCGAAATTTCATGCTACAACATTCGATAATCGCATAATGCAGCATGGTGACATTTTCGATGCTTGGCTCCCCTATTATGATTCAAGGTCGATGGCTTTAGAAAGAAGTAGCCATATTGAAAAAACAAAGGAATACCTCGATCTGGCAATGAAGGACCCTAGTTTAAGGGGATTGGTGGAACCTAGCTATAAAGTCATTCAACATATTTTACAAAAAGGCCCCATATTCTTCCCTGAAATGTTGGAAAGCGGGCAGAGCCTCATACACGGAGATCTCCATTTTCATAATATTAGTTGTCAAAATGCAAGTGAGAATCAAGACTGGAGGATTCGATTTGTTGATTGGGAGTCTGCAAAATATGCTCCTGGATGGTTTGATCTTGTAGTCCTTGTAGAAATATTAATCGATTTTCGCAAAGATTGGCAAAAAGATGCAGAGGACATACGAAAGCATTGTACACATTTATATACCCAGGAAATGAAAAAGCATGGTATTACATTTCAGACGGATACACTACAGCTTTTGAAAATGACTTATTTACAGAGAACCTTAGAGAAAAGGCTGCTTAATCACTTGCGCAGAGTGTTAAGGGGAGAAAAAAGTATACTTCTAGAAAGATATTTGGAGAAAACTATGACTTGGGGGATAGAACTCGGATTATATTAATACATCCGAAAAGAATAGAAATCAAGTGTAAGAGGAGATTTTAAATAAGAATTCAAAAGGGTGGTAAGTTACCATCAAAATACTTGTTACTGGAGAGCCAGATTTATTCGTTACCATGCATGAGTTATACATCTAATGCGGACATGAGACAGTCATCATTGATCATTTTTTTGCAAAAAAAAAGATGCTGTTCTTCCTCAAGTCCATTGGTAACCATCTCATGAATTGCTTAACGGGTTAAGTGTAATTTTTTAATTATGATAAAACAATTAAAGAAAGTAAATAGAGATATTTTAGGGAAAACATCGAAAATGAAAAAAGCGCAAATAAGGGGAGTGTTATCGTATTGAATGAATATAATGCAATAATAGCTAAAGGGACTATCAGTATTAAAGATTTAAAAGAATACAAGTTGATTGGGAAGGGAGCAGATGGATCGGTCTTTCAATTGACATCTGAGCGTTGCATTAAAATTTTTGAAAAGGTACAAACAAAAGCATTGGAACTTAAGGCACTGCAAGTGGGACAATCTTCCCCAGTTATTCCCCGACTTTATGAGGATGGAACAAACTATATAATCATGGAGTATGTAAAAGGACTTTCTCTCCCACAGTATTTAAAAAAAGAGAAGCAATTGCCTGAACCAATAGTGGAAAAAATTCTTGCTATGCTGGATGAATTGAAAAAAGTAGGATTTGAGAGATGCGATACAGAGGTTCGTCATATTTTATTTAATGAAGATATGGAAATAAGAGTGATCGACCTTAAGAGGGCATTCGGCTCGGTTAGATCCAACCCTACTAAATTTTTAGAAGGAATAGAAAAGAAAGGTTATTTAGAAGAGTTCATGCTACATGTAAAGAATCTTAGTCCAACCCTTTATAACGAATGGAAAAACATTATTGATTGACTTCAGCGCAACGACTTTATGAGCTTGTAATAAAAACAAAGCCATATATTTTCACAAAACCTTGTGTATTAAGATTGTATTAATATGAATTCTCAAGAGATTTTTTCAGCACGAAAAAGAGGCAACCCTCAGTTAATTTTCTAGAACTTTTTGGTCAGCCTCTATTCTTATGCTTGGAAGGATTGTTCCAAGTGTTTCAATACAGATTCTTTTCAAGTTAGACTGGTCTGTTTTTTGAGGTCTCTGAAAAAGTACTCTTATATTAACTAAGCCACCCTTTCTCGATTTATCGAGAAAGGGTGGCTATTCTTTTGTATAATAAATTGAAACAAAGGTCAGTGAATTGAAACACAGACACGGATATGATGTTGCCTCATACGGGGGGCTATTTGGTATGCAAATGCAAGGAGCCATGGCCATATTTGCAGTGAATCTCAAAAGATTTATGACATTTATAAAGGAATCAAAATAAAAATACACAAGAAAAAGGCGAGATTTCGTTCAAATCGAACGAAATCTCGCCTTTTTTTCTAATCTGACCTACTTAAGAGTTTTTTAAAGCAAGTTTTTCAGTGGCCTCGCTTTTTTGAAAAAATTTTCCATTAAAATGTATAGTATTATTCACATTATGTTAATAATAGTATACAATAAGAATATAATACTTAACATGAAGGAGTGAAGAGTGAAATGCTCCAAAATCGAGTAAAAGAACTACGTGCACGATTTGGATTTTCGCAAGGTCAGTTAGCTGAACGAGTTGGGGTAACAAGGCAAACTATTGGTTTTATCGAAAAAGGCGAATTTTCTCCATCGATTACTTTGTCTTTGAAAATTGCAAGAGAGTTTGAAATAACAGTGGATGAATTATTTTGGCTAGAGGGGGAGAAATCAATATGAAGAAAGATTTTCGAGTGCAATACCCATTATGGCAAATGGCGTTTATCGTATTGTTTGGTTTTATGGCATTTAGTATCACTGGAGTCTCAACAGAGCTCAACCAAAATTCACAAGGATTTAGTTATTCTTTAGAGTTTAATCCGATAGAGTCAATTTTCTTATTTGGAGCACTTTTCATTTCATTTATTTCAATCCTTATATTCACAAGAAAAATCTCTAACCATAATAAACAAAACCCAGATCAAAAAATATCGATGTGGCAAATTAGACCTTTAGAATATTTAGAACAAGATGAGGGTATGACGCACATCACAAGAAGAGCAGCGCAAAAAGTGTATACATTTTTCGTGTGGGCTCTCCCATTACTCGCAGTGATGTACATGGTTTTTGACTTACCTAGATTTTGGATGATTTTAGGAATTCTGTTTCTAGCCTTAATGCAGTACTTAATTTACTACTTAGAAATAAGGAAACATCTAGGGGAGGAAGAAGAGTGATGTGGGAATACTTTTTAATTTTTTTAGGGTCTGCCATTCCTTGGCTTGAACTAGCGGTCATACCTATAGGGATTGTTGCGGGATTATCCCCATTTTGGGTGATGGTTATGGCGTTCACAGGAAATTTATTGACCGTTCTACTTCTTATCATTGGGTTTGATAAATTTAAAGTGTGGTGGCTGAAACGTCGAGAAGTAAAAAGAAAGTCGGCATCTAAACGTTCTGAACGTGCGAAGAAAATTTGGAGTAAATATGGTTTACCGGGACTTGCTTTGCTCGGACCAATCTTAATCGGCACCCATATTGCGGCATTTATTGGCATGACTTTAGGGGCTAAAAAAAAATGGACAACAATTTGGTTAACCATTAGTATCGCTTTATGGACTTTAGTGTTCGGTGTTTTAACGGCTCTTGGGTTTGATTTCTTTTTGCAAGATATATAAAAGGAAAAAGTCTCCGAATGATACGGAGACTTTTTTTATCCTTGAAATGACTGTTCTAAGTGTTTTAGTACTGATTCTTTTTCAGGTTCTGGAGCGGTCTGCCACCATTTTTCAAAAAACACACCAAGTCCTGGGAGTAAGTGTTCTTCTCCACGTTTAATTGCATCCTCTACTACGTCACGAATTTGTGAAGCATCGTTACCAATCATGTTGGCCGTAATAGCATCTCGAATTTGAAAGTTCATAATCTCGCCTCCTCACACCTCTCATTTTGTCCGCTGTCCTCGCCACTTATACATGAATTTGTTACACTTAAAGAAAAAGGTGGTACAAATACAAATGAAACGCATTGAATCCTCACAAAACGCTCAAGTGAAACATTGGAAAAAACTTGTTACTGTTCGAAAAGACCGAGACAAATCAGGAGAATTTTTAGTAGAAGGTTTCCATTTAGTAGAAGAAGCTTTGAAAGATCCTTCTTGGGTTCTGACACTTATTGTTAGAGAAGGGATGAAGATTCCTTCAGACTGGAATCTTGAAGATGTTAGTATGGTAGAAGTAACGATGGAAATTGCAAAAGAAATTGCTGAAACTGAATATTCACAAGGCATTTATGCACATTGTATTCAACCTAAATCTACTCAAAATGAGCAGCAAAATTGGACGAATGTCTTGATGATAGATGCAGTCCAAGATCCAGGCAATGTCGGAACCATGATTCGTACTGCGGATGCGGCTGGACTTGATGCAGTTATTTTAGGGAAAGGTTCAGCAGATGCTTATAATCCGAAAACAGTGCGTTCTGGTCAAGGGTCTCATTTTCATATCCCAATCGTAAAAGGTGATTTATCGGAATGGCTACAAACGTTCAGAGGGAAAGGAATACCTGTCTATGGTACTTCATTAGACGATGCGGTTACATATAAGCATGTGGAGCCACAGTCGCAATTTGCTTTAATTATGGGTAATGAAGGAAGTGGATTGTCACCAGAACTTCTCGTTCAAACTGATATGAATTTGAAAATCCCATTACACGGACAAGCCGAATCTTTAAATGTAGCAGTCGCTACTGGGATTCTTCTGTATACATTAATCCCTATAGAAAATGAATCTTGATGAAAATTTGAATTCCGCGTATACTAGATAGTAATTTGATACGTTAAAAACTGTGACCGGGAAGAGTACATGAAACCCTTTTATCTAGGAAGTTTGCACCCAGACTGAAAGTGCAAATATAGAAGATTCATCGAAGTTCACCCCGTTAGTTGCCATCAGGACCAGCGATTGCTGTAAAGATGTGCCGGTGAAGAGCCGTTAATTCAATGAAGTGATTACGTCTGGAAAGTCAGCGTAGTAATCAGGGTGGTACCGCGAAATAGTTCCTCGTCCCTTTTTCAGGGGCGGGGTTTTTTATTTTTTTAGAGGGAGGATATACACATGCAAGAACAATTACAACAATTAAAACAAGAAGCAATCGGCAAAATAGAAGCCGCTTCAAACGTGAAAGAACTACAAGATGTTCGAGTTGCCTATTTAGGTAAAAAAGGACCGATTACGGATCTGTTAAAAGGAATGGGTAAACTACCTGCTGAAGAACGTCCTAAAATGGGTGCACTTGTAAACGTAGTTCGTGAAGAAGTAACGTCAGTTTTGGATGAGCGTTTAGTTTTACTAGAAGACGCGGCAATTCAACAACAACTTGAAAATGAATCAATCGATGTAACATTACCAGGTCGTCCAGCAAAAACTGGAAATCACCATCCATTAACACGTGTGGTAGAAGAAATTGAAGACTTGTTTATCAGCATGGGATACGAAATTGCTGAAGGTCCTGAAGTTGAAAAAGATTACTATAACTTTGAAGCATTGAACTTGCCGAAAGGTCATCCAGCAAGAGATATGCAAGATTCATTCTATATTTCTGAAGATATTTTACTTCGTACACACACATCTCCAGTTCAAGCTCGCACAATGGAAGCAAAAGGTGGAGAGCCAATCAAGATTATTTGTCCAGGTAAAGTGTATCGACGTGATAGCGATGATGCGACACATTCACACCAATTCACTCAAATCGAAGGTCTAGTAATTGGCGAGAACATTAATATGAGTGACTTAAAAGGAACATTGTCTGTATTTGCGAAGAAAATGTTTGGCGATGATCGTGAAATACGTTTGCGTCCAAGTTTCTTCCCATTCACAGAGCCTTCTGTTGAAATGGATATTTCATGTTTCAAATGTGGCGGTAGCGGCTGTAACGTTTGTAAAAAAACAGGTTGGCTTGAAATTTTAGGTGCCGGTATGGTGCATCCAAATGTCTTAGAAATGGCAGGGTACGATTCAAAACGTCTGTCTGGATTTGCATTCGGTATGGGACCAGAGCGCATTGCGATGTTGAAATACGGAGTGGAAGACATTCGTCATTTCTATACGAATGACGTGCGATTCGTTTCGCAATTTCACCGGACTGAAGTGTAAGGAGGAGATCACATGTTAGTTTCAACTAAATGGTTAGCTGATTATATAGATACAAAAGGGTTAGATCCTGCGGAACTCGCTGAAAAAATTACTCGTTCTGGGATTGAAGTGGACGCAGTTATCGATCGTTCACATGGAATGACAAATGTTGTAGTGGGTCATGTTTTAGAATGCGAAAAACATCCTGAAGCAGACAAGTTATCTATTTGCCAAGTCGATGTTGGGGAAGAAGTAACTCAAATTATTTGTGGTGCTCCAAACATTGCAAAAGGTCAAAAAGTGATCGTTGCCCGTCCAGGTGCTGTTTTACCTGGTGGAATGAAAATTAAAAAAGCGAAGCTTCGCGGAGAAGAATCAAACGGTATGATCTGTTCACTTCAAGAACTAGCAATTGAAGGGAAACTTGTACCTAAAGCTTATGCAGAAGGAATTTACGTATTACCAGTGGATACACAAGCGGGTGCTGATGCACTTGAAGTTCTTGGTTTACATGACACAGTGCTCGAACTTGGTTTAACACCTAATAGAGCAGATGCGATGAGTATGTTAGGCGTAGCATATGAAGTAGGTGCAATTCTTTCGGAAGATATGAAGTATCCTGAAATTACGTATTCAACATCATCAGAATCTGCTGAAAATGTCTTGAAACTTCGTGTGGAAGACATGGATGCAAACCCACTATATATCGCTAAAGTCGTGAAAAATGTAAAAATTGGTGAATCTCCATTATGGTTACAGCAACGTTTAATGGCTGCTGGAGTACGTCCTCATAATAATGTAGTGGATGTAACGAACTATGTATTAATGGAATATGGTCAACCGCTTCATGCCTTTGATTATGATCGTTTGCAAACAGGAGAAATCGTTGTGCGAGCTGCTCGTCAAGGTGAGAAAATTACTACATTAGATACGCAAGAACGTGAATTAGCATCACATCAATTAGTCATTACTAATGGTCAAGAAGCGGTTGCGATTGCTGGAGTGATGGGTGGAGCAAATTCTGAAGTTCATGAAGGCACGACAACTATCGTTATTGAGTCAGCATACTTCAAGCCCGCTTCTGTTCGCCAAACGTCTAAAGATCACAATTTACGCAGTGATGCGAGTTCGCGTTTTGAAAAAGGCGTGGATCCAAACCGTGTGGAAGCAGCTGCAGAACGTGCTGCTCAACTAATTGCTGAACTTGCTGGAGGAGAAATCCTACAAGGAAGTGTAGTAGTAGACGAACTGGATAAATCACAAAAAGAAGTGGTTGTATCTCCAGATTTCATTAATAATCGTTTAGGCATGAAAATTTCCTTAGAAGATATGACGTCTATATTAAGTCGTTTGAAATTCGAATTCGAAGCAGCAAATGGTTTGCTTTACATTAAAGCACCTACACGTCGTCAAGATATTCAAATTGAAGAAGACATTGTAGAAGAAATTGCTCGTATATATGGATATGACGAAATTCCAATAACACTGCCTAAAGGGGAATCGACTCCGGGTGGCTTAACTCCTTACCAAGCACAACGACGAATTGTTCGAAACTACTTGGAAGGTGCTGGATTGCAACAAGCTATTACGTATTCATTAACATCTAAAGAACTTGCGCAGAGCTTTGCACTAGAAGCTGCACCGGTGACACAATTATTAATGCCTATGAGTGAAGACCGTAGTACATTACGTCAATCGTTAATTCCACATTTACTTGAAGCTGCGACATATAACATTGCACGTAAAGCGGATGCTGTAACGATGTTCGAAACGGGTTCAGTATTCTTAGGTGAAACTTCAGAAGGACTTCCTCATGAAGAAGAACATGTTGCTGCAGTAATGACAGGGAAATGGCTTGATCATAGTTGGCAAGGTGAACGCAAAACAGTAGATTTCTTTGTGTTAAAAGGAATCATTGAAGGCTTGTTTGCGAAAATAGGATTAGATAAACATATGTCATTTGAGCAAGCGCAAATGGACGGTTTACATCCTGGTAGAACAGCTACAATTAAATTAGCCGACAAAATGATTGGTATAGTGGGGCAATTGCATCCAACCGAACAGAAGAAACGTGATTTAAAAGAAACATATGTGATGGAACTGAACTTGGCGAAATTACTAACTTTCACTTTAGAACCATTATTGTACACACCAGTACCACGTTTCCCATCTATCTCACGCGATATTGCGTTAGTTGCGGAACGAGCGAAAGCGGCTGGAGAACTAGAAAAAATCATTCGCAGTGCGGGTGGTAAGTTATTGAAAGATGTACGTGTCTTTGATTTATACGAAGGTGAGAAAATGGAGCCAGGTCAAAAATCGGTCGCATTCTCTTTAACTTACGAAGATCCAGAACGTACATTAACTGATGAAGAAGTCGTGAAAGCTCATTCGAAAGTGTTAAAAGCACTAGAAGAGCAAGGAAACGTACAACTTCGAGGATAACTGAAAGAAAATAAAATGAAGAGGTGGACGTGAAAAAAGTGCCTGGCACTTTTTACGTCCAATCTCTTCTTTTTTAATGATGATAAAGAAGAATGACTAAATTGAGCGATGGCTCAGTTGTAATAAACAGGGTTCACGTTGTAATTATTGAGGCTGACGTTGTAAAAATGGATGGTCTCGTTGTAATTATGAGCATTCACGTTGTAAAAGTATATATATGGAAGTTTTTGATAGGGTGACGTCAAACTTCGAGGATAAAAAAGAGCTGATTCTTTTCACGTGATTGTGATTAGAAATAGCTCTTTTTGTTTATTTATTTGAGATTAATCAGGTGGTTATTATCGGACTTATTATATTTTCCAACAAGAAGAAAAGTGATGAATGAAATAAGGATCAGTATGATAAAAAGTTTTTTAAACAACTTGATACCCCCCATACAACCAGCTATCTTTTTTTCTTTTGGGCTAAAGCCATCGCTTTTTGGCTATTTGCAAAATGCCATTTCGTTATGGATTTTAACTCTTCTTCACCTTTATCTAATAATATTTTCGCAGCAATTTCGTCTACTTTAGAGCTTGCTCCTTTTGGGATCGTAAATCCTGTTTTTAGGCTAAGCTTATCCATCTCTTCCAAAAATGCGACGCGAGCTAAAATCGAAGCCGCAGCAACCGAGACATGAAGTTGCTCAGCTTTAGTTGAAAACAAGACATTTTCACGAATGATTTCCTTTTCTGCTTTCACATGGTTGTAGTAAATACCACGTTCGGCAAATTGGTCGATTAAAATGAACTCTGGTTTTTCAGGAGCTATTTTAGTGAGCACATGTTTCAATGCTTGATTATGCAACAAGGCTTTTATTTTCCCTTGTGACCAACCCTTTGCTTGCACAGTGTTATATTTTTCATTGCCAAGAATTAAAATGCTATAGGTTAAGGATTTTTTTAAATCAGGAGCAATTTTGCGCATCAAATCGTCGGTTAGCATTTTCGAGTCCTTTACACCTAAAAATTGAATAAGCTCTACTTTATCGGCAGGAACATAACAAGCTGCGACGGTCATGGGACCAAAAAAGTCACCAGTTCCAGTTTCGTCCGAACCAAGCACTGATTTCAACGCAAAGCCTTCAGGCAATGTATCGCCTTTTGCTGAACTGATTTTTTTAGCTGTTTTTTCTTGAGTCGTACCCCAGCGCATCGCTTCTCTTGTAGCGCCTCCACCTTGAAACAAAACTTTTCCCGATTTATAAGCAGTAATTGAAGTATCTGATAGTTTTGCTGCAAATATAACTCCTGGAGCATTGCGCTCAATTTTGCTTGTTGCATAATAAGACATCACGTTTTTTATTTGAGTAGTTGTTAGTAATAGTACTTCGTTTGACATAATCACTTTCCTTTCTAATGGTGTGTATTCCCAAGTCTATCTATTTCATGGTATGATATATAGTAGGATTTTGATGAGGAGGGTACCCTTTGTCAGAGCAACATAAAATACGAGTTTCAGTAGACATTTATGGGCAAACGTATAAAATGCTCGGTTCCGAAACGAGCGGTCATATGCGTCTAGTAGCCTCAATGGTTGATGATAAAATGCGAGAAATTAATTCGCACAATCCCTCATTAGATAGTGCAAAACTAGCAGTTCTTACTGCGATCAATACCGTTCACGAAAATGTTAAATTAATAGAACAAGTCGAGCAACTAGAAGAAGAAATCAAAAGGTTAAAGGGCTGAATAAATGTTAGATATTATTATTTTACTTGTATTATTTATAGGATTATTCGTAGGTGCTAAACGAGGATTAATCGTTCAGTTGATACATATGACTGGTTTTATCATTGCGCTTGTAGTCGCCTACACGTATTATAAACCACTCGCAGAGAAATTTGTGTTATGGATTCCATATCCTACAGTAGACTCGAGTTCAAGGCTTACATTCGCAATCGATAAACTTGATTTGGATCAAACATTTTATCAATTAATCGCGTTTGCACTTATCTTTTTTGTTGTGAAATTCGCGTTACAACTAGTAGCATCCATGTTCGACTTCCTATCATACTTGCCAATTTTAGGGTTTATCAGTAAAATCACTGGAGCTATTTTAGGATTCATTGAATTTTATGTTTTCTTATTCATATTAATTTATGTAGTGGCGTTATTGCCAATCGAACCTTTCCAGAGCTTAATCGAAAACTCTAATTTAGCTGAGTCTATGCTTACAAAAACTCCTTTTATATCAGAGACGGTTAAAAATTGGTGGTACATCTATACTGAATGATGACTTCTCTCATCCCGAGAGGAGTTTTTTTAAAGAGGATGTTCAAAAAGTCCGCTTAAAATAGCTGAGGCCTGCAGAAGGCAGGTCATGCAGCCGTTGCCACGGAAAGTGGCGAATTTAGGCTGTATACCTTAATCGTTGGCTTGCTTCTCCGCTCCTCACGTATCAAAACCATACGCTGCGGTGCTCGAAGGCTACGCCGCCTCGACCTACTCGGCTCTTTTAATGCTCCTTTTTGAACAGGGTTTTAAAGACTGGAGGAATAGATATGAATAAAAAAGTGGTTATCCGAACTTTAGAGAAAATTGCTTTATATATGGAATTAAAAGGAGAAAACCCATTTAAAGTTTCTGCTTTCCGTAAAGCGGCACAAGCACTCGAACTTGATGCAAGAAGCTTTTCTGAAATCGACGATGTTACGAAATTAAAAGGCATTGGAAAAGGTACTGCTGCTGTTATTGATGAATTGAAAGAAACGGGAAAGTCTTCAGAATTACAGGCATTAGAAGCATCTGTGCCAAGTGGACTGTTACCACTATTAAAACTTCCAGGTCTTGGTGGAAAGAAAATAGCGAAGTTATATCAAGAACTCGGAGTCGATTCAGTAGAGTCTTTAAAACAAGCTTGTGTTGATGGGGAAATTCAGTCACTAGCAGGTTTTGGTGAAAAAACACAAGTGAAAATCTTGAAAGAATTGGACCAGTTTGAATCAAGACCAGATAGATTACCTATTTGGCGCTTAGAGACGGCAGTGTTATTTATCGAAGCTATCTTAAATAAAATCACACATATTGACAAGTTTTCAGTGGCAGGTAGTTTTCGCCGAGTGAAGGAAACAAGTAAAGACCTTGATTTCATCATCGCAACCACAGATATTGTTACAGTAAGAGAAGCTCTATTAAAAGAGTTGCCCGTTACTGAAATTATTGCAGCTGGCGACACAAAAGTTTCAGTTACGATTGATCTTGAAGAAATGATTGATGTCGATTTTCGACTAGTTGAACCTGCAGCTTACGTAACAGCTCTTCATCATTTCACTGGATCAAAAGATCATAACGTCAAGCTCCGTCAGATAGCTAAAGCTGAAGGAAAGAAAATCAGTGAGTATGGAGTGGAGCAAGAAGATGGCTCAAATCAAACATTTGAGACGGAACATGATTTCTTCGCGCATTTTGGACTTCCTTATTTTCCACCCGCTGTGCGTGAAGATTCCAAAGAATTTAACCGTCAAGATGAATTAAAAGATCTTATCAATAGGGAATCTATAAAAGCCGATTTACATATGCATACCACCCATTCAGACGGTGCTCATACCTTGCGTGAAATGGTTGAAGCATGTTTGGCAAAAGGGTACACTCATATGGCCATTACAGATCACTCACATTATTTGCGCGTAGCAAATGGTTTATCTGCAGAACGTTTACGCGAACAAATTAATGAAATTCGCAAAATTCAAAAGGAGTATCCATCGATTCACATTTTGGCGGGTACCGAAATGGATATATTACCGGATGGCTCACTAGATTTTGATGATGACCTTCTTGCTGAACTTGATTTTGTTATTGCATCGATTCATTCAAGTTTTAGCCAACCACAAGAAAAAATTATGGAACGATTATTTACGGCTATGAAAAACAAACATGTCGATATGATTGCCCATCCAACCGGACGTATAATTGGAAAACGTAACGGCTATAATCCAGACGTTTCACAATTAATCAAATGGGCTGCTGAATATGGCAAAATTTTAGAATTAAATGCCAACCCGCATCGACTAGATTTAGCTACTGAATATTTAATTGAAGCTCAAAACTTACAAGTACCGATTGCTATCAATACAGATGCGCATGCTATAGACCAGTTAAGATTTATGGATATCGGCGTGAAATATGCACAAAAAGCATGGTTAAAAAAAGACTTGATTGTAAATACATGGTCTTACGATAAATTGAAGAAGTATTTAAACGATTAAAATTCACTAAAGAAATTAAGGAGGTGTTTTGAATGATAACGAAACGAGCATTGAAAACACTCGAATTTGATAAAGTGAGAGAACAAGTTGCGAATTTTTGTACATCCTCACTTGGTCGAGCCCAATTAGATTTACTTGAACCTTCCATCGTATTAGAGGAAGTTAAGCGGTTGTTAGATGAAATGGATGAAGGTCTAGATCTCTTACGCGTACGTGGCAATGTGCCAATGGGCGGCATATTTGATGTGCGAGGACATGCAAAACGCGCACAAATAGGCGGGATGTTAAGTCCGACTGAACTAATGGAAATAGCGAGTACCATTCGTGCTAGTCGCATATTACGTCAATTTCTCGAAGCAGTAGAAGTATCGGAAGATATAAAAATCCCTTACTTTATTGAACGAAAACAAGCACTCCCCATCTTAACGGCTCTTGAACATGAAATCATTGCGTGTATTGATGATAATGGTGCAGTTTTAGATAGTGCAAGTACCCAACTACGAACGATTCGTCAGCAATTACGGTCTCAAGAAAGCCGTGTACGTGAAAAATTAGAAAGCTATACACGTGGGAAAAATGCATCGAAAATGTTATCCGATTCCATTATTACGATACGAAATGATCGATTCGTTATTCCAGTAAAACAAGAGTACCGTGGAAACTATGGCGGAATCGTACATGATCAGTCCTCTTCTGGACAAACGTTATTTATCGAACCCGACGCAGTCGTGCAAGCGAACAATGAAATTCGACGACTCAAAATGAAAGAACAAGAAGAGATCGAGCGTATATTATTGGCCTTATCACTGGAAGTACAAGCTGTAGCACATGATTTATTTGGTCTCGTTCAAATATTAGGTGAAATAGATGTTATTTTAGCCAAAGCAAAATATGGTCAAGAACATAAATGTACGAAACCAACAGTCAACGATAAAAGTATCATACGTTTAGTGAAAGCCCGCCATCCATTATTGAATATTGAAGAGGCAGTTGCGAATACCATTGAATTTGGTGATGATATTACAGCAATCGTCATTACAGGACCAAATACAGGCGGTAAAACAGTTACGCTTAAAACGGTTGGATTATGCACATTAATGGCGCAAGCTGGTATTCCTATTCCCGTATTAGATGGTTCTGAAGTGGCGGTATTTGATCAGATTTTCGCGGATATCGGAGATGAGCAATCTATTGAACAAAGCTTAAGTACATTCTCGTCTCATATGGTCAATATTGTTGATATTTTATCAAAGTTCGATGAACGCAGCCTTGTGCTATTTGATGAACTTGGAGCAGGTACAGACCCCCAAGAAGGAGCAGCGCTTGCCATTTCATTGTTGGATGAAGTTCATGGTCGAGGTGCGCTTGTCATGGCAACGACTCACTATCCAGAATTAAAAGCTTACGGCTATAACCGACCTGGTGTAGCGAATGCTAGTGTGGAGTTCGATGTTGAAACATTAAGTCCAACCTACAAATTATTAATTGGTGTCCCTGGACGTAGTAATGCTTTTGAAATTTCAAAACGACTTGGATTGCCAAAACATATTATTACCCATGCTCAATCATTTACAGGCACAGACCGTCACGAAGTGGAATCAATGATTGCTTCGCTTGAAGTCAGTCGCAAACAATCTGAAAAAGATGCGGAACAATCGAGTATATTACGACTTGAATCAGAGAAGATTAAAGCGGATTTGTCTGCTCAATTACAACACTTTGAAGATCAAAAAGAAAAGGTCGAACAAAAGGCTAAAGATAAAGCTCGTAAAATTGTGGACGAAGCAAAAAGAGAAGCAGAAGGCATAATTGCAGAACTTCGAGCGATGCAAAAAAATGCTCAACACGTAATTAAAGACCACGAATTAATCGATGTTCGTAAACGCTTAGAAAAAGCAACACCGGAAAATACCGTATTGAAGAAGCAACAACAAATCAAAGCACGCCAAATGACCCTAACTAAGGGTGATGAAGTGAAAGTCTTGAGTTATGGTCAAAAAGGAATCTTACTTGATAAAGTTTCAAACAACGAATGGAGCGTTCAAATCGGGATTTTGAAAATGAAAGTAGCGGAAAATGACTTAGAGTATCTCAAACCAGAGAAACAAAAAGAAACAGTTGCTATGTCCCATGTTAAAGGTCGAGATACTTACGTAAAATTAGAACTGGATTTGCGTGGAGAACGATTTGAAGATGCCATTCTCAGAGCTGAGAAATACATTGATGATGCCGTTTTATCTAGTTATCATCAAGTATCGATTATTCACGGCAAAGGAACAGGTGCACTGAGACAAGGTATTCAACAATTCTTGAAAAATCATTCGCGTGTAAAAAATTATCGATTTGGTGAAGCAGGAGAAGGCGGACACGGTGTTACCATCGTTGAATTAAAATAATCGGCTCAGTTCCAGCGTAATATATTTGGCTTTCAGGTATTTGAAACCAAATCGCGTTTCATCCGTAAAAACTAGAAACGCTTGAAGGAGTAAACATATGTTAAGTCTGAATTTTTGGCAGCATCCCTTAGTAGAAACAGCTGGGTATTTTAGTGTCGTCGTATTATGTTTGATTTTAACAATGATATTGTTTGAAATCGTTACGAAGTATAATAACTGGCAAGAGATTCAAAAAGGAAATGTTGCAGTAGCAATGGCTACTGGTGGTAAAATTTTCGGTGTAGCGAATATTTTTCGCTATTCCATCGAAAATCATAATTCACTCTCTGAAATGATAGGGTGGGGTTTATACGGTTTCGCTTTACTCATCGTTGCGTATTTCTTATTTGAATTTTTAACACCAAAATTCAATATTGATCGTGAGATTGAAAATGATAATCGCTCTGTCGGATTCATTTCTCTATCCATTTCTGTTGGATTGTCATTTGTTATCGGTGCAAGTATTTCATAGGAGTGGTAGTAGTGGAAAAATTAGCAAAAGTATTACTTGTGGTTTGTATCGGTTTTTTCATTGTAGGCATCATCTTTTTATATGGAAAATGACTAAAGTCGCATGGGGTGTGTAAAATGTCCCATGCTTTTTTTAATAAAAATTGAAAGCGGATACATGATTCCCTATAATAAAGAATAGGAATATTCAAACGATTATAAAAAGGGGGAAACATAAAATGACTACAAAACCATGGTTGGCGCAATATCCACCAGAAATTCCGCATACACTGTCATATGAAGCAATTCCAGTTCAGGAATATTTGACACGCGCTTTTCAAAATTATCCGGAAAAAGTGGCCATTCATTTTCTTGGGAAGGATGTCACATATCGAGAACTCTATGAATCTTCTCTAAAGTTTGCTAGCTATTTACAAAATCTAGGAATCCAAAAAGGTGATCGTGTTGCGATTATGTTGCCGAACTGCCCTCAAAATGCAATAGGCTATTATGGGATTTTGTATGCAGGGGCAATTGTGGTTCAAACCAACCCGCTGTATACGGAACGTGAAATTGCTTACCAAATGAAAGACTCTGGTGCAAAAGCTATTTTATCACTCGATATCTTGTACCCTCGAATAACAAAGGTAATAAAAGAAACAGAGTTAGAAAACATTATTATTACAGGCATTAAAGATTACTTACCGTTCCCGAAAAACAAAATTTATCCATTTGTTCAAAAGAAACAATATGGATTTACGGTTAAAGTCGAACATCGTGGAATGAATCACTTATTCCCAGAAGTTATGAAGGTAGGGAAAGTTGAAAAAATTGAGGTGCCTTTTGATTTCGAAGAAGATGTGGCGATTTTACAATATACGGGGGGGACCACTGGATTCCCTAAAGGTGTCATGTTGTCACATAAAAATTTAATTTCAAATGCAACGATGTGTGATTCTTGGCTATATAAGAGTAAAAAAGGTGAGGGGACAATTTTAGGGATTTTACCATTCTTCCATGTTTACGGTATGACGACCGTGTTAATTTTATCTGTCATGCTTGGAAACCGCATGGTATTATTACCTAAGTTTGATGTTGAAACAGCTTTGAAAACGATTGATAAACAAAAACCAACTTTGTTCCCAGGTGCTCCAACCATTTATATTGGATTATTGAATCACCCAGATATTGCGAAGTATGATTTATCATCAATTGTAGCTTGTTTAAGCGGTTCCGCTCCATTACCAGTTGAAGTTCAGGAAAAGTTTGAACAAGTTACAGGTGGTAAATTAGTAGAAGGCTATGGATTAACTGAGTCTTCACCTGTTACGCATGCTAACTTTGTTTGGGCGAATGACCGAATTAAAGGATCAGTTGGAGTTCCATGGCCAGATACTGATGCAGCTATTTTCCAAGTAGATTCTACAGAGCCAATGCCAGTAGGTGAAATTGGCGAGATTTGTGTTCGTGGTCCGCAAATTATGAAAGGTTATTGGAATCGTCCGGAAGACACTGCACATACAATGCGAGATGGTTGGTTATTGACTGGTGACTTAGGGTATATGGATGATAAAGGTTATTTCTATGTAGTTGATCGTAAGAAAGATATGATTATAGCGGGAGGATACAATATTTATCCTCGTGAAATCGAAGAAGTATTGTATGAACATCCGTCTATTCAAGAATGTGTAGCTGTAGGTGTTCCAGATGCTTATCGTGGAGAAACCGTAAAAGCTTATATTGTTTTAAAAGAAAATGAACAAATTACTGAAGAAGAGTTAAACACATTCTGCAGGGAACACTTAGCATCCTTTAAAGTTCCACGAATCTATGAATTTAGAAAAGAGTTACCAAAAACAGCGGTAGGGAAAATCCTGCGTCGTTCATTAGTAGAAGAAGAAAAGGAAAAAAATAAAGAAGCCAGTGCTACGTCGTAACATCTCTTGACAACAGTAGTTCTTCAGTCTAAGATGAAATTGTGAATGAACATTCATTCACAATTTCATTTTTTGGGTGGTGATATCTTTGAAACGAGACAAACCGAAGTTTAAACAAATAATCGATGCAGCCGTAGTCGTGATTGCGGAAAATGGGTATCACCAAGCACAAGTTTCCAAAATCGCAAAACAGGCAGGCGTCGCTGACGGAACCATTTATTTGTATTTTAAAAACAAAGAAGATATTTTAATATCTGTCTTCCAAGAAAAAATGGGGCTATTCGTTGATAATTTACAAACCATTATTAAGGATGGTACAAATTCGTCAGACAAACTATTGAAAATGGTGGAAAATCATTTTCGTGTGCTAGCGACAGATCACCATTTAGCTATCGTTACTCAGTTAGAATTACGCCAATCTAATAAAGAAATTCGTTTAAAAATTAATGAAGTGTTAAAAGAGTATCTTATGTTACTAGATGATATCTTGATTGAAGGTATTGAAAATGGTGAATTTAGTGAAGAATTGGATATTCGTCTTGCGAGACACATGGTCTTTGGTACAATTGATGAGACGATCACTACTTGGGTAATGAATGAACAGAAGTATGATTTAATGAAATTAGCTCCTAAAGTTCATAAATTATTACTCGGTGGTATGAAAGCATAAGTGAAAGGATGGACGTCTATGGAATTTTTAAGTTGGACTGTAGAAGATCACGTTGCGAAAGTAACGATTAATCGACCACCAGCAAATGCATTATCACGCGCTCTTATTGTCGAAGTTAATGAATTAATGGATGCTGTTGAGAATGATGATAGTGTTCGTGTTATCGTATTGCACGGTGAGGGTCGTTTCTTCTCAGCGGGTGCAGACATTAAAGAATTTACTCAAATTAAAACTGGAGAAGAATTTTCAGCTTTAGCTGCTAGCGGCCAAGAAATTTTTGAACGTCTAGAACGATTCTCTAAACCTTTCATCGCTTCGATTCATGGTGCTGCTCTTGGCGGTGGTCTTGAACTTGCCATGAGTTGTCACATGCGTATCGTATCTGAAAATGCTAAACTAGGATTGCCTGAATTACAGCTTGGCTTGATTCCTGGTTTTGCTGGAACTCAGCGTCTACCTCGTTTAGTGGGTATGCCTAAAGCAGCAGAAATGCTGTTAACTAGCGAACCAATTAGCGGATTAGAAGCCGTTAAATGGGGACTAGCAAACCGTGCATATGCAGAAGAAGAATTACTTGCGAAAACAATGGAACTTGCTACTAAAATAGCTAAAAAGAGCCCAGTTGCAATGAAAGCTGCGATTGAAATGCTACAATACGCGAAGACTTATGCGTATAATGAAGGTGTGAAAGCAGAAGCACAATCTTTTGGAACCGTTTTCATTTCTGAAGACGCGCAAGAAGGGATTTCTGCTTTTATTGAAAAACGCGAACCATTGTTTAAAGGAAAATAATCACTAGTATTGGGAGGTTTGCAACATGAATATTTATGTGTTGGTAAAACGTACATTTGATACAGAAGAAAAAATTGTCGTTTCAGGTGGCAAGATCCAAGAAGACGGCGCAGAATTCATCATTAATCCTTACGATGAATATGCAATCGAAGAAGCAATCCGAGTTCGTGAAGCTCACGGCGGTGAAGTGACTGTATTGACAATGGGTGGAGAAGAAGCTGAAAAGCAACTTCGTACCGCACTTGCAATGGGCGCTGACAAAGCTGTTCTTATTAATACTGAAGATGATTTAGATGAAGTGGATCAATTTACAGCTGCTCAAATTTTAGCTGATTATCTTAAAGATAAAAACGCAGACTTGATTTTAGCTGGGAACGTTGCAATCGATGGTGGATCTGGACAAGTTGGACCACGTGTTGCTGACTTACTAGACATCAACTATGTAACTACTATTACTAAATTAGAAATTAACGGAACTCAAGTTCATATTGTTCGTGATGTAGAAGGCGATTCTGAAGTCATTGAAACTTCATTACCACTTTTAGTTACTGCACAACAAGGTTTGAATGAACCACGTTATCCTTCATTACCGGGGATTATGAAAGCGAAAAAGAAACCGTTAGAAGAAGTTGAATTAGATGATTTAGATATCGATGAAGATGATGTTGAAGCTAAAACGGAGACGATCGAAATTTACATGCCTCCGAAAAAAGAAGCGGGTCGAGTGTTACAAGGCGATCTATCAAACCAAGTACAAGAATTAGTACAATTACTTCGTACAGAAGCAAAAGTGATTTAATTTTATCTATAGATTTGTAATTGGAGGGAAACACATCATGACAAAAAAAGTAATCGTATTAGGTGAAGCACGTGAAGGCGCTTTACGTAATGTATCTTTTGAAGCAATCGCTGCAGCGAAGAAAATTTCAAGCGGTGGAGAAATTGTAGCTGTTCTTTTAGGAGACTCTGTACAATCTCTTGCAACTGAAATGATTCATTATGGAGCAGACCGTGTGGTAACTGTTGAACATCCACATTTAAAAACATATACTTCTGACGGCTTCAGCCAAGCAATTATGGCAGTAGTTCAAAGTGAGCAACCAGACGCATTTGTTTTCGGACACACAGCTCTTGGGAAAGATTTATCACCTAAAGTAGCAAGTAAATTAAAATCAGGTCTTATTTCTGATGTAACTGCTATCGAAGGTGAAGGGGCAGATGTTGTTTTCGTTCGTCCTATCTTCTCAGGTAAAGCGTTTGAAAAAGTGAAAATCAAAGAAGGTATTGATTTTGTAACAATTCGTCCAAACAACATCGATCCATTAGCACACGATTCTAGCCGTTCTGGTGACGTTTCAGCTGTCTCTGTTGAAATTACGAACCTTCGTACCATTATTAAAGAAGTTGTTCGTAAATCAACTGAAGGCGTCGATTTATCAGAAGCGAAAGTCATTGTTGCTGGTGGTCGTGGCGTGAAGAGTGAAGATGGTTTTGAACCATTAAAAGAATTAGCCAGAGTATTAGGCGGCGCAGTTGGAGCATCTCGTGGTGCATGTGACGCTGACTACTGTGATTATTCACTTCAAATTGGACAAACAGGTAAAGTTGTAACACCTGACTTGTACATTGCAGCAGGTATTTCTGGTGCTATCCAACATTTAGCGGGTATGTCGAACTCGAAAATTATCGTAGCGATCAACAAAGATCCTGAAGCAAGTATTTTCAAAGTGGCTGATTACGGAATCGTTGGAGACTTATTCGAAGTCATTCCAATGTTGACGGAAGAATTCAAAAAACTAAAAGCTAATTAATTTTACATAAAACTCCGTGAAGTGAAAAACTTGCGGAGTTTTTTAAGATTTATTTTCTTTATTTGGGAAATCAATATAAAGAAAATGAAACTAGTACTATTAGATGTTTTGATGATGAGCAAAAAAGTAGTAGCGTTAAATTCAAGATGCTATACTACGTTTAGAGTTTGTATTTGAAGGAGGAAATTTATTATGGCAATTGTACACGGAACGGATCAAAGTTTTTCAAGTGAAATTTCAGATGGTTTAGTATTAGTTGATTTCTGGGCACCTTGGTGTGGACCATGTAAAATGATCGCTCCAGTTTTAGAAGAATTAGATGCTGAAATGAGCGAAACAGTAAAAATCGTAAAAGTAGACGTTGATGTTAACCAAGAAACTGCTAGCAACTTTGGCATTATGTCGATTCCAACATTAGTACTATTCAAAGACGGGCAACCAGTTGATAAAGTAGTTGGATTTAACCCGAAAGAAGCATTAGTAGAACTTGTAAACAAACACTCTTAATTAAACAGTATTATAAGTAATAGTAAAATAATATTAAAAACCGGGTACCCATGGGCACCCGGTTTTTTTCAACAGGTGATGACAAGTATGAATGAATTAATACAACAGAAATGCGCAATTTTACCAGACCATCCTGGTGTTTATTTAATGAAAGACAGACAGGATACGATTATTTATGTTGGTAAAGCAAAAGTATTGAAAAACCGTGTGCGCTCGTATTTCACGGGTAGTCATGACGGGAAAACACAACGTCTCGTCAATGAAATCGTAGACTTCGAATATATCGTGACATCATCAGACATTGAAGCGCTCATTTTAGAGTTAAATTTAATCAAAAAACATGATCCGAAATATAACATCATGTTAAAAGATGATAAAACGTATCCATATATTAAAATAACTGGTGAAAAACATCCGAAATTGATTACGACACGACAAGTTAAAAAGGACAAAGGAAAATACTTTGGGCCTTACCCTAATGCGTATGCCGCTAGTGAAACCAAAAAACTACTTGATCGTTTATACCCACTGCGAAAATGCCCGACATTACCAGACCGGGTTTGTTTGTACTATCATTTAGGCCAGTGTTTAGCACCTTGTGTAAAGCCTATTGAGCAAGATGCATATCGGGAGATTATTGATGAAATTACACGTTTTTTAAATGGTGGTTATCAGCAAGTCAAACAAGAACTAACAGAAAAAATGTCATCAGCGGCCGAGAATTTGGAATTTGAAAGAGCAAAAGAATACCGTGATCAAATCACACATATAGAAACAGTCATGGAAAAACAAAAAATGACGACGAACGACTTTACGGATCGTGATATTTTTGGCTTTGCCATTGATAAAGGTTGGATGTGTGTTCAAGTTTTCTTTGTGCGACAGGGTAAACTAATAGAACGAGATGTATCGGTATTCCCGTTAATCCAAGATCCTGATGATGAATTTTTAACATTTTTAGGTCAGTTTTATGATCAACCTCATCATATAAAACCTAAGGAAGTATTGTTGCCGCTTTCAGTTGATTTAGAATTAGCTAAGCAATTGCTTGAAATCAAAGTGGCTTCTCCAAGTCGTGGAAAGAAAAAGCAAATGATTGAATTAGCGACTAAAAATGCCGAAATTGCCATACGCGAGAAATTCCAGCTTATTGACCGCCAAGAACAACGAACAATTGGCGCTGTAGAAGAATTAGGTATAGCCATGAACATTGCACCGCCGCTTCGAATTGAAGCATTTGACAACTCTCATATTTATGGAGCCGATGCAGTTTCAGCAATGGTTTCATTTATTGATGGCAAACCGAACAGAAAAGATTATCGTAAATACAAAACAAAAACTGCAGCACGACATGATGACTACGGGGCGATGCGAGAAGTTATTCGACGTCGATATACACGTGTGTTAAATGACCATCTACCTCTTCCAGATTTAATTGTCATTGATGGAGGGAAAGGGCAAATGGAAAGCGCTCGAGAAATTATTGAAGATGAACTAGGTTTATCCATTCCGATTGCCGGCCTTGCGAAAGATGCGAAACACCAAACATCTTCTTTGTTATATGGAGAACCACCTCAAATCATCCCCTTAAAACGAACGAGCGAAGGTTTTTATTTACTGCAACGTATTCAAGATGAAGTGCATCGATTTGCGATTACTTTCCATCGACAACAACGAGGCAAGCAAACCATAGCTTCGGCTTTAGATGGATTTGAAGGAATAGGTCCTAAACGCAAAAAAATGTTACTTAAACATTTTGGCTCTGTAAAACGTATTAAAGAAGCATCAGTTGATGAATTAAAAGGATCAGGGTTGCCTTTGCAAATTGCTGAATCCATGTCTGAATACTTTAAAAATGAGTCATTGTCAAAAGAGTAATCTTATGATATTGTTGACTCACTGAAATTGAATCACTAATGAAAGTTCAAAGTATGTTTGAACAATCATTGAAAAAGTGGTGATAGAGGTGCGAAAATCATCAGTAACTTGCATGAGGATGAACAGATCCGTTGACTGCTTTTGAAAGGGAAATTCGCCGAAGTACGATATTAACTGTCTAATGTCGCACTGGTTTTGCATTGAATAAATGCAGGATTGTCAGAATCTAATTGGATTCTGGAGGGCTATCTTCACATGGACGTTTCTTTAAGAACGGTCATGCATGGAGACAGCTTTTCACGATCACTCGTGGATAGGCTGTCTTTTTTAGCTTCTTTGGAAATAAGGGAGAGTTTACATTGAGTCGTTTGGTCATGAAATTTGGAGGAACATCAGTTGGCAACACAGAACGCATTCGAAACGTCGCAAAGCGCATCATAGGTGAAACTGCAAAAGGGCATGAAATTGTTGTGGTCGTCTCAGCAATGGGCAAAACGACTGATGAATTAATGCGTTTAGCACAAGATTTATCAGCAGAGCCTTCAAAACGTGAAATGGATATGTTGCTATCAACTGGAGAACAAGTGACGATTTCCTTACTTACGATGGCACTTCAACATATGGGGCAAGATGCGGTGTCATTCACTGGCTGGCAAGCAGGAATTGGAACAGAATCGGTTCATCGTAATGCTCGAATCGAGCACATTGATACCATTCGCATTGAACAAGCTTTGACCTCTGGACAGGTGGTAGTGGTTGCTGGGTTTCAAGGCATGGACGCATTCGGTGAAATTACAACGCTCGGACGTGGAGGTTCTGATACAACGGCTGTTGCAATAGCCGCAGCCATTCAGGCGGACCAATGTGATATTTACACGGATGTCGATGGTATTTATACATCAGATCCACGTTACGTGGAAGGTGCTCGAAAATTACAGGAACTAGCATATGATGAAATGCTAGAGCTTGCCAATTTAGGTGCGGGTGTATTACATCCACGTGCAGTCGAATTTGCCAAGAATTATTCCATGCCACTTAGTGTTCGATCTAGCTTAACCGAAGAAACAGGGACGATATTATTGGAGGAACCCACATTGGAGAAAAACCTAATTGTGCGCGGTGTTGCATTTGAACCGGAGATTGTTCGTATGACGGTAGCATATAAAGTGCCATTTAACGGCTCTCTCGCAAAAATTTTCACCACACTAGCTAAACATCATGTGAACGTTGACATTATTGTACAAAGTATCATGGAAGGCATACAACCAAGTGTGTCATTTTCTATTAAAAAAGAAGATTTTGCTGAAGCGGTACAAGTTTTGGAAAGTAATAAAGCTGATCTTGGTTACCAATCTATGAATTACGAAGTAGGTTTAGCCAAAGTTTCAATCGTTGGATCAGGCATGGTATCTAATCCTGGTGTAGCTGCTCAAATGTTCGATCGTCTGCGCATTGAAGGAATTCCTGTGAAAATGGTAAGTACATCAGAAATTAAAGTTTCGGTTGTTGTCCCTGAAAGTGAAATGCTAAAAGCGGCCAATGCATTGCATGATGAATATGAATTAACTGCAGTTCGAGTGTAAGGAAGTTTCATGATATAATGGGAATATATTCATAATCATGAGAGGTAGTGTGAGAAATGAACTGGCATCTAGTGGAGGATTTAATCAAAAAAGCACAGCGTGAGGGACAGTTTGACAATTTGCCTGGAGCGGGAAAACCTTTACCACCAGATGAATTTGCTCATTACCCGGAAGATATTCGAATGGTCATGCGCATCTTGAAAAATTCAGGACATGACGCAGAAGCTCAATTCATAAAAGAAGAAATGAGCGATTTGCAACATCAAATGAAAAAAGCCTTAGGTAAGGAAAAAACCGAATTGGAACAACAATACAATCAAAAACTGACACAAATGAACCGAATGTTATCGAAAAAAGGGATTCAAACAAATAGTAGTGCTTTTAAGCAATATCAATCTGAAATGAGCGATAGATTTAAATGGGATTAAAAAAGCTGGTAGTCACTTCTGAAGTGACGCCAGCTTTTTTTGTATTTCGACCAAAAAGCGCAACTGAGCGGTTGCTCAGTCGCACTTTTTGGCGTTGACGTCTGAAAAATGAAGTGTGACGTCTGAAAAAATGGCGTTGAAGTCTGAAAAAAGAGGCGTGACGTAGGAAAAAAGTGAGTTGACGTAGGAGATTTGAGCATTGACGTAGGAAAAATGAGGGTTCACGTAGGAAAAAATCGCATCGACGTAGGAATCCATCAATTCCCCCTCAAAAAAACCAGCATGCACCCAAAAGGTGCATGCTGGCTGGTTCTACTAAATCTTTTCTTTTAAATCCGATTTTATATGAAAGTGGATGATGTTTTTCTTTATAAATTTTTCCTCGAAGCATTCTGTCAAGTAGCCACCTAACTTTTGTTGCTGTTGCGCCAAAAAGCCAGCTTCTAGGCGAAAACAACGCTTGTCGATTTGAAGTGCATCTGGTTCGCCAGTTAGTGTATAAAATGCTTCATCCTTTGAAAGACTATCAAGAGTTAACACACCCCAGCCGGCTTCTTCAAAAAAGGAAGATACTTCCTCCATTGAAAACATCTGAAACTTGCGTGCTAATTCTTTTCCTGACCAATATAAAATATCATCTTCATGCTTGCCTAAAATTGTCGAAAGTACATGATCTCTAATTAATTCATATCCAAAAGCTGGTACTGTTTTTGTATCTGTCAATGTCATATAAATCCCGCTTTCTAACTAAATTCACGTTTAACTTTATTAATCTAAGAATTATTCATGTACAAGGTAGGAAAAAGATGAGAAATCGAGAATTATCCTGCATTTTAATGTCATATGTAGTAGGCTACCTTGTCTTGACGCTCCCTTATGATGGGAGTACAATAAACATGTCATAATATTGTACCATGATGAGATATGCAGTCAATGTTGCTTTCGTTTCATACGAGGGTCTAAATTTGTCTGTCTATTTTGAAGTAATGAGGGGGGTAACAGTCTTGTCGAAAGATAATGAATTTTATTTACGCCGGTTGCATTCTCTACTTGGAATTATTCCAATAGGTTTGTTCGTGGCACAGCATTTGGTTATTAACCATTTTGCTACGCAGGGACCTGAGGCATTTAACAAAGCTTCGCACTTTATGGAAAGTTTACCATTCGTATTATTTTTGGAATGGTTTGTCATCTACATTCCTTTAATGTTCCATGCATTCTATGGTGTGTACATATCTTTTACAGCAAAAAGTAACACACAGCGTTATGGCACGTTCCGTAACTGGATGTTTCTTTTACAACGTGTAACAGGAGTTATTCTTGTCGTGTTTATTGCATGGCATATATTTGAGACAAGATTCCAAAAAGCAATTGGTGCTGATGAAGTTAACTTTGACATGATGGCTGATATTTTAGCAAATCCATTAATGTTTGTATTCTACGTGGTTGGTGTTGTATCTGCAACATTCCATTTAGCTAACGGTATTTGGTCATTCTTGGTAAGCTGGGGTATCACTCAATCACCTAGGTCACAACGAATTTCAACTTACGTGACGATGGGTATCTTCTTAGCATTGACAGTAATCGGCGTTCGTGCACTTCTTGCATTCGTGTAATAAGTTTCTGAAATTGCTTGATTACTATTAAAAAGAGGAGTGAGAAGAATCATGGCAAAAAGTAAATTGATTGTTGTCGGCGGTGGTCTAGCTGGTTTAATGGCAACAATGAAAGCAGCAGAAGAAGGAACAACAGTAGAATTATTCTCATTAGTTCCTGTTAAACGCTCACACTCAGTGTGTGCACAGGGCGGAATTAACGGAGCATTAAATACAAAAGGTGAAGGCGATTCAACTGACAATCACTTTGATGATACAGTATACGGTGGGGATTTCCTTGCAAACCAACCACCAGTAAAAGCATTGGCAGAAGCAGCACCTGGTATCATTCGCTTATTCGATCGCATGGGTGTTATGTTCAACCGTACACCTGAAGGGTTATTAGATTTCCGTCGTTTCGGGGGAACAATGTTCCATCGTACAGCTTTCGCGGGCGCTACAACTGGTCAACAATTGCTTTATGCACTTGATGAACAAGTACGTCGCTACGAAGTTGACGGTCTTGTAACGAAATACGAAAACTGGGAATTCCTAGGTGCGATATTAGATGACGACGGCGTATGTCGCGGAATCATGGCTCAAGACTTGAAAACTATGGAAATCCGTCCTTTCCGTGGTGACGCTGTCATCATGGCAACAGGTGGTCCTGGTATTATTTTCGGAAAATCAACGAACTCTATAATCAATACAGGTTCTGCGGCTTCCATCGTTTATCAACAAGGTGCATCATACGCAAATGGTGAATTCATTCAAATTCACCCTACAGCGATTCCTGGAGATGACAAGCTTCGTTTAATGTCAGAATCAGCTCGTGGTGAAGGTGGACGTATTTGGACATATAAAGACGGTAAACCTTGGTACTTCCTAGAAGAAAAATATCCTGGTTACGGGAACTTGGTACCTCGTGATATCGCAACACGCGAAATCTTTGATGTGTGTGTTAACCAAAAGCTTGGTGTTAACGGCGAAAACATGGTATTCTTGGATCTTTCTCACAAAGACCCGAAAGAGTTGGATATTAAACTTGGCGGAATCATTGAAATTTATGAGAAATTCACTGGTGAAGATCCTCGTAAACTTCCGATGAAAATCTTCCCAGCAGTCCATTACTCAATGGGTGGACTATGGGTTGACTACGATCAAATGACAACTATTCCTGGTTTATTTGCTGCAGGTGAGTGTGATTACTCTCAACATGGAGCAAACCGACTTGGAGCAAACTCATTACTTTCTGCTATTTATGGTGGAATGGTCGCAGGTCCGAACGCAGTTAAATATATGAGTGGGTTAAAAACTCACGCTGAAGATATGCCATCAACAATTTTTGATGCACATACAGCTTCAGAGCAACAAAAATGGGATGAAATCATGTCTCTTGACGGTACAGAGAACGCATACGTCTTGCATAAAGAGCTTGGCGAATGGATGACGGATAACGTAACAGTTGTTCGTTATAACGACCGTTTACAAAAAACTGATGAAAAAATTCAAGAACTTCTTGAGCGATTTAATAATATCAACATTAATGACACTCAAAAGTGGTCCAATCAAGGTGCTACTTTCGCGCGTCAATTGAAAAATATGCTATACTTAGCTCGCGTTATTACTCAAGGTGCATTGTTACGTAATGAAAGTCGTGGTGCTCACTACAAGCCGGATTTCCCAGAACGAGATGATGAGCAATTTATGAAAACAACTATGGCGAATTTTGATCCAGCTACTGGAGCGCCAGTCATTCATTATGAAGAAATAGATGTTTCATTAATTCCACCACGTAAACGTGACTATTCATCGAAAGGGGATTAATAATCATGAACGCAACAGCAACTAACACCGTCGTTTTTGAGATCCTTCGTCAAGATACAACGGATTCTACACCCTATTGGGAAAAATTCGAGTTAGAATATCGTCCAAATATGAACGTTATTTCTGGATTAATGGAAATTCGTCGTAATCCAGTAAATACAGATGGTAAACACACAACACCTGTAAACTGGGATATGAACTGTTTGGAAGAAGTATGTGGCGCATGTTCGATGGTCATCAATGGCCGTCCACGTCAATCATGTACAGCTCTAGTTGACAAATTGGAGCAACCTATTCGCTTAGAACCAATGAAAACATTCCCAGTTGTACGCGACTTAATCGTTGATCGTACTCGTATGTTTGATTCATTGAAAAAAGTTAAAGCTTGGGTTCCAATTGATGGATCTTATGATCTAGGCGATGGACCACGTATGCCTGAACGTAAACGTCAATGGGCATATGAACTATCTAAATGTATGACTTGTGGTGTTTGTTTGGAAGCTTGTCCAAACGTAAACACAGGTTCAGATTTCATGGGTCCAGCACCGTTATCACAAGTACGTCTTATGAATGCCCATCCAACTGGTGCCATGAATAGAGACGAGCGTCTAAATGCCATCATGGGTGATGGTGGACTAGCTAACTGTGGTAACTCACAAAACTGTGTAGTTGCATGTCCAAAAGGTATTCCTTTGACAACATCAATCGCAGCACTAAACCGTGATACATCTGTTCAAATGTTCAAAAACTTCTTCGGAAGCGACCACATGGTTGACTAAGAAGAGTTCTAATTAGGCAGTCTCTCGCACTTGCGGGAGGCTGTTTTTGTTTCGAGAAAAATGTGGAATTAGGAGAAAATTGGATAGTTGCGACGATAACAAGAAAAGTTGAGACGATAGCTCAAGAATTTGCGACGATAATCTAAAAAGTTGCGACAATAACACAAAAAGTTACGACGAGAAATTAGGCAGCCTCTCGCACTTGCGGGAGGCTGTTTTTTGTTTCGAGAAAAATGTGAAATTAGGAGAAAATTGGATAGTTGCGACGAAAACAAGAAAAGTTGCGACGATAACTCAAGAAGTTGCGACAATAATCTAAAAAGTTGCGACAATACCACATAAAAGCGCAACAGAAGATCTGGATTTGACTTAAAACCTCTAGTATTCTTTTGAAATAAATCCAAATGTTATGTTTCTACTACAACTTCATGCACTCTAACTCCGTTCCACTAAATCCTTTTCACTTCTAAAGAAACTTTGTTACAATAACAATGAATCTTCATTCATTTTATTATTTTAATCAAAGGGGCTCACAATTATGCGTGCAGATTATATTCAAGATCCACAACAATGGGCAAGCGGATTCCATTTTTCAGTTCCTGTTCAAGTTCGTTTTAGTGACACGGATATGTATGGTCATTTGAACAATACATATAATTTTTCTTATTTTGAATTTGCGAGAATTGAGTATTTTAAACACATCGGTTTAATGAACGATTGGCTTGATCCGAAAGGGCATACTATCCCAGTTGTTGCAGATCTCCAATGTGATTATGTGAAGCAAGTTTTCTTTGATGAAAAGCTTCAAATTCATGTAAAGGCTGCATCTATTGGCAATTCGTCGGTCGACATTCATTACCATGCGACTAACGAAAAAGGAGACACAGTTTTCACAGGTAGAGGTTCTGTTGTGCAAATTTATAAAGCCACTGGAAAAGGTTCCCCCTGGAAAGAAGAAGAAAAATCATTATTCCTACCCAAATAGCCGTCACCGCCACTACTCTTTTTACATACGTTACAAGGAAGAGTGGATAGGAGGGGCGTATTTTGTCAGAAAGAGCACATCATCGTTCATTATTAACAGGACGAGAACGAGAGATTTTTCAATTGTTAGTGCGTGATTATTCAACGAAAGATATTTCTATTCAACTAAAGATCAGTGAAAAAACGGTGAGAAATCACATCTCGAATACCATCCAAAAGTTAGGCGTATCAGGTAGATCACAAGCAATCTTAGAACTTTTACGACTGGGCGAACTAGCACTCGACTGAGTAGGTCTTGCCAATTTCCACTAAAGACGTCACAATGAATATACAAGTAAATGTATTCAGGGAGTGGAAGTTGCAAATGACGGAGCAAATTTCTAAAGAACATGATCGAGAACAAGTAGCTTTTTTAGAAAAAGAACTAAGATATATAGCAGGTATCATCAAGCAAAAAGGACGCAAAATTTTAAGCAATTATACAGTAACACCACCTCAATTTATCGCACTACAATGGCTGTTTGAACATGGTGATATGACGATTGGTGATCTTTCAACCAAAATGTATTTAGCATTCAGTACGACAACTGATTTAGTAGATCGTATGGAAAAAAATCAACTTGTTATGCGTGTTCGTGATGAACAAGATCGACGTGTAGTTCGCATTCATCTATTAAAAGAAGGCGAACGTGTCATTGAAGAAGTGATTCAAAAACGTCAAAATTATTTGCAAGACATTTTGTCTGATTTTGATGCGCCAGAAGTACAACAATTATCGATGTTATTACAAAAACTTCATGTAGAAATGAAAGAGGATTGAGGCGAGTCTCGTGAATGCACCTATCGGAGTGATCGATTCGGGTGTTGGCGGCTTAACAGTTGTCAAAGAACTCATGCGACGGTTGCCCAATGAGCAATTTCTCTACATTGGAGATACAGCGAGATGTCCATATGGCCCGCGTTCAGCAAGTGAAGTGCGGAAATTTACTTGGCAGATGGCAGAAGAATTAAAGGCTCATTCTATAAAAATGCTCGTTGTGGCATGTAATACTGCTACAGCAGTCGCACTCGAATCATTACAAAAAAAATGCCCGTTCCCAGTTGTAGGCGTTATTTTTCCGGGAGCGAGAGCAGCTATAAAAGCAACAAAACGGTCAGAAGTATGCATATTGGGCACGTCAGGTACGATTCAAAGTGGAGCTTACGAGCAAGCTTTGAAATCATTATCATCGTCGTGTCATATCGTACCGCTAGCGTGTCCTTCATTTGTTCCGCTTGTTGAAAGTGGCGAATATGAAGGTGACTTTGCAAAAGATTTAGTAAACAAAACACTCGAACCATTGCTTAAAGAATCTTTTGATACGTTAATTTTAGGGTGTACGCATTACCCGTTATTACAAAATCATATAGAACAAGCGGTTGGTCCGGATGTTACGGTTTTATCGTCTGCTGAAGAAACGGCTGATGATGTTGAAGAGATTCTAAACTATTTTAATTTGCAAAGGAAAGATGAGAATACGAACTCTCACATTTTCTTCACAACTGGTTCTATTCCCATGTTTAAAAGCACAATTAGCAAATGGCTTGAAATATCGAATCCAATGATTGAACAAATATCGTTTAAATAAAACCCGGAATTCCTTGAAAAAGGAATCTTCGGGTTTTGATTCGTTTACAGAAAATGTGATACGATAAGTGCGCGAACGTATACGAGGAGGCAGTTAATATATATGAGACATGATGGACGAAATATAAAAGAACTAAGACCAGTAACAATTGAGAAGGATTACTTGGTACACCCAGAAGGTTCTGTGTTGATAACAGTCGGGCAAACAAAAGTAATTTGTACGGCAACAATCGAAGAACGTGTACCACATTTCTTACGCGGGCAAGGTAAAGGATGGATTACAGCAGAGTATTCTATGTTACCTCGAGCAACTGGTTCTCGAACACAACGTGAAGCATCAAAAGGCAAAATCGGTGGGCGTACGATGGAAATTCAACGCCTTATTGGACGAGCATTGCGAGCGGTAGTAAATTTAGAAGCTTTGGGCGAACGCACATTGTGGATTGATTGTGATGTCATCCAAGCAGATGGGGGTACACGCACAGCTTCTATTACAGGAGCGTTTGTTGCTATGACTATGGCTATTGCAAAATTGCAAGATGAAAAACAACTGCCGATTTTCCCTGTCACTGATTTCTTAGCTGCTACGAGCGTAGGTATTGATGAGCATCTAGGTGCTATCTTGGATTTAAACTACGTAGAAGATTCTTCTGCTAACGTGGATATGAATATTATTCAAACAGGTTCTGGCCAATTTGTTGAATTACAAGGTACTGGTGAAGAAGCTACGTTTACAAGAAAACAATTAAACGAACTCCTTGATCTAGGTGATGAAGGAATTCAACAACTAGTGTCGATTCAAAAAGAAGTGCTCGGCGAAATTGCTGAGAGAATCGGTGGAAATTCAGGTGTATTATCATGAAACAAGTAATTATCGCAACTAAGAATAAAGGCAAAGCAAAAGACTTTGAAGCCATTTTCAATCCATACGGTTTTGAAGTTTTGACACTTCATGATGTGGCGCAAGATATGGACGTTGAAGAAACAGGGACGACGTTTGCAGAAAACGCGATTTTAAAAGCGGAGGCGCTTGCAGAACACTTACAAACATTTGTCATTGCAGATGATAGCGGTCTTGAAATCGACGCTTTAGACGGCGCGCCAGGGGTCTATTCTGCAAGGTATGCAGGATTGGATAAAAGTGATGAGGCCAATATAGAAAAAGTGTTGACCGAACTTGCACATGTAGATGACAATAAACGTACAGCTCGTTTCTGTTGTGCCATTGCTTTAGCTGGACCAAACATGGAAACTAAAACTGCCTTTGGTACGTGCGAAGGCGTCATTGCACATGATCGAAAAGGAATAAATGGCTTTGGCTACGATCCGATTTTCTATGTACCAGCTCTAGGGAAAATGATGGCGGAGTTACAACCTAAAGAAAAAGCGGCTATTTCTCATCGTGGAAACGCGATTAAGAAAATCGAAGAAGAATTACCAAACTTGTTGAGATAAGGTGGCGAGTGGATGCGTATTGTAGTGATGAGTGACACACATGGAGAAACGGTTTCAATTGATCAAGTCAGGCATGCAGTAAGTACTGTAGATGCTGTCTTTCATTGCGGAGACAGTGAACTCGACAAACAACATGAATCGCTACAAGATGCTTTCGTCGTAGGTGGCAATTGTGACTGGGATTCATCTTTTCCTGCTGAAGTTTTCACCGAAGTTAACGGAGTAAAAGTTTTAATGACACACGGTCACTTATGGCAAGTGAAATCCACCATGATGCCACTTAGTTACCGAGCCCAAGAAGTCGGAGCCGATATGGTTCTCTTCGGGCATTCTCATTTATTAGGGGCAGAACTAATAGATGGTATTCTTTTCGTCAATCCAGGCAGCTTGGAATTGCCAAGAGGACGCAAAGAAAAAAGCTATGCAATCATTGAAAAGTTATCTGCAAAGTGGGTTGTAACGTTCTTTTCAAATGAGCATAAAGAACTCGAACAAAAAAAGTTTTCGTTTACTGAAAAATAATGTTGACATTAGGTGGTATCATTTCTATAATAAGTATTGTCCTTCAGTTCTGAAACGAACTGAATTTCACAAGTCTCAGTAGCTCAGCTGGATAGAGCAACGCCCTTCTAAGGCGTCGGTCGGGGGTTCGAATCCCTCCTGGGACGTAAAGTTTTATGGCGTTATAATTAGAGAAATAAGCACTTTCGCTTATGATTCAATATTACAGTACTCGGTCAGTCGAGTTTCTGTACTAAAGAATTGTAGGTGGAGGTGCTTTTTTCTTTGTCCAAAAAGAAGGGGATATTTGATATCCAAATTGAACAACCGCTATTCGCAGTAAGAAAACAGCCAGAGAAACGTAATGACTTACAAATTGAACAAGCATTGACAGTCGTTTTAAAGCAACTTGAAGTCGGTGGTTGTCGTGAAAGAACGTTATACGATTACCGTACAATTGTTCACTACTTTACTAGAGATACTAAAGTTGAGTACTTGGTAGATATAACGAGTGACATTATATATTCGTGGCTGGCACAGATGAACGTTGCTAATATGACTAAATTAACTCGTTTAAAGTGTTTTAAAGCATTTCTAGGACGTTGTTTTGATAATGGATGGCTTGCTAATAGGTTTTGGAGGTCAGTAAATATCAAAGTAGATACAGAAATAAAGGTAGGGGCAACAGATGATGATGTGAATTTACTATTATCTGTTCTCGACTATACAAAGTTCATTGATTTAAGAAATGCTACAGCTATTTTATTGATGTATCGTAGTGGATTACGGATTGGAACAATTGCACGTATGAAGGAACAGCACGTTGACTTTGTTAAGCAAAGATTACAACTTGATGGAGAAGTAATGAAAAATCATAAAGGTTTAATTTTACCGATAGATGAACAAGTGGCTTATCTATTACAAATTATGATAAAACAAAACGGTTTGATTAGAGGTGAATACAAAGAAGATAATAATAATTTATTTATTACGATTAAAGGAAAGCCAACAACAAATTCCATTACGTCTAATTCGATTCAAAAGCAACTTAGGAAATACACATTGAAGTATGGAATCAATAATATAAATCCGCATGCGTTGAGACGTGGATTTGCAAAAAACTTATATGCAAAATCCAATGATTTGCTGTTAGTTTCAAAGGCACTGGGACATAACGATTTATCTGTGACTACTAAATACCTACATACCGAATTAACAGATATAGCGGATAAATTAAGAGATTATCTTTAGTGTTAGCAATGCATTAAGTGACAAAAGAAAAAGCCACCTACTTGAATAGGTGACTTTGTGAAAAATGTACCCATACATATATACCGTTTAAATCCTGAGAAAATTTAAACCAAATTAAATATGAGTTTGATAGCCTTCATTTTACTTCAAAAAAAGCTGAAATGTCAAAGGTCTAGTTTGCTATTGCCTTTTTTAGCAAAAACTCGTTCGTGGAAACCTAGTAACACGAATTAAAACTAAACTTGACCGGTTATGACGTTCCCTTTGCAAACAAACGTCTAGCACTCTATATAAGCGTTCCTTGTTTCGCTTTGAGTGTGAATGGTGTTAGCGACCATAAAAGGCTAGGAGTGGACGAATTGAGTTGTTAAGGCAACGCAGAACACATCACAGAGTATGATTTTACAGAGTTCCACTATAGATGGATATGTATTAACGATATAACGCAAAAGGCTTTAAATCGAATTGTATGAACTCATGGGGGCAATAGTAGTGTAGTAGGTGTGTTGATTTGAGAGAATCACATTTAACAAGGGCATACATAACGGATACCTCAAATGAAGGATTCATGTAAACAAATCATATTGCAATGGCTGTCTATGTTTCAGATTCTTTTTTGTATCTGAAATGTAGGCAGTCATTTTTGCACCAAGCCGTTGTCCTCAATTCTGGCTTCATGTTGAGAAAAGTACCGAAATAATGCAAGCAAATATGAAGAAATAAATAAAAAGGGAACTACAATAATTATTAGTAGATTCCCTTTTTGGTTATTTAATTAATTGAAAGATGAATTGTAGCAACTCTATCCATACTATCAACTGGAATTTCATTTATTAGGTAATTAATATAGCTGAATAAAATACGTTCGACTTATACATTTATTCATATTTGTAAACGTCAACCCAAAAGTTGACCATGTCGCTCACGTAAAAGTTGACCACCCTTTACTTAGATCGATTGAGATTCAAAGGTCTCTTTGAGGCGATAGCTCTCGCCATTCATATCGATAATATTAGCCTTATGTGTTATTCGATCTAACA
>NZ_QBUC01000003.1 GCF_003058165.1 Paenisporosarcina sp. OV554 | reverse complement strand
ACTTTGAAGTCATAAGTAAACTGGATTGTACGATCAGACACAGAGGTCACATTAGGATTTGATTCAATTTGTCTTCTTTGATGTTCATTGAATATAATTTTGCTCATCTGAAAAGCTCCCGTCCATAATTGTTATCTTCAAGTATAACGGGGTCTATGAATAGAAAAAACCCCGGATAGGGTCACTTTTTTTAAAGTGTCCACTATTCGGGGTTCAGTTCATAAAACTCGGGAATCTCTTTTTTTTTATTTGTAATCTTCTACAATGACCATTTCTTTTGTAATCGGATGGACAAATTGCAATTTTCGAGCTTGCAACGAGTAGTTATCGGCACGCGTTCTAGAACCGTACATTCTGTCTCCTGCAATTGGATGACCAATTGAGCTAAAGTGAACACGGATTTGATGTGTACGTCCTGTTTCTAAAATCACATTTACTTTAGTAAAGTTGGAATCTTGTCCCACCACTTCAAAATGTGTAATCGCTGTTTGCCCAGATGGCGATACAGCACGACGTGCAGAATCATGACGGTCTGTGCCAATAGAAGTTCGAATAGATCCGCTTTTTTGTGTCATATAGCCGTCCACAATCGCTTCATACGTGCGAATAATTTTTTTCTCTTCAAGCATACGGTCAAGCATTGATTTGATTAGAGGATGTTTCGCAATTAAAACTAAACCTTTTGTCCCTTGATCGAGACGGTGGACGTGTTCAGCATATACGCCACCTTTCTTATTCACATGGGCTATGACATGATTCATACATGTTCCAGTTTGACCTGGTTCGTTCGGATGTGTAGCCATATCTGCAGGTTTTGAAACGACAAGTACATGAGCATCTTCAAACAAAATAGGTACTTCGCAGTTGTCAGCTGCCACATAAGAAGATGGCTCCACATTTACATTGAATGTAAGCTTAGTACCGATTGGATGATGGTGTTGCCAAACAACAGGTTCTCCACTTTCATTCAAAATACTTTTAGCCATGCGCATTTCATGCATGATTTTCTTCCCAATTTGAAAATCATCTCGGAGAAGCTGTTCGATGGTAATGTTATCTTGTTGTAATGCATATTGAAAGGTAGTAATCATTTTTATTCCTCCTAAAAATAGACCATGTACGATGACATGGTCTACGTTATCTTCTATTTTAATACAACATCACTTAAAAATGTTTTAATCTTTTCTTCAGGTTGATTACCAACCAAGCGATCAACTTCTTTGCCATCTTCAAAATGAATCATAGTCGGCGTTGCTTCAATCGCGTAATCTTCCCATCCTTGTTCAAATTCATAAATATTATATTGGGTTAAATCTACGTTCATTTCTTCAACTATAGGCATTAATACAGGAGTCATGGCTTTACAATGTACACAAATTGGGCTGAAGAAGTAAGCTGTTACAGGCTCGCCGCTCTCCACTTTAGCTTTCAAGTCATCAGGTAGAATAATGTTTTGATAGTTTTCATCGTCTAGTTGATCAATTGTTTCTTGTTTTAAATCATTTGTTCCATAAGGATTGTCCGCTAATTTATTGTTATTAGACATATTATTCAGGACTATAATTAATGCGAAAACTGCGACAATAATACCGCCTATAATTAATAATTTTTTCATTTTATTTTTCCCCCTTTAAATCTTTTAAAAGCATGAAGCTGGAAATAGCTATAAGAACGAATGCAGTTAAAGCTAAAAATGGAATAGTGATAAAGCCAAAGATATTGATGTACTCACCCGTGCATGACACGCGCCCACAAGCTGGTGCATTCTCGGATAAAAAGCTAACTTTTTGCAAACCATAATGATACAAAGAAATAGCCCCACCAATAACGGAGAAAATTGCGGTAGTTGTAGCGATTCGTGCATTTTTCTGCACATAAGCTATGCCTAAAATAAGTACGAGTGGATACATGAATATTCGTTGAATCCAACATAACTCACAAGGTTCGTAGTTCCTAATTTCTGAAAAGAATAGGGAACCCATAGTGGCTATTACTGAAACTACCCACATAAACAATAAAGTATTTTCTGATTTTTTTGTCATACCAAATCTCCTATTCTGAGTATAAACCCTTATCAAATTATAATTCTAAGTATTAAACAAGTAAAATATTTTCAACGAACTCTGAAGTTCTATATAATGAAATATGTAGCTTTTGTGAAGGAGACGATCCACATGTCAGAAGAATTTGATTTATCCCAGTTTGAAGTAAGCATGGTTATCCGACAAACAACCATGCAAGATATAGAACCAATGTTAGCTATGCAAAGGCTCTGTTTTCCTGGAATGGATCCATGGAAAGTTGATCAACTACGTAGTCACTTAAGTATTTTCCCAGAAGGTCAACTTGTTGCCGAACTCGATGGACATATCATTGGATCATGTTCAAGTTTAATCATAAACTTTGATGAATATGATGATCGACATTCGTGGTCAGACGTAACGGATGATGGTTATATTACGAATCATAATCCAGAAGGATACAATATGTATGGTATCGAAGTAATGGTGCACCCCGAATATCGTCGCATGAAAGTAGGACAACGGTTATATGAGGCACGAAAAGAAATAGCACGTCAATTTAACTTGAAATCCATTATTATTGGTGGACGTATTCCAAATTACCACAAACACTCGGAAGAGATGTTGCCACGTGAGTATGTAGATGCAGTATCCAGACATAAAATTTATGATCCTGTATTAACCTTCCAAATCATGAATGGCTTTACCCTAATGCGTATTAACCCGAACTATTTACCGGATGATACTGCTTCAGGCAAATATGCCACGTTAATGGAATGGAATAACGTTGACTATAAACCAATGTCAAAACGACATTTTAAAACGAGTTATCCCGTTCGAATTTGTGTAGTTCAATATATGATGCGTGCGATTGAATCGTTTGACGATTTAGCCAATCAATGTGAGTACTTTGTTGACGTAGCTTCCGATGCACATTCCGATTTTGTCGTGTTTCCGGAAATTTTCACAACTCAATTAATGTCATTTTTGAATGAACCCTCACCTAGTCGTGCCATTCGACGTTTGACTGAATACACACCTCAATACATTGAGCTATTTACCGATTTAGCCGTTCGCTATAACGTCAATATTATTGGCGGTTCCCATTTTGTTAAAGAAGAAAATGATGAGATCTACAACATTGCCTACTTGTTCCGTCGTGATGGTTCGATTGAGAAACAATATAAAATTCATATCACACCTAATGAACGCAAGTGGTGGGGCATTAGTGCTGGTGATTCAGTTCGTGTCTTTGATACAGATTGCGGAAAAATTGCAATCCAAATTTGCTACGATATCGAGTTCCCTGAAGTTGCTCGTATCGCAACAGATATGGGTGCCAATATTATTTTTGTACCTTTCTGTACAGAAGATCGCCAAGGGTTTTTACGCGTAAAATATTGTGCACAAGCTCGTGCTGTTGAAAATCAAATCTATACGGTTATTTCAGGAACGGTTGGAAACTTGCCTCAAACTGAAAATATGGATATTCAATACGCACAGTCTGGTATTTATGCACCATCTGATTTTGAGTTTGCTCGTGATGGTATTGTTGGTGAAACGAGCCTTAACTTAGAAATGGTATTAATAGGAGATGTGGATTTAGAAATCTTACGTCGCCAAAGACAAGACGGAACGGTAAAACAGTTGAAAGACCGTCGTCATGATATTTATCGTATTGATTATAAAAAAGGGTGAAACGTGTGCCGCATCTCTCAGTGATTAGCTATGCCAGCTAGATTGTTCCTACATTCATAACTGATTTTCAGTTTGAAAGTAGAAGGTGAAATCTACGAGTCCTGTCATACTTTTCATTGTTAGAATGTGCTTCTATGCTTCTCGGGGCTAGAAGCAGCATTTCCATCGTTTCTATTGGAGGAGAATGTATGAGTTATCGACAAACTGCCACAAAATGGATGGAGTACGCTCAGCTTGAAGCTGAATGGAAGGATCAACTTTCTATAATTGCTCAAGATGAAAAACGCTTGGAAGATGCATTTTATAAGGACTTGGAATTTGGCACAGGTGGAATGCGCGGGGAAATTGGTGTAGGTACGAACCGCATGAATACCTATACAGTTCGCAAAGCTTCACAAGGTGTAGCAGATTACGTAAAAGCAGCCGGTGCAGAAGCAATGAAAAAAGGTATTGTAATTGCTTATGATAGTAGAAGGAAGTCACCAGAGTTTGCACAAGAAGCTGCGAGTACATTTGCGAAAAATGGTATTCAAGCCTATTTATATGAAGAACCTAGGACCACACCACAATTGTCATATAGTGTACGAGAATTAGGTGCGTTTATGGGGATCGTAGTTACGGCAAGTCATAATCCACCTGAGTATAACGGCTATAAAGTATATGGTGAAGATGGTGCACAGCTTAATATAGAAGATGCTGAAGCAGTTATTGAGTATGTTCAACAAGTTGGTGATGAGCTAGCTATCGAAACAGGTAAAACAGAAGAGTATTTACAAAATGGCTTGATTCAAGTGATTGGGCATGATTTAGACAAGGCCTATCTTGAAAGGGTTGCATCTATTCAACATCAACAAGAATTTGCAGATAAAGAGGCATTAAAGGTAGTATTTTCACCTCTTCATGGAGCTTCAGGTTCTACCGTTCGTCAATTAATGAAACAAACGGGATACCAGAACTTTATGTACGTTGAAGATCAGATGGAGCCAAATGGTGAGTTTCCAACGCTAAAATCGCCTAATCCAGAAGAAGCAGGTGCTTTTGAGTTAGCGATGAAATTAGGCAAAAAATCTACTGCAGATATATTAATTACTGCTGATCCAGATGGAGACCGAGTAGGTTTAGCTGTTCGCCAAGGAGAAGACTACATACTATTAACAGGCAACCAAACGGGCGCTATTTTGATTGAATATTTACTGACTCAATTAAAAGAGAAAGGCCAAATGCCTGCAAATGGTCGGGTATTTAAAACCATCGTTACGTCTGATTTAGGTCGTGTGATTGCAGAACACCATGGCTCTTCTACAGAAGATGTGCTAACTGGTTTTAAATTTATTGGAGAAAAAATTAAACAATACACTGAATCCAAAGAATATACATTCTTGTTTGGATATGAAGAAAGCTATGGTTATTTAATTCAACCATTCGTTCGTGATAAAGATGCGATTCAATCTGTTTTAGCGATCACAGAAGCAGCTGCCTTTTACAAAATGGAAGGCAAGACGCTACTCGATGTCTTGCATGACTTATTTGAACGTCACGGTTACTACTTCGAAGGATTAGTCTCGATAACAAAAAAAGGAGCGGACGGTGCACGTGCAATACAAAGTCTGCTAACCAATTTGCGAAATCAACCTTTAACTGAAGTTGCAGGCATTGCCATTTCTTCGCAAGAAGATTATTTAAAGCAAACACGAAGCTTTACTGATGGACGTAAGGATGAAAATCTGACACTTCCAAAATCAGACGTATTAAAGTATTTCTTAGCAGATGGTTCATGGGTATGTGTACGACCAAGTGGGACTGAACCGAAGATAAAATACTATATTGGTGTCATGAGTCCAAGTGAAGCTGAAAGTAAAGAAAAACTCAATACGATTAAATCGCAATTCACGGCTGAAATGGAAAAACGTTTCAGCTTGTAAAAGTGGACCCTATTAGTGAACGTGCTAATGGGGTTTTATTTTATAGGGGTGATAGAAATGTGGAAACATAAAGGAATTGAGTTTAGGAGAGAAATACAAGACGTCAATGGGGCCGATATGTTGGCTTATTTAGGACGTAATCAAAAAGAAGTATTACACCGAGTTAATTTGGAAAATAAAAGCGTAATGAAAGCGATTCGAATTCAAAAAGAAGTGGTACTGATTAAACTAGCTATATTAGATAAAGAGCTTATCCTATCCTTTCCACAACTAATTCATCCCACCATGCAAATTGCCAAGGCGGCAACTGACTTTGTTGATGAGTGGTTTGATTTATCACGTGATTTACAACCTTTCTATGACTTAGCACATCGTGATGAGATTTTGAAGGAAGTCGTATTAGCATATAAGGGACTGCGCATAATCGCTGTAGAGGAACTGTTTGAAGCACTTAGCTGGTCCATTATGGGACAACAAATTAGTTTACAAGTTGCATATGGTTTAAAACAAAAGCTTGTTACAACGTTTGGAGAGTCGGTTGTACATGACGATATAGAGTATTGGCTATTTCCTTCAGCAGAAAAAGTTGCTTCTCTTAATGTAGAAGAATTGCGCAATCTGTCCTTTACCCAACGAAAAGCAGAATACCTCATTGGTGTTGCTGAATTAATTGCAACTGATCAGTTAAACAAGGAACAACTGTTGGTAATGTCTTTGGGAGAAATGGAAACAAGGTTAACTGCCATTCGAGGTATTGGAAAGTGGTCTGCTAATTATGTCATCATGCGATGTTTACGACATCCAGATGCATTTCCTTTAGCGGATGTAGGTTTACATAATGCGTTGAAAAAAGTGCTTAATCAATCTGAAAAACCTTCACTGGCTGAAATTGAGGAATGGGCTAAAAACTGGAGTGGTTGGCGGGCTTACGCGACATTTTATTTGTGGAGAACCCTTCAAGAGTAATCATATCATTCAAAAGTATGAACTACATCTCATGCAAATACATGAAAACGAGTGGTATGATAGAAGATATAATGAAAGGTAAGATGGAGGCGACTGTATGCAATCAAACGAGCATTCAAACATCGGATTATTGAAAGAAATAGCCGAATTGTTGAATGAAGAAACTGAAATGATACCCATGCTGCAGGGCGCATTACGAAAATTCTTGGCAGGTACTCAGTTTGAAACAGGGTGGATTTTCTTTATTGATACAAAAGGAAAGCATCAATTACTTGCCCATGAAAATCTTCCGGATGCTCTAGAATACGGCGGTTGTCGTCATCTGCAAAAAGGCGGTTGCTGGTGTGTTTCCAAGTATCGCAATGGAGAGTTAAAAAAAGCTTCGAATATGATTGAATGTCAACGAATTGAAAGTGCGATTGATGCAAAAGTGGGAGATCATGCTGGCGTTACACATCACGCCACCGTACCTTTACAATCAGGTCAAGAAAAATTCGGTCTGTTAAATGTAGCCTCTCCAAATACCGTAGCATTTACAGACCATGAACTCTCATTGCTAGAGTCTGTTGCATTTCAACTAGGATCGGCGATCAAGCGCATCTTGTTAACGAAACAAGAACAAGAAATGGCGCTTGTTCAGGAACGAAATCGCTTAGCTCGAGATTTACATGATTCGGTAAACCAACTATTATTCTCCGTTACCTTAACTGCACGAGGTGGTAGCGAAATGGCTGAACAAACAGAAGTCAAAGAAACATTCCGTGAAATTCAACATTTAACACAAGAAGCATTAACTGAAATGCGCGCACTTATTTGGCAGTTACGTCCAAAAGGATTAGAAACGGGACTGGTTGAAGGAATTAAAGGTTATGCAGAAATGCTAGGGCTGACGCTAAAAGTTAATGTTTCAGGTGTAATCAATTTACCATCTCGTACCGAAGAAACATTGTTCCGTATCGCGCAAGAAGGGTTAAACAATGTTCGAAAACATGCAGGGGTACAGGAAGCAGAATTATTTATTACCGTTACTCTGACTGATGTATTACTCGTTTTAAAAGATGAAGGGTGCGGATTCCAGATGGATGCAAATGTACAAATCCCATCCATCGGTTTGCAAAGTATGAAGGACCGAGCCAAAGCTGCCGGAGGGTCCGCTGACTGGGTAAGTAACATTGAAAAAGGAACGGAATTATTAATCCGTTTGCCACATTAAGGAGGAATCTGCATGATTAGAGTACTAATTGCGGATGATCACCATGTAGTTCGACGAGGCTTATTATTTTTTTTGAAAACGCAAAAAGACATGGATGTCGTGGGTGAAGCTACGAATGGGAAAGAAGCCGTAGAATTAACAGCCAAGCTTAGACCCGATGTTGTGTTAATGGATTTGGTCATGCCAATAATGGATGGGATTCAAGCGACCAAAAAGATCAAAGCACAGTATCCACAAACACAAGTTTTAATGTTAACGAGTTTTTCAGACCGTGATCACGTTATTCCAGCAATCGAAGCGGGAGCAGCGGGCTATCAATTAAAAGATATTGAACCAGACGATTTAGTGGAATCCATTCGTAAATTAATGCGTGGAGAAAATACATTGCATCCTCAAGCGACCTCACAACTTATGAAAGTGAGAGAGCCGCAAATTGAACCACCGCATAAACTTTACCCACTGACTCCAAGGGAGCAAGATGTTTTGTCCGAGCTTACAAAAGGGAAGAGTAATAAAGAAATTGCTTCTGCTTTATTCGTAACTGAGAAAACAGTGAAGACTCATATATCAAATATATTTTCAAAATTACTTGTACAAGATCGCACACAAGCTGCACTTTATGCAGTTAAACATGGGTTAACCGAACCTAGCTCGTTGTGATTGCATTGTCAAAAAGGAGAGAATAGAGATGAAAGTACTAGTTATTAGTGGTGGACCACGTAAACATGGACGGAGCGCAATTGTGGCTCGATTTATTGAACGTACTTATGGATTTCATACAGTAGATTTAAGTATTGTAGAAATGCCGATGTACACTGGAGAAGAAGATCAAGCGTCTAATCCTGTTGTGAAATCATTAAGACAATCTGTTCTTGATGCAGATGCTGTTTTGTTGTTATCACCTGAATATCATAGTGCGATGAGTGGAGCTTTAAAAAATACGCTCGATTTCTTAAGCAGTACACAATTCTTACACAAATCAGTGGGCTTAATTGCTATTGCTGGTGGAGGAAAAGGTGGGATTAACTGTCTAAATAATATGCGTACAGTCATGCGTGGCGTATATGCAAATGCCATTCCTCGTCAGTTAGTTCTTGATCCAAGTGTTTTTGATTACGACCGCGATGATCTTACAAAGGAAGCTGCAGAACAAGTTGATGGGTTAGTTGAAGAATTAAAGATTTATGCTCGAATAGCAAAAGAAGTGAAAGAACGACAGTTGATATAGTTAAAAGTAAGAACCGCATTCCTCATGGGATGCGGTTTTTCGAATACTGATAACTACATGCTGTAAGGTTTTCAGGTCTCATCGGACGTTATGCCTGAACCACTATGGTCTAGATAACAAAGGGGATGGGCTTGTGACTGTGTCACTTCGCTCCCTTGCAATCTCGACGGACGTAGTTAGGATGGTTTGGTTTACTTGAGAATCGATAGTCCTTCTATATCGATATTCGGCCTCTTTCTCCTTCACTTATTTTCGTGATCACTTTCGTGGGACTCGTTAATGTAAGAGCCATCCAAAATAAAGAAGTGCAGTAGCAGCCGAAATGGCATCTTCGGTTGCTTGGTAGCTGAAGAAAGTGACGATTCCTTAGTAAACCAAAATCAAGAGACAATTTGCCCAAAGGTTGAAGGGGAGCGATGAAGCCATCAAAGCCGTAAGATTACCTGTAATAGTAAGAGGGGATGTGACGAAGGCACATCCCCTCTTACTTATTCATTAGGTAAAGGTACAGCATGGTGCTTTCAAAAAGCGACCTATAAACCTTTATGAAAATCTTCTATTCCTACAAAACAGAAGAGCCAGCCCATATCTAATGGACTGGCGACTGTATACGTATTATTTCTTTTTTCCTGGACGATTACGCATGTCTTTCGTAATTTGTTTCCATTTTCCACGTTCTGCTTTTTGAGCAGCAGCATCTGCTTTTCTTTCAACGTAAGCAAGTTCACGTTTTAACTTTTCATAGCTTGCATAGCGTTCACGAGTTAAAGAGCCATTTCCAAGGGCTTCTTGCACGGCGCAACCTGGCTGATTTTTATGTTGGCAATCAGAGAAGCGACATGAACTGGCATATTGTTCAACATCTTTGAATCCGGTATCAAGACTTTCACTATTGTCCCACATTTGAAACTCGCGCATACCTGGTGTATCAATTAACAATCCTCCACCAGGCATGCGGAATAATTCACGATGAGTAGTGGTGTGACGTCCTTTGTCGTCATCTTCTCGAATGTTTTGAACCACCATTACGTTTTCACCGCATAGCGCATTTGTTAAAGAGGATTTACCTACTCCAGATGATCCGAGGAGAGCCGCTGTTTTGCCGTCTTTTAATAATTCTTGTAGTTCAGCTACACCTTCGTCAGTAACACTACTGACGACGTGAATGGGAACACCAAATGCTACAGCTTTTGCTTGATCCACATAGAACTGTGGATCATCACATAGATCCTTTTTTGTAAGTACAATAATTGGGTTAGCCCCAGAATCCCAAGCCGCAATTATATACCGCTCAAGTCGGCGAACATTAAAGTCTAAGTTTAAAGACATTATTAGAAAGACAATATCGACATTAACTGCAACTATTTGTTCTGCGGTGGTTAAACCAGCAGCTTTTCTAGAAAAGAGTGATGTTCGTGGAAGTATACTTCGAATAATACCTTTTTCTTCTCCTGGCATTTTTTCTATAGCCACCCAGTCCCCAACAGCAGGGAAGTCTCTACGGTCTTGAGCTAAATGCTTAAAACTACCCGAAAGAGAAGCTAACCATTCACCTTCATCAGTTACAACTCGATACATATGTTTATGCTCAAGCAAAATACGTCCAGCGATGCATGCTTGTAATTTTTCATTATTGGATTGGTCCGCCCATTTAGCTTTCCAAGAATCGTTCCATCCGTAATTTTCAACTATTTTCAATGTGTATTCCTCCTGTTTTGTGTAAATAAAATAACCGTGTCTGCGAAAAGGCAGCCACGGTTAAAATACACATCACAAGATAAGGTCTACTTTTTAGAAAGCACACGTGTGATGAGATACCTGGAACATGCCAATTCGCTCTTTTACAATTTCATATAAAGTTGCCATAATACCTCACCTGCTTTCTTTTAATAATTTAACTGTATCAAAAGTATATTCGTCTCGTCAACCATTAAAATAAGAAATTTGTACCTATTCTGAAAAAAATTAAATGACATTTAATTTTAAGTGTTAAATGGGTATCTTTTTATTAAGTTATAAAGGAACGAAAAATCATATTTAATGGAGGAATATTAAAATGACAATAAATTCAGTAGCTGGACAAAAATGGTGGAAAATAGGGGCTGCAGCGTTCCTATCTGTAGGATTATTAGGGGCATGTGGAGACTGAGACAATAATTCTGAGGTAGATGATGAAGTGGAAGAAGAAGTAGAAGAGGAAGACGCAGAATAAACTAAATAAAAAAACCGCCCAAGTGGCGGTTTTTTTGCATATATTCAATTCTTTTCTACTTGTCATAAAGGTTTAACTACTTATTATTTTTGAAAATATGTAGTAATAATAATCGCATCTGAAACAAAATACTATCTAAAGCGTCCAATTAGAAGTGACAAATATTGTTCGTAAAAATAGCTAAAGAATCACATCATAAATGGAAGCCTTTCGTGTTTTAACTATGAGGTGTATCTATGATATAATTGCGTTTTGTCCATCACAGTTTTATAGATAATGAGGAATGTTAATGTTTTCACAATCATTTTTACAACTCAATACAATTTTTATTAGCATATTAATAGAATCCATACCTTTCATACTTATCGGTGTATTTATTTCTGGCTTTATTCAGATGTTTGTTTCTGAAGAAATGATTGCACGGATAATACCTAAGAATCGTTTTCTAGCTGTTTTATATGCCACCTTATTTGGTGCCTTATTCCCTGCTTGCGAGTGTGGAATTGTGCCGATTGTGCGCAGGCTTCTTTTAAAAGGGGTGCCTCTGCACGCGGCAATACCTTTTATGTTAACGGCACCTATCATAAATCCTATCGTGCTATTTTCTACTTATATCGCTTTTGGTAATCAAATAGATATGGTGTTATACCGTAGTGGACTTGCTCTCGTTGTAGCTTTTCTAGTAGGAATAATCTTATCGTTCCAATTCAAAGGTAATCAACTATTGGAAAAGGGAACGAGGAACACTCACCACCACCATCATCATCATTCTACAAAACAAACGTTTAAGAAAAAATTTGTTGATATGCTTAGTCATGCAGTAGACGAATTTTTCTCAGTAGGTAAATACTTAATTCTTGGGGCTTTTATTGCAGCGGCAATGCAAACGTACTTGAAAACTTCTACACTTTTAGAGATTGGACAAACTGATGTGACCTCTTCGATTGTAATGATGTTCCTTGCTTTTGTAATGTCACTTTGTTCAGAAGCAGATGCTTTTATTGCGTCTTCTTTTAGTAGTACTTTTTCAGTAGGATCAATCGTAGCATTTCTTGTAATCGGTCCTATGGTAGATATTAAAAATACTCTCATGATGCTTAGCGTATTTAATAAACGCTTTGTTTTCATTTTGATTTGCTATATTGCCATTTTTGTTTTAGTTGGTTCACTATTTATATGAAAGAGGTGAAGGAATGTTAAGAGTCTATATTCTACTGGTCTTCACTTTTTTCTTTGCACATTTACATGCTTCAGGAAATATAACGAAATATATTAATATGAAATATGCGTACTTATCATATAGTGCTATTTTTATATTTGCTATTCTAACAATCGTTCAAGCTTATACAGATATTAAACAATCAAAAGATGTTCCTGATGAATCTTGCTGTGAGGAAGATCATAGTGATGAACGAACTAAACCTTGGTATCAACGATGGTTCATCTACGGTATATTTATTTTTCCGTTATTAACAGGTTTTTTCCTACCTATTGCAACACTGGACTCGACGATTGTAAAATCGAAAGGCTTCACATTTAAAGCCGTGGAAACAACTGAAAAGTATGCAGTAACTCAATATTTGAAACCAGATACCAGTATTTATTATGGTAAGGAAGGTTACGATGAGCTAATGGATATTGAAAAAAATAAATACTTATCTAAAAAGAGTGTGGTTCTAAAAGATACCGATTATTTGAAAGGATTGGAGACAATTTATAAATATCCCGGTGACTTCCTCGGTAAAACAATCGAATTTGATGGTTTTTCTTTTAAAGGGGAGTCAGTGAACGATCGACAACTGTTTGTCCTTCGATTCGGTATCATACATTGTGTAGCAGATTCCGGTGTATTCGGGATGTTAGTTGAATTTCCAGAGGCTATCGATATTAAAGATGACGAATGGATACATGTAAAAGGAACACTTTCATCCGAATATTATCAACCTTTTAAATCGACCATACCAGTGTTAATTGTGGAAGAATGGGAGAAAACGAAAGAACCGAAAGAGCCTTACGTATACCGTTCTGGTTAATTACATGGAAATAGAAATTCTAGAAAAGCATATATGACAAAAAAGTGGCTCCGGTAATAATCTACCGGAGCCGTTTTTCTATTTTGAAGGGATATTTATTCATTATTCTTTAGATGCTTCCATTAGGTGTGGCTCGATATGGACTAAGACCATACAAAATGGTTTAACTAGATGAATTTTTCTTTCTATTTCTTCAGTGATCCGATGACTTTCAATAACGTTTAATAATGGGTTTACTTTAACTGTTAAATCGACGAACATTAAATTCCCGTGCATGCGGCCCTTAAAATCTTCTAAGTGAATAACACCTTGAACTTTTCTCACCAGGACTGATAATGTTTCGACTTCATCTTCGTTAAAGCCATCAGTTAATGTAAGAACAGCTTCGATAAATATATCATATGCCGTTTTCATAATTAGAAAACCGACCAGGATAGCGGTAATAGTATCAAGGATTGGAACTCCAAAGATTGATGCTAGTATCCCGATAGTAGCTCCAAGACTTACTAGAGCATCTGATCGATTATCATAAGCTGCTGCTCGGACTGCTGAACTGTTGATGCGCTTCGCCAACTTTAAATTGTATCGATAAACGAAATACATAACGATAGCACTGCCCCCTGCAACAAAAGCAGTTAAAAGGGAAGGGGTTTCATGTATAGGATGAAGCAAATTGCGACTTGCATTAATTAACACTTGTAATCCAACAGCAGCCATAATAAAGGAGGCCACAAGGGAGGCAACGGTTTCTGCACGAAGATGTCCGTAATGATGATTTTCATCAGGTGGTTTTTGAGAAATACGTAGTCCAATCAAAACGGCGATAGATGCGGCAATATCTGTCGTGTTGTTCAGACCGTCTGCTTTTAAGGCTTCCGATGTCCCTATGTACCCAATCGTAAGCTTTAATGCACTAAGTACAAGATAAGTTCCAATGCTAACTAATGCACCTTTTTCCCCTTCTCTTAATTGTGTATATAGCTCCATTTTGTTTCCCTCCTGCAACACTCTTAGACATAAGAAAACGACTCTCTAAGTGAGAGTCGTTTATTTCTATGATTCCACTGATTGATCTTCGAGGATATCAGCAATTTCTTGTTTGGTTAATTTGTTGACTTCTAGATACAGTATATGATGACCTTCCATATCTTTAATTGTAAATTCGTAGCCTTGCTCAATTATTTTTTCACCTTTAATGGCTTCAAAATGTTTGGTCAAGAACCAACCGCCGATTGTATCGATATCTTCTTCATCAATATCAATTCCTAAAAGATCATTGACATTTTCAATTAAGATTTTCGCATCAAGGATATAATGATGATCTCCTAATTTCTGAACGTCTGGCAATTCATCGTTATCAAACTCGTCACGAATGTCACCAACAATTTCTTCAAGAATATCTTCGATGGTAACCAATCCAGAAGTACCACCATATTCATCCATTAGAACTGCCATATGAATACGTTCACGTTGAATTTTAAGTAATAATTCACCTATAGGAATCGTTTCAATAACACGAATAATAGGCTGCATATAATCAATAACTGGACGATTGATCGTTGATTCATCTTTAATGTAGGCCGTTAATAAGTTCTTCATGTTAACCAAACCAATTACGTGGTCTTTATCTCCATCAGTAACTGGATAACGAGTGTATTGCTCAACATTGACTTGGTCGAACACTTGGCGAAGAGTTGTGTCTTTATCAATGGTGCTCATCTCAGTACGTGGCGCCATAATTTCCTTGGCAATCCGATCGTCGAATTCAAAAATTTTGTTTACAAACTTATATTCTGATTGGTTAATTTCACCACTCTTCAAGCTATCGGAAAGAATCATACGGAGTTCTTCCTCAGTATGCGCAAGATCAGATTCTGATGCTGGCTTTAACCCAAATAGACCAGTAAGAGTACGAGCAGAACCGTTCAAGAATTTAATAATTGGATACATGATGCGGTAAAACCAAATTAATGGAGTTGCAGTAGCTAAAGCAACTTCCTCCGCTTTTTGAATAGCTAACGTTTTCGGTGCCAATTCACCGACAACTACGTGCAAGAATGTAACGAATGAGAACGCAATTCCGTAAGAAAGGATACTCGACATGCTTTCGCTAAGCTCGAAACGTTCAAATAACGGATGTAATAAAAGCTCGACAGTCGGTTCTCCGAGTAAACCAAGACCTAATGCGGTCATTGTAATACCTAACTGACATGCTGATAAATATTCATCTAAATTTGAAATAACGCGTCTTGCTCGTACTGCACGTTTATTCCCTTCCTCAATTAATTGATCAATGCGGGTTGCTCTCACTTTTACAATAGCAAACTCACTTGCAACGAAGAATGCCGTAAAGGCGATTAAGACAGCAAATGCTGTCAATCGTATGGCTATGTCCAAAGAATTCCTTTGTTCCAAACCCGAATGAGGGGGAGAACAAAGTGTACACCTCCTGTTTTCTTAAAAATAGTAATACCTATAATAATAAAATACTTACCTATAAAAAACAAATATTACTTTCTAACGCTATTAATACTGTTAACGTGTTTCATCCTCTAGTATCATACAAGAGTAAACTATTATGTAGGAAGTGATGAAGATTTGGCAACAAATAAAAAAAATCGCTATCTTGAAATCTTAGTTGCATCAACAAAACTTGGACTTACGTCTTTTGGAGGACCTGCAGCTCATATCGGATATTTTAGAGACGAATATGTTCAAAAAAGAAAATGGCTTGATGACAAATTGTACGCGGACTTGGTAGCCTTATGCCAATTTCTACCTGGACCAGCAAGTTCACAAGTAGGGATTTCAATTGGTATGTTACGTGGTGGATTACTCGGAGGAATATTATCATGGGTTGGCTTTACTTTGCCTTCGGTTTTTTTGCTAATGGCATTTGCATGGATCATTATGCAAACTGGTTCATTTGAAAGTGGTTGGATTCAAGGTCTAAAAATTGTAGCTGTTGCCGTTGTAGCACATGCCTTAATGGGAATGGGGAAATCACTAACACCTGACAGGACCAGGATCACGGTAGCAATGATTGCCGCCGCCGCAACACTGTTGATCCCTACAGCATGGGGACAAATTTCAATTATTGTATTGGCTGGGATTTTTGGTGTGTTGTATTACAAAAATGAAAAAGCACCAGACGCTGTTGATATGCCATTGTCATTCGGAAAGAAGACGGGGATTACCGCTTGGCTTCTATTCTTTGTTTTACTGATATTACTACCTATATTCAGACCGTTCGTTCAAGCTACTTGGTATGCGATTTTCGATATTTTTTATCGGGTAGGTTCGATTGTCTTTGGAGGCGGACACGTCGTGTTGCCTATGCTTGAGCGGGAAGTTGTTCCAGCAGGTTGGATGTCATCAGAAGCGTTTATTGCTGGATATGGTGCCGCACAAGCAGTTCCTGGACCATTGTTTACATTAGCTGGTTACCTTGGACAAATTATGGGGAGCTTTTCAGGTGCCGCCATTGCCGTTATCGCGATGTTTTTACCATCATTTTTACTTGTAGTGGGAACATTGCCATTTTGGGCCGTGATTCGCACTAAGCCAAGAATACAAGCCGCTTTAAAGGGTGTTAATGCAGCGGTAGTTGGAATTCTATTAGCAGCTCTTTATGACCCTGTCTTTACAAGTGCTGTGCATGACCCAATTGATTTTGTCATTGTGTTAATTTCATTTACTCTGTTAGTATTTTATAAACTAGCACCATGGATTGTTGTAATTATCACTGCGATTTTAGGTGCATTAAGCTTTGCCATATTTGGCTAAAAGGAGATATGACTGTGGATACAACTGTGCAGTTTGCGAAAGAAATGGATAAACAAGACGTGTTAGGTGTGTATAAAAGTGAATTTTATTTACCAGAAAATCAACTTTATATGGATGGCAACTCTTTAGGACTCATGTCAAAGCGCTCTGAGAAATCACTTGAAAAGTTAGTATCAAGCTGGCGTGATAAAGGAATTGACGGATGGACTGAAGGGGAAGAACCTTGGTTTACATATCCAGAAAAGTTAAGTGAAAAAGTAGCAAAGGTAGTCGGTGCTAAGGGTAATGAAGTGATGGTTACAGGATCGATTACGGTTAATATACACCAAATGCTTTCTACTTTGTTTCATCCAACTGCTGAAAGATCAGTTATTGTCGTAGATGAACTGAATTTCCCTTCAGATATTTATGCTGTAGAAAGTCATTTAAGATTGCGTGGACTGGATCCAGCTGTGTCGATGCGGAAAGTGAAAAGTGAGGATGGTTACACTTTGACATTGAATGCGATTGAAGAAATGCTGACTGAGGATGTAGCCATTTTGATGTTGCCATCAGTGTTATATCGAAGCGGTCAATTGCTAGATTTAGGACGTATCACAGAACTGGCACATGCAAAAGGAATTTTAGTCGGTTTTGATTTAGCACATTCAATTGGAGCAGTTCCTCATCAACTACATACAGATAACGTGGATTTCGCCATATGGTGTCATTATAAATATATGAATAGTGGTCCCGGAGGCTCAGGTGGACTTTATATTCATGAGCGACATCATAATGAGCTACCCGGGCTTGCTGGCTGGTTCGGTTCTGATAAAACAAAACAATTTGATATGTCACATGACTTTTCTAAAGCAAACGGAGCAGGTGCTTATCAAATCGGCACGCCCAATTTATTTAGCACAGCACCACTAACTGGAAGTGTTGAAATGTTTGAAGAAGCGGGAATGGATAATATCCGAAATAAATCGCTTGCATTGACTCAGTACTTACGTGACTTAATTCGAATGGAAGTGGGCTCGTTTGGTTTTGTCGATGTCACGCCTGTTGCGGATGAAGATCGAGGTGGCCATATTGCATTGGCTCATCCAGAAGCAGCTCGTATTTGTAAAGCGTTGAAACAAGCAAATGTTGTGCCAGATTTCCGTGCACCGGACATCGTTCGATTGGCACCAATAAGCTTCTATTCGAGTTTTGAAGACGTGTGGGAAATGGTTCAACGATTAAAAACCATCATGGTGGAAGAATCGTTCAAAACGTTCTCTAATGAACGAAACGTGGTGGCTTAATTGAAAATACATGACATATCCATGATGTTAAATAGTGATGTAGCTGAGTGGCCAGGTGATACGCCATTTCAGTTCCTTGTAAACTGGACGAAGCAACAAAGTGGGTCAGTGAATGTAGGTCAAATCACGACAAGCACACATATCGGTACTCATATTGATGCCCCATTTCATTTTGATGAACAAGGGAAGAAAGTACATGAACTGCCTTTAGAAAATTATATCGTTGATGCGATTGTCATTGATGTGAGCGGGCAAGATGTGATTTCTCGAGCATCAATACAAGAAGTTGATACAGCCTCTGCACAAGCTGTTCTTTTCCGTACGAATGCATGGAATAATAGAATGCTTTTCCCTGAAGAAATTCCTGCCTTTGAAGTAGAAGTGGTAGAGTGGATGGTGGAAAATGGTATTGTGTTGTTTGGAGTAGATTTGCCATCAGTAGATGCGATTACAAGTAAAGATCTACCTATGCATCACGCTTTAGGAACGGCAGGTCGCTATATTTTAGAAGGACTTGTATTAGATGAAATAGCAGAAGGTACTTATAAATTAATTGCGTTGCCATTAAAAATAGAAGGGGCAGATGGAAGCCCTGTCCGTGCCGTGTTACTTGAAGAAGTGTCTTTCTAGAGAAGAATCGTGTCTATCTCAGGGCGAATGGTCGTAATCACTTAAAAGTTGGTTGTAAACAGCATTTGAATGGTCGCAAAGCCATGATGAGTTTTCGGAAACGAACAAAGGATGGCCGGAAACACCGTCTGAATGGTCGGAAACAAAACGCGAGTACTCATAAGGTAAAATACTCCGTCAAAAAAGATGAACCCATGCATTTTGGGTTCATCCTTTTTTTATCTCTTCATATGCGAGTAATGCACGAGTACGTCCAGCCTTATGCGTTACCACGGGGTATGGATAGGTTTCGCCCAATATGATGCCGGCTTCTTTGAGTGAATCTTCAGAGGCTTGATCAGGTTCCAAAATGTCTTTATCTGAGAGATGACGAAGTTCAGGAATCCATTTTCGAATATACACCGCTTCTCCATCAAACTTTGCACTTTGTAAATAAGGATTGAAAATACGGAAATACGGTGCAGATTCAGGGCCACTTCCTGATGCTCATAGCCAACCAAACGTGTTATTGGCAATGAGCAATCAATTAGCGTGTCCCAATCTCAACTGAACATAGGGAAAACTTTTTTGTTCCTTGATTATTCGTTCCCTTATTTGAACGTTTTGTTATCTTCTAAATACCCTCCCGTTAACTTGATAAACACAAGTGATTAATAGAATAATATATTTTTTCTAAATGTATTGACAATTAAAAAATTGGCATGATAATCTTAGTAAGTAAATAAACTTTGAGAAGAGGAGGTACGTGTCATGATTAAATCAATTGATATTGCAATAAATTATATAGTTCGTCCGTACCTGCCAATAAATTCTCGTTGATTTAATTAAATCAAGGGATAGGTATGGATACCTTTCCTTTTTTCATGCGCACACGCATCTGGAAACAGGTCGTGTGCTTTTTTGTGTTTTTTTATTACCCATATTTTGGTTTCACAGTGTAAAACTGTCTCATATAAACCAGGAAGTGCAAGCTTGCTTCGGAACGAAACAAATAAAAAGGAAAAGGAGTGCTGAAGATGAACTATCAGCAGCAGAAACAGAAACAAATATTAATCAAGGAATCTCTAGAAGGCGGCTAGTGAATGCCAAACCTTAAAAGAAAGAAGGAAATTACATGTTCTCAGTATTATTTAAATTGAAATGGTTTTTCGCAGAAAACTGGAAACGATATACAATTGCGATTTCGTTGCTAATGGTAACAAACGTACTCGAGGTTGTACCACCATGGTTACTAGGTGAATCCATTGATGCCATTTATCAACAAACATTAACATCAAAATTACTAATGGTATTCTTACTCTCACTAATTGCTGTAACCGTAGTGAACTACTTAAGTAACTTTGTATGGCAGTACCAATTATTTGGTGGCGCATATGTCATTGAAAAACAATTACGAAGCCGCTTGATGAAACAATTTTTACGTATGACGCCGACATTCTATGAAAAGAATCGTACAGGCGATTTGATGGCACGTGCCACTAACGATTTAAAAGCAGTATCAACTACTGCAGGATTTGGTATTTTAACATTAGTTGACTCATCCCTTTATATGCTTACCATTTTAGTTACTATGGGAATTTTAGTTAGCTGGAAATTAACTTTTGTTGCACTTTTACCTTTGCCAATCTTGGCAATCATCATGCAAATTCTCGGAAAACGAATTCATGAGAGATATATGAAGGCCCAAGATGCTTTTGGCGATATGAACGATAGTGTTTTAGAGGCAGTCTCAGGTGTTCGAGTTATTCGAGCATATGTCCAAGAACGTGCTTCGGAGAAACAATTCGATGAAATGACAGAAGATGTCTACTCGAAAAACATGGAAGTTGAAAAAATTGATGCCCTATTTAACCCTATTACCAAAATATTAACAGGGGTTAGTTACATGATTGGTCTTGGATATGGTGCTTTCTTAGTATCGGATGGTCAAATGACGCTCGGTGACTTGGTCGCATTTAACGTGTACCTCGGAATGATTATTTGGCCAATGTTTGCGATAGGTGAATTAATCAACGTGATGCAACGAGGGAATGCATCTCTCGATCGTGTACAAGAAACACTTGATTATGACGAAGATGTCAAAGATTCATCCAATCCAATTACGGTTCTTAAACCAGGTAGAATTGGCTTTGACCAAGTGAAGTTCCAATATCCACAGTCCACTACAGTGAACTTAAGTAATATTAACTTACAGTTAGAACAAGGGCAGACGCTTGGAATAGTCGGTAAAACTGGAAGTGGGAAAACCACACTAATTAAACAGTTATTACGTGAGTATCCTGCGGGTGAAGGGTCCCTGACATTTGCAAACATTCCAATAGAACAGCAAACAAAGGAACAGGTGCGTAACTGGATTGGTTATGTCCCACAAGATCATGTCTTATTCTCACGAACAGTTAAAGAGAATATCCTTTTTGGTCATCCGGATGGAACTGACGCAGATATAGAAACTGCAATTCGGTTATCACATTTCCAAAAAGATCTTGAAATGTTACCACAAGGTTTGGAGACGCTTGTTGGTGAAAAAGGTGTGGCTTTATCTGGAGGACAAAAGCAACGTATTTCGATTGCACGAGCACTCATTAAAAATCCAGAAATATTATTATTAGATGATTCGTTGTCTGCAGTCGATGCAAAAACGGAGGCACGAATTATTGAAAATATTCAACTCGAACGAAAAGACAAAACAACCATCATTACAACACATCGTCTATCTGCCATTCAACATGCAGACCGGATCATCGTATTAGATGATGGAGTAATGATAGAAGAAGGTACGCATGAAGATTTGCTTGCGAATGAGGGCTGGTATAAAGAACAGTTCGACCGTCAGCAAATTGAGGAGGTGCCATCATGAGTACAGGGAAAAGACTATGGCTTTACGCCTTACATTATAAGAAACTGTTGATTATGGGAATTACATTGTTAACCATTGCAGTGGCTGCAGATTTGGCAGGTCCATTAATTGCCAAGAAGATTATTGACGATCATATTGCTGATACGACTGCTGGGTCAATTGACTTTGAACCAATTGCGTTATTACTAGCTGTATTTTTTGCTTTAACAATCGTAGCTGCAGTGTTCCGTTATGGAGAATATTTATTACTACAAAAAGCAGCGAATCGAGTTATTCAAAAAATGAGGAATGACGTTTATCAGCATATCCAAACTTTACCGATTCGCTACTTTGATAACTTACCTGCAGGTAAAGTCGTAGCACGTATTACGAATGACACAGAAGCCATTCGTGAATTGTATGTAACTGTGTTATCTCAATTTGCATCAAGTGCGATGTATATTACAGGGATTTATGTGGCATTGTTCTTCCTAGATTGGAAAATGGCGACGATTGCTTTATTCGTCTTACCTGTTTTATTTATTTGGATGTTCCTATATCGAAAATACGCATCCAAATATAATCACATTGTTCGAGCGAAAGTAAGTGATATGAATGCCATGATTAATGAATCTATCCAAGGAATGACGATTATTCAAGCATTCCGTCGTGAAGAGCAAATGCAGGAAGAGTTCGAAGTGATTAACCGTGAACATTATAAATATCAAAATAAATTGCTTTATTTAGATGCCGGTACGTCTCACAATTTAGTCGGAGTTCTTCGCTCCATTACCTTTGTGTTGTTTATTTGGTACTTTGGAGGTGCTTCATTAACGGCTACTTCCGTAATTTCAGTTGGTGTGTTGTATGCGTTTGTGGATTACATCATACGTTTGTTTAATCCCGTGACAGGTGTCGTAAACCAATTAGCAAAATTAGAGCAAGCTCTAGTGGCGGCAGAACGCGTTTTCCGATTACTCGATCGACAAGGTGAAGAAGTTAGTGATGAAAAAATCCCTCGTTATCAAGGGAATGTTCGATTTGAAAAAGTATGGTTTTCTTATAATAAAGAAGAATATGTATTAAAAGATATTTCTTTTGAGGCAAAGAAGGGGGAAACCGTTGCTTTAGTTGGGCACACGGGCTCTGGTAAGAGTTCAATTATGAACTTATTGTTCCGCTTCTATGATGTGTCCAAAGGGGCGATCACAATTGATGGCTTGAATATTCAAGACTTGTCTCGTCAAACCGTTCGTGACCATATGGGGATTGTGTTACAGGATCCGTATTTGTTCACTGGAACGATTGAATCTAACGTTAGTTTAGGTGACGCCAGAATTTCTCGTGAAAAAGTGCAAGCTTCTTTAGATGCAGTTGGCGGAGATCGTGTTCTCAAACATTTACCTAATGGCATTGATGAACCAGTAATTGAAAAAGGAAGTACGCTTTCTTCTGGACAACGTCAATTAATTTCGTTTGCTCGTGCTTTAGCGTTTGACCCTGCCATCTTGATTTTAGATGAGGCGACATCAAATATAGACACTGAGACTGAAGAAATCATTCAACACGCGATGGATGTCTTGAAAAAAGGACGTACCACATTCATTATTGCACATCGACTTTCTACTATTAAAAATGCAGATCGTATTCTAGTTTTAGATCGTGGTGAAATTGTGGAGCAAGGTACGCATGATGAATTAGTAACACAAGGTGGACGTTATGAACAAATGTATCGTTTACAATCTGGAGTGGCTCTTAATCCTCAAGTTGGGTAAGAGTACTGCTACTGGCTTCCATTCAAGAAAAAATAGATGAATCTAAAAAGCTGGAACGTAGATATCTTACGTCTCCAGCTTTTATGTTGTTTACTTACAGCGAGCTGAAAAAAAACAACGAATTATTCGTATACGTGAAATAGCATTAATTCGTGAATCATTTTCTTTACAGATTCTTCATCAGCAGGGGGGGAAGTACTTGTCCATGTGATTGAGCCATCCGGTAAATATTCACCACTATATCGGGTTTGCTTGTAAAAAAAAGAAAAGATCCAACCGGGCAATTGTTTGTTTTCATACATTGGTTTAAAACTAAAATGTTGTAGCATTAATTCTGCTCCTTTCATAGGTGTAGACGCACCCGCATACGCTAGGAAAAAGGCGAAAAAGGAGTGGCCTATTGTTTAATGAACAGCTGAAACAAGCCATTGAAGACGAGTATCGAGATTATTATTACTATAAATCCTTGCTGAAGTTAACTGATGATCCTTATTGGCAAAGATTTATCGAACATGCTATTGAAGATGAAAAAAGTCATTATGAAATGTTTCAACAACTTCATTATATGCTGACAGGTGATTTTGTACAAAATCCCCCTAAACCTGGACCACCAACAAATCTTAAGCAGGCGGCGAAAGAAGCACTTGAGAATGAACTCGAAGCAACTGATTTTTACAAAGAAATGCTTCTAACTGTGCCGATACCCGAAGCATACAATCCATTATTTATTGCGATGCATGACGAAATGGAACACGCAATTAGATTTTCAACAATGTACAATGCATTATAGATGAAGGTTTTACATTATTAATAAATTTTCCTTTTCTGTTATACTGGAAAACAGATTGACAGAAAAAGGTGAAGAACTTGAACTTTATATGGACATTACTTTTCATGGCATTTATTGGTGCTTTAATCGGAGGATATACGAACCATCTTGCGATTAAAATGTTGTTTCATCCGCATGAAGCGAAATATATTGGAAAATGGCGAGTACCATTTACACCTGGACTAATTCCAAAGCGGCGGGATGAGTTAGCAATACAACTTGGTCGAACCGTTGTTGAACATTTATTAACTCCAGAAACGTTTAAAAAACGTTTCTTCTCAATTGATATGCAGACAAAAGCTGAGTTCTGGATTCAAGGCCAACTTACAAAACACTTGTTTGAATCTGAGATGACCTTAAACCAATGGTTGTTCAAAGCTGGTATTGAACATGTGCCCAGCCGTTTGGAAGGGAAAATAGATTCAATACTCGATGAGCAGATGACGTCTCTCGAGTCAAGATTCGCTTCTAAAACAGTACGTGAGCTTGCCCCTGAGCAGTGGCAACAACAAGCTGAAGAACGTATTCCAGAAATTGTTACCTATATGATTGGCAAAGGGGAAGCTTACTTTGCCTCAGAAGAAGGTCGGAAAACGGTTAAACGATTAATAGATAATTTTCTTGCTTCTAAAGGAACATTTGGAAACATGATTCAAATGTTCATGGGTGATTCGTCATCTATTGTTGATCGTGTGCAGCCAGAGATACAAAAATTCTTGAATGCTCCAGGAACGTCTGAACTTCTTGCAAATGTAATTAGAGGAGAATGGGAGAAATTAAAAGATCGACCTTTAAATGAATTAATGGGTGGATTTGACTACCAACCATTATTAACTCAAGTGAAATTGTATTTGAAAAAAGAGTTAGCTATTGAAAAACGACTAAATGTTACGTTACAATCATATTGGCCAGAAGGTGCAAATTGGGCGTCACAAAATTTAACTCCGAAATTAACGGAATTTGCATTTACCCAAGGTGAAATAAAGCTTGAAGAAACGATCAAACGGTTAAAGCTTGAAGAGATGGTGCAAGAGCAAGTCGATACTTTCCCAGTGGAACGTCTAGAAGATTTAATTTTAGGTATTTCTAGAAAAGAATTTAAAATGATTACAGTACTAGGTGCTTTACTTGGAGGACTAATTGGTATAATTCAAGGTGGAGTCATGTACGTAATTAATTTGATGTAGGAGTGATCACATGACAGTCAACATTTATGACGATATTAATCGTTTAGAGAACACATTTAGAAATACTTCAGAGTATGCAGCCGTTAAACAAGCTGTAACAGAAGTGAAAAATGATGAGCAAGCACTTGCGTTGTTCAAGAGCTTTCGTGACTTGCAAATGACCTTACAACAAAAACAAATGCAAGGTGTAGAAATTTCAGGTGAAGAAATCGAATACGCACAAAAAACAGCGCAGCTCGCACAAGCAAATCCGAAGATTGAAAAAATGCTTCAAGCAGAAATGGCGCTTAGTGGACTAATTGAAGAAGTAAATCGTGTTTTAATGAAACCTGTTCAATCATTATATGATGGAATTTAAACCAGCCTAGTGCTGGTTTTTCTTTTTGAGAAAATTAGATTAAAAAAATCAATGAAGATGGATATTCTGAATGAAACAGGGTATCCAAAGTGATATAGATGGTTTCGAAGGGTTGGCTTAATGATGATACTTGTTACGTTTTTATTTACCATTGGTCTTATGTTTGTTCATATCTTTTCAAGAAAACTGCATTTTTTACACTCTGATAAAAGGCATCAATTTCTCTCCCTTTCTTCTGGGGTGGCAGTTGCATATGTCTTCGTGCATTTACTACCAGAGTTAAATACATATCAAGGGATTCTGGAAAATACGTTAGATAATAAAATTTTGATTTTACTTGAAGATCATATTTATATGATGGCGATGTTTGGTTTGGTGGGTTTCTATTGTTTAGAATTAATCGTGAGGAAAATGAAACATGTAAATAAAGCTGAAGAAAATGCAGAAGCTTCAATGAGGATTTTTCAAATACACATAGGTATGTTCTTTATTTACAATACGATTATTGGGTATTTACTAGTAAGAGGGGAGTATGGTGGGTATTTAGGTCTAACTTTTTACTTTATAGCCATGGCTGTACACTTCATTACTAATGATTGGAGTTTAAGAACTTCACATAAAGATGTATATGATCGTTATGGAAGATGGTTACTGTCATTAGCAGTTCTGTTGGGTTGGACTGCAGGGACTTTTTTAGGGATTCAAGAAGTTATGGTATCTCTATTAGCGGCCTTTATAGCAGGAGCTATTATATTAAACGTTCTGAAAGAAGAGCTACCTGAAAATCGTCTAAGTAGTTTGCGAGCGTATCTATTAGGTGTAGTGTTTTACACCCTACTGATTTTGTTTGTTTAATCGTAAAGTAGATTAAAATGAGTTCATACAAAACGTAATACTCGAAAATTCAATAGTATAAAGACATCTCTGCTCAGAAGTTGAGTGGAGGATTTTAATTTTAGACAAATAAAAAACAGACTCTACTAAGTAGAGTCTGTTTGAAAGTTAAAATTAAGCTTTGTTTACGTTTGAAGCTTGAGCTCCACGAGCGCCTTGCTCAACGTCGAAAGTTACTTTTTGACCTTCGTCTAAAGATTTGAAACCTTCACTTTGGATTGCTGAGAAATGTACGAATACATCGTCCCCATTTTCACGCTCGATAAAACCAAAACCTTTTTCTGCATTAAACCATTTTACTGTACCTTGTTCCATTTTTGTTGCCTCCTAGTGTGAAATTCACACAATGTAATACTATCCCTGCCCAAAGTGATCATTAAGACGATAAGTTTGAAACGTATACTAATCTTTTACACCGACAAAAATAATTCTTCTTTATCATAGCACCAAACTTTCCGATTAGCAAATGTTTTGTTTTACTCTAAAAAATAAACAGGTGTTTGTCAGTATAAAAGTGTTTCAATCTGACGGTAATCACGTAAGAAATACCATCTCTTCAATATCAACAGTATTCTTTAACATAGCTTTCTCTTTAAGAATTCCTTTTATTAAAGGAGTGTTTCTTCTATAGAATAGAAGAGGGCTTAATTAAAATAATGTTTTTGGTAATGAACTTTTTGATTTATACACCAAATACTTTCCGAGAATAATACAAACTAACGAAATATAAATAAACAATTGAGCAGACTCGCCTTTTAATATCACGTCGTTATTTAGTAACCCAAAGCTAATTAACAGATGGATAGAATAAAAAAATAGAAATCCAACAAATCCCCAAATTGAAAGTTTGTAACCAAGAACTAATTTCTTTGATTTAATTCTGATTTGCTTTACATCATAATCACGGTCTCTTAAGTGAAACAGCAAACCAAATAAAAATAAAAGAAAAAAGGACAAAACGCCTAAAAAAGCAAAAATATTTTCAATTATGTTTACTCTCTCCTAACTAAAAAAATTTCTTTATAAAAATAACCTATGATTAAAATGAGTAGACAATCTCAATAAGTCACTTAAGAAAAAAATATATAAGAGGTCAAAATTACCATTGAAAGTTTAAATCAAGTATTGTAAAATAATCATACAAGCTGCATTGTACGTAATAATATTAAGTTTTAACCTTTAATCTGTAACAGGGAGTTTTTAAAGAAACTGGAATGGCATGCCTCATTCATTTTATTATCAATGAGGACAAACAGGATCGTTTCTGCGAACACCCACTTTGAGAAGTGGTGGTCTAAAACTTTCTTATTTTAATTTACGGCAAAGGCGGCTTTTAAACTTTAAATGTTAAGACCAATTCCTTCGGGAGTTGGTCTTTTTTATGTGTAAATAAGAAATCTTTCTTTACTTTTGACTAATTTCTAAACAAATTAAGCCGTTTTCTTAACCCTATACATAAATCTTAAAAGCAGATATGAAAGCGATGAAGGCACAAATAAATGAATACGGATAGGGATTTGAAACATCAATAGTACCAAAAGAAACATTATTTTGAAGTAAATCGCTGTTTTGATTGATAGTCATTACAAAAAATACTTGAATTAAAAGTTCATAGAAACACCCTTTCTTTTTAAGTTACTTACTAAAAAGGAAAATGTTTCAATAAATAACTTAATTACATAAGATAGTTCAAGTAAACTAATATAATACCGATGTCAGCGAGCGCATGACTTATTACTGGTGCGATAATAGATGAAAATTTCACTCTGAAATATCCCCATAGTAAGCCTGCAAAGAAAACGGGAATTGTTGCAATTAAGCTAAAGGGCATCTCAAATAGTGGAATCAAGGATAACATATGGTAGAGAGCATAAAAAAAAGATGTAAGAATAACGCTTTTCGGTACGCCTATTTTGTCCAGATAACGCTTGAACATAAATTCACGCCAGTACCATTCCTCTAACATTGGATTAATCAAAATTAATACTAGAATAAATCCCCACACGCTTGTCCCACTGAATCCCCACTGAATAAGTATTTTGGATAGTCGATCAATATCAAATAAATGATTTTGTAGCAATGCGACTGAACCATATATGGAAAGTAAACAAATAACGCCACTGATCATGCCAATCAATATAGGTTTTACCGCAAACCCATTTTTAATGGACTGAACAAATGCTTCTTTTAATTTTGAATGTCTTAAATAAGTTATAAATGGAATAAAAAATAACCAGCCATAAAACAAGACGAATGTTATAGGGATGGACTCAAAATAACTTAGTCCTATAAAGATCATTATAGTTGGACCAAACAAATAGACTACGTTCTTCATAGTTCCTCCTGGTTTACCGTTTTACAATAAGACACCAATCTTAGTATTGGATGCAACAGTCCTGAATATTCAAACTAAATATAGCTGATATTGGAATTTCTAGCAATATAATAAGATTAGCATGAAAAGGTTCTTTAATAGATTATTATACGAATTTAAAGGGTTTCCAAAAGGAATCTCGAATATTAATCTTATGAATGACTATTCACTCGGAAAGAGGTGTCTATTATTACATATGAAACATTAACTTTAGAAAAGAACGGTCGATTAGCAATTTTAACATTGAATAGACCACAAAGTATGAATGCGATGAATGGCACAATGATGAAGGAAATCGCCGATGCATTAGAAGGGTTACATGATGAAAAAGAGTTACAGGTTTTATTGATAAAAGGAGAAGGTCGTGCGTTTTCAGCTGGCGGTGATATAAAAGCTATGATGGATCCAACAAATCCGTTAGATATTGACACGGTAATGGGGGAAGTTTCTCGTTTAGCCAAAGCGCTTTATACACTTCCAATGATTACAATTGCATCTGTTCATGGTGCTGCTGCAGGTTTAGGTTTTAGTTTAGTCCTTGGATGTGATGTCGTTATCGCAGAAGAAAATAGTAAACTTGCCATGAACTTTATCGGGATAGGGTTAGTCCCTGATGGTGCAGGACATTTCTTCTTAAAAGAACGTGTAGGAATTCCAAAAGCGAAACAATTGATTTGGTCAGGGAAAGTGTTAAATGGTCACGATGCTTTGGCGTTAGGGTTAATTGACGAAGTCACTGCCGAAGGGAGAGCTTATGAGCAAGCGGAATTAGCAGCAGCGAAGTTCTTATCTTCTCCTGTTAAGGCGATGATTGCTACTAAACAAATATTACATACACAACATGTTCATGAATTAGAGCGTGTTTTAGCACTAGAAAGTTCATCACAATCTACAATGCGCCGATCGAAAGACCACTTAGAAGGAATCCAAGCATTTGTAGAAAAACGTAAACCGAGTTTTAAAGGGGAATAATTGAAAAGTCTGCTACAGCGAATTATCGTCATAGCAGACTTTTTTTGATTATTATTGTTAAATAAAACTTCAAATCTAACTTAACTATGAAAAAGAATAAGTCTACCGGCAGTGTTTACTAATCGATGCGTCTTGTTAGTGAAATCTTTTTCATCTATCATATCTTGGCCTTTTGATTTTGCTTCAACGTCAGATTCAAAATTCCATGTTTCTTCAAGAATTAATTTTCCTGTTGGTTCAAATGCTGTGAATTTATAAGGTTTCATAAATGTCCAACCTTTCTGAATTGAATGTATGTTCATTATACAAGTTTTCAAAACAAAAAAATAGGTTGAAAGTCAGCTCGACATTGTAAGCCTAAACTCTAATTAGTAAATGCATAAAGAAATTTCAATTAATTCGTTATATATTCTAGAATAAGTTTATGTATTTGATTAGTAGAATAGTTGTCGAGATAAAATTTATTAGGAGTGGAAGCATGACATTACAAATCGAACATGTGACAAAAAAGTTTGGTGATTTCGTAGCTGTACGTGATTTAACCATGACTGTTCAGCAGGGAAGTATGTACGGATTTTTAGGCGCGAATGGTGCAGGGAAGACTACTACATTTCGCATGATTTTAGGGTTACTTGATACAACAGAAGGGTCTATCACTTGGAAGGGGAAACCCATTACGTATGCAAATAGTTCACATATCGGCTATTTACCTGAGGAACGGGGATTGTATCCGAAAATGAAAGTAGAAGATCAACTCGTTTATTTAGGACAGCTTCGTGGCATGAAAAAAAGTGATGCGAAAATTGCTTCAAACGATTGGTTGGAACGTTTTGAAGTACCACATTATGCAAACAAAAAAGTGGAGGAACTGTCTAAAGGAAATCAACAAAAAATTCAACTAATAGCATCACTCGTACATAAGCCATCCTTAATCATTTTAGACGAGCCATTTAGTGGGCTGGATCCGGTCAACGTAGAAATGTTGAAAAAAGCCATATTGGACATCCAATTAGAAGGAGCTACAATAGTATTCTCCAGTCATCGAATGGATCATGTGGAAGAATTGTGCGAACAACTGTGTATCATGCATCATGGAGAGGCCATAGTCAGTGGTTCGTTACGTGATGTGAAACGCGGGTTTGGACGTCAAAATGTCAGAATAAAAGCAGATTTCGACCTTTCCTCTTTAGGGGAATTGGATGGTGTCAATTCATTTAAACCTTCAATTGAAGGAGGTCTTTTCCAAATTTCAGAAGAACGGACGGCACATGAACTATTACGTACAGCATTAACAAAAGGTGATATTCGTTATTTTGCAATCGAAGAACCATCCCTTCAAGATATTTTCATTGAAAAGGTAGGGAAAGAACATGCGTGATTTTTGGACGATATTTAAACAATCTTTCTGGACTAAAGCGAAAACTAAATCCTTCGTCATTACAACTATGATTGTAGTAGCCGGTATTTTCTTAATGGCTAACCTTTCTAGTATTATTTCAAAAGTTCAAGAGGTAGGGGTTTTTGGTGACGGGAAAGAAAAGGATACTATTTACGTACTTGATGAAAGTGGTAGTCTAATGGGTCAACTGCAACAGCAGTTGGACGCGAAAGACAGTGGCTTAACTTTGAAAGCAACAACTGAATCAATACAGGAGTTGGAGAAGCAGGTCACTGACGAAGAGATTACGAGTTTTCTCGTCTTGCTATTAAATGATACTGATACTATTCAAGCAACTTACACGTCAAAGAATGCCAATGCTATTGAACAACCCATAACTCTTCGGGAAGCTCTGCAAACCGTGCAAACGAACCTTAAAGCGAATTCTCTAAAACTTACTGGAGAAGAAGTTGCACAGTTATTTGTACCGATTCAATTCGAACAAGATGCAGTGAGTGCTTCTTCAAAATCGGAAGAGGAGTTAAGCCAAGCACGTGGTTTGGTTTATGTCTTAATCTTCGTTATTTATTTCGCTGTATTCTACTATTCAAATATGATTGCGATGGAAGTGGCGACAGAGAAATCGTCGCGAGTAATGGAAATCATCATTTCAAGTGTGTCTCCGGTTAAACATATGTTTGCTAAAATTTCGGGAGTTGGAACTCTTGGATTATTGCAAATCGCATTATTTGGATTGATCGGATTTGTCGCATTAAAAACGAGTTCCTCTGACTTAACATCCGGAGTATTTTCTTTCTTCGGTTTCTCAAACGTCAGTATAACCACGATGATATTTGCAGTTGTGTTCTTTTTACTTGGATACTTCCTATATGCTACTCTTGCAGCGTTACTTGGATCTCTCGTAAGTAGAACCGAAGATGTACAACAACTTTTATTACCGATGACTTTCATCATTATTATCGCATCGTTTATTGCGTTTTCAGGACTCGGTAATCCAGAGGCTAGCTATGTGACAGTGGCTTCGTATTTCCCATTCTTTACCCCTCTAGTGATGTTCTTGCGTGTAGGTATGCTGGAGTTGCCATTTTGGGAACCAGTACTCGGAATTGTCATCCTGTTAATAACGATATTTATCTTAGGTTGGTTCGGCTCCAGGGTTTACCGTGGTGGCGTGTTAATGTATGGTGCATCTCAATCGTTGAAAGATATCAAAAAGGCGATACAATTAGGCAAGAAATAGAATGTTTGAGCGAGGCAGATGATGCCTCGTTTTTTTATTGTGACGCTCTGTTAAACTAAAATGTTGTTTATCGTACATTTGCGCTAGCCGCTCTTGCGGCATGCTAGGCGCAAATGTACTTTTTTGTTTGTTTTAAAAATGACAGCATTCTTAAACTTAGCCAAAATAAAAAAAGCAGATAGAGGCGAAATAGCATCTTCGGACGAACATCTACTTAAAGAAACCTTCTATTCTGTAGTAAACCAAACCAAAATTACTGTGTCCTTTTAGGTTGCAAGGGAGCGAAGGGTGCACACCCGCCGCAGGATAATCTTTAAAAAGAGAGTTGGGCGATTGACGCAGTCACAAGCCCAACTCTCTTTATTCTCTAGATTATTGTGCAGCAGGTAAAGCGTCCGAAGCGAACTGGAAACCTGTCATCCTCAGTAAATGGAATCAAGGTTTCGATTTGTAGTTGAAGTGATATTTCTTAAATTGAATTTTAATGAGATGTTTTGAAAATAAAGGCTCTGTTAAACTATCCTGTTGTCTATCGTACATTTACGCTTGCTGCACGCTTCGAATGAGCCAACAAGTATGAAAACCACATCTTGTGGGTCTCATTCTTAACGCTCTTGCGGCATGCCAGGCGCAAATGTACTCTTTTGTTTGTTTTAAATATCAACAGCATTCTTTAACATTTGATAAGAACGATCTACCCTATTAAGAGTGTTTATCATAATACTTCCATAAGATAGTAATTTACCCGTTCAAATGATAAAATAAGAACAAGTATTCGATTATTGAAGGAGGGTCCCATATGACATCCATTCGCTTTTTTCATGTAGCCGACTTGCATCTTGACAGTCCATTTAAAGGAATTACGTCGATGCCAGAGCATCAATTAAAAACTCTTCGGGATAGTACGTTCAATGCTTTCCAAACACTTATTCAATCTGCTGTCCATGAAAAACCGGATTTCATCCTTATCGTAGGAGATATATACGATGGGGAAGACCGTAGCTTACGAGCACAACATAAGTTTCAACAAGGAATGGAAGAATTAAATAATCATCAAATTCCGGTGTTTATTTGTCATGGTAATCATGATCATCTTGGTGGCAAATGGACTCGCTTTCAACTTCCTTCAAATGTACATGTGTTTCAAAAGAAAACAGAACAGGTCCATATTCGTATTCAACAACAAGACGTTTACATAAGTGGGTTTAGCTATAAAGAACGTCATGTTAAAGAGTCTATGATTTCTTCTTATTCAGAGGCAAACAATAACGATGCGATTCACATTGGCATGTTGCACGGAAGTTTGGCTGGAGATAAAACACATGACGTCTATGCACCCTTCACTAAAGACGAACTTATTAGTAAAAATTATGATTACTGGGCACTTGGTCATATTCATAAACAGCAAGTTTTACATATGGAACCACCAATTGTTTATTCAGGCAACATTCAAAGTCGTCATCGGAATGAAAAAGGCCCAAAAGGTTTTTATGACGTTACACTTACAAAAGGAAACGCACAGCTAACATTCATTCCTACATCTGCAATTATTTACGAACAAGTTACATGTTCTTGTAAAGATATCGTCCATGCCAATGAATGGTTTGAAGCTATTGAAGAAGTTATTAATCAATTCCGTAACAATTATGGAGCGGGCGTGTTAGAAGTGAAATTAACCGAGGTTGATGCGAATACGTTAGCAATGCTTGACGGTACACCCATGGATGAGTGGCTTTCAATGGTGCGAGAAACCCAAGAAATGAGAGACCCTTTAATTTGGGTGCAGTCAATTTCATTTGAAACTTCAGAAACTTTTGAAATGGAATCGAGTGGACTAACAGAAAATGTGATTTCAGTAATGGATAATTGGAACACAAAAGAATGGAAAGAAATCGTTAGTGATGTTTATCAACACCCTAGGTTGAGTCGATTCATGGAACCATTAACAGAAGAAGACTATAAGACTATTGGAAGAAAAGCCAGTGCATTGTTACAAAAAGAGCTTGTAGTAAAGGAGTGAAAAACCTAATATGCGCATAGACAAGCTTGTGATTTATGGTTTTGGCCAACACGAAGATACTACGATTGAACTTAAAGATGGTATTAATGTATTTTTTGGGTGGAATGAAGCAGGTAAGACAACCATTCAGCAGTTCTTGTTATCAGTACTGTTTGGGTTCCCACTTCGAAATCAAGGGTTGCTTAGATACGAACCAAAGGGTGGAGGTAGGCACGGTGGACAAGTGCATATTACTCATACAGAATTCGGAAAAGTTGTTATTGAACGTGTTAAAGGGAAGTCTGCAGGTGACGTAACCCTATACTTTGAGGACGGGACAAGAGGTGAAGAAGAAGCTTTGAAAAAAGTGCTTTATCGCTATGATCGCATTTCGTTTGAGTCGATTTTCTCGTTTTCCATTCATCAATTACAACACTTTGACAAAATGACAGAAGAAGAATTAAGCAGAACACTCCTCGCATCGGGCACTACTGGAGTGGATGCTATTACAAAACTGGAGCAACGTGCGATAAAAGAAATGAATTCTTTATTTAAAAAGTCGGGGAAAATTCCGGAAATGAACGTGAAAATTGAAGAAATTCGAAGACTCGAGCAAACATTAAAAGAAGCTAGAATGAAACTTGACCAGTATGAGCCCGCAATTTTGCGAATCTCCGAAATAGACCAGCAACTGGACTCCTTGAAAATTGAAGAGCGTTTACTTCAAAAAAGCAACGAGCAATATGCAAAGTACCGACAAGCAAAACCTTTACTCGAACAGCAAATACAACTAGAAACAAAGCTTTTTGCAATAAATCAACAATCATTTCCTTCAGAAGGAATTCGACGATATGAAACATTAAAAGTTCGTGTACAAGAGCTCCACATTCAAATAGAACAACTTCAACAAGCTATTTTACAAGTTGAGCAACAATCAAATGGCATACACAATTCTAAAGGATTAAAAGAAATAGATGATTTGTTGTCAAAAGAAACAGAGTGGCATCATTGGAATCTTCGCAAGCAACAGTTATCAAATGAGTTAGAGCAATTGAAACTCGACATAGAACAACAAGCTCGTTTGCTCGGCATTCAGGATGAAAATCATTTTAATCTGGTAATGGCAATGGATGTGTCTCTTCAAAAAGAAGAGTACTTCCAACAAGTCATGCTCCGGTTGCAACAAGCAGAAGAAAGTATTCGTTTTGAGATGCAAAGTCTGGAACGTTTGCAAATTGAAAGTGAAGAAAGTGTAAGGAAACTAAACCAGCTTAAGGAATCAGCACCAAGTGAAGCAGATGAGCAAGAGGTTGGAAAACTACAAAATTCGATTCGGCAATTGGCAGAATTAAAAGCGCGTCAGCAAATTGAGAAAGAGCCAACAACTCAGAAGAAAAATACGCAATTTATTGTAAGTGCGCTTATCTTACTTACTTCTCTTATTGGAGCTATTTCTTTTGGGGATTGGAGAATCGCTATTGGAGGCATTCTATTAACCGGAATAATATTTGGTCTAATAAAGAGCATGAATCAACCTAAATCTGAAAAACATACAAAAGACTATAGTGAAGAAATAGTGTCACTGGAACAACAGCTGTCAAAGACTGAACAGCTAGCGGAACAAGTAAGATTATATAACGATCGACTTTTGCAGCTTATTGAGCAACGACGAGATAAACAACAAATGAGTACAAAAATTGAGCAAAACTTATTAGCTGCTAATCAGAATCATAGTGAAGCCAAAGAATCACTAAGCCAATTTCTTAGACTCCATGGATTTGATGGTTTATTACAGCCGCAAATGTTTCCTGAACTCTTTAAGCGGATTCGCCAAATTCAAGAAATTCACCATCTAATTTCTCGGAAATCACTGGAGTTTCAATCGATGGGTGATCAAATTCATGAACGACTTAGAATTATGAAAGATGTTACGGGCAAATCGCTTTCTGTAGAATCAGCATATAGGTCATTAAGGGATGTTGCCAATTCTCTAAAAGAGGACCAAAAAGAGCAAGAAAATGCGCAAATAAAACAAAAAGAATGGGTATCGCAATTGACAGAGAAACAACAATTATTTGAGATTCAGTCAAATGAAGTTCAATTGCTCTGGAATGAAGCTCAAGTTAGCGATGAATCTGCTTTCTATCAGGCCGATAGTGAATTTAGAGAAAAACAATCTCTACACCATGATTTACGAGCTATAAAAGCACAGTTAGATTCGATTGGAGAATTTCATTTAGCAATTGATGACGAACAACAACAGCATTTATCCTCAGAAGAACTTAGTGCGAAATCAAATGATTTTCTTAAGATTCGCCATGAATTGTTGGAGGAAAAAGCATCGCTGAGACAGCAAACAAATTCTATGTTAAGTGATGAAGGTTATGGTCAGTCTCTTCAACAATTTGAACAAAAGAAAGCAGAACTCGCAGAACTCGCTCACAAATGGTCTGTCAATAAGGCAATAACTGAAGCCATCAATCAAACTATGTATAACTTAAAAGAGAAGCGACTTCCATTTGTTCTTGATACAGCACAAGAATTCTTCAACCAATTAACGAATGGGCGCTACGATTCGCTTGAGGTAAATGAGGATGGGATTTTTGAAGCTGTTAATCCACAAGGTATACGTTATCGAATTGCCGAACTTAGCCAAGCGACCAAAGAACAAGCGTATATTTCATTGCGCTTTGCATTGTCGGAATCTCTAGTAAACACGATACCACTTCCAATCGTAATGGATGATCCATTTGTCCATTTCGATCGTTTTCGAGTGAAACAAATGGTACAATTAATGACAGATTTAGAAAACAATCATCAGTTCTTATACTTTACATGTCATGAAGATATGACAACAATTTGGCCGCAAGCGCACATCATTGATGTCGCAGCATTGCAAAACGAAAGGAGTGTGCCATCGATATGAAACGCGTTACAGAATTAGCCGTGGGAGAAGCTGTAGACCACTTTCTATTAATTAAACAATCTACCAAAGCATTTACTACTACTGGCAATAAATTTATGACACTCATTTTACAGGATAAGAGTGGAGATATTGAAGCAAAGCTTTGGGACACAACGGAAGAACATGAAACGTTATATCATGCAGAGGCAATTGTCCGAGTAGGCGGTGAAATTCAACACTATAGAGGGAAGAACCAGTTGCGAATTAAGAGTATTCGTGTCGTAAAAGAAGAAGAGGGAATTTCGCTAGCGGATTTAGTACCATCTGCTGAAAAGCCGAAAGAAGTATTGTTTGAGGAATTAATGCAATTTTTCTTCGAAATGAAAAATCCCGCCATTCAACGAATTACTCGACACTTGTTGAAAAAACATCAGGCAGCCATCATGACTTATCCAGCAGCTACTAAAAATCACCATGACTACGTTTCGGGATTAATTGATCATGTTGTATCGATGTTGAAACTAGGGAAGTCTTTATGTGAGTTGTATCCATCACTAAATAAAGATTTACTATATGCAGGCATCATTTTACATGATGTTGGTAAAGTAACGGAGTTATCTGGACCTATTGCTACTTCTTATACGATTGAAGGGAATTTACTGGGTCATATTACAATTATGGTAAATGAAATTTCAAAAGCTGCAGAAGAATTGCAAATTGAAGGAGAAGAGGTCATGCTTCTTCAACATATGGTGCTATCTCATCATGGTAAAGAAGAATGGGGAAGCCCCAAAAGACCAATGCTACGTGAAGCGGAAATGCTTCACTACATCGATAATATTGATGCGAAAATGAACATGCTAGACCGCGCATTAAATAAAACGAATCCTGGTGAGTTCTCAGAGCGACTATTCCCGCTCGAAAATCGTTCATTCTATAAACCAACATTTGAGTAAGAATAGCGTGACGGGGCATTTTAGGGCGACACCGGCGCTGGAAGATTCGAAACGGGAACTTGTTCCCGATTGAAATGGAAGGAAGGCTAAGTTCGTGACTTCGTGGTGCTCCTGCGGTTACTCGTCGCAAAATTCAGTGTTAAGAAATTTCGCAAAGCCTTCATGACCCACGTCCTGTGGCCCCAAGCTTAGGTGCGGCCTGCCCCGGGGAGCTAGACAGTAAGAAAAGCGTAACAGCGCACATACCTTATCAAAATAATAACTAAAAGGCGCTCCCATTTATGGGAGCGCCTTTAATGTGTAATCTTTTATTCAGCTGCAGCTGGTTCTGCTGGTTCAGGGTTTAAAATTTGATCGATTGCGCCTTTCAAATCTTCATCCTTGATCTTGATGTCAGCTTCTTTCATTAATTTCGATACTTTCGGAAGTAATGAACTAGTATCTGCTTTTTGTACTTTTAGAGTTTTCGTAATTTCAGCTTTATTTTCTTCTAACGTGCCAATATCTTTTTCACGTTTGTCTGTAACTTCAATGATGTGGAATCCGAATTCCGATTTCACAGGCTCACTAATAGTATTCTTTTCTAAAGCCAACGCAGCATCAGAAAATTCTTTTACCATTTTATCTGGTGTGAACCAACCAAGTTCGCCACCTGATTCTTGTGCAGCTTGCTCAGTAGAATATTTTTTTGCTACTTCAGCAAAGTCTGCGCCTTTTTCAAGCTTAGTTTTAACTTCTTTAGCTGTTGCTTCGTCAGCAACTAAAACATGACGTGCATTTAACTCTGTTTGCATGTTTTTATATTGAGCTTCAACTTCTTTATCTGTAACTTTAATGCCTTCAGTCAAAGCTTTTTCTTGCAATAAATTCAAACGGATATACTTTTTATAGCCTTCTTCAGTTTGACCTTGTTGTTCAAGGTATTGAGCAAAGCCTTCGCCCATTTCTTTTTTCTCTTTGTCAAATTGAGCCTTTACTTCTTTGTCTGAAACTTCATATTCTGAAGCTAAGACTTTTTCGATAATTAATACTTGAAGTGCTTGTTTACCAACAGACTGTTTCATTTCTTCATATAATTCATTTTTTGAAATATCGCCAGCTTTAGAAGTGACAATTGCAGGTGAATCATCAGATGCAGAGTCACCGCTACAAGCTGATAAAGCTAAAACTGATGCTGCTAAAGTTAATGTTAATACGGATTTTTTCATGGGAAATCTCTCCTAACTTCTCTTCTTGATGCAGTGTTTACTATAACATAAACGAAGAAAAAACAAAAATGGTTCCCATATTTGCCTACGAAAGACAATCAAAGGAGCATACTCTAACAAAGAGAGAGGGGGTGTGCGAAGTGAGTGGTGGACATCATGATCAATCTGGCTTTGCGTTAATTGTAGTTCTATTTATCTTATTAATTATCGTTGGTGCAGCGTTCTTGTGCTAATGAAAAAGAGTGGAGAGTGCTATTTTAGTGCTTGAAACCAACTATAAAGCCTCCAATAAAGGCTTTTTTACCTAGATTCTTACTGGTAAAAAGAAAAAGTCCATTTGCCTAGTTCAGGCGAATGGACTTTTTTATGCTGTAAATAAAATTTCTACGTAAAAGGAAACAAGTAAAATCGTTACCAATACATTTATTGTTCTGAAAATCTTATTTTGCTTTTCTTCAGGAATTTCTCGTTGTGCACATAACGCATAGGTCATGCGGTTTATTTGGAATAAATACACTATCGAGAATAGCACTACTATTGTGATAATCACGCTTATTCCTCCCCTCTGCCAATCTACACAATCATATCAAAATCACGAGAAAAAGAACAGTAAACTGACTAGATAGTAGGAGGGACTAATATTTCATATCCAGTTTCCGTTTCTTCAATCAACGCTTTTTTCGGTGACCGAGCAAGATTCTTAATATATAACAAATCAATTAGACAAAGACCACAATGGTATGAAAGCAGCACTGTAAAGTAATGTCCAAATTCCGGAAACGTAAATGCACCCGTAATTAAAATGGTGTTAATGATAAAAAATGGAGCAAGTAAAGCGAATAAGAAAAGTGTTTTTGGAACCGGTTCTTTAACACGAATAGATAAAATTGGAATAATACCAAATTGTGTTTTTACAGAAAAATGAATTCGATTACGATAACGAATCAATGGTAGGTAATGAATAGCTTTATGTGTCGGATATAATAAAATAAAACTTAGTAGAAAAATTGTAAATCTATCATCAGAAAGGGGATTATCGTTTAATATTTCAATTACTACATAGAAAAATGAAAATACGGCAAGGACAAGTAACAATGACAACATGAAAATACGATCGAAGCCGTATTGTTTTTTTACGTTAATGGTTTTCCAGCAGTGCAATGTATGCATCTCCTATAATAAAATAATATGCTTGCAGATACATACATTACGATGTTTTGGGTAAAAAAGCAAGTCTACTAATATTACATTTTAGACAGCGTTTTCATCCATTTAGATTACTTAGTTTTACCTCACTGTTGGTCTGATATTATCAATCTTTTCATCGAAGCTTTTATCTATGTTTTTGAATGAGTGTTCAAATATCCCCATGAAGTCATCACCGTAAATATTACGAATTACAGCCATTACTTCCATAAATTCTGGAAATCTCCCGTACAAGTCTTTAAGAGGAAGAGAACCTTCAATTACGGAATGTTGGGAGTCATGGTAGTGTTCAATCATATTCATCAATAACTCTTGGCCTTGTTCTGTAAGTTCGACATATGTATTTCGTTTATCAGCTTCACGTTTTGAAAAAGATAAAAGTCCTCGTTCTTCTAATTTTTTTGAAAAATTAAATGCAGTAGACACATGCATTACACCAAATTTTGCTACATCTGAAATAGAAGCACCTTTTAAATGATAAGAAATCCATAAAATATGATGTTCATTAATATTCAAATTATAAGGTTTTATCCACTGCTGCCAATCTTTTTCCACTGCTTTCCAAAGTGCTTTCGACAGCTGTGCAATCCGCTGGCTGTAGAGCATTGCCTCTTTCATTGTGTACATTTGTTCAGACATGTCGCCACCTTCTTCCGCGAAAATCATTTTCTATCATTATAGCAATAAAGTAAAGTCCTGCATAGTTGGAATTTTTGAAATATTATGATGACAATAATAATTTTTATAAATCATCCAATAATAGCTTTACATTATTTTGCTGACTATGTGTGTTGAAGCAGATTATCAAAAAAAAAAGTCCTACAAATAAATGTAGGACAGAGATTTACCTTCAGTTAATAGGCGAAGGGTTTTTTTGATATTTAGCTATCGATTTTTCTAATTCTTCCATAGCCATTTGAATTGAAGAAATTTCATTTTGCAAATTTTCTTGTATTGGCTCGGTTTGATTCTGCCACAATTGAACAGACTGTTTTAATTCATCAATCGTTTGTGGAATTTCTGTTTTCGTTTCTTTTGATAAGCGGGCAATAGATTGTTTTAAATCACTTATTTGAAATTTCACTTGAGATAATTTTTCTTTCCAATCTGAAGATGCAGTTTTGACATTAGATCGTAATTCGCTACCAGATTGAGGAGTAGAGAATAAGGCAGCTGCTGATCCTGCAACAACACCTGTTACTAAACCAATAAAAAATGTAGATGCTTTCATTTTAGAAGCACTCCCTTCATATATATGTATACTATTCCTTCATTTCAATTAATTAAAACATGTTGGACAAGCTAAGACAACACGAAATGCAAAAAGCGCTATTCTAGGTCGTCAAAGTGCCTTGGAAGAAAAGAGTCAAAACTCGTTTATGAATGAGTTTTAAGGTTCGAAGGCTAAGACCGCGACGTCGAGGTGCTCCTGCGGTTACTCGTCGCAAAATGCAGTGCTAAGAAATTTCGCAAAGCCTTCATGACCCACATCCTGTGGGCCCAAACTTAGGTGCGAGTGGGTGCTTGTAACAAGAAAAATCGGAAATTGAAACGGCAATCTAGGTGACGACTAGCCTTTTAACGAGCGAATAAGAAAACGCCATTCGAATTCGGAAGTGAGGTAAAAAAAATGGCCTGCCGAGAATGGCAGACCACTTATATATTTAGTTTGAAAGAGCTGTTTTAAATTTCGATCTTTTCACCAATTGAGTTACAATCGGGAAAATAAAGACAAATGCGATGGAATTTAATGCAACTGTTGGTAAGACTACCGTTGTAACAAGGAACCCAAACGATAAAGGAATTTCTACACCGAGTACAAAAATCGCAACGGACAAGAAAATAACGCCTGATAAGAATGTGCCAACTGCTGTAAGTGCTACTGCAACAGGAAGTTTTGTCGTTAAATGTTTCAACGCCACAACTACTGCAAAAAATACAAATGCGGTAATGAATTTATCGACGACGTTAGGAATAAATCCTGCTGGGAAAGTAGAAAACAGCCCAGATATAACGCCGGTAGTAATTGCTAATAGAAAGACATGTGATACTTTAGGGAAAAGTAGAATCCCAATAAACATCATCGTTAACATAAAGTCTGGTTTCATCCCACCATTAAAACCTGGGATTACTAAGTACAATGCTGCTCCTACACTAACCAGTAGGGACATTAACACTAAATTTTTTGTATTCATTTTCTCATCTCTCCTCAACTATTCTAATGTAATTTTTGGATTCTCCTGAGGTATCCTGTGATCGACAGCGAGAAACTTATATTTCATGTTACAGTTTAATAGCGATAAATGCAAGATTACTTGCTTAGATTTAATCGGATTTGTTCAGCATACTCTGCAAACATTTCGCTCGTATACTGTTTTTCTTTTGTTTGCCATGAAGCTTTAAAACCATCTGTTTGATCATATCTCGGTATAAAATGAAGATGAAAATGGAAAACACTTTGTCCAGCAGGAGCACCGTTGTTATTCAGTAAATTTAAGCCAACAGGTTGGAATGAAGCTTTAAGCGAATTAGCAATTTTCGGCACAACGGAAAATAATTGTCCCGCTACTTCAGAGGACATGTCATAGACGTTTTCATGATGTTTTTTTGGAATTAATAATGTATGGCCTTTTGTAAGGGGCATAATATCCATAAAGGCTAACACATGTTCATCTTCATACACTTTAGTACTTGGAATCGAACCGTCTACAATTTTACAAAACAAACAATCATTCATTGCGGTCACGTCCTTTCATGATATGGTCCTAAGTTTATCATAAATGGAAGTGACTAGTGAAAAGCTAATTCGTTATTTTTTTGTTAAGATATAGAATAAAAGGGGTGCATTTGATGAACGTATTAGAAGTAAGTGGAGTTACAGGTGGCTATACTCGTAAACCAATCATTCATGATTTATCTTTTTCAATAGCACCCGGAGAATTAGTCGGTCTTATAGGACTGAATGGGGCAGGGAAAAGCACAACAATTAAGCACATTATTGGATTAATGAATCCAAGAGACGGAGAAATTCGTTTAAACAAAGTGACGATGGAAGAAGACATGGATGCGTATCGTTCTTCGTTTTCATATATTCCTGAAACACCTGTATTGTATGACGAATTAACCTTAAAGGAACATTTGGAACTTACAGCTATGGCGTATGGTTTGGATGAAGCAACATTAGCCGCTCGGTCCGAAGTACTATTAAAAGAATTTCGAATGGAAAAACGTTTAAATTGGTTTCCATCACACTTTTCTAAAGGAATGCGTCAAAAAGTGATGATTATGTGTGCATTCTTAGTGAATCCTTCCTTATATATTATTGATGAACCTTTCGTCGGGCTGGACCCTCTCGGGATTCAATCGTTGCTGGATCAAATGAATGAAAAGAAACAAACGGGTGCTTCCGTTCTTATGTCTACACATATTTTATCTACAGCAGAACGGTATTGTGACCGCATTTTGTTATTGCACAACGGTCGAATTCGAGCGCAAGGGACAATGAAAGATTTACGAGTTGCATTTAACATGCCACTAGCTACTCTCGATGACTTGTACATCGCGATGACTAAGGAGCGAGACAATGAAGAACCTACATGACGTCTGGCGTAAACGGTTTCTTCATTACGTAAACGAACTTCAAAAATACTTAAAATATGTTTTCACTGGTCATCTTGCTATTGTCGTAGTGTTCGTACTTGGAGCAGGTGGTTATCAATATAGTGAATGGTTAAAAACAGTACCAAGTGATTTTCCAGGTACTTGGTTGGTAGCAACTGTTATTGGAGTTTTACTTTCATTTAGTATGCCAACAACATTGATACGTGAACCAGACCAAGTGTATTTACTTCCACTTGAAACGAAATTAATGACGTATATGAAAAAGGCATTGTCTTGGACGTTCTGGTCACAACTTTTTATCGTAATTGTGCCATTTATCGTCGCAATTCCGTTATTGAGCCAAGTGAGTAAAATTCAGCCTAAAACATTAGGTCTTGTATTTATCATTATGTTGCTATTGAAATGGTGGAACGTGCAAGTAGAGTTTGCATTCAGATGGGCGAACCGAGGGCAAGGGGTATGGGGAGATCGCATTGTACGTGCATTTATTTCTATCGCTGTACTTGCTAGTGCCTTTACAATGAATCCATTGTATTTGTTGTTACTAATTATACCTATTGTATTTTATTTTATTTCCTGGAGCCGTCAACTGAAAGGACAACCTTTCCCATATGAGCACTTCGTGAAAATGGAACAAAATCGGATGTTACGTTTCTATCGCTTTGCTAATTATTTTACGGATGTACCTCATATACAAGGAAGCATTCACCGTCGCCCATGGCTTAATGGATTGTACCGATTAGTGCCAAGTCATCAGAAGAATGCTCAAGACTATTTAGTATTCAGAACCTTCGTTCGTACTGATGATACGTTTTACTTATGGTTACGATTAACTTTACTGTCAGCTATAGGTGCAGCATTTATTGACATTCCTATTGTTGTGATGATTTTTGTTGGAGCGTTAGCATTTGCTTCTGCGATTCAAATCAAACAAGCACTGTCAGCATCTAGTGAATTCCGGATGGATATGCTTTTCCCAATTGCAGAAAATGCAAGAAACAATGGTATTTTAAAACTAGTGCGAGTGGTTCAAGTTTTACAAGCTTTGATTGTGCTAGTGACTTTAGTGATTGTTGGTGTGGAACAAGCAAGTTTATACGCATTGCCTATCGTTGTATTGATTGTAAGTGAGATTACCTTACGGATGAGTAAATAATAATGAAAATAGTAAATGGTCTCATAACCCTATAGATTCAGGGGTATGAGACCATTATTATTTGAGCGTTAAGCATGTGAATTGAAGTTGTTCTTAATAAATCAAAAAGGTAATAATTTTTCAAGCGGCCCATTTGGCTGAATGATATCTTGAATGTCGAGGATGGGAATAGGGAAATATGGGAATCCCCAAACGTAGGGCGTGATTTCATAGAGTTGGAAATAAATAACCAGGGAATGGTCAGCAAGGTAGAAATCTTGATCGGGTCTAATTTTAGTGAATTCACCAAGAAGTTGGATTTCCCAATCTTTAATTTTCTGTTGAATAATTGACGATAAAGCCGTGACGTAATCACTATCTGGTTTGAATAAGTCCTTTAATTCGTACTGTTTCCCTGTTGTTACATCAAACGATAGGGATTTAACTATGGTCATGCCGTGTGCGCCACCTGTGAACGAATACACAGTTAGAGTCAAACTAAATATGTTCCTTTCATTTGTTTTGATTTCAAATTCTCCAACCATCTCTTGAAGGTTTGAATCATGATACCCAAGCTCAATCATTGTTTTATTTAATGTAGAAACAATGGTTGAGTTTATCGTTAATTCAGCCTGATGATTGGCCAAACCTATTACGAATGGATAATAAACGTTAACTTTTGGCGTTTGTTTTTGAAGTGATTTGTAGCCAACTGAAACTGGCAAGTCCATGTATACATCCTTTCCAATAGGTAATTGGTATTTCTTTGGATCCTAGTCCTTATCTTCTACAACTTTTACTTTAAACGTACCTAAACCTAAAGAAGTAGAAAGTTGATTTGTTAGTTGCTCAATATATTTTTCAGCTTTTTTTCGGCTTGTATCGATTCCATGTAAAACAATCGTGATTTCTTTTTTATCCATACTAAAAATCGTGTAAGCAATACTCCCGGTAGGTTTATATCCTTCATCTTTTAATTTAGTAATGAGCTCCTGTTGAAAGTTTGCATCAATCATTTTACTAGTGACGGTTTCAACCTCCTGTACATCACGGAGGTAAAGGTCCTGGTCAGATTCAGATGTTAGGGACGATAGGATAATAACCAAGACGACAATACAAAATAATGCGAAACCTAGCAGCAATACTCCTTTATTAGACCTTCTCATTCTGAGCCTCCGATTACACAGTTGTTTTTTAATAATATGCCTATAACCCTCGATTATTCGAATTATGGGTCAATGGTCAATCATTCTCCTGATAAAGATAGCTCATTTTAAAGTAACCTGTTATTAATGAAGTCATCCTTAAAGGCTCTTTATATCCATTTCGATAATAGGTTACAAAAAGAAAACCCGACACCTGATAAAAGGTGTCGGGCAAACTTATTATTTTACTTCTTGATAATCTACAACTGCTGCTCCTAGCGTTTTTGCTGCGATTAACATAGCGCCTTCGTCAAAATCAAACTTCGGATGATGATGTGGGAATACTTCACCTTTTGGCTGAGCCCCAGTGAAGAAGAAAGTGCCTGGAACCTTTTCTAAGTAATAAGCAAAATCTTCACCGCCCATGTGTTGGTCAGATTCAAGAACATCGCTAACACCGGGTATTTGTTCTGCTACTTCTTTTAGGAACTGTGTTTCAGTTTCATGGTTAACGACAGCGTTATATCCGCGTTCGAATAAGAATTCATATGTGCAATCATTCATAAGACACGTACCTTGTATAACACGTTCCATTTCTTTTTCAATTAAGTCACGCACTTCGGGGTTGAATGTGCGAACTGTGCCGATTAACTTCGCCGAATCTGCGATTACGTTAAATGCGTTGTGAGCAACGAATGAACCAACAGACAATACAGCTGATTCCACGGGATTTACGCGACGAGATACGATTTGTTGTAAGTTTGTGACGAGTTGAGCACCAATGACGATTGAATCTTTAGTTTGGTGGGGGCTTGCTCCATGTCCGCCACGTCCTTGAATGGTGATTTCGAATCGATCTGCCGCAGCCATTACTGGCCCAACGCGATATTCAATCGTCCCAGCAGGAGTCAATGACCATAAATGAGTTCCAAAAATCGCATCGACACCTTCTAAACATCCGGCTTCTATCATCGGTTTAGCTCCACCTGGGGCATACTCTTCAGCATGTTGATGTATAAGAACATACTCACCAGATAGTTGTTCACGCATTTCATGCAATGTTCTTCCTAGAACCAATAACGTAGCGGTATGACCATCGTGACCACATGCATGCATAACACCTGGGATCGTCGATTTGTACTCAACTTCTTTTTCATCTTGGATGGGTAATGCATCAAAGTCTGCTCGTAAAGCCACAGTTTTGCCGGGTAGTGCACCTTTTACACGAGCAACTACACCATTTCCACCAACATTTGGAGTGAAATCAATACCTAGTTCAGCATAAAAATCTTGAATATATTTTGCTGTATTGGTTTCTTGGAAAGAAACTTCTGGATGCATATGTAGATATCGGCGAATGATTTGCATTTCCTCAAAAGCAGTATCCAGTTTTTCGAATAATTGATTTTTCATAATAAGCTCCTTTCGAATGTCGAAATAGTTTGAATGTTTGTTATTATAACATTACGGATACTGCAGAACAATTGAAGTTTCATAGTTTCACAAAACTGAGCAAAATTCGACTTTAAACGGAGAACAAAACACTTAGCGAGAGACCTATTGATTAACGTATGAAATTGGATAGTAGAAAATTGCTATTTTCTTCGTAAAAAGGAGTGTTTCATGGTGCCAATCATAATAATCGAAACTTACATAGAATCACCAGTCGAAGTATGTTTCGATTTTGCTCGCAACGTAGAAATCCATACGAAGACAACATCTCAAACGAAAGAACGAGCAGTCGATGGCACTACAGAGGGATTTTTGAAGAAGGGTGATAAAGTCACTTGGGAGGCGATTCACTTTGGAGTGAAACAAAGATTAACAGCCAAGATTTCGGAGATAGAAGAACCAAAGTCATTTACTGACGTCATGGTAAAAGGTGCTTTTCATTCTTTTACGCATACACACGAATTTATTGAGAATGGCTACGGAACGATTATGAAGGATATTTTTGAATATAAATCTCCTTTTGGCATCATCGGACAACTAGCCGATAAGTTGTTTTTGGAAAAGTATATGAGAAATTTTTTAGTATCTCGTGCGAGTGAATTGAAGAAATAGCAGAAATAGAGACCTATTTCGAATGAATAAAATCCAACTTTAATTATGAATTACCTGCATTCACAATAAAACTTCTTCTTCCATACACTATGACTATTGATTGGAAGGAGTGTGAATTTAATGAATGGTCAACCACAGCAATCGGTGGAGTACGTCAGCAGTTACGATCCGTATGTGTATCAAACATTAACGTCAATTATTGGAAAAAATATTGTTGTTCAGTTATCAAATAATAGTGCAGTGCAAGGAGTACTTAGTCAAGTGTTGCCAGATCATATTGTGGTCGAAAAGAATAAAACTCCATTTTTTATACGTACTCAACAAATCATATGGGTGTCACCGGCTTTCTCATAAACATTAAAGCAACATATTCTCTTTATCACAGTCATACACATAACGATAAGGGTTTAATTCCCTAAGGTGATTAAATATGAGAAGAGGAAATTCCATGATTAAACGTATGAATAGATTGGCGATTGACCTTCCGATACCTGAATACGGGGATGCGAATGCCGCTGCTGCGGTACAAGAATTGCTAGGCGGAAAATTTGGTGAAATGTCTACATTGAATAACTATATGTATCAATCCTTTAATTTTCGTCAAAAAACAAAATTTAAGCCGTTTTATGATCTTGTTGCAAGCATTACAGCGGAAGAGTTTGGGCATGTAGAGTTGGTATCTAATACCATTAATTTATTGCAAAAAGGGACTACGTTTGCTGGTGATCCAGATTTATCTCCATTGCAAAATGGAAAAGACAAACGAAATACGTATGCATTTATCGCAACGGCACAAACCTCTTTGACCGGTGATTCAATGGGTAACCCATGGCGTGGGGATTATGTATTTTCCAGTGGTAATCTAGTATTGGATTTATTACACAATTTCTTCTTGGAATGTGGCGCGAGGACTCATAAGATGCGCGTCTATGAAATGACAAGTCACGAAACTGCCAGAGAAATGATTGGTTATTTACTTGTACGGGGCGGTACACACGTACTTGCATATGCAAGGGCAATTGAAATGGCTACCGGAGTCGATATAACAAAGATGCTCCCAATTCCAAGTTTAGATAATCGTGCATTTGATCACGCGCGAAAGTTTGAAGATCAAGGTTTAGGAAACGTCTTATTTACATGGAATGATGAAGGACAATATAAAGATATTCGCTCTATCTGGAAAGGCGAAAATCCGAGCAACGGGCAGCCACTAATCGTTAAAGATGGCGCACCTAAAGGAGCAGAAATTCCAGACCTCGAAGATCTTCCTGAAGAATTCGCTCCAGGAATTGGACCAGATGAGTATCAACAAATTGCCAAACGACTAATGGCAAATATGTAAGAAGAGGGTTGGCATGAGCTGACTCTCTTTTCTTTTTGCCTATATAGGATTTGTCTCAATAAGTGACTCAGTCACAGTGCTGGTTGACGGAGTGATGCTCCAGGTTGACGAAGTGAGGATACAGGTTGTACAAAATGACATATTTCCCTAGAAAATTCCTCCGAATTTTAACCTAGCAAATAAAAGCGCCAACTCCTTAATAGGAATTGGCGTTTTCACAATCATAAAGATTAGTCATTCTTCTTAGCGGTCGTATACTTCGTAACATATGAAGCGCTAGAGAAAATATTAGGGCGTTTGTCGATGCCTTCATCAGTTCCACGTTTTTCGTGGGCTTTGTTATAGGCTTGAGATGTTTGCCAAGCTTCAAATGAACTTGGTCCAGTCCACTCTGTCAAAATGACGTACGTATCAGAACCGACAGGACGTAATACGCGAATCGCAATAAATCCAGGTTCATTTTCAATTGCACGTGCGCGATTACTAAAACGATGTTCAAATATTGGACGCCCTTCATCAGTTACTGGAATGTTATTTAAGACGAAAAAGCCTTGATCACTTAATTCACCAGACGAGTCAATGACTTCGTATTTTCGAGGTGTTTGAAAAACAGTTTGCCCAGTTGTTTCGTGAAGGAGAACTGCGTTACCTTCGCCGTGAAGAACAACCATCTGTTCTGTGGCATGTTTTTCTCTTAAAGAATTCATGAATTCAGTTGTACCAGAAGTTAAATAAATGTTCATGTTTTTCCCTCCGTATCTATATGTACAGTATAATCTTCCCCAAATCAAAAAGCTCGAAACAAACCTTTGTCAAAAGAGTGTCTTCTATTCTAGACAATTCTATGACATTTGCACCTGAAATCTATACAATAGTGTAGAGAACGTCTATATTTAGAACGAATATAAAAGGGCGACAACAAAAATGTGAAATTGAAGGGCAGGAAAGAAAATCATGACAAAGTTTAATGATACATTTCTACGTGCTGCACGAGGCGAGAAAGTTGATCACACACCTGTATGGTATATGCGTCAAGCAGGACGTTCACAACCGGAATACCGAAAAATTAAAGAGAAGTATTCATTAGAAGAAATCACACATCAACCGGAACTTTGCGCGTATGTTACTCGTTTACCTGTTGAAAATTACAATGTAGATGCAGCGATTCTATACAAAGACATCGTAACACCACTTCCAGGAATCGGTGTTGATGTGAAAATCAAATCAGGTATAGGTCCTGTTATCTCAAATCCAATACGAACAGTTCAAGATGTTGAGAAACTTGGAGAGCTTTCCCCACAGGATCATATCCCATTCGTTTTAGAAACGATTAAAATTTTGACACAAGAACAACTGAATGTACCGTTAATTGGTTTCTCAGGAGCTCCGTTTACACTTGCAAGCTACATGATTGAAGGCGGTCCTTCAAAAAATTACAATAAAACAAAAGCATTTATGGTATCTGAACCAAAAGCTTGGTTTGCATTAATGGACAAGCTTGCAGATATGATCATTGTCTATACAAAAGCTCAAGTTGATGCTGGAGCAAAAGCTATCCAAATTTTTGATTCTTGGGTAGGTGCTTTGAATATTGAAGATTATCGTATCTTCATTAAACCGGTAATGACACGTATCTTTACTGCGATTCAAGAGTTAGGTGTTCCCGTAACGACATTTGGTGTAGGTGCAAGTCACTTAGCCAAAGAATGGCATGACCTTCCTGTAGACGTTGTAGGTTTAGATTGGCGTTTATCGATCAAAGATGCTCGTGCAATGGGCTTAACGAAAACACTTCAAGGTAATTTGGATCCGTCACTATTACTTGCTGATTGGTCGGTAATTGAGGAACGTGCAAAAGATATCGTTGATCAAGGTCTCGCACATCCTTCGCACATTTTTAATTTAGGTCACGGTGTATTCCCAGAAGTAAACCCGGATATCTTAAAACGATTGACTGAATTTGTACATGATTATAGCCGTAAACAAATAAAAGCACATTCATAAGTCGTTTATGTTCGCATGAATAAATTGAACAGAGCAAAATGAATGTTGTAAATAATTGAATGAGGTGATGAAGTTGTCTAAGAAAACGATGGGACTGCTTGTCATGGCTTATGGTACGCCATACAAGGAAGAAGATTTAGAACGTTATTATACTCATATTCGTCATGGCCGTCCGCCAAGTCCCGAAGCTTTAACTGAATTAAGAGATCGCTACCGTGCTATCGGTGGAATTTCTCCATTAGCTAAAATAACAGAAGATCAAGCGGCAGCCCTTCGCGACCGGTTGAATGAAGTTCAAGATGAGATCGAATTTAAATTATATATCGGCTTAAAACATATTGAACCATTTGTAGAAGATGCAGTTGAGCAAATGCATAAAGACGAAATCACAGAAGCAGTTTCAATTGTATTAGCACCTCATTTTTCTACATTCTCAGTTAAATCTTATAATGGACGTGCGAAAGAAACCGCAGAAAAATTAGGCGGTCTTCAAATTACTTCTGTTGAAAGTTGGTACGATGAACCGAAATTCATCCAGTATTGGACAGAAAAAGTATCTGAAACGTTTAACTCGATGTCAACGGAAGAACGTGCTGAAGCATGCTTAATTGTTTCTGCACATTCATTACCAGAAAAAATAATCGCAAATGGCGATCCATATCCAAACCAATTAAAAGAAACAGCTGATTTAATAGCGCAAGCTGCAGGTGTAGAAAACTATGAAGTTGGTTGGCAAAGTGCTGGGCAAACTCCAGAGCCTTGGATTGGACCGGACGTACAAGATTTAACTCGTGAATTACACGAACAAAAAGGCTATAATACATTCGTTTATACACCCGTTGGATTTGTAACAGATCACTTAGAAGTGCTGTTTGACAATGACTATGAGTGTAAAGTAGTAACGGATGAAATCGGTGCTAATTACTACCGACCTGAAATGCCAAATACGCAGCCATTATTTATCGATGCCATGTCTGACGTTGTATTAAAATATTTAAGTGAAAAATAAGTAAACTGAAATCGAAAGTGATGATGACTGTGTCTCGAGAAAAACGAAAAGTAGCAATAATAGGTGGCGGAATTACTGGACTAGCGGCTGCTTTTTACTTGCAGAAAGAAGCGAGAGAAAAAGGGTATCCTCTTGACGTGGTTTTGATTGAAGCGTCACATCGTCTTGGTGGAAAGATCCAGACAGTCCGCAAAGACGGGTTTGTTATCGAACGGGGACCTGACTCGTTTTTGGCACGTAAGAAAAGCTTTGGCATTTTAGCCGAGGATCTTGGCATCAGTGACCAACTTGTAAGCAATGCAACTGGCCAAGCATATATTCTCGTCAATGATGGTCTTCACCCCATTCCTGGAGGGTCTGTCATGGGCATTCCTACACAAATATCGCCTTTCGTCACATCGGGATTGTTCTCATGGAGCGGAAAATTGCGCGCAGCTTGTGATTTTATTTTACCTAAGTCTTCTGTTAATGGAGATCAATCGGTTGGACAATTTTTACGTAGACGTTTCGGAGGAGAAGTTGTTGAAAATTTAATTGAGCCTTTATTATCAGGAATCTATTCAGGAGACATTGATAAAATGAGCCTCCACGCAACGTTTCCCCAGTTTTATAAGCTGGAACAGGAACATCGTAGCTTGATTATCGGTTCGAAAAAAACTACACCAAAACCACCTGTACAAAAGTCCAAAGAAGGTATTTTCCGTACGTTTAAAAATGGCTTAGAAACAATAGTGGAAGCAATAGAAGAACAGCTTGAACCTGACTCGGTGATGAAAGGTGTCCGTGTGGAACGTTTCGAAAGAGTAGGGGATAAAGTAAATCTGTTCCTCAACAACGAATCAGAAATACTTCTCGATCAATTGATTATTGCAACGCCCCATTTCGCAGCTCTTTCATTATTTGAAGAGCATGGATTGATGAGTGATTTTCGGGACATGCCTGCTACTTCAGTAGCTACTGTCGCTATGGCTTTTAAAGAAGAAGCGGTCAAACAAGAAAAAGAAGGCACTGGATTTTTAGTGTCGAGAAACAGTGATTATTCCATCACTGCTTGTACGTGGACACATCGTAAATGGCCAACTACCACACCAGAAGGTCATGTGTTGCTTCGAGGTTTTGTAGGTCGTGCAGGTGATGAGTCTGCAGTGGGCTTATCCGACAGCGAGCTCGAAAAAGTGGTTCTCTCAGATCTACGCAAAACAATTAATATTGATCAAAATCCTCTATTTTCAGTGGTTACTAGATGGAAAAATGCTTCTCCCCAATACGTGGTAGGACATAAAGACCGAGTAGCTAAGGCGAAAAAAGAAATTCAGGAGCATTTCCCAATGATAAAGCTTGCAGGAAGTTCTTATGAAGGTCTTGGATTACCGGATTGTGTCGATCAAGGGAAAGCCGCTGTTAGTGAAGTTTTGGAAGAATTGTTTGTGAAAAAATAAAAATGATATGAAAAAGGGCGACTCTTTGGAGTTGCCCTTTTCATATGAAATAAACTTCAAGAATTAAAAATCAACTATAGGATTCAAAAATATTTAGGAAGAATCAATTTCTCTATAGTAATCAAGGATTGCTTTCTAAGAATCTTCAAAAGGAATAATCGGTTTCCAGCCCAAACTGTTGGATTTATATTGCAGCTATATGAGGAGTTTAAAAAATTTAACATTATGAATTTCTTTGATGAAAATCATAGGTTTCATTTAATCCATTTAATATATCGACAGTTGGATGCCAGTTAAGTACATTTTGTGCTTTTTCATTATTAAGACAGCTATGCTTAATATCACCTTCTCGAGGTGCTGTAAAAACAGTTTGAATACATTGGCCATGGATTACTGCTAAACGTTTTAAAATATCATTGATGGATGTTTTCTTCGATGTACTTATCTGAATGGTTTGTTGTGCACCTCGATCTAATGCCGCAATATTGGCAGCAACAATGTCCGTCACATAAATAAAATCCCTGGTTTGTTCACCGTCACCATGGACACTTAAAGTACCATCAGTTTTTAATCGATTTAAAAAGACAGCGATAACGCCACCTTCACCTTTTGGCAATTGTCTTGGACCATATACGTTTGCATACCGCAATATTGTATATGGTAATCTATAAAGCTCGTAGAAGAGCCTTATGTATGACTCCGCTGTCAATTTGGATAAGCCGTAATAGGAAGCCGGAATCGTCGTCTCGTTTTCAGAAAGGAATTCTTTTTTTAAGTTACCGTAAACTGCTGATGTAGAGGCAAATATAAATTTTTTAACTCTTGCGTCACGACTAGCTTCTAGAATATTGATTGTGCCTTTTATATTTACATCTGCATCGTATTTTGGATTTTGAACGGACATTCCAACGTCTGCCTGGGCAGCTAAATGAAAAACAGCATCTGGCTTAACGTGTAAAATAATGCTCTTGGCTTCTTCACTACAGATATCGACTTCATGTAATTCTGCTTTCGGATTTACACTCACTAGTTGACCCGCAACGAGATTATCCAAGATATGAACTTCTGCGCCTTTTAAAATGAGAGCATCAACCAAATGGGAACCTATGAACCCTGCCCCCCCTGTAACGATAACTTTCATACTTCATACACCCTTTTGTTTTTTTTATTATATGTATAAGAGAGAATATGAGATTAGGCAGGTAACTCTTAAATATATCGTCAACATTGAGTTACATGGAGGGATTGAAAAGTGGTAATCTACAAGCTCTTTCATGAATTTGCGAGGGAATAGTAGGCATTTGATTAAATCGATTTATTTTTAGAACAAAAGTTTTATCGTGTATATTTGTTAGTGAAAGAGAAAACTGAACAGAGAAGAGATGAAAAGTGGATGTTCAATATCATGAAGTTTTTAATTTTCTTTATTCTAATCTATATATATGACTTCTTACTAGGTTTCATCATTTTTGATCGTTTTGGATCAGGAAGTTTAATGATGAGTTTTTTTAGTTCGGTAATTGCAACTGCATTTGCCGTAATAACGACGTATTACATAATTAGACTAATTGAAGATCTTTAATACATTTTAATTTGTTGTTGCAAATTTACGTAATATCAATTATGATAATGACTGAGTGACTGAAGTGGTTTTTTGGTCATTTTTATTAAAGAGAGGTGAGGTTAATGAATCGGCGACGAGAAATTTTAGAAGCTGCGACAAAATCATTTTCTTTATTCGGCTATAAAGCGACTACGATGGACCAAGTAGCAAAGCTTGCGAATGTTGGTAAAGGAACGATTTATACGTTTTTTTCCAATAAAGAAGAATTGTTTCATGAAATCGTCTTTACAATGATAAATGAAATGAAAGTAGAAAAAGATGCGATTATTTCTGGGCAGTGTTCGTTCCAGGAAAATGCCCATCTTGTATTAATGAAAATGCTGGAATTCCGTGAGCGTCATGCATTGCTATCTAAGTTAATTGCTGAAGAAAAAGATATGCAAACACCGATCGTTCAAGCAGTTCTTGTTAAAGTAGAACAAGAAATAGTAGGCTTTATTGCAGAACACATCGAACGAGCTATTGCTAAAGGAGAAATAAGACAAGTAGATGTCGAACTTGTTGCATATTTATTATTTAAAGCCTATATGGCCTTTGCAGTAGATTGGCAAGTAACGCATGAACACGTCCTATCAGAAGAAAAGATTGTAGACGTATTTCGCGATACTATATTTCGCAGTCTCATCAAGTGAGACTCTTTTTTTGGAGCATTATGACCAATTGGACGTTTTAGTCAATAAGTTTTGACAATACCTTATTAGGAGGGAATTTTAATGATAAAACAAGAATTTCTAAATATCTTCAAGAACAAAAAATTACTTATTCCGATACTAGCAGTTCTTTTCATCCCTGTCTTATATGCAGGAATGTTTTTGTGGGCTTTCTGGGATCCTTATGAACAGTTGAGTGAGTTACCAGTGGCTATAGTTAATGAAGATGCAGGAGCTGAATTGGAAGGAGAACACTTGTCGGTGGGGAAAGATGTTACAAAGAATCTCATCGAATCAAAACAATTTCATTTTGTAGAAGTATCTAAAGAGCAAGGTGAAGAAGCATTAGAAAATCAAGATTATTATATGGTGATAGAAATCCCTTCAAATTTCTCACAACACGCAACAACTCTTCTCGATGAACAACCTGAAAAATTAATGATTGAATACAAACCAAATGAAGGCTTTAATTTCTTATCAGCACAAATTGGAGATTCCGCAATGGAGCGCATTCGTTCGGAGGTAAATAAACAAGTCGTCGCAAGCTACTCTGAAAATCTCTTTGCGTCAATTTCGAAAATGGGTGATGGTTACGGTGAAGCAGCAGACGGTGCTGGGAAATTAACAGAAGGTGCAAACAAGTTATCTTCTGGTGCAACAGATTTAAAAGGATATTTAGAGCAATTAGCTAGCGGCTCTGTCGATTTAGCAGATGGTTCCACTAAATTGGCTTCTGGTACTGTACAGGCATCAAATGGAGCGAGTGAATTGAATAGTGGACTTGGCAAACTGTCTTCAGGGGCGACACAAATACAACAAGGTTCTAGTCAAGTATCTTCTGGGGCTGGTCAGTTACAAAAGGGAGTTGCCTCATATACACAAGGAGTTGCACAAGTATCGTCTGGAATGGCTACTGCAAACGAAAAAGAGCTACAACTTGTAGGCGCGTTAAATCAACTTCAAGAAGGTGCAGCCACTGCCAATCAATCAGTTGGACAATTAGCAGGAGGGGCATCTGAAGTAACTTCTGGTATCGAGACATTATCACAACAAATGGCGCCGATTTTAGCATCTTTACCTGAAGAACAGCAAGTAGCTCTCAAAGGTGCATTTGCAAAACTGGAACAAGGAAGTTCACAAGTTTCTGAAGGATTAGGTGCACTCCAAGGTGGAACGGAACAGTTAAGCGGTGGCTTGAGCCAAGCTTCAACGGGAGCTGGAAAATTAGCAACAGGCCATCAAGAAGTAGCAAAAGGACTGAAGACATTAACACAGTCTTCAAATACATTAAATGAAGGAGCTTCATCCTTAGCAACTGGAAGTGAAACGCTGACGACTAAGTTAGGTGATTTACAAAAAGGGCTAGCTAGTAGTGCTTCTGGAAGCCAAAAACTTTCTAGCGGTTTACAAGAACTGGTACAAGGATCTGAACAGCTAACTTCAGGCACATCTGAACTTGCTTTGAAATCGGGTGAACTAGCAGATGGATCAAGTCAGCTGGTAGATGGAACAGCGGAACTTGCGCAAGGAACAACCACTTTACAAAATAAAATGTCAGATGCTTCTACTGAAGCGAATGAAGTCAACGCAACAGATAGCACAATTGAGATGGCTTCTTCTCCTGTCGACGTAACCAAATCTGCAATTAATCATGTGCCGAACTATGGAACAGGATTTGCTCCTTACTTCTTGTCACTTGGACTATTTGTGGGTGCATTAATGATTTCTATTGTTTTCCCACTTGTTCAATCAGCAATTCCACCAACAAGTGGATGGGCATGGGCAACAAGTAAAATGGTCGTGCTAGGTATTGTAGGAGTGGCACAAGCATTGATGGCTGTAGCCATTTTACTATTCGGCTTAGGGCTGGAACCAGTCAATCTTGGTTGGTTTATAGCTACCGCTATCATGACCAGTTTCACGTATTTAGCAATTGTTCAAATGCTCGTATCGGTTCTGGGTGATAGTGGACGTTTTGTGGCCATATTAGTTCTTATCTTGCAGTTAACAACAAGTGCTGGAACATTCCCACTTGAATTAATCCCAAGACCTTTGCAAATCTTTAATCAATGGTTACCGATGACATATTCTGTTCAAGGGTTCAAAGCAGCGATATCTTCCACAGATATTAGTTTTATCCAATGGAACAATGGTGTTTTGTTGGCATTCTTTATTGGTGCTGTAGGATGTACCATTTCTTACTTCATTGTTTTATTTAAACGACGCTTTTCACATATTCAAGAAGGATAAGAAATAGCCGTTCAGGGGAAGATCCTGAACGGCTATTTTTTATGGAGACGATCTTGAGTGGCGTTTTACGCTTTTCTTATAAGTGATTACATTTGTCGCAAGTGTTACCATAGCATTCATGTTGTTCTTCAATTTTATCTCCACATTGCGTGCATTTTTTGGGTGGAAGATTTTTGAAGAATTCGATTACGTTTTCAATCATGCCCTTAACCTCCTTTTTAATACTGTACTAGTACTGTTACTCTTTATAGTAGTGTATTATAACAGTTGAACATTTGTCAACACAAAAAGTAAATTTTCCTTTATAGTGTATGTAGCACGTTTAAAAGGAGCGATACTTTATGTATTTTATTGATAACAAAGGAATTACAGATCCTCGCATTAATTTAGCGATTGAAGAATATGCGTTGAAAACAATGGATGTTGATAAAGATTCTTTTTTTCTGTTCTATATCAATGAACCAGCCATTATTATCGGCAAAAACCAAAACACTATAGAAGAAATAAATACGGACTTTGTGGACATCAATGGAATTCACGTCATTCGTCGTTTATCAGGTGGAGGAGCTGTATACCATGATCTTGGAAACTTGAATTTTAGCTTCCTTACTAAAGATGATGGTGATAGCTTCCGTAACTTTAAAAAGTTTACACAACCGATTGTCGATGCATTGAAAGACATGGGCGTTGACGCAGAACTATCTGGACGCAATGATATTTTAGCGGAAGGACGTAAAATTTCAGGAAATGCACAATTCACTACAAAAGGTCGCATGTTTAGTCATGGAACATTGATGTTTGATACAGAAATTGATGCAGTTGTTTCAGCACTTAAAGTACGAAAAGATAAAATCGAATCAAAAGGAATAAAATCAATTCGTAGCCGTGTAGCAAATATCACTGAGTTTTTGGAACAGAAAACAACGATTGAAGAATTCCGATTAACACTACTACATTCGATTTTTGGTAGCGAAGAGAACGTCAAAGAAATGGTGTTAACTGAAGAGGACTGGACAAATATTAAAGAATTATCAAAAGAGCGTTATGGTAACTGGGATTGGAATTATGGAAAATCTCCAGCTTTTAATATGTCTCATTCTGAACGTTTCCCTACTGGAGGAATCGATGTGCGTCTACAAGTTAAAAATGGACTGATTGAAGACGCACATATTTACGGCGATTTCTTTGGAGTGGGTGACGTAGCTGACATCGAAAGTCGTTTGATTGGTGTGTCTTATGACAAAGCAGCTATTTCCGACGCAATAGGGGATTTTGAAATCACCACTTATTTAGGTGGTATTACTAAAGAACAATTCCTTCAATTAATTTATTGATTAGCCTTGTGTAGCCTGACTTCGGTCAGGCTATTTTTCATTTATTCGTCTAAATAGTATTTTGTACAACCTGGAACGGTAAAGCGTCAACTCGGAATGACAAACTGTCAACCTGTAGCAACTTCACTGTTAAATTCACTCTTTCCGTCTTCAAATTCTAGCAAGAGTAGCACTTTGGGCTTTTCTTAAGTACAATTAAGAAAAAGAGTAAAGGGTGAAGCCATGATGTCGACACATCGAATTTATATTGTTGAAGATGATCGTAAAATCGCCTCACTACTTGCCGATACCTTACGTAAATATCATTATGAAGTGAAAACAGTTCAAGATTTCGATCTGATATTAGAAGAATTTGAAGCGTTTGATCCACACCTCATTTTGCTCGATATTAATTTACCTTCTTATGATGGATACTACTGGTGCCGTCAATTCCGTACAAAAACGACTTGTCCAATCCTATTTATTTCAGCAAGGTCAGGGGATATGGACCAAGTATTCGGATTAGAAAATGGAGGAGATGATTTCATAACGAAACCTTTCCACTATGAAATCGTCTTAGCCAAAATAAGAAGTCATTTACGAAGAACATACGGTGAGTATGCAATGAAACAAGAAGAACGTACCATTAAACTTGGCAAACTATGTTTATATTTAGAACGTATGGAACTTCATTTTTCTTCTCTTGAAATTCCTCTGCAAAAGCGAGAATGTACCATATTGGAGTTATTGATTAGCCAGTCACCCAAAGTGGTAACTCGTGAGCAATTGCTCGAAGAATTATGGGATGATCAAGCTTTTGTAGATGAAAATACTTTAAACGTTAATATGACTCGTGTTCGTAAAAAGTTACAAGACTATGGAATAACTTCGACGATTGAAACTGTGCGAGGAGCAGGCTATCGTTTTGTATTAAGTGCGGAGGAGTCATGATGAATTTTCGTTTGTTTGTTAAAGAACATGTCGCGTATGTAATTTTCCAACTGATTATGGTGCTCTTCATTATGTCCTTATATTGGTTGGATGGTTTCCGAAATATCGATACCGCGATTTATTCTGTGGTCATTAGTACGTTATTAATATTATCTTTCCTTCTGGGAAGGTATGTGAAGCGCTATAGCTTTTACCACAAATTATTGTCACAGCCTAAACAAATGGAAGCTGCTTTGCAACGTGATGGAAAATCTCCGGAACAACAACAAGTTGAAACTTATCTACATGGGTTATACCGTTTATATCAAAAAGAAGTAGAAGCCTTGTACGCTAATCAAAATCGTCATTTACAATTTATGAATCAATGGGTACATCAAATGAAGACACCAGTATCAGTCGCAGAATTGCTTCTACAAGAAGATGGTGACTTTGATAAAAAAAGTATGCAAGAAGAAATCGATCGATTAAAAAGAGGACTCGATTCTGTTTTAATCAATGCTCGGATCGATACATTTGAACAAGATATGCAAATAGAACAAGTTCAATTAAAAACATTGGTATCAGAAGTAGTGTCTGAGAATAAACGCTTATTTATTACACATCATGTGTATCCCGTCATTTCAATCGATGAAAAATTCATCATTCCTACAGATGCAAAGTGGATGAGATTTGTCATCGGCCAGTTCATTACAAATGCAGTAAAATACACATTTGAAGAAGGCAAGAAAGTATATATTCAGGCAACCTGTCAACAGGGTCAAGTTTTGCTGAAAGTCCAAGATGAAGGCATCGGAATTCCATCAATTGATCTTCCACGAGTCATGAAAGCTTTCTTTACAGGTGAGAATGGAAGAAAGACAGGTGAAAGTACAGGAATGGGTTTGTATTTAGCCAATGAAATTTGTGGGAAACTAGGTCATAAACTGCGCATAACTTCTGAACGAGGAAAAGGAACTGTTGTTTCAGTACTGTTTCAACATCAAGAAGGAATAGAGAGGGGTGTAACGGAAGATGACCAAGATGACCATATTGAAAATGGATGAAGTGACCAAAGTGTACGAGGGAAAAGTGACACACCGTGCAATCAACCAACTAAGTTTTGAAGTTAATAAAGGAGAGTTTGTCGCAGTGATGGGGCCTTCAGGAAGCGGCAAGACGACACTACTCAATCTGATTTCAACTATTGATTCTGCCACTTCCGGTACTATTACAATTGATGGGCAGCGTCCCGAAGAAATGACTAAAACCGAGTTGGCTCTTTTTCGTCGGAGGCAGCTCGGTTTTGTCTTTCAAGACTTTAATTTATTGCAAATGCTAACAGTAGAAGAAAATTTGGTGCTCCCCTTAACATTAGATGGCATTCCTATAGATGAAATGAAAAGTAGAATCAAGGAATTTGCTAAGAAATTAGACTTGAATCAAATTCTTGAAAAACGTCCAAATGAAATTTCAGGTGGACAATCACAACGTACAGCAATTGGCCGCGCACTTATCCACAAACCGAACTTCATTTTAGCAGATGAGCCTACGGGGAATTTGGATTCCAAGGCATCTCGTGATGTACTAGAGCTACTTTCAAAAGTAAATCAAGATCAAAGAACTACCATTCTTATGGTCACTCACGATCCAATTGCGGCAAGCTATTGCGATCGTGTGATTTTTATAAAAGATGGCGAGTTTTTTAATGAAATTTATAGTGATGAACGAAGACAAACCTTTTTCCAACGCATTTTGAATGTATTGTCTTTACTTGGAGGCAATGTCAATGACCTTTCGACAATTCGCTTACCGTAATGTCATTCGAAACAGACGGATATATGCAGCCTTTTTCATGGCGAGTATTTTCTCAGTCATGGTATTTTTCATGTACTCGATGTTATTGTTTCACCCGAAAATTGAAGACGAGTTTTTAAGAGAATTTGCAGCATCCGGGATGATTGTTGCGGAAATCATTTTATATATCTTCACTTTATTTTTCTTGTTTTATTCAATGAGCGCTTTTTTGCAAGCACGTTCAAAAGAATTTGGGTTACTTCTTCAAATTGGTATGGAAAAGAAACAATTAAACCGGTTGATTTTTCTTGAGTCAATGTTGATTGGTGCGGTATCCATTGCAATAGGTATCTTTTTTGGATATGCCTTCTCTAAATTCTTCTTTATGATTGTTCGTGAATTATTGCAATTAGATAGCTTACCTTTATATGTATCTTATAAACCGTTTGCGTTGACAATAGGCGCCTTTTTTAGCCTTTTCATCATTATAGCGATGACAAGCGTGGTGTTTATTCGTGAACAAAAAATTATTGAACTGATTCGTGGATATTGGAAAACAGATGAACTGCAAAATTATTCAACGGTAAAAGCATATCTTGGGATAGGCATGTTGTTATTTGTATACGGGGCAGCCGCTTTTACTTCGAAGAATGTCGTGTTGGCATTTGCCATTGTCTTACCGCCTCTTGCGGCACTAGGGACATACTTTTTCTTTACCCACAGCGTACTCTTTTTGCTTCACCAAATCAGAAAAAGAAAGTCACTCTATTGGCGACCCTATCGTTTGATTGCTGTTTCGGAAGTTGCTGTGAAACTGCGTGAGAATGCACGAATGTATTTTATCGTTACGATTGTTTCAACCGTTGCATTTCTTTCTGTAGGAACCCTAACATCTTTATCATCTTATACTGGGCAATTTCGTCAGTTAAATCCACTGTCACTCATTTATACAAGTGAAATGACGAATCCATACGAATCAGACCATATTACTACCTTACGAAAAGAATTAGAAGAGCAAGGATTGTCCTATACACTTGTGCCATTTTTAATAAAACAACAAACATCTTCTTTTTCACAGAATTCAGTGGATATTTTGAGAGAGTCCGATGTGAACAGTTTGGCAATCGCACTTGGATCACCTCTTATTGAGTTAGATACAGGAGAGGCAATGTTTATACCGTATTCAGAGGAATCGGTCGATAGTTTAACCAATAGAGAAATTCAAACAGTACTTGAAGAAAGTAATGTCCCAATTCAAATACGCGGTGTATACCCACAAATGTTGTTTCCTTCTATGATTATTGGTTCGAATATTATTGCTGTCAGCGACGAAGATTATCAACTAATAGTCGAACCGTTTAGTGGGAAAAGAAAACAGGATTCTTCCTATAAATTCTTTGCTTTCCACGTAGCAGAATGGGAACGGACAAAATCAATTGGATTAGATATTGAATCGCAAGTGACAGATGCAATTGATGATGATGGGTTTACCAATCTGCCGTTTTATTTTGAAAACCCTGGCTTGAACTACTCGGTTATCCGAGCAACGTTTTCCTTGTTGTTATTTACTGGGTTAATGGTTGCAGCCGTCTTACTATTAGCCGCGGGTAGTTTTGTATACTTCAAATTGTACACTGGTTTAGAAAGAGATAAACGGCAATTTGATTTATTAAAACGAATGGGATTAACCGATCAAGAATTAATTAAAATAGTCAATCGTCAACTCATCCCACAGTTTTTCTTGCCATGGGGAATTGCTATGTTGCATAGTGCGTTTTCATTCTTGTCACTGCAAGTAATTTGGAGAAATTTAGCTGAAGTTTCTATTTTAAGTGAGATGATTTTAGTATTAATAGGATTTACCCTCATTCAAGTTGTGTATTACTTCTTAATCCGCTGGCGCTATATTTCACATGTCCGAGCATCGTAAGAAATCTGCGACGAGTAACCGCAGGAGCAATCCTATCTGCGACGAGTAACCGCAGGAGCATCGTGGAATTTCACGGTGCTTCTTGTATTGTCAGAACATTTCTTATATAATGAAGACATTGAATAATGAATGAGTATTCATTCAATGCGAAGGGGAAGTACATATGAATTTAGTGTCTTGTGTTCGTGAAACTGCTTTAGAACAACCGAATAAAACAGCTTTTCATTTTATGGGTAGCGATACGTCTTATGCTGATTTTGATCAATCAATTGCACGCTTCGCTTCAGCCTTACGTGAATTAGGTGTGGAAAAAGGCGATCATGTTGCTTTATTACTAGGTAATACTCCACATTTTTTAATTTCACTTTACGCAACTATGCGTTTAGGGGCAACGGCAATTCCGATCAACCCAATTTATACACCTGATGAGATTTCTTATATTCTTCAAAACAGTGATGCTAAAGCCGTCATTGCGATTGATATGTTATTGCCATTGATTGAAAAAGTTGCAGGAGCATTCTCATCTGTATTAACTTATGTCATTTGTGAAACAACTCCAGATGCAGGAGAAAAGATAGCTTCTCTTCCTGAGGGCATTCGCGAAAAAGTGAAACCGTTTACACAGTTAATTAAATCATCTTCACCAGACGTATTGCCAGTCGATATTTCACCAGATGACAATGCAATCATCTTGTATACATCTGGAACAACAGGCCGTCCAAAAGGAGCAATCTTAACACATGAGAATTTATTCTCAAATGCGCGTGATACTGCTGATTATTTAGGGTTTTCTGATTCAGATAAAGTGTTAGCAACCTTGCCAGTATTTCATGTCTTTGCATTAACTGTTGTTGTAAATGCACCACTTTTAAAAGGAGCAACGATTTTACTTGTACCACGCTTTAGCCCACAAGATGTCTTTGACATAGCAAAAAATCAACAAGCTACTGTCTTTGCAGGGGTTCCTACAATGTATAATTTCTTATATCAATCTCCGCAAGCGAATGTTGCTGATTTTTCAACGATACGTTTGGCAATTTCAGGAGGGTCTTCTTTACCAGTAGCGTTGCTACATAACTTTGAAAACAAGTTTAAAGTGCGAGTTTCAGAAGGATATGGTCTATCTGAAGCTTCACCCGTTACATTGTTCAACCCACTCGATCGGGAACGTAAAGCTGGATCTATTGGAACGTCAATTCTTAATGTAGAAAACCGCATAGTAAATGAATTAGGCGAAGATGTTCAAATCGGGGAAGTGGGTGAGCTAATTGTACGTGGTCCAAACGTGATGAAAGGCTACTACAAAATGCCAGAAGAAACAGCTGCAACAATTCGCAATGGCTGGTTATATACAGGGGATTTAGCAAAAATCGATGAAGATGGTTATTTCTATATAGTGGATCGTAAAAAAGATTTAGTAATAGTTGGCGGCTACAATGTTTACCCTCGTGAAATAGAGGAAGTATTATTTGCACATCCAGATATAGTTGAGGCTGCTGTAATTGGGATGCCAGATGCAAACTTCGGCGAGGCAATTCATGCGTATGTAGTAGTAAAAGATGGGAGCATTGATGCTGAAACTTTAAGTGCATATTGCGCCGAACATTTAGCGAAATACAAAGTACCTCGCAACTTCGAGTTTTTAACTGAATTACCAAAGAACACGACTGGCAAAATTTTACGTCGCTCGTTAAAAGATTTAGCACTAACTAAATAATAGATTACCAGACACATTTAAGTGTCTGGTTTTTTATTGCAAAGATATCACTTTCTATATTAGTACTCACTGTACCTTGGGGATTTCTTTGCAAGTATCCAATTTCTTTTTATAGCTACCGCGAATTTACCTTGAAATTCCACATGAAAAAACCACTCCACAAATGCAAATGCGGAATGGTTTTTCACTTATAACATTTTCTCCAAAGCCATTTTCGCTTCTTCGGAAGTTTTGTCATCTACCATAATTTGATTGATAATCCGACCTTCAACAAGTTCTTCTAGTGCCCACGTTAAATGTGGCAAGTCAATTCGGTTCATCGTTAAACAAGGACACATAAAAGGGTTCAAGGATACTATATCACGATCAGGATAAGTTGAGATTAGTCGGTTTACTAAATTCATTTCTGTACCTATAGCCCATTTAGAACCAACTTCTGATGCGGCAATCATATCGATAATGTATTTAGTTGAGCCTGCAAAATCAGATGCATTTACGACTTCATACGTGCATTCAGGATGAACGAGAATTTGGCGGTCCGGTTCTTTGTCACGTAAATTCGCGACATGTTTTGGCAAGAAATTCATGTGTACAGAACAATGACCTTTCCACAAGATTACACGGACATCTTCAAGAGCACATTGGTGTTCTAACTTTTGTTTTATTGGGTCCCAAATAGCCATTTGTTCTAAGGGAATACCAAGTTTAACCGCTGTATTCCGACCTAAATGTTGATCTGGTAAAAATAGCATTCGTTGTTTTTGTGTCAATGCCCATTCCACCATTCCTTGCGCGTTGGAAGAAGTTACGGTTGCACCACCATTGCGGCCGACAAATGCTTTAATGGCTGCGGTCGAATTGACATAAGTTAACGGGACGATTGTGTCTCCAAAGTCTTTTTGTAATTCGATCCAAGCACGTTCGGTTTGATCAATATTCGCCATATCGGCCATCGAACAACCTGCACGCATATCAGGAAGAATGACTGCTTGTTTGACTGTGGATAATATATCTGCAGTTTCTGCCATGAAATGAACGCCACAAAAAATAATGTAGTCTGCCGTTTGTTTTGACGCGATTTGAGACAGTTGTAAAGAGTCGCCTGTAACATCTGCATAAGTAATCACTTCATCTTTTTGATAATGGTGTCCCAGAATATATAATCGATCACCGAGGAGATTTTTTGCGTGTAGCGCTCGGTTATGAAGTTCTTCTGTAGATGCGTTTAAATAGTGAGTCGGCATCGCATCAGCTAATTGTAATTCTTCTAGTAAAGACGTCAAACGAATACAGCCTCCTTACTCGAAACTGACAAATTCATACTGATATCTATATTTGATACACTATGTGTTAATGCACCAATGGAAATAACATCGACTCCTGTGTTTCGATATGCTGCCAATTTGTTTAAATCTATTCCCCCTGAGGCTTCAGTTCGAATAGATGAAGGGACTAGTTTTACCCAACGTGTCATTGTTTCTGGTGTCTGGTTATCAAACATAATGACATGTGGTTGAGCCGCAATTGCTTCTTGTAATTGTTGTTCCGTTTCGACTTCGACTTCGATCATCACCATATGACCTAGCGAAGCACGAACTCTATCTACAGCCTTCGTGATGGAACCTGCCGCAGCAATATGATTATCTTTTAGCATGACAGCGTCGTATAGGCCGATACGATGGTTGAAACCTCCACCTGCCCGAACCGCATATTTTTCGAACATTCGAAGACCAGGTGTTGTTTTACGTGTATCTACAATACGAGTTCGGGAAGAACCTAAAGTCTCAACGCATTGTGCTGTTAATGTCGCTATAGCACTCATACGTTGAACCAAATTCAACAACACACGCTCGCCTGAAAGTAATGACGCTACAGGACCAGTTAAACGAACTATAGCTTCACCAGACTTTACGTAATCACCATCTGACTTTAATAATTCAACTTTCACGCCTTCATCTAGTAAGCCGTAACCCCATTTAAAACAGTGCAAACCGGCAATTACTCCATCTTCTTTAAACCGGACAATTGCTTCTCCAATATCCGTTTCTCTGAATATGACTGAAGACACGTCACGATCGCCTATATCTTCAATCAAGAAATGTTTTAATGCTTCTTCTACTTTCAACCGGTTCATTTGACAGTCTCCTTACGTTCAATTTTGCGCGTCCCAATCGACACCCCTTGGATGGATTGTTCAATTACTTTTCCTGTCCATTCATCTGAAGAGGTCGGGTAATCATGACGATAGTGACCACCTCTGCTTTCAGTTCGAAGCAAAGCGGATTTTGCAATCAAACTGCTTGCGGTATAACGATGGATAAATGGTATTTCCTGATTCGTATATTCAGCAAGATTTAAAGGATAAAGAGGGAAATCGTTAACGAATGCATTTAATCCCTTTTCAGACCTTATAATCCCAACTTGCTCGGTCATCCGCAGTTCCATTTCAGTGAATTTGTGCTGATTCAACAACTTCGAATTAATCCTTATGGAATGTTTGTTTACTTGACGAATCACTGTTCCTTCTATTCTTTTAGCCAATCTTTGTGCGAAGACAAGACCTTCTAATAATGAATTACTGGCTAAACGATTGGCGCCGTGGACACCAGTTGAAGCGATTTCACCGATCGCATACAATTGTGAAACAGAAGTTTCCCCGACATCATTCGTTTTTACGCCGCCCATATGAAAGTGGGTACCTGGGCGTACTGGTAATAATTCATGAAGAGGGTTTAGGCCATGACTTAAGCAATTTGCGAAAATAGATGGAAACTTTTGATCAAATCGGTAAATATGTCGTGCATCTAAAAATACCGGATCATTCTTTTGCCAGTGCCACTCAATAACACGGGCTACAATATCTCTTGGTGCTAGCTCGAGTAAAGGGTGAACGTCTTTCATCACACGTACCCCGTCTTGATTAACTAGAAAAGCACCTTCACCTCTTACAGCCTCGGAAATAAGACCACAAGATTTTCCCTTTAACGTAAAAATAGTGGGGTGGAATTGAACAAATTCTAAATCTTCTAAAACGGCCCCAGCATGATAGGCAAGCGATAACCCGTCGCCAGTTGCAACAGATGAATTGGATGTTTGACTGTAAAGTTGACCAATTCCTCCTGTCGCTAGTACAATATGTCGCGCTTGTATTTCATGTCTTCTCCCGTGTTCGTCACCTACTATTACCCCTGTACAACGACCTTCTTGGAGTTGTAATTGTAAGACGGTATGAAAAGGGAGACGAGTTACTTTTTCTTGAGTATGTTTAAGCAGATATTGCATCAGCATCTTTCCGGTTTGATCTCCACCTGCATGTAAAATTCTTCTATGAGTGTGTGCGGCTTCTTGACCTAGATTAGGAGCTCCACTCGTAGTCATGTCAAAAGGGAGTCCTTGTGACATCAGTTTCTCGACGAGTATTTTCCCTTCTTGAACGAGGATGTCAACTCGTTCTAAATGTGCATGATTAGCAGTGGCAAGCATCGTGTCAACGGCATGTGTCGAAGGTGAGTCAAAGGGAGATAAAGAAGCTGCAATCCCGCCTTGAGCTAGCGCAGTATTACTCGTCAACGGATCTTCTTTTGTGAGGATGGCAATAGACATTGAAGAGGGGAGAGAATAAGCTAACATCAACCCTGCAACACCACCACCAACTATGCATATATCAAACATTTTTTACACCAACTTTACTGAAAGTTTACAAGTGTCTTGACACTATTAATGACATAAAGATACAGTGATTACAAGAAGAAAATCATTTTTGGAAGGAATTTGGTGATGAGATGATGATTTACTTAGACTCCGCTGCCACCTCTCCTATGAGAAAAGAAGCATTGGCCGCTTATATAGAAGCTGCTACCTCGGCTTTTGGAAACACTCAAAGTTTGCATGATGCTGGTTGTACTGCAGCTGACTATGTTGCTTCGTGTAGACAAATGTGGGGACGTTTTTTTAATGGACGTGAAGAAGGAATTTACTTTACAGCAAATGCTTCAGAAGGAAATCAACTAACGATTCGATCACTTTTAAGAGGAAGACCTCCGGAGTTCAAGGACATTGTAACGACAAAGTTAGAACATGCCTCTGTATTAACCACGATGCACGAATTAGAAAAAGAGGGATATCGCATTCATTACATTCCAGTTAATATTTTTGGAGTTATAGATATCCAAGCATTTGAACAAGCTGTAAATCATCAAACCGCGTTAATTGTCATGCAGTTAGTTAACTCGGAAATGGGTGCCATTCAACCAGTTAAAGAATGTGCCAATTATGCCAAGCATTTAGGCGTTCCTTTTCATTGTGATATCGTCCAAGGATTGGGGAAAATTGCTCTAGATGTGACTGACCTGGGCGTAACATCTATTGTGTGCTCAGCGCATAAAATCGGGGGACCAAAAGGTGTCGGAATCGTTTATATAAATCCTTCGGTACACTGGGAATCTGTTTATGAAGGCACCACACATCAGCATGGATTTCGATCAGGCACGGTCGACGTTCCGGCAATTGTTTCGGCAACAATCGCAGCTAAATATGCATTGTCTGATCAAGCAGAAGCTTTTCAACAGGCACTACGATTGCAAACTTTTGTGTTGGAGAACTTACCAAAAGGTGTCCAATTGGTCGGTGATAAATACACTAAGTCCCCGTTTATTTTAGGACTTATTATGCCTCACGTGGAAGGGCAATGGATGATGCTTGAATGTAATCGCCAGCAAATCGCCATTTCGACAGGTACTGCTTGTAAAATTGGATTTGGAGAGGCAATGTCTGCAATGAGTGCAATTGGCTATGCCAGTGACGAGGCAAGAAAATTTGTCCGTATTTCTTTTAACCAACATACAACATCTCAAGAAGTAGAGATATTTTTGAAAGTCGTAAAACAATCACTAAATGACATAATAAAAGCCACACTATGAACTAGGTGGCTTTTATTATATTGTTCATTTAAATAATTGCGTTACGTTGCTCTTTAACACAACAAGTTTAACTCGAAACTCATAATGGGCAATAGTTGATGTATGCCAAACTAAATTTTGATATTTCATGAAACTGAAACATAAGCAATTGCGTATTATATACATATATAGAATTAGAGGGAAGGGAGTGAATCAAATTGAATCTTAGTGTTGTCATTATCACAATCATAGTTTTCATAATTCCTCTGATCATCATTGGCCTACTAATCTTTATGTTCATTTCAATGAAAAAACGTAAAAATAAACTCAACCAAATAGAACACTCACTCTCTGATGGAGTATCCAAAAGACAAATTAAATAAAAAAAGCAGCAGCGACTTGAATTGAATCAAGTCGTTGCTGCTTTTTGACTAGTTGCTTAATGTGACAAATGTAGTTGTTGGTGTGCCTGTGATTCTTGGAAGCACATTTTCAGCTAATGTAATACCTTGTTGACTAAATGCAATAATAATTACCGCTGCGATAAATGTAACCAATAATTTCTTTTTCATTATAATTCCTCCAATGAATTAATAGATTTCAATTGAAACTGGTAAAAAACAGCTTTTTGATAAATTAAGGCAGAGTTTTTATATTTCCTATTTTCACTATAAATGTTACCCAACAAAATTGAATATTTGTTAGCATAGCGATAATCCTTAACACTTTCAAAATGCTGGATTGCAGAGAGAATCAGTTGTTCAGAGTTTAAATCCATTTCTTTTATGACTTTATATATACTAAAATGATAGAAAAATGACTTATGCTTTTCCGACGAATTCTCTTCAATTGAAGCAAGCCCTTTATCACACCATTCAATAACCTTTTCAATGTTTTCTTTCTTAGAATATTCTTTAACAATAGAGTAAATCGTTATTAATTCACCATCTGTATCATGCCAATAATCAAGGCTTTCGATGAAATATTCTATTGCTTTATCACAATTTCCTTGTAAAGAATACAGAGCTCCCAAGTTTTGAGTAATAATACCTTCATATTTATTTAATCTAATATCTTTTGCCAATTTCTTTGTGAGTAAAAAACATTCTTCGGCACTCTTAAATTTGGATGTCATCATTTGTGCAACACCGGTAACGATATAACAATCAATTGCCCTAGCAAAAATTAAATTGTCTTTGTAATAATTTAATGACTTAGTAGAATATTCAATTGTGTTTAATAAGTGGTTATTAGAAAGATAGGCCATACTAATAGCATGGTAAAAGTCAGCAAGTTCCCATTCATCTAGATGAAAGTTTGTAACGCTTTCGAGGGCAATTTCGAAATGATTTAAAGCAACTTTATAATCGTTCAATAAATAAAGATATAAACCACAATTATTATTGAAAATAAACTTTTGGCGATCGTTAAACTTTTCTTGCATTTGTTCTAATGCATTCATCAGATTTTTTACTGTTTCATTATCAGCTTCTGTAATTAAATATAGTCGAAATAAATAGAGATTATACGTAAAAAAGTTACTTTCATCTACAAAAAGAAAATTTCTTTTATTATATGTAGTTAGCCTTTCTAATATCTCGCTTTTATTTCTTTCAATAATTGCTTCTCTATAGAGCGAATAAAGTTCAGATAAAAACTTCAATTCTTGTTCAGTGGAAAGATCTTCATAATCTAAATCCAGTCTTTCCAAAAGAAGTTGTAGTACATCTTCACTAGGTATTGTTTGGTTATTCTCAATCTTACTTAAGTAGGATGTGGAACAAATACCTTTGGCTAGACTAACTTGCTTCATATTCTGTTGGATACGTGCCATTTTGATTAGTAAACCAATATTATTCATATATCCACCTTTTATACTACTAGAGTAATTGAGTCATATCTACTACACGAGGTTGGGAAACATTATAGGAATACCTATAAAAAAACGCGTGTTTTGGAAAAAAGTTTCCCAACCTGTTTTTCTTTCTTATTCTATCTTAACGAATTATGATTATATTGTAACTAGTTAATCAATTAATATTCTTCAAATTCTACGTTTATTAAGAATATTTAGCAATTAATAACTTTCTTCAAGCAAAACATCATTTTAAAAGGGAGCTGTTCATTATGTTTACAGGGAGAATGTACAAATTGGATCGGTTTGAAGATGATTTAGCAGTACTTTTAGAATTTCCTAGTGATTCAAACGTATTAGTGGTTCCAACGGATGATTTAAAGCATGGAATGAAAGTTGGCGACATATTATTAGTAGACATAAAAGAAGAAGGATTTATAATTTCGAAGGTAAACAAACGTACTGCGAATAAACACAAGAACGCAGAATCGCTTTGTCCTTCACAAAAAATTGACAGTTATTATATAGACTATGAACATGGTTGTTTAGTCTATACGACAGCAAGTTAATCATTGCGTTCAAAGACATCTTCGCCAATGTCTCTGACATACACAGAAAAGCCTGTAATTAGTTCCCCCGACCTCGGGAACTAGTTACAGGCTTTTGCATTTATAAATCTTCCCACGAGGAATAATTATTAATTAAGAATAAATATTCATTTGCAGCTGAATAATACTTAGCTGCATTTTTATATTTATTTTTTTCGTAAAAATATTCTGCCAAAAACGTATAGTATTTATAAATATAAATGTAATCATTTGTATTTTTAAAGAATTGAATAGCTTTTAATATAATCTGTTCAAAGTTTAGGTAATCAGAGTATTTAGAAATATATATATTTAAGTGATGGTGATACAGTTGCAAGTCTGGATTTTCTTCATCTAACGATATTTGTATTCCCTTTTGAGCCCATTCAATTACTTTATTGGCATTCCCTTGTTTTGAAAACTCTTGAACAATTGATATGATACTCATCAATTTCACTTCAGCTTCATCACTTAAAGTCATACTTTCTATATAATGCTCAATTGCTTTTTCCCAATCTCCTCGTTGTGCCAATATGGACCCAAGATTATGGAAAATCATAAAAAAGTGTTTTTCTAAATTAAGTTGGATTGTAATTCTTTTAGCTAATTGTAATGTTTCTTGAGCTTCGTCAAGTTTAAACGATCTCTTTTGAGCGACGGACAATACTAAATAACACTCAATTGCTCTGTGATAATAGAAATTATCTTTGAAATAAGATAATGCTTTTTGAATAAATTCAATGCAAATTACTAGTCGTTGCTGATTGAGGTAAATTAAGCTCAGCATATAATAAAAATCTGCAGTTTCCCAATCTAAAGCAGATGCGTTTTGATGAGCATTATAAGCTTGCTCAAAAGCTTTTAATGCTAATGCATAATCATGTTTAAAATAATAGAAATTACCTACACATGTGTGAAATAAAAACGTCTGGTGGTCATTAAAATTACTTGATAGCTCGGATAAAGCCAAAATCAACTCACTTGTGTCATCACGCGTTTTTTGTGCGATAAGAGTTAGTCTTAAAACCATAAGTTGATATGTATAATAGTTGCTTGAATCACTAAACAAATAATGTTCATTATTAATTTTCTTTAGCTGCTGAGCTACGAGTTCTCGATCTTTGTTCATAATGGCATTGAAATAAATTTCTCGTATATGTGCAAGATAACTATCATCATCCAAATTTTTGTTTTGGGTGATAGATAGTTCAAGTCTATTTAAAAGTAAATCAATAACTTCTTGGCTTGGAATGATTGAATTATTTTCGATTTTACTAAGGTATGAGGGCGTACAAACTCCCTGAGCAAGTGTTATTTGCTTCATGTTCCTTCTAATTCTTTCAAGTTTGATGACGTGTCCAAAATTATTCATGGGCGTAGTCTCCTAATTTGCTACATTTTACAATTCTAATCTTAATCCTACTATACGTTGGCAGAACTATAAACAAAAGCATAATTAAGAAATTTATTTCATATATTCACGATTATTAGGTTCTAAATGTGAAAACTTTCCCAACATTTTCGACATTTTTCGACGTTTTTTTCATGTAGAATAAGTCTATAGAAATAAATGATTGAAAATAGGTCGTAAAAAGAAGGGTGAGATGTCATGAAATATTCTGCACAAGAGTTTATGGAAGTCACAATAGATTGGATGCTATTACGTATGCTTGGAATTGTGAACAAGCCTATAAACTTTATTGCCTTGACATTTTTTGTGATGTTTTTAATCTACACCATAACTTCGGTACTTCCTATACTGGGTGAAGGTGTAATTGAAGTCAAAAAGCATATGAACACAGATGTGTTTCGCTTTTAACAATAATGAAAAAATCCTCTTTAGCGTCATTACTTGCTAAAGAGGATTTTTCTATGGTTTCAAGACAAACTTAATGCTTTCATCTTCATGGTCGTTAAATATAACTTTGGTCACTTCTGAGCCAACTTCTTCGATACCCATTGGTTCATGTCCAATCACGTAGTCTTTTCTAACTGGAAGTGCTCCTTGATAAATGTGAAGATCTGAACCGCAAATGGCTGTGGATGTTATTCGTATGATAATATCATCTCGTTTTTGAAGTAGGGGATCTGCAACTTCTTTTACTTGGATATCTTTCGTTCCTTGAAATGTAACTGCCTTAATAGGTCATCCTCCTTGGAATAGTTCCTAAAATGGTTTTACATGTTTTAAGAAATTTACCCGTATTTTTCAACATGAAACATTAAATGCCATGCTTTAAGCTTTTTAAAAAGAAGAAGGCCAATCTCTATTTAACATAGAAATTGGCGCTTCAATTATTTGCGTTCCAATGGTTTTACCGCAGGTCCTTCTAACACTTCACCTTTGTAAGAAAACCTTGAGCCGTGACATGGACAATCCCACGTACGTTCTCCATCATTCCAGTGCACGTCACAACCTAAATGGGTACAAGTAGGTTTTACTAAGTGTAATTGCCCGTTTTTATCCTTGTATGCACCGGTTTTGTGGTTATCTACCATTACGATGCGTCCTTCGTCATTTTTTAAATCGTCTACTGAATCTGTTGGGCGGTCGAATTTACCGGTTACTAATTCTTTTGCGACATTGGCATTCATCTTCACAAAATGTTTAGCGTCTTCTTTTTTTATTTTTGATCGAGTTGGTGAGTATAAGTCTTTACATGGATTGAATTTATTTTGCGCAAGATCTGCAAGCAACAATCCAGCAGTGGTACCATTCGTCATACCCCATTTGGAAAAACCGGTTGCTAAAAATACATGTGACGAGCTACTAGACATTTCTCCAATATAGGGAAGACGGTCGAGTGTCTCATAATCTTGTGCAGACCAATGCGTATCGATTGATTCAACTTGGAAATGCTGTTTTGCAAATTGGGTGAGCGTTTCATATCGTTGAACAGTGGATTCATCATGAGAATCGTCATCATGTTGCCCTGTTTTATGTCCTTCTCCGCCAACTATCACATAGCTTTCGCCTTTGTCTCCTTTTGCTGTACGAATGGAGCGGCTAGGCTTTTCAACATTAATATACATTCCAGTCATTTGTTCACTTGGAACCCTTACACAAACTGCATAGGAACGTTGGGGAGACAGTCGTGAAAAATAGAAGCCTTCTTTATCGTTAAAGGGGAAGTGACTAGTTACTAATGCTTGTTTGGCCTTAATGATATGACCTTCCATGGTTTCGATGAAAACTTCGTCATCATCTTCTCTAAGTGATTTAGCACGGGTATCTTCGTAAAAAGTCACACCAAGTTTCTGTGCTTCTTTAACTAACCCGTTAATATATTTGACCGGATGAAATTGAGCTTGGTCAGGTATTGTTAACGTTTCACTTACAGAAAATGGAAGTTCATCTTTAGAAGTTGACAGTTCACCTAGGATGCCTAGTTGATCATAGGCCGCTTTCTCTGTATGTAATTTTTCAACACCTTCAGGAGTTTGTGCATAGAGAACAGCGTGACGTTCTTCAAAGTCGCAATCAATGGAGAGTGAATCAATCCACTTTTTTATTTGCTCTCTTGCCTTTTGGTTGGCATCAAAGTATTGACTTGCTTCATTTTTTCCGAACGTCTGAATTAATTCATCATAAATAACCCCATGTTGTGCAGTTATTTTAGCTGTTGTAAATCCAGTAGTACCGCTGACGATTTTACTTCCTTCTATAACATGTACCGTTACACCTTCGTTTGCGAGCACATAGGCAGCTGTGACCCCAGCAATTCCAGCCCCAATTATACATACATCTGTTGTAAGGTTTTCTGTTAAAGGTGGATAAGTTTTATTAGATCTTTCTTTTCTCCAATAGGATTTTGTGACTTTTGGTAGTTCAAGTGGACACATAAGAATTCCTCCCGACAGTAGTTCCTTCATTATTACCCATTTTTAGAAAATACAATCATCATCCTATGTTTTCATATTTCCAACAGTGGATTAATCGGTTCTTATTCAAACGATTTCCAGCCCACAACTTGAGTATGTAATGATAATCGATGGAAAATTTATGCTATATAATTAAAGGGAAAATCTTACGGTTGTTGAAATAGATAGTATACGGCAACATTTGGAGGAATTATCATGACAAAACGTAAATTAACAATAGAAGATTTAAGTAAGTTGATTTCAGTTACTCAGCCTTCTTTAGCACCCAATCAACAAGAAGCAGTTTTTGTGCAAACGAAAATCAATGACAAAGATAATACTTATCAAGCAAATTTATGGCATGTAGATTTGGAGACAAAGAAATTGACACAATGGACACATGGCAAGGAGAAAATTTCTAGTCCATGCTATTCGCAAGATGGAAGTCAGTTGGCGTTTTTATCTACGCGTGATGACAAAAATCAATTATATGTTTTATCCACAAGAGGTGGAGAAGCACGTAAAGTTACTTCGTTTGAAAAAGGTGTCAGCAGTTTCTTATGGTCTCCTTGTGGAAAGAAGATATGGTTTTTGGCTCCTGTAAAAGAAGGAAAGAACTTTACAGACGAGCCAGAGAAAGAAGAGAAGAAAAATCCTGAACCTTATATAGTAAATAAAATGAAATACAAAATGGACGGAGCGGGTTTACTCCCTCAAGACATCTATAAGCATATTGGTGTAATTGATCTCGAAACTGAGGAAGTGAAACAATTTACTCAAGGTAATCATCTTTATGATTTACAGGCTATTTCTCATAATGGGGAGAAAATAGTGTTCAGTGTCAATCGTTCTGAAAGTTTGGATTTCGAATTCCGACAAGCTTTATATTTGGTTGATAGTGAATCGAAAGAAGAGAAGTTAATCATTGACGAAGATGGTTACTTTGGCGGTGCAGTTTTTTCTTTGGATGATAAAAAGCTAGCATTTGTCGGAAGTGATTCTGCTTACAAAAATGCTACGCATACAGATTTGTATGTCTATGATCTAAAGTCTGGCTCTCGAGAAATTCTAACGGAAGGCATCGATGCACCGGTTGGAGATTATGTTGTTGCAGACCATCAACAAGGGGCAAATGCACCAAGCGTGGTATGGACGGAAGACAATCTTTTGTACTTCCAAGTGTCTACAATGGGTGACGTTCGTTTATACGCCGCATCTTTAGAAGGGGAGATGTATCCAGCCACTGCAGATGATGAACATGTATACGGCTATGATGTTGCGAAGTCTGGAGAGTTTGCGCTCGTCACCGTTTCAAATTCAACGAAAATCGGTGAACTTTATTTACAAACCATTGCAACTGGTGAACGCAATGCGCTAACATCATTCAATGAATCATTTGAAAATGAAGTTGAACTTGTTCAACCACAAGCGATTATGTTTCAAGGAGCTAAAGAGTGGGCTGTTCATGGATGGTTAATGAAACCAGCAGGCTTTGTTGAAGGACAGAATTATCCATTAATTGTGGAGATTCATGGTGGTCCGCATGCTATGTACGCTAACACGTTTTTCCATGAGCTTCAGCTTTTGGCCGCACAAGGTTACGGTGTTCTGTATATTAATCCTCGTGGTAGTCATGGTTACAGTCAGCAGTTTGTCGACGCAGTTCGGGGTGATTATGGTGGTGGTGATTATGAAGACATCATGGCAGCCGTTGACTCAGTCCTTTCTGATAATGACTGGATTGATGAAAATCGTCTAGGTGTAACTGGTGGTAGTTATGGTGGCTTTATGACTAACTGGATCGTTAGTCATTCAAATCGCTTTAAAGCAGCAGTGACACAACGCTCCATTTCAAACTGGGTAAGTTTCTTTGGTGTTTCAGATATCGGCTATTATTTTAATGAATGGCAAATTGGAGCAGATATGACAGATGTAGAAAAACTATGGAACCATTCTCCTCTAAAATATGCTAAACACATTGAAACACCGTTACTCATTTTGCATAGTGAAAAAGATTTCAGATGTCCTATTGAGCAAGCAGAACAACTGTATATCACATTAAAACAAATGAAAAAAGAGACAGGCTTTGTTCGTTTCCCAGATGCTGACCACAACTTGTCGCGTACTGGCTATCCAAATCTACGTTATGCACGACTTGAGCAAATTACAGGTTGGTTTAAAAAGTATTTATGAGGTGATAGTTCTTGACTGATTTATCAACAAAGGTTCATTTGCGACCTTTTTATGAAGACGATTTATGTACACTTTGGGCAATGAGTGCGAAAGAAGAAAATCCAGAGTGGAAGAAATGGGATGCACCTTATTATCCATACAAACCACAAACATTAGAAAAATTTCTATCAAATAAAGATCGTTATCTTCGAAAAGAACATATTTTCGCTATTGAAATAAATGAAGAACTCGTCGGCATGGTGTCTTACTATTGGGAACATGAACCTTCTTTATGGCTTGAAATGGGAATCGTCATATTTAAGCCTGAATATTGGAGCGGGGGTTATGGTACAGAAGCAATTAGACAATGGATGAATCGCTTGTTTAAAACAATGCCTCTCGTACGCGTTGGATTTACCACTTGGTCTGGAAATGATCGAATGATTTGCGTCGGTGAAAAACTCGGCATGTCAATGGAAGCACGGATCCGCAAAGTTCGTTATTACGAAGGTAAATATTATGACTCCATTCGCATGGGTATTTTACGAGAAGAATGGGAAGCTACTAAAATATAAAATCAAGACCCCTTTCGCATAATTCGAAAGGGGTTTTTTGGGTACAAGAGTAGAAATAACGTTTGAAATATGTTATAAATAAGTCTGTTAACCTAATGCCAAGTAATCAGGTAGGAATAATATATAAATAAAAAGGAGAATTTACTATGGGGCGTGAATTCGTAGAGATTTTTGATAAATGGGTAGAGTCTTATGATGCATCAGTCTCAGGACAAGATCCTGAATATCGTGATGTATTTGAAAAATATGATGAGATACTTTCTGCAGTTACAAATAAGTCTTTAGGGGCAGTTGTTGAATTCGGAACAGGAACTGGCAACTTAACGGCGAAGTTATTAGAAGCGGGTCATTCTGTTATTGGAATTGAACCAAACGATGCGATGCGTCGAGTCACGGCGAAGCGTTTTCCTGACTTAGTGTTAATAGACGGTGATTTATTAGATTTTGAGAAACCACAAAAGGTCGAAACGTTCGTTAGTACGTATGTATTTCACCATTTAAAAGATAGTGAGAAAGAAAAAGCATTATTAACATATGCTAGTATATTGCCGGTGGGTGGCAAAATTGTATTTGCAGATACCGTTTTTACATCAGAGGAAGCGAAACAAGCACAGATTTCAAAAGAACGTGCACGTGGTTTTAATAACGTGGCGGACGACTTAGAACGGGAGTACTACACAACGATTCCTGTATTGACGCATGCATTTGAAAAAGCAGGATTCGATGTTCAGTTTGAACAGATGAATGATTTTGTGTGGTTAATGGACGCGATTAAAAAATAAGGAGTGGAAAAGATGAAACAAATGAATGTAGAAAGTTTTAACTTAGATCATACTAAGGTAGTTGCACCATATGTACGATTAGCTGGACGTAAAATGGGCGCAAATGGAGACGAAATTTTAAAGTATGATATTCGTTTTAAGCAACCGAATAAAGAACATATGGAAATGGCTGGACTCCATTCTATTGAGCATTTAATGGCTGAAAACATTCGTAACCATACAGATCAAGTGGTAGACATGAGCCCTATGGGATGCCAAACAGGATTTTATTTAGCTGTTATTAATCATGATGACTTCGACGAAATTTTAATGATTTTAGAAAAAACGCTTGAAGATGTCATGCAAGCAACTGAAGTACCTGCTTGTAATGAAGTACAATGTGGCTGGGCTGCCAATCATAGTTTAGAAGGCGCCAAAGAGATTGCACGCGAGATGCTCTCTAAGAAAGATGAATGGCGTACGGTATTCGCGGAGGAAGTATAATGAATGTCTACGGAAGCGTTCACGAATTGATTGGCAATACACCAGTCGTAGAGATCAACAATATTGATATTCCGAATAATTGTCGCATATTTGCAAAGCTTGAGTTCATGAATCCTGGTGGTAGTGTGAAAGATCGTTTAGGTGTATCTTTATTAAAAGATGCTGTAGAATCTGGAAAGCTACAACCAGGTGGAACCATTATCGAACCAACAGCTGGTAATACAGGAATCGGTGTAGCTTTAGCGGCAATTGGCAAAGGCTACACGGTGAAATTTGTTGTGCCACAAAAGTTCAGTATGGAAAAACAAACATTGATGCGTGCACTTGGTGCTGAAATCGTGAATACACCCACGGAACTTGGAATGAAAGGTGCCATTGCAAAAGCTGAGGAGCTTGTAAAAGAAACGCCAGGTGCTTTTTCACCTTCCCAGTTTTCAAATCCTGCAAATCCAGAAACGTATGTACACACATTAGGACCTGAATTATGGCGCGATTTAGATGGTAGAATTAACGTCTTTGTAGCAGGTGCTGGCTCAGGTGGAACATTTATGGGAACGGCGAAGTATTTAAAAAATCAAAATGTAGATATTAAAACAGTAATCGTTGAACCACAAGGCTCGATTTTAAATGGTGGTGAACCTGGTTCGCATTACACAGAAGGTATCGGTATGGAGTTTTTACCAGGCTATATGGATAAAACGTATTTTAATGCTATTCATACAGTTACTGACAAAAATGCTTTTGAAAAAATGCGTGTATTAGCTAAAGAAGAAGGTCTTCTTGTCGGCAGTTCTTCAGGTGCTGCTTTTTATGCGGCACTTGAAGAAGCGAAAGTGGCGGAACCAGGAAGCCATATCGTGACGATTTTTGCGGATTCAAGCGAACGTTATTTAAGCCAAAATGTTTATGAATTATTGAAGGAGGACGAAGCACAATGAGACCAAAAACAAAATTAATTCACGCGGGTATCGTTGGGGACGAAACAACAGGTGCCGTTTCCACACCGATTTACCAAGTAAGCACATATAAACAAGATGCTGTAGGAGACTTCCGTGGATACGAATATTCACGTACAGGCAATCCTACTCGTCATGCACTTGAAGTTTTAATTAGTGATTTAGAAGGCGGTCATGCTGGCTTTGCTTTTGGTTCAGGAATGGCAGCTATCAGTTCAGTAATGATGCTTTTTAATGCAGGAGATCATATCGTTATGACTGACGATGTTTACGGTGGTACATACCGTGTCATGACAAAAGTATTAAATCGTTTCGGTATTGAATCAACATTCGTAGATTCTTCAAACGCGGCTGAATTTGAAGCGGCAATTAAAGAAAACACAAAAGCAGTCTTTATTGAATCTCCAACCAATCCATTATTAAAAGTAACGGATATTGCGGAAATTGCTAAATTGGCAAAAGCAAAAGGATTGTTAACGATTGTTGATAACACGTTCATGACACCATACTTGCAACAACCATTGTCTCTTGGTGCAGATATCGTTTTGCATAGTGCAACGAAGTATATCGGAGGCCATAGTGATGTAGTTGCTGGGTTGGTAGTTGTTGCGACAGAAGAGTTAGCGAAAGACCTACACTTTGTTCAAAACTCAGTAGGTGCGATTTTAGGACCACAAGATTCATGGTTATTGATCCGTGGCTTGAAGACACTTGGAATCCGCATGGAAGAAACGAATTCAAATGCGAAGCGCATTGCTGATTACCTTGTTGCGCATGAAGCGGTTGGAAAAGTGTTCTATCCAGGATTGGAATCACATGTTGGGTATGACATCATGAAAAAACAAGCAAGTGGTTTCGGAGGCATGATTTCTTTTGATGTAGGCAGTACTGAAAAAGCCGATCATTTGATCAAGAAATTGAAATACTTCACACTTGCAGAAAGTCTGGGAGCAGTGGAAAGCTTGATCTCCACGCCGGCACGGATGACGCATGCGTCAATTCCGGCAGAACGCCGCCAAGAACTCGGTATTTTAGATGGATTGGTGCGTATTTCGGTAGGCATTGAAGACGTTGAAGATTTAATTGAAGATTTAGAGCAAGGGTTAGCTTAAATATTGGTTACAATGAGTCACTCAAAATAATTTTGGGTGGCTTTTTTGTGTGAACTATTAAAGACAGACCTATACTATTTATCACCTATTGAAACATATTCTAAAGTACGGGAAGGAGGGCTGTGCAATGAAAAAGTTTACTTTGTGGCTCTGTGCGATATTGGTGGTTTTCTTTGCACTTATAGGTTTTCGCTACGGACATTTATTAACGAAAGATGAAGGAACGATTCGTCTTGTTGCCGCTATCTCTATCCTAGATTCCACTTCCCGTGACTTTGTGAAATTCGATGAAACAATTTTCGTTACGCGGTACGTTTCTGAAAACAGCGGTGAATCGAGATATGATGTTATCAAAAAAGTCTTGAGCGACTTAGGTTGGACTTACAAAACCCAAGAAGGAGCAGCGCTCTTCTTTCAAAAAGATAAAGACATCATCTTTGTTGAGACGAAGCTTTTTACGGGGAATTATTTTTTATGGGATGTGCCGATGGAAGCAAGTGAAAAATAAAAAGCGATTGTAGAAGCTCAGCTCTACAATCGCTTTTTGTTATTTCCCTTTAAAAATCGGTTTACGTTTTTCACCAAAAGCAATAAGTGCTTCGACACGGTCTTCTGTCGGAATTGTTATTTCATAAGCTTTGCGTTCAATGTTTAAGCCTGTATGTAAATCAGCGTTCATGCCGTGTTTAATGGCAAATTTCGCTTGTTGCAAAGCAATCGGTCCGTTTGCAAGCATTAAATCAGCAAACTTTCCAGTCTCGTCTAGTAAACTTTCTCGAGAAACCACTTTAGTTAACATGCCATAAGCCAAAGCTTCTTCTGCTTTCAAACGACGAGCTGTTAAGATTAATTCTAATGCTTTAGCTTCACCGATTAAGCGAGGTAAACGTTGTGTACCCCCTGCTCCTGGAATGATGGCTAAGCTTGTTTCAGTTAACCCTAGGACAACATCGTCTGCTGCAATACGGAAATCACATGCAAGAGCAAGTTCCATGCCGCCACCAAAAGCGTAGCCGTTCATCATAGCGATAGTAGGTTGTGGTAAATTTTCAATTGTTGAAAACACTTCGCCTATTTTGTATATATTACGTTTCACTTTTTGCTCTGTTAGTGTTTTACGTTCTTTTAAATCGGCACCCACGCTGAAGGCTTTTTCCCCAGCCCCAGTGAAAACAACGACACGAATGTCTGGGTTAATACGGATGGACTCTGCTATTTGACCAAGTTCACTCAACATTTCATAGTTAAAAGCGTTCATCGACTCAGAACGGTTTAATGTGACGATGGCTAAATTCCCCTTTTGTTCATAATGGACCGCTTCCATAATAAATCCCCCTTATAATATTCACAATTTAGAAAGTTTTTCTCATACAAAACATATCACTATTTGGACGTTGTTGCCATCACTCCTTATAATGGAGGTCAGAGGAGGCGCTTGAAATGGATCGTTTAGCAATTTATCGGATCTATCGCATTGTGTGGATGTCCGTAAAGTTTTTTTCACAAGTAACACTTTTTCAGCGCCGCTATAAAGGCCGATGGACACCAGTTATAAACGAAAAATGGGAACGATTGGTTACAAAACAAGCGAAAGAATATAAACGTACCGCTCTTAAACTAGGTGGATTAATGATTAAGATGGGACAATTCTTATCAACACGTGCAGACATTATGCCACCATCGTTTATTGCAGAGCTAGAAGGGTTAACAGACCGAGTCCCGGCTGTTCCAAGAAAAGATGCAATTGCTCTACTAGAAGAAGAATGGAATACATCACATAACGATTATGTCGAAAACCTCTCTGATAAACCGGTCGCTTCTGCTTCTATTGGGGAAGTCTACAAAGGGTCACTTAAAGACGGTACACCTGTTGCAATTAAAATTCAACGTCCAGATATTGACCGGATTTTACGGGCGGATTTCCGTGCAATGAAAATCGTCATTTGGTTAGTGAAACGCTTTACGGCTTTTGGCAAACAAATCGATTTTAATCTTTTGTATAGTGAAATGATTAATACTATTGGTGCGGAGCTTAATTTTTTACAAGAATTACGCAATGGACGCAGTTTTGCAGATCGTTTTGAAGAGATGCCGGGTGTCTGTTTTCCTGTGTATTACGACGAGTTCTCTACGCGACGTGTCCTAGTAATGGAATGGATTGAAGGTGCACGTATTACTGATCTAGCATTTATCGACGCGAATGAATTAACTCGTCGTGACTTATCGGAGCGATTGTTCAGGTTGTTTTTAGAACAAGTACTGGATGGTGGACAATTCCATGCTGATCCACACGGTGGAAATATACTAATTAAACCAGATGGTACCATCGTGTTGATCGATTTTGGAATGGTTGGGTCCATTAGTAAAGAAGAAGCACGTTCCGTATTAAAAGTTGTGGAAGGCATCCTTTTCAAACACTTTGATCAAGTAATCGATGGATTAGAAGAGTTGAGATTCTTGTTGCCACATGCGGATCGTCGATTACTTGCTGATGCGATTTCTAGAGTGGTGGCAGCATATGAGTCACAAGAATTGACCCAAATGGACAGTTTTGTTGTTGACCGATTGTTAGCTGATATTAAAAGAATTGTACGGACACAACCGGTACAGCTTCCTGCAGAGTTTGCTTTTTTTGGACGCGCTGTTTCTACGTTCGTAGGTGTTCTCCATGTGTTAGATCCGAAGGTGGATTTACTGGCAATTGCACGTCCTCGCGTTTTGGAGTGGGTAGCGATGCAAAAAGGTGGAGAAACGTCATTTTCAAAAGATGATGCACTGCGCATTGCCTTAAATGCAATTGGCCCATTACGTGCCATCCCTCAAAAAATACTAAGCTACCTTGATGAACCTACACGCATGAGGGAATACATGCAAATCCGAGATGCAGGTCTGGAAGTAGAGCGCTCTAGACTGCAAACACGTATGTTTGCAGGAATTGTTTCGGTGGTATCTTTAGCAACCACATTCTTTGGAGTGTGGAATGAACATATTCCACTAATTGCCACATCTGGATTTTTCTTTATCGTAGCAATCTTTGTTTTTAAAGGGAAATCACCTAAATAATAAAAAGCCATCTCTTTGTAGATGGTTTTTTTTGATGTCTTTTTAAGCTGGATGACTCTAGCTATCTCACATACAAGTTAACTTGAAGTGAGATATACCAAGGCTTTGAATGAAAAATACCCTAAATTCCCACTTGTAATTTCTTGAAATAAGCGTACAATATAAAATACGAACAAACGTTCTTGAAGGAGGCTAGAACATGCCACTCATTCCATCCGAAAGTTTACCTTATTTCGAGAAAATGATTTATTTGCCGATGGTATTAACCATTTTGGAGCGTGATCGAGAAATCGTTGAAAAAAGCCCGTTCAAACTGAAGAGACCTTATGTTGCGATGATTGACCATGCAGTAAAAGAAGGGCAGCGGGAACTAAAAGATACTAAGCTCTATTTGCGCCAACATAACATGAAAGTCATTCGTGGCAATCGCGACGATACCTTTACCGAATACGTTTTCTTCCACAGTGGATACGAAGAGCATCGTCGGTACTTAAACGTAAGATTGCGGAATCGAGTGGAGGAATTGCTTGGCGTGTATTTATCGATTGCCAAACAAGCGAATTGAGGGAAGTAACGAAGGTGCAAGTCATAATAAAAAGCCCTTTAGCGAAGGGCTTAAGTCTATGTATCATCTCTTAGGATTTTTTCGAGTTGGCGTATATGTAAGTTTTGATTGGGAAAAGGGATGATTCATCATGTCACGCGTTTTTTGAAAATGATTTGTCAAGAAATAGGAAAGAACAAATTGCCTGCACATCGTAGAATGAGAAACATTTACTGGTAGAACTTGAGAATTAGTGAAATGTACCAAACATTGACTGTGCGAATTAATGGAATAGCGATCAACAGCAGAAAAAGAAATCCAAATATTCCCTTCAGATTCAGCGGAAAGTGTAGGCATCATAATTAAAGGGACTCCAAAATCATGTGAAATCATGAGAGGAAGTTTGTGTAAACGTCCAATGGATTCTCGTGAAAAAAAAGTAGCGTGTTTATAAGAAGTTCCATAAAAAACGAGTGATTTCTTTATTATTGCACTAGGTTTCATTTTGACAAGAAATTCAGTATGATTTTCGATGACTCTAGTATAGAGATTATTCTCTATCCAAATTGGTACAAGTGCAATTGTATTGAATGAAACTAGGTAATTAGATGTTGCGGAAAACTTTTCCCCCATGTATTCACTCCCCTATTATTAGACTACAAACCCTATTATAGAGAAAATTGGTAATTAATCAACACTAATTTCCTAATAATTATAAATATTTAGAAAAAAATAAAACATGTTGAATTTTCAGAAAAAACATTTGCAACTTCCACCCGTTATTACTTATAATAGAAAAAAGGCATCCGAGGTGATTGCAATGGATAAGTATTATTCATATGCTGATTTTCTAAAAGCGATGGGGCGAAATCAAACAGTTAGTGAAGCGGAAAAACTGTTGAACGAAATCTACATGGATTTATTTTTAAACCATGTACATAGAGAACAACGAAAAGACCGTTTATTGACTCTCATTGATAATGCGCTCGATCAAAAAGATAAAGGATCGTTTGTGGCGTACACAAACGAACTATGTCAGTTGCAGCAAGATAGTGTGTAATTTTGATTCCATAGATCGTGAATCATCCGCTCTTTTCGAAGAGCGGATTTTCTTTATGTCCAAGTCGAATCTGCTCATAAGGCGTTCTTTACCTTTCAGTGTCTAGTTCCAAAGCACAGCTCGCACCTCCGCTTAGGCCCACGGGAAGTGGGTCATGAAGGCGTCGCGACAAGATTTCTTAGCACTGCATTTTGCGATGAGTAACCGCAGGAGCACGATGTCACGAAGTTAGCCTTCCTTCCTATAACTCATGCGAAAACGAGTTTTCTATTCAGTTCTTCCAGCGCCGGCGTCAACTTAAGACACCCAGCTCCACTTTTCTTTTTGTCTAGCTTCAAGCGTCAGCCCGCACCTAAGCTTCAGAGACTCATTCGGAAACGGGTTTCCGATTCGCTTCTTCCAGCACCGGTGTCGAGCTAACTAGGCGCGCTACACTTTTCTTTCGAAAAACATACGTTCGCTTTTTGTTCGTATTCAAATGGGGAATATGATAAAATATGAACAATACTGAAAATAAACGAAAAGAATAAAAAAAATTGATTTAAGCGTTTAAGTTAGGAGAGAAACCATGAAACAATCTTTTGATTTACAGGCGCCATATAAACCAGATGGAGACCAACCGCAGGCGATTAGGGAATTGGTAAAAGGAATTGAAGAAGGTCGGAAATATCAAACATTGCTTGGTGCGACAGGAACAGGTAAAACATTTACCGTATCGAATGTAGTAACCGAAATTAAAAAGCCGACATTGGTCATGGCTCATAATAAAACCCTTGCCGGACAACTATATAGTGAGTTTAAAGAATTTTTTCCAAACAATGCGGTGGAGTACTTCGTTAGTTTCTACGATTACTATCAACCAGAAGCATATGTACCTCAAACAGATACGTACATTGAAAAAGATTCAAGTATTAATGAAGAAATTGATAAGTTGCGTCACTCTGCGACCTCGGCCTTATTTGAACGAGATGATGTATTAATAGTTGCATCTGTTTCATGTATATATGGTTTAGGGAATCCTGAGGAATATCGTGATATGGTGTTGTCCCTCCGTATGGGAATGGAAATTGAACGCAATCAGTTGCTTCGTAAATTAGTCGATATTCAATATGAACGAAATGATATGAACTTTGTGCGTGGAAAGTTCCGAGTGCGTGGAGATGTCGTTGAAATTTTCCCAGCTTCTCGAGATGAACGTTGTATTCGTGTTGAGTTTTTCGGAGACGAAATTGACCGAATTCGTGAAGTCGATGCTTTAACTGGTGAAATCATCGGTGAACGGGAACACGTCGCCATCTTCCCGAACTCCCACTTCGTAACACGTGAAGAAAAATTGCTAGTAGCGATTGAAAATATTGAAGTTGAATTAGAGCAGCAATTAAAAGTGCTTCGAGGCGAAGATAAGTTACTAGAAGCGCAGCGACTAGAACAACGGACTCGCTACGACTTAGAGATGATGCGAGAAATGGGCTTTTGTTCAGGGATAGAAAACTACTCGCGACATTTAACACTCCGTGAGGCAGGGGCAACTCCTTATACATTATTAGATTACTTCCCAGACGACTTCTTAGTGGTTGTCGATGAAAGCCATGTAACATTACCTCAAGTGCGCGGGATGTTCAATGGAGACCAAGCACGTAAAAAAATGTTAGTAGAACATGGTTTCCGTTTACCATCTGCAATGGATAACCGACCGTTAACATTCCAAGAATTTGAGGGACACATGAAACAAGCGATTTTCGTTTCAGCTACACCAGGACCTTATGAACTGGAGCACACACCAGAGATGGTGGAGCAAATAATTCGACCAACAGGACTCATAGATCCAACAATCGACGTTCGCCCAATTGAAGGGCAAATTGATGATTTAATTGATGAAATTCGTCAACGGGCTGAACTTAACGAACGTGTGCTTGTTACTACGTTAACGAAAAAAATGTCCGAGGATTTAACGGATTACTTAAAAGAAATCGGAATTAAAGTTAACTACTTACATTCAGAAATTAAAACACTTGAGCGAATAGAAATTATTAGAGAACTTCGAATGGGAACGTATGATGTGTTAGTAGGAATTAATTTACTTAGAGAAGGTCTAGATATTCCAGAAGTTTCACTCGTGGCAATACTTGATGCGGATAAAGAAGGATTTTTACGTTCAGAACGTTCACTGATCCAAATCACCGGGCGAGCAGCGAGAAACTCCAGTGGACACGTTATAATGTATGCTGATCGCATGACGGATTCAATGACAAAAGCAATTGGAGAAACAGAACGTCGCCGCAACATTCAAATCGCCTATAACGAAAAACATGGAATTACACCAAAAACGATTCAAAAGAAAATTCGCGATGTTATTCGTGCATCTCATAATGCTGAAGAAACAACAACTTATATGGAAAAAGTGACAAAAGGTAAGAAATTAACAAAAGATGAAAAAGAAACTTTATTGTTAACACTTGAAAAAGAAATGAAAGATGCAGCGAAGGCACTCGATTTCGAGCGTGCAGCAGAACTGCGTGATACGATTTTGGAACTGAAAGTGGAAGGATGAAGACATTTGAAAAATCAAGAAATTCGCATAGAAGGTGCACGTGCACACAATTTGAAAAACGTCAGTTTAACCATTCCACGCGATAAACTTGTTGTTATGACAGGTTTATCAGGTTCTGGTAAATCTTCACTTGCTTTCGATACTATATATGCAGAAGGTCAACGACGTTACGTAGAGTCGTTATCATCTTATGCACGCCAGTTTTTAGGACAAATGGACAAACCAGATGTGGATGTAATAGAAGGTTTGTCACCTGCTATTTCGATTGATCAAAAAACAACAAGTCGTAACCCCCGTTCTACAGTGGGTACTGTAACCGAGATTTACGATTATTTACGATTGTTATTTGCTCGTGTAGGAAAGCCGATTTGTCCAAATCACGGTATCGAAATTTCTTCTCAAACGATTGAACAAATGGTTGATCGGTTGATGGAATTCCCAGAACGCACGCGTATGCAAATATTAGCTCCTATTGTATCTGGTCGAAAAGGGACACATGCCAAAATGCTTGAAGATGTTAAGAAACAAGGATATGTACGTGTACGTGTAAACGGAGATTTAATGGATTTAGATGATGATATTAATTTGGATAAAAATAAAAAGCATGACATTGAAATTGTGATTGACCGTGTTGTCATGAAAGAAGATATTGCCCCGAGGCTGGCAGATTCTTTAGAAGCAGCACTAAGACTAGCCGATGGACGTGTTTTAATCGATGTCATGGAACACGAATTATTGCTGTTTAGTGAACATCATGCTTGTCCGATTTGTGGATTTTCTATAGGTGAACTAGAACCACGTATGTTTTCATTCAACAGTCCTTTTGGTGCATGTCCAGAATGTGATGGGCTGGGTTCGAAGCTTGAAGTTGACCCAGACCTCGTCATTCCTGATTGGTCGAAATCTTTAAGTGAAGGTGCAATTGTTCCATGGGAACCAACAAGTTCACAGTACTATCCACAATTATTAGCGGCTGTGTGCAAACATTATAAAATCAACATGAATAAGCCTGTTGCAAAACTGCCAAAAGACCAAATGGATAAAATTCTTCATGGATCTGGTACAGACAAAATTCGATTCCGTTACGAAAATGATTTTGGACAAGTCCGAGATAATCAAATTTATTTTGAAGGAATATTAAAAAATATCGAACGCCGATATAAAGAAACGTCTTCAGATTATATTCGTGAGCAAATGGAAAAATATATGGCACAACAAGACTGTCCAACATGTACAGGGTATCGCTTAAAACCTGAAACATTAGCTGTAAAAGTGGCATCACTTCATATAGGTCAAGTAACGTCATTTTCTATTGAAGAAGCGGATGCATTTTTCAAATCATTAGAGTTATCCGAAAAAGATATGCAAATTGCACGTCTCATTTTACGTGAACTTCATGAACGCTTAGGGTTCCTTATTAATGTAGGTTTAGACTACTTAACATTAAATAGAGCTGCGGGTACATTATCCGGTGGTGAAGCACAGCGAATTCGTTTAGCGACTCAAATCGGTTCACGTTTAAGTGGAGTCCTATACATTTTAGATGAGCCTTCGATTGGATTACATCAACGAGATAACAACCGCTTAATTGAAACTCTTAAAAATATGCGGGATATTGGCAACACGTTAATTGTAGTTGAACATGATGAAGACACAATGATGGCTGCAGATTATTTAATAGATGTAGGTCCAGGGGCTGGAGTTCATGGTGGTGAGATTGTAGCAGCGGGAACGCCGACTCAAGTCATGAAGAGTTCGAAATCGATTACTGGTCAGTATTTAAGTGGAAAGAAATTTATTCCTCTACCTAGTGAACGTCGTAAACCAGATGGTCGAATGATTTCGATAAAAGAGGCAACAGAAAATAACTTAAAAAATGTGACGGTGGATATCCCATTGGGTGTCTTTACTTCTGTTACAGGTGTATCCGGTTCAGGAAAAAGTACGTTAATCAATGAAATTTTGCATAAATCACTTGCACAGAAATTAAATCGTGCAAAGGCAAAGCCTGGAAAACATAAAGAAGTAACAGGAATTGAACAGCTTGAAAAGGTTATCGATATTGACCAATCCCCTATAGGACGAACGCCTAGATCAAATCCAGCAACCTATACAGGAGTTTTTGATGATATTCGTGATGTATATGCATCGACGAATGAAGCGAAAGTCCGTGGCTACAAAAAAGGCCGCTTCAGTTTCAACGTCAAAGGTGGTCGCTGTGAAGCTTGTCGAGGAGACGGGATTATTAAAATCGAAATGCATTTCTTGCCAGACGTCTATGTACCTTGTGAAATTTGTCACGGCAAACGTTATAACCGTGAAACATTAGAAGTAAAATACAAAGGTGAAAACATTGCTGATGTATTAAAAATGACTGTTGAGGATGCGGTAAAATTCTTTGAAAATATACCAAAGATTAATCGTAAACTTCAGACGATTGTCGATGTTGGACTAGGGTATATGACGCTTGGTCAACCAGCGACGACGTTATCTGGTGGTGAAGCACAACGTGTGAAACTGGCATCTGAGTTACACAAACGCTCGAACGGCAAATCTTTCTATATTTTAGATGAGCCGACAACTGGATTACATGCACATGATATTGCACGGTTACTTATAGTCTTACAACGATTAGTAGAGAGCGGTGACACGGTTCTTGTTATTGAACATAATTTAGATGTAATCAAAACATCAGATTACGTTATTGACCTTGGCCCTGAAGGTGGCGACAAAGGTGGAACGATTTTAGCTATCGGAACTCCTGAAGAAATTGCGAAAGTTGAAAACTCTTATACAGGTCACTATTTAAAACCAATACTTGAACGTGACAGCCTGCGAATGGAAGAGAAAATCGCAAAAGCATCATCGAAAAGAAAGACGAAAAAAGAAACAGTTTCCTTAAAATGAAACCTTTCTAGTTAATTATCCGTATGTATAAGGGAAGAACAAAGTACCGCGCAAAGCGGCTTTGAAGGAGGCCAAATATATGCAAGAAGAACGTAAACGCATTTTAGATTCAGTCGAAAAAGGGACGATATCTGCTCAAGAAGCGTTAATATTGCTAGAGGCTCTAGGTAATGAGGGGACGAAACCACTAGCATCATCATTTGCTAGTACAGGTCAGTCTGAATCAAAAACTCATTCAACACACTCGAATTCAGAAACACACAACAAGAAATCCACCTCCTCTCAAGCAGAAGATTTTATGGACGATATTAAACGAGATTTCACTCAATTCAGTGACCGCTTCATGCAGTTTATGCAAACAACTGTTGGGAAAATGAAATCATTTGATTTCGATATGCCATTTGGTGAACCGAATGAATTTCACCACACCGATACGAAAGAAAACGTTGATTTTAAAGAGATTTCCGTTGATATAGCCAATGGTAAATTCGAAATATATCCATCACAAGATGGGCAAGTACGTGCAGAATGTCATGTGAAGGTCTACCGTTCATCTTCTGAAGAAGATACAAAGAAAGAATTTCTTGAGAAGTTTGTATTTGTGGTTGATCAACAACGATTACGAATCATTAGTGATTTAAAAACAACGTCTGTAAATGTTGTTTTATATGTACCTACAAAACTGTACGATTCAATTTCAGTTCGATTATTTAATGGTTCATTTATCGGAAAACATTTAGAAGTGGATCGTCTGAAAGTGAAGACAGCGAATGGCAAGATTGAACTGAAAGATGTTCAACTCGAAGATGGAGAAATTCAAACTGCAAATGGCGCGATTCTGATAAAAGACGCTAAAGGGAATAAAATTGATGCTGAAACGATCAATGGGAAAATATATATCGATGGTCATTTAGTAGACATTGAGGCTCAATCGGTTAACGGAAATGTCGTCGTTACGACGAAAAATCCTGATGCTCGTAAAATTGAAGGACGCGCGGTAGCTGGGGCAGTAGAAATATATATTCCTTCCACAGTTGGTCTACAAGGCGAAATAGCTTCTAACTTTGGGAAAATGGATGTTGCATTACCCGATGTAACACGAGTAAATGAACAAGAGCATTTCTTACAAAAAAACATTCGTTTTACAAAAGAAATTGCAGAATCTACTGTTGCTCCTCTCTATATTAAAGGTGAAGCCAAAACCGGTTCAGTTCTCGTTCGTTACATCTCTTCTGAATAATGCGAAAATAAGCTAATTCCTCTAAGGGAATTAGCTTATTTTTTTGTTTTTACACACCATCGTTCATTAATAGAAAACATGATGAACTCTTATTTTATAATCACGCCCATAGGCTCTAAAATGAATTTTTCTATCACATGGCGTACGCCCTCTTCGTTGTTGGTGAGGGAGATATATTCAGCGATTTCTTTCAATTCCATTACCCCATTACCCTTTGCAATGCTTGACCGGCAGTCTTAATAAGTTCGAAATCATTGTGGTTGTCACCTATACCGATAATTTCCGATCGATCGATGCCAAGCTTTTGTGCAAGGAATAGAGAAGCTTATCTTAATCCCTCAAATAACAACACTCTTGCAGGTGAACCGTCTGTACCCACTAATTTAAGTGGTGCAGCAACCATAAAATATTCCCCTTGATTAATTTCCTTTAAGCGAAGTCCTTCAATAATAATAATTTTTTTTGCAAATAATGTTTTATGGGTTGGATGCCCTTCTTGACTTCTTTCGATACCAAGTGTATCTATTCCTACACCTCGTACACCTAACTGAGTAAGATATTCTGCTCCGTCTTGTGCAAGATAAATGAAATCAAAATTAAATGTTTCCTCATAAGAATTTTTCGTTTTTAAAAAAACAAAATCGTCTTTTTGAATCTCGAATTTTTCTAAATCCTTTTTCGAAATTCCATCGTCCACTTGTGTTAAATCGAAAACTTTACATTGCCCCACAAGATCGTCCATTGCGATCGTTTCAAACGTATCGCCACCTACAACCATGTGAAGTGGTGCATCAATATGTGTACCTGTATGTACATCTAACTCAAGCCGAGTTTCCGTGACATATCCAGTCGTTACTTGATTCAATTTTGGTTGTTTTTCCGGTTTATTTTTGTAAACGGTCATTTCTTCATAAATTGTTCCTGTTACATCATACATTTTCATTTTATCAGCACATCCTAAATTTATTTTCTTCAAAAGCAATAAGGTTATCCTCGCATGTTCTTTATTAAGCTGTCTAGTAAAACTACTTTGTCAATTGAATAAAGCAGTGTAATATATTAATGGTTTCTCGCTTTTTGACTCTTGGCATGAATAGTGTAGTGTTTATCTCCACTGATTGGGTATATTACGACTGTACAAGTAATAGTCAATTTTTAATATCGCATGTTCTTTTGATAAGAGTATTCTTTTTAATAATATTTTCCCCCGAGATACTTAAGCATTAACAACATATGACCTTTAATAGCTATTTGGAAAATACAGTATATTTTTAGTTACTATATATGTTAAAAGTAACTAGCTGATAATAAAGTGCGTACTTACAAAAAATGATTATAGATATTATACTTACTTCTGTACTAAAAATACGACTCAGGATAGGTTAACGAAAAGTCGTAATACTGGTTTTTTATAAAATAAAAAGAATATAAACATTTTTCGAGTTGAGGAATGTTTTGAAAAGTGGAGGAATAAAAAAGTGGATTCTATGACTTTTGTTTTATTTGGGGCTACAGGGGATTTAGCTAAGAGAAAAATCTACCCAGCCTTGTTTAATTTATTTCTAAATAAAAAATTGCCGGATTCTTTTTTGATTGTTGGTGTGGGAAGAAGCGAAATAACTGATGATGATTTTCAAACACGCGTAAAAGAATCGTTAATAATTTACTCTAGACATTTGATAAATGACAAATCCCAAATAAAAGAGTTTATCAGGGCATTTCGTTATAGCCGTTTAAATGTAACGAATGCTGAAGAATATAACAATTTACTTGAACTAGTTCAACAAAGTGAAAAAGAAAGAAAAATTACAGAAAATCGAATGTTTTATCTATCAGTTGCCCCTGAATTTTTTGATGTAATTGCATCGAACATCAAGGAGAGTGGATTAAGCTCAACGAATGGATGGAAACGATTGATTATCGAAAAACCATTTGGGCATGACTTGAAATCTTCACAACATTTAAACGAAAAATTAAGCAATGCTTTTGAAGAAGACGAAATTTACCGGATAGATCATTATCTTGGAAAGCCGATGGTTCAAAACCTTGAAGCCTTAGGATTTGCCAACCCTATTCTTCAAGCATTATGGAACAATCAGCATATAGCCAATGTCCAGATTACCGCTAGTGAGACGGTTGGTGTAGAAGGCAGAGCTGGTTATTATGACAAAGTCGGTGCGATTCGTGACATGGTTCAAAATCATATGCTACAACTTCTGATGATGACGGCTATGCACCTCCCGACACAGATAATTTCCACAGACATTCGTTATGAAAAAATAAAAGTCATGGAATCTCTCCGACCATTGCAAAAAAATGAGGTAGTTGGGCACGTGGTTCGCGGACAATATGATCAAGGAGAAATCCAGGGTGAACCCGTAATTGGATATAGTGAAGAACCTGGCGTCAATGCTTCTTCCAAAAACGATACATTTGTGGCTGCTCGTTTATGGATTGATAATACTTTCTGGGATGGCGTGCCGTTCTATATCCGGACTGGAAAAAGAATGAAGGAAAAATCAACACGGATTGTGATTGAATATAAAAATCCATTAAAGAATTTGTATAGAAACGAAAACCAAAATGCTGAACCCAATCTATTGGTTATCAATATAAGTCCAAATGAAGGTGTATCGATGCAATTAAATAGCAAAAACCCTGTAAACGGAAAATTAGAACCAATAATTGTTGACTTTATAGCGAGTGAAAAAGATGTCCCCGAAGCGTATGAACTTTTAATTTTTGATGCACTTCGTGGAGACTCTAACTTCTTCGCCCATTGGAATGAAGTTGAATTATCTTGGAAATGGGTACAACCTATTTTAGAGGCGTTTGAGGAAAATATTCTTCCACTCCATCCATATCAATCAGGTTCGATGGGACCAGAATCTTCTAATAGATTATTGAAAGAGGACGGATTTAAATGGTGGTAGAATACAAATTAATAGAAAACATCATTCCGGTCTAATGATTGGCTGTTGGGATAAAAAAAGCTATAAACCAATAAAAAGCACATGATTTTATCAAGAAGTTTTCGTTAATGAAGATATTTCGGCTTAATTGGTTTGGGAAAATGGGATTAAATTTAGGTCAAAACTTGTTGGACCGCAAGCATAATGTAGTAAGCAGGCAGCGGCCACTTCTTGAAAATGGTCCATAATGGAATAGAATACGGGATGATGGCTGCTATTGGTGAAGGATTTGAACTTTTGGAAAAAAGTGAATTCGACTATGACTATGAAAAAGTTGCAGGCGTGTGGAATAATGGTTCAGTAATCTGTTCATGGCTAATGGAATTAACACAAAATGCGTTCTCCAAAGATGCAAAATTAGATGAAATTAAAGGGATTATGCATTCTTCCGGCGAAGGTAAATGGACAGTCGAAACAGCCTTGGACTTACAAACTACGACTCCTGTAATCGCTATGGCTTATTGATGCATTATCGTTCGTTGGAAAACGATACTTTTACAGGTAAGTTGTAGCAGCTCTACGAAACGAATTTGGCGGACATGCTGTAGAAAAGAAGGCATAATATGAAACTTCAAATGAGGGATGAGTCAATAACGCCTACTGTTAGTTGAACAAACAGCTATATCCAGAAAAGATTTAAATAATAAACGGATAAATACCAGATAGAATAATAACTAGTTCATTCGAAAGGGGAAAAAATGTATGACTGTTTCTTTTGATTACACGAATGCTTTATCATTTATGGAAAAAAGTGAAGTGGATAATCTAAGTGAATTTGTAAAAGTGGCACATAATATGCTTCATGAAAAGAAAGGTCCAGGTTCTGATTATCTTGGTTGGGTTGATTTACCACTCAATTATGATAAGGATGAATTTGTGAGAATCAAACAAGCAGCAGAGAGAATCAAGAACCAATCAGATGCTCTTATTGTAATCGGTATTGGTGGTTCTTATCTAGGTGCTAGAGCGGCCATTGAGGCTCTGTCTCATAGTTTTCATAACCAAATGAATAATAACACCCAAGTTTATTTTGCTGGTCAAAATATCAGCTCTACTTATCTAACCCATTTATTTGAGTTATTAGAAGGCAAAGATATCTCTGTCAATATCATTTCTAAATCAGGAACAACTACAGAACCAGCCCTTGCTTTCCGTATTTTCCGTGATTATATGGAGAAAAAATATGGAAAAGAAGAGGCGAAAAATCGTATTTTCGCTACCACGGATCAGTCAAAAGGCGCATTAAAAGAGCTTGCGGATAAAGAAGGCTATGAAACCTTTGTTATTCCTGATGATGTAGGCGGAAGATATTCTGTTCTTACAGCAGTTGGTCTTTTACCGATTGCTGTAGCAGGACTAAATATTGATCAAATGATGGAAGGGGCAGCAGCTGCTGCTCTTAAATACAACAATCCCGATCTCTTTACTAATGCTAGTTATCAGTATGCTGCAGTTCGAAATGCACTTTACAATAAAGGGAAAGTCATTGAATTACTTGTTAACTATGAGCCTTCACTTCATTATGTATCTGAATGGTGGAAACAGTTATTTGGCGAAAGTGAAGGAAAAGATCAAAAAGGTCTTTTTCCTGCTGCGGTTGATTTTTCAACCGATTTGCATTCGATGGGGCAATATGTTCAGGAAGGTAGACGGAACCTTCTAGAGACGGTTCTTCAGGTGAAGAAACCTCGAATTGAAATGATAATTCAAGAGGATCCCGAAGATACTGATGGATTAAATTTCTTGGCTGGTAAGACGATGGATGAAGTCAACAAAAATGCATTCCAGGGTACATTGTTAGCACATATAGACGGTGGAGTTCCTAATCTAGTAATTGAATTTGATGAATTGAATGAATACACTTACGGTGAGATGGTTTACTTTTTTGAAAAAGCCTGCGGGATAAGCGGATATTTGCTTGGAGTGAACCCGTTTGATCAACCTGGAGTCGAGGCATACAAGAAGAATATGTTTGCTTTACTTGGTAAACCGGGTTTTGAAGCTGAGAAAATTGCTCTTATGAAGCGTTTAACCAAATAACATTTTCATACTCGATATCATTCAGTAATATAGAAGACGAACATGATAAAACACTAATGAAGAGATTAAAATAGAAAAAGTCATGTTAGCAACTTTCCAATTGTTGCTAACATGACTTTTTTTAATAAGGACTATAAAAACTACTTTTTTGAAAAAAGGGTATAGCAGAAATTCTTCTTTTTTTACAAGCAATTAACTTTTTAGGTTAATTTTTTATCACTTGGATATTTAAGACCTATTTCAGCTCGCACTCTATCTATTACTAGCATCGTGGTATAAGAGTTTTTATGTGAGTTTATATCGGATTCCATTTTCCCTTGGTTGATTAACTCAACAAATTCTTTCACTTCATAATACATAGAGGGATGTGATTGTTCTATAGGTAATTGTTCGGTAGTCCCGTCATTGTAACGGATTACTATTTTTTCAGGAGAGCTAATTTTATCAATTATCATGCTGCCGTTTTCGCCTTGAATTTCGCTTGGTAAAGAAGAATTGGATATTTTAGAATACATGACAACCGCATCTTTATCGTCATATCTTAGAACGACGCTACCTTCACCATCTACACCTGAATCAAGCATTATGCCAGTTGCTTTTACTTCATTGGGTTCACCAAACAAAGTGATAAGTGGATACAAACAATAAACACCAAGGTCCATTAATGCACCATTCGCAAACTTTGGATTAAAAGCATTGAGTACAATTCCTTCTTTGAATTTATCATAACGAGAAGAATACTGACAATAACTAGCAAAGTATCTACGAATCGTACCAATTTTATTTAAGTTGTCTTGAATGGCCTTGAACCCAGGAAGTAATGTTGATTTCATAGCTTCCATTAATAGGACATTATGATCTTTTGCAGCTTGGATCATCTTGTTTACTTCGGCTGCATTGGCTGCCAATGGTTTTTCACATAATACATGTTTGCCATTTTGTAAAAATAAAATAGCTTGTTCAGAGTGAAATGAGTTGGGAGTAGCAATATACACCGCGTCAATTTCTTCACTACCTGCCATTTCTTCTAGGTTTGTAAATAGTTTTGTTATTCCGTAGTTGCTTGCAAATTTTTCTGCCTGCTCACTAGTGCGAGAATAAACTGCTGTTAGTTCAGAACCTTCTACAGCACTTGCTGCTTCAAGTAATCTTTCTGTAATCATATTAGTACCAATTACGCCGATTCGAACCATTTAACCAACCTCTTTTCTTTGTTTCACACTTTTTATTATAGACTTCACCATTGCTTAATTATATATAGAAATCCTTCATCTAATATAATCTCATGCAGACATGCATTAAAGACCACAAATTTCTAAAAGAAATTAATGCGGTCTTCATGTCTACATATTTTTTTATTGAAATCTACTCGAGATTGGCATGTTTGCCATACATTTTATTAGAGTCTAATCCTTTTTTCTCCATGATACGCAAAATTAATGCATCGTAAAATAATAACATTGTTTGCTCAAAAAGTGACCCCATCGGTTGTATGGTCATGTATTCACTTTCTGATTTATCTTTTGGTGAACCAGGCAATTTAACTATAATGTCAGCTGATTTCCCAATCGTGGATTCAGGGAAAATCGTTACAGCTGCGACTGTCCCACCTAAGCCTTTTGCCTTTTCTGCTATTGAGACCAAGGTTTTCGTTTCACCAGAACCAGAACCAATGATTAACAGATCGTCTTTTTCTAAATTAGCTGTTACGGTTTCACCGACTACATAGGCATCAATCCCCATGTGCATCATTCGCATCACAAAAGACTTGCCCATAAATCCAGATCGACCCGCCCCAACCAGAAAAACTTTCTTTGATTCAAGAATCTTGTTTACCAGTTTTTCAGCCTCTTCATCAGCAATCAAGTCGACTGTCTGGTTTAACTCTTTTATGATTTTAGCTAAATATTGAGTCGCCTGCATATTGGTCACTACCCTTGTTTAATCATTTTTTGCATTTGAGCTGCTACAGCTTTTTTATCTTCCTTGCCAGTGATCCCGCCACCTACGATGATAAGATCCGGTTGAGCTTTAATAACTTCCGGAAGTGTTTCCATTTTGATTCCGCCTGCAATTGCAGTTTTCGCATTTTTAACAACACTCTTGATGGTTGCAAGGTCTTCGAAAGAATTTTGTCCGACAGCTTGAAGATCATAACCAGTATGAACACAGATATAGTCTACATTAAGTTCATCAAGTTCTTTTGCACGTGTTGCAATATCTTTTACAGCAATCATATCAACAAGGATTTGTTTTCCTTGTTTTTTTGCTTCTTCGACAGCACCTTTGATGGACTCGTCTTCTGCAGCACCAAGAATTGTAATGATGTCAGCGCCTGCAGCAGCAGCTTGGCTTACTTCATATCCAGCAGCATCCATGATTTTAAGATCAGCCAAAACAGTCAGGTTAGGGAATGTAGCTTTCATTTCTTTAACCGCTCTAAGACCTTCATTTATTACAACCGGTGTGCCAATTTCTACTACATCAATGTACTCTCCTACTTCTTTGACCAATTCGATTGCTCCTTGAGTATCTACAAGATCTATAGCTAATTGAAGTTTCATATTTATCTCTCCCAATAATATATTTTTTTGTACGTAACATTAGTGAATCCAGTTACTGGATATTTACTACCAATGCTAGGTTTAGTATACTTAGTATGTTATCGCATTGAAAGTACGCACTTTTTTTATATATAGTGCTAAAAAGTATACTATTGTATTCCATAAGGATTTGGAGGAGAAGTGAATGCCGAATTTAGGGGAGAAAATGTTTAATTGTGAAAAAGAATTAACTCTTTCTGTTATTGGTGGAAAATGGAAAATGCTTATATTGTGGCATCTAGGTAAGGAAGGAACGAAACGGTTTGGTGAACTTAAGACCCTCATTCCGGGTATTACACAAAGGATGCTTGTCAATCAATTACGCGAACTGGAAGATCATTTGATCATACATCGTGAAGTCTATCCTGTTGTTCCACCGAAAGTTGAATACTCACTTACTGAGCAGGGAAGAAGTCTAATGCCGATTCTGGATGCTATGTATGATTGGGGGAAAAATTATATTGAGAACGTTTTGGAAGAGGAAACGGAAAACAAGGATTCCATACAATAGAAAAAGAATGTTCTCTTGAAGATTCGAAAACGCATGCTGCAGTTTTAAAACACGGTTAGCCCTTTTAAAAAGGTGCTGGCCGTGTTTTTTGTATTAAAGACGTAAAATATTTGAAGTTGTACTTTATATAGAAGTTATTTAAGCTCTTATGATTTAAGAATGAACAAAAAAACCGAATATCGGGTAAGTGAATAGCCGATGTTCGGAAAAAGGATTCTTGCTATTTTATGTCAAACAACATAGGACACCAAAAGCAATTGCTTGTGCACATTGTTGTTGATAATCTGTACTCTTTAATAATTTCGCTTCCTCTGTATTGGTCATAAATCCACACTCAATTAAAATAGCCGGCATGGTCGTTTCACGCAGTACTGCAAAATTGCCTTTTTTAATTCCGCGATCTTTTCTGTAGGTGCGCATTTGCAATGCTTGCTGAACATGGGTTGCCATTATTACTGAAGCTTTACTAGGTTGTAAACATGTGTAGGTTTCAATTCCATTTGCTGTATTCCAGTCTGTTCCATACGCATTCGCATGAATCGAGATAAATGCATCCACCTTTAATTTGTTTGCTAAAGAAATTCTCTCCGACAGAGCCACGTCTCGGCTATTATCATGAGAAAAGATGACCGTAAGCCCTTCGGCAGTTAAAAGTTTCTTGACTCGAATAGCTACAGCTTCATTAAACATGAATTCTCTAAGTGTTCCATCAGGCGTTCGTTTGCCAGCTGTATGTGGTCCATGTCCTGCATCAACAATAATTTTCTGCATTGTACATCCCTCCTACAGCTTAAATAGGAAGAAATACTGGAAAAGAGACAACGTAAAGAGAAATTCATTTCAATTTTCAGTCCGCATGATAAAATAAAGAACATATCGGTTAATTCGATTTTCGAAGAAAGTAGGTGATGTTTTTGGAGCAAGTGACTACGAAAGACGTTATGGAAATGTTTGATTTAAAACTTGTTAGTGGTCAAGAGGGCATCGGCAGACATATCGCCATCAGTGATATTTCACGTCCTGGTTTAGAAATGGCTGGTTATTTTACACACTATCCTGCTAACCGCGTCCAACTACTTGGCAAAACAGAACTATCATTTTATGATATGTTGTTGCCTCATGAACGAATAGATCGAATGAAAAAATTATGTTCACCTGAAACACCTGCAATTATCATTTCGCATGATATGAAGGTACCAGAAGAATTAAAGATTGCTTCAAATGAAGAACATGTGCCCGTCCTCACAGCCAAAATGGCCACCACTCGTTTTTCAAGTTTGCTGACAAACTTTCTTGAAAGTAAACTAGCACCTACGACAGCAGTACATGGTGTCCTTGTGGATATTTATGGTGTAGGAATCTTAATTACTGGGAAAAGCGGTGTGGGTAAAAGTGAGACGGCATTGGAACTTGTGAAAAGGGGCCATCGACTCGTTGCTGATGATTGCGTGGAGATTAGACAAGAAGCAGAAAATACGCTGATTGGAAATGCCCCAAAACTTATTGAACATTTACTTGAAATTCGTGGAATTGGAATTATCGACATTATGACTTTATTTGGCGCTAGTGCCGTGCGTAGTTTTAAACGAATTTCAATTGTTATTGATTTAGAAATTTGGGATAAAAACAAGACATATGACCGACTAGGAATCGAAGAAGAGAAAATGAAAATTATCGATACAGATTTGACTAAAATGACAATTCCCGTTCGACCTGGTCGAAACTTAGCAGTTATTATTGAAGTAGCAGCTATGAATTACCGTTTGAAACGAATGGGTGTCAATGCTGCAGAAGAATTCTCCAACCGTTTAAATGATGTGATTAGTCAAAACGAAGATGCTACATATTAAAGTCAACAGTATGGAAGGGGTATAACATGAATTTTTTACTTGGAGCAATTGATCCGATTGCCATTTCTTTAGGACCGATAGACGTACGATGGTACGGAGTAATTATCGCGTGTGGGATCGTCCTGGCTTTTCTTGTAGCACAAAGAGAAATGGTGAAAAGAAAGTTTCATCCGGATTTTTTAACTGATTTATTAATTTGGGCTGTACCATTAGCGATTTTAGGTGCCCGAATGTACTACGTTTTCTCGAAATGGGAATATTATTCACAAAATCCTGGTCAAATTCTTCAAGTATGGGAAGGTGGCCTAGCAATACACGGAGCATTAATTGTCTCATTTATCACCGCTTATGTATTTACAAGGAAACGTAATGTATCATTTTTGAAATTAGCAGATATTGCGGCGCCTAGTATTTTAATTGGTCAAACAATCGGGCGCTGGGGTAACTTTATTAACCAAGAAGCTCATGGTGGCCCAGTTTCACGTGCTTTCTTAGAAAATATGTTTTTACCGGATTGGATTATTAATCAAATGCGTATTGATGGCACCTATTATCACCCCACATTTTTATATGAATCGTTGTGGAACTTTACAGGCGTCATAATCTTAATCTTGTTACGTCGTGTCAACTTATTACGTGGAGAAATGTTTTTATTCTATATCATTTGGTACTCATTCGGAAGATACTTTATAGAAGGACTGCGTACTGATAGTCTCTACTTAATTGGTGAAATTCGCACCGCTCAAGTAGTGTCAATTATTGCATTAGTTGTAGCAGTTATCATAATCGTATATCGACGCGTGACGATTAAAGAACCAGTGCGGTATAAAGACGAATAAGTGAGGAAGTTATAAAGATGTCTACACTAAAAACTGGGTTACGAGCTGGATTAAATACTTCTTGGACACTAAGCAAGATTATATTTCCCATAACACTGTTGCTCGTTATTTTGCAGCATACACCAGTGTTGCCATGGATTATCGAATTTGTATCACCTATAATGGGCATATTTGGATTACGGGGAGATGCTGCGATTCCATTTGTTTTAGGAAATGTACTTAACTTGTATGCAGGGATAGCTGGAATTCTATCATTAGAATTAACGGTAAAAGAAGTCTTTATTTTAGCTGTCATGTTGTCCTTTTCACATAATATCTTTATCGAAACAGGAGTGGCCTTAAAAGTTGGGGTTAAACTATGGGTAGTCTTGCTCGTACGTTTCGGACTATCAGCCATTTCAGCAATTGTAATTAACCTAGTTTGGTCAGGTGGTTCAGATATTGCGCAGTATGGTATGGCGCCTAAAGTGTCTGATCTTCCAGAAGGCTGGATGGAGATTGTTTTATTAGGGTTACAAAAAGCTAGTTTTGGGGTATTACAGCTTGCAATGGTAGTTATTCCACTTATGATTGTTATTCAATACTTAAAAGATAAACAGTATTTACAAAAGTTTTCACAAAAGCTTGCACCTTTCACGAAAGTGCTTGGCATTGAACCTAATGCATCAATGACACTTGTTTCAGGATTGGTCATTGGCTTAGCATTTGGTGCAGGTGTAATGATTCAAGCTGTTCAAGATGACGGTGTAAGTAAAAAAGATGCAACGCTTGTTTTTATCTTTTTAGTCGCCTGTCACGCAGTTGTAGAAGACACTCTTATCTTTATTCCACTTGGGATCCCAATCTGGCCATTATTCTTATTAAGACTTGGCATAGCATTTGTATTAACGATTGTGGTTGCGACGATATGGAAAAGAGCTGAACAAACGAAACGAAAGGAAGTATTTACTGCATGATTACTCAACCGATTACTACACTTCTTTTCGATTTTGATGGAACTTTGCTTGATACGAATGAGCTCATTATACAAACTTTTTTAAGTGTTTTGGGTAAAAGGTATCCAGGACGTTTCACTAGAGAAGATGTCCTACACTTTATTGGACCATCTTTGAAACAAACATTCGATAACATTGACGAAGGTTTAACTGAAGAGTTGATTCAGGAATATCGTGCATGGAATATTGAAATGCACGATCAGATGGCGGTCGAATTTGATGGTGTAAGTGAAACACTTCGCTTATTAAAAGCACGCGGAGTTAAACTGGCCATTGTTTCAACGAAAAAGCATGATATTATTTGCCGTGGTTTAAAGTTAATGGGGATAGAGGATGTATTTGAAGTAGTAATTGCTTTGGATGACGTGGTTAATCCAAAACCAGATCCTGAACCCATTTTGTTAGCCCTTGATAGATTAAATGCAAAGCCAGAAGAAGCATTAATGATTGGTGATAACTCGCATGATATCGAAGGTGGTCAAAATGCTTTTGTTCGTACTGCTGGGGTTTCATGGACCGTTAAGGGAGAAGCATATTTAGCAACTTTTAAGCCAAACTATATGTTGCAACATATTTCAGAATTACTTGAGATTGTAGAGGCTCCATCGGTATGAGAAGGACGGAACGTTTTCCTGTCGAAGGTGCAAACTCACTTTGGCATATTTATAAGACAGTGTCGTTATGGAAAGTGATGAAAAATTTTATCGTTATACAACTAGGGAGATATAGTCCTTCATTGCCATTCAAAAACTTCCTTTATCGTCGCTATTTACATATGAAGATTGGAGACCAAACTTCATTCGCTTTAATGGTTATGCCAGATGTGATGTTTCCAGAAAGAATAAAAATAGGACAAAATTCAATCATTGGCTATAATACAACTCTTTTGGCACATGAGTACTTGATAGATGAATATCGCATTGGAGACGTTGTGATTGGAGATCAGGTTCTTATTGGGGCAAATTCGACGATTTTACCAGGAGTAAATATAGGGGATGGTGCCATTGTTTCGGCAGCAACTTTAGTGCATAAAGATGTTCAAGCAGGAAGTTTTGTCGGTGGAAACCCGATGAAAGTAATTTATACAGCTGAAGAAATGGCGACCCGTCGTTTGTAATCAGAAAAGACCTCATGAAGAGATTTCCAATGCTTCATGGGGTCTTTTGTATTGACGCACCTGGTCATATACGTTAAAATAAATTTTATTTCATTATAGTAGCATGCTAGTGTACTAAAGTAAAATATCCTTATTTAGGAAGTGTGTAATGAATGACACCTATACGAAAATTTGAAAAACCACTTGGTATGAGAGACTCTTTCCCTTTAATTAATGAGAAAAAGGAAAAGGTACGTGGTATTGGTAGACGATTTTTCCAATTGCGTGGTTTTGATTTTATTAAAACGCCCACAGTTGAGTATTATGAGACGGTTGGAAAAGCATCCGCCATTCCAGACTCATCTTTATTTAAATTAGTAGATCGTCAAGGAGAGACATTGGTTTTAAGACCAGATATGACGACGCCAATAGTTCGTGTCGCAACATCTAAACTATTAAAAGAACAAATCCCATTACGACTTGCTTATTTTGCGAATGTCTTTCGTGCACAAGAACATGAAGGTGGGAGACCAGCTGAATTTGAACAAATGGGAGTGGAGTTAATCGGCGATGATTCTGTTTTTGCAGATGCAGAAATGATTATCACGGCTTCTGAATTGGTTCAGGAATTGGGGATAAATTCGTATCGGTTAACAGTTGGACATGCGGGATTATTGCAATCCATTTTGACACAGCTTACTCAATCAGATCAACAAGTGAGTGAATTGCGTAAATTACTAGTTGAGAAAAATATGGTTGGCTTTGAAGAAGCGGTGAGAACATTTGGACTTTCAAATGAAGAGGAGCAGCGTTTTATTGAATTTATTGGACAGGCTTCTAATGTGCAATCAATTCAGCAGTTACGTCCATTTATTGATGAAACGAATGATTCACAAGTCACAATGTATTCTTATCTTAGCGAATTGTCCTCGTTATTAGAAAATGCAGGACTTGCAAAGTTGGTCACATATGATTTGACACTAACGAGTGAAATGAGTTATTACACAGGGATGTTATTCGAGGTTTTTGCGAGTGGCTCAGGCTTCGCTATTGGTAATGGTGGTCGATATGATGGGTTATTACAAGAATTCAATTCCGATGTAGGTGCGACTGGATTTGGATTACGAGTTGATCGACTGCTTGAAGTGATGACTACTACAATGAATCGCGAACCTCATACCCTAATCTTTTTTGATTCAGCTAATTACGTGAATGCTGTTCATAAAGCGAAAAAATTAAGAAATCAAGGGATTCGTACGACTATACAATTTATAGGGAATGTTGAAGACAAGGAAGCTTTTCTAGCAAACTTTACGGATGTGGTGTGGTTAATAGAAGGAGATGGCAATAATGAGTGAACTGACAATTGCGATGCCGAAAGGACGCATTTTTGAAGAAGCGTATGTTTTGCTTCAAAAAGCAGGTTTTCAGTTACCCGATGATTTAGAAGATTCTCGAAAACTTATCGTTGAAGTTCCTGATGAAAGAATTCGATTTATTTTAGCAAAACCAATGGATGTCCCCGTTTATGTAGAACATGGGGTAGCAGATATCGGAATAGCGGGCAAAGATGTATTATTAGAGCAAAAACGTAGCGTGCATGAATTGCTTGATTTAAAAATTAGTCAATGCTATATCGCATCGGCTGGCTTACCAAATACGATTATGAATGATATTGCTCCTCGAGTAGCAACGAAATATCCAGAGATTGCTTCTAATTTTTATAAAGAAAAAGGCGAGCAAGTCGAAATTATCGGTTTGAATGGTTCAATTGAATTGGCGCCCATGATTGGCCTTGCCGATCGAATTGTAGATATCGTATCAACAGGTAGAACATTGAAGGAAAATGGATTAGTTGAATACGAACACATTGTGGATGTAACATCTAGATTAATTGCTAATCCAGTCAGTTACCGACTAAAAAGTGAACGAATTCGAGATATGGTGAAACGGCTGAAAGATTCAATGGAGTAAGGAAGGAGGATGTTACATGCAAATCGTTTCTTTATCAAAAGATATTTCATTAAAACGACCAATAGAAATGGGTAACGCAGAACAATTGCAGACGGTTAAATCGGTATTAGCTGATGTACACAATCGTGGTGACGTAGCTATTGCAGAATACAGCGAGAAGTGGGACGGCGTTAAATTACAGGATTTCCGCGTTTCTATAGAAGAAATCAATCATGCAAAGGCTAATTTTGACCCTGACCTTCAAAAGGATTTAGAAGAAGCTGCCCATAATATTCGAGTTTTTCATGAAAAACAAAAGCGTTCATCTTATGAGGTGGATGTGGAAAATGACTCGTTTATCGGACAGCGTGTGAGCCCTCTAGATGCTGTAGGTTTATATGTTCCAGGAGGTTCCGCGGCTTACCCATCATCGGTGTTAATGAATGTAATTCCGGCTCAAGTGGCCGGTGTGGAACGGATTGTCATTGTTTCTCCTCCGAACAATCAAGGTGCCTTGCCTAATGCGGTGTTAGTTGCCGCGTCAATTTTAGGGGTTAAAGAAATTTATAAAATTGGTGGTGCTCAGGCAATTGCGGCATTGGCATATGGCACAGAGTCAATCAAGGCAGTGGATAAAATAACCGGTCCGGGGAATGTTTTTGTAGCACTTGCTAAACGCGAAGTTTATGGAGTAGTTGCTATTGATATGATTGCTGGTCCTAGTGAGATAGCAATCATTGCTGATGAAACAGCATATGCAGATGAAGTAGCGGCAGATTTATTATCTCAAGCAGAACATGATCCAATGGCTTGTCCAATATTACTAACAACAAGTGATTTTTTCGCACATGAAGTTGCACATGAAGTTGAAAAACAACTTACAAAGCTCCCGCGTGAAAAAATTGCTCGTGCTTCAATTGAAAATTTCGGAAAAATATATGTTGCTGAGACACTAGAAGATATTGTGGAAGCAGTAAATAAATTAGCACCTGAGCATTTAGAAATCATGACGAAAAACTCTAAAGAAGTTGCCCAACAAATTCGTCATGCTGGGGCGATTTTCATTGGACGCTACAGTTCAGAACCAATTGGAGATTACTTTGCTGGAACAAATCATGTCTTACCGACGAATAGCACAGCTCGTTTTTCAAGTCCGCTTTCAGTAGATGATTTTATTAAAAAGACAAGTATCATTTATTACACAGAAAAGACTTGGCAGCAGCACGCACCAAAAATAGCCCGTCTTGCAAGAATGGAAGGTTTAGAAGGTCATGCACGAGCAGTAGAATCCCGAGGATGGACAAAGGAGATGGACTAATCATGTCACGTGAAGCAACTATTAATAGAAAAACAAATGAAACACAAGTGAATATCACACTTAAACTTGACGGAGAAGGACAAGCGACGATAGATACAGGCGTTCCTTTTATGGACCATATGCTCGATTTATTTGTCAAACACGGCTTCTTTGATGCGACCATTCAAGCTTCTGGAGATACACATATAGATGATCATCATACAACTGAAGATATTGGAATTGTATTAGGACAAGTAATAAAAGAAGCACTAGGTGATAAAAAAGGAATTCGTCGATATGGGAATGCGTTTGTTCCTATGGATGATGCGTTGGCTCAAGTAGTGATAGATTGTTCAAACCGTCCACACCTTGAGTATAGAGCTGTTCTTCCAAATGAAAAAGTCGGCAATTTCGACACTGAACTTGTTCATGAGTTTCTCTGGAAGTTTGCACTTGAAGCACGAATGAATGTGCATGTTATTGTACACTACGGTCACAATACTCATCATATAATTGAAGCTATTTTCAAAGCTTTAGCCAGAGCACTTGATGAAGCTGTCTCAATCGACCCACGTGTAAAAGGCGTGCCTTCTACGAAAGGGTTATTGACATGAAGATTGGTGTAATTGATTATGGGATGGGTAACTTATATAGCGTCGAACAGGCCTTGCTTCGACTCGAATGTGAAGTATTCATTACGGCCGATATTAATACGCTAGATCAAATGGATGGCTACCTGTTACCAGGTGTAGGGGCATATCCCGATGCAATGAATAAATTAAGTGAATTTGGTTTGGATGATTATATTAAAGATCTTGCAAAAACGAATAAACCACTGCTAGGTATTTGTTTAGGTATGCAACTGCTGTATGAAGATAGTAAAGAAAATGGCTTAACTAAAGGGTTAGGCATTTTTAAGGGCAATATTCAAAAGTTTGATGCACTGGATTCACAACAACATCAAGTGAGAATTCCTCATATGGGTTGGAATCCACTATCTTTTGCACATCAACCAGAATGGCTAAATGGTCTTGAAAAAGAAGACTCAACACATGTATACTTCGTGCACTCTTATTTAGCTCAAAATACACGACAAAATGAAGTAGTTGCAAGCAGTACATATGCTGGTCATTTCGTACCTGGTCTCGTTCAAAAAGACAATTTCACAGGCATGCAGTTTCATCCGGAAAAGTCAGGACCGTTTGGTAAATACTTGTTGGCTAAATGGGTTCAACAAGTTCAGGAGAGGAGAGATCGATTATGACATCGATTGACATATATCCAGCAATTGATATGCGTGGAGGCAAGTGTGTACGATTGTTTAAGGGTGATTACAATCAAGAAACCATTTATGCAGACTCTCCTTTTGAAATGGCTGAGTCCTTTGCAAAGCAAGGAGCAAAGTGGATACATATGGTTGATTTAGATGGAGCAAAAGACGGCAAACGTATTCACGATAAGGATGTCATTCGTGCTGCGACAGAGTTAGGTGTGAATGTTCAAATAGGTGGCGGGATTCGTACTGAAGAAGATGTGAAACATTATCTTGATAATGGGGTAACACGTGTCATTATAGGAAGCTTAGCAATTCAGCAACCAGAGTTAGCCGTGTCGTTTATTCAGAAATTTGGTTCAGAACGAATCGTCATAGGACTAGATGCGAAAGATGGAATGGTCGCAACCCATGGTTGGCTAGAGACGTCCACGAAGTCTGCAATTGAAGTAGGGCAATATTTTTCAAAACACGGTGCCAAAGTGTTTATTTTCACAGATATTGCAACAGACGGTACATTAACAGGACCCAATATTTTGGCGAATGAATTACTCGCTGAAGCAACCGGTGCAGAAGTAATTGTTTCTGGTGGAATTAGTTCACTTGCAGATGTGAATCAAGTGGCACAAGCAGCAACTCAATCAAAAATTGGCGGAGTTATTATTGGCAAAGCGCTTTATGAAAATCGATTCACCTTACCACAAGCATTACGAGAGGTGACTTCATGTTAACAAAACGAATCATTCCTTGTTTAGATGTAAAAGAGGGTCGTGTTGTTAAAGGTGTTCAATTTGTATCGCTACGTGACGCTGGAGATCCAGTAGAACTTGCAAAGTTTTATGATGAACATGGAGCAGATGAATTAGTCTTTTTAGATATTTCTGCTTCTCATGAAGGCAAAGAAACGATGGTCGATGTAGTACGTCAATCCGCAGCTGAACTTGCCATTCCATTTACAGTTGGTGGTGGAATACGAACTCTTGAAGATATGAAAAAAATGTTACGTGCTGGAGCCGATAAAGTATCGGTAAATACATCAGCAATAGAACGTCCTGAATTAATTACAGAAGGTGCAGCATTTTTTGGGTCTCAATGTATAGTAGTAGCAATTGACGCCAAATGGTCAGAAACAGATGACACATGGATGGTATATACACATGGTGGTCGTCGTGTAACTAAATGGACTGCTGTTAAATGGGCGCAAGAAGCCACTCGTTTAGGTGCTGGAGAAATCCTGCTTACTTCTATGAATCAAGATGGTGAAAAAAGTGGATTTGATATAGCTTTAACGAAAGCAGTCCGGGAAGCTGTCAGTGTTCCTGTAATTGCCAGCGGTGGAGCAGGAAATGCTCAACATTTTTATGATGTATTTACCCAAACCGACGTAGATGCGGCACTCGCGGCCTCTATTTTTCATTATAAAGAAACAAGTGTAAAAGAAGTGAAGAGTGTCTTGAGAGAGAAAGGAGTGTCAGTTAGATGAATGAATTCGCATTAGAATCCTTAAAATTTGATGAAAGTGGACTGATTCCAGTAGTAGTCCAACATGCACAAACAAAAGAAGTTCTTACGGTGGCATTTATGAATCTAGAGTCACTAAAAAAAACAATTGAGACAAATCAAACTTGGTTTTTTAGTCGATCTCGACAAGAATTGTGGAATAAAGGTGCAACGAGTGGAAACACGCAACATGTCATTGCGATAAGAGCAGATTGTGATGAAGATTCTCTTGTAGTTGAAGTGCTCCCTAAAGGACCGGCATGCCATACTGGTGAAGTTAGTTGTTTTCATAAAGAAATCATAACACCTGTTCAAGCAGTTGGAAGTTTTGGGATATTAGCAAACTTAGTACAAGTTATTCAAAATCGTGAACAATCAATGCCTGAAGGTGCTTATACGACGTATCTTTTTGAAAAGGGCGTAGATAAAATCGGTAAGAAAATAGGAGAAGAAGCAACAGAAGTTGTAATTGCTGCGAAAAATCGTGACGCAGAAGAATTGCAATGGGAAGCTGCGGATCTACTGTATCACTTATTAGTACTCCTTCAAGAACAAAAAGTGGATTTATACGATGTGTTAGAAGTGTTACAAAAACGACATGAGAGTAAATCATAAGTCTGTGTGATATAATAGAGAGATACTGAAAAGGAACCTTAGTGTTCCTTTTTATTTTTTCGGAGGCATTAATTGGAGAAAAAACAAAAACAACTAATAAAAGAAAATATCGTCTCGTTTATACCAACAGGCGAATATTATTATCAAAAAGCGCTACATGCTCTCAATCGAGAGCAATTTGACAAAGCGCATAAATATTTAAGACGTGCAGCGGAATTGAGTCCTGACGATCCGCTTATTTTAATGCAATACGCTATTGTGGAAATGGAAGTTGAAAAATACGACCATGCACTCGAGTTATTGCAAAGTGCTCATAGTCTTGACCCGAATGAAACGGAAATCATCTTTTTCTTAGCAGAAGTCAATGCACATCTAGGGTTTCTTTCTGATGCTCGCAAATTTGCGAAAAAGTACGTAGAACTGGATTTTAGTGGTGTTTACGCTGAAGAAGCAATGGAAATCATTGATTTTTCGGAACAAGAAGACTGGCCGTTATTTGAGGATGATAATTTTGGAAGTGAAATTTTAATTATTCAAGAAAAAGCCAGACGTATGATGGAACAAGGTAACTTTGACCAAGCTATCGAAGTGTTAGAAAAATTAATAGAAGAAAATACAGACTTCTGGGCGGCTTACAATAACCTAGCGCTTGCTTATTTCTATATTGGCGAAGTGGATCAATCAAAAGCCTTATTACACAAAGTACTTGAAGATAACACGGGTAATTTACATGCATTGTGTAATTTAGCAGTGGTTCATTATTATGAAAAAAATGAGCCGGAACTTAATTACTTGTTAAATTTACTGAGTAAGATTCAACCATATATGTTAGAACATCGTTATAAACTGGGTGCGACATTTGCTTTAGTCGGCCGTTACGATAATGCCTATAAATGGTTACGTTCCCTACAAAAACGCGGATATGAGGGCGACCCAGGATTTTATTTCTGGTTATCACATTCAGCGTATTTTTCGGGCCATGAAAAAGAGGCACGCTTTGCATGGAAACAATTAATAAATATTGATCCAGATAAGCAAGGTCTTGAACCATGGGCTGGTCAAGTTGAAGGCGAAGCACTGCATGGAATGGAACATAACCGAGATTTTATTGTTGAGAAGCTTGAAAACGCTTATCGAAGTGAGCGTTTGTTTGGTCTGTTTTTACTTGGTAAGACAGCTCATAAACAAGAAATTATAGCTCATCCTGAATGGGTAAATGTTGAATCATATTCTACAATGGAAAAATGGTTACTCGCTTTTTCTCTTGGACATGAATTTGAAGCAAGACAACCAGACGAAATTTCATTTATGCGTGCAGTTAATGCGACAGATGTATTGTATGTAAAAAACCATCCCGTAACAATTGATGGATCATTTTTGTTTCAGATGTGGTTCGTTCTCATTGAACGAGCAATAGATAAAGGGTATGTCTTTAAAAATCCGAATGCCTTAGCAGCTGCAGCTGATTATATGTTCCAATCTTCTCGTTCTCAAGGAATTACGAAAAAAGCATTAGCAAAAAACTATGGAATCACAACAACAACCTTAACGAAGTATATAAATGAACTCATTCAGTTTTTACCATTCTCTGATACGTAAGCAAATAAGTTGAATAAGCGACATGAATCTTATACATTTGTTACAGAACATTGGGTTTAGGAGGTTTATAAAATGACTGAAGAAAAAATTTATGACGTTGTGATTATCGGGGCAGGTCCTGCAGGTATGACGGCGGCTGTATATACATCACGTGGAAATTTATCGACGTTAATGATTGAACGAGGAATTCCTGGTGGTCAAATGGCAAATACTGAAGAAGTTGAAAATTACCCTGGTTTCGAGCATATTTTAGGGCCAGAACTTTCGACCAAAATGTTTGACCATGCGAAAAAATTCGGTGCTGAATATGCATACGGAGATGTACAAGAAATTATTGATGGTGAAGCTTTTAAAACAATTAAAGCTGGTGGAAAAGAATACAAAGCACGCACGATTATTTTAACTACTGGTGCAGAATATAAAAAAATGGGCATCCCCGGCGAAACAGAACTAGGTGGACGCGGAGTAAGTTATTGTGCAGTTTGTGATGGAGCATTCTTTAGAAATAAAGAATTAGTAGTAGTAGGTGGTGGAGACTCGGCTGTTGAAGAAGGCGTTTATTTAACTCGCTTTGCAAGTAAAGTGACGATTGTCCACCGTCGAGAAGAATTACGTGCACAAAAAATCCTCCAAGATCGTGCATTTGCAAATGAAAAAATCGATTTCATCTGGAATCATACTGTAAAATCGATTAATGACGAAAATGGCAAAGTTGGAAGCGTAACATTAGCTTCAACAGTGGATGATTCTGAACAGGAATTTAAAGCGAACGGAGTATTTATTTACATCGGAATGCTGCCATTAACAAAGCCATTTGCAAATTTAGGTATCTTAAATGAAAATGGCTATATTTTAACAAATGAACAAATGGAAACTAAAATTCCTGGTATTTTCGCTGCAGGTGATGTGAGAGAGAAAACATTACGACAAATTGTTACTGCTACAGGTGATGGTAGTATTGCTGCTCAAGCAGCACAACACTATATTGAAGAGTTACATGAAAAATTAAGCGAAAAAGTTTAATTTTTAATCATTCTTTAATCCATCTGTAATACGCTTGCAACAATAAAGGTGTATATTTAAGGAAGTAAATTGACCCCCTTTTTATAGCAACATTTTTGACAGGCTGTTCGTCGATGAAAATCGATGGGCAGCCTCTTTTTTAATGTATACAAGTGAAATCGGTTTTTCACTCAGGTTTCGGGGGAGCTTTGGAAAGCACGATGCTACACCTTTACCTAATGAATAAGTAAGGGGGAATGTGAAGTCACATACTTCTACAGATAATCTTGCGGCTTGGATACTTTCGTCGCTCCCCTACAACCTTCGAGCAAGTTATTACTATATTTTGGCTTACTAATGAATCGACACTTTTCTTTAAAGAACCAAGCAGCCGAAGATGCTATTTCGGCTGCTACCCATTTTCTTTATTTTGGATAGTTGTTTCATTAACGCTCCTACTTGATAGGAGAAGGTAAAATAACAGAAGTAGAAAGAGGTCGAAATAGTATCTTCGGCCGAATATCTACATAAAGAAACTATCAATTCTCTAGTAAACCAAATCATCATTACTGAGCAAGTTCAGGTTGCAAGGGAGCGAAGGACGCACAACTGCCGCAGGATGATCTGAGAAAAGGGATGGGTGAAGTGACAAAGTAAAGTCACAAGCCCAGCCTCTTTGTTCTATAGACCATGGTGCAGCAGGAAAAGCGTCCGAAGCGACCTAGAAACCTTTCTTCATCAGTAGACGCAATCAATGGCTACGAAGCATGTAATCTTATTATATTAACTCGCATTTTCCTGTGCCATATTTAATGGTCTCGAGCGATAGGAGCACATTCGTCTAATCTTATTGCATTCTTTTTGGTATGGTATCCATCAAAGTTGTATAATAGAATGAGTGAGTTTATTTGGATGTGGAGTGTCGAATATGCAACGTATAGCGAACTTAATTATATTGAAAAATCAACAAGTACTTTTATTAAGGAAACCACGTAGAGATTGGTATGTCGCACCAGGTGGGAAAATGGAATCAGGCGAGTCCATATACACTGCAGCTATTAGAGAGTTTCAAGAGGAAACGAACACTAAACCTGTGAATCCTCATTTAAAAGGTGTATATACGATGGTCATACGTGACGATGAGAAGGTTGAAACCGAATGGATGTTATTTACCTTTATTGCGTATGATTTAGAAGGAATTCCATTTGAGCACACAAGCGAAGGAATCCTCGAATGGCATCCGGTAGAAGATTTAGCTCATTTACCAATGGCAGAGGGAGATCGCACGAATTTACAATTTGCTGTTTCTGGCAAAGGAGTTCAGTACGGCACTTTTGTTTACACCACTGACTTTGAATTAATTAAAGAAGATATTCAAGTGTCAAACGAGGGAGAGAAACAATAATGGAATTGCAACGACTAACTCAAGAGTCGGAATTTGTCATTATTACCGGCATGTCTGGCGCAGGTAAAACAGTAGCCATTCAAAGTTTCGAGGATCTCGGGTTTTTCTGTATCGATAATTTGCCACCAGCCTTGTTGTTGACATTTTTAAAGTTAATGAGAGAATCCGGGAAAGATATGAACCGGATTGCTGCAGTCATGGATATGCGTGGTGGAGATCTATTTGATTCGCTAATCGGCGCTCTGGATGATATGGAGAAGGAAAATGCGGTGACTCCGAAAATTCTCTTTTTAGAAGCAGACGATGAAACTTTGGTTAGACGCTACAAAGAAACACGTCGTTCACACCCCCTTGCACCTGCTGGGCTACCATTAGAAGGTATCGCAAGAGAACGCTTGTTATTATCTGAGTTAAAAGGAAGAGCACAATTTATTTACAACACGTCTTCTTTAAAACCAAAAGAACTTCGAGAGAAAATTCAAGCTGAATTTTCAGCAAAAGGCAACTATACCTTCACTTTGAATATCATGTCATTTGGTTATAAACATGGAATGCCAATTGATGCTGACCTCGTATTTGATGTGCGATTTTTACCAAACCCTTATTATATAGAAGAATTACGACCTAAGACAGGATTAGAATCAGATGTATCAGACTATGTATTAAAATGGCCTGAAACCAAGTTGTTGAATGAAAAATTAACTGATTTACTGGTTTATATGATTCCCCAATATAAACGAGAAGGTAAACGACAACTAGTAATCGCATTTGGTTGTACAGGTGGACAACATCGCTCCGTAACACTTACGGAATACTTCGCAAAATTGTTCCAACAAGATTATCAAACAGTGATAACACATCGGGATATTAAACATAGAAAGGGTTGATGAAATGGCACGTTCCAAACGCCGGAAACGAATCGTAATAATCGGCGGGGGAACGGGTTTATCTACGTTACTTCGAGGATTGAAAAAATTCCCTGTCGACATTACTGCAATTGTTACCGTCGCAGATGATGGAGGAAGTTCAGGCCGACTTCGAGATGATTACGATATACCGCCTCCGGGTGATATTCGAAAAGTAATGGCAGCATTGTCAGATGTGGAACCATTAGTTGAAGAAATGTTTCAGTATCGTTTTAGCGAATCGGATGACTTAGGTGGCCATTCTTTAGGAAACTTAATGTTAACAGCTTTGACAGATATAACCGGCGACTTTTCACATGCTATTCGTGAAATGAGCCGTGTTTTAAATGTTCATGGAACTGTATTGCCAGCTGCAAATCAAACCATTACTCTCCATGCAGAACTCGACGATGGTACAATAGTTACGGGAGAATCAAAAATTCCTACATATAATCAGCGTATTCATCGAGTATTTTTAACACCTAATGATGTAGAGCCACTTCCAGATACGATTAAAGCGATTCGAAAAGCTGATTTACTCGTATTTGGTCCCGGAAGTTTATATACTAGTATTTTGCCTAATTTACTAGTGCAAGGTATTCAAAAAGCGATTCTCGAATCTAAAGCTCATAATATATACATTTGCAATTTAATGACACAAGCCGGAGAAACACATAATTATTCTGCAGCTGATCATGTTCGCGCACTCTTTTTACATATGGGAGCTCCATTTATTGAAACCATTTTGTTGAATACGGATGAAGTTCCTTTGGAGGTTCAAAAAGTGTATGAACAAGAACAGTCTAAACCAGTAAGTTATGATGAATCTCGCTTAACTCAATTAGGAATCACTGTGGTCAAAAAAGATATTGCGACCATTCAGGATGGAGCCATACGCCATGATGCAACGAAAGTTGCCAAATGGCTGGTTCAATACGCGGAAGATAGGGAAAGTGCCATCAAGAATTCATCTATCTAGCTTTCGTTTGAAAGGAGGACAATTTTATGTCATTTGCATCTGAAACAAAAAAAGAAATGACGCAAGCTGACATAATCCCTTGTTGCGCGAAAGCAGAATTATCAGCACTTATTCGGATGAATGGTGCGCTTTCATTTGCCAATCGGAGTTTAAGCTTAGATGTTCAAACAGAAAATGCAGCAATAGCAAGACGACTATATACTCTCATGAAATCCATTTATCCTTATCGGGTAGAATTACTGGTACGAAAAAAGATGCGTTTAAAGAAAAACAATGTATATATTTGTCGAGTACGTGATGGCTCAAAAGCCTTACTGGAAGATTTGAAAATCATTTCAGAAGATTTTCAAATTAATCATACAATCTCACCAGACTTGGTCAAAAAAAATTGTTGTAAGCGCGCCTATTTACGTGGAGCATTTTTAGCAGGTGGTTCAGTTAATAATCCTGAAACATCTGCATATCATCTAGAAATATATTCACTATATAAAGACCATAGTGAAGCATTGGTTGACTTGATGAATGGATTTGGATTAAATGCAAAAACTATTGAACGTAAAAAAGGTTTTGTAACGTATTTAAAAGAAGCAGAAAAAATTTCAGATTTTTTCAGTATAACTGGAGCACACCAGGCATTATTAAAATTTGAAGATGTACGAATCATTCGCGATATGAGAAATAGCGTAAATCGCCTGGTGAACTGTGAGACGGCGAATTTAAATAAAACCATCGGAGCAGCCGTACGCCAAGTGGAAAACATACGATATATTGATAAAGCGATGGGCATCGATCAACTTCCAGAGAAACTTAGAGAAATTGCTCGTTTACGTGTAGAATACCAAGATGTGACATTAAAAGAGCTAGGCGAGATGGTATCTACAGGTACTATCAGTAAATCAGGGATTAACCATCGCTTACGCAAACTTGATGAAATAGCAGATGGTCTTCGCGGTGGCGTAACTTTCGATAAGGTAAATAGATAGTTGTGGGAAAACAATTTTTCCGCTAACATAAAAAACAATACAAAAACGAGAAGAGCATAGGGGGCATGAACGAATGGTGGAAAAACAAGTACAAGTAGGATTAAAATCAGGATTACAAGCAAGACAAGCTGCTCTTTTTGTACAGGAAGCAAATCGTTATCAAGCAGATGTGTATCTACAAAAAGAGACCAAAAAAGTTAATGCGAAAAGTATTATGGGCATTATGAGCTTAGCTATTAGCAAAGGGTCATCAGTTGTTATCAGTGCTGACGGATCGGATGAAGAACAAGCAGTTTCCGGATTAGTCGCAATGGTTGGAAATGAAGAATAAGTAGCAAAAAAGACCTTCGACAGTTTTGTCGAAGGTCTTTTTTGTAAATATATGACGCCCTCGGCGAGAATCGAACTCACATCTAAAGCTTCGGAGGCTCACGTGCTATCCATTGCACCACGAGGGCAGGCGACTTTTCTATTATACAAAGAGAAGAGCAACAATACAACTTTACTTTTTTATGCATAATATTTGACCTTCCTTGACCAACTTGTATATGATAAAGTAACAACTGAGAACAACTTACGAAACTCAGGATGTAAGAAAATTAATTTATGTTTGAAGGAGGAAATTTCAGTGAACTTAATTCCTACAGTTATTGAACAAACAAGCCGTGGAGAACGTGCTTATGACATTTACTCTCGTTTACTTAAAGATCGTGTAATTATGCTAGGTAGTGGCATTGATGACAATGTTTCAAACTCCATAGTAGCTCAATTACTTTTCCTAGAAGCAGATGATCCAGAAAAAGACATTTCAATTTACATTAACAGCCCAGGTGGCAGCATTACAGCGGGTATGGCGATTTTTGACACGATGCAATTTATTAAACCTGATGTTCAAACAATCTGTATCGGTATGGCTGCATCAATGGGGGCTTTCTTACTAGCTGCTGGAACAAAAGGAAAACGATATGCATTACCAAACTCTGAAGTCATGATTCACCAACCACTCGGTGGTGCTCAAGGGCAAGCGACTGAAATTGAAATCGCTGCTAAACGTATTTTATTCTTACGTGATAAGTTGAACACTATTTTGGCTGAACGTACAGGTCAACCGGTTGATGTCATTGCGAAAGACACAGATCGTGATAATTTCATGACAGCTGAACGCGCTAAAGAATATGGTTTAGTTGATCATATTATTTCTCGTAGCGACTTGAAAAAATAATAAATTAAGACAGCAGTGACGGTTGAAGTCACTGCTGTTTTTTTATGTTTTAATAATCTCTAAAAGAGGTAGATAATGACTATACTAACCAAGAGGTGAAGAAAATGAAAAAAGGTTTAGTTCCTCTATATGTAGTAGTGGGTATTATTGTCGTATTAGCACTTATGCTAATTCCTAGTTATAACGGATTCGTGAACGGCGAAGAAAACGTGGATCTAGCATATGCACAAGTGGAAAATCAACTACAACGCCGACTTGATTTAATTCCTAATTTAGTGGAATCAGTAAAAGGATTCGCGAAACAAGAAAAAGATGTAATTGATAGTGTTACTGAAGCAAGGGCTCGATTGGCTGGAGCAGGTTCTCCACAAGCTCAAGCACAAGCCAATGATGAATTATCAGGTGCATTAAGTCGATTATTAGTTGTTGTGGAGAATTATCCTGAACTTAAATCTGATGCGAACTTCCGACAATTGATGGACGAATTAGCTGGTACGGAAAATCGATTATCGGTGGCAAGACAAGATTATAATAATGAAGTTGCTGATTTTAATCGAAAAGTAAAACGATTCCCAGGTGCTTTACTTGCAGGGATTTTCGGCTTTGACGAAAAAGAATACTTTAAAGCTGATGCAGCTGCAAAAGATGCACCAAAAGTTGATTTTGGAGGAGATGGCGAGTGATGAAAAAAGCTGCGCTTTTCCTAGGAACGGCGCTTCTTTTTCTGTTGACGTTTGCGCCATTGATTCAGGCGGCAACAATACCCCAACCTGTTGGTGATATTTATACGCAAGATTTTGCTGGTTTGCTAAATGATGAACAAAAAGCTGAGATTAATCAATTAGCAGCTCGTTTAGATGATGCTACAGGTGCTCAAATTGCTGTGTTGACAGTAAAATCATTAGACGGTGCTGACATTCAAAGCTTCGCAAACCAAGCATTTCGTGAATATAAACTCGGAGATGCAGAGAAAAATAATGGCGTCTTGCTTGTCATCGACATGGGTTCTCGAGAGATGTGGGTAGAAGTTGGCTACGGTCTGGAAGGTGCCTTACCAGATGGCAAAGTTGGCCGAATCCTAGATGAGTTTACAGTACCTTATATGAAAAATGACCAAGCTGATTTAGCCATCTTAAATACGATGAAAGTCTTTTACCAAGAAATCGCTAAGGAATATGAGTGGAATGGGGAAGACGTAAATCCTGTGCAGTCTAAAAGTAGTAGCGACGGTGGAGGAGGTTCCATGTCGTTTATCACGATTATTATCATCCTATTCGTACTTTATATGATTTTTAAAAATCGTGGAGGTGGGGGAATGGGACCAGGATCTCGTGGTCGTCGTGGAGGTTTTCCTATGATCGGACCAGGTTCATTCGGCGGCGGTTTTGGCGGAGGCGGAGGTGGTGGTTTCCGTGGTGGTGGAGGTGGTTCTTCTGGCGGTGGCGGAGCAGGTCGTGGATTTTAATAAAAAACAGCGAGTGGCTAAAATCTGCCACTCGTTTTTTTGTTTCATGATTTAGTCATGTGTTATTAGTAAAATCGACCATTGTCCACATTTCTTTAAAGGACCTTGTCTCGTATAATAGAACAAAGGGGTGGATTTGAATGGAACAACACTTAAGTCAATTGCAAATACAGACACAAAAATTAGCAATGACTCAATCGTTGCGCCAATCACTTGAAATCTTAAATTTCTCGACGTATGAACTAGAACAATTTCTTAGAGAGAAGCAAGATGAGAACCCTTGGTTAAAAGTACGATCAAAAGGACCGACACTTATTTCTCCTCAATTTGTCCAACAACAAGCAATCCATTCTTCTTTTAAAGACCTGCTATATGCACAATTGATAGACTATCATTTATCAGATGAACTTAGACATTTGGTTCACTGGCTCATCGATGATCTAGACGAGGATGGTTTCCTTACTGGTACAGTTGAAGAATATGCTAATTGGACAAATAAACCAGAATGGTTAATTCAAGAAGCAATCGCAGTCATTCAACGTTGTGAGCCAATTGGGATAGGAGCATTCTCAAAACAACATGCATTAGTCTTGCAAGCAATGCATCATAAATTATCAATGAATACAATAAATATTGTATCCAAACATTTTGACTTATTTATTTCTAAAAAGTGGAAAGAGCTTGCGAAGAAGATACATATTTCATTAGAAGAAATTCAACAAATCGCGGATACATTATCAAACTTCTCAACATCACCTTTACAATTAATTACACAACATCACGTTGCTTACATTCAACCTGATGCCTATGTATCATTTGACAAAGATGAGTGCACTATCAATTATTATGGACACGCTTTTCCTCAAGTACAAGTAGATAAAACCTATTCACAAACGCTTTCATCGCAAATGGATAAACAAACAAAGGCATATGTGTTGAAAAAAACAAAAGAAGTCGAGAGTATGAGCTTTCAATTACAGTGGCGAAAATCGACTTTGCAACGAATCATTCAGGAAATAGTCCATAGTCAACAAAACTATTTCACGAATGGGGCATCTTTTTTAGTACCGATGACTATGACTGATTTAGCCGAACGTTTAGAAATACACGAGTCAACGGTTAGCAGAGCTGTTCGAGAAAAATATATTCAGACGCAAACTGGAATCGTCGCATTAAAGTCTTTTTTTTCGCAACCAACAGTTGATGATGTATCAGCAATTCATGTGAAAACACGAATTCAATTTTTTATTGAACATGAAGACAAAAACAAACCTTTATCCGATCAAAGAATCGTCGATTTACTTTCTATAGAACGAATACATTTATCACGACGAGTAATTGCAAAGTATAGAGAACAGCTTGGCATTTTTGGTTCATCAAAAAGAAAACGATTTGAAAGGTAGGATTAATAATGAAAGTTCAATTTTATTCGCGATCTAATTGTCCATTATGTGAAGAAGCTAAATTAATGCTTGAATTAGTAAAAGAGGATATTTCCTTAGAAATCGAAGAAATTAATATTGAAGAAGATGATGAGCTACACGAGAAATATCTCCTACGCATTCCTGTAATTATGAGTAAAGGGGAAATTATTCAAGAAGGTCGAATTGATTATCCAACATTGTTAGAGGCGTTTACATCGTAAACGTCTTTTTGTTTGCACTTTTTTATAAAGAAGAGTATATTAATATTACAAGTGGGACAAAAATTATACTACTGGGACAAAAAACGTCCCGATGCATTGTTAATAAGATGCAGTTTTTCGAAAAGGGAGAATGCAATGGAACAATTACTAGGAGCACAACAGAAATTGTTGCCAGAAATGACGACTCTTCTCCAAAAAAGATATCGACTATTAATGACGATTCAGTTGTCTACAGGAATAGGACGTAGAGCATTAAGCGAAATTGTCCATTCGACTGAACGTGAGACGAGAAGAGAGTTAGACATTTTGCGAGCACAAGGGTTAATCCAAGTGTTGGCAAATGGAATGGAAATTACACAAGAAGGTAAGAGTGTGTTAGAAGTTTTAAAAGATTTGGTTCATGAATGGTCCGGATTATACGATATGGAAAAACAGCTTGAAAAAGCATTTAAATTAGCTCGAGTAATCATCGTTCCAGGTGACAGCGAAATCGAAAGTCCTGCAAAATCCTTAATCGGACAAGAAGCGGCAAAACAGCTTGAGCTGTTATCGAAAAATAAAGATACTGTTGCCGTTACAGGTGGCAGTACAATTGCAGCAATAGCCAACCACTTATCTGTGCATATTAAACCTAAAAATTTAGTGTTTGTTGCAGCGAGAGGTGGAATTGGGGAGAACGTGGAATTGCAAGCAAATCATATTGCATCCGCATTCGCCAACCAAGCAGGTGGAACATCTCGAACGTTGTACTTACCAGACCATTTAAGTGAAACAGCTTACAAAACAATGATTAAAGAGCCTGTCATTAAAGAAATGATGGACCTATATGATAAAACCAACATTGTCATTCACGGTATTGGGGATGCAAAAGAAATGGCAAGACGCCGTAATTCTAGCAATGAAGAACTTGATATTATTTTGCAGAAGGAAGCTGTCGGAGAAGCCTTTGGTTATTACTTTAATGAGCAAGGGAAGGCTGTTCATCGTATTCGGACGGTAGGGATTCAATTAAAACAACTTAAACATGCTCAACATTTATTAGCTGTAGCAGGTGGAGCTTCTAAAGCTTCGGCCATATTATCTTATTTAAAACATGCACCTAATCAAACAGTATTAATTACCGATGAAGGTGCCGCAAAAAAACTAACTCAACTTATGAGTAATGAAAATTAGGAGGAATTATAAATGACATTAAAACTAGCAATTAACGGATTTGGACGTATTGGGCGAGTAGTATTCCGCGAAGCATTACAACGTGATGGAGTAGAAGTAGTAGCGATTAACGATTTAACGAATGCAGCGATGCTAGCTCATTTACTAAAATATGACTCAATTCATGGTGTTTTTGATGCAGAAGTAACTTCAGAAGGCGAATATTTAATTGTCAATGGCAAACAAGTACGTGTTTATGCTGAAAAAGATCCTTCAGTATTGCCTTGGAAAGATCTTGAAATTGATATTGTTATTGAAGCAACAGGAATATTCCGCGACAACGAATCTGCTGGAAAACATATTGAAGCGGGTGCTAAAAAAGTTATCGTTTCTTCACCTGGTAAGAGTGGGATGTCTACGTTCGTTATGGGTGTTAATCACGAAACGTATAATCCTGAAGCAGATCATGTCGTTTCAAACGCATCTTGTACAACAAATAGCTTAGCGCCAGTTGCTAAAGTTCTTCATGAGAAATTCGGAATTAAACGCGGTATGATGACTACGATTCATTCATACACAAACGATCAACGTATTTTAGATTTGCCACATGAAGATTACCGTCGTGCTCGTGCAGCAGCTGAATCAATGATTCCAACATCAACAGGAGCTGCAGCAGCAGTTTCATTAGTTCTACCTGAATTAAAAGGCAAGTTAGATGGAATGGCTGTTCGAGTACCAACGCCAAACGTATCACTTGTTGATTTAGTAGTAGAACTTGATACAGATGTAACAACTGAAGAAGTAAATGCTGCATTAAAATCAGCATCTGAAAACGAGTTAAATGGTTTCTTGGAATACAATGAATTGCCATTAGTATCTCGTGACTATAACGGTAATGCCGCTTCATCAACTGTAGATGGATTATCGACAATGGTTCTAGAGAAAAACATGGTTAAAGTATTGTCTTGGTATGATAATGAAACTGGCTACTCTACTCGTTGTATCGACCTTGCATTACACATGTCTAGTAAAGGTTTATAAGATGTCTAAGCTCTTGATAAAGTAGCGAATATTGTCAATAACCTCTATAATAAAGTGGGGTAAAAGGAACGGAGGTACCCTCCGTTCCTTATTTTTTTAAATTTTGAAGGAGGAGATTCTTCATGAAACAAAAACAGACAATGCAACAAGTAGACTTGGCAGGTAAGCGGGTATTTTGCCGTGTAGATTTCAATGTGCCTATGGAAGACGGAAAAATTACAGATGATACAAGAATACGTGCAGCCCTTCCTACTATTAAACACTTGGTAGAAAAAGGTGCAAAAGTAATTTTGGCGAGTCATATGGGTCGTCCAAAAGGAGAAGTTACTGAAGAGTTACGCTTAACTGCGGTGGGTGAACACTTAAGTGAGCTATTACATAAACCTGTTCTGAAATTAGACGAGTCAGTTGGCGAGTCAGTGGAACAAACAATTGTTGGAATGGATCAAGGGGACATTGTGTTACTAGAAAATGTTCGTTTCCATAAAGGTGAAGAAAAGAATGATGCAACTTTAGCAGAGCAATTTGCTAAGCTAGCAGATGTGTTTGTCAATGATGCTTTCGGAGCGGCACATCGTGCACATGCATCAACAGAAGGAATCGCCAAACATATTCCAGCAGTTTCAGGATTGTTAATGGAAAAAGAATTAGACGTTTTGGGGAAAGCATTGTCTGAACCAGAACGACCATTTACAGCTATTATTGGTGGAGCAAAAGTGAAAGACAAAATTGGTGTTATCGATCATTTATTAGACAAAGTGGACAACCTATTAATTGGTGGAGGCTTATCTTACACATTTTCTAAAGCACAAGGGAATGATATTGGAAAATCTTTGCTTGAAGAAGACAAAGTTGACTTAGCCAAATCATTTATCGCTAAAGCGAAAGAAAAAGGTGTGAAATTATACTTGCCCATCGACGTTGTAGTTGCAAATGAATTTTCAAAAGATGCCGAAACAAAAGTAGTCGATATTGATGCGATTCCTTCCGATTGGATGGGGCTGGATATCGGGCCAAAAACAACGGCTCAATATGCAGATGTCATTGCCAATTCGAAACTTATTATTTGGAATGGCCCAATGGGCGTATTTGAAATGACACCATTTGCTGAAGGAACGAAAGGTGTTGCAAATGCTATGGCAACAACACAAGCTTATACAGTGATTGGTGGGGGCGATTCAGCGGCTGCTGTTGAAAAATTCAATGTAGCTGATAAAATGGATCACATTTCGACTGGTGGCGGAGCTTCTTTAGAGTTCATGGAAGGCAAAGATCTACCGGGAGTTGTGGCACTAAACGATCAAAACTAAGGAGGAATTCGCATGCGAAAACCCATCATTGCTGGCAACTGGAAAATGTATAAAACTTTATCTGAGGCGAAACAATTTGCTGAGGAAGTAAAAGGTTTAGCACCAGATTCTGTGAAAGTGGATACAGTAATTTGTGCACCTCCACTCTTTCTTGAACAATTAACCCAATCACTCTCTGGATCAACTGTTCATGTGGGTGCTCAAACAATGCACTTTGAAAACGAAGGTGCTTTTACTGGAGAAGTTAGCCCGGTTCAATTAGCAGACTTAGGCGTTGAATATGTTATTTTAGGACACTCAGAACGACGTGAATATTTCAATGAAACAGACGAAGCAGTCAATAAGAAAGTGCATGCGGCATTTGCCCATTCATTAACACCTATTGTTTGTGTAGGTGAAACTCTTGAAGAGCGTGAAGCAGGTAGCACGGCTTCAAAAGTTGAAGGACAAGTAGAACAAGCACTAGCTGACTTAACTGAAGCTCAAGTGAAACAAACGGTTATTGCATATGAACCCATATGGGCAATCGGTACAGGTAAAACAGCAACATCCGAAAATGCTAATGAAGTGTGTGGCGCGATTCGCTCTAAAGTGGAGTCTTTATTTGGACAACAAGTGTCTGATTCTGTTCGAATTCAATATGGTGGCTCTGTTAAACCAGAGAATATTGAAGAATTATTAACAATGGAACATATTGATGGTGCTCTTGTGGGTGGTGCAAGTTTACAGCCTGAATCGTTCTTGAAATTATTGGAGGCTGGTGCCAATGTCTAAGACACCAGTTGCTCTAATAATTCTGGATGGTTTTGCACTTCGTAATGAAGTTTTTGGCAATGCAGTAGCACAAGCTAAAAAGCCGAACTTTGATCGTTACTGGAATACCTATTCCCATGCTTCTTTAGTTGCTTCAGGAAACGCAGTTGGACTACCTAAAGGTCAAATGGGGAATTCAGAAGTAGGTCATTTAAATATTGGTGCAGGTCGTATCGTGTATCAAAATTTAACGAGAATCCATAAATCAATTGTGGATGGTGACTTCTTTCAGAATTCTGCATTTATGGAAGCTATTGCACATGTGAAAGCAAATGATTCAAAACTTCATTTAATAGGTTTGTTATCTGACGGTGGAGTTCATTCGCATTACGAGCATTTATTTGCACTGTTGCAGTTGGCGAAATCACAAGGTCTTGAAGACGTATTTGTTCACGGATTTTTAGATGGTCGCGATGTTGGTCCAACAACAGCACTTTCTTACATTGAAGAAACTGAAAAACAAATGGCTACTATTGGTGTGGGGAAATTCGCGACCATAAGTGGACGTTATTACGCTATGGATCGCGATCGTCGATGGGAACGTGTGGAAAAAGCCTACCGTGCTTTAGTTGATGGGGAAGGTGAAAGATCTTCATCAGCTGCAGCAGGTGTAAAAGCTTCTTATGATAGCAACGTGGCAGATGAATTTGTTCTTCCGTTTGTTATTGAGGAGCAGGGAAAACCTGTTGCAACGATTGATTCACAAGATGCCGTTATTTTCTTTAATTTTAGACCAGATCGAGCAATTCAATTATCATCTGTCTTAACAAACCCTAGTTGTGATCAAGCATTTTCTTTATGTATCAAACACCCAACAGAATTAAAATTTGTGACATTTACAACTTATAGTGAAGAAGTTTTGGCTTCTGTCGCTTATGAAAGTGACAACTTGGTTAACACAGTGGGCGAGGTTCTTTCTGCTAATGGGAAAACACAATTACGTATTGCTGAAACAGAGAAATTCCCTCATGTTACCTTCTTTATGAGTGGTGGACGAGAAGAACGTTATCCAGGGGAAGAACGTATTTTAATTGATTCTCCAAAAGTAGCCACTTATGATTTACAGCCCGAAATGAGCGCTTATGAAGTTACAGATGCGTTACTTGAAGCCATTTCTGCGGACCGTTTTGATGGGATTTTATTAAACTTTGCAAATCCTGATATGGTCGGTCATAGTGGGATGCTCGAGCCTACTATTCGTGCGATTGAAGTAGTCGATGAATGTTTAGGACGTATAGTTGATGCATTAATTGCTAAAGGTGGGGCAGCTATTATCACAGCAGATCATGGCAATTCAGATGAAGTATTAACGGTTGCCGGTGAACCAATGACTGCACACACAACGAATCCCGTACCTGTAATTGTAACGAAAAATGGAATTGATTTACGTGAAGATGGTATCTTAGCAGATCTTGCGCCAACCATGTTACACTTATTAGGAATTAGTCAACCGCCTGAAATGACAGGTAAAACATTACTGAAAGCTGAGGAGATTTAAACATGCCAATTATTACTCAAATACAAGCTCGTGAAGTATTAGATTCTCGCGGAAATCCAACTATTGAAGTAGAAGTATTTACAGAAAGCGGCGCTTTTGGTCGTGCAATAGTACCTTCAGGCGCTTCTACTGGTGAACATGAAGCCGTAGAACTACGTGATGGCGATAAAGATCGTTACCTCGGTAAAGGAGTGCTTAAAGCCGTAGAAAACGTTAATGTCGTGATCGCAGAAGAACTTGAAGAAAAATTCACTGTATTAGATCAAGTATCAATAGATCAAGCGATGATTGAGTTAGATGGTACTGAAAATAAAGGCAAACTAGGAGCTAACGCAATCCTTGGAGTTTCAATTGCCACTGCCCATGCAGCAGCTGACTTTTTAGATATCCCGTTATACCAATACTTAGGTGGCTTTAACGCGAAACAACTTCCAGTTCCAATGATGAACATCTTAAATGGTGGTGCTCATGCTGATAATAATGTTGATATTCAAGAATTTATGGTAATGCCAGTAGGGGCAAAAACTTTCCGCCAAGCACTTCAAATGGGCGCTGAAATTTTCCATAACTTGAAGTCTGTATTGAAAGATAAAGGATTGAACACAGCAGTAGGAGATGAAGGTGGATTCGCTCCTAACTTAGCGTCAAATGAAGAAGCGATCACTACGATTTTGACTGCTATTGAAAAAGCAGGATACAAACCAGGCGAAGAAATTTTGCTTGCAATGGATGTTGCCTCTTCTGAGTTCTTCAATAAAGAAGATGGAAACTACCATCTAGTTGGTGAAGGAATCGTCAAAACGTCTGCAGAAATGGTTGCATGGTATGAAGAGCTTTGCGACAAATATCCGATCGTTTCAATTGAAGATGGTTTAGATGAAAATGACTGGGCTGGACATAAATTATTGACAGAACGCTTAGGCGATCGTGTTCAACTAGTTGGTGACGATTTATTCGTTACAAACACAACGAAACTTTCTAGAGGGATTGAAGAAGGTGTTGCTAACTCAATCTTAATCAAAGTTAACCAAATCGGTACTTTAACAGAAACATTTGATGCGATTGAAATGGCGAAACGTGCTGGATATACAACAGTAATTTCTCATCGCTCTGGTGAATCTGAAGATTCAACGATTGCTGATATCGCAGTTGCTACAAACGCTGGCCAAATTAAAACGGGTGCACCGTCACGATCTGACCGCGTTGCGAAATACAACCAGTTACTTCGCATTGAAGATCAACTTTATGAAACTGCTCAATATTTAGGAATGAAAACTTTCTATAACTTGAAAAAATAAAGACGTGAGCCGCACACTCCTTTAAGAAAGTGCGGCTTTTTTACAGTTATGGCAAAGCCGATTAAATTTTAAATTAGATGAAATCTATTAAATAACTCTTGTTCTTCAAATTATCTGACAGAATTCTTAATGTATTTCTCTCAGCTTATTGTACTTGTCTCTATAATTTGGTAAAATAGTTCTTGTTGTGATGTTTCTGATCAGGAGGTGGAACAAATGCATGCGTTTTTATTGACTTTACTCGTCATCGTTTCGCTAGCATTAATCGTTGTTGTGTTGTTACAATCAGGGAAAAGTGCAGGTTTATCAGGTGCCATCTCGGGCGGAGCTGAGCAACTTTTCGGGAAGCAAAAAGCAAGAGGAATTGATCTTGTCTTGCACCGTGTAACGATTGTATTAGCTGTGTTATTTTTTATTCTGGCAATTGCCGTAACCAAATTATAATCAACATTCAAACCGCCTGACCGACTGAACTGGTTAGGCGTTTTCTTGTTTTTATAGCCATTGGGATAAGTTGGATATTACGAATAACTTACATATGTGTGGTTTAACAACAACCAGTTAATCACAAACTCAATTGGAAACAGCATTAACTATTGTTGTTTAATACTGCACGCTATGCTATTTTCTATTATTGGAGGTTTTTTGAATGCGAATCGCGCAACCCAAACCGTTCTTTTTTGAAGCGGGTAAAAGAGCCGTATTATTGTTACATGGTTTTACGGGGAATTCGTCAGATGTACGTATGCTTGGTCGGTTTTTAGAAAAAAACGGCTATACATCACTGGCGCCTCATTATAAAGGACATGGAGTTCCACCCGAAGAATTAATCCAGACAGGACCGAAGGATTGGTGGAAAGATGTGATGCGCGGATATGATCAATTAAAAGCTGCAGGCTATGAAGAAATTGCAGTTGCTGGATTATCATTAGGCGGTGTCTTTTCATTAAAATTAGGGTATACCTTACCTGTAAAGGGAATTGTGACGATGTGTGCACCTATGTCGATGAAAACGACAGAACTTATGTATGAAGGTGTTATTAAATATGCAAGAGATTATAAGCGTTATGAAGGAAAAGACCTATCACTTATCGAAGAAGAAGTAGAAGCTCTTCAACGTAAGTCGATGGATTCATTACCAGAATTACGAAACCTAGTTTATGACGTTCGTGACCATGTGGATCATGTGTATGCTCCATTGTTTGTTGTCCAAGGCCGTCAAGATACCGTCATAGAAGTAAACTCGGCTAATATCATTCATGACGAGGCAGAGTCATTTGAAAAACGTATAAAATGGTATGAAAAATCAGGTCATGTGATAACACTCGATAAAGAAAAAGAGCAATTACATGAAGATATATTAGAATTTTTACAGACACTAGAGTGGCAGGAGTAAAAACCGCCTCACTCGCACACGCTATAATAAGGAGGGATGAAAGATGGAACATAATTTACAACAACGTTTACTTGATTTCATGCGTGAAGAAGAATATCATCCATTGACTGTCCAAGAAATTGAAAGTCAGTTTGGTTTTGAAGATGCAGATGAATTTAAAGAGTTAGTTAAGACATTAGTACGTCTAGAAGAAAAAGGATATGTGATTCGCTCAAAATCAAATCGCTATGGTGTTCCTGAAAGAATGAATTTACTAAGAGGTAAATTTATTGGTCACGCAAAAGGATTTGGATTTGTTGCACCGGATGAAGCAGGGATGGATGATATTTTTATTCCTCCAACTGAAGTAAACGGAGCAATGAACGGCGATATCGTCTTGGTCCGGGTTTCAACTGCTAGTTCAGGAGACCGTCGAGAAGGATCTATTACAAAAATTGCAGAACGCGGTATTTCTAAAGTGGTGGGTCAGTTCCAAGACAACAAAGGTTTTGGCTTTGTTCTTCCAGATGATAAAAAAATCTCAATGGATATTTTTATTGCAAAAGAAGATACTCTTGGCGCGGCTGATGGACATAAAGTAGTTGTAGAGATTACGGGATGGCCAGAAGGACGTAAATCGGCAACTGGAATGGTCACACAAATTCTTGGTCATAAAAATGATCCAGGTGTAGATATTTTATCGATCATTCATAAACATGGCATCGAAATTGATTTCCCACAAGAAGTTATCGATCAAGCAAATGCTGTTCCCGATGAAATTGATGAGGCCGATTTAGAAGGCCGACGCGATTTGAGAGATGAAGTTATCGTGACGATTGATGGTGCGGATGCAAAAGACTTGGATGACGCTGTTACGGTTACGAAAAATCCGGATGGTACATATAAACTTGGCGTTCACATTGCGGATGTTAGTCATTACGTAACTGAAGGCTCACCAATGGACACAGAAGGTTATGATCGTGCGACAAGTGTTTATTTAACAGACCGAGTAATTCCAATGCTACCACATCGATTATCTAATGGTATATGTTCATTGAATCCGAAAGTAGATCGATTAACTTTATCATGTGAAATGGTTATAGATGGTACAGGGAACGTGGTTTCACACCAAATTTTCCAAAGTGTAATCAAAACAAAAGAGCGTATGACGTATACAGATGTCTATAAGATTGTGGAAGAAAAAGATGAGGCGTTGATTGAACGTTACCGTGATTTAGTTCCGATGTTTGAACTAATGGCTGAACTTGCTACAATTTTGCGCGAAAAACGTGCAAAACGTGGAGCTATCGATTTTGATTTTAAAGAATCAAAAGTCATTGTAGACGAGAAAGGTTGGCCGACAGATGTTGTGATTCGAGAACGTACTGTGGCTGAACGTTTGATTGAAGAGTTCATGTTAGCGGCTAACGAAACAGTGGCTGAACATTTCCACTGGATGGAAGTTCCATTTATTTATCGTATACATGAAGATCCAAAACCTGAGAAACTTCAACGCTTCTTCGAATTCATTACGAACTTCGGATTAGTTGTTAAAGGATCTGGTAATGAAATTCACCCAAGAGCTTTACAAGAAATTGTAGAGTCAATTCAAGGAATGCCTGAAGAACCTGTAATCTCGACGATGATGCTTCGTTCATTGCAACAAGCTCGTTATTACTCGGAGAGTCTTGGTCACTTTGGTTTATCAACCGATTATTATACGCATTTCACATCACCAATACGTCGCTATCCTGATTTAATTGTGCACCGATTGATTCGCACGTACTTAATTAATGGGGATGTATCGAAACCGACTGTAGCTCATTGGGATGCAGTTATGCCTGAAATTGCTGATCATACGTCAGATCGTGAACGCCGTGCAGTGGAAGCAGAACGAGATACTGAATCACTGAAAAAAGCACAATTCATGTTAGATAAAATTGGCGAAGAGTTTGAAGGGATTGTTAGTTCAATCACAAACTTCGGGATGTTTATTGAGCTTCCGAATACTATTGAAGGACTTGTTCACGTTAGTAATATGACGGATGATTATTATCGTTTTGATGATCGTCAAATGATGATGATAGGTGAACGTGCAGGCAAACAGTATCGTATTGGTGATGAAGTAACGGTTCGTGTTACTGCTGTAAAACCTGAAGAATCTGCAATCGATTTTGAAATCGTCGGTATGACTAAAGCTTTCCAACGTACACGTAAAGAAGCACCAAAAGTCTTTCATGCAACCCGTAAAGAAGGTTCAGGAAGACGCTCATCGGACAATTCTAAGCCTGGTCAGAAAAAAGAAGTAAAACAAAAGAAAAAGTTTTATGAAGGCATTGCGAAGAAACAACAGGGTCAAGGTCGTAAAAGAAAGAAAAAGTAAGAAAATGGAGCGGCGAGTAGCCGCTCTCTTCTAAACAGTGGGGTGAAATCAGATGCCAAAAGGCGAAGGAAAAGTGGTTTCGCAAAATAAAAAAGCGAATCATGATTATTTTATTGAGGAAACAATGGAAGCAGGAATTGTGCTCCAAGGAACCGAAATAAAATCAGTACGTAAAGGGAAAGTTCAATTAAAGGATGCGTTCGTGCGCATTAGAAACAACGAAGCGTGGATTTCGAATATGCATATCAGTCCTTATGAGCAAGGAAATCGGTTTAATCATGAACCGTTGCGCTCTCGTAAACTATTACTTCATAAAAAACAAATTAACGAGTTAATAGGTTTATCAAAACAAGATGGTTTTTCGATTATTCCAATCAAAATGTATTTAAAAGATGGCTTTGCTAAAGTGTTAATTGGCTTAGGAAAAGGGAAAAAGAATTACGACAAACGTGATGATTTAAAGAAAAAAGAAGCGAAGCGTGATATCGAACGTGCCTTCAAATCTCGTAACCAAGAATGAAACTACTTGAAGTTTGACCATTTTTGTCTTATAATAAGAATACAACTTGCCAGATGTACATGTAGTTCACCCGAACTTCCATTAAGAGTTCAAGGAGGAACAAAAACTAGCTTAGCTAATTTTTGAGCATGCCTTTTTGATCATCCTATATTAAGGGGACGTTACGGATTCGACAGGGATGGTCTGAGCTTAAGTTGCGCGTCGGAGGGCTCGGCTCCGTATCAACGGCACTTTATAATAACTGGCAAAAACCAAAACCTAGCATTCGCAGCGTAAGCTGACGATGTTGCTTGTCTTGGCCATCGCCCATGTGGTCATGTACGAGCTCACTTTTAGTGGGATACGATCGTCGGTGCGACTTGAGTCGACGATAAGAGATTTCCAAGTTAGCGCACAAGACGCCCGCTTGTCGGCATAATGCTGCGTGAAATTTAATAGGCAAGATACACGCGTAGAAGCTTAAGTGTTGGAGTTTCTGGACGCGGGTTCGATTCCCGCCGTCTCCATATTACGAAATCAGATGATTTCATACAGTGTCAAAACCCTTGGTATTCAAGGGTTTTTTCTTTTTGTCTATATCATCTAGTTTCAATGAGTATTAACCGAACGTAGTCAAAGCGTAGTCACCTACTACATTCAATGTAGCTGGCGAACTTCAGTTATTGCTTCTTCTTTTGCTTTCTTCGTAACGTGTGCATCGAAAACTATTCCAAATATCATCCAGACAATGCCCATCAAGAAAAATAGTACGTTTATTATGTTCATCCTTTGGTTCCATTTTGTAAATATGCTGAAAAATGTACACAATAAAAACAGACAACTTTATTTGTCGTCTGTTTTATCTTCTGCTTTTTGTTTGCGTTATCTTGCCTTCAAGCTGAGATAATTGGTACTTATAAATTTAGACTTGTAGGTAGGCTGCAAATGAATGACGGTCAAATTGTTACAAAAATGTGGAACCGCAATCCTAAAATATAATATTCCTTTATCAACATGGGTAACATTTAATAAATAGTATATGGACATGATAAGTTATAAATGTATACTTATTAAGTAAGTTGAATGGTCAGACGTTCAACCTTTTAATAATACAACTTTGTGGAGGCATTAAATGAATTATTTAATCTCAATCGTAGGCATAATTGTTGTTCTGGGTCTTGCCTGGGTTGCAAGTAACAATCGTAAAGAAATAAAAATAAGACCAATTATCCAGATGATCATAATTCAGTTAATATTAACCTTTATATTACTGAATACCAAATTTGGATTGATTCTTATTGAGGGAATCGCAGCTGTGTTTACAAAATTACTAGATTACGCTAATGAAGGAATCAATTTTGTATTTGCCGGCATTGCGAATGAAGGACAAGCTCCTTTCTTCTTAACTGCTTTACTTCCAATCGTATTCATTTCGGCTCTGATTGGAATTCTGCAGCACATTAAGGTTCTTCCTTTCATTATGAAATGGCTTGGCTGGGCAATCAGTAAAGTAAACGGCATGGGTAAATTGGAATCTTACAATGGAGTAGCATCTGCTATTGTTGGACAATCTGAAGTATTTATTACTGTAAAAAAACAGCTTGGACAATTATCCCCTCAACGTCTATATACACTAAGTGCATCAGCGATGTCTACAGTATCGATGTCTATTGTCGGAGCTTATATGACGATGATTGAACCGAGATATGTCGTAACTGCAATCGTGATTAATTTATTTGGAGGATTCATCATTGCTTCAATCATTAATCCTTACTCTGTAACCGATGAAGAAGATCTCCTTGTTGTGCAAGAAGAAAAACAAAGCTTCTTTGAAATGCTTGGCGAATATATTATGGATGGATTCAAGGTTGCAATCGTGGTTGCGGCGATGTTAATTGGATTCGTTGCACTAATGGCAGGAATAAATAACTTATTTGATATGATATTTGGAGTCACGTTCCAAGCAATTATTGGATATGTCTTTGCTCCATTTGCGATTTTAATGGGTATCCCTGTTTCAGAATCAGTAACAGCAGGCGGTATTATGGCTACCAAACTAGTTACAAACGAATTTGTAGCGATGCTTTCATTAAATGATTTAGCGTCAAATCTGAGTGAACGATCAATCGGAATCATTTCAGTTTTCCTTGTTTCATTTGCAAACTTCACTTCAATTGGCATCATCTCAGGTGCTGTAAAAGGTCTTCATGAAAAACAAGGAAACGTTGTAGCACGATTCGGCTTGAAACTTTTATACGGAGCAACGTTAGTGAGCGTATTATCAGCGATTATTGTGAGTTTTATCCTATAGTTAGAAATAGTGTCATCCAAAACCCTAATAAAAGCAACAACCCAGCGAATGCTTATAAGTATTCCTGGGACATAAAAGAACGGGATACGAATTTTAATATTTTATCTCCATTCTCGTCTTACTGTAAAGATTACCAAAGAACCTTCTAAATCAATTATGATTAGGAGGTTTTTTTGTGTCTAAAAAATCAGGTGTCTTTAATATTTCCAATTCGCGTATAGGACGGTACCCTATTAGGTGCTGAAAAATCGTTGGAACGTTTTTACTTTTTCACCTAAATGCACGTTTTTTCATCTAATGGCATTCAAATAAGTGATTTTTTAGTAAAAAGAATCTTAATAATCATCATGTTGATTTCCGCTATGACCGGACGCTTTCCGGGGGCATGGCTTCAGCCTCCTTATTCGCTAACGCTCTCTGCGGGGTCTTCTGCTCATGCTATTCCCCCAGGAGTCGCCGGTCTTCGCTCCAATCAACAATGAAGTAAAACTTTAAAAGCTACAATTACTGAAGATAATTCAGGATTGTGGCTTTTTTGTTGTTTTATGATGTCCCTGCCCTGTCCATATGCTCCCAAAATTGCAGCTAACACAAGGACGGTTTTCATAAGATATCCTAAAATATAACAAAAAAAATCGATATAACATTCTAAAAATTTGTGTTAGAATAAAATATCAGTCTATTTAAAGTTAAAATAAGTACACATTATTTTAACGGGGAGAAGTGATTGTGCGTTTTTTATGCGTGTTTTAAGAAAATTTTGGGGGATGGTAGAATGAAAAATTTATTTGTTAAATGGAATCAAGTGAGCCTTGTAAAAAGGATTATGATTGGTATTATTGTCGGTCTTATCTTAGCTTTAACGGTTCCTAAAGCCGCAAGTTGGATCTCCATTTTCGGTTCTTTATTTGTCGGTGCATTAAAGGCAGTTGCACCAATATTAGTATTATTCTTAGTGATGCATGCGATTGCCGTACATAAAAGTGGTAAGAAAACGAATATGAAATCGATTCTTGGTCTTTATGCTATTGGTACATTCCTAGCTGGGGCTGTCGCTGTAGTTGCAAGCTTTTTGTTCCCAGTTACATTAACACTGACAACAGGAGCAGGAGACATATCTCCACCAGAAGGTATTGTTGAAGTTATTCAAACATTACTATTTAACTTAGTTGCTAATCCAATTGATGCAGTAGTAAATGCTAACTATCTAGGTATATTAATGTGGGCAATCGTTCTTGGGATTGCATTAAAAAATGCGAATCAAAATACGAAAGACATGTTAGGTAATTTTTCGGATGCAATCACTAAAATAGTACAATGGGTGATTAATTTAGCACCGCTTGGTATTATGGGGCTTGTTTTTAGTGCAATTGTAACAAGTGGTCTTTCTGCTTTACTTGATTACGGTAGATTAATTTTAATTCTAGTTGGATGTATGTTGTTTATCGCACTTGTAGTGAATCCGTTAATCGTATTCATCTATACACGAAAAAATCCTTATCCACTTGTTTTAATGGTTTTAAGAGAAAGTGGTATTACGGCATTCTTTACACGTAGTTCAGCTGCAAATATTCCGGTAAATATGAAATTATGTGAAAAACTAGGCTTAGATGAGGATACTTATGCAGTGTCAATCCCTCTAGGTGCTACAATTAATATGGCTGGTGCAGCCGTTACAATTGCTGTACTAACTCTTGCAACAGTAAATACGCTTGGTATTGAAGTTGATTTTGTGACTGCACTTATGCTTTCTGTTGTAGCAGCTATCTCTGCTGCAGGTGCATCAGGTGTTGCAGGCGGATCACTATTACTTATCCCACTAGCATGTAATTTATTTGGAGTTCCAAATGATATTGCAATGCAGGTTGTTGCTGTTGGTTTTATCATCGGTGTTGTTCAAGATTCTTGTGAAACTGCACTGAATTCTTCTTCTGACGTACTGTTCACAGCTACAGCTGAGTATGCTAAAGAACGTAAAGAAGGTACAGTAGTTTCTATGAAATCTTAGGATCTACAACTCTAGAAGTATATAGAAGCTTAACTATTGATCTGATCTAAAGCTCCATAAAGGTATCCATTTGATTGAATTCGATTAATGAAGATATAAAAAGCCGCGATTACCGAGGATGACTCGGTGATCGTGGCTCTTTGGTTGTGTTATGATTTATCCGCCCTGTGTCTGTGTAGTGGCAGATGCTTCTTTGATTCTTGCTGCTGATTCTTCTGAGATGGCTGCAATTTCCTGAACTTTGTCATTTACTTCACTTGCCGTTTCTTAGATGTCTTTCATTAAGTATAGTACGTTTGTGATGTCGAATGTAAAGCTTATATTATTCCATAAAAGGGGACGTTATGGATTCGAACAGGGATAGTCTGAGCCTGAGTTCCGCGTCGGATACTCGGCTCCGTAAAAACGGACTTTATAATAACAGGTAAAACAAACAACAACTTAGCATTCGCAACGTAAGCTCGGATCTGCTCTATACATCCATCGCCCATGTGTCTAGGTAAAGCTCAACTTTTAGTGGGATACGGTTGGTAGTGCCACTTGAGCTACCAACAAGAGACTCTCAAGTTAGCGCACAAGACGCCCGCTTGTCGGCATAATGCTGCGCGAAATTTAATAGGCAAGATACACGCGTAGAAGCTTAAGTGTTGGAGTTTCTGGACGCGGGTTCGATTCCCACCGTCTCCATTTACATGATTTATGTAAGTGGATATAATCTTTTCAAAAAAGCACGTCTTTCGATTAATTTCGAAAGACGTGCTTTTTTGTTGTCGAAATTAAAAATGTAAAGAAGTATGGACGGAACTTTTATCAAAATAAAGTACATTTGAATTAGAGAACATACTACAAACGTCTTGTACATGTTTAAATTTTTTTTGATTCATAACGACACTAGGTCATAAGTAGTTCTGCTTGTGGAAAACCCCGAATACAATCAACTAGGCATGTTGAAATCTAAAATTATAAATAAAATCTCAAAAAAGACAGAGGAGTGTAAGGTCTGGAAAGAATTCGTTCATTATTGCATGTGACAATTGAACCGTTTATTTATGAGCGATATGGTAAACGCTGTTTCGACGTGTGTGTCTCTCTAATTTTGCTGCTCTTACTATTACCTCTTTACCCAATCATCTCACTCTTTTTACTTTTGTCTTCAGGTACACCACTTTTGTTTACACAAACCAGGATTGGACAATCAAATCAACCTTTTCAAATATTTAAATTCCGCACCATGAAACACAATAAAATAAATAGTAACAAGCCTAAACACGAATGGAACTATGGCGTTCCAGATAATTTTATTTTTAAGTCAGCTCACAATTTAGAAATCACAAAGATTGGAATGTTTTTAAGAAAAAGCAGTATTGATGAGATACCCCAACTCTTCAATGTGTTACGAGGTGAAATGAGTTTGATTGGACCTCGGCCGGAAGTACCAGAAATAACACAGTGGTATAACGAAAAGCAAAGGAAACGTTTGTTATTGAAACCTGGATTGACTGGATGGGCTCAAGTAAATGGGCGAGCAGATTCTTGTCATGGGCATAAAATAGAACATGATTTATTTTACATTGAAAATTGTTCATTTAAATTAGACATGAAAATTTTCATCCTTACATTTGTGGCAATTTATAAAGGCAAGGGGGCTTATTAAAGTTCATGAATCGAACAATGGAAATACGTGATTTTATTCGATTGTTTAAAAAGAAGAAGAAAGTCATATTGCTGGTCACTTTTTATATAACCCTAATTGGTGGATTTTCGAGTTTTGCTATTCCTCCAAAATTTGAAGCAAAGACAGACGTTCTTGTGAATTTCACGACTGCAAATGTCGTGTCGAGTGGAGAAATTGATGCGAATTTACGACTGATTGAAACATATAAATATTTAATGAAAAGTAATCGTATCTTAACTAAGGTTAATGGTTCACTGGACGAAACGTATAAAAAAGGAGAAATCAGCCAAAAAGTTGAAATTCAATCAAGTATTAATTCACAAATACTAACCATTTTAGCTGAAGAGAAAACGCCAGAAAAAGCAGCTGCATTAGCAAATACATTGGCTACAACATTCCAAGAAGAAATCAAAACACTCATGAACTTAGAAAACGTACATATCTTAAGTCAAGCAACTGTAAATGAAGATACAAAGTCAGTCAAACCAATTACTGCACTATTTTTTATTATTTCTGCAATCATTGGATTTTTAGCTAGTTATTCATTCATCTTGATTCAAGAGATGTTCTTTACTCTAGTTGACTCCTCTGAAAAAGCAGAAAAAGCATTAGCGTTACCCGTCATTGGATTAGTGCCTCCAGGTGAAGGCAAACTCATACATGATCTACCTACTTTCGATGTATTTACAGAAATGTTTCGCTCCATTCGTGCGAATTTACTTTATGTACTTTCAAAGAACAATGCAAAAACGCTTCTAGTTACGAGTGCAGAGTCGGGTGATGGTAAATCTTTTGTTAGTGCAAATTTAAGTATTGTATTTGCGATGGATCAAAAAAAAACCGTCTTTATTGATGCGGATTTGCGAAGAGGAACTGGTCGTAATTTATTTCATTTACCAAAACGTATAGGAATAACATCGTATTTAGCTGGACAATGCACTTTGCATGAGATTATTCAGTCCACTGAAGTACCAAATTTATCTTTTATTAGCGCTGGTCCTGTTCCGCCTAATCCAACTGAGTTATTATCTTCTACTAAATTTGTACAACTTCTAGAAGAATTGAAGAACCAATTCGACATAATCATTGTTGACACTCCACCATTACTGGTTGCTGACACATTACATATATCTGCAAACGTAGATGGGTGTTTGTATGTGGTGAATGCTGAGTCTTCTAAAGTAGAACAAGCTATTTATTCAATTGAGCTGTTAAAACAAGTCCAAGCACCTCTAATTGGAACGATCATCAATAAATCAAAAGGCTCCGTCCGTTCTTATTCTTATTACAATTAAGGAGTGAGTCGATATGCTCGTAGATTTACACAATCATGTGTTACCCGGTTTAGACGATGGACCTACTTCAGAATTAGAGGCTATGCTTCTGATTCAAAATGCTGTGAAAAATGGAGTGACACATATTGTTGCAACACCGCATCATCGCAACGGCCAATTTAACCAAGATGCAAACGAAATAAAAAATTCTATTCACGTATTAAACTCATTGTTACAAGAGAGAGAAATTCCAGTTACTATTTTATCTGGCATGGAAGTTCACCTTCATGGAGAGTTCATGGAGGAGTTAGAAACAGAAATATTGACGCTAGCAGACAGTATGAAATATATATTAATTGAGTTTCCAACACAACACATACCGCAGTTTACCGAGTCCATATTTTACGAACTACAGTTAAAGGGATTCATTCCAATCATTGCGCATGCAGAGAAGAATACGGAAATTCGCCGTCATCCTAAAAAGTTATTGGATTTAGTAAATAAAGGTGCACTAGTCCAAGTTACAGCTAGCAGTGTATGTGGCGAAAACGGCAAAGAACTTAAAAAATTCGCATTAAAATTATGTCAGCATCAGATGGTTCATTTTATTGCTTCAGATGCTCACGACGTTAAAAAACGTCCATTTTTAATACAACAAGCTTATCTTGTGATTCAACGAAAACTAGGAAATGAAATGGTTAAGTACTATCAACGAAATGCAAACCATGTAGTAGATGGAGTTGAATTTGTAACGTTGCCACCTAGATTAGTTGAAACCGTGTAGATCGCTAGATATTAGGTGAAAGAGAGTGAGGATATGGTGACTTGACACAACTGTGGCAGTGGAAGGATAAGCTTTTAAAAAATCCATTTATTCGTAGTTTGTCAGTATTAATGGCTGGAACAGCGTTAACCAATTTAATAATAGTACTAACAACACCATTATTAACAAGACTGTATACACCAGAGGAGTTTGGTGTTTATTCTGTTTTTTTATCCCTATTGTTTACAGGAACAATTCTAGTCTCTCTTAGATATGAAACAGCAATACCTCTTCCCGAAGATGAAGATGAAGCCTTTCATCTTCTCGTTTTATCGATTATCTTAGCTTTTATCGTCAGCGCTTTGTTATGTATACTGTTTTTCTTTATTCCGATTTCAAAATTATTGAATGTGCCTGAACTTGAAACATATATGTGGATGTTGTCTTTAAGTTTACTAGGAATTGGCATATTCCAGGCTTTTAACTCATGGGCTTTAAGAGACGAGCAGTACATGATGATCTCTAGGGCGAAAATGACCATGAATAGTAGTCAAATTACTTCGCAACTCTCATTAGGTCTATTCCAACTTGGTTTACCTGGATTACTTATAGGAGAAATCATCGGCAGAATGACAGGTTCGCTAGATTATTTTAGGTTAATTAAACGGACACATAAAGCTGTATCTAAAATAAGTGCAAAATCACTTGTTAAGGTGTTAATTGGTTATAAATCATATCCCATTGTTTCTAGTTGGGCCGCTTTAATAAATAGCTTGGGTACGCAAATGCCTATTTTTTATTTAGCAGCTCATTTTGATGCAAAAACTGCAGGTTGGTTTTTTCTTGCTCAAAAGATCTTAACAATACCTGAAGGTTTAATAGGGTTTTCAGCTTCACAAGTTTATTTATCTCAAGCAGCACAGACAGCAAGAAATTCACAAGAACATTTTCGGCAATTTTTTTGGGACACAGTAAAAAAAATGATTGTTATAGGTTTAATTATTATTGGACTTGTAGCGTTATGTGCACCTTTAGCCATTAAAATTGTTTTTGGCGAACAATGGATCCAAGCAGCTGAGTTCATCCAAATTCTATCCGTTTTATATTTTATGAAGATTATTATTAATCCGATTTCTGCTAATTTCTACGTTTTTAATGCACTTGGAAAACAATTTATAAGTGAATTAATCCGATTTATACTAATTTGTGTTTCTTTGTTTTTGGCCTTAGAATTTTTTGTTACACCGACAACCTCGCTATTATGTATTAGTTTAGTGAGTGCATCAGGTTATATAATTCATGGGATATTTGCATGGAGTACGATAAAGGAATATAAGTCGGAGGAAATTAAACATGACTGAGAGAGCGCCAAAATGGCTAATTCATCTATTGTTTTTAATGATGCTCAATAGCTCATTCGTTTTGATAGAGCCTTCTCCATATGACTTTTTCATGGTGCTGATTATATGTTGTGGGTTGATTTTCTTCCTAGTGAGATTTCCACAAGAGGTCTTCATCCCATTAATCGTTATGTTACTATTTTTGATTTTCCAATTTATCTCACTTTTATTTGCTAACGAGGTTCACGGATCACTTTCTTATCTAGCTATCACAAGCTATTTAATGATTTCATGGTTCGTAGTAGTAGGAGTAAGTCAAATTTTAAAAACCTCTCTATTAACTGTGATAATGAACGGCTATTTAATTTCAGGAGTTCTAGCAGCTTCCATTGGAATTCTCGCGTATTTCGGTCTCATTCCTTTTAGTGATTCGTTATTAATGTTTGGAAGAGCAAAAGCATTTTTTAAAGATCCGAATGTTTTCGGACCATTTCTTATTGTGCCAGCGTTATATGCCTTTAGTTTATTTGAAAAAGGACAATCATCCATATTTAAAAAAATTGCTTACTCATTTACATTCTTACTATTATTAACTGCAATTTTCGTTTGTTTTTCTAGAGCAGCTTGGGGAAACTTGGTCATATCTTTTTTTATTTATTTTTTATTAACCAAGCGAGAACTATTCCGAAGAAGATTAAAAACTAGCATCAGTTTAGGTGTTTTATCTATTCCTGTGTTGGTTTGGCTCGCTCAAAGTCCATTTGTGATAGAGCTATTTCAATCGAGACTCAGCTTGCAAGGATACGATGAGTCTCGATTTTCAACACAAAAAGAAGCCTTTTTAATGGGCTTAAAAAATCCATTTGGTATCGGACCTGGGCAATCTGAATATGTTTTTCAAATTGCTCCACACAGTTTGTATGCTCGAATCATTACGGAAAATGGGATCATAAGCATTGTATTATTTATCTTTTTTTTGTGTATTAGCATCCGCAAAGCATTTCAATCATATAAACAATCATACGATGAATCGGCAGTATATTTTTTAATAATATGTGCTTCTTTAATAGGACTAACATTCAATAGTATGTTCATCGATACATTGCATTGGCGGCATTTTTGGTTAATTTTAGCACTTGCTTGGTGTGCACCACTAAAAAGGAGAGATGACGGGTGAAGATTGCACAAGTGATTACTCGAATGGACACTATTGGTGGTGCTCAAGTGCACGTTCGTGATTTGTCGAACCATTTAGCAGCCTTGGGGTCTGAAGTCGTTATCATTACAGGTGCAGGAAAGTCTACAAATCATAAATTAGACGTACATTGTTACATAAGCCCTTCTTTAAAAAGGGAACTCAATCCGTTTTACGATGTACAAGCCATCTTTGAAGTTCGCAAGATTTTAAAAGAAACAAAGCCGGACGTAGTTGCTACTCATTCATCAAAAGCTGGCTTGATTGGCCGTGTTGCTGCATGGTCGCTTCGTATACCTACTGTTTTTACTGCGCATGGATGGGCATTCACCGAAGGAGTTGCACCTAAAAAAAGAAGATTTTATATAGCTATTGAAAAAGCGATAGGGAAGATAACTGATCAAGTGATTACTGTCTCTCATTATGATCGCCATCTTGCTGACTCTAATCAGGTCTTACCTATGCACAAAATGAAAACCGTACATAATGGTGTCTTGCCTCTTAAGCCTATAACGAACCCTAATCGCAATAATGCCTTAGTAGATATATTAATGGTTGCTCGGTTCGATGTACCCAAAAGGCAATTAAACTTAATTCGAGCATGTGAAAAATTACGTGATTTGCCTTGGCGATTATCATTCATAGGAGATGGTACAAAGTTAGACGAAGCTCGTGGCTATGTTGAAAAACGCAATTTACACGATAGAGTCTTGTTTTATGGTGACATGAATAATATTGAGATTCCATTAAGTAAATCACAACTCTTTGTTTTGTTATCTGATTATGAAGGGTTGCCATTAAGTATTTTGGAAGCGATGCAAGCTGGACTACCGATTATTGCAACGGACGTTGGTGGTGTGAAAGAAGCCGTAATTGATTCAGATAATGGTTTCTTAATTCCAAAAGGAAAAGAACAACCACTTATTCGACGGCTGACCCAGTTAATTACCGATGTTTCACTAAGAGAATCGATGGGGCACAGAAGCAGGGAGTTATTTTTTGAGAAATTTACATTTGACAGAATGCTTATTGAGACAAAGGACGTATATGAATCGGTCGTTCAAAATCAATTACTAAAGGGGAAAACTTAATGAAAGTGCTTATTACCGGGGGAGCAGGGTTTATTGGTTCACATGTTGTGGAAGAGTGTCTAGCTCACAACTATGAAGTTGTTGTAGTGGATAATTTCAGTTCTGGGAACATTGATAATATCTCCGATGATTGCAAAGTATATCAGGTTGATATTAATGATATTCATTTGAAAAAGGTATTCGAAATAGAGATGCCAGATATGGTAATTCATTTAGCTGCGCAGGCATCTGTAATGAAATCTTTAGAAGATCCTGTTGCTGATGGTGAAATAAATATACTAGGAACTTTAAGAATATTAGAGCATGCAAGAATTCATCATGTCAAAAAGATCGTGTTGGCTTCGTCAGCAGCTGTCTATGGTAATCCAGAAGAATTGCCAGTCAATGAAAAATCTCCAGTAAATCCATTATCCTTTTATGCTCTTTCAAAATGGGCTGGTGAGCAATACGTCCAGCTATATGAAAGTTTATTTGATCTACCTTTTTGTATCTTACGTTTTTCGAATGTCTACGGTCCGCGTCAAAATCCACTAGGTGAAGCGGGTGTTGTATCAATTTTTATCAACCAATTAATCAATGGTGAGGAAATAGCAATTTATGGTGGTCAGCAGACACGTGATTTTGTATATGTGAAAGACGTGGCGACGGCTTGCATGAAAGCGATTGAAAGTACAAAAACTGGGGTTTATAATATTAGCTCTTGTTCTGAAACATCAATTAACGATCTTTTTTCAATAACCTCCTCACTTGCTGGAATTAGTATGGACCCACTTAAGTATCCTTTGCGACAAGGAGAGATTCAGCAAAGTGTTTTAGATAATGAAAAAGCAAAGAAAGAGTTTGAATGGAAAAATTCGTATTCACTGCAAGAAGGATTGAAGGAAACAATATCTACTTATCAACTTAAGATTTAATAAGGGGAGGACAAAATGAAATTCTATCATATTCGTTCATTGGAACAATTGATGCCCTTTCAGAAAATCTGGGATCATATATTAGAAGAAAATAACAATGATAATCCTTTTATCGAATTTAAATGGGTAGAAAATTGGTGGAGGTACATTGGCGAAAAGCGAAGAGTTGAAATGATTGTCGTAGAAAAAAACGATCAAGTCATAGCCTTTTTTCCTTTTCAATTTACTCGTAAATGGAATACCATCATGATTGAATTTATAGCCTGTGGTGAAGCGAATTACATGGACATCATTGTCTATGATAAGGACAGGGAAGAAACGATTCAATTTGTTTTCGATCGGTTATTGGAAAAGATGCCGGACTGTATTTTCAATTTACATGGATTATTATCAAGTAGTCCAACAACTAATATGTTGAGTTTATACTTAGCCAAACGGAAATGTACACCTACTGTATTTTCAGTAGTAACACCTTTTATTAATATGGAATCTATTAATTTAGAAGCGTATATGAAAAAAAGAAGAAAACTACATGGACTCGATCGAAGAGAAAAAAGACTTAGTTATTTAGGCGAAGTGAAAGTATCGACGAGTAGTCCAAATGAAATTGATGAAGTATTTGCGCTACATGATCGACATTGGAGATATAAGTTAGATACTAGTGGATTCACAAATGATGAGCACAAAAATTTTTATCGTGCTTTAGTTAATATTTCTGAAGGCCCCATGCAAGCAAAAGTGGAGAGCTTATATTTAGATAATCAAATGATTGCTTTTTCATATGGTTTATCGTGTAGAGGCAGATACATTGGGTACGTAATTGGCCACGATGACGATTATGGAATTTATGGTCCAGGAACAATATTAGAAAAAGAATTAATTGTCAGCAGCCCTAATAAAGCAATTAAGAAATTCGATTTAAGTATTGGCTATGAACCTTATAAATTTGAATGGAATTCGGCAGTTGATTATACAAATAACTTCATCTTTTCCACTGATAGTTGGCAATCGAAGATGATTTTTTTCCTGACAAAAGGAAAAGGACATATAAAAGAAACGCTAAAAAAAAATTATAAAATTGTTTTGTTTAAACGAGAATTCATCGGTAGTAAATATTCTTTTATTAAAAATGCTAAGTTTACAGAGTGGGTTCAAGCCTGTGGGAAATTAGCAGGAAAGATATACTCAAGAAAAACAGTAGATATTTACAAACAGAGCCAAGGAAATGAGAACTTAGCCGATTTTGAAAAGTTGGTTTATCCGAACGCTAAAAAAAGACATCATAATCTATCGCGAATAAACAAACGATTTTACAATGGGTTTATCCCATATAGTGATTCGAAGTTTTCGATGTTTTGGATTCACCCGAAGTTAATTCGAGTTGACGAAGTTGGTTATTTACAACCACTGCCTAAACAAAGTGTCTTTATAGGAGAGTGGCAATTTCATAACCTTACAAACATTTGTTCATACCTTCGTAATGAACAAAAAGCTAAAGATATTTTTCTATATACATCGAAGAAAGATGAAATCGTAAATAAACACTTACATCAGTTAGGGTTCAAACACGTTAACAGGATTAAAAAAACACATATGTTTACCAAGTCAAATACACACATTTCAACCATCGACACACCTGAGGAGTGACCTTGATTATTACCCTATTACGAAAAAGTTGGAATGTGAAAATGACACACATTTATTATGCTGAGAACACAGAAAGTAAACCAGAATCATCGATAATTAGTTATACAAATGCTCTTCGTCCACTTCCTACTTTACAAGAACAAGAAACCTACCAAATCGATTTGACCTTATCAGAAGAGGACCTTTTTCGGAAATTGAAAAAATCAAACCGCAGTCAAATAAAGCAAGCTACTACCAAATCATTCACACATTTCATCGAAAAACATCCATCCAATGAAGAGTTACTAAAATTCCAACAATATTACAATCATTTTGCTAAAGATAAAAACACACATCAATGTAATTCATTTCACTTGAAAACTTTACAATTACTACGCGACAAAAATGCACTCATTATCAGTAAAATTTTAAACGATCAAGATGAGGTTTTTTGTTATCGGGTTTATTTAACTGATTGCATTCGAGCATTAACACTTTATTCTGCTTCTCATTTCCGGAAAAACGACGTACCCGAAATAAAACGTCTATATAGTTTGGCAAGCCGATATTTACTTTGGAAAAATATATTATGGTTTAAACAATATGGTCATGCTATTTACGATTTAGGTAGCCTAACGAATGACGAAAACATTCGTCAATTTAAAATTGGCTTTGGAGGAGAAGTTGTGAAAGCATATTCCGGCTATGCATCAAATAATAGGATAGGGAAATTCGTTTTGTGGATTCGGAAAGTAAAGATGAATTCTCCTTATAAAAATCGATGACTCAACCAGGAACCTTACTTGTGTCACTTGATTTTGAATTGAACTGGGGCGTACATGATGTATTTTCTCTCGAACAGTATGGAGATCGACTGCTAGGTGCAAGAAAAGCAATCCCTCGAATATTAGAGTTATTTAACTCCTATGATGTCCATTCAACTTGGGGAATTGTTGGTTTATTATGTTTTGATAATAAAGACGAATTACTAGCAAACTTGCCTGATATAAAACCTTCTTATAATCATCCGATATTCTCTCCATACGAAAAGATGGATAAGGTCGGGGAAAATGAAGAGTTAGATCCTTACCATTTTGGTTCGTCTTTAGTCCAAAAAATAATGGATACGCCTAATCAAGAAATCGGCACACATACTTTTTCACATTATTATTGTTTAGAGGATGGTCAATCGCCAGAAGAATTCGAAGCTGATCTGATGGCCGCAAAATATGTGTTTTATCAAAAAAGTATTAACATGCATTCCTTTATTTTCCCTCGAAATCAAACGCAACAGAGTTATTTAGAAATATGTAAAAAGCACGGGGTTACGAGCTATCGTGGAAATGAAACAAATTGGCTATATGAAGCAAGTAACCTTAGTCAACAACATCCAGTGAAAAGAGCTGCAAGATTAGTGGATCATTACGTGAACTTAACAGGGCACCATACTTATCAGTTAAATACAGTCAATAAAGAACCAATAGTTAACCTACCTTCCAGCCGTTTTCTTCGTCCCTACAGTAGAAGTCTTAAACTGTTGGAGCGATCCCGTTTAAAACGTATAAAAAATAGTCTCACATATGCAGCTCAAAAAGGAGAAGTTTATCATCTTTGGTGGCACCCTCACAATTTCGGAAAAAACATAGATGAAAATATCAACTTTTTACGTGACATACTCGAACATGTAGAGCTACTAAAAAAACGCTATGCTTTTCAAAGTTTAACCATGAAGGAAGCAACTGAAAAAATTCAATTTGTGAATGAATAGCCTGCCTACTACTATAAAGTAGCAGGTTTTTTTATTTGGAATTGTTAATCAATACTGTTGTTTATCGAACATTTGCGCTAGCCGCACCATTCATCATTCAGATCGTGGAGCTCAATACTGTTCGACGGATTACGTTGATAAATTACTTGAACATGACATTCAAATTAGCATGAGCCGTAAAGGTGATTCTTATGAAAATGCTTGTATTGAGTCTTTTCATGCCACAATCAAGAAAGAATTGATTTATCGTACAAAATTTAAAACCCGAGCTGAAGCACGTAAAGCTATAACAAATTACATTATTAGCTTTTATAATGAGCGTCGTAGACACTCCACCATCTACATAATGAATACATGACCAAAATACCATATACGTTTCTAGTTCTTTATCCACATTTTAATAAAATATATTTTTGAATTTTCATAAAATTATACCGATTATGTTTATTTTCCCCAATTTAAGAGAAAATACTCTCACTAATATTTTTGATTTCGACAAAATCAGAAATATTTTTCCTGATAATAACTTAAAATTCTATTTTAAATGACAATCTTTTTATGGGATTTTTTACATATAAATCTATCGAACTACTATCGAACTATGCTATATTCCCCCAATTTACTGTTTTTTATGTTGTATGTACAATTTGTAGTGTAATTATTCACTCAGTAGGGTTAGCATTATGCGTTATTCCATAATTTTATTAAATTCCTAAACTCATAATTGTAGTGAAATAATTATAAAACTCAAAGATAAATAAAAAAAGGAGAGATGTAAATGACCAAGAGTAAATTAAAGGCATTTAAAGTGATGACTACTGCAGCTGTAACATCCTTACTTCTTTCATCAATCACAGTTTTTGCGGAAACGAATGACACATCAACCGAGTCACAATTGACCAACCAAGTATTTGAGTCTAATTTAACAGAAGCAACTACAGATGAAACAGGGACAGTAGACCAAGCCCACAAGCCAGTTGATACTCAATATGCTCCTAACGATTCTGTACGAGTGATTGTGGAAATGACAGGAGAACCTGTACACAGTGCCAAGGGAAATGAATCTGAAAAGAAAAAATTAAAGCAAGCTCAAAAATCATTAATCCAAGAGATGAAAGAAACGAAAAAGTGGAATGTGAAAGAGCGACATCACTTTGTAACAGGTATTAATGGCTTCAGTATGGATACAGAGTTCAAAAATATCAAAGAAATCGAAAAACTATCTGGAGTGGCTAGTGTTCATATTGCAGTGACTTATCAACAAACGATGAGCACTAGTAAATCCATGGTACAAGCGAAAAAAGTATGGGAAGAGTTCGGTTACCATGGTGAGGGGATGGTGGTTGCTGTTGTCGATACCGGAGTGGACTATCGCCATCAAGATCTTACTATGTCTGACAGAGGAAAAGCGAAAGCCAAGTGGAACTCTACTAATATTCAAGAAAAATTAGCTGAAACAGCTGTAGAAGATCGCTGGTATTCAGATAAAGTACCAGCTGGTTACGATTGGGCTGACCGAGATCAAGATGTTCTTCCATATGCTACATCACATGGAATGCATGTAGCTGGAACGATTGGGGCCAATGGAACCGATGAAATCGACGGGGTAAAAGGGATTGCACCCGATGTGCAGATCCTAGTGGAAAAAGTATTTTCCGATTATTGGAATGGGGCATTTGCAGACGATATCATAGCAGGAATCAATCATGCGGTTGAAATGGATGCCGATGTCATCAACTTAAGCTTAGGGTCTGATGCTGATTTTGTGGATGAGAACAATCCTATCCAAAAAGCAGTTCGTATTGCTACAGAACAAGGAGTATTAGTAGTAGCAGCAGGTGGAAACGCATTTTACAGTACCAAAAGTGGATCCGTCACTTATAATCATCCACCCTATGCTCAAAATCCTGATATTGGAGTAGTAGGAGCACCTGGTTCAAGTCCATATGCTTTACAAGTAGCTTCTTATGAAAATGATAAAATCCATATGGACACACTTACTCTTCCAGATGGGAAACCACTTATTTACAAACGCCATGCAGGTTCTGTTCAAATGGCAGATGTCTTTGCTCCAGGTGAAGAGATTGAGTTAGTTTATGTAGGTTATGGTAGGACCGAGGATTTCGCTGGAAAAGATGTAAAAGGCAAAATCGTGGTTGCAGAACAACAATGGGCGGGTAGTGAACAATACATACAATCTCCTACCCAACAGAATCAAGCAAAAGGAGTAATAATGGTACCTTTAGATACACTAGGAAATTATGCCAAATTACTATTTTCACCTTATGGCAATATTCCAGGAATTAGTACTGGGATTGCTGAAGGAAAGGACTTAATTCAACGTTTGAAAAGTGGTGAAAAGATTAAGGTTAAAGTGGGTAAAGGAACTTTAATCGATAATAATACCAAGGGAACAATGTCTGCATTCTCATCAATTGGAGCACCACATACCCTTGATTTTAAGCCTGAAATCACCGCACCTGGTGGTAAGATTTATTCTACTGTCATGGATAACAAATATGACACGTATAGCGGAACTTCGATGGCTTCGCCACATGTAGCGGGTGCAGGAGCTCTAGTGTTACAGTCGCTCTATGAAAAAGGCGTGACGAGAGGTTCAGATGCTATTTATCGAGCGAAAACAGCTTTGATGAATACAGCTCAAATCTTAATGGACCCTACAACAGAAAGTAAAATTCCATATTCACCACGTAAACAAGGCTCAGGGATGATGCAGATTGCTAATGCACTAAAAACACCTGTATTAGTCAAAGATAAGTTTGCTAAGCCAGAAAATGCAGCTGCTGTGGAGTTAAAAGAGATAAAGCAAGATAAAGTAAAATTTATGCTGGAGTTAGAGGCGTTAACTGGTAAATCTTCTCAAGAAGAGATTACCTATGATGTTTATCTAGATCTTTTAACCGATGATACCGAGCAGAAAGATCTAGATTTAAATCGCGATGGGAAAATTGATAAAACGATGGAAGTGCTAAAGCTAACAAGTAAGCGGGTCGAAGGAGCAACAGCGAAAATCAACGGAAAAGATTTTAGCGACAAAACACCTGCCACCTTTACCGTGAAAAAAGGTCATCTGCAAGATTTAGAGGTGGATATTAAACTTCCAGATGGATTGAAGAAAAATATATTTGTTGAAGGATTTGTTCGCTTTGTTCCGAAAAATGGAGATCAAGCTTCGATTCCGTCTTTAACTATTCCGTATATGGCCTTTTATGGAGACTGGGATCAACCTCAGAACTTAGATGCACCGATGTGGGACAAAAATGCGTTTTTACAAGAAACAGCTCTATTTCCATACTATGGTAATAAAAATTGGCTTGGCAAACCAGCTATAGCACTTGGTTATGATAAAGTGACCAAAACATTCGCAGAAGAAAGAATGGCCAACTCTCCACATGCTGCGAATCAAGGTGTTTATTCGATGTTTACCACCTTGCGCAATGTAAAACTGGTGCAAATGTACATTGAAGATGCATCAGGTAATCGAGTTCGTTATCTTGGAGATTACAGTCAAGGTACTATAACAGGAGAACCATGGAAATTCAGAAAAAATGTAATGACAAGAAGCGAGTACTTTAATCCTGGATATGGATGGGATTTGAAATCAGAGGATGGAAAATACGTTCCGGACGGAAAGTATCAATTTATTATAGAGAGCACATTAGATTATGAAGGAGCACGACCACAAACGATTAAGCTCCCAATTAGTGTAGATTCTGTTGCACCAAAAGTAGAAAATATTCAAGTCAACAAAACACCAGAAAATAAGTATCTGATTAGTTGGGACATGAAGGATAATGCAGGGGGGAGCGGCTTAACAAAATCGATGGTTTATGTCGATGGCATTTATAAACCTATTTCTGCAACACAATCGTCCTTAATAGTAAATACAGAACCGAAAAGTGTAATCGTAGTGCCATTTGACTGGGCAGGTAATGTCACTTTTGAAATATACGGAGATCACTCGTATTTAAATGAGTTTTTATTCCTTTCAGCGTGGGATGTATGGGCTAGACCAATAACGCAAAAGGAGCCAGGTCATATTTTGGGAATTGGCTTGAAAAAATTGAACTGGACCATTACAATCCAAGATCCTGAAGGAAAAGTGGTTCATACTTATAAAGAAGCGAATACAGAGACTGCTTATATAAAATGGACTCCATCTGCTGATCTACCTAGTGGGAAATATAAAGTGATCGCAGAGATGGAAGAAATTGAAACGGGACTAAAGATCACAACAAAACCACGTTATATGACGGTGGTGCAACCTTAAAAAAAGAAACCATAAGATAAAACCTCAATCCTTTATGATGTTTAGAATGGTTGAGGTTTTATCATGTACGAATCCTGGATGTTTCGCATTCTTTAAATTAGGCGAAATAAAAAAAGCAGGTAGAGGCCGAAATAGCATCTTCGGCCGAACATCTACTTAAAGAAGCCTTCAATTCTGTAGTAAACCAAACCAAAATTACTGTGTCCTTCCAGGTTGCAAGGGAGCGAAGGATGCACACCCGCCGCAGGATAATCTACAAAAAGAGAGGTGGTCGAGTGACGCAGTCACAAGCCCATCCTCTTTATTCTCTAGATTATTGTGCAGCAGGTAAAGCGTCCGAAGCGAACTGGAAACCTGTCAGACTCTAAAAATCCTCTACATTTGAAATTACTTGCATATCCAAATTTCATAGAAGGTGATGTTAAGGTAGAATTGAAAAATCCTAACAAATGATGAAAGAGGATGCACCAAAGTTGGTGCATCCTCTTTTCCATTTATGAATGAAGTTGATTCCATACTTCTTTCGTAATCGAAAAAACCAAAGCATTGTGATTTTCTCCGCCTTGGTATAAATAATTCCTTAGCAGTCCTTCTTTTTCAAACCCTACCTTCAACAACAACTTCCATGACGCTTCATTTTCTGGAAATGTAACTGCTCCCACACGAGATAGCATGAGTGTTTCAAAGCAATAGCCCAAGACTTCTTCTAATGCTTCTTTAATATACCCGTTGCCCCAGAAATCTGGATGCAGGTCGTATCCGACTTCACATTTTTTGCTCCATAGCTGAAGGCTGTTCAACCCAATGGTTCCAGCCAATTCGTCCGTTTCTTTAAGTTGAATGCCCCAACGTGCGGAGCGTTTTTCCTTGTAGCCATTATTCATATTAGTAATCATTTTTTCTGCTTGTTCCAATGTAATGAGGGGATCCATACCGTAGTACCGCGTTACATCTTTTCGGGAAAACTGATTGAAAAGATGGTCAGCGTGCGTTGGATTCAACTCGATCAATCGAAGTCTATTAGTCTCTAGTACAGGAAAGGACAAGGGGATTACCTCCATCTATTAGCTTTGAGTTTCATTTGCAAAATAAATATAATCAACGGGTATTCCTTCCAAGTCAAATTGTCTTAAGAACGAGGTCACTTGACCACGATGATAGGAAGAGTGATTAATGAAGGTAAAGAACATTTCTTCTCTTGTATTGGAAAACGGATCGCCTTTAATATTCGTAAAGTTCAGAGTTTCTTTCCATTGCTCATTTGTCAGGGTTTCAAAAAATTGTTTCATCTCTTCATGTAACTGTGCAAAACCTTCTTTTGTGACTGACACCGTGCTTACGTCGAATTCTTTCCATTCAGGCTTCTCAATTCCAGTCAATCTTTTGAACCACAGGTAGTCCACACTTAAAACATGTGAATAGGTTTCACTAATCGTTTTAAATGAATTCTTTGCTACCTGGTGAAAAATAGCTTCGTCTTTTGATTCTACGTGATTGAGTAGTTTTTGAGTTGCCCACTGATGATAATGAAACATAGATTGCCAATTCATAAGAATCCCCCTTTTAATAATTGTGAATATTTTCTATATTAACACTTTTGCACGCTGATACACTACCACTGTATCTTGTTAGAATTTGGAAGAAAACAATTGAACTTATAATATGACGCACTTATACTCGAGACAGAGGGGTGTTTAATATGATTTTATTAACAGGTGAGAATTTACATTTAGAAGAAATGCGATCCATTTTATTTCAACAAGAAAAAATAGATTTAGATAAAAATGCATTAGTTCGTGTTCAAAAAAGCCGTGAAGCTGTGGACAGAATCGTAAGAGAAGGTAAAACAGTTTATGGGATTAATACGGGATTTGGAAAATTTAGCGATGTCAGTATTAATGAAGAAGATGTTCGTGCATTACAACTTCATTTAATTCGTTCACATGCATGTGGGATTGGTGAGCCTTTTGAAGAACATGTATCTCGCGCCATGGTCGTTCTACGATTAAATGCATTATTGAAAGGCTTTTCAGGAATACGAGTTGAGGTATTAGAGCGTTTAGCATATATGGTTAACCATCAGATTCATCCAGTAATCCCTTCTCAAGGATCTCTTGGGGCTTCTGGTGATTTGGCTCCTTTGTCACACTTAGCGCTTGTTTTAGTCGGCGAAGGATTTGTATGGAACAAAGGTCAACACGTGGCTGCTTCGGAAGTGTGGGCAACTCGTGGTATGGATCCACTTGTATTAGAAGCTAAAGAAGGTTTAGCACTAATAAACGGAACACAAGCGATGACAGCTCAAGGCGTGGTGAATTGGTTGGAAGCTGAGACACTTGCTTATCAAAGTGAATGGATTGCAGCAATGACTATGGAAGCATTACATGGCATTACAGATGCTTTTCATCCCGCTGTTCATCAAGCGCGTGGTTACGTTGAACAAGTTGATGTAGCTAGAAGAATGCTTGAGTGGCTAGAAGGCAGTAAACTCGTGACAAAACAAGGGGAGAAACGAGTGCAAGACGCATATTCACTACGATGCATTCCTCAAATACACGGTGCGAGCTGGCAAGTCCTTGGCTATGTAAAAGAGAAATTGGAAATTGAAATGAATGCAGCAACAGATAATCCACTGATTTTTGAAGATGGAGACGTCATTATTTCTGGTGGCAACTTCCATGGCCAGCCTATTGCTTTTGCGATGGACTTTCTAAAATTAGCAGTCGCAGAGCTTGCGAATGTTTCGGAACGACGAATCGAACGATTAGTAAATCCACAATTAAACGAAGGATTGCCACCTTTCCTTAGTCCACAACCAGGACTTCAATCAGGTGCTATGATTCTGCAATATGCAGCTGCTAGTTTAGTTTCTGAGAATAAAACGTTAGCACATCCAGCATCTGTGGATTCAATTCCATCGTCAGCCAATCAAGAAGACCATGTAAGTATGGGAACAATTGGTGCTCGTCACGCTGGAATGATGATTCAAAATGCACGACGCGTGTTGGCAATAGAAGCTTTTTGTGCGCTTCAAGGAACAGAATATCGTGGAAAAGAAAAAATGTCTCCATCTCTACAAGATAAATGGGATGAATTCCGTTCATTCACACCATCAATGGTAGAGGATCGGATTTTTAGCACTGATATTGAACGCATTAGTACTCATTTGAAGAATGAAACAGGCATTGCCAGTTATTCAACTAAAATTACATTATCATTTCAATAAAAACACTATAGTTGTAGCACAAAAATCAAGCGGATGACCTCAAAAATAGCACTTCAATTCTTTTGTTTTCTGCCACAGAAAGCATTGCGAATTGAAGTGTTATTTTAATAGATAATATATGGCAGTATTATTGGGATAAAATGATGTTTATATTACAAAAAGTATTCCTATATGATTTCAAAGAGGCGAGCTATGTGAAAACGGATTATACACAAAAGAGTTCGGATTGTTTAGGATGTGCATTGGCAAATAAAGAGGCATTCGTTCATGTGGTTTATGAAAATGATTATGTTTGTTGTTTTTTAGACCACGACCCTTTTAACGAAGGGCACACATTAATTTTACCTAAGAAGCATTTTGGTTATGTAGATGAATTTGATTCAGTGCCAATGCAGTAATGAAGGCTTCTCAACTAGTTTCAAAGGCTATAAAAAAACATATAATCCAGATGGTATTTCCATCTGTCAAAACGGCGGGAAAATTGATGAATTGTCCCATTACCATATGCACGTTGTACCAAGATATGAAAATCAATCTTTTGCTAGTTTTTACACAGAAGAACCTTGGAGCAATGATAAGGTTAAAAACAAATTGCCGAGTACACGGGATGAATTAGCAAAAATTATTTGAGAGTTATAATAGTGTATAGTCAAACAAAACAATTAATGAAACGTGAAAAACACTGCATTAAACAGCATTTTTCTTTATTTAACTCCATATTTTCGATCCAATGTTACGAGGTCTGCATCAGGGTGATCACCGTAAATTATTAGATTACGGAGAATGTGGGACCCCAACATGCTATAGACTGTCCCGTTTCCTCCATAGCCGAGCAAATAGTAGTGCTTATCTTTGGTTGGACAGCAAATTTGATAAAACCGCACAGCTTCACATTCTCCAATTTGATCAATCAATTCATGAAGCATAATGTCAATTGAATATTGAAGAAGTCCAGTGTTTGCCATCGTACTTCCTGTAGCCATTTGACGTTTATCAAGTATTGCGACACTCAGTCCCGCTTCGACTAACGCGAGAGCAGATAAAGAACCGGACATTCCTCCGCCAACAATGACTACATCATAAAAAGATAATCGTTCGGGAACTTTTCTAGATCCTTGTTTAGGGTAAGTGGTTGGCCAATATAGTGACCCATGATGTATAACCATTTTAGGCATCCCCATTCTCATCTAATTCCCTTACTTTACCCGAATCCAACACTAATCAAGCCTTTGTAAATCGATGTTTTCCGAAATTTTATCGCTTTATTTGCTATAATAATAGAAGGTTAATAATTAAGAGGATCACATGAAAATAATTCTCTGTCATTTAAATGGCGATATACCTTTGTGAAAACAATAGAAGAAAGAGGAGATTACATGCAATCCACTGAAAAACCACATATTTTATTAGTCGATGGAATGGCGTTGCTATTCCGATCATTTTTTGCAACATCTGTATTTAATCAATATTTTCGTAACGAACATGGGGTACCTACAAATGGTGTTCAAGGATTTGCGCGTCACGTATTATCAGCAAAGCAAATGATGCAACCAACTCATATGGCTATTTGTTGGGATATGGGTATGCATACATTCCGTAATGATTTGTTTGATGGTTATAAATCTAATAGACCAGCTCCTCCTGAAGAAATGATTCCTCAATTTGATATGGCAAAAGATATATCTAAAATGCTAGGGTGGCAAAATTTTGGGGAAGTTGGAATGGAAGCGGATGATTTAATCGGTTCTATGGTATGCAAATGGCAGGACGAAGCGAATATTACGATCGTTAGCGGAGATAAAGATTTATTGCAATTGCTTTCCCCAACAACTAAAATCGCTTTCACCAAAAAAGGGTATACCATTTATGATGAATATACGTATGATCGATTTTTAGAAGAATATCAAATCGAACCATCTGTTTTTGCAGATGTGAAAGCATTCATGGGGGATTCGAGTGATGGGTACCCGGGAGTAAAAGGGATCGGTCCTAAAAGTGCGCTCCAATTGATTCAAAATTACGGTTCGGTTGAAGGCGTAATTGATTCACTACACGAATTGAAACCAGGCCAACAAAAGAAGATTCAAGAGAATATGGACATGTTACGTTTGTCAAAAAAACTAGCGACGATTCATTGTGAGATGGAATTACCAATTGAACTGGACCAGCTACTCATTCCTTCTTACAGTAATGAACTAATGCTACAACTTGATCAAGCTGGATTTGGTATTACAAGTAGATATGCACGGTCTTTGTATCCTATTTAACGTTAGGAATTCAGACTATGTGGGACAATTTTGACAAACGTTAAAATCTCCTGATTCTTTTCATATGAAACCTTTCGAATGCGGCTTTCGCGATTTCTTCCACCATTATCATGGAGAATCAGCGTTAAGCCGTTTTCATTTTCTTCAAATCCTATGAGCGGAACCCAGTGGTAGGCAAATTCATATGTGCCAAACCAGTGGAAAGAAAAATAGCGATCAAATTTGCATGCTACAGGACGTCCTTCAAGAAGTTCAGATTTTGCGTCATCTATTGAACATGTATTTACTTCCCAAGTAGGCCCAAGAATCTTCCGCAAATTACGCTTTAATAGCCAAGTAAATAAACCAATACGAGTACTTCCAAGTAACTCGTATAATTGATTGGTATTGTATGGGCAAGCGTTTGGCATCCAGTAGCGTAGGATGGTCAAAGTAGTCACAGGCCCACAAGCAGAAGGTTGATAATTGGATTTTATGGATTTGTCGTATTGAGAAAGACCTTTAACGTCTAATTGCGTACGCATGAATTCACCTCTTAAGGAAAAGTAAGTAAATATTAGTAAGAGCAAAATATAAAAAAGAGTTTTTCCATCTGTTTTAACAGTACGGAAAAACTCTTTTAATATCAAATCTAAAATAGGAAAGTAAACATCTATTTAGTTATTAATTTTATAAATATAGATGAACTTCAACGTTTGCACCTTCAGCTAATGCATGTCCTAATGATTCATCTGCTCTGTGGAAGTTTGCAATCGCTCGACCTACGATATCGCGATTTTCAATGCCAGAGAACTGATCAAGTAAGTTTTTAATTAATGCTTGTTTTGTCGATTCATCATAACTTCTATAAATTTCACCAGCTTGACCGAAGTTATTTGTTTTTTCGATTGCGTTTTTACCCGCAACTCCTGAAATTGGTTGATCAAATTCTTTGAATTCAGGCACTTCTTTTGGTTCTGAGTCGAAACTATTTGGTTCGTAATTTACGCGAGACGTTTGTTGTCTAAATGGCATAGCGCCGTCACGTTGGTTATTTGAGAATGGACATTTTGGTGCATTTATTGGCAACTGTAAGTAGTTTGCACCAATACGGTAGCGTTGTGTATCTGAGTAAGAGAACAAACGACCTTGCAACATTTTATCTTCAGATGGTTGTATACCCGGTACTAGAACACCTGGATTGAATCCAACTGATTCTGTTTCTGCAAAGAAGTTGTCTACATTTCGATTTAAAGTCATTGTTCCGACCAACTCATAAGGGAAGTCTTTCTCTAACCAATCTTTCGTAGAGTCAAGTGGATCAAAGTCAAAGTTATCCATGTCTTCAGGTTTCAAAGTTTGAACAAATAAATCCCATTCTGGATAGTCTCCACGCTCAATTGCTTCATATAAATCACGCGTTGCATGACTGAAATCTTTTCCTTGCTGTTCAGCCGCTTCTTCGATTGATAAGTTTTTCACGCCTTGTTTAGGCACCCAACGTAGTTTCACATATGTAGTTTTTCCTTCTGCTGAAATCCATTTGAACGAATGGACAGAAGAACCACGTAGGTGACGGTAATCTTGTGGAATTCCTTCATCTGTAAATAAGTGAATTAACATATTTGTCGATTCAGGGGATAAGCCCATGAAATCAAAAAGACGTGCAGCATCTTGAAGATTTGTGCGTGGATCTGGTTTTAATGAATGAATTACGTCTGGGAATTTAATTGCATCTCGGATAAAGAATACGGGCAAATTATTACCAACAAAATCATAGTTGCCTTCTTCTGTATAAAATTTCACAGAGAAGCCACGTGGGTCACGAGCCGTCTCAGGAGAGTGGAGTCCGTGAATTACTGTTGAGAAGCGAGCGAACAATGGAGTTTCTTGTCCTTCATTTTGTAAGAATGCAGCTCGAGTATATTTTTTCATACTATTTTTCAAAACAAATTTACCATGTGCAGCTGCACCACGAGCATGAACAACACGTTCTGGCACACGTTCACGGTCAAAATGAGCTAATTTTTCTATTAATTGATAATCCTCCATAAGTGTTGGTCCGCGTTCACCGGCTGTGCGTGAATTTTGATTATCACCAATCGGCACTCCTTGGTTGGTTGTTAAATGTTTTTTCATCATTTCCACTCCTTATTTATAATCATTACAAAAAAGTACTAATTCAAATGTAAAGTATATTAAACTAATTTTCAAGTAATAAGGTACTAGAAGTTTTTAATAGATTTGAAGCATATGAAGTAAGGAAAAGTAAGAAGAAAGAATATCCATTAATTAGGTTTTATCCAAAATAAAAAGCAATCAGTATTCACCGAATAGTGTGAAGTGACTGGTTGCTTTCTTGTAATAAACGTTTAAGAGCTGCACGAAAACTTACATATGTTTCAATTTCTACATGAATACCTGCATGAACAATTTCACGAACGAAACGAGGATTAAATCCAACGTACATTGGACGGATGCCCATCAGTTTTAGCGAACTGTTTAATTTAAAAATCTCAGTAGCTAAATCATTATAGTCAAATGATGCAACATCTTCAACGGAGACACCGGTAAAGTCGAAAATTGCTTGCTCAGTATCACGGTTATCTCCTGCATATTGAAGAGCTTTAGTTTGTATCATGTCAAAACGTTCTTTAAACATATATCCTGCAATAGGTATCAATATTGTGCCAGGTACCACTGAAGGAATGACGGGGGCAGACATATTATTAATAATATTTTCGTAATACTTAATCTTGTCTTTTAATTGCTTTACTTCTATTTCTTGTGACATCTTTGTCCACTCCGATAGTTGCTATTTTCATTTAGTATAGCAAAAAAAAAGGACAGACACATGGTCTATCCTTTTTGGCTTTGAAGAAATTCAGTTACTTGATCAGGTGATTTTGCGTTTGCACTATGCAAATGAGCTTTTTTCTCGTTGTTCTGATAAATTAAAAGACTTGGAATCCCCATAACATCATATTGTTCAGCGATTTCAGGCAGCTCATCGCGATTTACTTCATACCATGTATATTGCTTGTATTCTTCAATAATTGGGTCGATGAACATATCCATACGTGTACAATCAGGACACCATCCTGCAGTGAATTTCACGATGACTTCTTTATCTGAAGAAATAATATCATTAAATTGTTCAGTAGTAGTAATTGAGTTCATGTCTGTTCCTCCTAATGTGCTATAGGAACAGTTTACACCGTTTCACTTCAGACGGATAGCAAATTGTATTATTATTGTAGCTGTTGTTTGTACTCTTGGAATTGTTGTGTCACTTGTTTGATTTCTTGTGGGTCAGCCGGAGTGAGTGTATACCATCCATGAGTGAATAGTAAGTCATAAAAACTTCGTTGTTGTTTAGAAGTATTTCTTAATTGTGTGAAAATAATTTGGTACAAAGCGTCATGGCTAGCTTCGTGCATTGCCGTTGCATAAGATCCGCATAAAGATTTTTCTGTAGAAAGCGCATCATTTAGAATGTCGCGATCATTTAGTTGTGGTGTTTCAGCATAAGGTGTTTCTGGATTTTTTACGGTTTGTTGATTCACGAAACTGATCCTCCTTCATTTTGTTTTAAAAGCTTCAGTAATTCATCATAATGATTGCTATGCATTTGTTCAGCTGCTTCAAATTCCTTTTTTAAATCTGGAAGCTGACAATTTTCAGCAGCCCAATTCATTTTTTTTGCAGCCAATAAATTCCAGGACATCATATCCTTGAAATAGCTGAAATCTTTTGTTGAAACCATTTTTGGTGGTTCTGGGAAAACCATTTGCTGCTCTTTTGGTTGTGAAAACAAGTTCATTTACTGTTCCTCCTTAAGATTTCTCTATTTAGTGTGAGAAGAGTTAAATATTATATACACAACTTTCTGCAATTTTTAGGAAAAACACATAAAATTTATTTCCTTCTATAAAGAAAAGACATATCACTAACATGTTGGGAATAATATAAGTTATGTGTCTGAAGCTATTTAATCCTTTGTCCGTCAAACAGAGAATAACTTCACACTCGTCAAAAAAAAATCATATAATGCCTATGACGGGAAGTTAAATTGATGTCTGACAAAAACTATTTTTCATTCAAAAAATCATTTCACATTATCATTTAAATATTGCGAAAAAGGCGATAATGAAATAGACTAATTGTTATAGAGGTTGTTTCTATTTTTTTTGACTAAAAAATGAATGAGTATTCATTCAAAAAAATAAAGGAGGCTTTGCACGTGACTTATCAAATTAAAAAAGCTGCAGTTTTAGGTTCTGGTGTGATGGGTTCAGGTATTGCAGCTCACTTAGCAAATATCGGGATTCCTACATTATTGCTTGATATGGTACCTCGCAATTTATCAGATGAGGACAAAGCAAACTCAAAAGCTCGCAACCAAATTGCACAAGGAGCTTTAGACAAACTACTTAAGCAAAAGCCTGCACCATTAGCGTCAAAGAAAAATCTTGCCTTATTGACGGCTGGAAACTTTGAAGACGACTTAGATAAATTAAAAGATGTTGATTGGATTATTGAAGTAATTGTAGAGAATCTGGAGATTAAAAAAGGTCTTTACGAAAAAATTGACGCAGTTCGCAAGACGGGAACTATCGTCAGTTCTAACACATCAGGTATTAGCATTAACGCAATGGCTGAAGGACGCTCGGAAGATTTCCAAAAACACTTCCTTGGTACACATTTCTTCAATCCACCACGTTATTTGAAATTGCTTGAAGTGATTCCAGCAACTACAACATCGACAGAAGTAATTGAATTCATGAAAGAATTCGGAGAAGACCGCCTTGGAAAAGGTGTTGTAATAGCGAAAGATACACCAAACTTTATTGCCAACCGTATTGGAACGTATGGCCTTCTTGTCACACTTCGTGAAATGTTAGCTAGAGGTTATTCGGTGGGTGAAGTTGATTCGGTCACGGGTCCTGCTATTGGACGTCCTAAATCTGCAACTTTCCGTACTCTTGATGTCGTTGGTCTTGATACGTTTGGACACGTAGCAAAAAATGTATTTGATCAAACAACTGGTGACGAACAAAAAGTGTTTGAATTGCCATCGATGATTACCAAAATGCTTGAAAATGGTTGGTTAGGAGCAAAATCTGGGCAAGGGTTCTTCGTTAAAAATGGGAAAGAAATACTCGAATTAAATCCTGAAACGATGGAATACGAGCCTGTGAAAAAATTAAAAACACCTTCACTGGAAATGGCAAAACAACAAAAAGGTCTTGCTGTAAAAGTGAAAACGTTAACATATGCAAAAGATCGTACGGGTGAATTACTTTGGAGCATTCTAGCACCTACGCTTGCGTACTCTGCAAAATTACATGGCGAAATTGCTGATGATATTGTGGCAATTGACAATGCAATGAAGTGGGGCTTCGGTTGGGAGCAGGGTCCATTTGAAATATGGGATGCCATTGGCGTAAAAGAATCAGTCGAAAAAATGAAAGCGGAAGGCTTAGAAATTCCAGCTTTCGCACAAAATTTACTCGACCAAGGATTTGATTCCTTCTATAAAGAAGACAATGCTGAGACGTATTTTTTCAATGGTCAAGATTACGCAGCAGTTCCAACGAATGAAAAAGTAATGAACTTGAAACAATTTAAGAAAAAACACGGAGTAATCAAGAAAAATTCTGGAGCTAGTTTAATAGATTTAGGGGATGGTATTGCATTACTTGAATTCCATTCACAGTCTAATGCCATTGGACTCGATATTATTCAAATGATTAACTTTGCAGTGGATGAAGTTGAGAAGAATTTTAAAGGTCTTGTTATTGGAAACCAAGGAAAAAATTTCTGTGTTGGCGCGAACCTAGGCATGATTTTAATGGAAGCACAAGATGATAATATTTTTGAACTTGATTTTGTTGTTCGTTCATTCCAAAACGCGATGCTGAAAATTAAATATAGCCCAAAACCAGTAGTAGCAGCACCTTTCGGTATGACACTAGGAGGCGGAGCAGAAGTTTGTTTACCTGCTGCACATATTCAAGCTTCTCATGAAACCTATATGGGATTAGTAGAAGTTGGAGTTGGCCTGATTCCTGGTGGTGGTGGGAATAAAGAATTATATATGAAACATTTAAAAGGCTTACCAAATGGCGTACACATTGATTATCAATATGTGGCAAATAAAGTGTTTGAAACGATTGCCACGGCTAAAGTATCGACTTCAGGTGAAGAAGGACGTGAAAATAATTTCTTAAACTTTGTTGATGGTATTAGTGTTAATGCTGATCACTTAATCTATGATGCGAAACAAGCAGCGCTTTCTTTATATGAAAATAACTACAAAGCACCACTTCGTGAAAAAGTACCCGTAACAGGTGAATCAGGTTATGCCACTCTATTACTTGGAGCTGAAGGGATGTTCTTATCAGGATTCATTAGTGAGCATGATTTGAAAATCGCGAAGAAATTAGCTTATGTAATTGCGGGCGGAAAAGTCCCATATGGCACGTTAGTTGACGAACAATATTTGCTCGATTTAGAGCGTGAAGCATTCTTAAGTTTAGTAGCTGAATCAAAATCTCAAGCCAGAATGCAAAACATGTTGGTGAAAGGAAAGCCACTTCGTAACTAATGTTACGTGTGGTAAAGAGGAGGAGAACTTATGCGCGAAGCAGTAATAGTAGCAGGTGCCAGAACACCTGTAGGGAAAGCGAAAAAAGGCTCCCTTGCAACAGTGAGACCAGATGATTTTGGTGCATTAGTAGTAAAAGAAACGTTAAAACGAGCGGGTGGCTACGATGGTCCAATAGACGATTTAATTTTAGGTTGTGCAATGCCTGAAGCCGAACAAGGAATGAATGTTGCGCGTAATATCGGGGCACTTGCAGGTTTACCAGATACTACACCTGCTATTACAGTCAACAGATTCTGTTCATCTGGCCTTCAATCAATTGCATATGCAGCAGAACGTATTATGCTCGGCCACTCACAAGCAATTATTGCAGGTGGCGTTGAGTCTATGAGTATGGTGCCAATGATGGGGAATACCATTCGACCAAACGCAACATTAGCAGAAACTGCTCCACAATACTATATGGGTATGGGTCATACAGCTGAACAAGTTGCAGTGAAATATGGTATCACACGTGAAGATCAAGACGCATTTGCAGTTCGATCACATGAACTAGCAGCAGCAGCCATTGCATCTGGAAAATACAAAGATGAAATTGTACCAGTGGAAGTGTTGAAACGTTATCTTGATGAAAATCATAAAGCGCAAGAAAAGAAATTTATGTTTGATATGGATGAAGGTGTTCGTGTCGGCACGAACATGGAGACACTCGCAAAACTTCGTCCAGCTTTTAACGCACGCGGTACTGTAACTGCAGGTAATGCATCTCAAACGTCTGACGGTGCAGGTGCTGTGCTTGTCATGGATCGTGAAGTTGCGACTGCTCAAGGGTTGAAACCAATGGCCAAATTCCTGTCATTTGCTGTAGGCGGCGTACCTCCAGAAATTATGGGAATAGGACCTATTGTAGCAATACCAAAGGCGTTAAAAATTGCAGGACTATCTATTGAAGACATTGACTTATGGGAATTGAATGAAGCATTTGCTTCCCAATCCATTCAAGTAGTTCGCCATTTAGGAATTGACATCAATAAAGTGAATGTCAATGGTGGTGCAATTGCACTTGGCCATCCACTTGGTGCCACAGGTTCGATTTTAACGTTAAAAATGATCCATGAATTAAAACGTCAAGGTAAGCAGTTCGGTGTCGTCACGATGTGTATTGGTGGGGGCATGGGTGCAGCAGGCGTATTTGAAATACTTTAATAAAAAGCTATGTTAAATATTGATTTTGATATTCCGCAAAACAGCTACACTTTCCTAGGGCGAGCGCCAAGACTCACGGACTGCCCGCGGACAGCGTCCGCCTGTTTCTGTTTCTGCATCGCTTTGCTAGCTTCGAAACATGGAAGTGAGTTGCATCGCTACGCTAGCTTCGAAACATGAAGGGCGTTGTAACGGAGATCAAAAGTATAGATTAATAGAGCCTAACAAAAAGTAAAACAAAAAGTTCTACAAATATAGATTAAAAAAACAGGAGGAAAATAAACATGACAAACACAATCGCTAACATGATTAAAGGCGGAAGTTTCTTAGTTGAAGACGTAACATTAGACCGTGTATTTACACCAGAAGACTTTACAGATGAGCATAAAATGATTGCAAAAACAACGGAAGACTTCGTATTATCAGAAGTTGTACCGGTTCTTGACAAACTGGAAAATCATGAATTTGAACATTCTGTAAAACTCTTAAAATCTGCAGGAGATATCGGTTTACTAGGTGCAGACGTTCCAGAAGAATATGGTGGTCTTGCCTTAGATAAAGTTTCTTCAGCTCTAATTGCCGAAAAAATGTCTCGCGCAGGTGGATTCTCCATTACTCATGGTGCACATGTAGGTATTGGTTCATTACCAATCGTTCTTTTTGGTAATGAAGATCAAAAGCAAAAGTATTTACCGAAGCTTGCTACAGGTGAGTTAATCGCGGCGTACGCATTAACAGAGCCAGGTTCAGGGTCAGATGCATTAGGTGCTAAAACGACTGCTAAACTAAATGCAGAAGGCACGCATTACGTATTAAATGGTGAAAAACAATGGATTACCAATGCAGGTTTTGCTGATGTTTTCGTTGTGTATGCAAAGATTGATGGAGACAAATTCTCTGCTTTCATCGTTGAACGTGAATTCTCCGGTGTGTCAGTAGGTGCTGAAGAGAAGAAGATGGGAATCAAATCTTCTTCAACTCGTACATTAATTCTTCAAGACGCTCAAGTACCTGCTGAAAACTTACTTGGTGAAGTTGGTCGTGGTCACGTCATTGCATTCAACATCTTAAACATTGGTCGTTATAAATTAGGAGTAGGTACAGTAGGTGCTTCAAAACGTGCATTTGAATTAGCGGTAGCATATACAAATCAACGTCAACAATTTAAAACGCCAATTTCTTCTTTCAATTTAACAAAAGAAAAATTAGCGACAATGGCTTCAAGACTTTATGCTTCAGAAAGTTTAATTTATCGCACTGTAGGTTACTTTGAAGATCGTATGAGTCAATTGAGTACAGATGAGCAAAAAGACGGAAAAGCAATTGCAGCATCGATTGCAGAATATGCAATTGAATGTTCAATCAACAAAGTCTTCGGTACAGAAGTTTTAGATTATATTGCTGATGAAGCAGTGCAATTACACGGTGGTTATGGTTTCATGCAAGAGTACGAAGTAGAGCGCATCTACCGTGATTCTCGTATTAACCGTATTTTTGAAGGAACAAATGAAATTAATCGTCTACTAGTACCAGGAACTTTCTTGCGTAAAGCAATGAAAGGAGAGCTACCTCTTCTTCAAAAAGCTCAAGCACTCCAAGAAGAGTTGTTAATGATGATGCCTGAAGAGATTGAAGATGCTCCATTAGCTCAAGAAAAAATGCTTGTCCAAAATGCTAAAAAAATAGGATTATTAGCAGCTGGTTTAGCTGCACAACGTTATGGGACAAAACTTGAAACAGAACAAGAAGTGCTAGTAAACATTGCGGACATCGTCAATAACATATTCGCAATGGAATCAGCGGTTCTTCGTACTGAAAAAGCCATCCAACGTGTGGGTGCTGAGAAAGCAAACCAAAAACTTTTATATACACAAATCTTCTGTCAAGAAGCATTTGAATGTATAGAAAAAGATGCGAAAGAAACATTAATTGCAGCGGTTGAAGGTGACAACTTACGTATGATGCTATCTGCACTTCGTAAATTAACACGTTCTACTCCTTATAACGTGATCGCGAAAAAACGTGAAGCGTCTGTTAAATTAATTGATGCTGAAAAATATATCGTTTAATTAAGAAATCCGAACGCTTCTGAAGAGGCGTTTGGATTTTTCTTTGGTAAAATGAATTAAATCGAGGAGGTTGAAGAAGGATGGCAATAACCTATTACGGATATCCTAAATGTGGAACATGTCGAAAAGCAAAAGCTTGGTTAGATGCAGAAGGGTTAGAATATCATGATGTACATATTGTAGAAACACCCCCAACAATAGAAGAATTGAAAAAAATCGTGGAGACAAGTGGTCTGTCACTCAAGAAGTTCTATAATACAAGTGGCATGAAATACCGTGAGCTTGGATTGAAAGATAATCTTCCAACTATGTCAGACGATGAACAATTTGAATTGCTATCTTCAGACGGAATGTTAATTAAGAGACCTCTCGTTACAGATGGCTCAAAAGTTACATTGGGATATAAAGAATCGGATTTTATTGAGAACTGGAAACGGTAATATCTGTTCTTGTTTTTAGGGAAAGATTATGTCAAACTGAAGTTGAATATATTACATATTTGGAGGGTTATTAATGAGCACACCAAAAGATTTACGCTACTCTGAAGAACACGAATGGGTTAAAGTTGAAGATGGGAAAGCACGCATCGGTATTACACACTTCGCTCAATCTGAGCTTGGTGATATTGTATTCGTTGAACTTCCTCAAGTAGGCGACGATATTAAAACAAACGAACCATTTGGCAGTGTTGAATCTGTTAAAACAGTTTCAGAGCTTTATGCACCAATCAGTGGAAAAGTAGTAGAAGTTAACAGTGAATTAGAAGACAGTCCTGAATTTGTTAATGAATCTCCATACGAAAATGCATGGATGGTTGTTATCGAACCTGCTGATGTTAAAGAAGTAGACTCATTAATGACTGCTGAACAATACGAAAAAATGACACAAGAGTAAAACGTTAGTAAAACGCCGACATGTGTTCGGCGTTTTTTTCATATATCGAGTATAAATTTGAATTTAAAAGGCGCATTAAAAGCTTCGAGTAGGTAACGATAAAGGTATGGTAACAGCTTTTAATATATCCTTATAAATGAGTCTAGCAAGGAGTGATCCCATGCTTTCAGGGAGAGTAATCGTGGTAGAAGGTCGTTCAGATAAACAAAGAATACAAAAAGTTCTAGCAGAACCTATTGAAATTATTTGTACGAACGGAACGGTCAGCGCATCTCGTTTAGAAGAGTTACTTTTTCCTTATGAGCATGATGAAATGTATATATTTGTGGATGCTGATAGTTCAGGTGAGAAATTACGTGCGCTCATTAAACGTGAATTTCCTGAGGCTTTGCATTTATATACAGATGTTACTTATCGTGAAGTCGCGACAACCCCTTTGAAAGTCATTGCGAGCATTTTACTCGGAGCAAATATTGAAGTAAAATCGCAATTTATCGTTTAAACTAAAAGGATGAATATAATGAAAGAATGGACAATTACTGAGTGGGAAACTATTTCACAAAACGCTAATGTTACAGCATATTACCTATATACTCCTTTGTGTGGAACTTGCAAAATTGCTTCCAAAATGATGGATGTGGTGGAAGATCTCTTACCAAATGTGGAAATAGGCAAAGCGAATTTGAATTTTGTAGAACATTTAGCGGATGACCAGCAAATTGAAAGTGTCCCTTGCTTATTAATTTCTGAGAATGGACAAATCACTGGAAAAATTTACGCTTTCCACTCAGTGCCGTATCTCTACAATCGATTGAGAAAAAATATTTGACGTTCACATTTGAACGTGTTACATTATCAGTCGGAACAATAAACCAAAACTTAATATCGTAAACTCTTATAAAGAGAGGCTGAGGGAAGTGCCCGATGAAGCCCGGCAACCGTCACAAATTTGTGAAATGGTGCCAAATCACTCAAAGTATTTTGCTTTGACAGATGAGAGAACGGTCTAACGTATATAACTATGCAATTAGTCCCTTCTGCTTTTCTGCGGAAGGGACTTTTTAAATTCAGAGGTGAACTAGAGAAATGATTCAATTACAAAACTTATCAAAAACATTTATAACAAGTAATGGTCAACTTATTGCTGTAGATGATGTCAATTTAACTGTTGAACAAGGAGAAATCTTTGGCATTATCGGCTATAGTGGTGCAGGTAAAAGTACATTAATTCGATTGTTAAATGGTTTAGAAAAACCGACTTCAGGAAGTGTAACAGTTAACGGACAAGAAATATCATCAAGCTCAGGTCAAGCACTTCGAAGTGCAAGACAAAAAGTTAGCATGATTTTCCAACACTTTAACTTACTGTGGTCTCGAACAGTTGAAGATAATATTTCGTTCCCACTTGAAATTGCAGGAATTAGCAAAACGAAACGCATAGAACGAGTAAAAGAGTTAATCGAACTTGTTGGTTTAACTGGGAGAGAAAAAGCATATCCTTCTCAATTATCTGGAGGACAAAAACAACGTGTTGGAATCGCGCGTGCACTTGCTAACAACCCCGAGGTATTGCTTTGTGACGAAGCAACATCGGCGCTTGACCCAGAAACAACGGATCAAATACTAGAGTTGCTTGTGGATATTAACAAACGCTTAGGCTTAACAATCGTACTCATAACACATGAAATGCATGTTATTCGCAAAATTTGTCATCGCGTCGCGGTCATGGAAGCAGGGAAAGTGGTTGAGATGGGTTCAGTACTCGAAATCTTCCAAACACCTCAACAGGACATTACGAAACGCTTTGTAGCACAAGTTAATGGTCCAGAAGAAGCCAGTCAAACAATTGCTCATCTTATCGAGCAATATCCTTTTGGCAAACTCGTGAAACTCGTGTTTGTTGGAGATCGAACTGAACAACCTATACTCTCAAGGCTTATTAAACAATATCAAGTCGAAGTAAATATCGTACAAGGTAATATTACACAAACTCAAAATGGTGCATACGGAACATTGTATTTGCAAATTGATGGGGATACTTTAGCGATTAATCAAGCAATTGACTATTTACATGAACAAGAAGTTCATACGGAGGTGATCTCACATGATTGAAAACCTTCTACCTAATGTTGATTGGGAAAAAATGTGGGAAGCTACACTTGAAACACTTTATATGTCTGCAATGGCCACGGGATTCACATTTGTAATTGGTCTTGTACTAGGTATTTTGCTATTTTTGACGAGTCCACATCAACTATGGGCAAATAAAATCGTGTATTGGTTAACAGGTGCATTTGTCAACATCTTCAGATCCATCCCATTTATCATCCTAATCATTTTGTTAATTCCGTTTACTAAGCTTTTACTTGATACCATTCGTGGTGCAAATGCAGCATTACCTGCACTTATCATTGGTGCAGCTCCATTTTATGCTCGAATGGTGTTAATTGCTTTACGTGAAATTGATAAAGGAGTAATCGAAGCAGCTCGCTCAATGGGTGCAAAGACTACGACAATTATTTGGAAAGTGTTATTACCTGAATCACTTCCAGCATTACTTTCAGGACTTACAGTTACTGCTGTTGCGCTTGTTGGGTATACTGCGATGGCAGGTATTATTGGAGCGGGCGGATTAGGTAACTTGGCATTCTTAGATGGCTTCCAACGTAGTCGTGAAGATGTAACGATCGTATCGACGATTCTCATCTTAATTATTGTTTTTATCATCCAATGGATTGGCGATGCCATCACTTCAAAAGCAGATAAGCGTTAATTGGTGCCTGCGAGTAAAACTCGATCACATATTTTAAGGAAAAGGGAGAGACAATCATGAAGAAACTTGTAGCAGGAATTTTATTATCGGTAAGTGCAATCACACTAGCAGCATGTGGTGGAGATGGAGAGTCTTCTGGAGGTAACAAGGAATTAGTAGTAGGAGCATCAAACACTCCGCACGCTGAAATCCTCGAACAAGCGAAACCATTGCTTAAAGAAAAAGGGATTGACCTTGAAATCGAAACATATCAAGACTATATTTTACCGAACAAAGATTTAGAATCTGGTGATTTAGATGCTAACTACTTTCAACATATTCCCTACTTAGAATCACAAATCTCTGACAACAACTATGATTTTGTCAATGCTGGCGGTATTCACATTGAACCTATCGGTGTTTATTCTAAAAAATATAAATCATTAGAAGAACTTCCTGAAGGTGCAACGATTTTAATTAGTAATTCAGTTGCTGACCATGGTCGAGTTCTTTCAATGTTAGAAGCAGAAGGATTAATTAAATTAGCTGAAGGTGTTGATAAAACAACGGCTGAAGTGAAAGATATCGTTGAAAATCCAAAAAACTTGGAATTCGATGCAGAATACGAAGCGGCACTTCTTGTTCAATTGTATGAAAACGAAGAAGGAGATGCGGTCTTAATTAACTCAAACTATGCAATCGATGCTGGGTTAAACCCATTAGAAGATTCAATCGCTATTGAATCTTCAGATTCTCCATATGTAAATATTATTGCTACACAAGCAGGTAATGAAGACAGTAAAGAAATTAAAGCTTTAGTAGAAGTATTGAAATCTAAAGAAATTCAAGATTTCATTTTAGAAGAATGGGGCGGCTCAGTCGTTCCAGTTAAATAATATAAATGAAAAGACGTCGGGTTCCGACGTCTTTTAATTTTGCGGAAAAAATAGACCCGCTTTATCATGAATTGCGGTGCTTGGTAGCCATCGGTTTACTTAGCTCGATGCTCGGATTTAATGAAACGATGATTGCATTAATGATTGCTATTTAATTATCACAAGATAGCTTTGGCACGGTAACTAATGTAACAGGTGATGGCGCATTAGCATTAATTGTGAACCGTTTTTCACCTGATAAATCTTAAAAAATCTAATGAAATAAAAATTTAATATTCAATCATTTCCGACTATTTGGTAATTTATTTACAGGTGAATTTCGCTATGGTAATATAACAAAGTAAATATTCCCAAAATTGAAGGAGATTGAATGATGAAAAAACTATTATTGCTTATTGCTTCACTTTCTTTAGTTCTTGCAGCTTGCTCTGGAGACAAAGAAGAGAAGAAGGATACAACTACTGAAGGAACAAAAACATCAGAAGAAAAAGTGAACCCTGCTGGAGATATGATGAAGTTTTACTTATCAATTTCTCAATCTATTAATGCTGTAGATGCAGATTTAAACGCTTTTGAAACTGCAAAAGCTGAAGAAGCACTTCCTAAAGGTGCTGAACTTAAAACGATGCAAGATGCTGCGAAAGTAGCTGCAGATAATGCTGCTGTTAAAGTAGAAGAATTAGAAGTTCCTGCTGAATTAAAAGATCATCAAGAAACAATTGACTCAGCATTAAACAAAATGCAAGAAGCTTATACAATGAAATCAGAAGCATTAGCTGCTGAAGGTGAAGTTGTATTAGATGAGGCAAATGCAAAATTTGAAGAGGCTGACGCTGAATTAAATAAGGTACTTGAAGAAGTAGGCTTAGCAGGATCAAGCATTTTCAACGAAGTATCACTATAAGAAAAATTCGTCCGTTCAATCGGACGAATTTTTTTTGTTTAACTTTATGTCAGTTGGGTAAATATACAAATGTGAAGGATAACAACTCGGAATATTGGGTTGAAAACTTGAAAGGAATGATTCACTATCCAATCACTAGATTTCACCTACACAGAACGTATGGACCAAGCATTTAGAGGCGCACATGGAGTTGGGTTGTCCGATTATCAACATAATTCAAAACTTCGATTAAAAGTCGAAATGGAACGTGAGCGCGATCATGAACTTGGCCAACAAATGGCTGCTCGATTAGAGCGTCAAGCCCATCGCGAAGTATAATGAATATATTGGTAAAGTCAATGAGTTAGGTCTCATTGGCTTTTTTTATTATTCGGATGAAATCGATTCTCAATTAGAAGCACTTTATTGAAAATGAAGTTGAGCAGTTAAAGGCTATGACATAATCATGCTAATAATAGCGAATTCAGATGTATTAAACGATTTTAATATATTAAAAGGGTCGTCTAAAAGATTTGCATGGGTTCGATAATTACGATAAGATTAGAATGATAATAAATTAAGAATGGAATTTACCATTCATTTATACATTATGGAGGTAGTAAAATGTCGACTTTAGTTATTCAAGATCTTCACGTTGCCATTGATGGTAAGGAGATTCTTAAAGGGTTAAACCTTACACTTAATACAAACGAAATTCATGCAATAATGGGACCAAATGGTACTGGTAAATCAACTTTAGCATCGGCTATCATGGGTCACCCGAAATATGAAGTAACTTCTGGTTCTGTCACTTTAGACGGTGAAGATGTACTTGAAATGGAAGTAGATGAGCGCGCACAAGCAGGTCTTTTCTTAGCTATGCAATATCCTAGTGAAATTACAGGAGTTACAAATGCTGATTTCTTACGTTCAGCAATGAACTCTCGTCGAGAAGAAGGCGATGAAATTTCAATCATGAAATTTATTCGTGAGCTTGATTCGAAAATGGAATATCTTGAGATGGACCAAGATATGGCTCAACGTTATTTAAATGAAGGATTCTCAGGCGGGGAAAAGAAACGTAACGAAATTCTTCAATTAATGATGATTCAACCTAAGTTCGCTATTCTTGACGAGATTGATTCAGGTCTTGATATTGATGCTCTTAAAGTGGTTTCAAAAGGAATTAATCAAATGCGTGGAGAAGGTTTTGGTTGCTTAATCATTACCCATTACCAACGCTTACTTAACTATATAACACCTGACAAAGTCCATGTGATGATGCAAGGTCGCGTAGTAAAATCTGGCGGTCCTGAACTAGCTCATAAATTAGAAGCTGAAGGTTACGACTGGATTAAAGAAGAATTAGGAATTGAAGACGAGACTGTAGGTCAAGAAGCGTAAGGAAGGGAGACATACAAATGACGGTTGAAACAAAATTGGCATTAACCGAACAAGATGTACGCTCCTATTCAACTGCGAAACAAGAACCTTCTTGGTTTGCTGAATATCGTGTACAAGCCTTGCAAGCGGCAGAACACTTGCCAATGCCTACGCCAGATAAAACAAAAATTATTAATTGGAACTTCACTAATTTCCCAGTACATACAGTAGAAAGCAAACCTTTTGCTTCTCTTACTGAATTACCGGAAGAAGTGAAATCCATTGTAACTGATGAGCAAAAAAGTGTGTACATTCAACGCAACAATACACCTGCTTACTTACAAGTTTCAGATGAATTAACTGCGCAAGGTGTTATTTTCACAGATATTTCAACAGCTATCCGTGAACATGGTGAGCTTGTTAAAAAATATTTCATGACGAATGGCGTTAAAACTGACGAGCATAAACTTGCTAGTTTACATGCGGCCTTAGTAAATGGTGGGGTATTTGTATACGTGCCTAAAAATGTTGAATTAGTAGAACCTATCCAAGTAGTTTTCTTACATGACGATGCTCAAGCTTCTTTATTTAACCATACAATTGTTGTGGCAGATACAAATAGCTCAGTAACATATGTTGAAAACTATCTTTCAACTGTTCCCGAAGGTTCAGGAATTGTAAACATTATTTCTGAAGTGTTTGCTGAAGACAATGCACACATCACTTATGGTGCTGTTGATGTCCTAGCATCAGGAATTACAACTTACGTAAACCGACGAGGTATCGTAAATCGTAACGCCCGCATTGATTGGGCTCTTGGTTTAATGAATGATGGGTATACCATTTCTGAGAACGTTACACACTTAGTGGGTGATGGCTCGTATGGAGATACTAAAATGGTGACTGTAGGACGAGGGAAACAAAAACAAAACTTTACAACTAAAATAATCCACTGGGGTAAACACTCAGAAGGACATATCTTGAAGCATGGTGTAATGAAAGACGAAGCCTCTTCTATTTTCAACGGAATTGGAAAAATCGAACATGGTGCTACAAAATCAAATGCGGTGCAAGAGTCACGCGTATTAATGTTAAATGAAAAAGCTCGTGGAGACGCAAACCCAATTCTTTTAATTGATGAAGATGATGTAACTGCAGGACATGCTGCCTCAGTAGGCCGCGTTGATCCTCTTCAACTTTATTATTTAATGAGTCGTGGTATTTCTAAACAAAATGCAGAACGATTAGTAATTCATGGTTTCCTTGCGCCAGTTGTTAATGTATTGCCAATTGAAGGCGTTAAAAAGCAACTGACGGAGGTAATTGAAAGGAAAGTGCGCTAATGATCAGTAAAGACATTCGAAGCTATTTCCCTATATTAAACCAAGAAGTGAACGGCTTTCCGCTTGTCTATCTTGATAGTGCGGCGACTTCTCAAAAACCCGTTCAGGTCATTGAAGCTTTAAAGAAATATTATGAGTTTGATAATTCCAACGTTCATCGTGGAGTTCATACACTTGGGAATCGTGCGACTGAAAGTTATGAAGGTGCCCGTGAAAAGGTACGTAACTTTATTTCTGCTAAATCCACGCAAGAAATAATTTTCATGCGTGGAACAACGACTGCTATTAATACAGTTGCACAAAGTTATGGCGTTGCGAATGTACAAGAAGGTGATGAAATTGTCATCACCTATATGGAACATCATTCAAATATTATTCCTTGGCAACAACTGGCTAAAGAAAAAGGGGCAATCTTAAAATACGTTGACTTAGAAGAAGACGGAACATTGTCTATAGAAAAAGTCCGTGCAACAATTACTGAACGAACGAAAATCGTGTCGATCATGTATGTATCAAACGTCCTTGGAACGATGAATCCAATAAAAGAAATCACACAAATTGCCCATGAAAATGGCGCCATTATGGTGGTTGATGGTGCACAAGCTGCCCCTCATTTACGTGTAGATGTACAAGATTTAGATTGTGATTTCTTCGCTTTCTCTGGACATAAAATGTGCGGTCCTACTGGAATCGGCGTATTATATGGTAAAAAAGAGTTGCTTGAGCAAATGGAACCTGTTGAATTTGGCGGTGAGATGATTGACTTTGTTGGATTGTATGAATCAACATGGAAAGAACTCCCTTGGAAGTTTGAAGGAGGAACGCCAATTATTGCAGGTGCTGTCGGTTTAGCTGCGGCAATCGATTTCTTAGAGGAAATTGGGCTTGATGAGATCGAGAAGCATGAACATAAACTCGCAGCATATGCTATGGATCGTATGTCTACAATAAATGGATTAACTATTTACGGACCTCAAGATCCTGGTAAAAGAGCAGGAATTGTTACGTTTAATCTAGATGATGTGCATCCTCACGATGTTGCAACTGTTCTGGATATGAACGGGATTGCTGTTCGTGCTGGACACCACTGTGCGCAACCATTAATGAAATGGTTGCAAGTAACAGCAACTGCTCGTGCAAGCTTCTATTTATACAACTCGGAAGAAGATATTGACCGATTAGTAGCAGGACTTAGCACAGCAAAGGAGTATTTTAACGATGTCTTTTAATAATTTAGATCAACTATATAGAACAGTGATTATGGATCATTACAAAAAGCCTCGTAACAAAGGTATGCTCGAAGATAGCGTTACAATAGAAATGAATAATCCTACTTGTGGTGATCGTATTCATTTGACTTTACAAGTTACGGACGGGATTGTTGAAAATGCTAAATTTGATGGTGATGGTTGCTCTATTTCAATGGCTTCTGCATCGATGATGACGGTAGCTGTTAAAGGGAAACCAATCGATGAAGCGTTAAAACTTTCGACGATTTTCTCAGATATGATGCTTGGAAAAGAACTTGATGACTCTATTGACCTTGGTGATATCGAAGCTTTATCTGGTGTCGCTAAGTTTCCGGCACGTATTAAGTGTGCAACACTTGCTTGGAAAGCCATGGAAAAAGGTGTAGTAAACGAATCACATTCGTAACAGAACGGAGGAAAGATGATGGCTAAAAAAATGCCTGAAATGGGCGATTACAAATATGGTTTCCATGATAAAGACGTATCTATTTTCCGTTCAAAACGTGGATTAACACGTGAAATCGTAGAAACCATCTCAAATATGAAAGAAGAACCTCAATGGATGTTAGACTACCGTCTAAAATCTTTGGAGATCTTTTACTCAAAACCAATGCCACAATGGGGCGGCGACATGGCTTCCCTAAACTTTGATGAAATTACGTACTATGTAAAACCATCTGAAGCTACAGAAACTTCTTGGGATGAAGTACCTGAGGAAATCAAACGAACGTTTGACAAACTTGGTATTCCAGAAGCAGAGCAAAAGTATTTATCAGGTGTATCTGCTCAATATGAATCTGAAGTCGTTTATCACAGCATGAAAGAAGAACTTACAGACTTAGGAATAATATTCAAAGATACTGGTGCAGCTCTTCGTGAAAATGAAGAACTTTTCAAAAAACACTGGGCTACAGTTATTCCAAACTCTGATAACAAGTTCTCAGCATTAAATTCAGCAGTATGGTCAGGCGGATCATTCATCTATGTACCACCAGGTGTTAAAGTGGAAACTCCCCTGCAAGCATACTTCCGCATTAACTCTGAAAACATGGGTCAATTCGAACGTACGTTAATCATCGTTGATGAAGGCGCACATGTTCACTATGTTGAAGGTTGTACAGCACCAGTTTATACAACTAACTCACTTCACAGTGCAGTCGTTGAAATCATTATTAAAAAAGATGCATATTGCCGTTATACAACGATTCAAAACTGGGCAAACAACGTCTATAACTTAGTAACGAAACGTGCAGTATGTGATGAAAACGCGACGATGGAATGGATTGATGGTAACATCGGTTCTAAATTAACAATGAAATACCCAGCAGTCATCTTAAAAGGTGAAGGTTCACGTGGTATGACATTGTCAATTGCTATTGCTGGTAAAGGTCAGCATCAAGATGCTGGCGCGAAAATGATTCACTTGGCACCAAATACTTCATCTACTATTGTTTCGAAGTCAATTTCGAAGCAAGGTGGGAAAGTGACGTATCGTGGGATTGTTCGTTTTGGTCCTAAAGCATCAGGAGCACGTTCAAACATCGAATGTGACACATTGATTATGGATAACCTATCTACTTCAGATACAATTCCATATAACGAAATCTTGAATGATAATGTATCTTTAGAACATGAAGCAAAAGTTTCAAAAGTGTCTGAAGAGCAATTGTTCTACCTAATGAGCCGAGGCATTTCACAACAAGAAGCAACAGAAATGATCGTCATGGGCTTCATTGAGCCATTCACTAAAGAATTACCAATGGAATATGCAGTTGAGATGAACCGTTTGATTAAGTTCGAAATGGAAGGTTCAATCGGTTAATTCATATCTAAAATAAACCTCGCCCTTTGGCGAGGTTTATTTTTTTTGCAAGAAAAGGTTGTCAATATCTCAATACGGAAATTTAGTCTAGTTAGTTTAACCACACAAACACGGAGGTTTCGTGGGCCTTGAAACGCAATTAACTTCACCTTTATCTATTGAATGAATAAGAGGAGAGAAGTGACGTCTCTCCTCTCGACTTATTTATCTAGAACATGGTGTAGCAGACGAAGCTTCCGAAGCGACCTGAAAACCTTTTTAGCTTACAAATACATCTTAAAGTACTTTACTATTCAGGTTTCCAGTGAGCTTTGGAAAGCAGCAGGCTGCATCTTTACCTAATGAATAATGGAAGAGGCGGATGTGACGATGTCACATCCGCCTCTTACTATTACAGGTAATCTTGCGGCTCAGTTGCTTTCGTCGCTCCCTTACAACCTTTATGCAATTTGTTTTTTGATTTAGGTTTACTAAACAATCGTCACTATCTTTAACTAACCAAGTATCCTCGGCCGAATATCTACTTAAAGGAATCCTGCGATTCACTAGTAAACGAAAGTAACATAACTGTGAGAGACCAGGTAGTAAGGGAGCGAAGGAAGCACGCTCGCAGCAAGATAATCAGAATAAAGAGAGTTGGGCGGGTGACGAAGTCACAAGCCCAACTCTTTATTCTCTAGATTATAGTGCAGCAGAAGATGCGTCCGAAGCGCACTGAAAACCTTCTTACTTCAGAGTGGAAAATATCAAACTGTCTTATATTTTTCAATAGAGTGGTCTGAAATAAAATAAGCTGAACGAGACCGAAATATAGTCTTCGGCCGAACATCTACATAAAGAAATCCAGCGATTCACTAGTAAACCAAAGTAACATAACTGTGAGCGACAGGTTTTTCGCCGCGATTGGCGGATGACGTAGTCACGAAGTCACAAGCCAACTCTTTGTTCTCTAGACCAAGGTGAAGCAGATAAAGCGTCAGGAGCAGACTGTAAACCTGTATGTATCTGTAAATATTATTAGGTTTTATTTCTAAACCTTTCAACTTCTTGTACTTGTATGAAAACCGCGAGAGTCTTTCACAGAAAAGAGGTAGGTGGTGATTGCCATATGACTTCCATCCGGGTTGTAAGGGAGCAGAGGACGTTACCAAGTCTTCAAGGCGAAGCGTGAAGCCCAATTTCTAATATGGTATGATAATGAAACAAATAGAGGGGGATGAAGGATGATTCATGTCGGTCTTACGGGATGGGGGGACCATCCAGATATCTATAGCACAGAATCGAAAAGTAGCGAAAAATTAGTAGATTACAGTGCTCATTTTCCAGTAGTTGAACTAGACGCAGCCTTTTATGCAATACAGCCAGAACGAAATATGCTTAAGTGGATTAGAGAAACACCAGACACTTTTCGCTTTGTCGTGAAAGCGTATCAAGGAATAACTGGACATCTCCGTGGTGAATCCCCTTTTAAATCAACTGAAGAAATGTTTACATTATATAAAGAGTCACTAGCACCTCTAGTCGAAGCAAATAAGTTAAGCATGGTGCTCGTTCAATTTCCTCCGTGGTTTGATTGTCAAAAAAAACATGTTGATTACATAAATGAAGTACGTGAACAGCTGCAAGACTTACCACTTGCTATCGAGTTCCGCCATCAATCTTGGTACTATCCAGAGTTTAAACAAAAAACACTTGACTATTTAACAAACAATCAGTGGATTCATTCTGTATGCGATGAACCGCAATCTGGAGAAGGTAGCATACCGCTCGTGGCTATTTCAACTAATAAAGACCATGTTTTACTAAGACTTCATGGGCGTAATGTTCATGGGTGGCGAAATCCAGGGAATGATCAAAAATGGCGAGAAGTTCGTTATTTATATGATTACAATATGAAGGAGTTAAGACAAATTGCGGACATTGTAAAATCTTTAGAAAAACAATCAAAACAAGTTACCGTGTTATTTAACAACAACTCTGGAGGACATGCAGCGAATAACGCCAAACAATTTATGCGGTTATTTGCTATACAATATGAAGGGCTTGCACCGAAGCAATTAGATATGTTTGAAGGAGAATGGTAATGGAATATTTATTATTGGCACTTGTTGGGCTGCTTTCTGGCATAGTTGGTGCATTAGTTGGCCTCGGAGGTGGCATTATTTTAGTGCCAGCAACTCTTTTTTTAGGAGGATCAATGGGGTTAATTCCAGGAATCACTCCACAAAATGTGGTAGGTCTCTCAGTCATCATGATGATTTTTACAGGCTTAGCATCGACTTTAACGTACATGAAAGCAAAAACGATTGATTATCGTAGTGGTCTCATTTTCTTTGTAGGGAGCATACCAGGTACTATTCTCGGAGCATGGGTGAATAAAGGATTAGATTTGCCATCATTTAATCTTTATTTTGGTATTTTATTAATTATCATATCAACACTATTATTGGTTCGAAATTATTTAAAGCCAGTTGAATGGTTTGTGAAAAATGGAACAAAAAAAACATTCACAGATGCACAAGGGCAACACTATGTTTATGGTTATCCCGTATGGTTTGCATTATTCTTAACGTTTGGTGTTGGATTTGCATCTGGATTGTTTGGAATTGGCGGGGGGTCCATTATTGTCCCAGCAATGATTTTATTGTTCTTATTCCCACCACACGTCGCCGTGGGTACATCAATGTTTATGGTGTTTTTATCAGCATTAGTCAATTCAGCTAGCCATATAACTTTAGGAAATGTTCCTTGGATGTATACAATTCCAGTCATTCCTGCTGCTTTTATCGGAGCGAAAATTGGGGCAACCATTAATCAACGAATAAAATCGGAAACATTAGTATTTGCTTTGCGTATAATCTTACTATTACTCGGTGTTCGTTCGATTTTAGCGGGACTGATGGGTTAAGGAGTTGGCCAAATGATTGAAACAATTCATTTTTATCATACCAATGATTTACATAGCCATTTTCAGCATTGGCCACGAATTCATGAACTCGTGACAACACGTAAAAAATGGCATGTTGAAGAAGGCGAGTCTAGTTTCACTTTAGATATTGGCGACCATATAGATCGTTCGCATATCTTCACTGAAGGAACTTTAGGTAAAGGGAATATCGACTTGTTAAATAAAGCAAAGTATGATGTTGTTACGATTGGAAATAACGAAGGAATCACTCTTTCACATAAAGAGCTGGCAGAACTTTACCTTCAAGCACAATTTGAAGTGGTCGTGGGGAATTTAATTGAGCCGAATGAGGACATTCCTAGTTGGTTATTGCCGACAACTATTTTGACAACGATTCATGGTACAAGAATAGGTGTAACAGCTCTTACTGCTGAATTCACATTGTTTTATAAACAATTGGGATGGCAAGTGACACCAGCATTCAAAGCTTTAGAAAAACAGATTGTGGATTTAAAAAAGCAGACAGATATAATCATATGTATGTCTCATTTAGGAATTCATTTAGACGAGGATATGGCAGAGCAATTTCCGGATATTGATATCATCTTTGGGGCACATACACATCATATTTTACATGAAGGAAAAGAGGTCAATAATTCTCTTTTAGCAGCTGCAGGTAAGTATGGCTATTATGTTGGACATGTGACCATTGAATTCGATTTACATGATAAAAAGATTGTGAAGAAACAGGCACTCCTTTATGATACGAATGAATTAAAAAAAGGTCCTCAGGAAGAAGAATTTTTGAATGGACTAGTTACAATAGGTACTGATCAATTAAAGAAAACTGCTTTTCACCAACCCCAGCTACTTCCAAAAGAATGGTTTAATGAATCTGCTTTATCTACATTTTTTGGGGAAGCTTTAACAACCTTTTGCCAAGCTGATTGTGCGTTATTTAATGCTGGATTGTTTTTATCAGATTTACCTGCAGGGTCCGTTACTCATTTTGATGTTCACAAAATGCTGCCGCACCCAATTAATCCGTGTGTAATTGAATTAACTGGACAAGAGTTAACAGATATTTATTTATTGTCTTTAAATGAAAGTTGGCCAAATTTAGAGCTAAAAGGATTAGGCTTTCGAGGTGCTGTGATGGGAAAAATGATAACTCATCAATTTACAGTTGTAGATCAGTCATTATTTATTCAGAATAAGATTATAGATCCGAAACAAACAGTTCGATTAGCGACACTTGATATGTTCACTTTTGGTTATTTTTATCCAACATTTAAAGACTTACGAAAAACTTATTATATGTCGGAATTCGTTCGAAATGTTCTCATCGAATATGGTCAAAAACACCAATTGTATTAGTCATAAATGAATCCTCCTTGTCGTAATATGACATAGGAGGATTTTTGTGCGACTACGTAAAGTAAATAAAAAGACCATTTATTGGAAAGGTAAAAACATCATACCCCTTTTATTTGTTGTTGTTGTTATTTCAGTTGGCTTAATGTTTTATCTCGTAAATGTCCGTTTAACTCCAATTTATTTACAATACGCAGAGGTTCAGTCAAATAAAATAGCTTCGCTCGTAGTTAGTAAAGCCATTAACTCTCGGACGGCAGATGTCATGGACGTAAATGATATCATTGAGGAAATACCAACTGAACAAGATAATAGGGTGACGACCAAGTTTAATACCGAAATTATTACCCGAGTTCAATCTGAAACGGTAACGCTAGTGCAAACACATTTGGAGCAAGCCGAAGAAGGTAATCTAGACAATTTACCTTACTTAGATGATATCGAATATGATCCAACTGCTATGGAAGATAACGGAGGTATAGTATTTTTTGTTCCTCTTGGTCAAGCAACGAATATCCCGCTTCTTGGAAATTTAGGTCCAAAAATTCCAATTCGCTTCCATGTTATTGGAAATGTAAAGTCGGACATAATATATGACTTCCGTGAATTTGGCATTAATAACGCAATGGTAGAAGTTAGTATTGTGTTAAAAGTTAATGTACAAGTAATCGTACCACTCGCTACAAAAATTACGACAATTGAACAGAAAATTCCTGTCGCTTTAGGTGTAATCTCTGGTCCAGTACCTCAAATTTATACAAAAGGTGGAGGTGGAGCTCAACCTTCAATAGAAGTTCCGCTTCAACCTCAAACTCCACCTGAATAAGCTCTTGCAGAAAGGTGATTTTGGTATTGTTATAATTTTGGACGTTTAGTAGGCAGTATTATATGTGCGATTATCAAAACTGTAGAGCATAGCTACAACTGAAATCAGATAAAAAGCGTCTCTTCGCAGAGGCGCTTTTCTTTGTTTATCATGTCTGAGGAGGTTGTGAGACGTGGTCGAATATGGTACATTGTCAACAGTGAGTAGATACCATACATAGTCTGAAAAGGATGAGGTGGACGTACATGACAACGAAACAAACACATATTCGCAAGCCTGCTTGGTTAAAGATTAAGTTAAATACGAACGACAATTACAAAGGTCTAAAAAAAATAATGCGTGAAAATAATCTGAATACGGTTTGTGAAGAAGCGAAATGCCCAAATATTCATGAATGTTGGGGAACTCGACGTACAGCAACATTTATGATTCTTGGTGCAATTTGTACTAGAGCATGTCGTTTTTGTGCAGTTAAAACAGGATTACCGAATGAACTTGATTTAGGAGAACCTGAACGCGTTGCTGACTCTGTCGTATTAATGAATCTAAAACACGTTGTAGTAACAGCTGTTGCACGTGACGATTTAAAAGATGGTGGTGCAGCAGTATTTGCTGAAACTGTTCGTGCAATTCGTCGTAAAAACCCCTTCACAACCATCGAAGTGCTTCCTTCTGATATGGGTGGAATCGAAGAAAATATTCAAATGTTAATGGATGCAAAACCAGACATTTTAAATCACAATATTGAAACCGTTCGTCGTTTAACACCAAGAGTACGAGCACGTGCCAAGTACGATCGGTCTCTTGAACTTTTACGTCGTTCTAAAGAAATGCAACCTGACATTCCTACAAAATCTTCCTTAATGGTCGGACTCGGTGAAACAAAAGAAGAAATTATAGAAGTTATGGATGATTTACGTGCAAACAATGTGGATATAATGACAATTGGTCAATACTTGCAACCTTCGAAAAAGCATATAACGGTCCAAAAGTATTATTCGCCACTCGAGTTTGGGGAACTGCGTAAAATTGCCATGTCAAAAGGATTTAACCATTGCGAAGCAGGTCCATTAGTACGTAGTAGTTACCATGCGGACGAGCAAGTAAATGCTGCTGCAAAAGAAAAACAGCGCCTTGGGGACGAGCAATTAGCTCTTACAACTAGTTGATGGAGAGTGAATAATTAATGATTACAATCGATCGCTGGGATTATGAGATACTTACAGATCACCGGGAAGCGTTACAAGAAGAAGTGGTTCAAGAACGTTATAGTGAAATCTTGAATAAGTACGATTATATTCTAGGTGACTGGGGTTATGGACAACTTCGTTTAAAAGGTTTTTTTGATGATAAAAATCAAAAAGCAACATACGATACAAAGGTAAGTACATTACAAGATTATCTATATGAATACTGTAATTTTGGTTGTGCCTATTTTATTCTTAAAAAAATTGGTCCAGCAAAACCTGTTGAAATACCGATTGAAACTGTAGAAATTCAAGAACAAGACAACCTCGATTTAGATGTTCAGTCATCTTAATCGAGGTTTTTGCTTTGTTCAGAAATCATTCAATTTCAATCAATTATGTTAGTATAGAAGAATAATGAAAAGTAATATAAAACCCATAAAGCGAGGGATACGTATGTATTTTGTAGATCGTAACAAAATAAGTTTAGCATTAACTTATATGAAATCCATTGTGCTATTAATTGAAAAATCACCAAACTTAACTTCAAGCGAACTAGATAAACTTGCACTTGAACGCATAGCACAAAATATTATTGAATCCATCATTGATGTTGGAAATTCAATGATAGATGGCTTTATTATGCGCGATCCAGGTAGCTATGATGATATTATCGATATTTTAACTGATGAAAAAGTTATAACTGCTGACATGGATGCACCATTAAAAGAGGTGATCGCTCTACGAAAAATGCTTGTTAGAGATTTCCTGAGTGTAGATCATCAACAAATCGCTTCTGTTCTACAAAATCATTTAGAGGTATTAAAAATATTCCCTGGACATATTGAAATCTACTTAACACATGAACTAGGACCAGTATCCGCATTTTCACCTTTGGAGCAAAGATGAAAACATACAAAGCGTATTGTATAGATTTAGATGGCACAGTATATCGGGGAAAAGAACCTATCTTAGAAACTGTTCAATTTGTGCATCACTTGCAACAACAGGGTATTGAGCCCTTTTTTGTGACGAACAATGCTTCTCAGACTCCTGATCAAGTGCAGTCAAAACTAAACGCTTTAGGAATAAATGCAAAGCGAAGTCACATCATGACATCAGCGATGGCAGCTGCTAAATACATTGGAATGAATTATCCAAATGTTTCAGTTTCAATGATAGGGGAAAAGGGACTTCGTGAAGCTCTTCAAGAAAACGGTGTAAAAATTGTTGAATCTTCACAAGATGTATTTGTAATGGGGATTGATCGAAATATTAACTTCGAAAAACTTGCACAAGCGTGTTTGGATATTCGAAAAGGCGCAGTGTTTATTTCGACGAATAGTGATAGAGCATTTCCAAATGAAAGAGGATTCATGCCTGGCAATGGAGCATTCACAGCATTAGTACAAACCTCTACTGGCGTTGATCCTATATTTATTGGAAAACCACAAGGATTGATGCTTGAGATTATTCAACATGAACATCAGTTTGCAAAAGAAGATATGGTGATGATTGGGGACAATTACGATACCGATATTTTAGCGGGGATTGGTTTTGGAATTGATACCATTCATGTAAACACAGGCGTAACATCAACAGAAGAAGTCTTAACAAAATTCTCTCTACCCACTATGACACTTGAGAATTTACTCGAATGTATATAAAAAAAGGAGTTGCACGAAAGCAACTCCTTACTTTTAAAAAAGTGGATTTTCATCTATATACTCATAAATCTTCTTCGTCAGTTCATCTGGAGAATCTGCTTGTACAACATCACCATTTACAACTGCAAAAAAAGCTTCTGCACATTTGGTACAATAACTCAAACAACCATACTCCAGAACGTCTAAGTTAGGATCGCGTTCTAGTACTTCAAATGTTTTTTGTGATCCATTTGCCAAATTACTGACACAAAATTCTACCATAGGATTCACGTTCTTCACCTCGCTACATCGATATGCTACTCTTTTTTTTAATATTCGTCAATGCGTGTGACTTATTGTGAAACATCTCACAATGATTTATACTAACTACGTAGAGAAAGACTGTATATAAAATGCTCAAGGGAGATTTTTATGAAAAATTTAGTATTGCTAGGTGGCGGATACGGTAACATGCGAGTGTTGCTTCGTTTATTGCCAAATAATTTACCAGAAGATATACAAATTACTTTAGTCGATCGCACACCATTTCATAGTTTGAAAACAGAGTTTTATGCATTAGCAGCCGGTACGGTGCCTGATCAAGAAGTTCGTGTTTCGTATCCAGAACATGAACAATTAAAAATGGTTTTTGGAGAAGTTATTGAAATTAACCGCGAAGAGAAAGTGGTAGTGCTTTCCGATGAAACTACAATCCCCTATGATGATGTTGTAATCGGATTAGGTTGTGAAGATAAGTACCACGATGTTCCCGGTGCCTCTGAATTCACGTATAGCATACAGACAATTGGGCGTTCTCGTGAAACCTTTAATAAATTGTGTGGATTGCCATCAGGTTCAGTTGTAGGAATAGTTGGAGCGGGGTTAAGTGGAATTGAACTTGCGAGTGAATTACGCGAATCACGTCCTGATTTAGGTATCAAATTGTTTGACCGCAGTCCTCGTATATTACGTGATTTTCCTGAACGCTTAAGTAATTTCGTGAAGAAGTGGTTTGATAAACACAACGTAGAAGTTGTAAGCAATTCAAATATTACAAAAGTAGAACCAAAAATATTACACAACCATGAAGAGACAATTGCTGTAGATGCAGTAGTATGGACAGCTGGCATTCAACCAGTCGCACCTGTTCGAAATATTGGTTCTGAGACAGATTCAATAGGTCGTGTCGTATTATCTCAATACCATAACTTACCCGAAGATGAACATGTCTATGTTGTGGGTGATTGTGCAGCATTGCCTTATTCACCAAGTGCACAAGTAGCTGAAGAACAAGCAGAACAAATTGTTCAAGTGCTACAAGCACGTTGGAGAGGCAAAGAACTTCCTGAACAAATGCCGGAAATCAAGCTAAAAGGATTCTTAGGTTCTTTAGGGAAAAAGCAAGGATTTGCATACTTAGCAGACCGCACAGTTACAGGTCGTATCGCTAGGTTAATGAAGTCTGGTGTATTGTGGATGTACAAGTGGCATAACGGTTGATGAATAGAAGAAGACCTAGAAGCGAACCATAACTTCTAGGTCTTCTTTTTCTGCATGTAAAAGTTTTTCGAGCGACACCTTCGAAGTTGGAGACTTAGGATATCCGACCATTCACTTGGGGTTTTCGATCATTCAACCTGGGTTTCCGACCACTCGCGTAACGTTTCTACCCATTCGCTTGGACAAAGACATCATTCCTCCTGTGAAAAACCAGTCTCTGTTTTAGGTGGCTTGTAGCTCATTTCTAAAGTCGAGCTTCGCTTTTCTTATGAAGGGCTACTCGTAAAACCATTTTTCTCAAGTTCTGCAAAAACTGGGTTAAGTTGAATGTTTCCTTCTCCAACCACTTCTCCTTCAATCAAGACAAGTGGGTAAAAGAATTCGTCATCTAATACTCGATTGGCAATGTCTTGTTGGCGTTCATTATCAATTGGCTTCTGAATATCAATATAAGTTATTTTATACAATTGATTTGGGTATTTGCGATCAATAGCTGCTTGCAACCATTCATAGGTATCCTTAGAGGTAGGTGCATTAACACAACTAGCGCACGCAATTTCAGCCCCGAAAATTTCAATTGAAAGTGTCTTTTTTTCCATGGTTATTTTTCTCCTTTAGTATTAACTGATGGATTTTTTTCTCTCTTCACATTATAATAATTATAAGGAAAGGAGTCGAAACAAATGACTGATACAATGAACGAGCAAGTACAAGAAGTACTAGATAAATTACGCCCATTCTTACTAAGAGACGGTGGAGACTGTGAGCTTGTTGATATCGAAGATGGAATCGTCAAACTTCGTCTTCTTGGCGCATGCGGAAGTTGCCCAAGTTCTACTATTACACTAAAAGCAGGTATTGAACGTGCACTCTTGGAAGAAGTCCCTGGTGTCGTAGAAGTAGAACAAGTATTTTAATTTGAAAACTTTAGCGTAGCTGGAGTTGTTATTTCTAATTTTTGAAAACGGAGCCTATATAGGGCTCCTTTTCTTTTAGATGTATTACTTTTAATTATACCGAATAAAATATAGAAAAGAATGACGATTTAAAGGTGTTGTTCTTGTATGTAACATCTTTTAATTGTTATCATAGAAGATAGAAGGAAGGTGTAACGGATGACGCAAATTGTCGAATTATCAGAAGCTGCAGCTTACCAAGTAAAAGAAATGATGATCCATAACGATGAACAAGGTGCATTTTTAAGAGTAGCTGTTCACGGTGGAGGATGTAGTGGTTTATCGTATGGTATGGGATTTGAACGTGAGAAAAATGAGTCCGATACAATTTTAGAACAACATGGATTAACAATTCTAGTTTCAAATGAAGATAAAGCTATTATCAACGGTACTGTTATCGACTATAAACAATCCTTGATGGGTGGCGGTTTTACGATTGAGAACCCCAATGCTATAGCATCTTGTGGTTGTGGATCTTCATTTACAACGGCAACAAAAAAAGGAACTCCAGAAAATTGTTAAGGCCGATTCATATTCGGTCTTTTTTTCTGTAAATTCAAACCTTTTGCACTTGACAAGTATGTATTGAAATCAACAATTAAAAGGTCTATTATAGAGTATAGTACGTTTGTCGAAATATAGACAAATTCGCTTTAGTTTTTGTGAAGTAGAGATACTTCTTTTTTCTTTGACTAAAGAAAAGCATATAAATCAAACAAAGGTGGTTTCGATCTTCGTGAAAAGACCGACAATATTAGTATTAGGCGCCGGATATGGCGGTTTAGCAACAGTAGTCAACTTACAAAAAAACATCGGAATAGACGTTGCAGACATTACTTTAATTAACCAAAATGATTATCACTATGAATCAACTTGGTTACATGAAGCTTCAGCGGGTACACTACGTCCAGATCAAGTACGCTATGATATCGCAGATGTAATTAAAGCTGATAAAGTAAAATTTGTGAAAGCATCTGTTGAAGGCATCGACATCGCTGGTAAACAAGTTTCAACTAATAACGGTGTATTTTCTTATGATTACTTAGTTATCGGTCTTGGATTCGAAGGCGAAACTTTTGGTATTCCTGGTCTAGACAAATACGCTTTATCAATTGCAAATGTTAAAGCAGCTCGTCAAATCCGTGAACATATCGAATATCAATTCGCTACATGGTCAATGGAAGATGTGAAGGACGATAGCCGTTTAACAATCGTTGTTGGTGGGGCTGGTTTCACAGGTATTGAATTCTTAGGTGAATTAGGTAACCGAGTTCCTGAACTTTGCAAAGAATTTGATGTACCTCAAGAAAAAGTACGTGTACTATGTGTTGAAGCTGCTCCAATGGTATTGCCAGGATTCGATCCAGAATTGGTTGAATACGCAGTGGGTCATCTACAAGCAAAAGGAATCGAATTCTCAATTGGTACTCCAGTAGTAGAAGCGACTCCTGAAGGCGTTAAAATCAAAAAAGGTGAAGACGTGTTTGAATTTATCAAAGCTGGAACAGTTGTTTGGGCTGCAGGAGTTCGCGGAAACCGTTTAATCGAACAAACAGGCATTGAAAATATGCGTGCTCGTGTTAAAGTTGAAAAAGATATGCGTGCTCCAGGTCACAATGATGTATTTATCGTTGGTGACTGTGCATTGATGATTAATGAAGAAGTAAATCGTCCTTACCCACCAACTGCACAAATTGCTATGCAACAAGGTGTAACAGTAGCGAAAAACTTAATTTCTTTAATCAAAGGTGAAGAAACTGAAGAATTCGTACCTGATTTAAAAGGTAGCGTATGTTCACTTGGTGAACATGATGCAATCGGTGTAGTTTTCGGTAAAAAAATTACAGGCGCAAAAGCATCATTTATGAAAAAAGTAATTGATAACCGTTCTCTTTTCATGATTGGCGGTCCTTCACTAGTTGTGAAAAAAGGTAAATTCAACGTTCTTTAATAGAAAATTTTATTCTCCCATCTGGATTCTTCAGATGGGAGTTTTTTGGTTCTACTATGAAAACCTATATTAATTGACCATACTTAATCTTAAGTAAAATAGTGCTTTAGGAAAAAAGGATGATAAGCTAAATGGCAAAAGAAAAGAGAAGTAACGTGTGGTTAGGCGTAGCTGGTCTAGTAATTAATCATCTTGGTGAGTGGCTAGTCGTAAAAAAACGCTATGGGGGACTTGATGGGAAATGGTCATTTCCAGCTGGTTTTGTTGAGCCAGGAGAAACGGTAGATCAAGCAGTCGTCCGTGAAGTACAGGAAGAAACAGGAATCGAAACACTCGTTCAAGGTCTAATTGGTTTTCGAACAGGTGTGATAAAGGCTGAGGTTAGTGACAATATGGTAATTTTTATTTGTCGCATGACTCATCAGGAGCAATTACTTGTCCCACAATTAAAAGAAGTATATGAAGTATGTTGGATGGATCCTGTCGCTTTAAGTCAAGATCCGAACATTTCTGTCATGATTCTTGAAATGGCCCAAAAAACATTAGGCTCAGGTCTCCAAGTAATTGAAGGTATCAATCCAGGGGATATCTTTGGCTATACAAGCTATAAATTGTTTTTCTGAAAGATAGCGAATTCAAGAGAAAGATCAAGATAATTCGAGTAAAAGCCTAATGTATTCGTTTACATTAAGGCTTTTATTAGTTTACAGAAAATTTTGCGTATGTTATATTATCTGAATATTAAGAATAAAAAGGGGCGGTCACATGACAACTAATAATAAAGATGTAAAAACGAATGAATGTCCATATTGTAAAGGAAATGGATATTTCCAATTGCGTCTAGGTGGATCAGAAACATGCACTTGTTGTTCAGGGTCAGGAAGAAAGAAAAGTGTAGTATGAGAAATCTTCTCTTCGGGTAAGTAGCCGAGGAGGCTTTTTTTTTATGTATTATGATTGATGAATAAACCATATAGGTTGAGATAGAAAAATGAAAGTCCCTGAATATAGTTTAGCTAGAGAAAGGTTTAATCAATTCGTAATTGTTACATATAATTGAACAACGCACATCTACATTGAAAGGAAGTTACCAATCATGTAAACTGTTGAAAGGAAGCATGGAGGGAAGAATTCAATGGACGGGAATTTTACACTTGTAACAGTGATGTTATCAGTATTAATATTTTTAGTAATGTTTTTTGGGATCGGCTTTTTGCTGAACATGCTACTTCGCATGACTTGGTTAATGGCTATTGTCTATCCTATAGTGGTAATTTTAATTATTGACGAAGTAGATTTCTTTGATTATTTTACATCGCCAGTGATGGCATTTCAGTCACTTGGAGCAAAATTAATGGCACTTCATTTTGCAGATGTTTTAGTATTATCAAGTGGTTTAGTTGGTGCAATCATTGCGGGGATAGTTATTAAAATGTTGCGTAAAAATGGCTATCAAATGTTTTAATATAAGGTTCCGTAAAACTAAAATGTTTTTTTACTGCACATTTGCGCTTGCCGCAAATGTGCTCTTTTTTTTTATTAAATATCGACAGCATTATTAATAATCTTTTTTATTGTCTCTGTTAAATTATGTTGTCGTCTATCGTACATTTGCGCTAGCCGCACGTTCCGCATGAGCCAACAAGTATGAAAAGCACATACTTGTGGGTCTCATTCTTCACGCTCTTGCGCCATGCTAGGCGCAACTGAACTCTTTCGTTTGTTTTTAATATTAATTTTTTAAGATAGCTTTTCAATAGGCTCAATTAAATTGTGTTTAGAGCCGATTCATTTTTTTTATAAAATGCTAAGTTAAAACTATTCTGTCGTCTATCGTACATTTGCGCTAGCCGCACGTTCCGAATGAGCCAACAAGTATGAAAAGCACATACTTGTTGGCTCATTCTTCACGCTCTTGCGGCATGCTAGGCGCAAATGTCCTCTTTCGTTTGTTCTTAATATAAACAGCATTCTTAAACTTACCCAAAATGAAAAAAGCAGGAAGAGGCCGAAATAGCATCTTCGGCAGAACATCTACTTAAAGAAACCTTCTATTCTGTAGTAAACCGAACGCTCCTAACTATTAACGTCCAGGTTGTAAGGGAGCGAAGGATGCACATACGCAGCAAGATGATCTAAAAAAAGAGAGATGGGCGAGTGACGCAGTCACAAGCCCACTTCTTTAATCTCTAGACCAAGATGCAGCAAAAGGTGTGTCCAAAGCGGACTGAAAACCTTTTTGCCCACGTTTATTTTTCCTTTAAGAAAGTGTCACTTCTAACTATAAAAGTAGTCTTAGAAATAAAAAAGCAGGAAGAGGCCGAAATATCATCTTCGGCCGAACATCTACTTAAAGAAGCCTTCTATTCTGTAGTAAACCAAACCAAAATCACTGTGTGCTTCCAGGTTGCATGGGAGCGAAGGATGCACGCCCGCCGCAGGGTAATCTACCAAAAGAGAGGTGGGCGAGTGACGCAGTCACAAGCCCCTCCTCTTTGTTCACTAGATTATTGTGCAGCAGGTAAAGCGTCAGAAGCGAACTGGAAACCTGTCAGACACTGTGAATGGAATCAAGGTATCGGTATGCAGTTGTGGTGATATTTCTTAAATTGAATTTTAATAAGATGTTTTGAAAATAAAGGATCTGTTAGCCTAAAAAAGCAGTGGAGCTCAGAAATGAGCTTCACTGCTTTTTAGATGAAAAATACATAAATGATAATCGAAATGAAAATTCCTGTTAAAGCTCCCATAAAGACTTCACTTGGTTTATGCCCAAGAAGTGTTTTAAGTTCTTCGATTTTTTCTTCATTTTTTTTATTTGCCCAATCTTTTGATTGATTCACGAATAATTGAAAATCAACACGCATTTGGTTAATCATTATTGCCTGTTGGCCTGCTTGGAATCGAACGCCAGATGCATCGAACATGACAATAATTGAAAAGATTGCAGATACAGCGAATAATGGGGAACCAAGTCCCGTTTCAAACGCAATGGCTGTTGTAAGAGCCGTAACCGCGGCTGAGTGAGAACTCGGCATACCACCTGTAGAAGTGAAGAGTTTCCAATCAATTTTCTTCGTTACCAGATAAGTTATGGGTATTTTGACGAATTGTGCAAATAAAATGCCAAATAATGCAGCAAGGAGTGGAATATTAGTTAAAATGTCCATAAGCTGTCCACCCTTTCATGTTCGAAAATCAAAAATGAATGTATATCCAAGCTTTCTACGATTATATTTAGTATACCACAGCTATCCTCTTTAAAATCGTTGTAACAGTTGAATTTGGATAATTCGAAAAGCGTAAGAATTTCGTATATAATAGAATACGAATGTATATAGATGGAGGGGTTTTTGTGAAAATAGCAGTTGCAGGAGTAAATTTTAACGAAATTCAAGCAGAAGTTTTAATCGTTGGGACGTATAAACATCCTGAAAACACAACAAATTGGTCAGAGTTTGTATCATTTTACGGTACTTCACTTGAAAAGTGGTTGAAAGCTGGGGATGTGTCAACTAATCGCAAGATACTGACAAAATTACCGACACTTCAAGAAGGTAAACTGAAACGCGTTTTCTTTGTTGGGCTTGGTGATCGAAAGACGTTAAATCAAGACGACCTACGTGGTATTTTTGGAACGGTTGGAAAAGAACTCGTGGCTTCAAAAACGACCAATGTTACAATTTGGTTAGATTCGTTTACGAATGAAGATATTGAAATTGATGATGCATCGTATCTTGCCGCTGAAGGAATCAGCATGGGATTGTACCAAGTACCCAATTATAAAACATCTTCAAACGCTACTGACACGTATCTTGATACCGTCGAATTGCTAACTAATTCTGATAATCAAGAAATTCAAGCATACTTCGAAGTAGGACAAGTGTACGGAGAATCTGTGAATGAAGCACGTACTTTAGTTAATATGCCATCTAACGTTTTAACAGCTACAAAAATGGCAGAGTACGCAAAGGAACTAGCTGAGAAGTATGATTTTGAATATGAGGAATTAGGAAAATCCCAAATGGAAGAGCTAGGAATGGGCGCGATTTTAGCAGTTAATCAAGGATCGACAGAAGAACCAAGACTGATCGTCATGAAATATCGCGCTAACGATGATTGGACCGATGTAGTTGGCTTAGTAGGAAAAGGTGTCACTTATGACACTGGAGGCTACTCAATCAAGCCTAAGGACGGTTTAGTGGGTATGAAGGGTGATATGGGTGGTGCGGCTGCAGTATTGGGTGCAATGCGCATTGTTGGTGAAACTCAACCAAACAAAAATGTTATGGCGGTTATTGCATCAACTGATAATATGATTTCAGGAAATGCATTTAAACCAGATGATGTTATTACTTCGTTAAGCGGCAAAACGATTGAAATTCTGAATACAGATGCAGAAGGACGACTCGTCTTAGCTGATGCTGTAACTTACGCAAAACAACAAGGCGCGAACTACATTGTCGATGTAGCTACATTAACAGGTGGTGTTATTGTAGCACTTGGTAAGGATAAAACTGGAGCTCTTACAAACAATGAAACATTCTTTGAAACTTTCTTAGAGGCTTCTGTAGAAACTGGCGAGTTTGTTTGGCGTTTACCGTTAACAGAAAGTGATAAAAAGCGAATTCGTAAGAGTGATGTGGCCGACTTAAATAACTCACCAGGTCGCGACGGTCATATGATTTTCGGTGGTGGTTTTGTAGGTGAATTTGTTGACAATACTCCTTGGATTCATTTAGATATTGCTGGTACTTCTGATGCAAGCGCTGCTCATGATTTGGGTCCAAAAGGTGGGACTGGTGCGATGGTCCGTTCTCTGGCAACACTTATTGAAAGAATGAGCTTAGAAGAAACTGAAAAGTGAAGAAGCTCACTCCACTCCCGTAAATTGTAGCAGGTTGATGTAGACCGTCTCCCTTGGTGGAACAATTGAATCGGAGGGGCGATCTGGGATTCGGAAATAGACAAACCGAGTAGGCTTTGTGCATATGTCATACCTCCTTTTTTTCATACGTTATGGAAGAGAGGAGGAGAGACAATGGTCAATCGATTTCATGGAAGAGGTTTTGGAGGAGGCTTTGGAAGAGGATTTGGAAGAGGATTTGGAGGGCTCGGCTTTTTTGGAGGTCCTTTTTTAGGTGGTTTAGCGGGTAGTTTACTCGGTTCAACTTTATCTGGAGGTTATGGCGGTTATGGCGGTTATGGCGGTTATGGCGGTTATGGCGGTTATCAACCGTATCCATATTCTTATTGTCCGTATCCATATCCTTATTGTCAGTATCCGTATTACGGAGGTTATCCATACTGAGGCTTCGAAATTTAAAAAACACTTTTGCTTTTCACCTAAATGAGAAAAGCAAAAGTGTTTTATTTTTGTTCATCTAATTTTTTTCTTTCTGCTATCACCGGTGCGAGTTCGTCTTTAACCGACTGATCCCACATCTTCACTCCTGATAAATATGCTGACCGCCCAATAACGTGGCCTCCAACAGGTCCTGTAATAAATAAAAATACAATCCCTAGAATAATGCGTGTATTAACAATCCCTTCGATTAACCAAAAATGAAGAAACACTCCAAGTAAGATAAACATGACACCGAGAGTGGCACTTTTAGATGCAGCATGTGTACGACAATAAATATCTGGTAACCGAATTAATCCGATTGCCGTCACTAGTATGAAAATAACACCTAAACTGACAGTTACACCAATGAGAATATTAGCTAAGATCATTGTCACGTTGGATTATCTCCCCTTTCTCTAAAAACTTAGAGAACGCTACAGTGCCAATAAACGCAAGTATCGCGAGTAGCAAAATAATATCTAAGAAAAAGCTTGTGTCGGCTAAAATGGAGATTAAACCAATCATAGCTATGAGTGCCACGCCTAATGAATCAAGCGCAACAACCCGGTCAGGTACAGAAGGGCCAATAATTAACCTGTAGATAAATGCCACCATGGAAAGGCTTATCAAAATTACCATGACCCAATAAAATAACATCATTAGCGGCTCACCTCCTGAATGGCTTTTTCAAATGTATTCTTAATTGAATTAATAGCGTCGTCAGCGTCACCATAATCTATCGCGTGAATGTATAACGTTTTTGAATCTTCCGATACATCAATTACGAGTGTACCAGGCGTCAACGTGATGAGATTCGATAACAAGGTGATTTCCCAATCCTTTTCAAGGACAGTAGGTAGAGCAAAAATGGCTGGTTTTATCGGCATTTTTGGTTGAACAATTAAAAGTAACACTTGAATATTAGCCAGGATTAACTCTTTGAAAAACAACAGAATTAATTTAATGACTGCCCATACACGATTCATATAGAAACGTCCTGGAAAAAACCCTTTGGTTATCCACAACATCATAGCGCCTAATAAAAACCCTACAACAAATGTAGAAGCGTTAAAGGAAACAGTCAAAAACATCCATAAAAAAGCAATAAAGAAGTTTAGCATAATTTGAAAGGACATTTTATGAACCTCCTAAAACAGCTTGTATATATTGTGAAGGATTTATCATTACATTTGCCGCATCATTCATATAAGGGACAAGCCACTCGGAACCAACACCATACAGTACACTTATTCCAACTAAAACTAGTGCTGGAGTAAATAAGCCACGATAATGTTTCTTCGTTAACAGAGTGATTTCAACAGGCTCACCCCAAAAAGCATAGATGAAGATCCGCATGACTGAAAGTAATACAACTAAACTTGAAGCTAATATAAATATAGATCCCCATAAATTCTCGGCTTCAAAGCCACCTTGAACGATAAGTAACTTTCCAACGAATCCGCTTAATGGAGGTATACCCGCTAAACCAAAAGCAGCTATTAAATAGGTCCATCCAAGCATAGGATAAGATCTTATCAATCCACCCATTTTTCGTAAATCAGATGTACCTGTAATTGCAATAATCACGCCAATTAACAAGAATAATGCACCTTTAATCAAAATATCATGGATTAAATAAAACACAGATCCCATTAGTGACGCTTCATTCATTTGAGAAGCACCAAATAGAATCACACCAACAGCGATGATGATATTGTAAATGATGATTTTCTTTACATCGAAGTATGCTAACGCACCTATACAACCTGCAACAATGGTCAGGATAGAAAGAATCATCAACAATTCGTGTGTGAAACTTTGATCGAGAGTGAAAAATAATGTATATGTACGCATGATGGCGTAAACGCCAACTTTAGTAAGTAACGCACCGAATAAGGCCAATACAGGAATTGGTGGAGCGGCATAGGAACTTGGTAACCAGAAGAATAGAGGGAAGATGGCTCCCTTTAAACCAAATACCAGTAAAAACAATACTGCAATAACGGTAATGATTCCAGGTTGATTAATTTGAGCAATTTTCACTGAAATATCCGCCATATTTAGTGTTCCAACAACTGAATACAAATAGGCAACAGTTATAACAAATAAGGCTGATGAGATAACATTTACAAGAATATATTTGATCGATTCCCGTAATTGTACTTTCTCGCCACCGAGAACAATTAATAAGTAAGAAGACATCAACAATACTTCAAAGAAAACGAACATGTTAAATATATCACCAGTTGTAAAGGCACCATTCACGCCTGTTAACATAAACAAAATACCTGGATAGTAAAAGAAAGATTCACGAGCTTTTCCAATAGATGAAAAACTGTACCATACAACAAAGATGGCAATTACTGTGGAAGAAAGAACAAGTAAAATGGAAAGCATATCAGATACCATTGATATACCAAAGGGCGCAGGCCAGCTACCGAGTGTAATGGCTTGAATACCATCCGTTTTGACTTTATATAATAATGTAACTGATGCGATTAAAGTTGAGCCAAGTGCTAATAAAGCACCTACTCTTTGTGCATAAATTTTCTTTGGAAATAACATCAAAATCATGGCAAAGAAAAAGGGTATTATGATGGGGAACAAAAGCAAATTAGTCATCATCTTCAGTTCCTCTCATTAAATTCATATTATCTGTACCTAGCTCTTGATAAGAGCGATAAGCGAGTACTAGGAAAAATGCTGTAACACCAAAGCTAATAACAATTGCCGTTAAGATTAGTGCCTGTGGTAACGGATCAGCGTAATCTGTTACGCCGGGTGACACAACAGGAGGTGAGGAACCATCTAATCCACCCATTGTTAATATGAGTAAATGCGCACCGTGACTAAGTAACCCAGTGCCGATAATAATTCGAAGTAAGCTTTTTGAAAGCATTAAATAAACCGCGGCCATAAAAAGAAAGCCAATGACAAAACACATGACAATTTCCATTAATCATCAGCTCCAATCGATTGAATAATGGTCATCGTTACACCTACGACAACTAAGTACACTCCTGTATCAAATAACATAGCAGTATGTAGAGACTGTTTGCCTAATAAAGGAAGATCAAAATAATCAAATGCATGTGTGAAAAAAGGAACATTAAAGATAATAGAGCCAGCAGCAGTAGCTAAAGCTACTAACAAACCTATTGCTGTCATAACCGTGTAATTTATCGGCAATGCAGTTGAAACGGTTTTGATATCATAAGCAAGCAGTAATAGGACGATCCCACTCGCAGTCAACAAACCTCCAACGAATCCACCACCTGGCGCATAGTGGCCAGCAAAGAAAATATGAATCGAAAAGAGAATAATAATGAAAAATATGAGCTTCGTTGTTGTCTGTAAGATCACATCATTAGTTTTCATTTCGATTCACCTCTTTCTTTGTAGTTAATCGAAGCTTAATCATACCGATAATTCCTAAAGAGGCAATTGCAAGTACCGCAATTTCAAACAAAGTATCAAAACCACGATAATCCACTAAAATAACGTTAACGATATTTCCTCCACCAGCTTCGGTATAGACTGTTTCCTCATAATAAGATGAAATAGAAGGAACCAGTTTTTGTGAATGGGCAGAGAGAGCAACGATTGTAACTGTTACACCTACTCCAAACGCGACTAATGCATTGCCCAAACGGAATTTCATACGGTTTTCATGACGATTAAGTTTTGGTAAGTGATAAAAAGCCAGTAAGAACAGAGCGACAGATACGGTTTCAATAACTAGTTGTGTTAATGCTAAATCAGGTGCATTGAAGATAACAAAGAATAAAGCGACCGTGTAACCAACTGCCCCTAATGCAATAATCGAAGTTAATCGAGACTTAGCAAGCAAAATGGTCACCGTTCCAGCAACTAACACAAGTGCAATAATCAGTTCATAAAATCGTATCGGTGAAATCATGGCGAAGCTCATATCGAAAGCATTCTGGATAAAAACTGTACTGATAGTTAAGAGAATAATCCCTGTAAACATATACACTAAATACGAACGCATATAACCGCTCATATAAAGTCTAGATAAACGGTTTGTCCCAACTTCACTTAAAAACATCAAGCAGTCGTAAAGGCGATTCAGTGAAAAGCCTTCAGGGAATTTACTGTACAAAGGTTGCCACTTAGATAAAGTGAGATATAACAAGTATCCAAGAACAATAATCCCGACGGTCATCCAAAGTTCAGGAGTAAGACCATGCCACGCAGAAACGTGAATTTTGATATCACTAGTCGAAGTATAAAGGAAAGGTTGAATCGCCATGACCGCAGGTTTAACCAAAGCATCTCCAATTATATTGGGAATGAAGAATATAGCTACGACAAGGGAACCTAATATTGCAGGAGAAATGAGCATACCAATGGGTGCTTCATGCGCTTGTTTTGGCAATAATTCTGGTTTGTGTTTTCCTGTAAATGTCCGGAAAACAAAGTAGAAACTATAAACAAACGTAAAGACACTCGCTATCCATGCAATTATCGGGAACAAAATGCCCCAAGTATCAAATGCAAAAAGATCAAATTCAGAAATTGACCGCATGCCAGTTAAGAACATCTCTTTACTTAAGAATCCGTTAAAAGGAGGGAGACCTGCCATTGAAAAGCTCCCGATAAGAGCAATGGTAAAAGTAATCGGCATTAAACTCATGAGGCCGCCTAGTTTACGAATATCACGGGTACCTGTTTCGTGATCGATAATCCCGGCAATCATGAACAAACATCCTTTAAACGTTGCATGATTCACTAAATGGAAAATGGCCGCAAATGCTGCGTATTTGAAAATGGAATTATCCTCAACACCTGTGTGGAATGAAATTGCTCCAGCACCAAGTAAAGACATAATTAATCCAAGTTGACTTACGGTTGAAAATGCTAAAATGCCTTTTAGGTCGGTTTGTTTCAAGGCAAAGAAGGATCCCCAGAATAAAGTAAGTAAACCGATTCCAGTTACTAACCAAATCCAATATTCTGAACTAGCATAAAGGGGAGTGAAGCGTGCCACCAGATACAATCCTGCTTTAACCATAGTCGCAGAATGTAAGTACGCGCTCACAGGTGTAGGCGCTTCCATCGCATCCGGAAGCCAAATGTAGAATGGGAACTGGGCAGACTTTGTGAAAGCTCCTAATAACACAAGTACAAGTGACCAAACAAACCACTTATGATTAGCAAGCTCTGGTGCTAGTGCGATTAATTCTCTAATTGAATAAGTGTCACCCATTATAGAAAGTAGTACAAATCCACCGAGCATCATAAGTCCACCAAAGACAGTTATCATCATCGATTTTAACGCGCCGAAGCGTGAACGATCCCGCTTATACCAATAACCTATTAATAAAAACGAGGAAATTGAAGTTAACTCCCAAAAGAAATACAAACTTATCAAATGATCAGATTGAACAACTCCGAGCATCGCTGTCATGAACAGCAATAAATACACGTAAAAATTATGTAATTGCTCACGAGTTTTATCTAAGTAGAATATAGAATATAGAACCACAAGTGACCCGATTCCGGTGATAAGAAGAGAGAATAATAAACTCAATCCATCTATGTACGATATAAATGAAATGTCTAGCGAAGGAATCCAATCAAATGAAGAACTATGTGCTTCCCCCTTTTGAACCATTGGTAACAAGGTCGTGTAAAGTCCAAATAATACAACGGGTACAACAAGGACAAACCAGCCAGTGTGAATTCCACTAACTTTTTTATACAAAAAAGGAATCACAAGTGCAACAATCATTGGGATGAAAATAAAATAAACAAATGACAAGTTAATCCTCCTTCTTCGAAAAACTACAAATTCATAATCAATAATGCAATTATAGCTTACATATGGAGTGATTGCATGGGATACTCTTTACAGTAAAGGTAGAAACGACCTATCTTTATCCGTCTTAATAAATAGGAAGAGACCATTCATATTTCGTGGAATTAATTTTGAAAATTTCTTCTTCAATATAAAAAAGCGCTTCTCAATGAGGAGAAACGCTTTTTAAAATTAAATATTATGCTTGTTGATGTGCTTCTTCATTTAGTAGCACTTTTTCAAAATCTTGCTCTGGTTTTTTACGTGTTAAAGTTAACACCACATAAGAGATTAAGAATAACGCACCAGTAACGAAGAATACCGAAGAAATACCAATATAGCCACTGACAATACCACCGAACATGGGGCCTATGATGTTCCCTAAGAAACGGAAGCTCGTGTTATAACCCATCATTTCTCCCTGTATTTCGATAGGTGATTCTCGTCTTATCAAGGCGGTTGTAACAGGAACTAACCCACCAACCGCGATTCCGAATAATAATCGTAAGCCTATTAACTGCCAAAGCTCGGTTACAAAAGCTTGTGGAATGATAAATAGGAAAGCAAGTATGAGTAATGCACTTAACACTTTCTCATATCCAATAGAATCACCTAGCTGTCCCCATTTTCTCGCAAACAATAAGTTTCCAACACCAGCTGCACTAAATGTAATACCGGCAAGCAAAGCCACTTGAGAAGAGTCGGTTAAATTAGAAACATAGAGAGAGAGCAGTGGTTGAATACTAAAGTTCCCAATTTGAATCAAAGCGGTAATAATCATCACATGAAATACGAGTCTGTGGTGAATAATTCCTGATAAAACCGTTTTCCGAGAATACACATGTGCATTCGGGGCAGGTATTCTTTTCGTCTCTCTAATACCAATCATAACCAGTAAAGCAGCGATTGCGATTACCACTGAAGTGATGACAAAGGTATATTGAAAACCGAATGAATCAGCGAGCAAGCCCCCTAACACTGGTCCGAATAATGTACCCGAAACACTACCCATTTGAAGAGTACCAAGCGTTTTACCTGCAACTTCTTTTGCTGTTTGTGAACTAATAAATGCAAGAGAAGTCGGTATAAACCCGGTGACTACACCCATAAATAGTCGTAAAAAGAAGAAAGCTTCAACCGAGTGAACAAAGCCCATTAACAAAATACTTATTGAAATACCGAATCCAGTAATTATTAGTATTGGTTTATAGCCAAAGCGATCTGCGATACGTCCCCAGATGGGAGACATAAGGAATGCAGAAACGAATGTGATACCGAACACAAGACCTGACCATTTCTGTACATAAGCGTCCGAAAATTCACCCATGGTATCTATATAAAGTGACAAAAAAGGCATAATCATCGTTGCCGTTCCTGCAACTAAAAAGTTTGAAATCCATATGATATAAAAATTTCTTTTCTTTCTATCCAAAAAATCCCTTCTTTCATTTTCAGCAATAAAGTGCCTCTAATTATTCATTATAAAACATTTCGTCTTACGAAGGAAGTAAAGAGACTTAATTACTGAAAATATAAGCTAAATATGATAGACTATTTTAGGGTGAAATGAACATGGAAAAACGAGGATGGCTGTTATTAATTAGTATAATTGTCCTTTTATCAGGATGCGGCACTAAAGAAAGTGTCGATGTAGAGAAGGCAGAAAAGCCGAGTGAAGAAACAAAACAAACTGCAACTAAGGGAGAGAGCGCTATGTATCCACAATTATCAAAAGAAGTTGCTTCAAACGAAGCTTTAGTCGTAATGAATACAACTATGGGAGCTATTAAAATCAAACTATTCCCAGAGGTTGCTCCAAAAACTGTAGAAAACTTTATTACACACGCTGAAAACGGGTACTACGATGGTATTATTTTCCACCGCATTATCAAAGATTTCATGATTCAAGGTGGAGATCCTACTGGAACTGGTATGGGCGGAGAAAGCATTTACGGAAAAACATTTGCTGACGAATTCTCTGATAAAGCATTTAACTTACGCGGTGCACTATCAATGGCTAATGCTGGACCTGGAACAAATGGTAGCCAATTCTTTATCGTTCAAGCAAATCGTGTAGATTCTAGCATGTTAAGCCAAATGAAAAAAGCTGGATACCCAGAAGAAATTATTGAAGCATATACTACAAATGGTGGGACACCTTGGTTAGATAACAAACACACAGTATTTGGGCAAGTTATCGAAGGATTAGAAGTTGTTGACAAAATGACAACAGTTAAGCGAAACGGTAGCGATAAACCTCTTGAAGACATTAAGATTGAATCTATCGAAATTCTTCAAAAATAAGTAAGGAAGTGTTCAACTTGAACGCATGGATAGTTAACTTTCTGTATTTTCCAGAAGATAAATCTGCCTATATTCCTGCTGCATTTCAATTCTTGATTTTTGCCATTCTTTGCGTCTTGGCTTTTCGTTGGATCGTCAAAATTTCCAAAAAGCAAGAAGTGAAAACTAAGGAATTAGAAGAACGTATTCTACGTGAACGCCAATTGGAAAAACAAAAAGATCAATATTAAATTGAAAAAGGCTTAACCAATTACAAATGGTTAAGCCTTTTTCTTATGTTAAAAGAAAGTAAAAGTTTTTCCGAGCTACACCTTCGTACATGGCGCAGATATGTCTAACTCCCAGCGCCGGTGTCGATCTAGAAGGCGCTTTTCTTATGTTAAAGCGGTTATGAAACGCAAAACACCATCTTCAAGTGTTTGACGTGGGCAAGCTACATTCATTCTCAAGAAGCCTTTTCCAGAATCGCCGTACTTGGAACCTGGTTCTAATGCAAGTTTCCCTTTGGTTAATAACTTGTCCATTATTTCTTTTTCTGATAATCCTGTGTCTCTGTAATCAATCCATAGCAAGTAGGTCCCTTGTGGTTTGTTGATTTTTATTCCTGCAACAGATTGTGTGATTTTATTAATTGCATAGTCCATATGAGAAGAAAGGACGTTCATTAATTCATCTAACCAAGGACCACCATCTTCATAGGCAGCAGTTAAAGCAGCTGCAGCAAAAGGGCTAAGTTCCATTTGTCCATGAGCAAGTGCGTTTTCTTTTAGTTTTTCTCGTTTTTCAGGATCTGTCGCAATCATCACAGCGGCTTGTACACCAGCTAAATTAAACGTTTTGGTTGGAGCTACACAAGTTATAATTCTGTTTACTTCATCCCCTGCCAAAGTCGCCAATGGGATATGCTGATGTCCAGGGAACACTAAATCAGCGTGTATTTCATCCGATAAAATGAGAGTATCATACTTGGCACACAATCGAATAATTTCCAGTAACGTCTCTTTTGACCATACCATGCCACCTGGATTGTGTGGGTTACATAAAATAAATAATTTTACTCCTTGTTTCAATTGTTCCTCGAATGAATCAAAGTCCACTTGATAATTGCCTTTTTCTTCTATTAATAAACTTTCCACTATTTGGCGACCTAGTCTATCCGGAACTGAAAAGAACATAGGGTAAACGGGGGGAGTTATTAATATACGATCGTCTTTTTCTGTAAATGCTTCAACTACAGATGCAATTGCAGGAACTACCCCATGATGAAACAGCATCCATTCTGTTTGGGTGTGCCAATCATGTCGCTCTTCTAACCACGTGTGCACAGCTGTTTTACAACCTTCACACATATAGGAATAACCAAAGACAGGATGATCAATTCGGCTATGTAAGGCATCAGTAACTGCTTGAGGTGCGGCGAAGTCCATATCAGCTACCCACATTGGCAAAATGTCAGAAGCATCTTCAATCCCATATATCGTCTCCATTAAATCCCATTTAACAGAACGACTTTTACGTCGGTCAATCACTTGTTCAAAATTAGTCAAGGTAATTCCTTCTTTCCTTTTTATTGTGGAAGTATTGTATTCAGTTTGTTTTCAAGTTTATAGAGTACGATTACTAGTCATGACAGGACGTCCTGAATCTAGCCTTCGTTCCTTTATTATGTTATCATAGCCTTTATTAAAGAAAAGCAAATAGGTGAAAAATGATGGAAAACATTGAAATGAATCGAAAATCGGTTAAGTTACTTCAAATGTGGGATCCTTTTAATATGGGTCCGGATGCATATGATACGGAAACAGCTGATGTTGTGGCTGCACTTCAAGGAATTGATCATCCTTCAGAACTTGCTAAACGCATTCAAGAAGTGTATGAACATTCTTATGAACAGTGGATTCCTCTTGAGCAATGTGTTCAAATTGCTTATAAACTAATAGCTGTTAAATATGAAGCAAAATGTATAGTTTAATCCGAGTTTCTTTTTGTATCTGGATAAAACAAAAGAGCATTCTCCCATTTGGGTGAATGCTCTTTCGTTTTTATGAATTAACTTGAAGCCCATCTAATAAATTAGAGACAGGAACTTCTAGTGCGTTAGATAATTTCAAAATGGTCTGTACGGAAGGAACTTCTGTACCGGCTTCATATTGTTCTAATTTCCTCGCACCTATTCTGGTTTTTAAAGATAAATCTTCTAAAGTCATATTACGTTCTTCCCGCAACAAGCGAAGTTGAGTGTGAAATTCTTGTTTCATCTTCATGCACTCCTTTCCATCATAGTAAGTATGCTACTTACTATCTTATCATACTCCACATACATGGATTATGTGAAATAAGTTGTTTTATAGACAGAAGCTTACCCTCTAAATGCTGAAATAACAGCGTTTATAAAGACCAGAATGATGGCTACCGGAGCTAGATAACGAACGATAAAATACCAAGACTTAAACGTGACAGGAGAAATATTTAATTCCTCGATCAGTTCTGATTTCTTCACAACGTATCCTGCAAAAATTGATATTAATAAAGCGCCTAAAGGTAAGCCTATACTACTTGTTAGGAAATCCGCAAAATCGAAGAATGTTTTTCCTAATATTTTAATATCGGAAAAAACACCGAAAGATAGAGCACTTGGAATACCTACTAAGAAAATCACTAAACCATAAATCCAGGCAGCTCGTTTCCGTTTATCGTATGCATTTTTTATCCCAATAGACACAACAGTTTCTAACATCGCAATCGAAGAAGTTAATGTTGCGAATAATAATAAGATAAAGAACATGAGCATAAAGAATGCACCAAAAGGAATTTGCTCGAACACGGCAGGTAAAATGATGAATACAAGTCCAGGACCTTCATCTGGTGAATAACCTAAAGCGAAAACTGCAGGGAAAATTACTAAACCTGCCATTAGAGAAATACCGATATTTAACATAGAAACACTGAACGCTGAACTGCCTAACTTTTGATCTTTAGGCAAATAAGAAGCATAAGTCATCATTCCAGCCACACCAACACTTAGAGAGAAGAATGCTTGTCCTAATGCCAATAACATGGTTTGAGCATTAAAGTAAGACCAATCTGGGACAAACATAAATTTAACGCCTTCCATTGCACCGTCTAATGTTAAAGAACGGATAACTAACACAACAAAGAATATTAATAGAGCGGGCATCATGATTCGACTGGCGCGTTCAATACCGCCTTCAATACCCCCACGTACAATGATGACAGTCAAAATCATAAAGACTGCTTGACCAATTAATACCTCCCAAGGATTTGAGATAATTGATTCAAATAACTTTCCGTAATCACTGTTTCCATTATTATCAAGACTGAACATTAAGGCTCTTCCTAAATAGGATAAAATCCATCCGCCAACCACACTGTAGAATGACAAAATGATGAGTGAGAAAAAGAACCCAGACCAGCCAATAAAGAACCAATTTTTACCCGGTTTTAATCTTTTAAAACTTGTTACTGCATCTGCTTGGCCTTTCCGACCAAGAACAAACTCTGCTAATAGAATTGGTAACCCAATTAATAATGTACTGATAATAAATAATAAGACAAATACGCTACCACCGTTTGTTCCTGCCATATATGGAAACTTCCATATTGCTCCAAGTCCAATCGCACTACCTGCAGCTGCGAGGACAAAGCCTATCTTTGATGCAAAATGATCGCGCTTTTCCATTTAACCCAACTCCTAAATTCTTTAAAGATTTTTCTAATACTACACGACAGGAATAAAAAAGAATATAACTTTTGAAACAATCATAGAAAAAGAAACGTATAACTTATAACAAATAGAGAGAGTGGAGGGGACGTATGGAAAAACTTGAATTGATTGACAGGGCGCAAAAAGGGGATAAAGTGGCTTATGGTGAATTAATGAACCTTCATCATCGCACAGTTGAGAAGTTCGCCTTTCAATGTGGCGTCAAAGCAGATGATGTTCAAGACGTCACACAAGAAGTTTTTATGAAATTATATAGATTTTTAAACCATTTTAGACAAGATCAATTTTCCATATGGTTATATAAAATCACCTTAAATATCACAAAAGATTATTATCGATTAACAAATAGAGAAAAAGTAAAAGAAAGTAAAATCCAAGGCGAAATCAACTTTGGAATACCCAGAAAATTAACAGAATCAAAAATATTAGTATTCGAAGAGGACAGAGTACTTCATGAAGCTATTCGAGCATTAGAAGAAAAATATCGTATACCTATCGTCTTATTCTATTTTCAGGAACTCACATATGATCAAATAGGTGAAGTTATGAATATCCCGCTCGCAACAGTTAAAACACGTTTATTGAGCGCGAAAGACCAACTAAATTCCGCAATCGCTTTAATAGGAGGGGCCGAATATGGACGATAAAGAATTTGAACAACGAATGAACTTATTAAAAAAATCATACAATCGCGTCCCGTCTAAATTCAAAGCGGACGAAGTATTGTCTAAAATCGAGGATGAAAGCCAACAACAACAATATGGAACAGTCGATAAGTCGGTCAATACATCTAAGTGGCAAAAAAATAGTGTCTGGGCTGTCAGTTTAGCAAGTATCTTTTTAATAGGTATTTTGAGTGCTTCATTCATGAATGATCATGATGAGGAAAAGAACAGCACGGCTGCCGAATACGATCAGAAGGAAATGGAAGAACTCAAGAAAGACTATCAATCGGAGCGGGAAAAGAGACAGAAAATGCTGGGCTTGACGAATGAACAGTTCGATCATCTGGGCTTTGTAAAGTTTGCGGATAGTGAATTTGCACGTATCACACATCCTGACACTATAAAGAAGTCGACACTTCCCTTGAAAATAGCCTATGGAGAAACGATTAAGTATTTACTACTGCCTTCAGAAATGGTGACAAGCCTTAAAAACAATAGCCCATTGAATGAAGAAATGAGTACAGGTTTTGTGGATGAACTGAGCAGTAAAATGGATGACTTGAAAATGGTCTATGATTTGGTCATTACTAAAAATAAGGAAATCTTAAATACAGCTAAAATGAACGGAAAACTTGATGCCGACTATTTGTATAGCCGTAGAAAAGATTTGCCTGAACCAGTGCAGCTGATGATTTCGAATGCTTCTCAAGAAGGTATTCGGATTGAGGTGGCACCAAATCAAAAAGAATTTATAGCTGATATTGAAATGAATGATATGATATTCGGTCTGGATGGAAAGATAGCCCAGTCAGCCCTAAATTCATTGTATATTAAACAAATGGCTCCATTCACGTATGGAGGGGAACTAGTTTACGATACACAGGAATCAGCGTACATTTTGGAGTCTATAGAATATTCCCTGATGAGCGTCAGACAGCGAGGTGAATTGTACTCCGTAATAAAATCTTATTATGAAGACCTTGCTTATACATTGATTTTCGGCTCTTCCAACACAGCAGTTTTTTCAAATGGGAAAATTAAAGAGGAATATCAAACCGCATGGAATTATTTCCTTTTGATTCCTAGTGTATCACCAATGAAATATTACTTGAAACCTGTTGTCGATTCCTTAAGTGCGAATAATTGGGAAGTGAACGAAACTTACAAATTACTTGATTTCAATGATTTGAAGGATGCAGTCCGGCTTGCAGAAACGGGTGAACTCGCAAAATTAATGCCGACTGAGGAATTAGCGGACTCTGTAAAAGTGGTTGAATGGCCAAACTCAGAATTACATCAAAAAATTCATGGCTATCTGAAAAATCCAGGCTCAAAAAATCCTGATTATGCCTTATCGAATTTAACGCCGATTGAGTCTGTGCTGTTATTTTCCTATGCCCAACAATCAGATTTCCCAGAAGTACTGTTGGATTTGACTCTTCCATTCCAAGGAATGGAATCAGTAGCGGATATACAGGCATTTCTAGGGAACGAAAATATTCTTCCCGAAGAAGTAATTACACTTATGTATGATGAACGAATGAGCACCTCTCAAAATGAAGAACTTTTTGGCATGATTGAAGTCCAAACGAAGGAAACTGTTAAGACAATACCGGTTGTGAAAAACCGAGAAGGTGTATGGCAAATCGATTTAGGTATTTCGGTGACAACTCTAGGAGAGCACTATTACGAACCGATTACTTTAAAGTACACGAAAAGAGTCCAAAGAATTTATGAAGAATTCAAAGAAGCATATGACTTCGATATCATTAGATCGGAAAGTCCAGATATTATTGCAGGCATCTATTTGGAAGCATTATATTCGGGTGATGCTGAAACCCAGTATGCATTGTTGTTGGATGACGTGAACTATTTAAGACCTACCCGCGAGGAATTTATAGGTGAATACTCCCGTTCTGCCGACGTCATGGATTGGAAGACTCTATTCGAATCAGTTGAATATCAATTAGAAGAAGTGCAAGGCGACCATGATCAAGTCATTTATTTTAATTTAAAAACCGAATATCAGACAAAAGATGAAATTCAGAAAGGATTCCAACTGCGTAAAACGAGTGAAGGATGGCGTGTTCACTTTATGCCGATGCAGTGAGTCTTTTGACAATACACTCCTGTAATACCGCAAGGAGATGAAGAGTACGATCAAATAATATATTTCGAACTTAAAAGAGAGTTTCAATATGGAAATGAAACACGAAAAGGTATTAGTATGCGGAAAACTATAGATGGATGGCGAGTTTATTTTGCTCCATTCCAGTGATGTTTTTGAGTTATTTACTAGTTTATGGTATAATCTTTTATGGCCTTAAGGTAGATAGGTATATATCCAAGACTGGGAGAGATTATTATGACTAAGAAGTTTCAAGTTGGTGAAGTGGTTTCAGGAAAAGTAACAGGCGTACAGCCATACGGCGCGTTTGTAGCATTAGATGAAGAGACTCAAGGTCTTGTTCATATCTCTGAAATCACATACGGTTATGTAAAAGAAGTAAGCGAATTCTTGTCAGTTGGTCAAGAAATAGAAGTGAAAGTACTTGAAGTGGACGAAAAGGCAGGGAAAATCAGCCTTTCAATTCGTGCATTACAAGAACGTCCACCAGTTTTACGTAAAGACGACAAACCTAAAAAATCATTGCAAGCACGCGTTGACGAGCATGATGCAGAAGGTTTTAACTCTTTAAAAGATAAATTGCAAGAATGGATTAATAAATCCGGTCAATGAGAAAAAGCGAGCTAACTCTATATGAGTTACTCGCTTTTTTTATTTGATAAATAGTATTATGCAAAGCTCTATTTCTTCATCTTTCTCAATCGATACTGCAAGTTCTGTCTACTCATTCCTAAAGCTAATGCAGCTTTTGTAACGTTTCCATCAAACATCCCCATCACTTTTTGCAAGTAGTACATCTCTGCTTCTCTTAAATAATCGTCAAGTGGCAATAAGTCTCGATCTGTCTGAACAACAAAATCTTCTGCTCTCATCAAAGGCTCTCGCATTTCTTGCACTTTTATTTTAAAATGCAGAGGCAACATTTCAAAAGTAATCATGTCTTCATCGGATAACATAGAGGCCATTTCGTCCAATAAAATTTCCACTTCTTTTAAATTTCCTGGCCAGTCATACGAATGGAAAATTTCGCGCACTTCATTGGTCAAACTTAAAATAGCCGAACCAAAACGAACACGATGTCTAGCAAAGTAGTCATGAATAAACGGATCGATGTCTTCTCGGCGTTCTCTTAACGGAGGAACAACTATTGTCATGGATGAAAAGAAATAATATAGGTCTTTTAAAAGTTCTCCTGAAGCAATTAAATCTACTGGGTCTGCGCCAACGCTCGCTAAAAATAAATGGTCACAAAGTGTTGGATCATTAACTATACTTAAAAGCTGCTGTTGCATACTAAGTGTAAGTAAATCAATTCGTTCACAAAAAATTGTACTTGCTTCAAGAGAAACTAAGTCGTCTTTTAATTTATTTAGAATGGTTGGATCAGAGTTGTGGCAATATAGCGTATAGAAATGGGATAAAGGTGGGGATAATTCGTAATGTATGCCTTCAGCAACTAAGTCTTTGCCAGTTCCGGCTTCACCAACTAGTAATACAGATAAGCGTGCAGTAGCTGCTTTTTTAGCAGTTGAAATGACTTGTTTCATCGATTCTGAAACGGCTGTAATTACTGAAAATGTAATCGGTTCACCATAGCGACGCAATGGTTGGTAAACCAAACGTTCTAAGGTTGTGACGTCACGTGCTAATTCAACAGCACCGATTAACTCGCCATTTTCAAAAACGGGATATGTATCATTTATTGTTGTAATTTCATGACCATTACGATTCCAATACGTTTGTTTTACATTTAACACGTGTTCCTCACTTTGTAGTACTTTTAAAAGAGTGCTTTCTTGTTGATCGAATTGGAATAACTCAAGAAGAGAACGATCGGCTACATCGTGTAAATCTAAGCCTTCAATATTTTTCATTTTTTCATTATATAAAATGGTCCGTCCATTACGATCAATTGCGTGAATACCAACGGGAATATGGTCACTTGCAAAACGGTAAAACGGTAATAATTGAAGGTCTTTTTTATTCACGGGAGGAACACTCCTAACTTTTTTTGCTAAAATAAGAAATATCACTTGATTAACGCAACAATCTTTTGCATTATTATAGATGTAAACGAAATAAAAGTGCAAATTATTTTTGCACTAAAAATAAATTATAGGAGGATTCATATGATTCCTTATAAACATGAAGCATTCACAGATTTTTCAAAAGAAGAAAACAAAATTGCCATTCAAGACGGTTATGAAACAGTAGCTGGTTACATGGGGCAAGATTTCCCACTTATTATTGGTGGCGAAAGAATTACGACTGAAGAAAAGATTGTTTCTTACAATCCATCAAATAAAACTGAAGTTGTCGGTTCAGTATCTAAAACAAGCCATGAATTAGCTGCAAAAGCTATGGACATTGCTGATGCTACATTTAGCACATGGAAAAAAGTGAAACCTGAAATCCGTGCAGATGTTCTTTTCAAAGCAGCTGCAATTATGCGTCGTCGTAAATTTGAGTTCTCAGCATTACTTTCTAAAGAAGCTGGTAAAACATGGATAGAAGCAGACGTTGAAGCGGCTGAAGCTATCGATTTCCTTGAATACTATGGTCGTCAAATGCTTCGTTTAAAAGATGGTCAACCAGTTGAAAGCCGTCCAGGTGAGTACAATCGTTATGACTATATTCCTTTAGGTGTAGCAGTTGTTATTTCTCCATGGAACTTCCCATTTGCTATCATGGCAGGAACTGCTGTAGCAAATATTGTTGCTGGTAACACAGTCTTACTTAAACCTGCATCAACTACACCAATCGTAGCGTTTAAATTTGTTGAAGTATTAGAAGAAGCAGGAATGCCTGCTGGTGTACTTAACTTCATTCCTGGATCTGGTGCTGAAGTTGGGGACTTCTTAGTCGATCACCCACGTACTCGTTTAATCAGTTTCACTGGTTCACGTGATGTTGGTTTACGTATTTTTGAACGTTCTTCTAAATTAAACGAAGGTCAAATTTGGATTAAACGTGTTATCGCTGAAATGGGCGGTAAAGACACAATCGTTGTTGATAAAGAAGCTGATTTAGAATTAGCTGCTCAATCAATCGTTAAATCTGCATTTGGCTTTAGTGGACAAAAATGTTCAGCATGTTCACGTGCTGTTATCGTTGAAGATGTATACGATCAAGTAGTAAATCGTGTAGAAGAGTTAACGAAAGCTTTATCTGTAGGTGTTCCAGAGCAAGATGAGCACTTTGTAGGTCCAGTTATCGATGGCGCTGCATTCAAAAAAATTATGAGCTACATTGAAATTGGTAAAGGTGAAGGTCGCCTAGTTTCGGGTGGATCTGGAGATGACTCTAAAGGATTCTTCATTCAACCAACTGTATTCGCTGACTTGGATCCAAAAGCACGCATCATGCAAGAAGAAATTTTTGGACCAGTTGTTGGTATCTCTAAAGCAAAAGATTTCGATCACGCACTTGAAATTGCAAACAACACGGAGTACGGCTTAACTGGAGCGGTTATTACTAACAACCGTATGAACCAAGAAAAAGCACGTGAAGAATTCCATGTTGGTAACTTATACTTCAACCGTGGATGTACTGGCGCAATCGTTGGCTACCAACCATTCGGTGGTTTCAACATGTCAGGAACAGACTCTAAAGCGGGCGGACCTGATTACTTAGGATTGCACTTACAAGCTAAAACAACATCTGAAATGCTATAAGAAAAGTGAAGCAGGGTGCGTTAGGCTGACGCCGGCGCTGGAAAGACCGAATCGGAAACCTGTTTCCGAATGAGGGCTTGAAGCTTAGGTGCAGCCTGCCCTGCGGAACTAGACATTAAGACTAGCGGGAAACCCTAAATAGCTCGACACCGGTGCTGGAAGGAAGAAAGGCGAATAATTCGCCTTTCTGACCCCATACTGTGGCCGGCGAGCTGGACTTCGAAGCTGGACACGAAAGTATGAATATAGGCAGGCACATCTGAAGATGGGTCTGCTTTTTTTTACAAATCAGAGGAGGCGAAACATTATGACAGTTTCACAGAATGTTATTGAACAAACAGAGAAGTTTGGTGCTCCAAACTATCATCCCCTTCCAATCGTAATTTCTGAAGCACAAGGTGTATGGGTAAAGGATCCAGAAGGAAATAAATTTATGGATATGTTATCTGCTTATTCAGCAGTAAACCAAGGACACCGTCACCCGAAAATTATTCAAGCACTTAAGGATCAAGCGGACCGTGTGACACTAACTTCACGTGCTTTCCATAATGACCAATTAGGACCTTGGTACGAAATGATTTGTGAGTTATCGGGTAAAGAAATGGCATTGCCAATGAATACGGGTGCTGAAGCTGTTGAAACAGCTATTAAAGCAGCCCGTCGCTGGGCATACGATGTAAAAGGGATTGCTGAGAACCAAGCAGAAATTATTGCTTGCAACGGGAACTTCCACGGTCGTACTATGGCTGCGGTGTCTCTTTCTTCTGATCCAGATTACAAACGTGGCTTCGGACCGATGCTACCAGGTATTAACCTAATCCCTTATGGTGATATTGAATCGTTAAAACAAGCTATCACACCAAATACAGCTGCATTCTTAATTGAGCCAATTCAAGGAGAAGCTGGGATTGTTATTCCTCCAGCAGGTTTCATGAAAGCAGCTCTTGAACTTTGTCGCGAAAATAACGTTCTATTCATTGCAGACGAAATCCAAGCAGGTCTTGGCCGTACAGGTAAAATGTTTGCATGCGAGTGGGAAGATGTAGATCCAGATATGTATATTTTAGGTAAAGCACTTGGTGGCGGTGTATTCCCAATCTCTTGTGTGGTTGCGAATAAAGAAATACTTGAGGTATTTAACCCAGGTTCACACGGTTCTACTTTCGGTGGTAACCCAATGGCTTGCGCAGTTTCAATTGCATCATTAAATGTTTTAGTAGATGAAAAGTTAGCACAACGCTCTGAAGAACTAGGAAACTATTTCAAAGAAGCATTATCACAAATTAAACATTCTTCTATTAAAGAAGTTCGTGGACGTGGATTATTTATCGGTATAGAGCTTAACGAAGCAGCTCGTCCATATTGTGAAGAATTAAAAGAACTTGGGCTTCTATGTAAGGAAACTCATGACACGGTAATTCGTTTTGCACCACCTTTGGTAATAACTAAAGAAGAATTAGACTGGGCAATCGAAAAAATTCAAAAAGTATTCAATAAATAATTTTTATTGTAAAAAAATATACCAAATATGTTACAATAGTTGCGATAGAATCATTATGAATAAAGAGGCGAAAATATAAAATGGCTGAAAATCTAAACCTGTTCACTTCAACGCAAGATGTAATTCAGGACGCACTGAACAAACTTGGATATGACGAGGGAATGTTTGAACTTTTAAAAGAACCATTACGAATGCTAGAAGTACGTATTCCAATTAAAATGGATGATGGTAAAGTTAAAGTTTACACGGGTTACCGTGCACAACATAACGATGCTGTAGGTCCTACTAAAGGTGGCGTACGTTTTCATCCTGAAGTTTCTGAAGATGAAATGAAAGCATTATCTATGTGGATGACTTTAAAGTGCGGTATCGTTGATTTACCATACGGTGGAGCTAAAGGTGGAATTATTTGTGATCCACGACAAATGTCAATGAATGAAATTGAAAAGTTAAGTCGTGGTTACGTTCGCGCAATAAGTCAATTTGTTGGTCCAACTAAAGATATTCCTGCTCCAGATGTATTTACAAATTCTCAAATTATGGCATGGATGATGGATGAATATAGCCGTATGGATGAATTCAACTCTCCTGGCTTTATTACAGGTAAACCTATTGTTCTTGGTGGTTCACAAGGACGGGAGCGTGCAACTGCACAGGGTGTAACTATTTGTGTTGAAGAAGCTGCAAAAAAACGCGGAATCGAAATGAAAGGCGCACGAATTGTCATTCAAGGATTCGGTAATGCAGGAAGTTTCTTAGCTAAATTCATGAGTGATGCAGGAGCGAAAGTTATCGGAATTTCAGATGCTTACGGTGCGTTACATGATCCAGAAGGTTTGGATATTGATTACTTGCTTGATCGTCGTGATAGTTTTGGAACAGTAACAACATTGTTTGAAAATACTATCTCAAATCAAGAATTACTTGAATTGGATTGTGATATTCTAGTGCCTGCTGCCATTGAAAATCAAATCACAGCAGAAAATGCACATAAAATTAAAGCTAGTATTGTAGTTGAAGCAGCAAATGGTCCTACTACTTCAGAAGCTACAAAAATATTAACTGATCGTGGCATTTTACTTGTTCCAGACGTACTTGCAAGTGCAGGTGGAGTAACGGTATCTTATTTTGAATGGGTTCAAAATAATCAAGGATATTACTGGACAGAAGAAGAAGTTAACGAGAAGCTATATAAAAAGATGATTACTGCTTTTGATAATGTTTATACGGTTGCAACAACACGCAATATTAATATGCGATTAGCTGCATATATGGTAGGCGTACGTAAAACTGCTGAAGCGGCACGATTCCGTGGCTGGGTATAACAACAATACTGCGTCTTGTCTATTTTAGACAAGACGCTTTTTTTGTATGTCTGAGCTCTTTTCTTTGATTTTATGAAGAGTTTTGCACATAATAAATTCATAGGAGCGTGATCAAAGTGAATTCATTTTCATTTTATAACCCTGTCAAATTGATTTTTGGTAAAGGGCAACTTGAGCAGATTAAACAAGAATTACCTACATACGGCAAAAAAGTTTTAGTCATCTATGGTGGTGGAAGTATAAAGAAAAACGGTCTTTATGAAGAAGTCATGACGACATTAAAGGGAGCAGATTTAGATGTTTTTGAATTAAGTGGTGTAGAACCTAACCCACGTATTTCAACTGTTCGACGTGGCGTGGAGCTTTGTAAAAAAGAAAATATTGATGTAATGCTAGCAGTAGGTGGAGGATCAGTAATTGATTGTACAAAGCTAATAGCAGCAGGTGCTAAGTATGAGGGTGATGCTTGGGATTTTGTTAGTCGTAAAGCTGTTCCTGAAGCAGCACTGCCATTTGGTACGGTTTTAACGTTAGCAGCAACAGGTTCAGAAATGAATCCAGGTTCTGTTATCACAAATGAAGAGACACAAGAAAAATACGGATGGGGTAGCCCTCTAGTTTTCCCGAAATTCTCAATACTTGATCCAACATATACGTTCTCCGTCCCACAAGATCAAACTGTTTACGGAATCGTTGATATGATGTCACATATATTTGAACAATATTTCAACAACGCTACGAACACACCTGTCCAAGATGAAATGTGTGAAGGTGTATTACGTGCAATTATGGAAACTGCACCAAAGTTATTAAATAATTTACATTCATACGAACACCGTGAAACTATTCTCTTCTCAGGAACGATTGCCTTAAATGGCATGCTTCAAATGGGATACCAAGGGGACTGGGCATCCCACAATATTGAGCATGCAGTATCAGCCGTTTATGATATCCCGCACGCAGGTGGGTTAGCAATTCTTTTCCCACACTGGATGCGACACAATATTAAAATTGACCCAGAACGTTTCGCACGTTTAGCAGTTTATGTATTTGGAGTTGAACCTGAAGGCAAAACGGTAGAAGAAATAGCAAATGAAGGAATCGATAATTTACGTGCTTATTGGACTTCACTAGGTGCTCCGGAAACTCTTGCTGATTATGATATTGATGATTCTAATATTGAAGTCATGGTAGAAAAAGCAATGGTTTATGGACCATTTGGAAATTTTGTTTCTTTAGAGTCTGAAGATGTACGTTCAATCCTAAAAGCTTCTTTATAAAGTCGAAAAACACTCTTCCAACATGGTCGAGTGTTTTCTTTTCCTGCGTACGAATAAAATCGTACTCCTCCTGTCCATTCTATATAGAAGAAGGAGGTCTTTTTTTTGATTGAACTAAATTCTTTAATACAAGGACAACGGTTTGAAAAAGGTGAGTTAGAAGAGTTTTTAACAGCCCAAGGATTTACTGTTGGTGGTGGTTGGGATTATGATCATGCTTATTTTGATTATGTATTTCAAAAAACACCATACTATGATGTCTTACGAATTCCAGTATATGTGAAGAGCGGGGACTTTGAACAGGCATCTGCTAAGTTAGAATGCGGTATACCTTTCTTGCTTAGACATTGTTATCAGTATGGTATAGATGACGAAAAGGATGCTTTATTTGGGCTTGGTGGAGGGGCGTTAAATCAATTTCAAAAGCCTACGAATCCAGATGCACCAATAAGTGAAAAACTAGTTGTGCAGGGAGTAGAATTACTTAAAGTACTCGATAGTCAGTTGCAATAGGAAAGCTGAGCGATGTAGCAAGCGATTTCATTAAAGGCTTGAAACCGTTTTACTGTTTGGTCGGCGGAGTTGTAAGGTAAAAGCTATTGTTTAAAGATTTTCAAATAAAATGTCCCGTCCAATTTGAAATCATTGGATGGGACATTTTATTATTATTCAGTTGGTAAAGTATCTGGGCGAGTACTTACATGTTTCCAATGAGTAGTCCCATCGTCTTCATCAAATGAAATGGTCACATCTTGTACACCTTGTTGGTGAAGAATCAAGTCTACTAAATGATCACGAATATCATCTGCCTGAGCAAAAGAGATAGAAGAGTCAACTTCAGCCACAAGTTCTACGTGTAAAAACTCTCCTTCTTTTATTACTGCAAGCTTTTGAATGTCTTTCACATCTTTGTGTTCAAATACCAGATGAGCAATGTGGTTTAACATTTGTTCATCTGTTTCGCCGATTGCACCGCGTGCATTTTCTAAGAAAACTCGTCCAACTACATAGAACATCATTAATCCAATCATAATAGAAGCAATACCTTCTGCTTGTAAAAATCCAGTAAAATGAGCAATTAAGACAGCTATAAACGCTAAGATACCACCGCTAGTTGCTACTAAATCTTCCATAAACACTAATTTAGTTGCTGGTTTAGCACGATTTAAGTGAACAAAACCTTTAGTTAAAGGTGCTAAACCTTTTGCATCTGCAATTCCTGCTTCGTGTAAAACTTCTTTACCAGCCTTATAAAGTACAAAAGTTTCTAAAATAATTGCAATTGCTAATACACCAAGAGTAATTAATAATCCTCCAGATTTAGCTGGATGTTGTATATGATGCCATCCTTCAATTATCGTTTCATAAGATAAAATAGCAACAATTAAGACTGCACCTAGACAAACTAAGTTGACAACTCGACCAAAACCATTTGGAAAACGAGTTGTAGGTGATTTTTTAGAAAGCGCCGATCCAATAAAAACAAAAAACTGGTTTGCGGCATCCCCGATTGAATGCATCATTTCTGCAAACATAGCTACATTTCCTGTGAAAAAGAAAGCAACACCTTTTAATACTGCAATGATAGTATTTACGATTGCTGCAAGTAAGGAAGGTTTATTTCCTCCTTTAAGTAGTCCGAAAAATTCTTTCATAAATGCCTCCTGTTAAGATAAGATTTCGAGTTCAACTCGATCGATATAAGAGAGAGAATGAACTCTGTTGTAAATAGTAAACATGTCGTGTCTAGGTGGTGCAGATAAGCGTATTTCCATTTCATGTTTAATACGTTGATCAGAAAGCGGAATGTCTTTAATGCGAAAACTTTCTACAACAATTTCTTCTGAGGTTAAAAAAGATATTAAACTTTTTATGTCACCCGTTTCGGAAATTAGAACTTTTAAATAAACTTCTTTCATCCTTAAGCGTTTTGGACCGATTTTAGAAAGGAGAGGAGGAAGTAGCTCGATTCCCACTAATACAATCAATACACAAATTGTCGCTTCTATATAGAAACCAGCTCCTACAGCAATACCTATAGCGCCAGCACCCCAAATCATAGCAGCTGTTGTTAAACCAGTAATACTGTCATTACCTTTTCTTAAGATTACCCCTGCACCTAAAAAACCAATTCCACTAACTATTTGCGCCGCAAGACGTAATGGATCCATCGTAATATTGACACCGTCTCTAGCTTCAGCCATATAGGCAGATTCAATAGAAATGTAAGTAAGGAGACAACTAAACGTTGCAATGACTAAACTTGTTTTCAAGCCAACAGGTTTCTTCTTTAATTCCCTTTCAATACCAATAATTAAACTTAATAGTGCTGCTAATCCCAACTTCAATAATATTTCGGTATGTATAAACCCGCCAGAAATAACATCTCCCATTAACATCCTCCTCACTAAAAGATAAAAACAAACTTGCGCTGCCTGATTAGAAATGAAACAATATGAAGGAATACTTATATAGTACCTTTTTTCGGTTAATATAAACAATTGTTTAGAGGGTAAAGAGAGAAGTGGAATTCATGGGAAATCGTACAATTCATCCATACCTGCCAATTGCGATTGGTGTTATTGCTGTTTCTATGTCAGCGATCTTCGTAAAACTTGCCAACGCTGATGCAGGAGTCATTGCATTTTACCGAATGTTGTTTTCAGTTTTAATCATGGCACCTATCTTTTTTTGGAAGTACACAAAAGAGTTGAGAATTTTAACAAAAAGAGATTGGACGTTTTCATTTATAGCCGGTATCTTTTTAGCTTTTCATTTCATTCTATGGTTCGAATCATTAAATTACACATCAGTAGCAAGCTCAACAGTATTAGTAACGTTGCAACCTTTGTTTGCGTTTGCAGGAACATATTTCTTCTTTAAGGAACGTTTATCTGTTAAAACAATTCTATCAGGACTCATTGCAATCGGAGGATGTATCTTAATTAGCTGGGGAGACTTGCGAATCAGTGGAAGTGCTTTGTACGGAGATATGTTGGCACTTTCTGCTTGTGGACTAGTTACTGCTTATTTATTGTTTGGACAGGACGTACGAAAAAGACTTTCGCTCGTTACATACACATTTGTGGTTTATGGAGTAAGCACTATAACTTTGTTCTTTTACATAGTTGTTAAAGGAGAGTCGTTTGGCCCGTATCCAGCAAATGATTGGTTGTGGTTTTTATTATTAGCAATTGTTCCGAATCTTTTAGGGCATACATTATTTAACTGGTCATTAAAATATGTTTCAACAAATATTATATCAATCGCGATTTTATTTGAACCAATAGGAGCAGCAATATTAGCTTTTTATGTGTTTAATGAATATTTAAGCGCTACTCAAATACTTGGAGGATTCATCGTAATTGCAGGTATAACGCTGTTTGTGATGGACTTTAAACGATTCAATAAACTTTTTCGTAAAAACCCTCTTGATTTATGAATCAAGAGGGTGTATATTAAATCTTGTCCTTCGGAAGCGAGAAAAAATATTTTAAAATAGTTATTGACTTTGATTTCGAAAGACGGTATATTAATAAAGTCGCTGAAACGGCTACGAACAAATGAACCTTGAAAACTGAACAGCAAAACGTCAACTAACAAGCGGAACGCACTTCGGTGCCGGAAGCGAAAACGTTTTTTTGCACCGACACCTGTCGGCATTGAAAACAAACTTGAACTTAATCGTTCATTATAAACGTCAAATTTTTGACGCCAGCAACAAAGTCGAGCTAATCGACTCACCATTATGGAGAGTTTGATCCTGGCTCAGGACGAACGCTGGCGGCGTGCCTAATACA
>NZ_QBUC01000002.1 GCF_003058165.1 Paenisporosarcina sp. OV554 | reverse complement strand
GTGGCATTATAGAACATAAAAATGCTGAACTGAAAAGATACCATGGATTGACTACAGCAAAATACTGTGGTCTTTTTGGCATGATTATTCAGTCTCACTTGTCCGCCATAACTGTTAACATAAAAAGAATCGTGAAGTTAAATCAAAAATACAGCCTCTCCTGAGATTAGGAGAGGCTGTATTTTTAGATATTTGAGAATCAGTTTTTTTTTCGTAATAAAGCTCTCTCTTTCAAGAAAGAAATATGAATTTCAGTCCCTTTTGCAGTGCCCTCAAAATGCACCTCTTTTTCTTTTTAATTCAAATAATATTTTTTGTATTAATACTGATAAATATTATTTTCTATTGATTGCCTGGTTATCCTGCTTCTTTTGAAATCTTCAGTGACCAAGAAATAATAGTATAGTGCTATCTCTAACGTTCCTGGCTTAGCAAGAATACAAATAAGTGAAATAGGATCATATAGACTACTTGCAAACAAAGTATTCCAAAAACCTATAAAACTTCTTTAATCCTTATTCATTAATTTCTTCAATGCTTCAGCCATTGCTGTATTTTGTGGCTCATCTTGTTGTTTTAAGAATTTCTGTACATCTTTCTTATTGGCTTTTGCTCCACCTGAAGATTCACGACGTTTTTCAAAGGCTGACAATTTTTCTCGATGACCACATTTACAAACAAACAGTTTGCCATCTCCTTCACCACGCATTTCCATCCGTTTGTGACACACTGGACAACGTGCATTGGTTTGCATGGACACCGATTTTTTGTAGCCACATTCACGATCTTGACAGACAAGCATTTTCCCGCGCTTGCCGTTAACTTCGAGTAAATTCTTCCCACACGTCGGGCAAGTTTTCCCTGTAACGTTATCATGCTTAAACTTTTGGTCACTTTGTTTAATTTGAGATACAACTGTTTTCGAAAATGTAACCATATCTTTCATAAAATGTTCTTTTTTCAGAGTACCTTTAGCAATTTTCGTTAATTTTTGTTCCCACTCTCCAGTTAAGGAAGGCGACTTCAAATCTTCCGGGACCAATTCTAAAAGCTGTCTTCCTTTAGAAGTTGTATGAATATCTTTGCCTTTCTTTTCAATGACAAAGCTATTAAATAACTTTTCGATAATATCGGCACGTGTAGCCACAGTTCCAAGTCCGCCCGTTTCTACAGCCATTTGGATGATTTCTTTAGATTCTCCTGCCATAAATGACGAAGGATTTTCCATCGCTGCTAATAATGTTCCTTCATTGAAACGTGCAGGAGGTTTGGTTTCGCCTTGTGTCATAGTGATGGCATGAATTTCAATTTTGTCTCCTTTTTGAATGGCTGGCAAAGTACTTTCGGATGACTCCACTTTATCTTGTTGGTAGACTCGCTTCCAACCTTCATCACGTACAGTCTTTCCTTTTGCAGTGAAATTTTCTCCACCAACTACAAGTGTTATAACAGTTTGGTCAAAAGCGTGAGGTGGTAAAAAGACTGCCAAAAATCGTTTAACTATCATGTCATATAATTTACGTTCTTTATCAGATAAGTTCTGTAATACTGGTGATTCTTCCGTTGGGATAATCGCATGGTGATCACTAACTCGTGCATCATCAATAACACCTTTTTGAGGTTGTATATTGTTTGAACGCAAAATGCTGTTTGCTACTGCTCGATAAGGCTGCAAATCGACGGCCTTAATACGGTCAATTAACGTCGACTTCATATCACTTGATAAATGTTTCGAGTCAGTACGCGGATAGGTCACCACTTTATGACGTTCGTATAAACCTTGTAAGGTTGATAATGTTTCTTTTGCTGACCATCCAAACAGACGATGCCCCTCTTTTTGAAGTTCCGTCAAATCAAATAATGGAGGCGCAGGTTGTTTCTTTGGTGTGGTTTGAACCGATGAAATTATTCCTTCTTTATTAGCGTCTAGTTTTTCAAGCACTTTCTCCACTTGCTCTTTATTAAAATTATTCGTTTGGTTGTTCGCACCAAATGACCAAGTATATGTTACTTCTTTTGTAATGGCCTGTAAGCCATAAAAAGATTTAGATGTAAAATCACGAATCTGCTGCTCACGTGCTGCAATCATTGCTAATGTAGGCGTTTGAACACGTCCTGTTGATAATTGAGCGTTATATTTCACAGTCAATGCACGGGTCGCGTTAATGCCTACCACCCAGTCCGCTTCTGCTCTTGCAACAGCCGCTTCAAATAAATGTTCATAGGCACGTCCGTCTTTAAGTTCACGGAAGCCTTTTTGAATAGCTTGGTCAGTAACGGAGGATATCCACAATCGCTTGATGGGTTTCTTAGCTTTCGCTTTGTCTAAAATCCATCGGGCAACAAGTTCTCCTTCTCGACCAGCATCAGTTGCGATAATGATTTCATTTACATCCGCTCGATTTAGTTGTGCTTTCACTGCGTTAAATTGTTTCATGGTTTGTTTAATCGGAACGAGTTTAAAAGGCTGAGGCAAAATCGGCAAATCCTCAAGTTTCCATTCCTTATAGCTGTTATCGTATTGTTCAGGATCAGCATGAGTGACTAAGTGACCGAGTGCCCAAGTCACTATATATTGTGTTCCTTCTAAAAAGCCATTTCCTTTTTTATGACAACCGAGGACGCGAGCAATATCGCGTGCTACGGATGGTTTTTCTGCAAGTACTACTGATTTTGACAAGTTGTCCGCCCCTCTCTTCTGTAAGTTCATTATAACGGAAAGTGACACGATTCTAAAATGAATCGTTGGCATTGTTTAGCTGAGTGATGTCTATGAGCGGATTTTTGTCGACTATGCGCGGTTCTCGGGGTTCTATAATCGTTTCTATGTCGACTACGAGCGGATCTCTGTCGTCTATGAGCGGTTAACAAAAAATGGGGACATCCAGCAACGGTGGATGTCCTTAACAAATCAGCTTTTTCTATCTTATGGCGGGACTTGCTATGCGCGGATTTTTGTCGACTATGCACGGTTAGCACGTTTCATTGCGCCAATCTCCCTATTTATATAAAATTCCCCATCAAAAAACCACTTCGCAAACTTGTTACGAAGTGGCTAATCATAATCTTAATGTTTATCGATTGTTACTTTTGAAAGATGAGAGCTCATTTCCGCGTATTGCACAAACACTCGTGCGAGTTCACGAAGACGGTCATGCACATCTTCGTCTATAATGACGTTGCCTTCACCGAAGTGACTGCTAGTCGTATACACATAGTTCGGCGTCACCAGGCAACGGAAGTAATCCAAAATTGGCTTCAATTGATTTTCTATGACTAAATGGTGTTGGAATGTCCCCCCATTTGCGACAATCGATACTGGCTTGTAGCGCATGGTACGTGGATGCAATAAATCAAATGCATTTTTCAAGACACCTGGAATCGATCCTTGGAAGATCGGAGTTGCTAACACATAACCATCTGCTTCTTCAAACTTATGAACTATTCTCTGCATATCTTCGTTATATTCGCCAAGAGGTCGGCCATCAACAAACTGGTGATTAAAATCAGCAAGTTTCATGATTTCCAAATTCAACTCACTATTTAGTTGTTCAATATATACTTTCACTTGCTCGAGAATGGCCCCTGTTTTTGAACCAATAATTGTCCCATCTATGAGCAAAATTTTCATAATTATCCTCCTTCAAACGCTATCCTTTTATTGTATCAAAAAGAAAAGCAATGGCCTAAGCACCTAGTTCTGAAAGTCTTCAAGTTCATTCTTTCGACTGAGATTGTTTCGAGAGATCTGCTTCGAAGATGAGAACCTCTTAAATCTTATTTTATTTCTTGGATTTCTTCTGATTCATATATAGATACGCTTTTAGATTGCATTGATAATGCTTTTTGCATCATGGCAAATGCCACTTGCTGTGCTTCGATAGCACGATATTTTTTCAGCGGTCCTATGAAGGATGATTTTAATACCTTCATGAATATAGACCCAAAGCGTTCCCCTAATCGAAATTCCTGACGATCCCCCATTAATAAAGATGGTCTAAATATCGAAACTTGAGGAAGTTGCAGTTTAGAAACTTGCTCTTCCATCTTCCCTTTTATGCGATTGTAATAGATTGAGGAGTTTAGATTTGCACCCATGGCTGAAATAACAAGCATATGTTTTGCTCCTTGCGCTTGTGCATGTTTCCCCATTTGAACAGGCGCTAGTAAATCAACTTGTTCAAATGCTTCTTTGGATCCAGCTTTTTTCATGGTTGAACCTAAACAGCAAAAGAAATCATCTACCCCTTTAAAATCATTAGTCTTGACTTGGTCTAGGTTTTTAATTTTTATTGTTAACTTTGGATGGCTATATGATACTGCTTGTCTGACAATGATTGTTACTTTTTCGTAGGCTTCATTATTACAAAGAAACTTGATAAGGTGTGAACCTGTCAGTCCTGTTGCACCTGCTACCAACGCTGTTCTCTTTTCCACGTTCATCACTCCCTTGTCAATTTCATGTTGCTTTAGCTTACCATATGAATAGGCAAAATCTGAACATTTACTCATACAGTGGGCTTGGTTCCCATACGTTAAATAGAAGATGAAAGGTGGGAATGAAATGAGCAACCAAATTCAGCAAAAAACCATTTTATTTACGATTGGACGTGCAGGCTATCCTGTCACGAGATGTATTCAAATTGCTAAATTACTAGCATCTCATCGCATACTATTTGCTGCTTCTGAAAAACAAACATTAGTTCTTCAAAAGCTTGATCAACAGGGGTTTGCCCCTCTTTCATATGTAAGTAAAGCTGATTTGAAGAAATTATTACAAGAACACGAACCCGATGTCGTCATTTCAGATGGTGGTGATACTGACATAGATGAAGGGAAATTATTATCTTCACTTGTCCCGGTCACCTTACATTTTGACGATTTTGGTGAAGGAGGCAAGGCTGCTACAAGAGTGGTTCAATCACTTTACCATGAGGATCGTGAGCAAGTGCCTTCCCATTATGTTATTGGACCATCTGCATTTATTGTGCCTGAAGAATTAGAACCATATGCAAATTCTGGTTTAAAACAGACAACAGCACTTCCACTACCTCATGTCGTGGTGACATTTGCAGATGCAGATGCCGATAATTTATCCTATCGCACACTACGTCATTTATTACATTTACAAATTCCTCTCGCGATTACTGTAGCTCTTCATTCAAGTTACCCACATAGTCGAGATGACCTGAAACTAATGGCTTTAGGACGCAAACAAACACGAATTGTTGATTGTGATGACCCGATTCAACTTATTAGCGAATCTGACTTAGTCATCTGCGATGCAAGCTATACACCTTACCACGTTGCTGTAATAGGAAAACCCTGTATTGTCATTGCAGAAGATGAAAGAGAAGCACAACATGCCTTTCCTAAAGAAGCGAATGGTTTTATTTACTTGGGACTTGGCCGCAAGTTAAAACAATCACATTTGCAAAATGCGGTAATGGAGACCATTCTTCATCCGAACCGTAGTGTACGGGCAATTAAAAAGCAATTATCGTTAAAATTGGGTATGAATAATTTGAACATGCAACGATTTTTAGAAAAAATCATTCAAGAAGAAGCACGTGAAATCACCAAATAACTCAATTCTGTGATACAATGGGTGTTAAAAGAGGAGTTTCTCTTATATGACTTCACAACAGATTAAAGCACAAATTGCTGAATTAAAGATGGATTATATACGTTTGCAAGGCGATATGGAAAAGTTAGAATCAACTGGTCATCCGGCCATGATTGAACAAGCCGAACAACGTTTAGGAAATATGGAACTACAACTCGCAGAACTAAACAAAAAGCTCGCGGCGCTGTAACAGGCCTGCGAGCTTTCTTTATGGAGGAATGGAATCATGGCATTATTGACAGTTGATAATTTAGGTCACACATTTGGTGACCGTACACTATTTAAAGACGTATCATTTCGCCTAATAGAAGGTGAACACGTTGGATTAGTTGGGGCCAACGGCGTTGGTAAATCTACCTTAATGAGTATTATTACAGGTGAAATCATTCATGATTCAGGCAAAGTAGAATGGCTTCCTGGTACTCATTACGGATATTTGGATCAACACACTCGTTTGGAACAAGGTCGTTCGATGCGTGATACATTGCGCGATGCGTTCTTGCCGCTATATAAAAAAGAAGCGGAAATGAATGAAATCACCAGCAAAATGGGTGAAGCAACACCTGAAGAATTGGAAGAATTACTTGAGCAAATGGCGGATATCCAAGATGCACTCGATGCGGGTGACTTCTATACGCTTGATATGAAAATAGAAGAAATCGCTCGTGGGCTGGGTCTGGATGCGATTGGATTGGACCGTCCTGTCTCCGCTCTTTCAGGGGGCCAAAGAACGAAAGTATTGCTAGCAAAACTGCTTCTTGAAAAACCAAAAGTATTGCTGCTGGATGAGCCTACCAACTATCTGGATGAAGAACATATTGGCTGGTTAACGAATTACTTAAAAAATTACCCTCATTGCTTCCTGCTTATTTCGCATGATACGGAATTTATGAACGGGATCGTTGATGTCATTTTCCAACTGGAATTCTCTAAACTGTCCCGCTTCACAGCATCATATGAGAAGTTCCTTGAGCTTGCTGAAATCAACAAACGTCAGCATATCGATGCGTATGAAAAACAACAGGACTTTATTAAGAAACAAGAAGACTTCATTGCCAAAAATAAAGCACGCTATTCCACAACTGGCCGTGCCAAGTCTCGCCAGAAGCAACTGGACCGCATTGAGCGAATCGATCGTCCGGAGACTGCAGCGAAACCTCAATTTGGTTTCAAAGAGTCCCGCAGCCCAAGTCGCTACGTAGTAGAGGCGGAAAACTTACTAATCGGTTATGACAAGCCACTATTGCCGCCGTTATCGTTCTCTATTGAACGCGGTGAAAAAATTGCCCTTGTCGGAATGAACGGTGTTGGTAAATCTACATTGCTTAAAACGATGCTTGGCAAAGTGAATCCACTTGGCGGAAGTGTTAGACGTGGCGATTTCCTATCCATTTCATACTTCGAACAAGAAGTAAGAGCGGACAATGTAACGCCGATTGAAGAGATTTGGAAAACCTATCCGAGTATGGAACAAAGCCAAGTGCGCGCCGCTCTAGCCCGTACCGGTTTGAAAAACGAACATATCTCACGCCCGATGAACAGCTTGAGCGGTGGCGAACAAGCGAAAGTTCGTCTTTGTAAGTTAATGATGGAAGAAAGCAACTGGTTGCTTTTCGATGAGCCGACAAACCATTTGGACATCCACGCGAAAGAAGAACTGAAGCGCGCGATGAGCGAATATAAAGGCACGATCGTATTAGTAAGTCATGAACCTGAATTCTATGAAGGTTTAGTTACGAAAATTTGGAACGTAGAAGACTGGTTCCAAACTGGTGTGCATGTTGACGATTCAAAAAAATAAGTAAAAGAAAAGGTCGCTGAACTTCAGCGGCCTTTATTGTGGATTCTATTAATTTCAAACCCCTTCGTACCAAATGCACAGGGGTTTTAGTAAATTAATAAGTCGTTACTTTAATGGCTTGTTGGAATGTGTAAATCCATCGTTGCCACCATGTGAATTTATCTTGGAATTCTTCGAGGTCAACTGTGTACATAGCATCTTCATTATTCCAAAGACGCTCGAAGTAATCTTCCATTTCTCCGACAAGTTCGCTGTCATTCGGAGCGATGACACGTAAGTTATTTTCTAAGTTATAATCATCAAGCGTGCGTTCCGTATAGTTACCTGATCCACTTGAAATGATAGTATGACCTTCAGATTGAATCCAAATAGCTTTCGTATGATACTGTCCAATTACCGTATTGTACCAACGAACATTTATTTTACCCTTGGAATCTTCCACCATTTCTTGAACAACTGGACGGTTCGGCAAGCCGGATTTTTCTTGACCAAATGAATTTTCGTTTGAATCGAGTATCATATTAATTTCTACTCCACGATTTGCCGCATCGATCAGCGCATTCACGATGTCGCGCTTTGCAATGAAGAACATACCTAACCAAATCTTGTCCCCCTCTTTAGTTTCAGCCAAATCAGCAAGTAAAGCATCCAAAATCTTTTTCTCCGTCACATATTGAACCTCATATTCTCCATCAATCTCTTTCACTTCCACTCGCGGAAGTTTTGGACCACCGGAGTACAGAGAAACAGCCTCTTCAGCCTTTAAAACATCATTTATTACGGGTCCTGTTACTTTTAAAGCAATATTCCCATGGAACCCACTGGCATCGTGAGGATTTGAAGATGTTACCAAAGCTTCTTTTTCCGTCACAACTGCTTTCCGATGATTTGCCTTAATATTTAGCAATGTCATATAAGAAGCAATCGTCATTTTTGGTGCTTCGCTTGCCGTCGCATTTGCTATCCAACCTTCTCCACCGATATCAAACCATTGGAAAAACGTTCGGTAAATACCTGAATAAATGGGTGTAGAATCTCTTAATGAATCTAAATCGGTATAGACAATTTCGACTCCTGCATTACGCAATTTTTTAAACCATTCATTTTCATATGAACCGTACCCACGATTAAGAGGATCGGTAATAAAAACTATTGGCATATCAGGATTTTCTTTCTTTTTATTTGCTAGTGTTGTTGATAAAGTGTCTGCAATTTTAGGGAAATCTTCTTTTTCATCGTAATAACCGTCAAATAAGAAAAAGTCCACAACAACAAAGTCCTCTGCCTCTTCAATCATTGTGTATACGGCTTCAAAAATATTGTTCTCATGAACCATTCCCTTGCCTTTTTTATCTTGTGCAAACGTTAAGTCCGTTATCATTTCAACAGTATCTGTTTTATGTAAATCGCCTTCATATGAAATACCTTTTGGTAGTGGTTTAAATGTGTGCCATACGATCACGGCGATATAAATTAGCGCAAAGATTCCTAAAGAAGCTATGATAATAAGCTTTCTCTTACTCCAATGATTGCGCGGCTTGTTGGCCATACGCTTTTCCCCCTTGAGAATATTCGTGTTTTTAATCTCGGTATTCCCTTGATTCTAAATTGCTAAACCATTATGTATGGGTGATTTTCCTGGAATCGATGGATTAGGAAGAATCTTATTCCCAAGAATTTCAGACTTGAATCGATATTTTTCAGACGTCGATGCCTTTTTTTCAGACGTCAGTCCCATGTTTTCAGACGTCATAGCCAGAAAATACGACTGAGCCTCCGCTCATCTTTAAATACAAAAAAATCACAGCCTCTAGGACTGTGATTTCATTAAGCAGGAAGATATTCGACAGCATTTGTATCTGCGATCATCATTTCCTTTAAACGTTGTTTCGCACGGAAAAGACGTGATTTAACCGTACCTATAGACACTTTCATTAATGCTGCAATTTCAACAAGAGAATATTGGTGCACATAAAAATACAACACAGTTGTTTTGTAGATGCCATCCAGCTCGGAAATTTTTAGTTGAACCATTTTAGATAAATCGTCTTTTTCCAAAACGTCATCCGCAGTTAGTGAATCACATGGAATTAAATCAAGCACCGGAACATCTAATTGATCTGGTTGATTTAAGATATGTTTACTGCGACGCACCGTTTTGCGGTAGCGGTCACGAAATGTATTCATACAAATCGTTGTTAACCAAGCTTTTAGGTGATCGACATTCTGCATGTATGCCTCATACCGAACTACTTTCACCCAAACTTCTTGCATCAAATCTTCTGCCTCTGTTTGGTTGCGTGTCAATTTTAAACATAAGTGATATATATAACGATGGTATTCCTCGTACACTTGCTCTATTTGTCCGTTCATTTAAAAATATCCTCCGTCCGTTTCTTGCTGATGTCTCTATTTTGCCAAAAACGAACCTTACGCTCTATCGTATTCACTTTCAAATTTCTTACAAACGTGTAAGACAGAAAAGTGAAAAGCGCTACTCTAGCTTAACTCCAGTGCTGGAAGACGCGAATCGGAAACTTATTTCCGAATTCGGAAGGAAGGCTAAGTTCGCGACATCGTGTCGCAACACCTTCATGACCTACATCCTGTAGGCCCAAGCTTAGGTACGAGCTGGCGCTTGTAGCTAGACAATGAAAAGCGTAGCAGGGCGAGCAAGAACTCCTCTGCGACGAGTAACCGCAGGAGCATGATCTCCTCTGCGACGAGTAACCGCAGGAGCATGATCTCCTCTGCGACGAGTAACCGCAGGAGCATGATCGACACCGACGCCGGAAAGACCGAATCGGAAGGAAGGCTAAGTTCGCGACATCGTGTCGCAACGCCTTCATGACCTACATCCTGTAGGCCCAAGCTAAGGTGCGGCCTGCACTGCGAAACTAGACAGACAGAAAAACGGTGAAGCTTAGACAGCTTATTTTACGATCAAACTAAGGTATTTCTTTGGACAGAAGCGCAGCGAAAACCAAGCATATTACCTCCTTAAACTTTGTTTAAGGGTAGTTTTGCGGGAAAAATTGGGCGAATGACAATAAACATAGGGTGAACGGGATTAAACCTTTATCGAACGGGATTAAATCTAAATGAATGGGATTATTCTCTCCCCCACCCTCGAACAATCGATTATTTTCTCACAGCATCTCATTTTGAGAGCTCTTAAGACAGAAAAAAGTGCTGATGACTATTCGTCATTCAGCACTTCTTCTTTTCCTTTTATAGTAATGGTTAACTGCAAGATACGATTGCGGTCCATTTCATTTACTTCAAAATAAAGATTTTCATAATTGAATTGCTCACCGTTATCTGGCATGTGTCCCAGTTGTTGGAGAACAAATCCACCAATCGTATCGTGATCATTTGGAATATCAACTTTAAACATTTCGTTTACGTCTTCTATTTCCAATCGACCATGACATATGAGATGATTTTCAGTCATTTCATAAACTAAAATATCTTCATCTTCATCCGATTCATCTTCAATTTCCTGTCCAATCATTTCTTCAATAATATCTTCGTGGGTTACAATTCCAAGAGTTCCACCATATTCATCGAGAACAATAGCCATATGTTTTTTCTTCGTAAGCATTTGTTTAAATACTTTCTCAACACTAACAGATTGAACTACGAATAATGGATCATTGTCAATTAACTCGGACATTTCCATCGAAGGATCCATTGACCATTCAATCAAAGCTTTCGAATAAAACATACCGATAATGTGGTCCATACTCTCTTCATAAACAGGGTAGCGCGTATAATAATGTTCTAAAATAATATCGCGTACTTCTTCATAAGTAGCTTTATTGGGAATACCGATTATTTCTGTACGGTGTGTTTCCAATACATCTTCTACGTCTTTATGTGGAAAATCTAAAACACCTTTTAATCGTTCAGACTCATCTTCTTTGAAGGTCCCTTCTGTTGATGCGAGATCTACCATAGAACGTAGTTCTTCCTTAGTAAGAGTTGCTTCTTTTACGGCACCTTTTGAAATTATGCGAATGAAAATGTTTGTGAATTTCGCAACAAAATAAGTTATAGGTCTCATAATTTGAACAAGGACTGAAATAATAGGTGCTACGGTATATGCTATTTTATCTGCAAACGTTACAGCAATTGTTTTTGGCAAAACTTCACCAAAAATGATGATTATAATTGTCAAAATTGCCGTTGCTAATGCAATATCCCAGCTGTATCTAAATGCAATTATTGTCAATAAAGTAGGCATGATAATATTAACAATATTATTTCCGATTAAAATCGTCGTAATCATGCGGTCCGGTTTCGAGATTAACATGAGGAGCTTTTGTGACATTCTCTCTCCTTGTTCTGCACGAAGCTGGACCTTCATCCTATTTACTGCTGTTAGTGCCGTTTCACTGCCTGAAAAGAAAAACGACAACATTAAACTAATGGCCAAAACTATAAATTCCATTAACCGTGTTTCCTCCTATATGAGTCAAAAAATTCCGCTCAACTTCTAGTATTCACATCATACCATATTCCGAATTTACGTGTCCCATTTGCCACTCTCTAAATCTATTAATAGATTTGTGCTATACTATTTCTATTCACGAAATTTTGCGAAAAGAGGGTCTTTGATGAGTCATTTAAAAGCACTAGACAATTACTTTGAATTGAACCGATCAGAACATCTTAATGAGTTAAAAGAATTTTTGCGTATACCAAGTGTGAGTGCATTATCTGATCATAAATCAGACATGCAAACTGCGGCAGAGTGGTTAGCTGACTCCTTAAAAAAAGTTGGTTTAGAAAATGTATCAATTGATGAAACGAAAGGTCACCCCGTAGTTTATGCAGATTGGTTGCACGCTGAAGGTAAGCCAACCATTTTAGTTTATGGACATTACGACGTTCAGCCTGTTGATCCCTTAAATTTATGGGAATCAGAGCCGTTTGACCCTCAAGTCCGAGATAACAAATTATTTGCACGTGGTGCAAGTGATGATAAAGGACAAGTTTACATGCACGTTAAAGCAATCGAGGCTTTATTTAAAACTGAAGGAACATTACCCGTTAACGTGAAATTCTGTATTGAAGGTGAAGAAGAAATCGGAAGTCCTAATTTACCTGAGTATGTATTGGCTAATACTGAAAAACTTTCAGCTGATATTATTGTCATTTCAGACACGGGTATGCAAGGGCCAGGAAAACCTGCTGTATGTTATGGATTACGGGGTTTAGCTGGTGTACAGATTGAAGTTAAAGGTGCGAAAAGCGATCTTCACTCAGGTCTTTACGGTGGCGGTGTCCAGAATGCGATTCATGCATTAGTAGAAGTCCTTGATTCATTCCGTGATGCAGAAGGCACAATTCAAGTTGACGGTTTTTATGACAATGTTCTTCCTGTTACAGAAGAAGAACGTGCTGCATATGACGCGCTTGAATTTGATGAAGAAGCATTAAAAAAAGAGCTAGGCGTAGAAGAACTATTCGGTGAAAAAGGTTATACACACTTAGAGCGTACATGGGTTCGTCCAACTTTAGAAATCAACGGAGTATTTGGTGGATTCTCAGGTGAAGGGATAAAAACTGTATTGCCTGCTGATGCTGGAGCAAAAATCACGTGTCGCTTAGTACCAAATCAGGATCCTGATGAGATTGTAGCGAAATTAAAAGCTCATATCGAAAAGCATAAACCAATCGGCGTGTCAGTAGAAGTTACAGAGTTTGATAAAGGAAAACCATTTATCACACCTTTCGATCATCCAGCTATTCAAGCAGCAGGTCGTTCATATGAAAAAGTTTATAATGTACCAACTTCTTATGTTCGTGGTGGCGGTTCCATTCCAATCGTTGCAGCATTTGATGAAATTTTAGGATTGCCAGTTGTACTAATGGGCTTTGGACTAGCTTCGGAAAATTTCCATGCACCCAATGAACATTTCCATTTAGAAAACTTTGACCAAGGTTTGCGTGTGATTGGTGATTACTATTATGAAATCGCTCAATTCGCTCCACAAGATTTAAAAAAATAAGGAATACGTCTTTCTATTTTAAGACAAAAAAATCCCGGTTTTCGCTTTATTGCGATGAACCGGGATTTTTTTGTTTTAATTAGAACCGAAGAAAGTCACAAAATCTTCGACTGGTTTACGTGGTCTAGCTTTTGGCATTTCATCGAAATATCCGAATTGTAGCATACTGATAATCCGTTCACCTTGTTTTACGCCAAGCGCTTCACGGAATTTTGGAGCATCTAAAAATGGAGGCGTTTTCCAACAAGCTCCGATACCTAGATCCCAAGCTAATAATTGTGCATTTTGAATGTAGCTACTAGTCGCAGCGTAATCTTCTAATCGTTCTTTTTGTCGAGCATCTTCAGAAACGATAACAAATAAATATGCTCCTGGAGCAAGGAATTTTTTCATTTGTTTTGCTAAGTCTTCTTCAGAAAGTTCCTTCCACTTCGCAACACCAAATTCGCGTAATACCTCATGTAATTCTTTCAACTCTTCACCACAACCTACAACCAGTCTCCATGGTTCACGGTTTCCGTGGTTTGGTGCCCATTTTGCATCGTCTAACACTGTCATTAATGTATCGCGTTCTACTGGTTGTCCATTAAAATTTTTAATTGAGCGGCGTTGTAGTATTGCGTTGCGTATAGATAAAGATTGTTCATTCATGTGTGTAAGTTCTCCTTTTCGCTAACAAGTTAAAACCAAATGTGTGCGACTGCACCTAAAATTATTATGTGAAAAATTTGATCGGCCATTATACACAGCCATTTTGACTCAGACCCTTTTGCCTTCATGATATGTTTTACCCACCAGGAAACAAATGTCCGACGATCTAACAACATATGGCTTACTATCGACAATAGACCATAGTCTAAGAAAACTACGGTAGTTACGGAAATGGTATAAACAACGCAATGCACGACTAAAGATATCCATTTGGTTGCCTTGAACATCGCCATCCAACTCGTTTGAAACAAAATTCAAAGCTCCTCCAAGTCGATGAAAAACCTGTCTTATCGTCGCTTATCTAAACTATTAGATTCGTTTTACCTATGGTAATATTATCATACCAACAATTCCCTACACGCGCCACTGGATATCGGATTTATTAAAAAATTCCGAATCAGAAAAATTACTTGAACAGTATTCAACTGATTACTTTGAAGCTTCGCTTCAAGGCATTGACGGCGTGTTTCGTTTAGTACGATTAAAACATAACTAATTGGAAGCCTACGATGAAAATCGTAGGCTTTTTGAATGGCCATTGTCGCAACTTTATTGGTTATTGTCGCAACTTCTCATGTTATTGTCTCAACTTTATTAGTTATTGTCGCATCTTTAACCGTTTTTGTCGCAACTATCCAATTTCCTCCTAATTGAATATTTTTTTGTTATTCCCCAAATCCATAATTTCCTTCATAATAGAAAGAAAGTATGAACTGGGGGTTTCGCATGATTGTCTATTTCATCGGGTCCTTGTTAATCGGCAATATCCTGACAGCCTGGTGGGTTGGGAAGTTTTATAAAATTGATTTACGCAATCATCGTAGTGGGAATTTAGGAGCACGCAATGCAGGGGCAGTAATCGGTAAAGGCGCATTCCTATTTACATTTTTGGGTGATGCTTCAAAGGGCGTAATAGTTATTCTGGCGGGACGTTATCTCGGTTATCCCGAATGGGCAGTTGCACTAGGAGGATTGCTTGTAATTTGCGGTCACATTTTTCCCATCTGGTTAAAAGGAAAAGGCGGAAAAGGTATCGCAACTTTTGTTGGGATTGGACTAACATTTAATCTACTATTTGCGATTGCTTTTATTGTCGCCTTTTCTCTTGTTTTCCCATTCATTCGAAGTGCTACTCTCAGTATGATTTTCGGTTATTTAGCGTATATTGGATCAGTTTTCTACTTTAATGAAGTCGTAAGTGCATGGCCAATCATTGTAGCAATTGTATTGATTTTGTATCGCCACCGCTTTGATTTCCAACAATCCTTTGATGAACAAAAATGGAAACGCTCATAACATTATCAAATGAATAGCTTTATTTCATTAAAACCTTAAGACCATCGTGAGATAATACTTACTTTTGATGATATAATATTAAATAATTAAATTCTCAAATAAAGATAGGATGTTTAGTTGATGACAAAAAAACCAATTGCTTGGGTAGTTGATAGTACCGCTTATGTTAGCGATATTCTTGCTGCGCATCCTGATGTACACGTTGTGCCATTAACGATTCATTTTGGACAAGAACAATACGCGGATGGACTCGAATTAACATCGGATCAACTTTACGACCGCATTCGCAATGCCGATGAATTCCCAAAAACTTCACAACCAGCTGCTGGTGAATTTGCCAAGCTGTATGAAAAAATCAGCGAAAATTACGAAGCAATTTTAGCCATTCATGTTTCGTCAAAATTGAGCGGAACTCTTTCTTCCTCTAAATCAGGTGCAGAGATTGCCGAAGTTAAAATGGAATGTGTCGACTCCTTAGCTTTATCTTCCGGGATTACAAAACTTGTAGAACGAGGGCTTGTTTTACAAGAACGTGGCCTAAATTTGCATGAAATTACAGATAAGCTGCAAAGCGAAGTAACCAACTTGAGAAATTACATTTTAATCGGTAACTTAAACCAACTTTATAAAGGTGGACGCATGAGTGGCGTTCAATTTTTCTTAGGAAACTTATTGCAAGTGAAGCCAATCATTCATATAAACGAATTAGGGGAATTAAAAGCACTCGATAAAGTGCGTTCTCAAAAGAAAGCACTTAACTATTTAGTAGAAAAAGTAGTTGATGCTTACGAGAAAGATGGCGTTCGCTCGATTGATCTTATGCAGGGAAATGTGTTGTCTCAAGCGGAAGAATTGAAAAACTTAATTCAAGCAAAAGCACCGAATTTAGAAGTGCGCATCGGAGAGATCAGCTCCGTACTTGCTGTCCATGCTGGTGAAGGCACTATCGCTGCACTATGGCATGTACCTGCAGTAGACTAAAACGTGTTTTCTACATGAAAAAACCCTTGGGAGCCCGAGGCCACTGAAAAACCTACGGTTTCTGATTACTTTATAAAAAAAGACGACTCTAAATTCGATTTTTAAATTTAGAGTCGTCTTTTTGATTAGATAGTGGGTGTCATTGGACTGTATTTTATTCTATTATCTTTAGTATACGTTTTAAATTGACGGCAAATATCGCCATCGCACCTTGCATTTGCATACCTAAAAGACCCGAGGAAGAAGCAACATCATACCCGTGTCTATGTTTTAATTCACTATTCTTGGCTTCAATTTTATAGCGCTCTTTCGATTTATCTTTGAAATAATCACTATTTTGAAATTGAGCCTGTTCTTTGTGTTCATTTGATTTAATACTGACGGAGTAGGTTTTACTTTTAGCGCCATCTTTATAACATCCATCTTTAAATGGACAGTGCTTACATTTTTCAATATCAAAGTAATAGGTAGTTACTTGATTATTAGCTACTCCTTTTTTACCTTGGCGAGATTTTCTAATCGCCATGTGCCCTGCCTGACAAACATACATGCCTGCATCTTTATTAAACTCAAATTCATCCTCTTTTTTTCGACACCCTTGTGTAACAGAAGGATTTAATTTTGCGACTAATTTCATGTCCTTATCGTTCGTGTATATAATATTTCCTTTTTCAGAATAAGCTGCATCTCCAATAATTGTTTCAACTTCTATTCCAGCGACTATGCTCTTCTCAACGAGTGTTTCGAGTTGTTTTCCATCGTTTTTTTCACCGGTGGTGATGACCGCAGCTGTTATGATTCTTTCTTCGCTCATCGCAAGATGTGTTTTATAACCAAAGAATGAAGAGTCCGCTGTTTTATGTCCAACTCGTGCATCTGGATCATTAGAAAGTTGAAGTTGTTCATGATGATCTTCGAGTATTTCTTTTAATACGTTTAACTTTTCTTTTACTTTAGGATACTCACGAATAACCTCTTCTTTTTCGACAACAGCAATTAACTTCTGACAATAGTCCAATTCTTCTTCCAAACCATCGGTTTGAGTTTTAGCTGGAAATTTAGACTTCATACTTGCATCCACCTGATAAATCGATTTTCGAAGTAGTTTTGATTTTTCCATGAATAGTTCTTTTGGTGACTTTTGATTAAAGCGAGCTTTCGTGTGAGTTGCATCGACAATGATGGAGTTACTTTTGATGATCTCTTTTTCAATCGCAATTTCTACTGTCTTATTAATAAGTAAATCTAACAAGTCAACATCCTTTAATCGAAGTCTACGGAACTTCGTTAAAGAACTTGGATCCATGACAGCGTCTTCGGGCGCCATATCTAGAAAATATTTAAAAGACATATCATACTTTGAGCGCTCCACAATATCGACATCTGATAGGTCGAAAATAGATTTTAATAATAGATATTTGAACATGCGAATTGGATGGATCGCATTGCGTCCATTGTCATGGCAATATTTGTTCTTCAATTCATCATATACAAAAGAAAAATCGATCAAGTCGTTAATTTTTCGTAGCATATTATCTTTTGGCACGACTAAATCGTAAATTGCCATAAAAGGACTTAGATTCAAAGATGGTTGATTTGGAATCATCATAAACACCCGCTTAAAATTGATATCCATATTATACGATGAAAAAAGACCTCTTTTCCTCAAATAAATTGAGGAAAAGAGGTCTTTTTGATTTATATGGACTTTTTCAGTGGCCTCGGGAGCCCAAGGGTTTTTTTCATGTGAATGAATCTTTTATATGGAAAAATATATAGCTCGTTTCATCTAAATAAGCTGGAGAAGAAGTGTATCGCCAATCTCTTTGCCGACTACTTGCTGTATGGGCATTTACCAATGGCTCCCTCCCATTAAAACCCGTCACTATGGTCGTATGGTCGAAACGACCATCACCTTGAAAATCATAGCTAATGACATCTCCTAATTGTAAATCACTGGCATTCGCTACTTTTGTAGCTTGCAAACCAACAGTCGACGTATCTAAGTACCAACGAAGTCCGTGCGATGTGCTCCAACTAAAGCTCCATGTGCCCCCACCTATCCACCAGCCTTTATCGCGCCTTGGATAGCCGCGCATGGGTGCCCCTCCTGCCCTTAAACATTGCGAGATATAATTCGTGCAATCAACGTCAAAGACAGGATAAGCAGGATTATTTGAATTCCACCATGTATTTGCATATTGAACAGCCGCCTGGCGATTGTACATGTAAATTCCCCCTCATGAGAGATTATGTAACAATCGAATAAAATAGAAGAATGAATCGTGGTACTGGTGTTCCAATTTGACGAAGAACTGAGCTCCTTTTCAAAAAGAGCTTTTAATTTGATATAAAACGACGAATATAATAACCATTTTCAGGTATTTCAAAATCGATTTATGCAACCGTTATTCCTTGACAATGACAAAACCACTCATGAAATTCATGAGTGGTTCATAAGTAAATTATGGCAAGAATAACTCATAAAATGAATAGAACGAATTTATTACGATACCTATACTATTGCTGATAAACGGAATAATAGTGAGGTCACCAATGGGTGTTAACATTACCACTAAAAATACAATGGATCCGTAGGTTTCTAAAGGTCTAAGTTTCATCTGCATTTTCGTTGGAAATAAGCTTGAGATAATTCGATAGCCGTCTAATGGAGGTAACGGCAATAAATTAAAGACACCTAATACCACATTTAGTGAAACAAAAATGTTAAGAAATGATTCGAACGAATGGTTTACTGGTAGAAAATAAATTATACTGAACCCAATAAATGCTAAAACAAAATTACTAAGAGGTCCAACTAAACTTACGATAATGGATTGGATACGTCTTGTTGCAAAGTAAGAACTATTGACTGGTACTGGTTTTGCCCAACCAATTCCTGCGATAAAAATTAACAATGTTCCAAATACATCCAAGTGTTTGAGTGGATTTAGTGTAACTCGTCCAGCATTTTTTGCCGTGTCATCACCGAAAAACGATGCCATCCACGCATGCATGAATTCATGGAGTGTAAATGCAATAACCAATGTGATTAACACATTTGGAATTTCTGCTAAAGAAAATGCTAAAAATTCTATTCCGTCCGCCTGCCTTCAATCTATTTAATTTGCTACCTCGCAATTTCTGCAAAGCTATTCGTGAATCTAATGTACCATTTTACAAGATGAGTTTCACTAAAATTTTACTATTATTTAACTTCATGCTAAACCATACAAATCGCCATTTCAGATTCATTATTGAGTAGCGATTTTTATTACAAAATCACACTTCTTCATTTCGACGAAACATGCTTAATGTATATTGATTATATTTTTAATTATCTAAAAAATTTTTTATTGGAAGGAAAAGAAGAATAAATTGTCGAATAAGAGAAGGAACTACTAACTATCATTCTAAGACTCAAACAATGGAACGAAGAAGGTTTACTTAAACCAGCCTTTTTTAATGTTATTCAGAATGGAATCGAATCGATGCGGGCGGGCGGAACACTGAAAATAGGCATTAAATTGGACGACAGTATGATTGAAATGAATGTAATCGATTATGGTGTGGGAATTCCGGAAGAGCGTTATCAGAAGTTGGGCGAGCCATTTTACTCAAACAAAGAAAAAGGATTTGGTCTGAGCTTAATGCTTACCTATAAAATAATTGAATAACACCACGGGAAAGTATCCATCCAAAGCAAATTAGGACTCCGCACACAAGTCACCATTTCGTTTCTTGTTTCCAACATATAGTTTAGAATCAAGAAAAAAGGCATTCACAATCGTGAGTGCCTTTTTTAATCATAATATTTTTCAATATACTCTAATTCTTCTTCATAGCTGAGAATGCCTGTTGCTCGACCAATAGTACCGCCTTGTAGCGACCAAATTTCATTATGATCTCGATCAATTTCTGAGAAATCATTTTCCGACCAACGTGTAAGAATTCTCAAGTACAAGCCTGAATTTGAATATTCATTCTTGTTGGTTTCAATTACGTCAATTAATCGAGTTACTCGCTCAGTAGTTAAAGGTAAAAACCCCCACTTTTCGTCTGCTTCAATTTTTTGATGAGACATTGCATGAATTTTGTCAGCTATTTGAGAATCTAACATCGTCATAGGAAATTCTTCTTCTATTGGTTCCTTAATTCCTTCATCTACTTCAATGATTTTCCCACCATCTTTAGTTGCTTTTTCAGTGATGGTTCCTTCTTTTTTTATGATAGGAAGATTTTCACCATAAACACTATAAACACTAAATCCTATTAAGCCTAACAGAGCGATACTTAAAACAATTTTTTGAAGTTTAGTGAATTTGGATTTTGTGTTTGATTCCTTCATATTTCACTCCCATTAGAAATTTAATCCATGCAGTAGTTGAATGATTGTTATGAGTAAAACCAAGATATAATCTTTATATTAGTGTAAATAACTTACATTGAAAAGTAATTATTTTGAATTCATCATATATTGACAATATGTCCGCTTTATCGACTCATAAATTAAAAACCACCTCCTTAATCCAAGAGATTAAGGAGGTGGTTTAGTATCGGAATTGAACTGACTTTGCCAACATGCCTTTTACTGAAAATCACACCTTAAGCAATGTGATTTTATTAAATTATTCGCTTGGCTTTGCAGATATATATTGTTTAACTACTTCATACACATATTCCTGACATGCAGTTGCCGTATCTGGGTTGTATTGACCACCATTCACTTTGTTATTAGATAACACTCTAATCCCCAAAAATGGTACATCATAAGCTTTAGCAATTTGTGCTGCCGCTGCACCCTCCATTTCTTCTACAGATGTTCCAAACTTAGTATGGAACCATTTAATTCTATCAACTTCATTATTCCAAACGTCTGCAGAACCTATAGTACCCTCGACAATTTTCCCCTTAGAGTATTTGTCTTTAACTGCATTAGCAGCTGTGAGTAACTCCTTATCACCCTCGTAGAAACGAGCTTTTTCAGCATCAGGATCTTCTCCTGCACTTCCTTCAGAAGCCATCAAATCCATAGGTTTCCATGTAGTTGGATCAATTCCTTCGTTTTCTCCCTTATCACCTGTTTTTAAAGCACCCAGGTTTGTCGTTCTTTTTCCTAAAACAATATCAAATACGTTTAAATTCGGATCATGTCCACCTGATGTTCCTTGATTGATTATTGCTACAGGGTTATATTTTTCAATCGCCACTGCTGTAGCTGCTGCTGTATTTTCCATTCCTTTACCTGTTTTTGCAACGATTACGGGGTAATCATCTAAAGTTCCTATGTAAAATACAAAATCCCCTGATTTTTCTTCTTTAACATTTTCTAGCTTTTGTGCAAATTTTTCCGCCTCTATTGGCATTGGACCTTGAATCATAATTGGTCTTTGATCATTTTCTTTAACAGTTTCATTTTTCGAAGTTGAATTACAACCTGCTAATACCGATACTAACAGTAAAGCAATAATTCCTAATAAAGCGTATTTTTTTAACATATTGTTTTTCATTAAAAATCTCTCCTTAGTCCTAATATTCTCTCCGGCCGAACCATTCTTTATCTTTAAAACAATGTGATGATGATAGTTTCAAACTATTATTAAAACTGGTGAAATATATTTGAGAAAGACTATGGTCACTTTCCTTTCCGTTTTCCTCCTTGGTGTTTGAAGATTTTTTCCATAGAAAAAAGTCTAGAAAATAGAATGATTTCTACCTTCTAGACCTACGAAAGTTAAAGTAAAAATAATGAAGCAAAAATAAGCTAATGCTAAATCATAAAATGGTAGTGGCAAAAAAGCCAAACGACCGAATACTTTAACTCGTAGTCCAGTTCTTTCATTGGGAACTAGGTAGAAACGCTCAGACCATATTACCGAGCATATACGAGAATAATATTAAAATTATTATGTTGATAATATAACAAACTTATAAAAGACATTCAACAAAAAGGTGAATATTAAGTTCTAAATAACTAGTTAATGTTCGTCTTTTAGGATTAAATGGTAGGCAAATCCGAGATTTAATGAATAAAAATTCATTTTTCAATTAAAAAGCTTCGTTTTTTGAAAAGTAACCTTGATATTAAACAAGGTCAAACGTATGTGATATACGAATTCAATAAAAAAATAGCACTTCCCTATTCTGTAATCCAGAAATAGTGAAAATGCTAGTTATGCTTCACTCAAATTCGATTTTTATATAACATAAAATTTGATTGATTCAAGGTATGGAGCCGAGCAGAATCGAACTGCCGCCTACACAATGCCATTGTGTCATTCTCCCGTTAAACTACGGCCCCGTATTATTTGATGGAGTATATCTGGTTACACAGAAAACCTTCACACTGTATGCTTGATTCTTTTCCAGCTGAGCTAATACCCCTTCATGAATATCTTTGGTACAATAAGTATTATATAGCAATATTAAGTGATGATTCAATAGGCGAGAGGGTGGCGAGATGCAAAAAGTACAACAACACGCAGAACGTGAGATCCTAGCACCAATATCTTTATGTGATTCAAAAGGAAATTTAAATCCTGCTGCCATCGGTTTTTCACGAAAACCGTTAATTGATAGTAATTTATCTGGTCATTTCATGCGTAAGAAAAAATGGAATTATTGGTGTGTTTACGGTGAAGACATTTTGTTCTCAGCCACCATACGCCATATAGATTATGCGACCATTTGCTGTGTCTATTTCTTAGATTATGAAACTCAGCGCTTTTTTGAGAAGACAGTCACTATTCCACTTGGACAACGAGTGCATATGCCCAATCAAGTTTTAGAAACCGTGAAGTTTTCAAATAATGAGATGAGTGTTCAACTTTTACATATGCAAAATGAAACTCATATGGCCGTAACGATTTCAAATTTTGATGGCGATTTGCTTCATGCTGATTTGCACATAGAACATCCTGAAGGCGACGATTCGCTGAATGTGGTGATTCCTTGGAATCGTCAATTATTTCAACATACAGCAAAACATCACACACTGCCGACACGAGGATTTGTAAAAATTGGAGACAAACGCTATTTATTTAATCCAGAAGAAAGCTACGCGATACTTGATTACGGTCGTGGTGTTTGGCCAAGAACCGCTTCTTGGCACTGGGCGATGGCTTCCCAACGTGTAGGACATAAGCGTATAGCTCTTAACTTCGGCGGGAAATGGACAGATGGTACAGGAATGACCGAAAATGCTGTTTTTGTTAATGGGAAAATGTCGAAAATCTCAGAAGATGTTATTTTCACCCATGATGAAACAGACTTCATGAAACCGTGGCATATTAAATCAAAGTTTTCTCAAGATGTGAATCTAACATTTACTCCGTTTTTCAAACGCGAATCAAAACTAAACGCTCGCCTCGTTAAGTCTAATGTTTATCAAATGGTTGGTTATTATAACGGTGTGGTTTATTTGCAAGATGGCTCACGTCTTGCTATAACTCAATTACTAGGGAGTATAGAAGATCATAACGCAAAATGGTAACCAAGCAGTGACACCCTACTTCTTATCGCTTTAAAATAAAAATCCTTATTTCCCTACTCGAAGGGAAATAAGGATTTTTCCAGTTAGTGATCAATGATAACTCAATCACGTTGAAAACATGGCTTACGTATGGACTAATTCTATCAATAGAACAAGTTTAGTTTCATTAATTTTTCATTAATAAATACATAATCAAGCGTAACTTATAATAAAATATACACTTGTAAATATTTCCTAGCTGTTCCATTTACGTGCCGTTAAACTATGATATATTTACTAGTAATAGAACGTTATAGGAGGATTAAGTACTATGAAAAAAATCGGATTTTTATTAATGACTTTACTTTGTTTTTTGCTGCCCGCTTCGCTTTCTGAAGCAGAAGAAATAAAGGTAACACCTGAGATTTCAAAATTTAACACGGACTCACGTTTTGATGAATCTAAGGACTTTGAAGTTAGACAATTGATTGTCAAATTCAAAGTTTCAGTTACAGAGAATCAAAAAACGGAAATTTTAGATTCTAAAGATTTAACAAAAATTTCAACTCAAGACACTGGGAACTTTACTCTTGTATCTATTCCAAAAAATTCTGATCTGTCTAAAGTGGCAGAAGACTTATTAAAACATAATCAGATAGAATATGTAGAGCCAAACTACCAAGTGACAAATAGTTTTACACCGAAGGATCCCATGTATTCGAAGCAATGGCATTTAAAGAAAATCCAAGCTTCAAAGGCCTGGGATCAAACGAAAGGTGCCTCTTCTGTAATCGTTGCAGTTATCGATGGCGGTGTGCAAACAAACCATCCTGATTTAAAAGGTAAAATAGTTTCCCCATACAATGCTGTTACAGGAGGGAAAACCTTTTCTTCTGATGACCACGCGACCCATGTAGCAGGTATTATAGCTGCTACTTTAAATAAATCCGGAGGAGCCGGAGTTGCACCGAATGTGAAAATTATGCCTATTAATGTTTTTAGGGGTGCAGGGGCGAATATGTATGATGTAGCCAATGCTATTAGATATGCTGCTGACCACGATGCAGACATCATAAATATGAGTCTAGGCGGACCCAACTACAGCAATATTCTCGACTCTGCTGTTGAGTATGCAAAATCAAAAGGTGTCCTGCTTGTAGCTGCAGCAGGGAATGAAAACACATCTGCCTATTCTTATCCAGCTTCACTAAATGGAGTAATTAGTGTCAGTGCAACTGACAGTGGAGATGAAATTACCGACTTTTCTAATTATGGATATAGTATTGATTTTGCAGCACCTGGTGAAGGTATCTATTCTACTGTTTCTGGAGGAAAGTATCGTGCAGAAAATGGAACGTCTATGGCATCCCCTGTTGTTGCCGGAGTTGCCGCTCTAATTCTTTCTAAGAATCCTCTTATGACAGCTGAGCAGGCGGAAACCGTTCTACAAAAATCTTCTGTCGATTTATGGAGAACAGGTTGGGATTACTTATATGGATATGGACGTGTAGATGCATACAAAGCACTTCAAAAAACCTCTTCCCCTATTTCCAATATCACTTTGTCATCTGGACCTTTTACTATGACCGGCTCAAATAAAAAAACGATTGCATTCAGCGCTTTCAAAGGTTCAAAAGTATCTCTATACATCCAAAACTCGAAAGGCACGACTGTTAAAAAGCTAATTACAAACAAAGCTTGGTCAGGCGGGAAAGTTTCTTCATCATGGAACGGCACTCTTGATAATGGAAATTATGCTGCTGGAGGTACTTATAAGATTGTCGCTAAGGTTAATGGTAATGGTAATAATGTATACAAAAGTGCCGCTTTAAAAGTTGTAGATAAGGTCGTTCCTTCCATTAAGATTACTGGATCAGCTATCTATTCACCTCCCGTTAAAGGGAAATTAACAATCCCTTATGAACTAAATAAAAACGCCAAGATTACTGCTCAAATTAAAGATAAAAATAATAAAGTAATCAAAACCATTCTTAACAATACTTCTGTTTCAGCGGGTAAGAAATCGATTGTATGGGATGGTAAAAACAGTAAAGGCAAAAAAGTCAGTGATGGCTCTTACAGCCTTGCAATGTCTGTTATTGATGCTAATAAACTCAAAGGCACTTCTCGTAAATTTGCGATAACAGTTGACTCAATCAGTCCAAAAGGTAAAACATCTTTGACACCAGCTATTTTCAAAATGGACGGAGCAGTAAAAAACATCGGCAAAATCGATGTCAATGAAACTGTCTATTTGACCGCCTATGTAACAACGGACAAAGGAGTCAAAATTAAAAAGATCATCAACAACAAAAACATAAAAAAAGGTGCCTTGGCATTAACTTGGGATGGAAAGAATGATAAAAAGCAGTTTGTTGCTGAAGGAAAATATTACTATTTGATTGAACTTCGTGATGTTGCAGGAAATAAAGCAACTGTGAAATCAGCTCTTTTCACTTTGCAAGACTGGTTTAAGCCCGTAATTCAGGGTTCGGCTGATTTCTATTTCAATGCTGAAGGAAATGCGTCGTTCCCTTATACTTTAAGCAAACCTGGTAAGGTTACTATTCAAATATTAAATAATGGAACCGAAGTTCGAGCTGTTGAACTCAATGTCCCCAAAGCAAAAGGAAAGCAACAATTCGTCTGGGATGGTAAAGATCAATCAGGAAGCCTACTTGAAGAAGGCAAATATTCTTACAAAATTGCTATTGTAGATGCTTATAAGTTGACTCATACCTACGCAGGGAATATGCATGTTGCCTTAACCCCTATTGAAATTGAATATCCAACTACCGTGCAATGGACTTATTACGGCGATGATGAAAAAACTGCAGAGGTATATTATCAATTATCTGAGCCAGCAAAGGTGACCGTTGAAATTTATGACGGGAGCACTAAGGTAAGAACTATAATGACAGGAACAACAGTCACTAAAGAAATTAATTACTTTGAGTGGGATGGGTATAATGACGAAGATTATCCTGTCTATGGTGATGAGTACACTTATAACATAAAGGCCATTAATAACGCAGGGAAAACAAAGACGATTACAGGGAAAATTACAGATGATGAGTATCCAGAATGGCTAGTGTTGCAAGAATACTTTTTCACTCCATCCGATGAATATTCTTATAAATACTCGCACCTTAATTTAGAACTGACCGTTACTAAACCTATGAAAGCTTCACTTTATGTATTTAATTATTATAGTGAAGAAAGAACGGACTTGATAGAATACGACTTAGTAAAAGGAATAAACGAGTTGGTTTATGAGAAGGAAGATATTTGGGATAATAATATTTACTTTATTGGATACACGGATGATTTAGGCAATGAATATTATTACGGATTTGACGAAAACTCTTACGATGAAAATTCAATCGAAACACAACAGTTTGAGTCTGATGTGAATCGAGAATTAGTGGAACAACTGAATTAATTAAAAAAGGGAATCTCCAAGTGTTTGGAGATTCCCTTTTGTTTTAAATTTTTCATTTAAAGGACATTTTTTGAGGTTCGTCCCCCTCAAACTTCCCCTTTTTCTAACACCGACTTCATTCTTTCAGGAAAATCAGTAAATATCGCATGTACCCCTCGTTTTTCCAAAGCATGTGCATTGACCTCATCATTTACGGTAAACACGCGAATTATCGCACCTTTGAGTAAAGCTTCTTTGGTCGTCTTGCGATGCGCAGATGGCAAATAGATATGCAGAGCATCTGCTGGAACAATACGGGCGTAATCATATGCATCCACAAGCACGTCCATAGTCAATATAGCCACTTTTATGTGGGGAGCTAATTTTTTGAAATTCCGAACGGCTTCATGATCAAATGACGAAATTAACACTCGATCAGACATCCCCATTTTTTCTACCAAATATAGAACTTTCTCTCCCATTCCTTCATAAGGGAAAATGTCTGATTTCAATTCAATATTCACATGATGTGCTGTTTGTTGAAATATCTTTAATACCTCTTCTAAAGTTGGAATTGATTCCCTTGCAAATTCTTCATTAAACCAATTTCCGAAATCATAAGCACGTAATTCAGCAAGTGTTAGGTCTTTGACATATCCGACTCCGTTTGACGTGCGATCGATTGTTTCATCGTGAATGACAACTAACTCTCCGTCTTTTGATAAATGAACATCCAGCTCGACACCATGAATTCCAAGACGAGCAGCTTCTTCGAATGCAGCGAGTGTATTTTCAGGATGCGTGCCAGATGCACCGCGGTGGGCATATATTTTCATACCTAAAACCTCCTTAAATTTCGGTGCGCAATGTCCAAAGTTCTGGGAAGAAATATTGGTCTAAAACTTTTTTCAAGTAATTGACCCCTGATGATCCCCCTGTCCCCTGCTTAAATCCGATAATTCTTTCCACAGTTTTCATATGACGGAAACGCCATTGTTGAAGCCAGTCTTCAATATCTACGAGTTTCTCTCCTAATTGATACAACTCCCAGTAAGTATCGACATCTCGATATACGGTCGTCCATGCTGCTAAAACACTAGCATTTGGTTCATACGGAGTGGATACATCACGCGTAAGAATGGCTTCATCTATTGGTAGGCCTGCACGTGCTAGCTTGCGAATCGCCGCATCGTATAGTCCAGGTTGATGGAAAGCATCCGTTAGGGTGTTCAGTAAATCTTCGTCTTTTTCGTAAATTTTCAATACATGCTTTGTTTTATAGCCAAGCGCAAACTCGATCATGCGGTATTGATATGATTGAAAACCACTAGCATTTCCAAGTGACGAGCGGAACTCCATATATTCGGCAGGAGTTAATGTGGATAAAACATCCCATCCTTGAATTATTTGAGTTTGAATCTTCGATACTCGTGCAAGCTGTTTAAATGCTGGCTGTAAATCATCTTTTTCAATATTCGTAATCGCTGCGCGAAGTTCGTGCAAGATGAGTTTCATCCACAACTCAGAAACTTGATGGATAATGATGAATAAAGCTTCGTCGTGGTGATCACTTAACCCATCTTGTGCTGTTAACAGTTTATCTAAATGAAGGTAATCCCCGTATGTCATTTCTTCTTTGAAATTTGTATGTAATCCCGATTCCCCTTGTGCCGCACGGTTTTGTCCGTTGTCTAATGATTTTTTGTCCATCATAAAATCCCCTTTATTCTCTGCTTTCACTCAACTAGGCTATCTGTATTATGACATGAGCAAGTAAACTTTAATATACTACTTGAATTTTTCGAAAATTCTTATTGCAATGAGTTATTAAACTATGTTACGATTCTATTCTGTTTTCAAACCCCAACATCTTCATTTCATCACTTTGCAGGACGCAAAATTCTTCATATCGGAGGACTGTATGACACAGAAACATCCTGATTTTGAGCAAGAGCAAGAGCGCCTGACCTACACCAAAAAATACATGCAACAGTTACTCGACGAATCTAAACGAGATGTGAAATCTGCTCAAGAAAATATTCGTCATTCGATGGCTGATCTCGACTACTTAGATTCAAGTTTAAGTTATATGAACATTTTAACAAACGCTCGGTTTTTCGAAATGGCTCGTTCTCAAAAAGAGGGATTAGAAGCCATTCAGCAAAAACCTTATTTTGCGCGCATACATTTCCAAAAAGACGGAGAAGACAGTGAAATGTTGTACATCGGTAAAACGTCTTTATTCCACCGTGAAACGCAAGAGCCAATTATTGTGGATTGGCGCTCACCCGTCGCGAATGTGTATTACGATGGACGCCTCGGTGATATTGAATATGATGTTCGAGAAGACACTTTTTCAGGACATCTATTTTCAAAGCGTCAATATACGATTGAACAAGGCGAGTTACAATCCGTTCGTGACATTGATTTAACGACCAATGATGAGCTTCTGCAAGAAGCCCTATCTGGAAAAGCAGATGTCCGCTTAACTGAAATTGTATCGACCATTCAAGCAGAGCAAAATGAAATCATTCGTGCCCATTTAAAACAACCTATTCTTGTACAAGGTGCAGCTGGTAGTGGAAAAACGACGATTGCTCTCCATCGTATTTCGTATTTCCTCTATACGATGGGCGAACATTTTCCTGCTGAGAAATTAATGATTTTAGCTCCATCCAAATTGTTTATGGACTATATAGCGGATGTTTTACCAGAACTCGGGGTAAGCAAAATTTGCCAAACCACCTACGAAGAATATGTCTTACAAGCAACTAGTATTAAATTGAAACTAAAAGATTCTAATTTGAAGTTAGCCTCTTTGACTGAACAAGATCAGCCAGACGAAATGATGCTGTGGCAATCCCAAATGAAAGGTTCACTTTTTTACAAAGAATTAATAGATGCCTTCCTCAAACAATACGAGAAATCGGTTGCCGATCAATTTGAAGATATTTTCATTGAAAGGTATAGAATTATGCACGGTTCAAGATTAAAAAAACTATTTCTTCATGACTTTGCATATATGCCGATAGAAAAACGATTAGAACGCATCAAAGTGATTTTACAATCTCACGTCCGTCAAAAGAAAAAAGAGATTCTCTTAATGTTAAATAAAAAATACGATGATGCACTAGATCGAGCATTAAATGGGATTCGTGATGCAGCAAAACGCAAATCGGAAGTAACGAAGTTTATTGATGAACGTGATCGGCGGATTCCCTTGATTGAAAGAGAATCAAAAACGACTGCTTCTTCTTATCTAAGACGATTTAAGAAAGCGAACATTAAAAAGATGTATCGTTCATTTGTAACGAATGAAAATTTAATTAACAATCATACACAGCACTGGTCTGCCGAACAAAGACTCGCTTTCCTTCAATCGAATTCAGTTGAATCGTGGGAAGTTGAAGATTTAGCACCTCTTTATTACATGCATGCTCGACTAAAAGGTATACCTGATGAATGGAAAATGCGTGTAGTTTTTATAGACGAAGTGCAAGATTACAGTATTTTTCAACTCGTCGCTTTGAAAGAAGGCTTAGAAACGGACATGTTCACGATGGTAGGCGACTTAGCGCAAGGTATACACAGTTACCGAGCACTTACTTCCTGGGATCCAGTCGTTGAATTATTCCCAAGAGCTACATATAAAACGCTTCAAAAAAGTTATCGGACGACCATTGAAATTATGGATATGGCCAACGGTATCTTGCAGCAAATGGATGAGGATTTACCTTTAGTTGAACCTGTTGTTCGTCATGGCAAAGAGCCACAATTTTATGAAATGACGACACTGGATGGTCAACGAATCGTTACACTACTACAGGAAATACGTAGTCGTGGCCACCATTCTATTGCACTTATTTGCAAGACGACCACTGAAGCAAAGTCAATCGCCAGACAACTCGAAGATTTCCTTTCTATTCAATTGCTTAGTGATCATTCAGATATTGACCAGAAAAAGTTACTCATAGTTCCTAGTCATTTAGCAAAAGGCTTAGAGTTTGATGCGGTATTAATCGTAGCGATTGAAACACCTTTCCGAAAACATTCAATCGACCGTAAGTTGCTGTACGTCGCCATGACAAGACCGATGCATGAACTGCACTTAATTGCACCGACACGCGATTACTTTTTATTGAGCTAATATTGTTTCATTTAACGTTTCTTCCATTGTGAAGAAACGTTTTTTGTTTTCGACCATTCAGAATGAGTTTCCACTCACTCAGTTTGTGTTTTCGACCACTCACTGGAGGTTTCCGCCCACTCAACATGTATTTCCAACCACTCACTGGAGGTTTCCATCCATTCGCCTGGAGATGAACACCAATCCTCTCGAGGAAGACAGACTAACTTCTATCTAACTTTCCTTAATCATGTTTCACCTACTCAATTTCAGTATTTCATCCTTCACTTTAATTTCCACCCACTCACTGGAGGTTTCCATCCATTCGCCTGGAGATGAACACCAATCCTCACGAGGAAGACAGACTATTTTCACATACAACTTACCTTAATGATGTTTCACCTACTCAATTTCAGTATTTCATCCTTCACTTGGGTTTCCACCCACTCAGTTTGTGTTTCCAACCACTCACTGGAGGTTTCCGCCCACTCAACATGTATTTCCAACCACTCACTGGAGGTTTCCATCCATTCGCCTGGAGATGAACACCAATCCTCTCGGAAAAGACACACATCGATTTACATGCTCACTACAGGAAAAACTCCCGCAACCTATCAAATAGTTGTGGGAGTTTTTACGTAATAATCAACTTGTAAAACTGGTTTAAATCCAGCTTTTTCATATACAGATAATGCTTTATCATTGTCTATTTCGACATCTAGCATCACTTCTTCACTGCCTTTTCGGAATCCTTCTTCTTGGACAAAAGCTAGTAGCGCGGAACCTATACCTTGTCCTTGATGTGATGGATTCGTAGCTAATGCTGTTATCCATAGTGTGTCTCGTTCTTCAACAGCGGTAACTGTACCAACGACTTCCCCTTGCTTTTTGGCAACAAAGACATGTCTAGATGGATTTGACACATTAAACTCTATCATTGTGTGGACCTCATCTTCGGTGTCACCAAAAGCACTCATTAGGATTCGTGTTAGGTCTTGTCTTTCCGATGTGAATGGGACAATATCCACTTCTGAATTTAATGCGACTGTTCTATTTTCCGATTTTAATGTAGCTTCAGAAAAGTTCCATTCGTAGCCTTCTTTCAGTAAAAAAGCAGCGCCTGTATGTGATTCTTTAATAGTAAGAGCAAGTTCACTTTCACATCCGCGAACTTCAAAGTTTCGTTGTAATTCTAGTATTAACGCATGTCCGAGTCCTTGTCTTCGGAAATCATGATGTACTAGAGCACTCCATTCATACGAATGAATACCGATCATATCTACTGCTGTAATGACCCCTATTACCTCGTCACCCGCGTACGCAAGAACCGCGAAGCCCTTTGACAGTGGGTCTGTAATGACGGGAAGATTTAATACTTGATCATAATTAATGCTTTCTAGTGCTTCACTTTTTCTAACTAATGCCTGAATTTCACTTGATGTTTCAACGTCCAAAGGGAACGAAACTGTCAATATGGTAATGTCCACAAGTATTTCCACCTTTCTTTCATTGCTGTGTCTATTGTATTTCATTTCAGTAACAAGTGTTTATTTCCACTATTAAACGGATATATACTTACATCAGTTTGAATAATTGGAGGAGCTAGTCATGGAGAAAAAACGTTTATCTTGGGTGGATGTTACTAAAGGATTTCTTATGATTCTTGTCGTTATCGGTCACTACCCTGGGCAACTTGATTTCCCTCTTGCGAAATATATTTATTGGTTCCACATGCCTGCTTTCTTCATTTTGAGTGGGATGTTTTTTAAACCTATTTTAGAAAAAGGGCTTACAAGACAAGCCATTCACAAACGCTTTATGCAGTTAATCGTACCATATTTATTTTTTCTTGTAACAATTACAGTGATTCGTTTCGGTATGGAAATTGGATCAGGAAATTTGGATGTTTCTTGGTATTTAAATGATTTATGGACACTAGTAATCGGAGGTCGCTTTGCACGAGGTGCTTATGGTGTATTCTGGTTCGTAACTACTTTGTTCTTTACTTACTTATTCTTTATTTGGATGACAAAATACTTTAATCGTGCAAAACAAATTGCGATATTGGTTGTCTTTTATCTGATTGCTCATTTAGAGAGTTTGTTTGTGATGCGAGTTGTCGGAGGTGCGCCTGATGAAGCTTCTCAAACAATCCCGATGATTTGGAATATAGACGTGGCACTTATGGCAGTTGTTTACTTCTCACTCGGATATTATATGAAAAACATTTGGCAGAATGTCACAAAACCTTGGTTAATTACTGGCTTGATTGTCAGTGGTACAGCTATTTCACTTGATTGGTTTAAAGTGATTGATTATCACTTAAGTATGAAATTCTTACGCTATGATCACCTCATATTAGATTTAGTTATTCCGCTGTCCATGACTCTAGTTTTTGTCGGGGTATTTCAGTTCATTGCATCACGTATGTCGTTAAAATGGTTACAGAAAATCGAAAAGCATTCCATTTCTATCATGTATCTACACATCTTTACTGATATTGTGTTAAACGATTACTTCAATTATGGCATCATTGGATTTACTGCCTTTGGATTAGTTGTTCCAATCGGTGCTTCAATCATCATCCAAAAGCTGGTTCCGCACGGCAAATTATTTCTTGGAGGATTTTCACCGAAAAAACGCAAAGCTCCTAAACCTACTACAACTAAACCTCTCATTAACTAAAAGAAGCTGAACCTCGTTTTTGAGGCTCAGCTTCTTTTTATACTTTTGCTTCGTTCAACATCTGGTAATACAAACCTTTTTGGGTAATGAGTTCTTGTTGACTGCCTGATTCCATTAGTTGCCCTTGGTCCATAACATAGACGACGTCTGCTTGTCTGACCGTATTTAAACGATGGGCGATAACAAAACTTGTACGTCCTTCCATTAATCGTTCCAATGCTTCTTGTATCTTCATTTCTGTTACCGTATCGATGCTACTCGTTGCCTCATCTAATAATAAAATAACCGGGTCTGCAACGAGAGCTCGTGCGATTGATAGCAACTGTTTTTGTCCTTGACTGATTTCTCCACCGTCTGCGGTTAAAACGGTGTCATACCCTTCAGGCAATTTTTCAATAAAGTCATGGGCATTCGCTTGTTTTGCGGCGTCCATTATTTCTTCATCTGTTGCATTTAATCTACCGTAGCGAATGTTATCTTTTACAGTAGCTTCAAATAAAAATGGATCTTGTAGAACAAAAGCAATTTGACTACGTAAGGTTTGTCGAGGCAATTCATGTATAGGGATATCATCAATCCGAATTTGACCTTCATTGGTTTCGTAAAAACGAGCGAGCAATTGCATAATGGTTGTTTTTCCTGCACCTGTTGCGCCAACAAGTGCTGCAGTTTCGCCAGGTTTCAAGGTGAAGCTGACATTGCGAATGGTATGGTCATCATCTGATTGTTCGTATTTAAAGGACACCTTATCAAATTCAACTTTGCCTTTTAATACAGTGTTCTGTTCCGAAGTAGCTTCATCTTTTTCAATCTCTTCATCCATAATAGAGAATACTCGCTCCGCTCCAGCAATTGCTGATAACACCGTGTTAAATTGGTTGGCTAAATCGTTCAAAGGGCGTGTAAATTGACGCGCATACTCAGAGAATATGACAATGGTTCCGATTGTCACATGACCATATAACGCAAGCAAGCCCCCGACTCCTGCCACAATCGCAAAACTAGCGTTATTTAACATGTTCATAACTTTCGGGATGAAACCTGAATAAGTTAACGCCCAAAATCCTGTTCTTCGTAGACGTTCACTTTTCACAATAAATTCATCCGTTACCCTATCTTCTTGTGAAAAGGCTTTGACAATTCGTTGTCCTGAAATGGTTTCTTCAATCATTCCGTTTAAGTCACCAACTGCTTGTTGTTGTTCTTTAAAAAGTTTCCCCGTTCTTCTCGTAATCCAACGCATGGAGTAAAACATGATAGGAATGATGGTCATCGTCAAAAGCGTTAGCAGCGGGCTAAGCATAAGCATGACAATCACGGTTCCGGTTAACGTTAATATACTTGAGAACACTTGGATAAATGAACTATTTAACGTGGCACTGACATTTTCAATATCGTTTGTTACTCGGCTCATCAGTTCTCCATGTTGTCGTTTATCAAAAAATGACACGGATAATTTTTGGAAATGAGAGAATAAATTAGTTCTCATTCTGTAAATGGTTTGTTGGGCGATACCAATCATCCAATAGTTTTGTAAAAACATCGTCAGGGATAGGAAGAAATAGATCCCGATTAGCCAATAAATCATCGTTTGTAAGCCGACAAATTTACCTGGCACAATGTATTCGTCAATAATTTTACCGAGTAAGAATGGTCCAATCAGTGCTAGTGCTGAACTGACAAATACAAGTAAAAGGACGGTGACTAATAGAGCACGTTGCTCATCCACAAGGTGCCAAATGCGTTTTAACACCCCCTGCCAATCCCCAGCGCGTTCCCCTTTTTTCTTTTTCACAGGAATAATATCTTCTTTTGTCAAAACAGGCTCGTAGCCGAATGGTTTAAATGGAATCTGTCTCATGCGCAGACACCTCCTGTTCTTGTTGAGACTCTGCAATTTGACGATATAAATCGGAAGTTTGGAGTAATTCTTCATGCGAGCCATAAGCAGCGATTTCACCATTGTCTAGTAACAACACTCGGTCGGCACCTTTTGCTGTCCGAATCTTTTGAGTCACAACAAGCATTGTAGCTTCTTCTTTATCCAATGCTTCCCATAGTGCCGCTTCGGTCTTCACATCTAAAGCACTTGTACTGTCATCGAGCAATAAGATTTCCGGTTTTCGCACCAATGCCCGAGCGATTGATAGTCGTTGTTTTTGCCCACCAGATAAATTCACACCTTTTTGTCCTACTCGTGTGTCATATCCTTTTGCGAACTGTTCGATTGATGTATGGATTTGAGCTTGTTTAGCAGCATGTTGCAATTCCTCAGTTGATGCCTCGATTTTACCCCATGCTAAGTTTTGATAAATGCTCCCTGTAAATAACAGTGACTGTTGAGGCACAAGTCCAATGGCTTGCCTTAATTGATCCAACGACCACTTTCTTACGTCTTTCCCATCTACTTTTACTGAACCAGCAGAAGCTTCAAAGAACCGAGGTATGAGTTGCAACAAAGTGGATTTCCCGGTTCCAGTAGCGCCCATGATAGCTAGTTTTTCGCCCGATTTAACGTCAAATGAGATATTTTTCAACACTGGTTCTGGCGAATTAGGGTAGGAGAACGTAACATTATGAAAGCTGATTTCACCTTCAGCAGCACCGAGCATTTTCCCTGTCTCTTCATCCCGTTCAAGTCCTTTATTGACCAGTAATACTTCTTCCATACGTTCAGCAGAAGCTTTTGCACGTGCAATGGCCATAATGATAAAGGAAAACATAGAGAAAGCGCCTGTCATACGCAGAGCATAGTTGACGATTGCTACTAACTCACCAATTTGAGCATTGTTTGTTTTGATTTCAGATGCACCAAACCATAATACGGCAAGTAAACTGATGTTCATGACTAACAATAATAATGGCAAAATGATTTCCATGACTCGTAGGGCTTTCACTGTATCCATTTTCAACAAGTTGGATACTTTTTCGAAACGCGACGACTCAAACTGACCGCGTAGATAAGCTTTGACTAACCGGACCGCTTGTAAATTTTCTTGAAGCACTCGGTTCACACGATCAAGTCGAACTTGAACTAACGCAAAGTAGCTAACACCTTTCTTAACCATGAAATATAAGAAAAAGATGAGGAACGGAGCTCCAATAACCAAGAAAATAGCGAGGTACGCATTGACGATAAACGCCATAATCACACTTCCAATAACGAGTAATGGGGCGCGTAACATGATGCGTAAACTCATAAAGAGCACGTTTTGAACCATTGTTACATCGCTCGTTAATCTAGTGATCAAACCAGCTGTTGGAAATTTCGTGAACGTAGCTACAGTAAACTGTTGCACTTGTTTAAACAAAGCAGTTCTTACATCAAATCCAAAACTTTGTGACGCATGTGAAGCAAAGAAAGAGTTCGTAGCTCCGGATAAGAAGGCTATAATGGCCATAAGCATCATGACCCCTCCCCACGTCCAAATAACAGACACATCTCCTTTCATGATGCCATCATCAATAATTTTTGCGATGATGAGTGGTTGAATAAGCTCGACGGAAAGCTCAATTAGCATTAGGAAAAGAGCGATAGCAATTGGCCATTTATATGGTTTAACATAGGAAAATACGGTTTTCACGTGATGCCCTCCTGAAACTTCTTCGTTAAACGAATTAATAATCTGATTGTTCACTATTATGCCACAACGAGAGCGTTAAAGGTATCATTCGTTTTGCTGAAATGTTCTTGATAAGGAAAATTCTTGGGGTCGTGAAATTAGTTGTAATTAAAATAGCACTTTATCTGATATGGGAAATAACCATCACAAAAAAAACACCTATTCCTGAAAGAATAGGCGTCACATGTTTAACTGACCTTTTGTTTCTTCTCTCCAGCAATGGATAACCAAGTAACGCACACTAACATTACGAGAGCGCCAACTAGTTGCCATTTACCTAGCTCTTGTTGCAGCCAAATTACTGAAATCACCATCGCGGTTAGTGGCTCCATGCTCGATAAAATGCTTGTTTCAATCGCACTTATGTATGTCATACTGCTCAAGAATAAGACGAATGCCACTGTCCCAATAACGATGACTGTTAATAATAGGATCGATAATTTCCAGTCTAATAAAAGCGACCATTCGTCTGATCGCCACACTCGAGTTATAATCCCTAATACCGCTCCACCTATAAGCATGGACCAGCCGACTACTAACAATACTCCCCACTCTTTCATAAGAGACCCTGGGTACAATGTGTAAAATGCGAAACTTAAACCGACAGCAATTCCCCACACAAGCGCTACTGGACTCAACAATAGATTAGTGAAAGATCCGTTTGTTAATAACAAAAACAGGCCGAACAATGTGCCAATAATTCCAAACAACTGATACATAGGTGGCCATTTCTTTAAGCCCCATGACACGAAAATCACAACGAAAATAGGTGCTAGAAACTGAAGCAATGTGGCTACTACTGCATCGCTTGCTTCAATTGCAGCTACGAATGCAAATTGAACTCCGAGCATACCAAATAATGCGAAGATGATTAGTTTTCTGAACCAATACGAATGATGCCATATAGGCTTTAAAGGTGTACCTTTTATTTTCAAAAATGCAAGTAAACCAAATCCTGCAACAAGGAGTCTAATCGTTAACATAAATGGAACAGATAACTCGGAGTTCGATAATATCCATTCTATTAATGGACCCGTGGCCCCCCACAACATTGCCCCTGAAATGATTAACACAATTCCTTTTGCTCGAATCATTTACGCACCCACTTTTCTACTAAACTCATTTCATCTTACTATTCTTCTGAATGAATTCAATGTACAATTTACGAACATTTCATTACCAGTAAAATCAAAAGTTGGTAATTTCCTTTATTTTTCAGAATAAACATTTTTTATTTTGGTGACTTGATGTTAAGATTTCTCTATAATGGAAGATAGATTAAATACAAGGAGTCCTGTGAAATGAAAGGTATGCAACAACTATTGGAGAGCGGCAGCAGTGTATTAGATCACGTTTCTCTTCCAATGATGCTGACTGCTAAGGACGCAACGGTACTTTGGTGGAATGAAGTGGCTGAGAGAACATTTGGCTATTCTGCTGATGAAATCATTGGTAAATTTTATCCTTTCAAAGACGAAGAACGTTCAGCTATCGATCCATCAACTTGGAATCAAGTACTTAATAGTAATGAATCTATTCGATTTGCAAATTTCATTCTTCCATCCAAACAGGGAGAATCTTTCCACACATCGGCTGTTTTAAATTCGATGGCTATCGGCAAGGAACAGTATGTAATGTTTGCGTTTGAAGTTGACAACATACAAAGGAAAGATCAAACAAAAATAGAGCAAGAGTTAGCGAGTTTTAAGGTGGGACTAGAAGAAACATTTATGGTCACCTATTTAGATAAGGATGGCTTAATTACATATGCAAATCCGTTATTTTTAAAATCAAGTAAATGGACGCCTAAACGTGTAATTGGCAAGACATTTTGGCAGCTTTTCCCTGAAGAGTCTGCTGAAACATTGGTTAACCAAATTTGGTATGAGTTACAAAGTAATCGCGTATGGCAAGGATCTGTTGAAAAACTGACCAAAGATGGTGAAACTTATTGGGTTGATATGACGGCCATTCCAGTGCTAACAACAAGTGATGACCCTATATACTTCACCATTTTAGAAAAAGACATTACTGAAAAGAAACGTCTGCAAATGCATCTGGAGCAGATTGCCTATGTAGATCCTGAAACAGGGTTAATGAATCGGCATCGTCTAGAAAATATCGTCTCAAGTTTAATTGCTGAACAACGACATTTTTCTTTTATCTTTTTAGATATTGATAAGTTTTACACTTTAAAAGACATGCATGATGAAGAGTCAGAAACGACGTTATTACTTGAATTTGCAAAGCGTCTTAAAATGTATTTTCAGGATAGTGACATTGCGCGAGTTGGTGAAGATGAATTTGTAGTATTGACTCCACTTAGCGATTGGTTTATCCAAGGATTTCTAAGCTATTTGAAACAACATCCGATATACATTCGCAATAAAGCCATTCCAATTTCGATTAGTGGTGGTATTACACGATTTCCTGAGGATCAATCGACTTTTTCACATTTGATGAAAGCTTCGAAGGCAACTATTTATAAAGTAAAACAAGAAGGCGGCGGGAATATTGTCAGCCTGTCAAAAGCAAATCATGTCGCTTTAAGTAAAAAAGCCATGATTGAAAAACGACTAATTGAAGCATTACATCAAAAGGATTTATCAGTTATGTATCAACCTCAAGTTGATTTATCTACTGGTAAAATAGATGCTGTAGAAGCTTTAGTCCGCTGGGAAGACGCTGTACTTGGTACTGTTTCACCAAATGAACTCATTCCTATTGCAGAAGAAACAGGAATGATTCATGATATCGGAAGCTTTATGTTAGAAAAAGCCTGTGAACAAGCTGCTAAATGGGCGAAAAGCGGAAATCCTATGAAAGTCAGTGTGAACTCCTCTATTCGCGAGTTTCGTGATAAGAATATGGTGAAAAAAATTCGTCAAACATTAGAGAAATTCGACTGCCCTGCTCACCTTCTGCAAATTGAAATTACAGAAAAATTCGCACTAGAAGCAGAGTCTGAACAATCGATTATTCGGCAGATGTTACAACTCCAAGCAGATGGAATTGTATTTGTTCTCGATGATTTCGGGACAGGATATGCTTCGTTCCGTTACATGCAATTGTTGCCGATTACTGAACTTAAAATTGATCAATCATTTATCTCCGGTATTTTGAAACAAGAAAAACTGCAAAAACTTGTTTATGGAATGATTCAATTTGGTAAATCGATGAAAATACGCGTCTTAGCTGAAGGCGTTGAAACTAAAGAACAATATGATTTGTTAAATAAGCTTGGTTGCGACGCAATTCAAGGATTCTTTGTTAGCCATCCTGTAGCTGCTAGTGAAATTGAAAAACTATAAGAGACGCTTATACGCTATGAAGCTTCCATGATAATAAACACTAAAAAAGGCGACTTCTCACGTGATGTGAGAAGCCGTCTTTCTTTTACGTAAATATCTGAATATCAATTGCATCAACACTTCAGCAAAAACCAATCCCATAGCAATGGCACCCGACGTCATGAATGCTTTGGACGCAAATCCAATGGCTGTTAAATAGTCATTTTCAACAATGTTGCGCATCGCATTATAAGCGAGACCACCCGGTACTAACAAAATGATTCCTGGTACACTGAAAATAATCATCGGCATTCTAAACCGCTTAGATAAAATATGTGCAGCTAGTGCCACCATGAATGCACCTGCGAATGATGCTTGAACGGAATCGCCTGACACTAATGTAAAGCCACTAAAAATGAGCCATCCACTCATCCCAACCACTCCACATGCCACGAGTTTCTTCCTTGGAGCATTAAAAATAATGGCAAATGAGATGGCGATGATAAAACTTAAAATCCCTTGAACAATCCAAGTCATGTTGTCACTCCTTCTAAAATGATAGTACGAGTGCAACACCTGCACCAATTGCAAAAGCCGTTAATAACGCTTCTGCACCTTTCGATACGCCTGATACAAAGTGACCGGCCATAAGATCCCGAACTGCATTGGTAATCAGTAACCCTGGTACCAAGGGCATAACACCACTTATAATAATGGTGTTTAAATCTGTTCCCAAATTCCCTAAAATAGCAAGAAAAGCAATACTTCCAACTACCGAGGCTGCAATAAACTCCGCAAAAAATTTAACGCGTGTTAATTCGTGAATTAATGTAACCACAACAAATCCCGTACCGCCAGCAATTGTTGCCGCAGGTACATCCCACCACGTACCTTTGAATAATATGAGGAAGGAACCACTTGCGACAGCAGCAGCAATTAACTGCCAGATAAAAGGAAACATCAAGTTAGCACTAGCAACTCTCTGCAATTCTTCATACGCTTCTTCTATAGTAAGTTCGTTTGTCGTTAGTTTTCTTGATACTTGATTAACTAATGCGATTTTCTCTAAATCTGTCCAACGTTCTTTTATAGACATCAACCTTGTCGATCCATCTTTTCCAAGTGAAAACATGATGCCTGTGGGCGTTACAAAGCTTTGTGTACCTATTAGGCCTTGAGAGATTGCCATACGTGTCATCGTATCCTCAACACGATAGGTCTCAGCACCACTTTCAATCATCAGTCGACCTGCAAGCAGACAACAATCAATTGCCAAATCATTCTTCTCATTTAGCATATATTTGCCCACCCCTTTCACTTTTCACCTTTGCACAATCTTAACGAAATTCAGCACAAATAACAAATATTGTTTAAAATAATTATTCTTATCAAAACCTATGGTATGTATGGTATTCATTGATTACCACTTAGAGAAATAAGACTGAACATACGTACATTTACTACTATTCAACCTTGCAGTTGAAATGTACAATTAACCTAGTCAAATTCACATGTGATTAATTTCTCGCGCTTCATCTCAGATCCAGCAAGTTTAATAAAAGGAGTAGAAAACATGCAAAGTGCAATATCAAAACTACAGAAACGCATTGCTGTATCTCAACAACAACAACCGGCTGATTTTATTTTACGAAACGCACGTGTGGCTGATGTTTTTTCGTTAACATGGACGATTGCTGATTTAGTTGTGGCAGACGGTATGATTGTTGCGATTGATACCACAGGCTCATTTGAAAGTATTGAGGAACAAGACGCCATGGAACGCTGCGTCGTACCAGGTTTAATTGATGGTCACATTCATATTGAATCATCAATGTTGACTCCCTCAGCTTTTGGCGATGTTTTACTGCCTCACGGGGTAACGACAGTTGTGACAGATCCGCATGAAATCGCAAATGTAGCAGGTGTTGAGGGTATTAGGTTCATGTTAAAAGATGCAGAAAAAAGCCCTATGGATATTTATGTCATGCTTCCTTCCAGTGTGCCTTCGACTTCATTTGAACATGCAGGAGCAAAACTTGAAGCAATGGATTTGAAACCACTTTTATCACACCCAAGTGTCCTCGGACTTGCTGAAGTAATGGATTATCCCTCCGTCCTAAGCGGAGATGAAAAGATGCTTACAAAAATTGCAATGACTCAAGAATCTGCCTTGCGAATTGATGGTCATGGTGCAGGTTTACAAAAGGAACAGATTCGTGGATATCGTGCAGCAGGAATACAAACCGACCATGAGTGTGTAACGGCTAATGAAGCTAGAGACCGTATCTCTCAAGGCATGTATGTACTCATACGAGAAGGCTCCGCAGCAAAAAATTTAATCGACTTACTTCCTGCAGTTACTTCACACAATGCGCGAAGATTCTTATTTTGTACAGATGATAAACATTTAGATGAATTAGTAGATGAAGGTAGCATTGACCACGCAATTCGCCTTGCTATCGCTGCAGGAATGGAACCACTTCAAGCGATTCAATTAGCTACATTAAATGCGGCTGAATGTTACGGACTATCAGGAAAAGGTGCATTGGCAGCTGGTTTTCAAGCAGACTTTGTTGTTCTGGATGACCTTGAAACTTTTAATGTAGCGACTGTATGGAAAAAAGGTGTCAAAGTGGCTGAACAAGGTGTTATGTTGAACGCTACACCTACTCAAGAAAAATGTTCAATTCGCATAAGCCAGTCCGTTCATTTGCCCACGATAACTAAAAATGACTTAGCTATACCATTTTCTAAAGGTTCGAAAGCAACAATTATTGAAATCATTCCAAATCAACTAGTTACAAATAAATTGATAGAAGACGTTGATGTAGTGGATGGTGTATTCATTCCCAATTTAGAATTGGATCAACTAAAGGTGGCTGTCATTGAAAGACATCATCATAAACACTCGATTGGCCTTGGCATTGTGAAAGGTTTTGGACTAAAACAAGGTGCAGTTGCCACCACTATTGCGCATGATTCACATAACGCAATTGTTCTAGGTACAAACGATTTGGATATGATGTTAGCTATACAAGCATTGCAAGATATCCAAGGCGGATTAGTCGTTGTAAACGAAGGCCGTTTACTGGCGTCACTGCCTCTACCCGTTGCTGGTTTGATGACGCAAGTACCCTTAGATGAAGCTGTTCAGTCCCTTTTCGAGTTGCATGAAGCGTTGCATAGTATTCACCCAACTCTCGATTTTCATTTATTTTTAACCTTATCTTTTCTCAGTTTACCTGTCATTCCTTCACTTAAATTAACCGATACTGGGTTGTTTGACGTTACAACCTTCCAACACATTTCAATTGAAGCACACGAAAAAGCAGACCACTAAGCGATTCGCTACAGTGCTCTGCCTTCTTTTTAATATGCCACAACACCAATCTCTTTAAACGTAGTTAAATCATAACTCTTCATTTCTTTCATTGAAATGGTATAAAGGGTATCGTCTGCATATACCATCCGCTGAACTAATTGTTCCCAATTCTCATAGAGTTGGCCCGAGCTTGGTTGCTTAATTAAGTTTGCAACTTGTCGAATTCCTTTTCCAGCTGTTATTTCATACATCATGGCACCTTCGCCAGCATAATTCACATAGCCCTCTTTATTAGTCCCTTCGTACATCGTAACCGGAAAACCAAATAATCCTTTTTCACGATGTTGGAATAATGCTTTGTGGTCATGTTGCAGTGAACTATAAGTGCCTTGACCTCCAATAATCTCCACATCTTTTTCAATAGGATTAGCAAAGTCAGTGACATCAAATAAGGAAATTTTCATACCACCAGTCATAATTGTTGGTTCGCCTCCATTTTCATTTGGAACTGATTTGGTATCATATCCAAATCCAATTAAATGATTTTCATCAAGAGGATGTAAGTAATTACTGAATCCTGGAATTTTCAATTCACCTAACACTTTTGGCTTTGTAGGATTTGATACATCCATGACGAACAGCGGGTCAGTCTCTCTGAACGTGACCATATAAGCTTTGTCACCCATAAAACGGGCGGAGTAAATTCGCTCACCTTTCGCTAGTCCTTCAATTGAGCCGACTTGTTTCATTCCTTCATCCATAATATATAAATTATTTTCAGAAGGCGTTTCATTATCCCATGCAATTCCCTTGGTGGTCACGACTCTGAAGTAACCATTGTGTTCATCCATCGAGAACTGATTAAGTAGCATGCCTGTCACTTCGCCAGATGAAATAAAGTTAACCGCAGTACCATCCAAACCGAATTTAAAGATTTCTGTGTTCGTTTCTTGTGGACTCCACATTCTGTCGATGGAGGTTTGTTTGTCTTTTTTACTTGAAGGCATATAAATCGGTGCTGTTAAATACAACGCTTCTTTTGACATGTACATGGCATTACTTCCTCCAAGGAATCCTTTCGTTACAACTTGTGACTCCTTTGGATTGTTAAGATTCATGGCAGTGATTACACTATATGTTCCTTCTAATGTGCCTGGAAGAATAGCTAAATCGGAGTAAGACATCGGTGAAGCTTTATCATCTTTTTGACTATCAAATGTGTACGGTCGAAGCTCTACATCTCCATCCTCTTGCATCGCCCAATAGTTTGGCATTACATTAGTTACGAAATACAATATGTCGTCCGTTTTACGAGCACCATTTAAGTATCCTTCTGCACCAATTTCTCGCACTAGTTTAGGATTCTTTTTATCTTTCACATCGTAAAATCGCACATTTGTCGAGCTGTTATAAGGCATCATCATTTCACTTGAAACTTCTTCAGCTGTTTCAGAATAGTCATTTGGGATTTGTTTATCACCCAAAACTATTAATGTGTCTTCAGTTAAAAACAACTGTAACGGATAAAATGTTGCTTCAAAAGGAAGCTCTGCCATTTTTGTCATTGCAGAGGGTTTTCGAATATCTGTTATGATGACTCGACCATTCACTATTGCATAAATGAATTCGCCATCCATTTTCACAATATCTGATTCGTCTACTCCTTCTACTTGATTGTTTGTCTCCGAATAAGCTACCTCTCCTTCACTACCAGATCCTGAAGATTTGCTACTTGAATCCATAGACGATACACTTTCTTCTGTCGCAATGTCTCCCCTACCTAAAGAATTAGTAGCTGTTAGCTGCTGTAACTTTTTGAAGTAATGTGTTAGTTCTTTTTTTGATTTTACAGTTTGCAAATCTTTGTGAACTGTAAAAGATAACTTACTTGTCGACATCGATTTGAAAAATCCACCTTGAATTGCATCCCGGTCGATATGCAAAGTATATGAACCAGGTTTAAGGTCAGATACTTCGACAGAGCGTCCGTTTTTCGTAAGTTCTAAACGAGCATTCATTTTGTTTCCTTGCTGATCAACCAAATAAATCGTTCCGTCTACTATGGCAGATTCTTTTACCGGAACGGAGAAATTTGCCTTCCATCCCTGATCTGACAGTGCAATCGATGAGGCGCTTACCGTTACTTTATCAATTAAAAATGCAAAAGATAAAACAATCACAGCCACCACCGCTGCTATAATTAGCCACACACTTCTCTTTCTCATCTTTCCCTCTCCCCTTCATCTCTGCTTCGTTACTTCATTAGACCGACTACAAACATTTTTGTTTCATCAATTCACTAATTATTTATTCATTTTGAATATTTTTATAAAATGCATAGCTTTTCCTTTTAAAAAAGGGTTACTTCTTGGTGAGCGGTTGCTCAGTTGGAATACTTGACGCCCAAGTTGGAAAAAATCAGAGCCAAGTTGGAATATTTTAAGCCCAAGTTGGAATCGCTAACAATCATCCTAATGTAGATAAATTCCGTGTGAACTTTACTTTGCCATAAAAAAAGTACGCAAGAGTTTTCTCTTGCGTACCATTACCAATATTATGAACTCTCCAGCCATCGTTCGAGCAATCCTTCAAGTCTTTCGTCTAGCTCCCCTTTTTCACAAACTAACTGTTCGTAGACTTCCCAATCCTCTTCTTTTTCTATGCGGTTCGTTATTTCTAAAATTGCAGTTTCTAAATCTGCCATTTCTACTTCGATTGGTCGAGATAATATCTCCTTCACACGTAGGGGTTTAACTTTTTCTACAAGCTTAACGCTCTTCACTTCTTCCACTTGATGTCGAGCTTGTAGTTCATCCCACTTGCCTCGAGCCCATTCGTAAGGACCTTCGAATGTGGTCAATTCTCCTCGATCAAGCCAAGCGGTTCGCGGGAATAATTTATTTAAAAAATAGCGATCATGAGATACAGCTAAAATCGTACCTTGGAAGTCTTCCAACGCCTCTTCCAATACTTCTCGTGAATCAATGTCTAAATGGTTCGTCGGTTCATCAAGCATTAACAAATTGACGTCTTGATACATGAGTTGAGCTAACCTTAAACGCATGCGCTCGCCACCACTTAAGTCGCTCACTCGTTTAAATACATCGGGTCCATAAAACATAAAACGTGCCAATACATGTCGTGCTTCCCCTTCAAACATGGATACTTCTTCACGAAAAGCGTCGATTAATCGTGCTTTCGGATTCGATATTTCAAAATGCTGTGATAAAAATCCTACCCGAACATTGCTGCCTAATCTTGCTATACCTTCGTCTACTGCCACTTCGCCTCGCAACAGTTTCAAAATCGTCGATTTCCCTGTCCCATTACGACCGACTACTGCCACTCGATCTTTCCAGTACACATTAAAGTTTGCATTACGAAGTAACAAATTGTCACCGAAGGATTTTGAGACATTTTCCATAACGACGACTTCTTTCCCGCTCCTTGGTGCAGCATCAAATGCTAACGTCATTTTTTTCGGGTCTACTAGAGGTTTTCGCACTTTTTCCATGCGTTCTAATGCCCGTTCCATATTACGTGCACGTCTATGCAAGCCTGGATTTGGTGGAACCGCTTCATTTGCCCAAAGTCGCAATCGTTTAATTGCTTCTTTCATTTTCTTTATTTTTTTCTGTTGTTCTCCGAATTCTTGGAATTCACGCATAAGGCGCTCTTCTTTTTGTATGGCAAAAGAAGAATAATTGCCATGATAAAGCGTCAATTCGCCTTCTTCAAGATCCGCTACTTTCGTAACGACTTGATCCAAAAAATAACGGTCATGCGAAATAATGACAACCGTTCCTTCATAATCAACCAAGTATTGCTCAAGCCATTCAACTGCAAATAAATCCAAATGATTTGTTGGTTCATCGAGTAACAACAAATCTGGTTTTGTTAACAATAATTTACCGAGCATGATTTTCGTTTGTTCGCCTCCACTTAAACTGGTAAATGATCGGCCAATAAACGATGTTAACTGCAACCCTTGCACTACCTTATCAAGTTCCGAGTCCATCGAGTAACCATCCCGAAGCGTGAACTCTTCTTGAATATCCCCATATTGTTTCAAAAGTCTTTCCAACTCACCCGGGTTTGCTAGTGCCATTTTCTCTTCTAACAGAGTCATTTTTTGCTGAAGATTGACTAACTCTTCAAATGCCATCAACAACACATCATGCCCTGTTACTGCTTCTGAATAAGAAGGAATTTGAGCTAGGTAGCCGATTTTTGTGCCTTTTTTAAAATGAATACTGCCTAAATCAGGTGTTTCAATTCCTGAAAGCAATGTAAACAAAGTGGTTTTTCCCGAGCCATTTCGTCCAACAACACCTAATTTGTCACCCGTTTTTATGGCTAACGACAGTTCTTCAAATATGATATTACCACCGAGCATTTTGCTAATTTCTTGTATTGTACATATCATGATTTTTCGCTTCCTTTCTAATTGAACACAGCTGGAAGCACAAAAAAAGACTACTCGAAGAGAGCAGTCTTTTCCCGTTAATAACGGTTTGGAAAGAATGTCTAATCAGCTGTGATGTTCATGTAATTGTCTAAAAATGGACAGACCCGTCCCGTTATCAGCAATTTCATGAGTAATCGCACATGAAACGGATAAAAATTCCAATATAAATCCATGTGCAGTCACAACGTTTTTCATTCTTTCCTCACCTCCGTTCATCGATTTTAGAATATTCTATCACATTTCTCGATCAATTTCAAATGGCCATTTCGGCAACATTTTCGATAATTTTTTATCTTCGCGGTAGCCAAGTACATACTCGGCTTGCATAATCGTATGAATTTCTCTTGTTCCTTCGTAAATAACTGGTGCTTTTGAGTTACGTAAGTATCTTGCCACTGGATAATCATCTGAATATCCATAGGCACCGTGGATCTGTACAGCGTCATCTGCACTTTGATTGGCAAAATCACATGACTGCCACTTGGCTAAAGACGTTTCGCGTGTATTGCGTACGCCTTTGTTTTTCAGCTCACCAACACGGTAGACCAAAAGACGACTCATTTGAAGACCCGCTTCCATTTTTGCTACCATTTGTTGAACTAATTGATGCTTGCCGATTGGTTTTCCAAACGTTTCGCGTTCATTACAATATTTTACACTGGATTCAATACAAGCCATAATTAATCCTGCCGCACCTGCAGCTACTGTAAATCGACCGTTATCTAATGCAGCCATTGCGATTTTAAAGCCTTCGCCTTCTTCTCCTATACGGTTTGCAACAGGAACGCGGACATCATCGAAGAAAATTTCTCCCGTATTTCCTGCACGAATACCGTATTTGCCTTTAATTGCTTTAGAACTAAAGCCCTCCATCGTCCGCTCAACGATAAACGCACTAATGCCATGATGTTTCTTTGATTTATCAGTATATGCAAAGACCACAAAATTATCTGCTTTATCGCATAGAGAAATCCATGTTTTTTGGCCTTTTAAAATGTAATCGTCACCGTCACGAGTTGCCGTTGTAGACATTGCCGCAACGTCTGAACCTGCGCCTGGTTCTGTTAATCCAAAAGCACCGATTTTTTCACCTTTCGCTTGAGGGACCAAGTATTTTTGCTTTTGTTCTTCGGTACCCCATTGCATTAACGTCATGGAGTTTAAGCCGATATGAACAGATACCGCTGTTCGAAACGCCGTATCACCGCGTTCCAACTCTTCGCAAACAATAGCTAGGGAATTATAATCCATTCCGCTACCGCCATATGCTTCAGGCACGCAGACTCCCATAAATCCCAACTCTGCTAATCGTTTCCACACTTTGGGATCAAATCCACCAGTGGAGTCCCATTCTGCTATATGGGGCAATATTTCGTCATCCACATATTGTCGAACTGTCTTACGAAGTAGTTGATGTTCATCTGAAAATTCGAAGTTCATGATGAGTGCCCCCTGTTATCCGTTTCCAACCGAAGTTGATTGTTTAATAGTTTCTTGAATTTCGACGCCTCGTTTTTTCATTTCTGCAATATATGCATCACCAGGTACAATTTGTTCAGGTGGGTAAACGCCGCGTTTTGTGATTTCTCCATTACCAATCATTTGCGCAACGACTGAAATCGTATTTGCTGTTGCACGAGCCATTGCCGTTACTTGATCAGTCATATCTTTCTTGGTGACTAGTTCGTATTCATATGTAACCGTTTCTCCATTTTTATCACCAGAAACAATGACACGTAACAACACGGCATCTTGTTTGTCACCCAACAATAAACCAGGCGTTAAAGCTGCTTTTAACACTTCACGCGTACTAATCGATTTTCCATCAACTACTACTTTTGTTTCTTTATTTGTTAGACCAAGATCTACTAATACTTTAAATTTCTCTGCATGTCCTGGATAACGGATTGTTTTGTATTCGAGTGTTTCGACGTTTGGAAATGTTTTCGTTAAAGTCGATGTTCCACCTGAAGTATGGAACGCTTCAAGCTCTCCAAACTCATCAAAATGAATCGCTTCAATTTCTGATAATGAAGGAACTTCATGTAATTCACCATTTCGCACTACATGTGAAGTGTCTGTATAATGATCAAATACACCATCTAAAGAAAAGACAATATTGTATTTCAATGGACCTTCTGGCACTACTGGAATTCCACCGACATAGAGTTTTATCGATTTTACTTCGTCTAATTTACTTGCACCGTACCCTGTCAATATATTAATCATTCCTGGAGCTACCCCTAGGTCTGGGATGAGTGTAATTCCTTTCGCTTTTGCTTCATCAGCTAAACCGAGAACAGCCTCCGTTGCTCCACCAATGTGACCGCCTAAATCAATTGAATGAACACCTACTTCAACAGCAGCACGTGCAACTTTTTCATTAAACGAATAAAATAAGGCATTAATTACGACGTCACCTTTGCTCATTACTGCTTTTAATTCCACATCATTATTGGCATCTAAACGGATTGCTTCAATTTTCTCGGATTGGATTTTATCTTTAAAAGCTAGTACTTGTTCTACTTGAACGTCAGCTAAAAATACCTTTTCAACGTATTCGCTTTTAACTAAATCTCGTGCTGCTTCCTTGCCCATTAATCCCGCACCTAATACGACAACCTTCATATTTACATCCCCTTTGTAAAACTTTGTCTATCTGCTATTAGTTATCAATTTGAGCTCGTTGCAACTTGCCACTAAAATCAATATAAATACTCTTCCACTCTGTATACACGTCTAAAGCTGCAACACCTGAATCACGGTGGCCATTCCCAGTCCCTTTTGTTCCACCAAACGGTAAATGAATTTCAGCTCCTGTTGTACCTGCATTTACATACACAATCCCTGTATCTAAATCACGTTGCGCTTTAAACACGGTGTTGACATCACGAGAGAAAATACTGCTTGATAATCCAAAAGTTACGCTGTTATTCACTTCAATCGCTTCGTCTAAACTCGAAACTTCGATAAGTGATACAACTGGACCAAAAATTTCTTCCTGTGCAATTCGGCTATCGCGTTCTACATTCGTGAACAAAGTAGGAGCGTAATAGTTTCCGTTAGCTAAATTTCCTTCAGCAAGAATTTCACCACCAACAAGTAATGTAGCGCCTTCTTCTTTTCCGATTTGTACATAGTTATGGATTTTTTCTAAGGCCTTTTTGTTAATTACTGGTCCAATTTTCACGGTTTCATCCATACCATCACCGATAGTTAATTGTTCCATCGCAGTTAGAAGAAGTGATTCAAGTTCTTCTTTAACATCTTTATGCACGATGACACGACTACATGCCGTACAGCGTTGACCTGCAGTTCCAAAGGCACTCCAAAGAATCCCTTCTACTGCTAATCCAAGATCTGCATCATCCATAACAATTACTGCATTTTTTCCGCCCATTTCAAGCGACACTTTTTTCAAATGACGACCGCCACGTTCCGCAACTGAACGACCTGTTTCTGTTGACCCTGTAAATGAAATAACTTTCACATCTGGATGTTCGATCATGGCTGTACCGACTTCTGATCCTGATCCAAATACTATATTTGCCACTCCTGCTGGAATTCCCGCTTCTTCAAAAACTTTTGCCATTTCATACGCCATCATCGGTGTTTCTGTTGCTGGTTTCCATAAGAATGTATTACCTGCTACGATTGCCGGGAACGATTTCCATGTTGCAATCGCTACAGGGAAGTTCCATGGTGTAATAAGTCCGACAACGCCAATTGGTGCACGAACACTCATCGCAAACTTATCCGCAAGTTCCGAAGGCGTTGTTTCACCAAATAAACGGCGACCTTCTCCAGCCATATAGAATGCCATATCTATTCCTTCTTGCACTTCTCCGCGTCCTTCTTCAATGACTTTGCCCATTTCTTTCGTCAGTACTTGCGCTAAATGCTCTTTCTTTTCTTTCATAATACGGCCTATTTCATATAAATAATCTGCTCGCTTCGGTGCAGGAACAAGCGCCCATTTCTTCTGCGCTTTCTTTGCAGCCGCTACCGCTAGATTTACGTCTTCTTTTGTTGATAATCGGACTTGAGCTAACTCTTCGCCATTTGCCGGGTTCGTCACAGGAACGTACTTAGCATCTCCCGCATCCTGCCACTTTCCACCGATGTAATTGTTCAATTGCATGTACCTTACCCCTTTCGTTTTGAAAACGTTTTCACTATAACTAATTCGACATGAAACCTTTTAAACCTTTTAAAATTCGGAAAAAACGGAATATTCTTTATTAGATTTTCGGATGAAACTTTTTGCTGTGGAAAGCGTATGAATGAGTAGAATTTAATTTTTGGAGGAATGAGACATATGAATAACCACGAAATTGATTACAAATTATACGGAGACGACATGCAGTTTGTAGAAGTGGAACTTGATCCAAAAGAAACAGTTGTTGCAGAAGCTGGTAGTTTAATGATGATGGAAGACGGAATCGCGATGGAAACCATATTCGGAGACGGCTCTAATGGTTCTGCTAGTAGTGGTTTAATGGGGAAATTAATGGGCGCAGGTAAACGTATGCTTACTGGTGAAAGTTTATTTATGACCACTTTCACTAATACCGGTTCAGGAAAAAAACATGTCTACTTCGCTTCACCGTATCCAGGCAAAATCATCCCGATGGATTTAAGCGAAATGGGTGGTAAAATCATCTGTCAAAAAGATGCGTTTCTTGCTGCCGCTAAAGGTGTTTCGGTCGGTATTGAATTCCAACGTAAACTCGGAACGGGATTCTTTGGTGGCGAAGGATTTATCATGCAAAAACTTGAAGGTGATGGACTTGCGTTTCTTCATGCTGGAGGTACCATTCATAAAAAACATTTACAACCAGGTGAAGTATTGCGCGTAGACACAGGTTGTTTAGTAGCGATGACTCAAGAAGTCGATTACAGCATTGAAATGGTTAAAGGTGTAAAAACAGCATTATTCGGAGGAGAAGGATTGTTCTTCGCTACACTAAGAGGACCCGGAACAGTATGGATCCAATCGCTGCCGTTTAGCCGCCTTGCTAGCCGCGTCTTCGCAGCAGCTCCGCAAATTCCAGGTGGAGGCTCCAAAGGTGAAGGTAGTTTAGCTGGTGGATTATTTGATATATTAGGCGGAAAATAAAATTGAAAGACAGTGTGCCATGTATGGTGCACTGTTTTTTTGCTTATTCCCGTTCATTTTGTGTTTATTCCTTTTCATGGACCCTTTATTCCCGTTCAAACGCGGTTCATTCCCTTTCACCCATATTCTTCCACATAAACCACTCTTCTCTACCTCTGTAACTACAAAAAAAGTGCCCGATGCTCATTCGCACCAGGCACTTAATCAAATTATGAGTCGATCATTTTCCCTTTCATTCGCCACAAGAAATACAGGACAGGCAAGATGAGTAACGCAGAAGTTGTGATGCCTCCTGCAACAGATGTGTACAAAGCAAGCAAACCGACTAATGGCCCCCCTGCTATTTGTCCAAAAGCATCAAGTTGACCGAACATGGAAAGAGTTGTGGCTCGACCTTTTGATTGCAGACGTTCGTTTGTAATAATATTCATTAATGGATAGTTTACATTTCTGAGTGCACTTGTCACCCAGTACATTGCAATGGCTATGAAGAAATGTCCAGTCCATGCGAAGACAATCATGGTCCCTATTAAAACGGCATTTGTTAATAACAGCACATCCGCGTAGCGACCTTCCACATATTTTTCCACAAATCTTAGTACGACAATATTAAGCAAAAAAGCTATAGCGTAAAATGTGCCGAACCAATAAATGGATTCACTTTCTGACAAGTCATAGTCGGCAATGAAATGAGCACCGTATAAACGGTCAAACCCCTCACTCGCGAGTCCCCATAATAATGTCACCACCGCAATACTGACGAGTATCGTGTTACCACGAATTTGCGTCATGCCTACTTTAATGATTTCCATCATATGTGTAACACCTGATACCCCTTTTGCACGTGTTACTTTGACAAACTTCGTTTCCGGCAGATTAATAAATGCCCATAATGAAAGGATAATGAGCATGATACCTGCTACTAAAATGGCAAACTGTACCGACCAAATGGCTGCAATTGACACACTCGCTAAAATTGCGACAAATCGTGCGAATGACGAAAATTGAGAACCACGTAAAAAGGTTTCCTCTAAGTTTTCACCATTTAATTCATCTGCAATCCATGCTTGCTCTGCCCCACTAATAAAGGTCCAGCCGACTCCCCATAACGCAGAAGCCAATGCAATCGCCCAAAAATCCGGCATACTTCCTTCCAATATGTGAGCCAACCCAATCACTAATGTCCCTATAGCAAGTGATTTCTTACGACCGTAATGATCGGCAAACAGACCCGTTGGCATTTCAAATAAGAGAACCGAAACTTCCATAATTGTTCCGATTAGTACTAGTTGTAATGCATTTAAATCTGCTTGTGTAACATAATAAATGGCGTTCAAAGTAAACACCATTTGAATGAAAAACGCACGTGAACTTGTCACGGTATAATAAAACTTTTGTATTGCCACTTTTATTTTCCTCCGTTAATTGATTTTAGATGAAATCAAATCGGAGTTCACATTTTATGCCAACATGTCCCCCAATTTTATTGATGACGTCAGTGTTATTCTTTTCATATTAATCTCTCCTTTTCTAAAACTTAACTTAGTATAAATAGTATTCTGACTATTGTCACTAACTCACAAATAATTTTTTTCAGCTATATATGGTATACCTTACCTACCCTAATCCCTCTATCCCTCGCTTCTTCTCAAAACCTTATGTTGCCAATTCACCTACGACTCGTCATAATAGCACTAATTATGCGAAAAGAGTGATAGCTTGAAGAATCGATCTTTACAATTCAAAATTTTTGTCTATGGCGCCTTATTTGTCACCGCTATTTCTCTTCTCATAGGGGCTTCATTCTATTACACGATGTCTCAGAGTATCGAACAGCAGATTGGCAATCGAGCTTTAAATATTGCAATGACTACGGCAAATCGACCAGATGTGGTTGCGGGATTTGAAAATGAAAACCCAGCCGCTGTTTTGCAACCCATTGCTAAAACGATCCGTAAACTAACTGGAGCTCAATATGTGGTCATTGGCAACGTCGAAGGAATTCGCTATGCACATCCAGTTGCTGAACGTATTGGTCAAAAAATGGTTGGTGATGACAATGAACGCGCGTTAATGTATGGAGAATCTTATATTTCTGAAGCAACCGGGACACTTGGACCTGCCTTACGAGGAAAAACTCCTGTTAAAAATGAACAAGGTGAAATTGTGGGCATCATATCAGTTGGGTTTTTAAAAGCCGACATCTCCCATACCTTTTTTGAATATGTGGATTCAATTATTACAATCGTACTCTTGGCTATCATCTTAGGCGTTATCGGTTCAACCATTTTGGCGAGAAGTATAAAAAAAGTATTATTTAATTTAGAGCCTGTTGAAATTGCGCATCTATTCACTGAACGAAATACACTGATTGAATCTGTTCGTGAAGGAATTATTATGGTCGATCAAGATGCACATATTTCGATGATGAATAAAGCAGCATATGAAACTCTTTCTCTACCAGAGGATGTCACACTCATCGGGCGTCATATTGAAGAGGTGTTACCTAATACATTGCTCCCTCAAGTTCTTTTAAATGGAGAAAAACAACTTGACCGACAAATGGAAATACGAGGAAAAAAAGCAGTTGTCAATCGAATCCCGATTTTAATAGGGACAGAAATCGTTGGAGCTGTATCTAGTTTTCGTTTGCAATCGGATTTTGATCAGTTAACAACAGAACTTTCTCAAGTGAAACAATATACGGAAGCGCTCCGAGCACAAACACATGAATATCAAAACTTTCTATATACAATTAGTGGGCTCATCCAACTTAACTCGCTAGATGAAGCGCTTCATCTCATTCATGACGAAAAGCAAGAGCATCAATCACTTATCCAGTTTGTTACGAAAAGGTTGCAAGACCCCTACCTAGGTGGTCTCGTCATTGGTTTATTTAATCGTGCCCGTGAACTAAAAGTTCGATTTATTTTAGATGAAGATAGTTATTTAACTAGCCTGCCTAAACATCTAGAAAAAAGCTTGTTTGTATCCATTATAGGAAATCTAGTAACCAATGCATTTGAAGCAGTTGAACACTTAGCAGAATCAAATCGAGTTGTACGGTTATTTATCCTTGATAATGGACAAGAAATCTTGATTGAAGTTGAAGATTCAGGAGACGGGCTTAGTGCTGATTTACAAGAACACATATTCAAGTCGCGCATTTCCACGAAAGAAGGACAAGATCGTGGCTACGGTTTAGTGAAAGTTTCAGAGAATATTAGAGACTTAAATGGAGTCGTATCGATCGAAAATGGGGATTTAGAAGGCGCACTTTTCGTCATCTCCATTCCAAAAGGAGGGTTTTCTGTATGAGTAAATTAATTGAAGTCTTAATCATTGAAGATGATCCAAGAATTGCTGATATTCACCGTCGTTTTATTGACAAAATAGATGGATTTATAGTCGTTGGATCTGCACATACGGGAGCTGAGGCAAAGGACTGGGTTGCAGCAATGAAACCCGACCTTATCTTACTTGATGTTTATTTACCAGATATGATGGGCACTGAGTTGATGACTTTTATTCAGGCCGAAAGTACAGATACAGACATCATCTTTATCACAGCAGCAGCGGAAGTGAGTGTCGTGAAACAAGCATTCCGAGGTGGCGTCATCGACTATATATTAAAACCGTTAACGTTTGATCGTTTTCAAGACAGTTTGCACGAATACCAAGAAAAAAGAAAAACACTTGCAAGCACTGGAAAATTACAAGAAGAGTCCATCCAATTGTTGTGGCACTCATTTAAGTCGCCCAATTTAACTGACATTCCTCTGACACCAAAAGGAATTGATCCTATTACAATAGATAAAGTAGTTGTTCAACTAAAGCGACAAACACAAGGAATAACAGCCGAAAAACTCGGAATTGCTAGTGGACTTAGTAGATCTACCGCAAGAAGATATCTGGAATTTCTTGTTTCAGAGAGTAAAGCGAGAGCTGAACTTATATATGGAACAATCGGTCGTCCAGAACGCAGGTACTTTCCAAAAAACCTGTGAACTTTATGAACAAAATGACAACAATGACCTTTATCTCCCTTATGACCCAAAACATTGAATTGAATAAAAGTTCTGATAAATTAAAGACAGCGTATTGAAAGCGCTGTCTTTTTCTAATTCAATCAAAGGGGATATCGTTTATGTGGAAAAAATTATCAACGGTAATTTTAGCAGGTTCATTGGCTTTAAGTTTAGCAGCGTGCTCAAGCGAAGGAGATGCAAGCGTTTCATCAAAGTATCCTGAAAAACCGATTACAATTGTGGCACCTTCTGGGGCTGGTGGCGGATGGGATTTAACAGCTCGTTCTATTGCCAAAACTATGAATGCTACAAAGTTAGTGGAAGAACCGATTACTGTTGAAAATAAACCTGGTGGCGGAGGAGTCGTTTACATGGCTGAATTCGCTACTAAAGAAGTGAAAAATGATTATGTATTAATGGTCAAATCACCTCCTATTTTAATTAATAACAACAAAGCTGAAGGTAACAGTGCATATGGATATAAAGATACAAAACCACTAGCACAATTAACTCGTGATTATGGCGCAATTGTTGTACCAGCAGATTCAGAATTCAAAACGTTAACAGATGTTTTAGATGCAATAAAAGCAGATCCAAGTAAAATCACTTTAGCTGGCGGATCGGCTCCAGGTTCAATGGATCATTTAGTAGGAATTCTTCCAGCTTATAAATATGGAATTGATCCTAAATCAGTAAAATACGTTTCTTATGATGGTGGCGGTGAAGCAGTTGCTGCACTTCTCGGGAAAAATGCTGATGTTATTGCAACAGATGCCTCTACAATTACCGAGTACGTAAAATCAGGTGATGTAAGAGTACTGGCAGTTAGTTCTGCAGAACGCTTAGAAGGTGAACTAAGTGATGTGCCTACTTTCAAAGAGGAAGGCATAGATACAGAATTCACAATTTGGCGCGGTTTGTTCGGACCAAAAGACATGTCTGATGATGCTTATGATTACTGGACTTCGAAGTTAGACGAGTTAGTTAAAACAGATGAATGGAAATCAGAACTTGATAGAAATGGTTGGCAAAGTGAATATCGTAATGCCGCAGACTTTACTACTTATTTAGAAGATCAAGACAAAGTAATTGTTGAATTATTAACTGCATTAGAAATGCAAAAATAAAGAATAAAGGCGACGGCAGTAGCGGTCGCCTTTTTCTAAAGGAGGTGTGAAAGATAATGAGTAAAACGTTCGATCGTTTCACAGGTATCGCCTTTTTACTGATTGGTCTTTTATTTGTCATTGAAAGTCGTTCGATATCAAAAAGTGCGTACGGTTCTTCAGTAGGACCGGATATCTTCCCAACAGTACTAGGAATCATCCTTATTTTATTAAGCCTACGTTTACTTTTTGAAACAATGAAATATGAACGTGCTGAAGGAAAAAAAGAGTCCGTTCAATATGTTAAATTCTTAATCATTTTCATAAGTGCCGCTGTATATGCAACTGTTTTAGAACCACTTGGATATGTCATTTCGACCTTTATATTTTTACTTATTGCATTTCAAACGATGGAGCGTGGGAAATGGATTAGTTCACTTCTCATCGCTGGTGCTTTTTCATTCGGTGTATATTACTTTTTTGCAGAGTTTCTTGGCGGATCATTGCCAGGATTCCCAGAGTTTTAAAGTGGAAGGAGTTTTGGTATGAGTACTTTAGATTTTCTATTTAATGGTTTTGCTGTAGCATTTCAGTGGCAAAATATCATGTTTGCATTTGTTGGTGTTTTGATCGGAACAGCCGTGGGAGTTTTACCAGGTATAGGACCAATGAGTGGGGTTGCCCTTCTCATTCCTGTTACCGCTACTTTAACTTCTGGAATGCCAACTGAAGCCGCAGCCGCTAGTTCTATTATTTTGCTGGCAGGAGTTTATTACGGAGCCATGTATGGAGGTTCAACAACATCTATTCTGTTAAATACTCCTGGAGAATCTTCTTCCGTTGTTACTACTTTAGATGGGTATCAAATGGCCAAACAAGGCCGTGCCGGTGCTGCACTTTCCATTGCTGCTATCGGTTCATTTGCAGCAGGTATCATTTCCTTAATTGGATTGGTATTGTTAGCAGAACCCTTATCAAAAATTGCCCTTAAGTTTGGTCCAGCAGAGTACTTTTCATTGATGCTTCTCGGTCTGTGTGCGGTCAGTGGATTAGCTGGAAAATCGATGACTAAAGCATTAATCATGACGATATTTGGTTTACTTTTAGCAACCATCGGAATTGATGCAGTTTCAGGAATTGCTCGTTTTACATACGACTTACCTATTCTTTATTCAGGTCTCGAATTTTTAACAATTGCCGTTGGGTTATTCGCTCTAGGTGAAGTCTTTAAAACGATTCTTGAACGAGATAAAGAAGATGGTGCCATTGCAAAAATCAATCGCATTTTACCAACTAAAAAAGATTTAAAAGATAGTGCGGTACCAATCGTTCGCGGTTCATTGTTAGGGTTCTTTATTGGAGTTCTACCGGGTGCGGGTGCAACACTAGCATCATTCTTCTCTTACATGACAGAGAAAAAGTTTAGCAAACATCCAGAGAAATTCGGTACTGGTGTAATTGCAGGAGTAGCAGGACCTGAATCAGCAAATAACGCTGCATCTGGTGGTGCTATGATTCCATTGTTGACCCTCGGTATTCCCGGCTCAGGAACAACTGCCATCTTGATGGGCGCCCTTATCATGTACAACATCCAGCCAGGTCCTTTGTTATTTGAGGATCATCCAGAGGTTGCTTGGGGACTTATTGCAAGTATGTTTATCGGAAACTTGATGTTGCTTGTTTTGAACATGCCACTCGTCAAAGTGTTTGCGAAAATTATTCAAACGCCGAAAAAATATCTTTTGCCGATTATTGTTGCGATTTCCTTTTTCGGCGTATATGCCGTCCAATATACAACTTTCGATTTATACTTGTTACTTGCATGTGGTGTTCTTGGTTATTTGTTAGCGAAAAACGACTACCCTCTTGCACCTCTTGTATTGGCACTTGTATTAGGGCCAATGATTGAAAATAATATGCGTCGTGCATTGACGATTTCAAATGGAGATTTCTCAATTTTCATAAGCAAACCCTTGTCTCTAGCATTTATCATAGCAGCGGTTGCTTGGCTAGTAGTTCCACTACTTATGAAACTTAAAGGACGTAATGTTATTGTAAATGATGAAGAATAAGTGAATGATTGACAAAAGCAGAGTGTATTTATACGCTCAGCTTTTTTATTCCTGTTGGATGGTGGTTTATTCCCGTTCGATAGAGATTTATTCCCGTTCGCGGATGGGTTATTCCCATTCACCCAATTTCACCCAACAAAAAAGGCTGCCAGTTCCATCGGCAGCCCCACTAATCTTATTCACACAAATTTATTCAAATTTACCTTTTTCAAAATTCAAATCCCATGTATAGCCAAACTTATCGCAAACTTTTGCGTATTTTGCTCCCCAGAACGTGTCTTGAAGCTCCATAACAGCCTTACCGCCTTCTAACAAAGCATTGTATAGGCGATTCACTTCTTCTTCGCTTTCACATTCAATCATCAATGCGACATTTGTTGCACCAGATTCGCCTGGAGTAGGTGAATCTGCAAGCATGATATTGAAGTTTTCATCAGATAAGCAACAATGCATAATGTAGTCTGCAGCTTCTGGTGGATAAGGAAAACCTCCATCGCTATCACTATACTTCATTATTCCATTGTTTTTTAACCCGAAAGTTGTTTCATAAAATGCCGCAGCTTCTTTGCCATTCCCGTAAAACGATAAATATGGAGTAACTGGTTTCATTTGCTTACATCCCCTTAATAAAAAATAGATATCGTTTATTAGGTTCGCCATTAATCTATTAAAACCTTTTATTTATTCCTACTTTTATATAGAATGAAATTTATCGCTCAAACTCATTTAACACTCTCATTATCTCGCTTTAGAAGATACTCCTATCGATCATCATAAGTCATCAAACCCGTTATCTTGGACATTTACTTTGACGTACTGCCGCGACTTTTGTTCGAAGAAATCGGTTTTACCTAAGTCTACTTCTTCATAGGCTTTGATCCATTTTAATGGATTCTTACGATATTCAGGAAATGGACGTTCATAGCCGAGTTGGGCACAGCGAACATTTGCGTAAAAGTAAATATATTCTTCCACATCTTCAACATCCAGACCGTCTATTCGATCTCCAATGACTTCACGTGCCCATTCAGTCTCGAGCAGCGCTGCTTCTTTGAAAATCGCTTCCACATCACGTGCTCTTTCTGGCGTATCGTACTCAGGATATTCCCGTAACAATTCTTGATAAATTTTCACGAATAAATCCACATGAATTTGTTCATCTCGGTTGATGTAGTTAATCATCGTGCTTGTGCCGACCATCTTTTGATGACGGGCCAGATGATAAAAGAATGCAAAACCTGAATAGAAAAATAACCCTTCCAAAATGACATCATAGACAATCGCTTTTAATAACGAATCCACATTCGGATTATCGGAAAATTCTTCATACCCTTTCATGATAAATTCATTGCGCTTTTCAAGAACGGTTTCCGTACGCCAATAATCAAACACACGGTCTTGTTCATCCTTTGACACTAAGCTCGATAGTACATATGAGTACGAATGATTATGAATAACTTCTTGTTGTGCCAAAATAATCATCAGTGCATTCAAACTAGAATCAGTGAGATAATCTGCCACTTTTCCAGCAAAGTCAGTTTGAATACTGTCGAGCAATGCCAATAAGCCGATAATTTTTAAGAATGCTTGTCGTTCCGGTTCATTTAAGGAACTGAATTGTTTTACGTCTGAACCCATATTGATTTCAAATGGTGTCCAAAAGTTGCCGAGCATTCTTTTGTATTTTGGATATGCCCAACTAAATCGGACATCATCCCAGTTTAAAATATTTGAAGAAGTACCATTGACGATACCTGTTGATCGATTCGGTGCATCTTTATCCATAAGTTTTCGTTTTTCGATTGTCGTCATACATGGTTCCCCCTTAGCTTGAGCAAGATTCACATTCCATTAATTCAATCGATGTTGAACGTACGTAGTATGTTGTCTTCAATCCCCTTGCCCACGCATCTAAATGTAAATCAAGCAATTCTTTCGCTTTGATTGTATTTTGGACATATAAATTCAACGATACCCCTTGGTCAATATGACGTTGACGAGCAGCGTTCTGTTTTAACGTCCAGTGTTGATCGATGAAATACGCTGATTTGTAGAACCAAGTAGTATCTTGATTTAAATCCGGCACGGTTACTGGAATTTTATAGTCTTTCTTTTCTTCTGAATAACTCTTTTGGAAAATAGGGTCAATACTAGCGGTGCTTCCTGCTAAAATCGAAGTAGATGAATTCGGTGCAACGGCCATTAAGTAGCCATTTCGCATCCCATTCATCGCTACTTCAAAGCGAAGTTCACGCCATTTTTTTGATATATAAGCCCGAGATTCGAAGTACTCACCATTTTGGAAACCTGAACCCTTAAATAATGGATACGGTCCTTTTTCCCTTGATAAATTCATCGATGCTTCGATGGTTAAATACGCTATTTCTTCGTATAATTCATCCGCAAACTCTACGGCTTCATCTGATTCCCAGCGGATAGATTTTAATGCTAATAAGTGATGCCAACCAAATGTGCCAAGACCGATTCCCCGGTATCTCGCGTTTGTCCGTTCAGCTTGCGGGACAGGAATCATATTCAAATCAATGACATTGTCGAGCATGCGAACTTGCACGGCGATCAGACGCTTTAAGACGCCAGCTGGCACTGCTTTCCCTAAGTTGATTGAAGACAAATTACAGACGACAAAATCACCAGGTTTACGGCGTGTCACAATGACATCATCTTCAATCGTAATCGACTCAAATTCCGTAGCACTCATGTTTTGAAAAATTTCTGTACATAAGTTACTGCTATAAATCATGCCTTCATGTTTATTTGTATTCATTCGATTCACTTCGTCACGGTAAAACATAAACGGGACACCCGTTTCAAGTTGACTGCGCATGATTCGTTTCATGATATCGATTGCCGGGACAACTTCTCTAGATAAACGATTGTCATCAACACAAGCTTGATATTTATCACGGAACGATCCCTTCCCCCGCTTTTCATCGTAGGAATCTTCTAGAGAATAACCCATCACGGTGCGGACTTCATGTGGATCAAATAGGGTCCATTCCTCCCGAGCTTGTACTTTCTCCATAAAAATATCTGGCAAGCTTACACCTGTAAAAATATCATGAGCACGCATTCTCTCATCCCCGTTATTTAATTTCAAATCCAAGAACGGTAAAATATCCTTGTGCCAAACATCTAAATAAACGGCAATCGCTCCTTGTCGCTGACCGAGTTGATCCACGCTAACAGCTGTATTGTTCAATTGTTTAATCCAAGGCATGACACCACTTGAAGCACCTTTAAATCCACGAATTGAGGAACCACGGCTACGCACTTTCCCCATGTAAATACCAATACCACCGCCATATTTTGATAATGTCGCAACATCCGTGTTGGAGTCATAAATTCCTTGCAAACTATCATCTACCGTATCAATAAAACAGCTTGATAACTGACCATGCGGCTTGCCTGCATTAGAAAGTGTTGGTGTTGCCACCGTCATATATAAATGACTCATCGCCCAATATGCTTCTTTCACTTTTTCTAAGCGATTCATTGATTCATTTTGCATTAATGTCATGGCGATGATGAGCCAGCGTTCTTGAGGAAGCTCAGCTGACGTTTTATCAAAATCTCTTGCCACGTAGCGGTCCATTAACGTTTTTAAGCCGATATATGTAAAAAGCGAGTCACGCTCTGGTTCAAGTATTTCACCTAGTGTTGTGATTTCTTCTTTTGTATAAGCTTGAAGAAGTCGAGCATCATATAGCCCTTTGTCAGCTAAACGAGTAAGAAGTTTATAAAAATCTGCGTAAACTTCATCAACTGAACAGCTTCGTAAAATGGCCATTTCGCTGTAAACTTGTACTAAATAAATACGTGCTGCTACGAATGTCCAAAATGGCTCCTCCTCGTCCAAATGGCTGAGAGATTCTAACACCATTGCTTGTGACCACTGTGCATCCGTGGCATTAGGATTTTTCTTCATCCACTTCTCATGTGCACGCAATAATGGTACTAACTGCTCTCTTGTAAACAATGTATATAACTGATCAATGTTATTTTCTTTTTTTGATAATACCTTTTGCATATGGTATTTTCCCCTTCCTAAAGCCCAATTTTATAAACACAAAAAAAACGATGAATCAGCCTTTTCGGCTGAGCCATCGCTCATGATATTAGAATGGAAAGGAGTTAAAGTGGTTAGCGAGAAAAATGAAATACCGCTCGCTACTGATAGCTCGCTTCCACTCCTCAACCCCCGAAGAAAGTGATGCTTAAGAAAAAATGGCAGGTCTCCTGGCTCGTGCATCAGCCTTCCATACGCCTTCCCGTGTCGTTACACAGTGGACTTTGTACAGTCGTTCGCACTTACAGTTGCGGGGACAGCTTCGGTATTTCACCGAATTCCCTATTAAACCATTACTGGTACCATTTTCTCGTTTACATACTATATATTGTGTTTTATTCAAATATAAATCTAACATATTGTGTTTTATTCAAATATAAATCTAACATATTGTGTTTTCTCATTCAATAGACGAATAGCCTTTGAATTCACTTAACCCTTATCAACACTCACTAATTCACTTAAAAAATATTTTTTATCTTGTTCTTTTGAGATCTTTTCCGCTGCTGTTTGTCCTCTTTCGATCCAAGTGTCCATAGACTCCGTGTTTCCTCGGCATTTTTCTGCACGAGCCACTGATTCATAAGCGAAAGCTAAATCAAAATCTCCAAATCCTTCAACTTCACATAGTTCAACGCCTGTAATGCCGTAAAAGAAAGCTACATCCCCTTGACCGAGAATGGCATGCACACGAGAGACTTGCCAATATCCTCTAGCTAAATTGAGTCTTGTGCCAACTTGGCGCCAATGATAAAGTGACGCGTATGCCTTCTCAAGCATTTGTGAATCCTCATCTCCGGTACGATCTTTTTTCTCGATTAAATCCCATGTTTCATTAAACAACTGCATGGCTATAGACCGGTGATTAATACTAATTGTCTCTTTCATTTTTTCCTTCCTCTTTTCTCAATTGTTTGCATTCGCTCAACATCCACGTGGCAAAGTGGACGATTTCATTACTACCTATGTAAATATCTTTCGCTGAACCGTTATATACAGCCAAACACTGTTCCACAATTGTTTTAAAATCTTCAGGTAGATTTCTTATTCCCCATTCTCCACCTTCTCTTTTCGATGCAACCTTTCCTTCTTTAAGGAAATACAAAACTCTACAGAGGTTAAGCGTAAAATAGACAGGGTTTTTAATTATGAGTTTTTGGGCGTCCTCAATATCATTAAAAATCGATTCAATATAATACCGCCGAGCTATCGGGGTAAAAACATTTTTTATCTCTCCACCACTTAAAGTCACACCTCGATGATACGTTACAACCATATGTCCAGCTAAATCCGGGTCATAAAATCCTTCACCACCGCAAACATAATTTTCATCTATTAAATAGTTAGGATGAAAATAATGCAGCTCAAAGGGTGTAGGATAAACAAAATCTTTTACATTCCTCTCTAACACGATACTCATTTCCAATTGATTCCGATTTCCTTGTGTTAAACTCAACAACCTTTTAATGATGATTTTTTTCGTATCGTTAGTCATTTCTGTTGAACAAATAACCAACATATCAACATCGCTTGTCACTGGATTAAAACACCCCATTGCTAAGGAACCATGTAAATAAACACCAACCAAATCATCATGTAATTCATCCACAAAGACCGTCGTAATATCATTCACATATGATTGTATATCCACTTACTCACCTTCTTTATCATCCTATTCGACAGTGAAAAGCTACCTTCCTGCAACCTCATTTACTTCTATGAGCGGTTTTGTGTCGACTACACGCGGATTTTTGTCGTCTATGATCGCTTTCGTGTCGACTATGAGCGGTTCTTTGATTTGCCATTTCTATGAGCGTTTATGTGTCGACTACGCGCGGATTTTTGTCGTCTATGATTGCTTTCGTGTCGACTATGAGCGGTTCTTTGTCGACTATACGTGATTTACCCGATTCTATTCACGAAACATAGAAAACTACATTTTTCCCACACAAAAAGCGGCCTCAATTTGAGACCGCCTTCGAATCACTTAGAAATAAATTATAACCGCTAGCACAGCAGCTAATACCAAACGATAAATCGCAAATGGCGTTAACTTCAAATATTCAACTAACTTCAAGAAGAACTTAATAGAAATGAGTGCGAAAACAAAAGCACTTATGAAACCAACAACATAAAACGATAGATCATCAGGCCTAATGTCTCCCCAGTTCTTTAATAATGACAAGAAACTAGCTCCGAACATAATTGGCACGGCCATAATAAACGTAAAATCTGCAGCCGTACGATGACTCATACCGAACAATACACCACCCGAAATGGTCGCCCCTGAACGAGAAAAACCTGGCCATAACGAGAAACATTGTACAAGCCCTACAGTGAAAGCTTGCTTATATGTAATTTGATCCAACGTTTGCGTTTTCGGTACTTTCGGTCCAAATTTATCGGCTGCAAGCATTAAGAAGGCTCCGATAACTAAGCCAATTAATACCGTTTTAACAGAGAATAAATTCTCATCGATAAAATCTTCAAACAATAAACCTAGCACACCCGCTGGAATTAAACCCACGATAACATGTGATAGTTTCAACTGGGATCCTGGCGTTACGTCTTTAATTTTGTAAAGTCCAACAAGACTAAATAATCGCTTCCAAAAAACCACGATAACTGCAAGAATCGATCCAAGCTGAATAAAAATTTTAAACGAGTTGGCTGAAGATTTCCCAAGAAACTCAGAAGTTTTTAACCACATATCATCAACAATAATTAAATGCCCAGTAGAAGAAACAGGAGCGAACTCCGTCATCCCTTCCACAAACCCTAGTAGTAACGCTTTCAGTAAATCAAATAGTTCCATAATATCTCCTTATGCTCTTTTTTTTCGGAATTGTAAATACCACCAAATCACGGCAAGTCCAGCAATGACAATCAATAAGTACACAATATTAGAATACACGTCCATAACGCCTACGATTGATTCCCAGTTATCGCCTACAGCCGCTCCAACTGTTACTAAAATCGTATTCCAAATAAGTGTTCCTAATGTTGTAAATAACAAAAATAATCCAAACTTCATATTCGCCATCCCGGCAGGAATCGAAATTAAGCTACGAATCAATGGAATCAAGCGGCAAAATAATACCGTCCAAATGCCATATTTATCAAACCAGCTATCTGCTTTGTAAATGTCTTTTCTCGTTAAACGTAAAACACGTCCATAACGATCCACGATTTTCTCCAAGCGTTTTACATCCACCATTCGACCGATTCCATAAAGAATCACAGCCCCTGCGACAGAACCTGCAGTCGAAATCAAAATAACACCCATTACGGTCATATCTGTTTTTGCCGTCATAGCTCCACCAAACGTCAAAATCACTTCTGACGGAATAGGTGGGAAAATATTTTCAAGCATAATAAGCAAGAATATACCTAAGTATCCGTACTGGCTCATTATATCGGTAATCCAGGTTTCCATGTCCAGCCTCCAACCAAAAAATTTTCTCTATGTTCTATCGTAACAATCTTACGCAACTTTTCCCAGTTTATTTCGTCGAAAACGTGACAGTAATCGACCAAAGCTCTGAACGAGAGCCTAATCGAAGCGGTGGCCCCCAAAATCCAAAACCCGATGACACAAAAGCGTGCATCAAACTCTTAAGTTTATACCCGTAATCAAGCTCGAATAAACGACGTGTAAACAAGTGATTTGGCCACATTTGTCCGCGGTGCGTATGCCCTGAAACATGCACATCTACACCTAGCTCGCTTGGTGTCTTTAAATCAAAAGGTGTATGATCCATTACGAACCAAGGTAGTTCACTCTTCTCTGGCTTCAAATTCGCCAAAGACTTTCGCTTGCCATTCGTGGCATCTTCCCTACCCGTTACATAGAACGCATTTTCAATGCAAATGGTTTCATCTAACAACATCTGGACGCCCGCTTCTCTCATTTCATCTACCAATAGCGGGATTTTCCGTCCATAATACTCATGATTGCCAACAACCCCATAAACGCCGTGAGTCGTTTTCAATTGCCTCATGACTGGAGACATCCCATCACTCACAAACCAAATCGGATCATCATCCACCAAATCCCCTGCAAGCAACACCACATCAGGCTTCTCTTTATTGGCCAAATTCACAAACCGTTGCAAATGCTTTTTGTTTGAAAGAAGGCCTAAGTGGAAATCAGAAGCTAGTACCAACTTTAAGTCGCGATGGGAACCAGAATCCTTGTTGATACGAATCGTTTTATGGCGAACAACTGGAGAAAACGCCATGTATGTTCCTGCTATAAAAATAAGTAAGAAGACAAAGGCCACCACATTTCCTACAATAAATATGGTTTGCTGAGATGGCCAAAGCAAATAAATAATTGAAGTTATTGGGAACAAAATCACACCGTACTGCATCACGATAAACCAATAAGATCCAATCATACTGAAATATTTCAATCCATGACTGAACTTTCCGATGATGTAACCAAATGCCAGTAGGAACCACAAAAAGCCAAACAATACTGGGTGAATAGGTAAGTTCCATGTTTGAAGCCACTGGTACGTGTTAAAGCCAAAATAATAAACAAGTAGTGTATAAATTGTAAGGATTAAAGTGCCTATGCTGATTCTTTTCATGTTTTTAATTCACCTTTACATCATGCTTTCGGTCATACCGAATGGTAAATGCCACTTTCACTTCAGATTTTGCTGGTACAGGGACAAAGATTTGTATATCGTCATCTTTCCGTTTCCAAGGGTGGGTTGATTCGACCACATCAAATATACCGTTACTTGTGCCGTGGTTGATGATCAGTTCAATCGGCTGATCTTTTTGATTGCGGATCAAGTATTCGACTTCCTCAAATTCATAGCCGTCTTTCTTGTATTCCGCAACGACTTCACTTTCCACCGTGATATCAAACGCTTCACCTGATTTAATGCGGACCAATTCACCCACTGCTGTATGTGGAATGAAATCTTCCCCGATAAATTCAGAAGACCCATCTTTCGGATTTTCTTTGTACAATTTGAATCTTCCTTTAGGAAGTGGGAAACCCAACCCGTTTGCCGCATCGTTTCGGAAAGTAAAGTACACCGTTGGATGGTCGCTATAGGCATCCACTTCATAGACCGTATGGAATTTGATTTGATAGGCAGAAAAGAGTTGAACTTGTTTTTGCTGACGATTCTTCAGTGTCAGTTTTTCAGGCAGGGTATATAAATAATAATCGGCAAAAGCTTGTCGTTCGGGTTCCATTGAATTTTGCTCGTATAGCGTCGTTTTTTGCATGCGACTTGATGCACGATTTACTTTACCCGCCATTAATTTCACTTTCGCTTCTTGATACGGTATGCCTGAGTTGTTGGTTAACGTGACCCACCCAGTCAAATCGAAATCATTTTCTCTGACTTGTGCCACATAATCTGCATCCCAACTAAGTCCACGCGTTAAATACGTTACACGCGTGTCTTCAGCAGTCTGCTCCTTGACGCGCCACACTAGTGTGGGTTTAAACGTTACTTCTTCCGAGCCATCTGGCAATCGAATCTCACCTTCTGCGTCGAGAACGATTTCCTGTGTCTGCATGTCTGCGAGAACCAGCCCATTTTGCGCACTTAACAAAAGATAGGCTTTTCCTTCGCCCGTTTTCTTATTGACGAGCCTGATTTCATGTCCAACATACTTTTCTAGTAACTTTAATCGATCCGCCAGGTCGTATTCATAGGTAAGCTCCGTGACTTTTAAACCTTTCACCTGCACTGAATTCGTTTCAATCAGTTGTGGAACGTCTAAATAATAAACGACGTGATCGTCTGAAAGTGGAGGAATTGAGCGGATTTCTTGAACTAGAGCAAACCCATCATTGTATACTGTCAGCGCTAAGTCTTTCGTCAAGCTGGCAGGCATATTGATCGGCATAAAAGGCCCCTCCTCGTTGTTTTTGGAAAGTATATCATGATATGCTGTAAATCTCCTTGCAATACGTTGTCTTAAAGTGTCAGCAATTTATGACTCTTTGAAACTTTCTTTTGTTGTAACAGAAAAAATCAAAAGCGACAGAAAAACCTCTGTCGCTTACCCAACTGTTACTTTTGCCCATGTCGTTGACCACTTTTTTTGTTTGATCCTGTCATGGTAAATTTGTGATTCTTCAAAAAAAGGAGTTGGACGAATTTTCATCGCGATTAAATCTTCAACTCCATAAGGGGCACATAACCGAAGTTTCCCTTTTTCATCCAAAGTGATTCCAATTGCAGTGGCGGTCTCTGGAAATTTTGAAATTCCATCTATAGATGACGTATAGGGTGCTACCTGATTCAAAGTATGCATCCTTGCTTGATTTTTAACGGACCAAGGGATTGTAGCGTCTACCTGATTTAATTTAATTTCGAATAATTTTTCATTTTGTTCGTCTAGATGATTCGAGTCAAAATAAATAACATCCACATCTGGTAGTATGGTTTTTCTGGAAAATCCATGCAACTCATCCCATACTTTTGCTCTGATAAAACCCGTACAAATCCACCAATCTGGTAAATCAAGTGTCGCCGTTTGTCGAATTACATCCATCATCCACTTATCTTTTGAAATAACTTCCACAATGTCTTGTTCAGTCAATAAGTTCATCATGTTCCTCGCTTCTTCCTAAACCCTGGTATAAGTAATTCGCACTTATAACCCCATTTTCTTCGCGACGATCACCTTCATGATTTCATTGCTTCCTGCGTAGATTGACGCGACTGGAATATCGCGGTAACGTCGGGCAATTTTATATTCTTCCATATAACCGTAGCCTCCGTGTAACTGCAGGCATTCTCCGGAAATTTTCTTCGCTGTCTCGGTTAACCAATATTTAGCCATTGATACTTTAGAGACAATTTCTTTTCCTGCTAAATGATCTTCAATTAACGATTCCAAGAACGAATGGCCAAGCTCGACTTCGGTGGTCATTTCCACTAGTTTGAATTGAGTGTTTTGAAACGATGCGATAGGTTTGCCAAATGCTTTGCGGGATTTCACATAATCCAGTGTCATTTCGACCATATCTTCAGAAGCTGTTTGAGCGGAAATTGCCACCATTAATCGCTCTTGCTGAAGTTTTTCCATCAAATACGTAAAACCCTTTCCTTCTTCACCAAGAAGATTTTTCACTGGCACTCTGCAATCTTCAAAGTACAATTCTGCCGTATCTTGAGCGTGCATCCCCAGTTTGTTCAGTTTGCGGCCACGTGTAAATCCTGGCATGCCTTCTTCAACGACCAATAGGCTAATGCCGCGATGCTTTGGTTCGATTTTTGTATCAGTTTTCACCACAACTAATATTAAATCTGCATTTATGCCATTAGTAATAAACGTTTTTGAACCATTAACAACATAATGATCTCCATCTTTTACAGCAGTAGTTTGAATCGCCGCTAAATCAGATCCAGCTCCTGGCTCTGTCATGGCAATGGCTGTAATATGGTCGCCAGTTACACACCCAGGTAACCAGCGTGATTTTTGTTCGTCCGTGCCATACGCTTCGAAGTAAGGAACTACTATATCATTGTGCAAGCCAACCCCAGTTAAGCTCGCTCCTACGCGTTCCAGTTCTTCGCCAATAATTACTGCGTAGCGGAAGTCAGTTTCTAGACCCCCGTAGGCTTCTTCAACTTGAGGACATAAATACCCCATTTCTCCAAGCTTTCTCCAAAAAGTTTTAGGAATCATGCGGTCTTCTTCCCACTGTTCATATTGTGGAACCGCTTCTTTTTCTAAGTACTTTCGAAGGGACTTGCGGAACATCACATGCTCATCTGTCTCAAATCGATACTTCCCCATCAAAATTCCTCCTTATTTTGGTTGCATTCTTATAGCGCCGTCTAACCGAATCACTTCGCCATTTAGCATGGGATTGATGACAATGCTCTCTACTAATTGCGCATATTCACTTGGTTTGCCTAAGCGATTGGGGAAAGGTACAGATTTTGCAAGTGCCGTGCGTGCTGGTTCTGGCAGTCCTTCAAACAGCGGTGTTTCAATAAGTCCAGGGGCAATCGCCATTACACGAATGCCGTCTCTCGCAAATTCACGGGCAATTGGTAAAGTCATTCCGACGACGCCACCTTTTGAAGCGCTGTATGCGACTTGACCAATTTGCCCTTCAAATGCTGCCACTGAAGCGGTATTAATAATGACCCCCCGCTCGCCCTCATCATTTGGTTCATTTTGTTGCATAGCTTGTGCGGCAATTCGTAGCACATTAAATGTGCCGATTAAGTTCACTTGAATGACTTGTTCAAATTGTTCGAGTGCTAGTGGTCCTTTTTGGGACACTACTTTTCCTGGTGTAGCAATCCCTGCGCAACTCACTAACATGTTTATTTTGCCAAAATGCTCAACTACCTGAGCTACGTTTTGTTCAACTTGTTGTGCATTCGTAACATTTGTTTGGAAGTAAATAACTTGCTCGTGACCTAGTTCTTCAACCAATGCTTCCCCACGCTGATCATTCAAATCAAAAATAGCGACTTTTCCACCTTTTTCTACAAGGTGACGAGTTGTAGCTTCTCCGAGTCCTGATGCGCCACCCGTTACTATAGCGATTACTTCAGATGTTTTCATGCTTAATCCTCCGATTCTTCTAATCTCTCAATAATCGTCGCGTTTGCCATACCCATGCCTTCACAAATCGCAAGGAGTCCATAGCGGCCTTTTGTTCGTTCTAGTTCATGTAACAATGTGACAAGCAGTTTCGTGCCTGAAGCGCCTAGTGGATGCCCAAGAGCAATAGCTCCACCATTGCGATTTAATTTTGCTGGATCAGCGCCTATGTCCTTTAACCAGGCAAGTGGCACCGGAGCGAATGCTTCATTAACTTCATAAACGTCCATATCTTCTATTGTTAATTGCGCTTTCTCCAACACTTTTTGAGTCGCTGCAATTGGACCAGTCAGCATTAATGTTGGATCTGACCCAACAACGACACGTGTATGAATGCGAGCACGTGGTGTTAATCCTAATTGTTGTGCTTTTTCATGTGACATTAATAGAACGGCTGAGGCTCCGTCACTCATTTGACTAGCATTGCCGGCCGTAATTCTTCCATTAGCATCAAATACGGTCTTTAATCCATTAAGTGTTTCTAACGTCGTTCCTGCTCGTGGACCTTCATCAATTGAAAACAGCTCAGTCGTTCCATCCTCTTTTGTCACTTCAATTGGCACGATTTCTTTTTCAAAGCGTCCTTCCGCGATTGCTTGGAAGGCACGTTCATGACTTTGAACAGAGAATGCATCCAATTCTTCACGAGATAAATCCCACTTTTCTGCAATTCGTTCAGCTGATAATCCTTGATTGATGATTTCATATTTTTCTAGTAATTTCTTGCTAGGTTTAGCATCGCCCATATTTGACATCATCGGCACACGTGTCATACTTTCAACGCCACCTGCAATCACGATATCCATATCTCCACAAGCAATTGCTTGTGCGGCAAAATGAACCGCTTGCTGACTAGACCCACATTGACGATCAATTGTGGTGCCTGGCACTTTTGTTGGAAACCCAGCAATGAGTGCGGCTGTTCTTGCAATATTTCCACCTTGTTCACCGACTTGTGAGACACATCCTAAAATAATATCTTCTACATCGCCTTTTTTAATGCCTACACGATCAATTAATTTTTCTAATACGGTTGCCGCCAATTCATCTGGGCGCGTATATGTTAACTTTCCTTTTCTTCTTCCTACTGCCGAACGTATTCCTTCTATAATCACGACTTCATTCATCGTTACACCTCATTTATCTAAATTGAATGAATATTCACTCACTCCTATTTTACAGAAGATTTCTTTAATTTTCTACCTTCATCTTAGAATTTTCTACGTCTTAGGTCTTAGTCAAAAATGCATTTCAAGACCGTTTGGCAATCTCAATCAAATTGGTACGATAAATGTACAAACTGAAAGGAGAAACAAACACATGAAAAAATTCGGATTAGTCTTCATTGGTGTCGTCGCAGGAATTGTAGCACTTGTAAATCTTGGCCCGTTACTTGGACTCGCTCTATCTGCATTACTTGTATTCGCAGGCATGCATTACTATTTAAAAGGAGGTTCCACTCTATCAAAAGTATTTTGGGTAGCAGTCGGAATTACCGGATTACTAACTGCAGTTGCAAATGTACCGGGTTTCTTCGGAATTATTGCAATCGCCGGTTTATGGTATGTCGTTCGAAAGTGGAAACAACAATCATTTGTACCATCTAATCAAGCAACAGCTTTTTCTTCAGACCCTTTCACAAACTTTGAAAAACAATGGCAAGAGCTAAACAAATAAGGAGGAAACATACATGACAACATTATGGAAACGATTTAAGTATGCATTCGAAGCAGATTTACACAACGTATTTGATAAAAAGGAACAAAAAAATCCCATTGCCATGTTAAACCAATATATTCGAGAAGCTGAAAAGCAAACAGAAAAAACAGGTACATGGATCGAAAGACAATCTCAACTAAAGATGCAGCTAGAAAAAGAACTTCAAGAAGCGCAAGAAATGCTAGTTAAACGAACTTCCCAATTGGAACTTGCACGCCAAACGGATGAAAGTGAATTAATTGAGTTTGCACAAGCAGAGGTTTCAGCCTATACCAATCGGACGGATGTACTCCAAGCTAGTATCTCTCGTACAACTGATGAGTTATTTGGGCTTGAACAGAAATATGAAGAGATGAAACATAAAGTAAAAGATATGAAAGTACGTCAACTTCAATTAATGGGCAAAGAGAATGTTACTCGAGCTCATCACCAAATGGACCGTATGCTACAACCTGAATCATCGAATAATGCTGAAAAACGTTTAGTGGCTTTTGAAGAAATGGAACAATATATTGATCGTCTTGGTCAACGTATCGAAAAAGAGCATGATGTGTCTTCGATGGAACGTCGTTTAGAGCAATTAGAAAAAAAAGAACAATCAATTCCTGAAATTGTGTAAAATATAAGGAAAAGCTTTAAGCAATAGAGAAATACGGAGGAGGCACTTGTCTTCTCCATTTTCTCACTTGAAACCTGTTTCGAAAAAGGAGGAATAGCTATGCAACGAATACCAACGGATCGCATTACATTTTGGCTATTATCTGCCTTGCTACTCGTTTTTGTAGAGGTAATGTTTTTTCATAATGGAAATGTGTTATTCGTTCTTTTTGGTGTCGGGTTAATTTATTTCAGTTTGCGAAGAAAAAACCGTTTATTCTTCTGGATCGGTGTAGGATTTTTAGGAGTTGCCTTGATTTCTATGTGGAGTCTTCGTTTATTTATTGTTGCAACCATGGTCTATATCTTAGTGCGTCTTTGGAAAGGCGACGAAACACAACAGATCATTGAACCATTTCTTGGGGACGAAACCGAAACGCCTAACGCACTCATTCAAAATAAACTTTTTTCCGTCCAAAGCACTCCTCTCCAAGCATATGAATGGCAGGATATCCACGTACAGGGTTTCTATGGAAACATTACTATTGATGCCACTCAAACGGTTTTACCAAAAGGGACTTCTCTTATATCCGTTAGACAAGGTATTGGGAAAATCCAAATTCACGTTCCGTATGAAATTCCAGTTCGCATTCATTACACAACACTCCTCGGTGATGCTCGACTCTTTGGTGCGAGTAAAAAACGTTTATGGAACCAATCGATTGTGCTAAAAGATGGCTATATCGAAGCACAAGGTAGCGCATCTTCCCAACTTATCATCGCAGTGTCTACCTGGCTTGGAGATGTTGAGGTGATTCGTAAATGAGCGGATTTATCGGGCGAAGTTTTATGTTATTTTCATTACTTGCCACTTTGATATTTTCATTATTGACCTTCCTCTTAGGATGGCCATCTTATGAGACATGGCTACCTTTATGGACATTTGAAGAAGCGAATTTGCCCATTGCCATTTGGTTAGCCATATCACTACTTGGAATTAGTATGGGCGTTGCCATATCATCCACACAACTGGCTAAGAAAAAAGAACGTGCAATTGATGCCTATTTACAATCTGTTTTGACTGCCGATAAACAAAGTAACGATATAAGCGTTCCTGCGGTTTCCACTAAGTTAAAGAAATTACTTAGCGAAGTAACCATGTTAATTGCGACTCAAAAGAAGAGTTTGCTAAAAATGTCAGACGAACGAGCTGAAGGCGAAGATAAACGAATTCAAGAACGCATCATACAAGAGCGTCAACGATTGGCACGCGAACTTCATGACTCAGTATCTCAACAATTATTTGCCGCTTCCATGTTGTTATCAGCTATTACTGAACAACAAGAAAGTGATAATCAAGAAATACCAAAACCATTGGCACAAGCAGAAAAAATCGTTCAACAAGCACAACTTGAAATGCGTGCACTGTTGCTTCATCTACGTCCGGCTGCACTTCACAATAAGTCATTAACACAAGGTCTCGAAGAATTACTATTCGAGTTGCAACAAAAAGTTCATTTCACTATTCGCTTTCGTTTAGAAGATGTTTCCCTTTCAAAAGGGGTTGAAGATCACTTATTCCGTATCGCACAAGAAACGTTATCTAATACGTTACGCCATGCCAATGCTAGTGAAGTTGATATTCTCTTTGTAGAACGTGACGGTCTTGCCATTTTCCGTGTTCAAGATAACGGGATTGGTTTTATGAAAGATGAAGGAAATGCTGGTTCTTACGGCTTACACCACATACAAGAACGAGCGATTGAAATGGGTGGAACAAGTAAAATTGTTTCAGTTCCATCACAAGGTACCATTGTAGAAGTTAAAGTTCCGGTTGAGAAAGGGGTCGAAGTAGATGATACGAATCGTTCTAGTGGATGATCATGAAATGGTCAGAATTGGTGTCTCTGCTTATTTGCAATCACAAGCTGATATGGAAGTTATCGGCGAAGCAGTAAATGGCAAAGAAGCAGTTGATTTAGTACTATCACTTCGCCCTGATATTGTGTTGATGGATATGGTCATGCCCATTATGAATGGTGCTGAAGCCACAAAAGAGATTATTTCACAGTGGCCAGAAGCAAAAATCATGATTGTTACAAGCTTTTTAGATGATGACAAAGTGTACCCTGCATTAGAAGCAGGTGCTGTCAGTTACGTTTTAAAAACATCTAATGCAAAACAACTTGCAAAGGCCATTCGCGAAACATTAGATGGTCAGACCGTACTGGAACCAGAAGTAACAAATAAAATGATGAAACGTATGCGCCAAGGAATAGATCGTCCTCTTCACGATGAGTTAACCGATCGCGAACAAGAAATATTACTGTTAATGGCTAAAGGGTATAGTAATCAAAACATTGCCGATGAATTATTTATCGCTTTGAAGACCGTGAAAACTCATGTAAGTAATGTATTATCTAAACTTGACGTGCAGGATCGCACACAAGCAGTGGTCTACGCCTTTCAACAAGGGTTAGTGCCAAAAAGTTAAGACCCTTACTCTACTCGCAAATAGCATTTAAAAGAGGAGTGAAGTAGACATTAGTATATGTCTACTTCACTCCTCTTTTTTATTATTCTCCTGCCGTTGCTTTATTCAATGAATAAATAATTCCAGCATGTATTCCTTCGTGCCAATTCAAAAATTGAATTACCGCATCAATTGTTGCCATTTGATGAACCGGACCAAGCGACATAACTTCTTCGAGCGGTTGGTCAAGTTTTCCTGATAAAATCTCTTCCACTCGTTTTGGTTGTTCTGCCAATGCTGCCAAAAGTTCTTCATTTGTTGGTGGTTCAACATTCCAATCTTCTGGCTTAGTACCGCCTTTAAACAGAGGAATCCATTCGGGATGGACTGGCTCATAGGTAGGAATACTTTTTTTAACAAACGATTCTAATGATACAAATATATGACCAACATTCCAGCGAATTGTGTTATTGAACCCTTCAGGTTGAATATCCCATTGAGCATCTTTCACTGATTGTAAACGACCTTGTGTATAAACTCGTGCAAATTTCATTTGACCTAATGTTGCCATATTCATCCACCTTTTCATTTCAGAATAAAATAAGCTTAGCTGAATCCTTTCGAAAAAGAAACAGATAAATAAAAAAGTTCAGGGACTTTCCCCCTGAACTCTAAATGACCTCCTTACTCAAATGCCACATTATGTTGTGCAGAATCTTGATCTGTCCACGTGATTACCGTTCCAGGAGCAACTGTTATGCTCTCTTCACTAAACGCATAGTCCGCTAAATCAAGTGCTACATCTCCAGAAGTAGTAGCGCCTTCTTCCACTATAACTTTCATTTTCATCACTGGATGTGGTTCACAATACACATTAAATTCTCCAGCCTCATTAAAAACAAAGCTAGTCATATCAGCTTTCGATAATAGCGGAGAAGCTTCTCCCTTTGCAGCTTCAGCTGCATCAGTCATAGGTTCTTCTTCTGTTGCTTCTTCCTCTACTACCTCTTCTTCCACAACTTCTTCTGATGTCTCCATCTCTTCTTCAACCGGCTCATTACCAGCAGGTTGTGCGTCTTCTTCTCCACAGGCAGCTAAAACTAGCATACCTCCAATAAGTAAAATACCTAATTTCTTGTTCATATAAATCCCTTCCTCTCGTCTATCGTTTCTAAGTAAACGAAAGAACTAATGGTGCTGCCGGTGGGACTGGCAGCCTTTTTTGTTGGATGGCTTTCTGGATAAAATCAGACGTAAAGCGTATTTTTTTACACGTGAAGCCCTTTTTTTCAGACGTCAACTCTCTTTTTTCAGACGTGGACCCCTAAAAGTCAGACTGAGCATCCGCTCACCCTTTAAAACAGATACTCGCCCACAGAAAAACCCGATTAGCGCTAGCGATCGGGGGCGTTCCGTTCTTGGAAGTTCTTGAATGGGCTGCCGGTTGGACTGGCAGCCTTTTTGTTAGATGGCTTTCTGGATAAAATCAGACGTAAAGCGTGTTTTTTTACATGTGAAGCCCTTTTTTTCAGACGTCAACTCTCTTTTTTCAGACGTGAACCCTAAAAGTCAGACTGAGAATCCGCTCACCCTTTAAAACAGATACTCGCCCACAGAAAAACCCGATTAGCGCTAGCGATCGGGTCTCATCAATTCTTGGGAAATCTTGAATGGTGCTGCCGGTGGGACTGGCAGCCTTTTTTGTTGGATGGCTTTCTGGATAAAATCAGACGTAAAGCGTATTTTTTTACACGTGAAGCCCTTTTTTTCAGACGTCAACTCTCTTTTTTCAGACGTGAACCCCTAAAAGTCAGACTGAGCGACGGCTCACCAACTTACGTCAAAAAAAGCAGCAACTCCGTTTTATTGGAGTTACTGCTTTTTTACTACTTATGGTCGAAATGGATCATCATTTGGTTTAGTGCTATTCCAATTGTCATGCGCATCTTTGTTGAATGAAGACCCTTCATTTGGAGGAGTCACATCATATGGATGTACTTCATCGGCAGCAGGTGTGTTGTAGCCTTCGTCTGCTGCTGCGACTTCATTTGCTTCATCCACATGAGCAGAAATGCCACGTAAACTTTGATCAGTTTCTTTATCAGTTTTAAATGATTCTTTTAGTGAATCTTTAATTGTTTCTTTTTCAGCTTTATAGTTTTCTTTAGAAACTTCAGCATTTTGTAAACTCTTTTCCATTTTGCTTAAGTAACGAGATGCATGTTCGCGTCCACCAAGTCCAAATGCTAGACCGAATGCTAATGCAACGCCACCTAAGATTAGGATAAAAGCAGAGTTAATGATTGAAGCTGCAATTCCTAATTGATCTAAAGCCATAAAGAATGCGAATGCAAGAATCGCATATTTTGCTACATAACGTAGTACATGAGGAGTGCCTGAAGAATGACTCATCACTCTACCTACTAATTGCTCAGCCATATTCGCTAACCAGAAACCAACTGCTAAAATAATAATGGCAGCGAGAACTGATGGCAAGTATGCAAATATTGCTGTTGCTAATGTCACCATAAATTCAAGTTCAAGTAGTTGCAAAGCTTCTACTACAAACAATAAGATTATGACAACTTGTACAACTGTTCCTAATAATGTTGCAAACGTTGGTGCTGAACCAGTTCCAGATTTGAAGCCCATTTTACCGAAAATAGAGTTGACACCCAGTTTTTCAAGTAAAGAAACAACTAAATCTTTCACCCATTTTGCTACTACGATACCAACTAAAACTAGAACAATAGCAATTGCGATTTTTGGTAACATCGCTAATATATCATTTAACATCCCTACTGCAGGATCTGAAATGCCATCTAAATCTAAGATTTCAAGTGCCGTAATTGATACTGGAATCATAATTAAGATAAAAGCGATGATTCCTACTACTTTCGAAAGGCTTGTCCCTTCAAAAAATGAAGAAATATTCAAACGATCTGCTAATCGATCTGCGCCTGCTGATTGTAAAAACTTTTCTAGTAAGTTACGAACTAGTTTCGCAACAAACCATCCAATAACAAATACAATCGCTGCAGATACTAACTTCGGTATAAAGTTAAAGAAGCTTGCTAACATTCCTTCAAACGGTCCACTTAATCCGTCAATTCCTAGCGCATTTAAAATTGCTGGGATAAATAACAAGAAAATAAGGTAATATGCAACGTTTGCTGCAGTATCCGTCCATTTTGCTTGGTCTGCAGGATTTGCATCCATTCCAGTCTTCTCAACATATTTGTTTAAGTTAAGTTTGTTGCCAGCCATCTGAATAACTTTTTTCACAACAGTTGCTAAAATCCATGCAAATAATAGAATTAATCCTGCTTTTAAAATGTTTAATACTGCACCTGTTAAACCCGAATACATAGATACAAAAGGTGTTGCCATTGTATTCAAGTTCAAAATATTAAAGAATAGAACAAAAGCTAGAATTAAGACAACAAAGAATAAGACTTTACTTATTATCTTTTCTACTGTCCATTTTTCATTTTTATTACCTAATCGCTCATTTACACGTGCTTTACGCAACAATTTGTACGTAAGGTTTTCTAAGAACTTTGCTACAAAAAATCCAATTAATAATACCAACAATGCTAGCAAAAGTTCTGGTAAAAATGAGAGAGTATCTCTCCAATAAAACTGATCCATCATAACGTAGCCTCCTTTGAAAATTCGTAATTATTTGTAATTACTCTACAATCTTCATTTACCCTTGGCATTTCTTTTTAAACGTTTCACTTACCTCTTTCTCTCCATAAATAATAAGGATATCCTGTTTTTGTAATTTTTCATCCGCAGAAGGATTGCTAATTAATTTTTCTCCACGGCGAATAGCTAGTACTGTAATTCCCATCTCAGAGCGAATGGCTGCTTCTTTTAATGTTTTCCCAACGAATGTACACGCATCTTGAAGTGTTACTTCCTCTAAAGATTGTTCTTTTTCTTTTGTATGAATAAGCAAATTAACTAAATCAGTACCTTCTGGTCGCAATACGGAACTCACTAATTCACGTCCTCCAATAGTAGAAGGGTTTACAACCCGACTAGCGCCTGCACGAAGTAATACTTCCTCTGAACCATCATTTTCTACTCGAGCTACCACTTCAATCTTTTCATTTAAAGCTTTTGCTTTAATTGTAATAAACACATTATCTGAGTCACTTGGCAATGTCGCAATTATACCTCTAGCCTTTTTGACATTCGCTTCTTTTAATACCCCGTCATTTAACGGGCTTCCAACAATACGCAGTGTGCCTTCTGGCAAAGATTCGACCATTTCTTCCTCAGAATCATGGATATAAACAACTTGAACATTCTCTTCTTTTAATTGTTCAAAAACTTGTCTACCAACTCTCCCCAAACCACAAACCACTATATGACCTTCCAAATGTTTAATAGTATGTTCCATTCGTTTATTCCACACCTTTACTGAAAGTTGATGTTCAATGAAATAAGAAGCAACTGCCCCCATGGCATATGTAACAACAGCCACACCAAGCGGGATAAGTATTAATGCAAAACTTCTTCCTGCGTCCGTTTCCGGCACTATATCACCATAACCTACTGTCATTAAGGAAATAATCGTTAAATAAAAAGCATCAAATAAACCTATATTTTCTAGTACCATAAAACCACTTGTAGCAATAATCACTAATATAATTAAACCAACGATAGCAAATAATATATGACGGAAACGCGTGCGTAAATCCATCCATTTAGATGTCTTCATTTAATCACCTACTCATTTTTATTCATCCTTCTTTTACTTACCCTTTTGGCATCCTTTTAACACGATTATCGTCCATTTAAATTGGAGGAAAAATCATGAAAAATTGGACAATACTATTTCCACTCGTATCCATCGCTCTCTTGCTTTGGATTGAACAAGTTCTAGAAGTACCATATTTATGGAAAACAGCAGCAAAAGCTCTCTTTTTTCTAGCTATCCCTTTGTTGTTTTTGAAGGTGAAAAAATTGGATTTTTTACATATGAGAAAAACACAAAAAATCAGCATCTTTATAGCAATAGTAATAGGTTTCGCAGTAATGATGACGATTCTAGGTGCTTTTATTTTTCTCAGAAGTTCCATCGATTTAAATTCTTTACAGGTGGATTTAGAAACGAGAGTTGGCGTCACCGCATTAGTATTCCCTATTGTCGCACTTTACATATTGATCGGTAATTCTTTTTTAGAGGAATTTTACTTTCGAGGATTGCTTATAGATTTTTTAAAAGAATCCAAGTTGAAATGGATTCTACCAAGTTTCTTTTTCGCGATTTATCACGTTGCGATTTTCCTCCCGTGGTTTGAGTGGCCCATATTAATCGTGGCTGTTGTAGGCCTCTTTATTGGTGGGTTGTTATTTCAATGGATAAATGAAGCAAGTGGAACCATCTATCCTTCATGGATCATACATATGTTTGCAGATATAGGGGTTCTTCTTATAGGGGTTTACATGTTTTATTTTTAAAGAACCACAGCTTGCGCGTACAATGGCGCAAGCTGATGTCTTTTCTTCTACTGATATCCATAAATTTATACTTTCTTATTGATTCAACTAAAAAACGTGAGGGAATCATTCCCCCACGTTCTTTTTAAATTGTTTGAATCGACACGGTTACTTTGAATAGATCCCCATCTACATCAATGCGCATGGAACCTCCATGTAAATCAACAATAGATTGGGAAATAGCTAGGCCCAAACCTGATCCTTCTGTATGACGCGAAGTATCCGCCCGTTTGAAACGTTCAAATAATTCATCCACATTTTCGCCGAGTTCATATCTCGTAACATTTTTGATAATAAAAAGAGCACAATCATCTTGTTCTTTTAGCGTTATATAGACGCGAGTTCCAGGTAACGTATATTTAATTGAATTTCCGATTAAATTATCTAGGACTCTCCACCACTTTTGACCATCTACATAAGCATATAAAGATTTAGTAGGAGGAGTAACGCGGAAATCTAATTTTGCACTTTGAATTTCTTCCTCATGCTCAGCCAAAGCTTGTTGCATCAATTGTGTTAAATCAACCTTTTGTTTATGGAGCTCCATATTGCCACTAGCCATTTTCGACACTTCGAATAAATCCTCGATTAATGTTTTAAGTCGTTGTGATTTCCGATCCAAAATCGACACATAAGATAGACGTTCTTCATCTGATAACTCCGGTTTTTTCAATAAATCCGTATAAGTGATGATGGATGTTAACGGTGTTCGTAAGTCATGACTAACATTCGTAATTAACTCGGTTTTTAAACGTTCACTTTTAGCTTGTTCAGACTGGGACATGCGCACTCCTTCTCGAAGTTTATTCAAATGTTTTGCATGATCTGCAAATACAGATTTCCCTCGAATCTCTACATCTCCAATTAATTGTCCTTGTGCCATTTGTTCAGTCGCGATGGCTAGCTTGTTGTAATTTGCCACGCGTTTTAACAAATTATAAATAACCGGTAGCACAACAATCACAAAAAGTGGTGCGTATACAAAGATAAGTGCTGGTGATACGATTACGCCTCCAATACCTAATCCTGCAAAAAAAACGACAAACAAAAGCATCACTAATTGGGTTCCTAGAGATCGGTTTAAAAAGACTTCCTGCATCATACCCATTAATTTTTGGGACATGCTATTTTCCCATAGTTTGTTGATTTCATTATTCCGGTAGTCTTTTAACAACCATATTAATTGAACGATTGTTAATGTTAAAAACACAATCATAAAGATAAATAATAGTCCTGTATTTACGATGTATTCACCAAGCAGATGATTGTAGTAGATGCCTTCAATGCTTCTGATTAGTGGATAATACGTATTGAGCAAGCCAAAAACAGTAACTAAAATGCCTACTACTCGCCATTCAAGTTTTAACTGTTTTATCCAGTTGGGAATAGGAATAGTAAGTACTTCTTTTTTTTTCGTTCTGTAAAGCCAAAAAGCTCCCGCTGCTGAAAATAATCCTAATATGCAAGTTGCAATAAAAAACCAATTGCTTTGTTCATAGGCACGCATTTCTACAAGTTGATCATTTGAAATCATGCTTTTTGGCAGGATAAATGTGCCGGTAAATTGAGATGACTCATCTCCCACCAATTCGTATACATTATGAATTGACAAAGCTTGTAATTCATCATTTTGCAATTCACTTAAATGTTGGTCTAATGAAGAGACGGTCAAATATCCTTCTTTCTGGTTAAAAATTTTCGTGTATGCTGCTTCTTCCTTAATATCTCCAAATACAAAACTTTCACCTGTCTCGACATTGGTCAAATTATAAGCCATTGATTTTTGAGTTATTTTTGCTTGTGAAACAGCATTTGAAATTTGTGCATCATATTTTCGCAACGCTTCTTTTTTTGCGGATAATATTTTCTCGCTTACACTATCATCATCCTCAAAGTTTTTCCGTATATCAGCGATTTTAGTGTCGCGGTCTTTTTCAAGTTCGGTCTTTAGAACGTCATCGCCATTACTGTCAGCATTATTAATCAATTCCTGGTATTGATCTTGAACAGATATGATTTGGTCTATTTGGGAACCATAATATTCACGGTATTGTTCTACTTCGTAAGGCTCGACTTGTAGATTTTTAATTTCTTCATCAACATCCAATCTACTTAATAAAACTGGTCCTATTTCTTGAATTTTATAATCAAAAGACTCCTGGAAGCTTCCAGATTCATAATAAGAGCCTCCAATGTAAGTTGGTCCAACTGAAACGAATGTGGTAACCGCAAATAAGATGATACTAATTAAAACAAAAAACACCCAAGCCATTTTCTTCATCGATTACGCACCTCCTTTTAATATTCGCGTCAATTGCACGATCGTTCGATTAGAATGAAATAAACCTTGTTCGAGAAGTTGTTGAATAAAAGAATAACAATACATGAGACTGAGCATCCCAATAGCGAGTGCGACAATGGATAACCAATGTGAAGCCTTACTTTTCGATTTTGTAGCCAATGCCCCAAACCACCTTTACATATCTCGGATTTTTAGGATCGGTTTCGATTTTTTCTCGAATTTTACGAATATGAACAGCAACGATATTTTCCGCGTTATATGCAGGTTCATTCCATACACGTTGATAAATGTCGCCAATTGAAAATACTCTGCCCGCATTTGTCATTAACAGTTCGGTAATTTTGTATTCAATCGGCGTTAATCTGACGGATTCCCCATCGAGTGTTACGTCTTTTGCTTCTATGTCTAGTGCAAGTCCATCTATTTGAATAATTGATTTCTGTTCTTTAATTGTTCCGAGGTGCACATAGCGACGCAATTGTGACTTCACTCTTGCCATTAGTTCCATAGGATGAAAGGGCTTCGTGACATAATCATCAGCCCCTACAGATAGACCATGTATTTTATCGGTGTCTTCGGCCTTAGCACTTAACATAATGATGGGAATGTTACGCTCTGAGCGAATCTTAAACGTCGCTTGAATTCCATCCATATTCGGCATCATAATATCGAGTAAGATCAAATGAACATCATTTGTCCCTAAAATAGTCAAAGCTTCTAAGCCATCAGAAGCTTTTAAAACACGATAACCTTCATTTTTCAAATAAATTTCTATGCCATCTCGAATGTCCTGATCGTCATCCGTAACGAGTACTGTAAATTGTGTCATCCGTTGCACCTCATCTCTACTTCTTATAATACAATTGTAACCACTAATTCTTAACAATCTGTTAGCATAAAAATGAAGATTTTCTTAAGAAATGTAGGCACTTCTTTTTTATTGTCAATCCACATTTATTACGCATCAATTACACATCTACGTTTAGTTAAACGTTAAAAAGGTGTCCCTAATTACAGAGACACCTTGCATTTATTCGATTTTCTTTGCTCTTTTTCTCCCACTAAAGGTTAGAACAACAATCCCTCCGAGCAGAAGAAGCACTCCGACCCAAGAAACTGCACTTAACACTTCCCCCACTACAAATACACTTAATACAGCTGCAGTTAAGGGCTCTCCAAGAGATAACGTTACAGCAGATGAAGAAGGTACTTTTTGGAGTCCTGTTAAATAGAGAATATATGCTACACTCGTTGTCATAAAACCTAAATATAAAATGGTTGCTATATTTGAAGGTTCAGTAACCCATGAGCTATCAAAAATAAATAAAAAGGGCATTAATATAGTTGCGCTGATGGAGAATGTCATAGCAACTGCAGGAATCGCTTCTACTTTTGCTAATAATGCTTTACTAACAATTGTATAAATCGCAAATACAAATCCAGCGATTAATGATAAAGTTACTCCAAGTGGATTTACCGTTAATGCATCTTTGTTTAAAAACAACAGGCTACATCCGATAACTGAAAGTGCCGTAGCAATTATCCATGCACGCGAAGGTCGTAATTTCAAAATGAACCACTCGATCAAACCAGAAAAAATCGGTGCACTGCCGATAGCAACAACAGTACCAATAGCAATTCCAGTAACACGAACTGACGTAAAAAACAAAGGTTGGAATAACGCCATACATAGAGCTGCAACAACCGTTTCTTTCCACGGCCATGTTCTGAAGTTGATTTTTTTCTTGAGCATCATAATAATTAATAATGAAAATCCGCCAATAGCTAATCGAGATGCGCCAATGGTTAAGGGCTGAGCATTTTGAGGTAAATAAGTTTGAGCTGTTCCAGTTGTGCCCCATAACACAGCTGCTAGTAATACAAGGAAGTAAGGGATCACTGTTTTCATAAAGTCACCTCAAATAGTTGATGTCTGTACTTTACCATATTTTATGTATATTGAGATACGCAAACTCGTAAACTATACTTAAGAAAAGGAGTGTGTCGCCTGTGTATTTATCAATAGAAGAAACTGCTGATTTTTTAAGTATGCCTGAACAACAAGTACGCCGATATGTATTAGATGGACGCATAAAATCAGTTCATGATGGGGAACAATATTTAATTAATCAAGCCCAATTCGAACGCCATCTAGAACAAGTTGAATACGTCAAACGCCAAATCGATGAATGGCGCAACACCCCGATTCCAGATGACATCGATGTAAAAGACGAAGACTAATCGGAAAAAGGAAAACGCAAGCCTCTATTATCTCTTTGCTTGCCATGATGGTTAACTCCTTGAATCAAATACTTGCCCTTTGATTCAAGGCGTTAAATGTGAAATTCCACAATGTATAAAAACTCAAATACATGATTTAACTCTCATTGAAAACAGGCATTAATAGACAGTTTGAATGCATTGCAAAATTTGCTTATTGTGGCAGCCTTCCCTTTTTAATTCACTCACAGATGAAGTGAAAAGAAGGAAAATTTCTAAATCATAAACTAAAGCCAATCACTCTGCACACTTGAGTGATTGGCTTTTTTTAATTCCGAAGAAATCGTTATATGATTTTGAATCTACTTTTTTTAAAGGGATTATTCCAGGACTGATTCATTAGAAAGGTACACTTTCCAGATATTCAAGTGATGGGCCCACCCCTTTTTGTTTAATATCGGAAGTGAATGACTTGAGGTAGGTTCCATCCGTAATCGTCTTATATGTAGCATCCGCTGTCACTTCCACACGCCATTTCGAATCGGATAGCAGCACTTCAACGTCATCGGCATTCGCTTCGTTTGCTGTGATGGTTGATTGGACTGCACTAAGTAACTTCCCGCTAAGCCCGGAATCCCTTAAAGTATCTTCCATTTCTTTTTTGAATTGAGGATGTTTTTTTATTTTTTCTGGAAGTACCTCGTTGTATGCTTTAATGTATGCTAGCTGTAAATCTTCATCTTGTGCGACAAATTCATCTACTTTTTCATCAATTTGATCTTGAATGGATTTCCCTTTGTCTATTTCTTTTTGGGAAGCGGACTTTGTCAGATCACTATCAAAACTTTCGATTCCTTCTTGTGTCGCTTCTAATAAAACGACCGTTCCAGCAAAAGCTGCTTGTTGAGTAGCAGTTGCTGCATGTTGTTTGACCACATACACTTTGGCAATATTCACGACAATAACAAAAATGACTGCAGATATCCCCAAAAGCCAGATGATGTAAAATGCGGAGTTACCCCGTTCATTGTTTAAATACTTCATGGGACAAACACCTTACCCGCTGCTTTCGAGTTCAATGAAATGGCGGTCTCTTTCTTCCATTCAGCCGGAATAAAGACGAGGGGATGCTGGGCGCTCACTGTCAAAGTGAATGCACCGTTTCCTTGTGCATTAATCGACACATTTGCATTGGCTAACAGCTCACTGCCGCCAATGGATTGCATGACTGTTGTTTGAGCTTCTCCCGCATCTTCCGTCATGGCATACACTGAAGCGCCATCATTTGCAGCCGATTTTAAACTCATGACCGCATAACCGGAAGCGACGACTTGCCAAAGCAACAGGAAAAACAGGAAGTAAAAAGGAAGAATTCCTAGAAATTCAATACTTAATGCACCTTTTTCATTCCTTAAAGTTTGTAAGCCCTTCATGGGATCACCTCTATCTTCAAATATTGCAGAATGGAATTCTATTTAATAATGTTGAGGTTCTTTCAATCTCACATCTATCTCCTCTGAAACAAGCAACTACCATATAAAAATTTGGGCTTAATATGACTTCATCTAATCTATTATTATTTATTACGTACTAACTTTCCCTTTTGTACTATTCTTTCAATTCGACCTTTCGGCAACTTCCCTTGCATTCCAATGCTCATAACGGCTGCAAGTGTACCTAGCCAACAACCGATGATATATAGGACATATGAGAAATAATTCATGATTGGTTCCTGTCCATAACTTTCCGTCATAATTCGCGTTACCATGAAGTTTCCTCCACCTGAAATTAAAGCAAGTACAAGGAAACCTAGATAGTAGACAATCGTCCATTTTGATTTTTGTTCACCAGCCGTCGGTATGACAATCTTGTAGAACGTCTCGACTTTGACAAAAAAGATTATATGGAGCACAAGCCAAATCACGATCAAGAGCAATTGAATGCCAATTTCGCCATCAAATATTTTAATCAAAGGCATAATAAAGAAAAATGCGAAAGCAGTAAACATTGCATATCCTGCAAATTTAGGAAAATCCATTTTCCCCTTAGATGAGGACATTGCTTTAACGATGAAGAGTAACAATGCATACCCCAAGTAAATGATGGCTGTTAATATCATATACTCGGACTTATAAATGGGAATCCCCAGTGAGATCAGTGCAGATATCAATGGAAGCAGTAAAAAAACAAAAATGGATGGCTTTGGCATATTACTCATTCCTCTCGTCTAACTAATTGCGTTTTGTTAAGCACAAATTGGATATACCAGATATGTAAGAGTAGGACAAAAAATCGATTGAAAACCCGTTCACCCATATTTTCTTCAACAGCCTCAACGATTCTAAAAGTTGAATAATAGAGAATACCAAACCCCCAAAAGGTAACAATCCAACTGATACTGTCCATTAAATTTTGACCCAATTCATTTAGAAAGACGCCACCAATCACATAGTACGCCAAAAAAAAGATATAAAGCCCCAGCATTATGTATAGAGTTGAAAAATTTAGTTTGCTAGTCAAATATTGTAAAGGATTCTTTCTGGAAATGAACCAGTATGGCACATAAGCACCCAACGTAAGATTGGATAGCAGGAACAGTATTCCTGGATTAGACTGCTTGAATTTGTATTCGCTCATGCTCTATATCCCTCCACTTCTATAGACACAGGATATTTACCAGCTAAATAAAAGATAATATAAGGAAATAGGAATAGATACATAACCATTCTCAACAAACCGAAAACCAAAGGTGTCATATCAATCCATACGGTTAACTGCAATAAAGCCCACCATAAGATATAAATGACACAAACCCACAATAAAATATCGAATAACATTTCTACAAACCTATTTTTATAAAGCTCGATGGATTTTTTTATCCATTCACTTAAATTAAAATGAGAACGGTATTGAAGAGGCAGGAAAAATATAAGAGGTAACATGATGATTCCGGGAACTACATACAGAGCAAGTCCCAAATAAATTAAGCCAAAAGAGACAAGAGAAACAATAAATACAGGACCAACAGTAACTAAGAATTCCTTTATGACTTCCTTTATTACCAAAGGTTCGCCTTCTTCTGAGCGTTCATAAATTAAAATGAAAGGTTTCACTATTACTGCAAACATCAATATATTTGTAAAAATAATCAATAGGTTTTCAATACCACCCAAATCCAATTGCATTAGATAAAAAGTATATCCAAACAATATAATGAAGACAGGCAATCCAATGAGAATATTGAACAATAATATAATCAGTAGTTGCTGATTATAATGATACGCCGCCTCTTTCATAACCCACTACCTCCTTTTTGGATAGTAATCGATCCCCAATAAAAACAGTAATCAGAACAATTAATAATGCTGGTAAATAGCTACTGAAAATCGTGACAGGATCAAAAAGTACGGGTACATTCAGAATGAAATGATAAAACAGCTGATTAAGTGTAACTAAACAAAAACTAGCCATATAACCCATATAATAAGGAAAATCACTCTTAAGACTTAAGATTCCTACTAGGGAATAGACGATGATACTTAAGACGATAGAGTGAATAATAAAATTAGGAATGACTGGCACAAGTAAAAATCCAAGTCCCACCATCACAATAAGGGCAATCCCTATAATCCGCAATATATTCATGTCTCTCTCCTATCTATGAATAGTAAAGGCTGGGCACTAGGTGCCCCAGCCAAACTTCGCGAAAACTTTTTTCCCGAAATTCCCAGCTGCTTCCATCGAATTTTTAATTCCTTTTTCAATACCTTTGGAAATACTCTTCCCGGCTGGTGTTGACATGAATATAGCTGCTCCAATTCCTACAGCAGCCCCGACCAACGTACCAACACCAGGGACTACACTTCCAACAGCTGCAGCAGTACCTGCCGCTGCCAACCATCCAGCGCCTGCGCTAAGTGCAGTAGTTCCTGCACCAATGACAACATCTGTACTAATACCTGCTGCAAGATCCAATCCGGTTCTGGATGGGTCAGCTGCATTCTCAGCAAGGCGGTACCCTACACTCAACACGACATTGGCAATCCCATTTGCCTTGGCTAAATTGGGACCTTTGGGACTAAGGTTGAAAAATGAAGGATTAAACTTCCCTTTATCAATCGGAATCCAATTTTTCTTAAAATATGAACCCGTTTTTTTAGCTATTGTCTTTGCTGAAATATTTTCATCAATAAATCCTTGTAACCTAGTTTGTTTAAAGTCTGAATTCGTTCGAGGGGAATAAGTTGGATCATACGTTACTTTTTTGGTCCCGTCTGGATTCAAGGTAACTACTTTACTGGATTTACTCTTTACAACAGCCTTCGAGTTTTCGAAGGAATTCAAATAATTCGAGTAGCGTTTATTGAGCCAATTTGACATTTTACCATTGCCATCCACAGCTCGGCTATTTCCTTCGATTAACCAACGGTTGGATTTGGCATGGCCATTCTTCAAATCCGTAATTTTAAAACCTGCATAAATGGACAGTGATCCATCAAGAACTTTACCTAAATCACCAGGTACAGTAATAAGAGCTTTTTTTGCATTTTTAGCAAATTCAAAACCACTTTTTACGTTGTCGCCAATTCCAGACTCACTTCCCGAAGTTCCACCTGATTCACCTTGACCACCGCTAGGCGATGTTCCGCCCGGTCCGATTCCACCAGTGCTACCCTGGCCCCCGCCTGGCGATGTTTCGCCCGGTCCGGTTCCACCAGTGCCACCCTGGCCTCCGCCAGTCGATGTTCCGCCCGGCCCGGTTCCACCAGTGCCAGCTTGGCCTCCGCCTGGCAATGTTCCGCCCGGTCCGGTCCCACCAGTGTCACCTTGGCCTCCGCCTGGCAATGTTCCACCCGGTCCGGTTCCACCAGTGCCACCTTGGCCTCCGCCTGTAGATGAACCATCTGAGCCAGTCCCTCCACCGTTCGCATCGCCACTTGAAGGACCTTGTCCTCCATTAGGTCCTTGTCCCCCAGTAATCGGAGTTCCCGTTTGCAGCCAGCCATTATATGAAATCGGTATGAAATTTGGCGTAATGAAGAAACCATTCGAACTTGGTTGACCCGAGATAATTGGTTGTCCAGATACGGTTGAATTACCACCTTGAACCGCTTGTCCAGGCGCAATTGCCTCGCCGGGTCCAATAACTTCACCAGGCGCAATGAACTGTCCACCTGTAATTGGGCTTCCGCCTGTTATAGGAGAACCTGGAGTTATTGGTGTTCCTGGCGATATGAACGAGGCTAATATAATCGAAGGTCCAGCTGACCAAAACAAAATAAATGAAATCATGCTTATGGCAAAAAACCTTCTTAATCCACTTATCTCCACTCGTGCACCTCCTTGTTATGGAGTACTGTTTTGTTTATACGTATCTTCTAATAGCTTCATGGCTTCTTTGTAATTCATTTCATTCAATACTTTCAATTCATCACGTAGTTTGTCATATTCCTGTTCTACCCAAGTGTGATAGTCTTTATTTTTCTGTTGTAAATAATCGTGGCTTTCCTGCGACATCATTTCATGTTCTTGAAGCAAGTAAGTTAAGGTAAATCCAACTTGCTGTCTTTCGTCCACCCATTTTTTAAATTCTTTCGAATGATAGCCAAAAATGTCTAAATCATTATTAGTACGCTCATATCCTACATTGCCTTCTGTTGAGGTTTTCCAGAATCCCCACTTTTCCGCTACCTTTTTTGCTTGATCCAATTCATTTTGCAATCCTTGCGCATCCTGAACGTCTTGATAACTACCTTTTGTAGCCTCTGCTACCGCACGTAATTGCTTTTGGCCCTCACTATCAACATTAAAGCCAATGACATTCATAATCGGTGTAATATCAGATTCATACAATGTTTTTGCCGCAGTGACAGGGTTGTCGTCACAAGTAGAAATGCCATCGCTGACAAGATAGACGATATTTGTATTCTTATCGCCTTTGAAAGACGTCAAATCTTTTTGGGCTTCGTTCAGAGCTAATTGAATTGGCGTCCATCCTGCAGGTATTGCTTTCGCTAAAGCTTGTTCAAACCCATTCGCTTCATAGTTGCCGATTGGGTAAATAAGCTCGCTACTTTTGCAGGAAAGTTCTTTATCAGCTTTGCTGCCGCTACCTTCTTGGCCATAGATGCGTAGACCTACGTTTGTATTTTCCGGAAGTCCTTTTACAAAATTCGTAATGGCTGATTTTGCCGCTTCCATCTGGGTTTGACCATTCATGTCTTTGCCCATGCTTCCTGAAGCATCCAAAATGACCATTACGTTCAAGTTTTCTTTAAACTGCATACGTGGATCATCGATATCGGGACTCCCAATTGATTGGAATTTAAGTTCCTGCATCAAATCTTCAGGACCTTCATAATCCTGTTGAAACACGCTGAGAATTGCATTGTAGTAATGGTCCAGTTCTTCGTTTGACGGTTTGCTCGAAATGTCAGGCAAGTCTTTCGTCAATTCATCAATTTTCTTTTGATTATTTACCTCAATGACAGCCAAGTAGCCGGTATATCCTGGTGTTAATGCCGCCAATTCATTCAAATTTTCAGGTAAAGGTTCAACGATCATTTTATTGTTAGTTTCTGAATCCTTTTCGGGCTCAGAATCATTTGAAGGCTCAGATTTACCAGAAGTTTCGTTTTTATTCGATATTTCTTCTCCTGGAACAATCCCTGTCTTCTTTGTTTCCTCATTACAGCCAGTCAAAGCCATTATGAGTAAACCAGTCAAGATGAGTTGTTTCTTACTCATTCTGATACCGCCTCTCTAAGGTGTTTTTCCATGTATAAGGGATTAGCCGACCATACCGCTGATCTTGGATACGATTTTACCGATCAAATCTCCGATTGCCCCAGATTGTCCATTTACTGCTGTCGAGATAATCCCTAATACTAAAATCAATAATGCTGCCAGCCCCAACCATTCAAGCGATTGTGCACCTTTTTCGTTTTTCACCGGTACTACGATATTCATCCATGCGTTCATTAATAAGTTTTTCATTTTGTTTTCTCTCCTTTGAGCTTTTTTATTGGAATAAATCAAAAATGCCTTTGTTTTGGTTGAACATATTTATCATCATCAAGCCGCCGATTAATACGAGCGAAGATGGCAGAACCAAGAATGTCGTAACGAGTGTTACTTTTGGTGAAGCCTTCGCCGCCTTCTCTTTAATCATCTCTTTCTTCAACTTTCGCATTTCTTCGGCTTGTTGTTTGAAAGTATCTGCAATTGGTACACCCAATCTCTCTCCTTGAATCAAGGACTTTATCAATATTTGAAACTCTTTTGAATCATTACGGACAAGTAACGTCCGATAGGCTTCCGCTCGTGGCACACCAACGCTTATTTCCTGAATGAATCGTCCGAATTCCTCTTTCACCGGTCCTTCAAAATATGGAACAATGTCACGAATTGCTTGATCCATTGCAACCCCAGCCTGCAAAGTAACGCTCATAGTATCAAGAAAATCAGGCAACTGATAGGAAATTTCTTCCTGCCGTTTTTTTGCTTTGGAGCGAATCCATAAAATAGCACTCATATAGCCAAAAATCGGCAGCAGGATAATCATGAATTGTGAAAATGGCAAAAGTAATATTAGAGAAATCCCACCTGTAAAGAAGCCAATAATCATTAAGAAAATTTTCAATCCTTGGAAGCGTTCTACCGTCAATTCATACGGATATCCAGCCTGAATCAGCCACTTTTTAACTTCTTGATTTTCACTAAAGAAATTGATACGTTGCCCCAAATCCTCGAAATCATCTGCAAATTTGAACATCTTTGCAACCAACTTCTCTTTACGGGTGACTTTCCGATGGAAGGCATCATAAATAAATAGTGATTCTTCCACTTCTTCTTTCAATGCTTTTCGTTCACGCCAGTACACATATAATGAACGAAGTGCAACTCCAACAAATATTACAGACAGCAAGACAGATAAAGCGATAATTCCATCCATTTCATCACACCCTTATATTGGTGATTTTACGAACAATCACGAATGTTAGAATTGTTCCGGTCAAAAAGAAAGCGAATAGAATTAGTCCAAGTCCGGTAAATAGAGGATCTAAAAATCCTTCCACAATATTGTTCATCATAAGTACAAGAAAGATTGGAATGACGGGAACAATATACGAAATATAGCGTTGTTCAGCAGTCATCGTTTTGATTTCTTGTTTCAATAACTTGCGTTCATCCAGCGTCTGGCTCATTTCGTCCAGCACTGCGTACAAATTACCTCCTGCTTTCTTCTGGATGAGCATGGTTGCCGTGAACAGTTGAAATTCTTTGTCATCCACGCGTTTCTCCATGCTACGGATGGCAGCACTGAAGTCAATTCCTAGCGATAACTCATGTGCCAATCTCTTGAACTCAGATTTAGCCGGTTCACCAATTTCCTGAGCAACAAGTTGAATTCCTTGATTGAGCGTCATGCCAGAACGTGTGGCATTGGCAAGGATGCGACAAATTTCAGGAAGGTGTTCGACCAGCATTTGTTTCTTTTTATTTTTCCGAACCAGGAAAAGCATTCGACGCCCACCTTCGACAAGCAATAGAGCTATGACTAAACTTGCAAACATGTTCAAATTAAAGAAGTTTTGAAGACCAATAACCAATGCCATATAAGAAACTATGAGAGCACCGATAAACTCTGATGGTGTGAAGCCAATATTTGCATCTATCAACCTCTGTTCCAGTGCTTTTGCAGAATCGGTCTGATCGTACTTGGTTCCAATGACCACCAACACACTTTTACGACGTTCTCCGTCCCGATAAAACTGTTGGACTTGTTTACGCCACTCCCTTTTTTCTTTCCGATAGCCGAGGTAAAAGTAAAAACCGATGACGAGTACAAGAATGGTCAGCATCGCGAGTAATGCTTCCGTCATACGACCACACCCCGTTTCACTGGCTCGAACAAAGATTCATCCATGTCAATTCCAAAGACACGTATACGAGTTAAACACTGCGGAATTTCACCAGTTGGAGTAAAATGTCCTTCTACCTCTCCATCTTTGGTTAAACCGGTCCTATGAAACTTGAAGATTTCAACAATCCGATGTTTGCCGTCATTTTTCTGGACCTCCGAAATGGATACGATTTTCCGTGTTCCATCTGTCAGTCGTGTTGCTTGGACAATGATGTCTAAAGCACCGACAATGTACTCCCGAATAATGGTTGAAGGTAAATCCATTCCTGCCATAATGACCATCGCTTCAACTCGTCGCAATGCATCGTCGGCATTATTCGCATGGACAGTTGTGATTGACCCTTCATGCCCCGTATTCATAGCCTGGAGCATATCAAATGCTTCTCCACTCCGAACTTCCCCGACAATGATGCGGTCCGGCCGCATACGTAAAGCATTTCGCACCAAGTTCCGAATGCTGACTTCCCCTTTTCCTTCAACATTCGCCGGTCTGGCTTCCATTCCAACGACGTTTGGACGGTCTAGACGAAGCTCTGCGGAATCTTCTATCGTAATGACACGTTCACCATGAGGAATGGATGTAGCGATTACATTCAACAAAGTTGTTTTACCAGAGCCTGTTCCTCCACTGATGAGCGTGTTCATTTTGGCTCTTACAATCCCATCCAGGAATGTCGCCATATCTTTGCTCATAGAATCAAATTGCAGTAAATCCTCCACTTTAAAAGGTTCTGCTCGGAATTTTCGGATGGAAACAAGTGTGCCCGATAAACTGATCGGTGAAATAACTGCATTTACCCGGCTGCCGTCTGGCAATCTGGCATCTACCATTGGTGAGCTTTCATCGATTCGTCTGCCGAGTGGTGCGACGATACGATCCACAATATGCCGTACATGTTCATCGTTCCGGAATGCAATTTGTACTTCTTGAAGTTTTCCTTTTCTTTCAACATAAACTTCCTTGTACCCATTAATCAGAATTTCCGTGATATCCGGATCATTTATGAGCGGTTCGAGCGGACCGAAACCGACTGACTCATCTAATATTCTCGTAATTAAAAGTTCTTTATCATGCCTTGAAATAATGACTTTTTCTTCGGACATAAAAGTTGAAACATATTGCTCAATTCGCAACCGCATTTCACCTGAAGACAGCTGCGTTAAAGCTTCCAAGTTTGTGTCTCGCAATAAACGGGCCTTATAATGTTCGACTAATTCATCGACGAGGTGGTTTTCATATTCGTAAGAGGTTGGCTTTTTCTGCACAAGCTTCCCTTTTCTCTTTTCAAACAGTGAGCTCATCCCTCTTCACCTCCTATTGCTTTAATACATCTCGTGCAAACTTACGAATATCTTTGGCAAATGGGATTAATTTACGTTCTTTCTGGACTTTCCGGACAGGCATCCCTTTATTGATATATGGTTGCAATCCTTTAATGTCCCTGCGAATGGAAGCGGCCACTGGAAAACGTAGCACGTTTTTCAAATCGCTTTGCTGGACTTCGTTTTCTTTGGACAGTTCATTCAGTACAATTTCCATACGATTTGCCAATGGAATGCCAAGTCTTGTGCTTAATGTTTCGAACTGCTTTAACGTTTTGAGGGCTGATGTTTCGGGCGCTAATATGTAAAAAACTTTGTCAGACTCTTCTAAAGCTGTAACGACTTGTCCATTCATATGACTTGGCAGATCAATTAAAACGTAGTCAAATGAACGTCTGCATGTACGAATCAATTTGGCAATAAACTCTTCATCAATCGATTCTGCAATCTCCGCATCACAAGGACTGATGAGAATTTCCAATTTGGAATCCACCTGTGTTTCAGATACATTCCGAATGTGGCTTTCATTTAATTCCTCAACAACAGGCATTAAATCAGCTAGCGATCGGTTGGATTCAATGGAAAAGACGTTTTCAATCCCACCGTATTGGGTGTTCAAGTCAATCAAAATCACTTCAGCCGTTGACTCGAGCTTTAAAGTTTGAGCAACTGAGGAAGCAATCAATGTACGTCCACTTCCACCTTTTCCGCTGTAGAATGACAGAATTTGTCCTCGATTGCGTCCATAAGTTACAGCGGCTTCTTCCATTGAATTTTTTTTGATCTCATAATTTTGGACGATTGTTGGAAATCTACTTGTGAATAAACTAGTTTCATCTGGAAAGACGAAAAATTCATCCGCACCTGAACGTATAATATTTCGGAGCAATGTAAAGTCAGAAGCAACTGCAACAAACAATAGGAGACAAGCCGGATTGACCATTCGTATTGATTGGACTAACTCTACAGACGCTTCCGTTTCCGATTGAGAAACGATGACAATGTCACGAGTTTCTCGGTTCATTTCTCTTATAGCATCTGAATATTTCACACTAGTTACTTGTTTTGAGAAGCTTTCAGAAATCGTTTTTAATAGCACTGTATTCTGTTCCCATTCACTAACAATTAAGATATTTGCCGATAGTTCCATCACGTCAGCCTCTTTTCCATCTTACTGTCCACTCCCGGAAGTAGGTCCTTCTTTCGGTGTTTCTTTTTTAGTAGCATTCTCTTTAGGAGGTGTTGTCGCTGGTTTTTCTTCAACTTTCTTCTTTGCAGGCTCTTCCTGTCGTGCCTCTTTTTCTTCTGTTTCTTCGGAAGGTACACTGTTTTGGCCAACGTTAGCTTTTAATATACGAATGTGATCAGCATAGTTTTGCATATGTATAAGTTTCGGTGCTTGTTCAGCCGTCACTTCGACTGCAACACCCGCAAATTTTTCACCAGAACCTTGAGAAAATCGGACAACAACGTCTTTCATGAAAACAGATGTCTTACGCTCGCCTTTATTTTCAGTAGATACAATAATATCTACTCGGTCTAGTGCTTCGATTACTTGATCGAATTGAACTTTATCCGTTCGATGCAAAGTGACTAATCTATTGTTCTCATTTTGTAGATTGGAAGCTGGTTTAATCATATTTCGTGTAATCATGTCACCTTTAGAAAGAGGGACGACTGATACTTGAGATTCCAGATCACCAAAAGAGGTGATATGCGACTCAGTAACAAACTTATTAGGTAACTCCATTACGGTGATTTGATTCTTTTGAATAACTGTCCTTGATGGAATATCCGCTTTTGCTACATAAATCTTTGTCATTGCACCTAAATCAGAATTTAAATCCTTTACTTTTTGCAGTACCATGTATCCAGTTGCAGCTGCTAAGATAAATGCCAAAATAAAAAATATAGCCGCTCTCCTTTTTGCCTCTAACATTTAACAATTCCTCATTTCAAAATGGTGATTTATACCGAAATAGGTATAATGCTGTATTAATTATGTATAAGGTCACTTACTATTTACCATTTACCTTTCTAAAATGTCAAAGTTAGCTAACTATACCAACTTGATATGCTAGTTCTCTTGTACCATGTAAATAAACCTACTTTATGTCATTAATTTTCACCCACTTCAATCAACGTTGATATATAGCCATTCCAAAAAGTGAATTTATTTCCAGGTTAAATCAAATTATCCGTTTTTCACCCTTTATTTGGTATTAAATAGGACTATCGATTCTTTATTTTTTCCATCTATTACCACATATCCTGATATCAAGATAATAAATTTTTTATATTATGAACGTATTTCTTCTATATAATGATTAACGATATTTTTTTGTTTTTTTCATACATAAAAACCGTTGCATCCCTCCACATGGAGACAAATGCAACGGTTCTATTTTCTTATAAGGTAACTAAAAATTGAGCGTGTTTTCCTATGATTTCTGCATAATCTTCCACCATGACACTTGCTGTGGGAAATTTACCAGCTCCTGGTCCAATTAAAGTTAAAGTCCCAATGTAATTTGTATCAAGCGCAATTGCGTTGTTTACACCCTCAACTGCATACAACGGATGCTCGGGATCTACTAATCTTAGACCAACGCTTGCATGTAAAGACCCGTCTTGCTCTTCAATAATCTCTGCCACATGCCTGAAACGCAAACCTTCTCTTGTTGCACTTTGTACTTGTTCAAGTGTAATATCAGCAATTCCATCAATCGTTACATCATCCCAATTCGGTTGTTTACCAAATGCCAAAGTACTTAATATCATAAGCTTTCGAAATGCGTCTTGACCAGAAATGTCATTAAAAGGATCTGACTCTGCATAGCCAAGTACCTTTGCTTCTTCTAAGGCATCATGAAACAAGCTTTCATGTATTCGCATTTGAGTTAAAATGTAATTTGATGTTCCATTTAATATCCCTTGAATTCTATGCACCTGATTCACTAGCAGAAGGTTTTTCAAGGTTTTTATTATTGGTACGCCCCCTGCTGTAGTTGCTTCATATCCGACATGGACACCTTGTCTTTTTGCTCGTTCTTGTAATTCTAAACCATACTTTGAGAACATTACTTTATTAGCTGTAATCACATGACAGCCTTTTTGAATAGACCTACATAGATATTGAAATGCCGGTTCTTCACCTACAATTGCCTCAAATACAACTTGAATATCGGGAATGTCTTCAATGTCTTGAAAGTTGTCAGTTACCATAACGCCTGGCGTTGCCATACGACTTTTTGTTGGTTCTCGTATTAGAATGGCTTTTACTTCTATATCCAATCCTAATGATTGTTTTAATTGATGTTTTCTTTCATTAAGTATTTGGAATATGCCTTGACCAACTGTTCCAAAACCTAAGATTGCTGCTTGAATCGTTGCCATAACTTTACCCCCAAGTGAACAGTTATTATATTTCCCCATGTCTCAAATTCAGTCAGAAAGCCATCATGACCAAATCGTGTGTTGACCATGCAGAAATGATGATCAGGAACCAGATGCGCAAAAGAGCAAATGTCCTCAGGTGGATATAGTAAATCATGTGTGAATGCTATGGTGATTACTTTTGCTTCAAATTGTTTCGCCGCTATTTCTATACCGCCTCTATCCCTCCCGATATCATGAGTGTTCATTGCCCGTAACAAGGTAAGATAGCTGTTCGCATCAAAACGTTCCGTCAGTTTTGTCCCTTGGTATTTCATATAGGATTCGATTTCGAACAAACCATCACTTCTGGTCTTTCTTGCAAAACGGTCCTTATGTAATTGTTCACTACGATAAGTGACTAACCCCGCCATGCGTGCTGTTTCAAACCCTTTTATATCTGATGAACTCTTATAGTTTCCATTGCAATAGTTTGCATCTGTTTCAATTGCATGAATGCCAATATAATTAAAGGCAATACCTGTATCACTTAAATAAGGGGTAACTGCTAATGGAATCAGTAAATCCATATCTTTTGGGTAGAGTAGTCCCCACTCCAGCACACGCATCCCACCAAGCGACCCTCCAACTACTGCATGAAGTCTATCAATTCCCAAAGCTAGTAATCCTTGTTTTTCAGCATGGACCATATCTCGAATTGTAATGGTTGGAAAGGATGAGCGATATGGTTCACCCGTTGTAGGATTAATTGTAGCTGGACCAGTTGAACCGGAACACCCCCCTAAAACATTCCATGTAATTACTTGAAATACATTCGTATCAATAACTTTTCCAGGCCCAATCATTCCACTCCACCAACCTGGTTTTTCCTGAGTTCCAGTAGCATATTGATTTCCAGTCAAAGCATGACAAACTAAAATAACAGGTGCATCTAATGGACCGCAAGATTCATATGAAAGTTCAACTTGTTCCAGTAGATTCCCAGACTCTGTTTGGAAGTTTCCGATTTCTACACTTCCTGTTGCCACTAATTCCACCTCCAAGTTAAATCGGTACGACGATTGCTTGATCTATTGCTTGCCTTAAATCAGCTAATAAGTCTTCTACCGACTCTAATCCCACTGAAAGTCGAATCAATTCTTCTGTGACACCTGACTTTCTTAATTCTTCTCCACTTAACTGTTGATGTGTCGTAGAAGCCGGATGAATGATAAGCGATTTGGCATCTCCTACATTGGCAACATGAGACCAGATTTGGACGTTATCGATGATTTTACGCCCTGCATCTCGTCCTCCTTTAATTCCAAAATTCACAATTGAACCGTATCCATTCTTCAAGTATTTATTAGCTAATTGATGAGATGGATGAGATTCAAATCCATTGAAACTTACCCACTCCACCGCTGGATGATTCTCTAGAAAATTAGCTACCGCCAATGCATTTTCATTGTGCCTCGGCACACGTAAATGTAACGTTTCGAGACCTTGCAAGAAAGCAAAGGCATTATCTGGGCTTAGACATGGACCAAAGTCACGAAGTAGTTGAACTCGAAGTTTAATAGCGAATGCAACTTGAGGCACGTCAATCCCATAACGCAATCCATGGTAACTAGTATCTGGTTCCGTAAACTCAGGAAACTTCTCGCTATTCCAATCGAATTTTCCTGCATCAACTACCACACCTCCAATTGAAGTACCATGTCCACCAATCCATTTTGTTGCTGAATGTACTACTACATCAGCACCATATTCAATAGGATTACTTCCATATGGAGTAGCAAATGTATTATCAACAATTAACGGAATTCCGTGCGCGTGGGCTATAGTAGACACAGCTTCTATATCTAGAACATGGAGACTTGGATTGCCGATAATTTCCCCAAAAATGGCTTTCGTTTTTTCAGAAATGGCTCCTCGGAAATTCTCCGGATTAGTTGAATCGACAAACTTTACAGTGATTCCATACTTTGGAAGTGTTTTAGCAAACAAATTATAAGTACCACCATATAAATTACTAGCAGCAATGATTTCATCTCCTGCTCCTGCTATATTTAAAATAGAAAAAGCGATCGCTGCCATTCCACTTGATAAAGCTACTGCAGCTGTACCCCCTTCTAACAAAGCAACACGCTGTTCAAATACATCGACTGTTGGATTGCCTATACGCGTATAGATATTTCCAGCTTCTTGCAGCGCAAAAAGTTTTTGAGCATGTTCTGTATCTTTGAAAACAAAAGAAGTAGTTTTATGAATTGGTACCGCACGTGAGCCAGTAATCGGATCCGGCTCTTGCCCTCCGTGTAAAAGTAGCGTTTCTGGTTGAAGATTAGTCATTGTTTTTCCCTCCTGATTTGTGGTTTAGATGGAAGTGTGGAGGCGAAAGAGGAGTTTTGGAATACAAAAAGCCCCTTCTTCGCTTAAGAAGAGGGGGCTCGCAATTGCGTATACCTCCTCTTATCTTTCAGATCCACATGAAGAAATCTGTAGGAATTAGCACCTTTGCAAGTTCATCACTTGCCGGTTGCTGGGCATCGTAGGGCCTAGTCCCTCTGCCGCTCTTGATAAGAGTATTTGATTCAATTTTCCATCTTGAGAAACAGTATATGTTTTCCAGGAAGAAAAAGTCAAGAAATAATTATTTTTTTTGAAACTTCATCCAATAGTCAAACGTTTAAAGAGTGAGAAGAAAAAAGGAGTTGAGATTTTGAATCTTGCTTTATTGTCACTCATGATTATCCTATCAGGCTATTTAATTGGGGGGTTACATGGGTCATACATCGCACAATGGATTTCAGGGGTTAATGTAAAAGATCAAGGTGTAAAGAATTCTGGGGCGTCTAATGCAACCATCGTGTTAGGATGGAAATTCGGGGCTTTAGTTGCGTTATTTGACATTGGTAAAGGATTTATCGCCGTTCTATTATTGGCCAATATTTTAGATACACAAAGTCTCTTTAATGGCTACACACCTACTCTACTTTTATTAATAGGAGCAGCTGTCGTTATCGGACATAATTATCCTTTGTGGATGAATTTTGATGGTGGCAAAGGAACTGCATCAATCATTGGGATTATGTTTGCTGTCGATTGGAGAATGGGCTGTATTGGATTGACCTTGCTCATATTAATAACTCTCATAACAGACTATTTACCAATTGGCGTTCTTTTTTTATACCTTACATTATTGGTTTATGTATTTTGGTTTATGGGAGGATTTTGGCCGAACTTCATCTCATTAGCTCTTTTCACTTTAGCTATTTGGAAACATAGAGAAAACATTCTACGTATAAAGCAAGGAACTGAACCTAAAGTGTCTACTGTTATGAAAAAGAAAAAAACGACATCTCCACAGGAATTCTAAGAGGATTTACTATATTTCTTACATTTACCTGTTTGGCAGCAGCCTCTTATTAGGTTAAAAAATATCCTATCTGATTTTTAATAGCATTCAATATTCCTAGATGATTCTGAAAATGATAAACTAATAATAGATTTATGAAATTAAGGAGTGGAATGTCATGCAAGAAATATTAATCGAACGCCTCGTGCGTTATGCAAAAATTGATACACAATCTGACGCAAACAGTTCAACTTGCCCTTCAACACCAGGTCAGTGGGACTTACTCCATGAACTTGAAAAAGAGTTGGCTGCGATCGGAATGGAAGACATTTCACTTGATGATAATGGCTATTTATTTGCTACATTACCTTCAAATATAGACCATGAATTGCCTACAATTGGATTCTTAGCTCATGTTGATACAGCAACGGATTACACTGGGAAAAATGTGAATCCTCAGCGCATCGATTGCTACGAAGGCGGCGACATTTCATTAAACGAAACAACAGTAATGTCTCCTACCGATTTTCCTGAGCTTAACAATTATATCGGTCACACTTTAATAACAACAGATGGCACGACATTACTTGGTGCCGACAATAAAGCGGGTATTGCTGAAATAATGACAGCTATGGAGTATCTGATAAATAATCCAGACATCAAACATGGCAAACTCAGAATTGCCTTCACTCCTGATGAAGAGATTGGTCGCGGACCTCATAAATTCGATGTTGAAAAATTCGATGCAAAATATGCTTACACGATGGATGGAGGTCCTCTTGGGGAACTACAATTTGAAAGTTTTAACGCTGCTGGGGCAAAAGTCATCACACGCGGAACTAGCGTTCACCCTGGATCTGCAAAAAACAAAATGGTCAACGCCTTAACTATTGCGATGAAGTTCCAATCTTATATGCCGGCAACTGAAGTGCCTGAAAAGACTGAAGGCTATGAAGGATTTATACACTTAATGAATTTCAGCGGTCATGTAGAAGAAGCACAGTTGTCATATATAATTCGTGACTTTGATCGGGAAAAATTCGACGCAAAAAAAGCATTGTTTGAAAAAGCAGTGGCTGAAATTAAAGCAGAGTATGGTTCACAAGCTATTACAGTTGAACTAAATGACCAATATTACAATATGGGTGAAAAAATTGAGCCCGTCAAAGAAATTGTAGATATCGCACATCAAGCAATGACAAATCTATCTATTAATCCTTTAGTCCTGCCGATTCGTGGCGGAACTGATGGATCTCAATTGTCTTATATGGGCTTACCTACTCCAAACATTTTCACAGGTGGTGAAAACTATCACGGAAAATATGAATATATTTCGGTTGATAACATGGAAAAGGCTACACAAGTAATGATTGAAATGATTCAACTGTTTGAAAACCAAGTAACAGGGTTGAATTCTTGAAAGAAATAGGGCTTGGAATCTTGGCATCTTTATTTTTTGCGGTAACTTTTATTTTAAACCGATCAATGGAACTTTCCGGAGGAAGTTGGATGTGGAGTGCTTCATTACGGTATTTCTTCATGGTACCTTTTTTAATGTTAATCGTTGTACTTCGAGGAGGAATGGCAACACTCCTAGCTGAAATGAAGAGTCGACCTCTTCCCTGGTTTGGTTGGAGCTTTGTTGCATTTGTTTTGTTCTATGCACCTATTACATATGCAGCTGCTTACGGTCCTGGTTGGCTAATTTCGGGAACCTGGCAAGTGACAATTATAGCTGGTGTTTTATTAGCCCCTCTGTTTTTTATAACGATTCATACTTCTAATGGGATTCGTAAGTTTAGACAACAAATCCCTTTAGTGTCACTTGTCATTTCCATGGTCATCTTGATTGGAATTGTACTAATTCAAATTCCACATGCAAACAACGTGTCCACAGGTACACTTGTGCTCGGAACATTTCCAGTGTTGGTTGCAGCATTTGCCTATCCACTTGGTAATCGTAAAATGATGGAACTAACTGGGGGCCGTCTCGATTCGATTAGTCGCGTCCTTGGGATGACAATCGCATCACTTCCGGTCTGGATTTTACTAGCAGTTTATGCTGCCTTTTCTGTCGGCCTTCCTTCTAGTAGCCAAGTTTTCCAAAGTTTGATAGTTGGCATTAGTTCAGGAGTAATTGCAACTACCTTGTTTTTCATGGCTACAGATCGTGTTCGAGAGAATCAAGGGAAACTTGCTGCAGTTGAAGCAACCCAAGCTACACAAATTTTATTTGTAATAGCTGGCGAAATGATGTTACTAGGTGTTCCTTTACCTGAACCCGTAGCGTTTATCGGGCTAGTTATCATTATTATTGGACTCTTTTTACACAGTTTTTACACAAAACTCTTGAAACAAAAACAAGCAAGATCCGTCTCTTAGACAGATCTTGCTTGTTTTTTTGTTTTATCATTATAACTATTGCCCCAGTCTCCAGTAACAGATTAAAAATTGCTTTTCCAAGAACTCAATAAGATGTTTTCTTTGGCCAATTTTACGCCTATTATGGCACCAAGTGGCATATAATTCTACTGGTATCGTCGGGAATCTAACTAGCCATATCTATAACTATCTTCTTAGCTGTTTTGTCCGATACCTCGCCTTTCGTTCTTATGAACGTAACTACTTATTCTTTCGTTCCTTTGTCTTGTTCACAAGTTTGAAACGACTTTTCAACAAACAATGAAAATCATTCTCACTTGATGACAATTATGTGATATGATAACCACAGTGAGAATACCTATCAGTTCGATGGAGGCTATACAATCATGGGTACTGCTGTTAAAACTGAATCCCTATCAATTGGATATACAGATCGATTATTATTTGAGAATTTGGATTTACATATACCCCGTGGAGAAATTTCTGTTTTTGTAGGTAGCAATGGTTGTGGGAAGTCTACACTTCTTCGTTCGATTGCACGCCTATTAAAACCAACAAATGGCTCTGTTTTATTAGAAGGAAAAGATGTACACAGTATGTCTTCAAAAGAAGTTGCGAAAAAAATGGGTATTTTACCACAATCCCCTGTATCACCCGAAGGTTTAACGGTTCATGATTTGGTGAAACAAGGTCGTTATCCACACCAATCATGGTTAAAGCGCTGGACAGAAGAAGATACAGAAAAAGTTGAAGCAGCTATGGCAGCAACTTGCATTAGCGATTTACGTGACCGTGCAGTTGATACATTATCTGGTGGTCAACGTCAACGCGCTTGGATTGCCATGACACTTGCACAAGATACCGAGATCATATTACTCGATGAACCAACAACTTACTTAGACATGACACACCAAATAGAAATATTAGATTTGTTATTTGAATTAAATGAGAAAAAAAATCGTACCATTGTGATGGTGTTACATGATTTAAATTTAGCTTCACGTTATGCACACAATATCATCGCTATTAAAGATGGAAAAGTTCATGAACAAGGAAAACCTGAGGATATTGTTACTTGTGATTTAGTACGTTCTGTTTTTGGAATGGAGTGTCAGGTTTCCAAAGATCCAATGTTCGGTACACCTCATTGTATTCCTTTTGGACGCGGACGCTGTGTAGTACCTGAATTACACGCAGCTACAGGAGCATAATAAAAATAAGCAAACTGAGAACCTTTTAGCGACAAAAATACGCAGGTTTCCGGTGAGCTTTTGAAAGCACCATGCTGCACCTTTATTTAATAAATATGTAAAAGGGGGATGTGACTTTGTCACGTCCCCCTTTTACTAGTACAGTTAATCTTGCAGCTTGGATGCTTTCGTTGCTCCCCTCTTTATTCTCTAGATTATAGTGCAACAAAAGATGCGTCAGAAGAGCACTGAAAACCCTCTTACATCAAAGAAATCAATCATCCTTTATATAAATTGTCACAACAAACTATAAAAAAATAGTCACTGAAACAAAAAAAATCCATGCATTGAGCACGGATCCGATAATCTAGACTTCCACAACTTAACGATGAGGGGGGTTAAGTTTGAAGTTAATCAGCGTCGATTTGGAGAAAAGTCGCTGACATGGTTTCTTCCCTAATTTTCAGAAAGAAATTCTCTTATACGATAATGATAATCATTATCACTTAACAAGTCAATACTTTATTCGGTAAAATTTTGTATACTTAATTTATGACTACTTTAACGAACGATCAAATCCGACAATTAAATATGTACAGCACCTATGTAACTCCACCAGCTCATCCATTATTTACACTGAAACAATTACAAGACATTGATTTTTTGTCTGTTGTACAAGCAGTTACAGGGATAGACAACAGAACCGTTGCCGCCTCTTATCTCATGCGTCGCTATGGCATGTTTGCATCAACACAATTTGTCATGTTAGCCACTTACGATGAAGTATGGTTAGGTGAACTTGATGACTTACAGTTTGCTGCAAATGTGGAATACGGAAATAAAGGCATCAGCATGTATATCAATAAAAATCACTATGTCGATATTGAAAACGAGCCTCGTCAAGTAATAATCCGAAAAATATTAAAGGATCAAATACATAGCTTGCTTATAAAAATCCGTGAGCATTCATCTGTTTCTCCTTTAACATTATGGGAAAATGTATTTGGATTTCTGTTGTGGCATTATGCAGTTATGCTCTCCCCCCCCTCTACTTCAAAGCAAGCCAAAATAGATTTGGAAATATTAAAATCAGATGAAGTTTGGGATGGAATAGCTCCAAAATCTCTCTTCAACACGTATTTAAAAGGTTTAGAACCTGCTCAATTATTGAATACCACAGTTCGTACGACATGTTGTTTTTCAAAAGATGTCCCTGGTTTGCTAAAATGTGGTTTTTGCCCTCACGAATAGGATGAAATACCCATTTTACACATTGAGATGTTTTACTTGAGTGGAATTAGGATAAACCTAACCTAAGAAGATGAAAAGGAGCGTGTCTACGACATGGAAAACATTCAAGGTAAAGTTCAAGAAGAATTAAACAACGTTAGTCCTGAAAAGAAAGATGAAATTTTAGCGAATTTTTCAACCTTTAAATCTTATCTTGGCGACAAAGTTGCAATGGGTGAAAAACTAGGTCTGGGTGAAGAACAACTAGCGAAAACAGCTGAGAAAGTAGCTGGATATTTAGCAAATAATGAAGAGCCAAAAAACAGTGAAGAAAACTTGTTACAAGAATTATGGAAGTCAGGCGACAAAGATCAACAACATGCTTTAGCTCACATGTTAGTTAATATGGTGAGAAAATAAGTATGTGAAAGGACGGATTGATATGACGAACAAACCTTTTGATGATAAAGAACACAAAAATCAAAAAGGCCGTGAATTAGACAATCCCGATTTAGTTGAAACAGAAAAAGAAAGTCTTTTCGATATGCATGAAGATATGCAAACAGTTGATGCCGTCCCCGTTGAGGAATTAAATCAAAAAGTTAAAGACGAAGAATATAAAAGTCATTCTAAAGACACTTCAGTAAGTGAAGAAAGATATCCAAAATAAACAAAGCCCGGTCGCTCCAGTGACCGGGTTTTTTTGTTTTGCTATTCTTCTTCTACCGTTGATGTTGCTGCTTCTTTAATTTCTGATCGTCTAGCATAAGCATTTTTCAAAATTGTTTTAATAACTGCATACGTAGGAATAGCTAAAATGACCCCCCATAAACCGGCTATATTTCCTGCAGCTAAAATAATGGTTATGACGGTTAGAGGATGAATATCCAGTGCTCTTCCCATTACGTTTGGCGAAATTAAATTACTTTCAATTTGTTGTGCGATAAGCATGATTATTGCTACATAAATGGCCATCTGTGGTTCTTGAATGAAACCAATAATCAATGCGGGAATGACGGCAATAAAAGGACCTAAAAACGGAATAACATTTGTTAACAATCCGAAAAACGCTAAAAGGAGTGCGTATTTTAGACCAATTATAAAGTAGCCTATCAGCAACAAAATCCCAACTGCAACACTAACCACAAGCTGACCTTGAATGTATGCCTTTAAAGTCCCATCGATGTCCACCAGAGTTTTGCGAATCCATGTTTTACGTTCGCCACTAAAGAAGTTAGCAATAAAAGGGGCGAACTTTTCATGATCCTTCAAAATATAAAAAAGAAAGAACGGAACTAATACTAATGCAAATAACCCTTGAGCAATACTTTGAACGAATACAACTACCCAATTACTGAATCCTTTAGCAATATCTGTTGCTTTACTAGATTGATCGTTTATTGATTGCTCTATAGAATCTGGAAGCCGGTCCTTTTGATTTATAACAAAATTAATCATGTCTTCTACGCCTTGTGTAATTGCAGGTGCCTCTTCAACTAATTGGTTAACTTGTTTTGTTATTGCAGGACCAATGATGGATGAGAATATCCAGAAAATGAGACCCAATGCTACAAAGATGGCTAATAAACTTGTCCATCTCTTCCATCCTCTTGAATCTAAAAAATTCAGAATCGGTCTTGTTAAATAAAATAATACTCCCCCAAGTAAAAGTGGTAGGAAGATTGTCTGACCGATAATAAACAGCGGTGAGAAAATTCCTTTTACTTCTATAAACATTCTAATAATAACTAACCCGAGTAGTATTCCTACTCCTACTTGAAACCAAAGCTTTTTCGTCAAAAATTTCACGTCCTTGAATATGATTGTGACTCTTATTATAAGTTATTTTTGGCAATAAAGGGTATACATAGTATAAATGTTTTAGGGAGGATAAAATCATAGAATATTATCAAGAAATACGTCAATATGCGGGAAACCTTTCCCTTATCTTACCGGGAGCGTTGGTCATCATTCAAAATGAATTTAATGAAATACTGTTGCAAGAACGTAAACCAGGATTATTCGGTTTACCAGGTGGGTCAGGAAGTTTTAGAAGAGACTGGATTATTCGTTTCAAATTTAGAACTACTTCACGTTTTTTCTGGTCCAGACTATTATTTTAAAATTGATAATGGTAATGAATTTTATTCAGTAACAGTGGTTTATCGAACAAACACCTTTAAAGGAACACTTCAAGCAAACAAAGAAGAAACTTTTAGGTCGGGTTTCTTTCCAATTGACAACTTTCCCGATCAACTATTAGCTTCAAATAAAAACTTTTCAGAAAAATGTTTAGACATCTAGAAAAGTGGGTAAATATAATACCGAGGATTTTTTATCGCCTACTTTTTTCCTCTTAAGATACTTCACAAACAAAAACTCCGCGTAAATACACTTTTAAGGAGACTGTTTAAATGAATTGGTACGAAAAACTCAATCAATACTTCCCAGTTGAAGAAATGAAATCAAAAGAGCACATGGAAACATTACTAGCTGAAAAAGGTAATGTTTATATAAAAGATGAAGGTCCAAAACACGTACTTATGTACGTTGAGTTTGAAAATTTTGTATTTGTTGATTACTTATTTGTATCTAAAGATGCTCGAGGTGAAGGATTAGGTCGTAAGCTATTAAATCAATTAAAAGAAAAAAACAAACCTATATTACTCGAAGTGGAACCAGTAAATTATGAAGATACCGACACTGAAAAACGTCTTAAATTCTATGCTCGTGAAGACTTCAAACATGCATCACGCATAGGTTACATTCGACGATCACTCGCGACAGGCGAAAATACAGTGTTAGAAATTTTATATTGGTCTCCAGTTAATGAAGATGAATTAGATATTTATAAAGCCATGAAATGGACATATGAAAACATTCATACTTTTAAAGATCAACATTTCTATGGTGAATCTTATGACCCTTCACATGAAGTTCTTGAGTTTAACGATGAAAAGAAAAGCAATATGTTAAAAGAATATTAATCAAATCCAAATGATGCTTTCGCTTTTTTATGAAAAATTAGATACACTTTAATCGGACCGACTCACTTTGAGTCGGTTTTTATTTTGTACTCATAGTAATCTTGTGCATGTACTGCCTTAAATCCTACCGATTCATATAGCTTTAATGCGTGTGCATTTTTTGTTTCGACTTCCAAATGAACGGAATGTCCTAATTCATTTTGTTCATTTACAACTTTACGAAGTACATTTCGTCCTATTCCTTTTCCTTGGTACTCGGGTAGAATGGAGAAACCATAAATCCAAGCTTCTCCTTCTTCACGTTTCACTCTGACTTTTCCAATCGTATTGTCATCCACAATAATCATGAGCATATCGGTGTCTTCATCGCTGTCAATCCGACTTTCCATCGCTCTAGCGTCTTCTTCTGGCACTCCGAACGCTTCAATATCCAATCGAACTCTCATGTCTATATCTTCTATCGTTGCGTGTCTCAAAATGAAATCGTCTGATGCTTCAAGTATTTGTGGTTGCCAATGCATTTGATGTTCAGTGAATTTGTAACTAGCTCCATGTTTGCCTAGAAATGTTTTTGCTGCATCAGAGCTTGCTGGGGCATTAAGTAGTACTTTCTTAAAACCTTGATCTTTGATCGTTTCTTTTGCTTTATTAAACATCTCATTAAAATAACCTTTACGGCGTTCGTTAGGTTTCACCATTCCGCATACTTCTGCAGTTGAACCAAATGAATATACACCCAAAAATGCGATCAATTCTTCATTTTCATACTTTAGAAAATCAAATTGATCCGTCTCACGGCTACGTAGCATTTCCCAGTTAAGTTTTAGTTGTAAGCTGTCATATCTTTCGCATTCTTTTTGAAGTATTTCAATATCCTTTAATTGCTTAATCGTTAACATTTGTGTCTCCTTAAATTCGTATTTGTACTACCTAAAAATAGCTTCCCACATTTTCATTTGGGAAGCTAGTCGTTATTTTTATTTTGTATAGTTGGCTATAGCAGTGGCAATTTGATCTTCAATTGGAGTTACAGCAGCTAAGTCATTGTTAATGAGCACCGAGAAAACAAGCAACTCTCCATCTTTCGTAGTGGCATATCCTGATAAAGCAGAAACGGCCGTTAATGTTCCCGTTTTGGCTTTGACATTGCCAACTGTTGGCTCTGTTTTCATACGATTACGCAAAGTCCCTCCAACAAACCGTTCAGCTACACCTGCTACTGGAAGAGAATTTAAAAATGTAGGATACCAAGGTTCTTTTTGAACAGAAACGAGAAGATTTGTTACTTCATTTGATGGAATCAAATTGATATGTGACATCCCTGAGGCATCTCGAATCATAATTCTCTCCATATCCAAACCTAGTTTAGAAGAATTTTCCCCAATCACTTGAAGTCCCTTATCCCAGCTTCCCTCACCATATACTACCTTGCCCATCTCTTTAGCCAATACCTCTGCATGTGCATTATTACTCAATTTCATAAATGGAATCGATAATTCTTTAAGCGTCATCGAATCTTTTGATGTTAGCAATTGAGCTTGTTTTGGCGCTTTCCCCAAAGTCACCTTAGGTTTACTGCCAACAAACTTTATGCCTTGTTCCGTTAATGATTTCTTGAAAAGATCAAGCGCGTAATATGAAGGCTCCCAGACTGCAATCCATTCACGTGTAACGGTTCCCCCAACTGGAACTGTGCCTTCAATAACGACATTATTAGTTCCATGTTCCCGCTCAATCGTAATATTTTTCGTTCCTGAAGCAACCGTCGTGGAGCGATTGATAATTTTCACTACATCAGTCTCCGGTGAGACCTTAATTGTAGCTTGCTCTCCAATAGTTGAGTTTGCATGTGCTTCCACAATGACTGAACCCGCATCAAAATCTGCATTTGGGGATGCAGTAAGCGCAGATACTTGGGCAGCATAATAATAAGATTCGTCCGACCAGTTTATATCTGATGATAAACGGATTTTATCGTACCAAGTATCGTCTCCAATCAAATCTCCGTTAATTTTCTTTATCCCCTTAGAAACAAGATTTTGGGCAAAAGCATCGAAATCTTGTTTCAGTAATGTTGGGTCTCCCTTCCCTTTCAAGTACAGGTTACCTTGCAACACACCACCCTTAAGTTGGGCGTCAGTTAACACTTCCGTAGTGAAACGGTAATCTTCACCTAGAGTTTCTAGAGCAGCTGCTGCTGTCAGTAGTTTCATGTTGGATGCCGGATGTAATCTAGTTTCACCAAAATGATCATACACAATTTCACCAGTAGTAGCTTTTCGAATACTGACTCCGGTTGTAGCACCATCGAGCCGTTGGTCTTGAAGGATTTTATTGATGCTATTTCCTAACTGGGCATATTCATCCGTAGCAATTACTTTTGGTTGACTATCCTCAATTAGAAATGGTAAAAATGCAAGCACTGCAATTACCATAAAGATTATATATTTTTTAAATTTCAATACGTTTTCCCTCCTAAAAGCTAGTATGGAAATGAGCATATCATAATATAGTTTGAATATTATGTATTTTGTGGAAACTTTTTAAAAAACATTCTTTTCTCATAGAGACTATTTAGAATGTCTATTTCTTTATATGTGCTTGTTAAGCAAAACATGCAGCAAATAAAAGTTTCCCACTCCTTTTTTACTATTCCTGTAAAGTCTTCGATTTAATCCAGATTATATAGTGGAAAGGTTCCTTATCGAAAATGTTCCTGCTGACATAGAAAAAACCACAACAGCATAGTTGTGGTTTTGAAGATTTTATAAGTTATTTCTTTTCGAGAAAAAATTGGATGTTAGTTCGGGCGAGTTGTTAAATATACACCACATAAAATGACCAATAATCCAATAATCATATGAATGGAAATAGGCTCTTTTAATAAAAAATATCCCCAGAAAATAGCGGAAATTGGGATTAAATAAGTTACAGAAGTCGCAAATTCTGGACTTCGCTCTCTCATTAAATAGAAAAATAATAAATGGGCGATTCCTGAACCAAAGAAACCAAGCCCAATAATGGCAAATAGGATTTCACCATTCAAATTTTGTGAGAGCGTAGGTAATTGATTAGGTTCTGTAAAAATCATCATTAATCCACCTACAAATGCTCCAACTATTAACGTACAAGTTGTAACAAAAATAATTCCTGCATCTTTTAAATGTTTGCGTACGTAATGTGAAGAAAAACCATAACACATGGTGGCTATGATCATCGTACCAATTCCTACAAAACTTTCTCCAAATAATAACGAAATATCAAAGTCCATTATAATCAAAATGCCGACGAAGCCAGTCGCTATTCCTATCCATTGCTGTTTTAGTAATATGGAACCAAAAAACAGTAACCCCATTAATCCTGTGAATATGGGCGTAAAGGCATTTAGGACGGCAGCTAGGCTACTGTCTATTTGAGTTTGACTAAGAGCAATCAATCCCCATGGCAAACCAGCAATCATCACACCAACTATTAATAATGGTTTCCATGGAATAGGTTTTATGATGTCTTTTTTTCTATACCATAATAATGGTAATAATAATAATGCCCCAGCTAAACAGCGAATAAAAACGGTCCCCCATACACCTGCGGGTTCGCTAAGAATTGAAATAAATACAAAAGAAAGTCCCCAAATGAGACTAAGAGTAACGAGTGCTACATACACACGCATAATGAATTCTTCCTTTACTGAACCTTCGTTCGTTAATTAGGTATCTAATCTTTCTATTTTCTAATACTATCACATTCTATTTCTTCTGAATTATTAAGTGTGTAAACATAAAAGAACCATTCACATGTATGAATGGTTCTCTTTTTTATTTTCCTTTGTTGCCAAAATTCATATGATGATAACGACCTCGAATAATTTGATAAATACCGTATAGGATTAGACCAACCGCTACCATTGCGAGCAAGAATTGACCAAATGGTTGACTTGCCATCTCGTCTAAAGCTCCTCCAAGACCTTTCGATTGGTTCGGGTCATGGGTATAGGCAGTTTCGATAAAAAAGAATCCAACCATACTTAGTACTACTCCACGTGCAATTAATCCAATCTTCCCAGAAATACGTGATACTTTAAGTTCTTTATCGTTCATTTCATATGTTTTGAATTTCTCCATAAACTTCTCTTTAATCCCACTTAACAGTTCATACAGACCATACCCAATTATTATGGCGCCTACTATACCAACTAACCACACACCAAATGGTTGTTCCATTAACTTAGCAGATATCGTTTTTTCGGAGTCACCACCACTTGCGTTTCCAGTGTGACTTGCCAATTTAATGGCACCAAAAGCCAAATTCGCATAGATGATTCCGCTAATAAAATAACCAGTCCGTTTAATGAGACCTTTTGCATCCGTACCTTCGTTTTCAGGATCTTTAATGGCTTTGATGAAATCCCATACAATATATCCGATTAAACCAATTCCAATTATCCATAGTACCACTTCTCCAAAAGGCATTTCCGAAATGGATTGTAACGCACCTGAAGCACCTGTGGTATCCCCTCTAGGTCCGAAAGCCGCAAGTGCTGCTAGAACTCCAATCATTCCGTAAACAACGCCTTTTGTCATATCGCCGAATCGCCCAAATCGACGTACCCATGGTTTTGCTTCCTTCATTTTATTCTTAGCTTCGGTTTTTGATATTGTATCCATTTAAGGCACTTCCTCTACTAGTAATCTTATATGTAAAGTTCCCGTTATAGTAAAAGTAGAAACCTTTTTACAACATAGTTGATTAAAATAGAGAATTTCTTTGGGAATTGAGGTAATCAACAACTTGTAATGAAATATATACCAATTACTTCCTTATTAGATTATAATTCTATCGAATCCAATTGAAGGAGAATGAGTTCGATTGAAAAAAATAGTTATGATATTCCTTTTAACTTTAATTGCTGGCTGTTCTGGACAATCCAATTCGGAAGAAAAAAGGACAACAATCAGCAAATCGGATCAAATAATTAGCTACTCCATCATGGAAAACTTCGGATATCGCCATGAAATTGAGGAAGATGCACTAAAGCTTATTGAATTTAATGAGGAAACTGGCAAAATGAAAATCATCGTATTTACCTATATTTTTGAAGATGAATCTTATGAAGAGTTTAAAGCAGATACCCTCGCTAGTTGTGTAAATGTTCTGCAAGATATTAAGAAACAACGGAAGGTACAAGAAGTGGATTTAATCATCGAAACTCCGATTGAGGATTTAAACGGAAATCCAGATTATGATGGTGCCATATTCAATATGGTGTTTGAGCGAAAAAACTTAAATAACACTGATTTTCATGAGTTGAATTTATTTCCAAGCACCCTTCACAGAATAAAAAGACAAGGCTTAAGCCCTGTCTTTTTACTTTGTTGAATGTGCAATCCAGCCACCAAATAATGTGGTAGAAAAGAATTGTGTAACCCTCTCAAATCCTGCTAATTCTAAAAGGTCTTCAATTTGATCGGACGGAATAAAAGATAGTTCACGAACCGATTCCTCCATCCCTTCTACATCCTCTTGAGTTAAGTCAGTTAAATCTAACCAGATTGACTTCCATAAATTCATACGTTCATCAAATTCCGGTTTAGACTGATCTCCATACATTGACACTAGAACGAAAGGAGCCCCTGGCTCTAAATTTTCTTTTACCTTTTTTAATAGACTTAGTTTACCTTCAACTGTTTCTACAAAATGTAATACAAGTAAGCAGGTAGCGGCATCGAATGTTTCTTTAAAGTCCATTTGTTCAATCGTCCCCGTATAAACTGACACTCGTTCTTCAATGCCTTCATCTTTCGCTTTTTGCATCGCTACTTCAAGCATCGCTTCAGAAGGATCAACACCCGCGAAAGTCCATGATGGATTAGCTTTTCCAAACGTTACGATTTCATTTCCTCCACCAGCACCGACGACTAAGATGTTTGCTGCATCTTTTACATGAGCTCGTAGAAAGGACTGAACCATGCGAAACATTGCATCATAAGTAGGCAAAGCACGACGAATTCCTTTATCGTATTCTCTTGCCATTTCCATATCAAATTCTAAATCATTTTTCACCGTTTTTCCCCCTTATGAAGTAAACTTGCTAATTTTTATTATGTAGTAATTTCACGAAACTTTCAAACTGTTAGAGATTCGCTAACTTCAGAGAAAAAGTGTTACACTTACCCCAATATATGCTCTTTTGGAGGATTGAAATCTATGCAAAACAACATAAAGAAGCGACCTTTAGGACAAACAGAATTACTCTTGTCCCCCCTTGGGCTCGGAACATGGCAGTTTAGTAAAGGGACTGGTGTCGTAGGTAAGTTTTGGGGCGTTTTAGATGACCAAATGACGGAAGATATTATCAAAACCTCTTTAGATGGTGGTATCAATTGGTTCGATACTGCCGAAGTGTATGGTGGTGGAGAGTCCGAAAAGATATTAGCAAAAGCCCTTGAAAATATCGGAGCCTCACCAGACGATGCTAAAATTGCAACCAAATGGTGGCCGATGTTTCGAATGGCGAACTCTATTACAAAAACAATTGAGACTCGAAAACAAGCATTAAGTAACCGACCGATTGATTTGTATCAAATCCATCAACCGTATTCTCTTTCTTCTGTAGAAAACCAAATCAAAGCGATGGTTAGTCTTGTGGAAGACGGTCACATCAAGCATGTTGGTGTAAGTAATTTTAACGCTTCAGCCATGGGCAATTCACATCGAATTTTGAAGGATAACGGCCAAACTCTTGCCTCAAATCAAGTGAAATACAGTTTACTTGATCGAAGAATTGAAGAGAACGGAACATTAGAACGCGCACAGGAACTTGGTATTTCTATTATTGCCTATTCACCTCTTGAACAAGGATTGCTGACAGGGAAATTTCATGATAATCCTTCGTTAATTCAAGATGCTAAAGGTCCAAGAAGACATCAACGTAAGTTTAAAGAATCTGGGTTAGCAGAAACTAAACCCCTCATTTCTTTATTGGATGCGATTGGCGAAAAATACAATGTAAGTGCTAGCCAAGTTGCTTTAAACTGGACTATTCATTATCACGGAGAGACGGTTTTTGCAATTCCAGGTGCCACTAAAGTTCATCATGCACAAGACAATGTAGGTGCTTTAACATTCAAACTTGATGCTTCTGAACTCGAAGAAATATCAATGACTTCATGGAAAGTCATCCGGAAGAAATAATTGTAAAAACAGTGCAATAAGCCATTCATTCTGAGTGATTCATAACAAAAATCGCCTAAACTAGACGCCTTAATAGGGCGTCTTTTTGATTTTCAGGGAATTATCTCACACTTGCAATTCCCTATTAATTCTTTATAAAAAATAAATTATTAGAATTATTTAAATTGTACTTGTAATTAGATTATTCAGTATTGTATAGTCTTATACAAGAATGAATAAAGGAGTTCAATAATGAATTCAATGTTATTACTTCCAAATACCGATGAGGAAATCATAGATACACATGACGAAGATATTATTATCACTACGCGAGAAGGAAAAATTATTAAAGTAACGCAAATTAGTGGCGAACATTACGGCCTATCGCCAGGAGAGCTTTTAGGTAAGTCTGTTTATGACTTAGAAGCACAAGGGATTTTTTCACCTGCCATTACACCTGAAGTAGTTAAGCAAAAGAAAAAAGTAGTTACCGTACAAACGACTCCATCTGGTCGCAAAGTACTTATTACAGGGATTCCTCTTTTCAATGATCTTCGTGAAGTCGAGTTTGTTATTAGTTATTCCTATGAACTTTCTGAGTTGATTGTCATGAAAGAGTACTTGCAAGATTTAGAAACTGAAATGTCAAAAGTAAAAGAAGAATTAGCTCATTTAAGAGATCAACACATTCAAATAAATGGCTCTATTATGGTCAGTCAATCTTCAACCCGTGCGGTAAAGACAGCTCTTAAAATGGCAAGAATTGATGCGCCAATTGTTATTCAAGGTGAATGCGGAGTTGGTAAAACATCGTTAGCTAAATTTATTCATTCGCAAAGCAATCGAAGTGATGGACCTTTTATTGAAGTTAATTGTGGCTCGATACCCGATACAATTTTTAAAAGCGCTTTCACCGGTTATCCAGACTCTAAGTCACAAGGTTATTTAACCCTAGCAGATGGTGGTTCACTTGTACTAAAAGAAATTGATCACTTGACTCTTGCTTCCCAATCAGTTCTTTTTAATCTTCTTCATAAACAGTCATCTTTTAGGATTATTGCGATGAGTGAATTTCCGTTAGAAGAGTTAGTGAAACAAGGTAAATTACGAGAAGATCTATTCTATTTACTTCATATCGCTCCTATTCAGTTAAAGCCATTACGTGAAAGACCAGAAGATCTACAAAAAGCCATTTTTATTTATTTAAAAGAGTTAAATGGACAGTATAAATCCGAAAAAAACATAGCAGATGAACTCTTTATCCACCTCCTTCAACTCGAATGGAAAGGAAATTTTCGGGAGTTAAGAAATGTCTTTGAACGACTCTATATTGGAAGTGAATCAACTAAAATGAGTCTTCAAGACTTACCTTTACAGTACCAACCTTCCGAAGGAGAACATATCGGCATTGAGTTCGATGGACAAACCCTGCCTCATATTTTGGAGTTTGTTGAAAAGAAAGTATTATTGAATGCCCAAAAACGTTATAAAACAACAACAGAGATGGCACATGTATTAGGAATTAGCCAACCTTCTGTCGTTCGTAAGTTAAAAAAATATTCTAACCCTTCAATAATAGAAGAAAACGATTAAAGTAATTTCCCTAAAATGCCTTAATCCCGTTATGGCAATAGAAAATAGTAAAGGAGGTGTTTAGTAAACCCGGAGAGCATTGCTACAGAAACACATAAATAGCACGGGCTGCTTTATTGAACTACTTAACATTACTTATACATCATGGACCACTTACCATGGCCTACGCCATTAATGGAAGCTCACTTATGAATATGAAATAGGGGGAAATTGGGATGAAGAAATGGTTATTAATTTTATGTTCACTTATGTTACTACTTGCGTTGGGCGCTTGCGGAAAAGAAAAAGAAACTGAAGCAACTGAAAATGGAAAGTCATCAGAACCGTTAAAAGTAACGCTTCCTACTTGGACTGGATATGGACCACTGTTCTTGGCTAAAGAAAAAGGCTTTTTCGAAAAAAATGGTCTAGACGTTGAGCTATCAATTATTGAAGGACTTGCCGAACGTAAAGCAACTTTAGCTGGAGGGAAAATTGATGGAATGGCAACAGCATTGGATGTTCAAGTAACGTTGGCAGGTGCTGATATTCCAGTACAAGTTGTATGGTTATTGGATGATTCATACGGCGGGGATGGAATTCTTGTTAAAAAGGAAATTAAAGATGTTAAAGACTTAAAAGGGAAAAAAATTGCATTTGAAGTAGGTTCAACCAGCCAAATGCTTGCATTAACTGCATTAGAAAAAGGTGGATTAACAGAAGAAGATGTAACAGTCGTTCAAATGTCTGCTGGTGATGCTGGGGCAGCTTTTGCTGCTGGAAAAGTTGATGCCGCTGTTACTTGGGAACCTTGGTTAACTAAAGGAGCAGAAGCGAACGGTAAAGTATTATTATCAACAAAAGATTTACCTGGTATTATCATTGACTCGGTTGCGTTTAGAGAAGACGTTATTAATAAACGTCCTGAAGATGTAAAAGCATTTGTTAAAGCTATGGGTGAAGCAATGGATTACTGGAAAGAAAATGAAAAAGAAGCAAATGAAATTATGGCAAAAGGTCTTAAGATCGACGTAAAGGAATTTGAAGCAACAGTAACAGGATTGAAATTCTTTACACAAGAAGATAACGCGAAATTATTTGGTACTGAAAACGAAAAAGGTTCGATTTATCAATCAGCAGATAATGCAATTCAGTTTTACAAAGACCAAGATATGCTTGAAAAAGACTTGAAGGCTGACGATGTAATTAATGGCAGTTTTATTCAAGAATAGAGTAATGGACTACGTATAGTATCGTTTTTCTCTGAACCAATAACGATATTCCAGAGTTTAACTTAAGAGGCATCGTTTATGCCTCTTGTGTTCTACTTTATTCCAAATAGATACATAGATGGAGGGGTTTTAATGGCATCAAAATGGTTAACTCCAAATAAAGAAATACCAAAAAAGATTTATACATCAGCCGGATTTATAACGTTTATATTTGTTCTTGGAATATGGTCTCTACTTAGTTACAGCGAATTTGTAAATCCACTCTTTTTACCTACTCCTACAGCCGTTTTAGCAACTGCAACTGAGATGTTTGTAAGTGGAGAAATATTTGCTGATATTGGCATAAGTTTTTCAAGAGTATTTACTGGATTTATGATTGCTGCATTAATTGGGATTCCATTAGGGATACTGATGGGTTCATTACGCATAATGGAAGGAGCTTTTGAGCCTATCATTGGATTCATTCGATATATGCCCGCTTCAGCGTTTATTCCCTTATTAATTCTCTGGATTGGTCTTGGTGAAACAGAAAAAATGGCGGTCATATTTTTAGGTACGTTTTTCCAACTTACTCTTATGGTGATGGATGTTACAAAAAATGTACAAAACGATTTAATTGATGTCTCGTATACATTAGGAGCAAAAAATGCACAAATTTTCACGAAAGTCATTTTACCTGCTTCCCTACCTGGTATCGTTGACACACTTCGAATTACCTTTGGCTGGGCTTGGACTTATTTAGTAGTAGCAGAGATTGTTGGGGCATCTAGTGGTTTAGGTTATATGATCATGCAAGCTTCTCGTTTTCTACAACCCGAAAAAATTATTGTTGGTATATTAATTATCGGTTTACTTGGGCTTATTACGGATATCATGTTTAAATCCATCTACCGAGCTTCATTTTCTTGGATGAGAAAGGACGGTTTTTAACATGGTTGCACAAAAATCAGAATTCACTACAACAGGAAAATTCGCTTCAAAAAGTGAGGAGATTATTATTCCTCAAATCATTACACCTAAATTAGAAATTAGAGATGTAGGTAAAATATATAAAACGAAAGCTGGAGAAACCACGGCACTTGAAAAAACTTCCTTCACTGTGGCTGATGGTGAGTTTGTTACTATTTTAGGACCTTCTGGATGTGGAAAATCAACCATTTTGCGAATAGTCGCAGGCTTAGAAGAATCTAATTCAGGTCAAGTTCTTCTGGATGGTAAAGAAATTAATGGTCCTGGACCCGATCGTGGAATGGTCTTTCAATCTTATACCTTATTCCCTTGGTTAAATGTCAAAGATAATATCACATTCGGTTTGAAGTTAAATGGAGTTTCTCAAAAAGAACGCGATGATTTGGCGAGACATTACTTGCAACTAATCGGTTTAGAAGGATTTGAAAAGCATTACCCAATACAGTTATCAGGTGGCATGAAACAACGCGTAGCTATAGCACGTGCTTTGGCAAATGACCCTAAAATTTTATTAATGGATGAACCTTTTGGAGCATTAGATGCCCAAACAAGAACCATCATGCAGGAAGTATTACTAAAAGCTTGGGAAGAATCTAAAAAGACAATTTTGTTTATTACACACGATGTAGACGAGTCCATCTTCTTAGCAGATTCTGTTTATGTCATGACAGCAAGACCAGGACGATTAAAGAAGAAAATTCCGATTACACTTGAAAGACCAAGAGAGTTCAGTATGAAAAGTACACCAGAATTCGGGCATTATAAAGACGAATTATTATCTCTAATACGCGAAGAAAGTTTGAAATCCATCAAATAAAGACATTGTTCCCTGTTAGTAAACTTATAGAGTATGGCAATTAGATTATGGAGGTCAATTGTATGGAAAAGAAATGGGATCATCTTGTTAAAAATATGCCAAATCGCTTAGCACCAAGTATGGCGAAAGATCATCCAAATCTACCGGTTGTCAAAGAAGAAGGCTGTTATTACTTCGGAGTAGATGGAAAGAAATATCTTGATTTCACGTCTGGAATTGCTGTTACAAATGTTGGACACCGTCACCCAAAAGTGGTTCAAGCAATTAAAGATGCTGCAGACGGTTTGATGCATGGTCCTTCAGGCGTCATTATGTATGAATCTATTTTACGTTTAGCAGATGAGCTTGCCGAAATCATGCCCGGGGATCTTGATTGTTTCTTCTTCGCTAATAGTGGTACAGAAGCCGTTGAAGGTGCGCTTAAACTTGCTAAGTATGTAACAAAACGCCCTTATGCCGTGTCCTTCACAGGTGGTTTTCATGGACGTTCATTAGGAGCATTAAGTGTAACTACATCAAAAAGTAAATACCGTAAATTTATGCAACCATCTGGTCTAACATATCAAGTACCCTACGCAAATATTAAAGATTGCCCAGCCGGAACTGACCCTGAGGCTTACGCAATTGAGAAATTGGAAAAAGATTTCGCCTCTTTATTTAGCCATCAAGTAACACCTGAAGAAGTAGCTTGTGTAATTTTAGAACCTGTCCTTGGCGAAGGCGGCTATGTCGTTCCACCAAAAGGCTGGTTAAAGAAAGTTCGAGAAATTTGCGATCAACATCAAATTTTGCTTATCTTTGATGAAGTACAAACTGGATTTGGTCGAACAGGTGAATGGTTTGCAGCGCAAACATTTGATGTGACGCCGGACATTATGGCGATTGCTAAAGGTATTGCATCAGGCCTTCCACTTAGTGCAACGGTTGCGTCTAGTGAACTAATGAAACAATGGCCACTTGGCAGTCATGGTACAACGTTTGGTGGTAATCCAATCGCTTGTTCTGTAGCACTAGCAACATTAGAAGTGATGAAAGAAGAAAATCTTCTTGAAAACACAAAACAAATGGGTAATTATGCAGTCAAACTGCTTGAGAGTATGAAAGAACGACACAGTGTTATTGGAAGCATCCGCGCAGTAGGTTTAATGATCGGTATTGAGATTATTAATCCAGCAACAGGTGAACCAAATGGTGAAGGATTGTTAAAAATCCTTGATTCAGCGCTTACAAAAGGCGTTTTATTCTATCTATGCGGAAACCATGGAGAAGTCATTAGAATGATCCCTCCATTGGTTGTGACAAAAGAACAAATTGAAGAAGGATTGCAATTACTTGATGAAGCATTAGTTGAGTATGAAGCAACATTGATGAGTCTTGAAGGCGCTTAAGAGTAATAATTAACCAAAAGAGACTGACTCTGTCTGGAGTCAGTCTCTTTTTAAACAATGCAAGAATACTATCTTTACCCCGGCCTAAATCTTCGTTTTGAATTTCATTAACCAAGAAATTAATAAAAATACGGTACCCGCTCCAATTGATGCTGTCCAAGGAAATTCAAATGTTGGACCGAAACCACGGATGTAATAATTAGCTGCTAGTATAACCGCGAAACTCCCTCCCCCAAACAAACCTGCTTTGACCATATTCATCTTATCATTCGATTTTTCTTTAAAGAGTGAATGATGGATTAATCCAAAGATTACTTTTACACCTAGAAACACAATACAGGCAAGCAATCCAAAAATAATGAGGGTCGGAATCATATAGACAGTAGTGCTAACTTCTACAAAGGAAGAAAATAATAACAACACTATCCCACGCGCAACTAGAAACCAGCCCACTAAGCTAAAGGCAAGCTGTCCTACAAACTTGACCATGTCACGCTTCTCTTCTTCCGGCAATTGTTCAATGAGTTCATCCGCAAAAATTTGTGGATTTTCACCAAACACTTGATTAGCCGTCTTCCCTTCTTCTTGAGCATCTAATAAATGATCTAACATTTCTATTAATACTTCTTCTGACTGCTTCTCAGACAATGTTAACTTAGTGCGAATGTATAACATCAAATCTGTGTAGGTTTTTTTATTTTCCTCATTCAAGTCTTTTCGTTTTTCATTATTTTGTTCGATTAATTCTTTAACGTTCATGAAGATTCTCTCCTTTCATTAATAAAGCATTAATCGGCACCGATAGTTGTTGCCATTCTGAAGAAATTCTGTCAAGTGCTACAAAACCCTCTTGCGTCAACGAATAATATTTTCGGTTGGGACCAGATTCTGAAGGTTTCATTTCCCCCACTATTAGTGCATGTTTCTGTAAGCGTAATAAGACAGGATAAATGGTTCCTTCACTAACGTCACCTAATCCAAGATCTTGCAGTTTCTTTGAAAGTTCATAGCCATAAACCGGTGCTTTCGAAATTACAGCCAGTACACAACCATCTAATATTCCTTTTAGCAGCTGACTTCTAAGTGACATGTTCTATCCTCCTACACGGTACATGGTAAAACAAGATAGTATTCAAATAATTAACTACCTTGTTTTACAAAGTAGTTAAACTTAGTATAAATTGATTCACGCTTGATGTCAAACATGGATTTAATAAAATCAGAAAACCTAGTTGAAGTAGCACTTGGCTGTTTCAACTAGGTTTTTATTTATTCAACTTTGTTCTTGATTCAGCAATCTAACATGACTTCATCAACAGGCTCCCATAGTTCAATTTTATTTCCTTCCAAATCTAAAATGTGAGCAAACTTTCCATAACTCTCTTCTATAATTGGTGCTATAATTTCTACTCCTTTGGTTTGTAGCTCTCCAACTAATTCAATCAAATCATCAACTCGGAAATTTATCATGAACTGTTTCTGAGAAGGTTCAAAATAGGATGTCTGTTGTGTAAACGGTGCCCACACTGTACTTCCTACTTCTGATGGCTTTGTTGAATTCCAAAGAAATGTTTTACCGTACTCATCTGATTCAATACCTAATTTTTCTTTGTACCAATTACGTAAAGTTATAGGATTTTCACACTTAAAAAACACTCCACCAATACCTGTCACACTTGCCATTAAAATCACTCCATTTCAGATAAGAATGTGAAAAAGCACATCAAGGTAAGTGCACCTTTCACTTTGGTCGAATTAATTTACATTTACTATTTATTTTAAACGTCGAAAACTTCTTAGCCTTACTAAGGGTAAATATAGTAAGAATAACAGATTTCAGTTGTTCCGGAAGGAGTGAATAATAATTGAATATTGATGGATGGTATAAACAAATACTGGCCGGCGATAAAGACGCATTTCGTCACTTGTACGAAGCATATGCAGAATATGCAATTCGAACTGCCTCTGCGATTACACGGAATCGTGAAATGGCGAAGGATGCTGTACAGGAAACCTTCATTCGTGTGTACCGACAAATAGACAGTTATAATCAAAGCTCTCCTTTTGAACCGTGGTTCTACCGAATATTAACTAATGAATGTATGCGATTACTAAAGAAAAACTCATTTTACTCGAAGTTCGAACATCCTGACTTAGAAAATGAACCATCCATTGCAGAAGAATCTTTTGATAGTCTTTCTGATTTATATACTGTAATTCAGTCACTTGATGACGCGCATCGAATCCCACTCATTCTAAAATATTTAAAAGGGTTCACAGAAAAAGAGATTGCCGAAATTCTTGAACTTAATCACAACACAGCAAAGTCAAGATTGTTCAAAGGTAGGCAACGACTTAAAGACCAGCTGTTTCCTACTGAAAGGAGGTTGAATAATAGTGAGTAATCTTGACAAGAGAGCTACTGATGAATTGCATGCGCGAACAGATAAACATCTACAGGTTCTAAAGGATCAAATATGGGAGGAATTAGAACAAGAACTATTTAGTGAAGATCCATTAATAAGAAGTAGGGTGAAAAAATTGAAAAAGAAAAATTATGCAATATCACTTATCATTACTGTTGCTGCTGGATTGCTTATAGCATTGAGTTTGCAAACAGATACAGGTACTGCGTTTGTGAAAGAAATTAAAGAAATCTTTGTTCCCGAAAAACAAATAATACAAAACATAGAGGGCACCGACGAAGAGACTGAAGTTCAGTTAAATGAAGGAAAGGATTCCGAGTATATTATCTACGTCGATGAGACTCGCTACGAACTAACAAATGGTAAAAACTCAGACGTCATTTCTACCATCATCCCACTACCTGAAAAATATCCAGAAGTAACTATGGAAATTAGACAAGTTGCAGATGAAAAACCAGAAGATCTTGTAAATACCATCGAAGCAGCGCTGAAAAAAGACTTTCCTGAGTTAAGAGAAGTTGAAGAAGTAACCGAACCAGTCATAGGATTTAATTTACACGGTGCAGCTGGTAATGAAGCCGAAAGTAAAATCGTCAATGCTTACGTGATTAGTAACGGTCAAGAAGGAAGTTTTGTTATCACACAGTACTACTTCTTGGAAGCTGCAGAAGGACACGGTGCTAGGTTCCACCGCATGTTAGAAACCTTTAAAATCGTTAAATAACCTTATTGAGTTTTTTGTCTTATCAATAAATGAGGAAACGCTATACTCAAGCGTTTCCTCATTTTGCTTTTATCCTAACTTCAGTACATGAGTGGTATCAGGTGTATCATGGGTTTCTTCAAATCCATTTGCCCGATAAAAAGCATCTGCTTTTGCAGATTCTGTACGACACGTAATTTTCTTGAAGGTTCCTTTTGCGTGATTTACTAGTTCAGACAGTAATTGTGACCCAACACCTTGTCGGCGTGCATCACCAAGAGTGTAAAATCTCTTCAGACGGGCTTCGTCTTTATTTTCTGTGTAAGGGTTTTGATTAATTCCGCCGATAGCGATTAATTTTTCAGGACCCTCCCATACACCATAAAGTGCTTCACCATCTTTATTAAACGTATTAGATCCATCCTCATAATCATGTACTAAACGAGTTAAGAAACGGTAACCTTCTTCTTCACTTTCGGTTACCAACTGCGACACGTCGACTTTCTTCAAATCTTCTATTCGTTGAACTTTAAAAGTCATCAGAATTCCTCCTCTTTAGTTAATAAATTAAAAATTCATACTATATACTATTTCGATACATGTACACCTATTCCCTTTATTTTAAGATTAGATATCTACACGTTTTTCGACAAAAAAAGAGAGTGGAAAAATCTCCACTCTTAGTTACATCAAACTAAACTTCCACAATATTTCAACTCATCTACTGACAGTTGATCTGCCTTACCATCTAATATGGATTCAACATCTTGTAGAGTTTGTGACATCGGTACGGCTTTTCCTTGTTGCCCTGTAAAGTCTTCTGCAACAAAAAATGGCTGGGTAAAGTATGCTTCCAGTCGCTCGCCCCGCTGATATGTTCCCAGCTCCCCAGCAGGAATTTTCTCCATGCCATGCACAGTCATCACTGAACGTAACTCACGATATCTACGAAGTAGTTTTTGTGCACGTTGTCTTAAATTAAAGTGACGTTGATTCAAATCTGTTCCTTCCAGAATCGAAGAAGTAGAATAAATCGGATGAAGGGCTGGGAATTGCTGGCGTATTGCTAAATCGGCATCCAGATGCCACAGCGTTTCAAGTGGACCATAAGGCATGTCTTCATCAACCACTTCGCCAGATAGATCGACAAGTATCGTTGTGATATTTTGCACGCGTTCTGCAACCAATTTTTCTTGTAATTCCAGGAGTTCACCAGTCACAATGTAACTCTTGTCTGTAATGAAAACAACATCACCACTCTGTGATGTTAGGGTTGTGAATGTTTCATCGATTGATGATGTCACGATATCAGCTAATTCAGTTGTACCTTCGAGTTCGGGATGGTTGATCTTTGGAAGTAATAATACAGTTGTGAGGTCACTCTTTTTAAAACGATGCATTAATTCAGCTAAAATAACTACTTGACCCATACCAGGACGAGCCACTAATCCAGTCGTCCCTCCCTTTACTAAAGGTGCAAAGAAATCTAACGTTTTAATTTTCGTTTCAATCATATTCAACTTCTCCCCTCTAAGTATCAATTCGTCTAGTGAACAATTAGCAAGTGTTGCGAGTCCAACTAAAGTGCGAACTTCCGCTTTCCCCAAATCAATTTTACCTGTGCATAAATTTGAAACTGTGGCTGGTCGAATGCCTATTGATTTTGCTGCTGTTGTTAAGTTTGGTACTTTCCTTCTAAGTAATGCGACGTTCAATCGAATATCATCCATATTAAACCCCTTCCTTACTTTTTATAGTAATTTAAATTACGTTTAAATGCAATATTAATTTCTTTCAAACGTAAAAATTTTTAATTCGAGAGTAATAAATTCACTTAAAGCTGTCTTTCAAGCAATTTCCAAACAAAAAAGCCATCCTCTTTTGGATGGCTTTACTGATTAATGTGCGAATTTTTTTTCGATATTGTACTTCGCTACAAATTTATTAATGATGTATGTTTCGTAAATTTCACGTTCCATTGCATCATCAACGTAAAAAATCTTGATTTTAGTTACTTCATCACGATGATCTTTAATTGGCGATACATTATCTTCAAAATGTTTTTTAACACGTTGTCTTACTTTACGCGCTTTTCCGACAAACAAAAGCTCTTCTTCTTTGTTGAAGAACATAATAATTCCGCCTTTGTCACGCGCAATTTGATGAAAATCAATAAAGCCGTAAACTGAAGGAATCTCTGGTTCGTCATTTGAACGATCTTGTACTCTTTGAACAATCGTAATATCTGGTTTTGGCACTTCAATGTTAATCATATTCGATCACGTCCTCACTTCTTTAAAGTGTAATGCTATCACAAATCACATCAAAAATCTATGTTCACGATATGCAGTACCACATAGAAAGCTTTAGCCAATCCAATATCGTTTAATCACATTCCCATTGTCTTCAACAAAATCTATATCTGCCACGCCACCATTACTCCGTATGGTTTTATCTGAAGCAGTATTTACAGCGTCACAACACACTAATACCGGATTGATTCTAAGCTTTTTTGTTTCTTCTAAAGCTAATCTCAACATTTTTGTTGCATAGCCTTTTTGACGTTCGGATGGCCGTACACCGTACCCTATATGACCTCCTGCGTTTAATAAATACTCAGTTAATGAATGGCGAATGTTCACGGCACCGAGTATTCGGTATTCCGCATCCACTAGCCAATAGGTAGAATCTGGTACCCAATTTTCTCGTAGACCAATTCCTTTTTCGGCATCCAACAACGACCGGACCATGGCTGGAAAATCACTAGGATCTTTTTCAATTACCCAAGGTATCATGGGTTCTTCAGACGCTTTCCACTCTTCGTAGAAGGATAAATAAGCTGGCTGCAAATCAACAGTTGGTTTTATTAATTGAACCATTAAATTCACCTCAAGACATTATTTAATACTTTCAATTGCTTGTTTGACGCTCCCAAAAGTGTTGAACGCGGTAAAGTCTATGCCAGCTTGTACAACCGCCATTGATAAATTAGGGCGAATTCCTGTGAACATCACATGGATGCCTAACAATTTTAGTACATTATGGATGGTGAAAATATGTTGAGCAACTTCTGTATCAATTGTTAAAATACCTGAAAAATCGATAATTAAGTGTTCAGTATCAATCAGTGAAATACCTGGAAGAACGTTATTCAATAAATGTTGAACACGAGGATAATCGATGACCCCAATTAATGGTAAAACAGAAATTCCTTGTTGAATAGGTACAATAGGTGCTGATAATTCGTTGATTTCTCGTTGACGTTCCTTCATTAATTCATCGCGGTATGCCTCATATGCAAAGATTGTCTCTATCATACTGACATCCATTAGGTAGCTGACACGGTTATTAATCGCTACAACATTCTCAGTTGTTAAATTATGATCGATAGAAATCTGTGTAATACGTTTGATGAAAGTTAAGCGGTTATCAGCATAAGGTTTTATGAGAGCTGAAAGTTGTGAGAGCATAGATGCTTGCTGTTCTCCGTACTTTTTACCCCATTCTATTAATTTTTGTGCAGCATTCTCATCACTTTCATTGAAAGATTCTGCTAGTAATACTAAAAATTCTGCATTCGCTTTGACGGATTGATTTATAAGTTCTTCTGGAAATTCTAATTCTAATTTTTCTAAACTCAATTTCATCATTTCAAGTGAGATTGAATCCGCGTTATTAATTAAATATTGACCTACCTGCTTTATTGAATCCATTCATCCCACTTCCTCATATGTATTCATTAAATCTACTTAAGAAAATATTACTATAAAAATAGTGAAAATACATGACTATTCTAAGTTTTATATTAAATTAGTAAAACCCACTCCAATGATACAAGAGTGGGTTTTGTTTTCGTTATTATGCCTGATGATGTTGGATAGCATCAGTTATGTTTGATTGAGTAATATTCCAATGAGAAGTGTGCCATACTGGTTCCTCATTTGACACTAAAAAGAGTTGCGGTGATTTGTGTTGCACACTTAAGTTACCTTCAATTTCGTTGGAGACTGGACGACTTTCAATGACTTTTACTAAATACAAGTCAAGTTCCGTTTCAATTGATGTAAATTCTCTGTATGCAGCTGCACTGACCGGACAAGTTGTACTATGCTTTAAAAGCAAGAATGGTTTGTCTTTTGATTGTTGAAGAACGTTTTCCCATTGCGGAAGTGTAGTAATTTCTGTATATGTAGTCATGTGGAATCATCCTTTCAAAGCTATTTATTCTATTATGTCTAATTTCCGTGTATATCGCACGTAACTTGTCTTTTAAGATGTCAAGCAATGTTTATTCGGCTTTACGTTGCATTTAATTGACAACCTCTTACTACGCTACAACCAAGATTTATTCCGCTTTCACCTAATTTCCTCCAAAGAAGCCTCGACGTTAAAATTATCGAGGCTACATCTTATTGTTCAATTAGACTTACGGATACTTTGACATCTAATTTATGACTACCGCCACGGTAGACACCTTGTACTGGACTTACGTCACCATAATCACGTCCTACACCAACGCGGATATGATTTTCTAGAGCTTCCACATTATTGGTAGGATCGAGACCTACCCAGCCAATTCCCGGTACCATCACTTCAACCCAAGCATGGCTAGCCGCGTCCCCTACCAACGCGGAGTTTTCACCTACATATAAGTAACCACTTACATACCTTGCTGGGATGTGTTTAGTGCGTAAAATCCCAAGCATGACGTGTGAAATATCTTGGCAAACGCCTTTTTTCATATCAAACGATTCTAGTGCCTTCGTTGACACGGTAGTAGAAGATCCATCATACGCAAAGCGATTAAATAAATAGCCCATTACATCTATGGCATACTGCACAGGATTGACCATTGCTCCAATTTCGTTGTCTACCTGCTCTATCTGTTTAGGAGTTAAATACGTGTATGCCGTATTGCTTAAATAGGCTAAATAATGACTACTAAATAAATCAGAATGGAAAATGGCGTGCATTTCAGGTGAATAATCAATTCGATGAATCCACGGACTTTTTTGAATGCTTACCACAGAAGTGGCCTTTACCTCTAAATGCTTATGATGATCTGCAATAAAGAATGATTCTACACTGTTTCCCCAAATGTCTACATGTTCTTTCGTAAGAGCTACAGGCGTTATATCAGTACGATAAGAAAGCAAACGTTGACACTCATCCGTACGTGGTTTTAAACGTATGGAGTTCATACTTTGATCAACCCATGTGTCATAATCGAAAATATTCGTATGTTCAATTTTATATTTCATGGATGATGCTTTTTCCAAATTCAATTGTTCTGGGATGCTAACTATTTGAGTTTGTTCTTGCTTAGCAATCGGTTCAATCAAATAATAGGTTTTAGAGAAAATTTGACCGACTTCATTACATTTATTTTGGAATTGATTTAAAAAAGTGAGCATATCGTCTGAATTTAATTCTTGAATAGATATTTCATCAAAATCGTTCTTAAGATTTTCAAGAGCATAATATAATTCTGAAGAGTAATGGGCAATTTTCGCATTTTCTAAAATATCAACTGCTGCTCGAACATGATTCATATTATAGTGAATCGATCTTGGAAAAGACTCGTCTGTAATTAAAAAAGTTAAGATGGTTTTAGGATCCATTTTCGGACGATTTACTTTTAAATAAGCTTCGTAGCCATTTAACATTCTTAATGCAGCCAACCATGCATAATAATCGTCACCTTTATACAATAATTGCGTTTCACGTGTTTGTTCACAAACAACATTTAAAATACGGGCTGTCTTTTCTGCTCGCTCGAGCCATTTGCCGATCTTAATCATCCGATACGCTACACTACGAGACATCCCTGACTCAATAATTCCTTGGGCTGTTAACGATGCCATTTTCACTTTTTGCAAAAACGCTCGCAATTGATGAATTGAAAATTGCTCTTGTTCTGCTTGATGTGTATAAAGGTACAAATCATTCCAAACTTCAAAAAGTTCATTTGGTAAGTGGTCACGACTGATTCGTGCATTTTCTCTTGCCACACGTACACAGCTGAAGATAGAATTTTCATTATCTGTTTCAAACGCTAAATAACGAATATATTCTTCATCCTGTGTTTCAGCATTATTTTTCAGTTCCTCTAATTCCTCTTTTGTCGAACATACTTCAAACAAAATATTCCAGTGTTTTCCGTCTAATAGATCTTCACTCGAGGTTTCAACCATTTGTGTTAAATGAACGTCTAAAATGCGTGCGTTTAATTCAGTACGTTCAATATTGCGTGCCATCCAATAGAGTGAATCTGCTACACGACTTAACATTAGCTCATTCCTCCTGCTTTCATAACCCATGTATCTTTACCACCACCACCTTGCGATGAGTTTACGACCAGGGAACCTTTTTTCAGTGCCACACGAGATAGGCCACCAGGAAATACATGTGTTTCTTTTCCTCTCATTACAAAGACACGTAAGTCCACATGACAAGGATAAAACTCTTCCCCTTGATAGGAAGGGGCTCTTGATAATTTGATGGTTGGTTGTGCAATGTATTGATGAGGGTTTTCAAGAATTTTCTCTCGGAAAATCTCAATTTCTTGCGCAGTTGCATGCGGTCCAACAAGCATGTCATAGCCACCCGATGAACCTACGTTTTTGATAACTAATTCGTGTAAACGTTCGAGTACCCATTCCCTTTGACATGTATTATCTAAACGATATGTCGTCACGTTTTCAATAATTGGTTCTTCATTTAAGTAGTAACGAATCATATCTGGTACATATACATACATCGCTTTATCGTCAGCTACGCCATTACCTATGCCGTTTAATATTGCCACATTTCCTAGACGATACGCTTCTAATAATCCATTAACACCTAGTGTAGAATCCTCACGGAAAGCTTGGGGGTCCAAAAAATCATCGTCTATTCTACGATATATGATATCCACCTTTTCAAGTCCACGAATCGTTTTCATATAGACAATGTTATTTGAGACGATTAAGTCACGGCCTTCAACTAGCGGAAGTCCCATTTGTTGGGCTAAAAACACATGATCATAATAAGCGGAATTGTAGATACCTGGAGTAAGTAAAACGGCTCGAGGATTGTCCACTCCTTTTGGTGCATGATCCATGATAGCTTCATGTAAATAGGTCACTTGATGTTCTAACGTTTGGACAGAATGTTTGGCAAAAAACTCTGGATAAACTTGGCGCATTACATAGCGGTTTTGATATACATACGAAATACCTGACGGGTTACGCAAATTATCTTCTAGTACTAAGTATTTGCCATTTTCATCTCGAATTAAATCAATTCCAGCGAGAAATATATGATTATTTAATGGGATTTTTATCCCTTGCATTTGCTTGGTGTAATAATAGGGATTGTCTTCTACCAGATTTCGAGGAATGAGGCCGTCTTTAATAATTTGCTGCTCGTGATAAACATCATGCAAGAAGCAATTTAACGCTTCAGAGCGCTGCATCATGCCTTTTTCAATCGTTTCCCAGTCTTCTGGAGGAATGATAATTGGAACAAAATCAAAAGGCATTGTCCGTTCAGCACCTACATTATTATGATAGACCGTAAAGGTTATACCTTGTCTCAAAAAAGATAGTTGGGCTGTTTCATGTTTTTCTTTAAGTTCATCAACAGTAAAATTTTGAATCATATCATAAAACTTTTGATAATGATCTTTTGGTTTTCCACTTTCTTTTAACATCTCATCAAAAAATGGTTTTACTTTATACGAAGTAAACATGTCAACACCCTCTCTATATCTAAAGTAAGAATATTAAGAAAATACTAGTTTAAGTTTATCATATATTTCCTCTTTTCATCACCCTTTCTCCTATTGCATCAAGCTTGCTTTAAAAAAATAATACGTTACCTTTTAGTAACACATTATTTTGAAAGGGAGTGAGGAATCAAAATCATGGTTAACGAAGAAGTTACTCATCTATTTAAAGCTCTATCTCATCCAATTCGTGTAGATATTCTTGATTTATTAAAAAAAGGGCCTTTATCTACAGGTGAGGTAAGTGAACACTTTGATGTATCAAGATATGCAGTTATGAAGCATTTGAAGATATTGGAAGATGTCCATTTAATCGTTATTAGAAGACAAAGTCGTACACGATTAAACTTCTTGAATATCATCCCGTTACAAGAAATGTATAACCGTTGGGTCAGTAAATATGAATCGAAACTATCAACATCTTTAACTAGCTTAAAAACAAAATTAGAAGCAGGAGGAACAAAACGTATGAAACTGGATATTAGCTCTTTTCAAATTGAACAACAAATCGATATTAACGCACCACTAGAACGTGTTTTTCACTCCCTTGTTAACGATATAAATGACTGGTGGGAATTCCGTTTTGAAGAAAACAACTCTCATATAACATTTGATTCAAAAATTGGTGGATTGTTTATGGAGAATTGGGAAGATGGCCAAGGAGCGATTTGGGGAACTGTACTTTATTACAAAGAGAATGAAGAAATTCGTCTGCAAGGATTACTAGGTATGCAAGGCGCGGTTAATAGTCATTATGGTTACCGATTGGAAAGCAATGGCGAGTCAACGACTGTGAAATTATCACATAGTGCTGTTGGATTACTTGATCCTAATTGGGAAGAAGCACATTCAAACGGATGGTCATTGCTTTTAAATAATTTAAAAATACATGTTGAAAAACCATGAATAGCTATATAAAACAAGTTGAACTTTCGGCACCTATAGAAGAAGTGTACGAAGCCATTACAACTGAAAAAGGCATAAAAAGTTGGTGGACTGTCGATTGCGATGTGAGCACTGAGGTTGGAGGAGTTCACTCTTTTCGTTTCGAACGATTATTATTTAACTCAATGAAAATAGTGGATCTTGTCCCGAGTGAAAAGGTACATTGGACATGTATTGAGGGTTGGAATGAGTGGAAAGGAACGGATGTCGTTTTCAAGTTAAGGTCTATTGATGAAAGAAAAACGAGTGTTGAATTTCAACATATTGGTTTAACTCCATCATTGTCGTGCTATAAAATGTGTTCCAAAGGTTGGGATGATACCCTACTTCACCTCCAACAGTACGTGGAAAATGGAGAAACGAATGCCCATGTTCCACATACTGGGTTGAAAGGCGTTTTATCTCGGTCTGCTTTTAAGGTTTTCACAAGACAATATACAAAGTAACTCACTGCGGCTAGGACAAGTTTTCCCTATAATTTAGTTGTTAGAAAATTCTCATTCAAAAGGGTTTTTGATCCATGAATCGTGTGACACATTTTGAATTACAAGTTGCCAATCCACAAAAAGCTATCGAATTTTACACTTCTGTCTTTGGATGGAAGATTGAAAAATTCGGCGAACATGATTACTGGTTTGTTATGACGGGTGAAGATGGAAATGGAGTAAATGGCGGAATTATGCCTTCTCCAGATGCTCAACCGCGCACTTTCAATACAGTAGAAGTAGACAATGTAGATGACTCTTTAGCAAAAATAAGTGAGCACGGCGGCGAAATGGTCGTACCAAAAGCAGCAATCCCAGGAATGGGCTACGTTGCTTATTGTAAAGATCCTGAAGGCCTTATTTTCGGCGTTTTTCATGGTGATGAGAACGCTCAGTAATTAGAAAAGCGAAATGCTACGCTAGCTCGACACCGACGTTGGTGACCACTGAATTGAAAATCCGTTTTCGTATGAATCCAAAGGAGAGAATTTAATTGAAACAAGCTACGCCTTATTTAACATTTGATGGAAACGCACAAGATGCATTAACTTTTTACAAAGAAGTTTTCGAAGGTGTCCTTCATGGCATCTGATACATTCCCTAATCAAAACGTATCTATAGGAAATAATGTGTCAATAGTATTAGAATGTGAAAGTGAAGAAGAAATTCAGACTCACTATGACCGTTTAAGTAAAGGCGGTAATGTTTTTATGGAACTTCAAGATACATTTTGGGGTGCCAAATACGCGAAATTACAAGATCCATTTGGCGTGATTTGGGACTTGAATTTCGAAAAATCAAAATCATGAAAAATAGGGAAAGATTATTCTACATTTAGAATAACCTTTCCCTATTAATTTGTAGATTAAATAATTCAAATATGGATATTTGCTAATCATGTCCTTCTTTAACAGGATAGAATTTGAATACTATTAGGGGTTACGGATGTCCTTCTTTTAGAATCCAGTATTCTTAGTGGGTTTTATTACCAATCTTTTTCAAGAAGCTAAATCTCTTCTCCGCTTCTTTTGTATAAGACCTAAAGTTATTATTAACACAACACATAATATAGGCGACATATATTCAAGGCTTGGCCAAGTTCGTTCTACAAAAAGATGACCATATGGATCATCCACCATCATTTTGCCAGCTGTGTAAGCAATAATCCCAGCACCTGCCCAAACAAGAATCGGCATCTTATCCATTAAGCTCATAATTAACTGACTTCCAAAGATAATTAATGGAACACTTAGCGCAAGTCCGATAACGATAAGTACAATATTTCCTTGTGCAGTTCCTGCAATAGCTAATACATTATCTAAACTCATCACTAAGTCTGCGAAAATGATTGTACGGATAGCAGCACTAAGCGTAGTATGAGAGTGCAAATCTGGATCTTGTTGTGCACTTTTAATTAAATCAAAGGCAATATACAACAGTAACAATCCACCGATAATTTCAACAAAAGGAATTTTCAAAAGATACACAGCTGCAAATGTTAAAACTACACGCAAGCTTAGTGCACCGATTGTTCCTATAAGTATGGCTTTTTTTCGTTTTTCTTCCGGTAAATTCCGGCTCGCCAAAGCAATTACCACTGCATTATCGCCACTTAAGACAATATTTATCAAAATAATTTCAAGTAATAATCCCCAAAAATGTGCATCCATTTTTTCATCTTCTTTCTTACTGAACTTTAAACTCTTTTCTATTTTACTCTACCTATAGATTCTTTCAACCAACTTCTCTCGAACTAATCAAATTGAACGAAGAAATTATTTCTTTTTATAGGCACAAAGGCTAAAGTTCTCAAAAAAAATCTAAAAAGAGATGTAAAGAACATCTTTTCTTAGACTTTTTTTGTATTTTATTTTTGGTAATCCCCAATTATCTTAACTGCCTTTTCAGTAATAGACGTGTCTATTGCTTCGTCAAATTGGAATTCACCACGAATGGCTCCATTTTTCTTATACATTTCATATTGGTCACGTATATCACCGATGAACATTTTGCCATTTGGATCAAGACCTGTCACAAAAACATCTTCCCACACTGCCGCATCTTTTAATGCCGTGTATTCAGTCATAATATCAATAATTTCGTCTTTACCTTCGCCCTTAATGAAAGCATCATTGTAATCACGGACACCTTTTAAATAAGCAGCCATAAAGCGCAAGGATACATCTTGTTCATCGTTCATAAATTGTGGTGACCCAAGTACCATCGCAATTTGGGCTTCTGGTGCAAAGTCTGTTGCATCACCCAAGCGTGCGTGAATTCCTTGTGCAACTCCTTGAGTAATGAGAGGTTCAATATTTAATGCCGCATCAATCGAGCCGTTCTCTATGGCAGCTAACATTGTTCCAAAGTCAGGCATGAGCACAAATTCAACCTCGTCTTTCGCAAGACCTGCATGTTCGAGCATTAGTTGGTAGATGTAATCATCAACGCCATGCTCTCCTGATACTGCAATTTTTTTCCCTTTTAAATCACTATAGTCTTTAATTTCGTCTTGTTTGTCAGCACCAATTACAAAAGTAAAGTACGAACGTCCTTTGGCATTGTGTCCTTTATCTGCAACGATTTTTACGTCAATTCCTTGGGCAATCGCATTAAAGAACGCAGCTGATGAAATACCTCCAGCAATATCAACTTCTCCCGAAGCGAGTGCAGGCAACATATCGTCACTATTCGCAAATGTCACAAACTCAACTTCAATATTGTAATCATCAAAATACCCTTTTTCGTTAGCTATATAAAAACCTGCTCCGGAAGCTGAACCATCCTCCGCGATCACAACTTTTGTTTTCTCAGTTAATGGCGCTAAATCACCAGATGGATTATCTTTGCTTACGTCGTCGTTGACTTGAACAGACTCTTTTTCCGAACAGCCCCCAACCAATAAAATTAATACTCCTAATATCCCTAACCACTTTTTCATCTATACACTCCCTTCACAATCTGGACCCTTGCACTTCTACCTGTAAATGACGCCAAATTTCTAAAAATTTTGTAGCCATTTCAGGATTTGATCGAATTTCTTCTAATTTTCTTGGTCGAGGTAATTCTATTTTCATTTCACTAAGAATTTTGCCTGGTTGAGCACTCATTAGTAATACACGGTCACTCAAATACAATGCTTCATCAATGCTATGCGTGATAAATAACACTGTTTTTTTCGTCTCAGACCAAATTGATAATAATTCTTCTTGTAAAATGTATTTATTTTGTTCATCTAAAGCTCCGAACGGTTCATCCATTAATAAAATCTCAGAATCATTTGCAAATGCTCGGGCAATACTAACCCTTTGCTTCATTCCACCTGAAAGTTCTTTTGGGTACATTTGCGCAAACTTTGAAAGACCCACTTTATTTAAAAAATAAGTAGTACGTTCTTTAATAAGCGCTTTAGGTAAATGGCGCATTGAAAGCCCGAACGCTACATTCTCTTCGACCGTTAACCAAGGTAGGATACCTCGTTCTTGAAAAACCATGGATTGATTGGGACGATTTTGGTCACTTTTTTGAATTGTAAAGTTACCTGAACTTTGATTTTCAAGTCCTGCTAGTATCCGAAGTAATGTTGTTTTCCCACACCCGCTTGGTCCAACCAGACAAACAAATTCTCCATCTTTGATATCTAGAGAGATATTTTCGAGCGCGGTGACACTATTTTCTTTTTTATAAAACACTTTCGTCAGTTGCTCAATTGAAATTTTGGGCTTAGATTCCATATCGTCACCTCCAAGGTATTAGCTTTCGTTGCAACCAACGTAACAACAATGAAAAGACATAGCCAAAGAAAGAAATGAGAATCAATCCAACAAACATTTCCTTTAATAAAAACGCACTATAGGACGTCCATATTAAGTAACCTATTCCCGATCTTGCCCCCATCATTTCAGCTGCTACGATTGTAAGTAATGCTATTGCCTGCCCCATTTGGATTCCTTCTAACATGAAAGGTAGTGAGCCAGGTAAAGCAATTTTCATAAAGAAATCTTTCCTATTTGCCCCATAATTTTTCGCTACATCTAAATAAATAGAATCAATTGAAATAACACCTGCGACCGTATTAATGACAACCGGAAAAAAAACACTTCCCGCAATGGTGACAACCTTCGACACTTCTCCAATTCCAAAGATGATTAATATTATTGGCAGTAACGCAAGTGTAGGAATGGGCATTAACGCCATGATAAGAGGAGAAATAAAGTGGCGAACTGGTGCATATAAGCCCATGCACAGACCAATGATGATGCCAGGAATTACACCTAGTAAAAATCCAACTAAAATTCGAAACAACGAAATGCTGATGTGCTGAAATAACTCACCAGTTGTGAGCAACTCAATAAATGTAGAGACAATAGCAGTGGGTGGAGGGAAAAATCGGGCATCAATAAGCCCACTTTGAGATAAAAATTGCCAAATAAGCAGGAGGCATAGCGGTGAAAAAATGGTCAGCCACGTCTTCAATCGCTGTTGCATTTGTTGCTTACGCCATTCTTGCTGTTCCGTTTCTATTGGATTCTTTAACTCCGTCATTTTTCACCACCTCTTCATCCAAATAATATGTAGGTATATTCAGATATGTGCCGGAATCGCTTAGTTAAATTGATGGTCTGTTGAGGTTTTGACACCTGTTACGAGGCGTTTGCGACGTTATTCCCGTTCATATTGGGTTTATTCCCATTCATATTGGATTTATTCCCATTCAGTTACTGTTTATTCCCGTTGACGAGGTGTTTATTCCCATTCACGTTGCAGTTATTCCCATTCGCCCAATTTATTCCAAAATAAAAGACCCAGAAAAATCTCTGGGCCTGACTTTCTTCTTATTCAACTTATTTAAGCGAGTGGACTTTGGCGCTGGTTTTTAAAAGCTGAGTAGACTGTGATTCTTCGGTTTGGCCGTTGACTTGGGTTTTAGATTTTTTCGGTCTCGTCCAGTTGTGATGAATCTCCGCGGATTTTGCATCCAATGGTTGTTTCTTACTCATTACCTTTCACCTCTTTTTTTAAGAATGAAAAGAAGAAATCTTATTTAGTATGAGTAAAATCCATTGACCTATGCTTTTAATTCAATATCGTGCACTGATTGTGCAAATTAAACAATCTGACATTAATTAATTTTTACTCATTCAACTTATTTATTTGCTTCAAAATCAATGCATTAAAGGCAATTTCAAAGCTTTCATTATCTTCCTTCCGCCTCTTCTTCGGCCCTTTCATCCGTCCTCCTGCTTGTCGAATTTTTTTTGCAATATGACGACTATGTAAAAGTTGGTCTATATTTTCATTGGTATACTCTCGCCCATTTTGATCCATAACGAGACCTCGTTTAGCTAATACCATAGCTGCTAAACCATAATCCTGTGTAATCACAATATCGCCTGGTTTAACTCGATTGATGAGTTCAAAATCAACCGCATCCATGCCTTTTGAAACCATAATAGTCTTTGCACCTTCACGTTGCATATTGTGTGCAGTATCGCAAAATAACGTTACAGGCAGTTCATATTGTTTTGCAAATTGAATGGTTAAATCTACAACTGGACAACCATCTGCGTCGACTAAAATGTTTATCATAAGGTCTCTCCTTCATCATACAAAGTTTTATTATTTTTATGATTAGCTTTTATCTTCTATCTCATTACTCTTGTCTGACATGAAAAAAAAATTTTACTTGTATCTCACGTAACGTTAGGTATTATAATATTGGTAAGTATTGGAAACTAGGGATTCTGGTCAACTTGCAAAAGAAAGTCAACTAACCGTTCATAGCACCTTTGATTTAGCTCAAAATTTTCGGGTTAAGCACAAAGAGTACATTGGTAAGATCGGTATGTATCAGTTTGATGATTCGATTGGTCCTGTTATTAAACAAGCCATCGAATATTACATGTCGCGGAGGTCATCATGAAATGAAGTTTATTGGAATCGAAATCATTGTCTTTATGGCGCTTCCCTATTTCATCTGGAACTATGGCCGAAACTATACAAATTTACTGCAGTGTACTTATTATCCATGATATTTAAAAAACCACTTGCGCTTTATTTTGCAGTAGACTTTGCTTATTTACAAGGATTCCCCCGTGAAATAGTAAGCATCTTTATTGGATAAAAGAAAATATAAAGTGGTTTCAACTTATTACTGCGCTCTTTGTAATTCCAGGATTTGTCATGAATTCAGTGATGGCAATTTTAATTATGTCCCATGGTGTAGATGCCTTTATGCATCTTATTCTTTTGCGAAAAGCTTTAGGATTAATTTTCGGGATACTTATTTTTGTTGGATATCTATTTTCATGGAATAAGGTCACCGCTTATGCAAACACATGATATTGCCTGGCCTATTAAAGATTCCAATCATCCAAATGCTGGGCTTGAAGAGGCACATTAAGTTGTTTCATTTCACAACTTTGCTCTCGCTCATACCTAGTACATCAAACTAAAAAGCGGTACACTGAATTAAATGAAATTTTGATGCGTGGAGGTTCGTGAATGCATTTTTTCTTGAAAGTAGGACTCAGTCTGGTCCGTATGAAAAATTTATCACTATTAATTGCTACACTTATTTTCATTACTTTTTGTACGGTGACAATTTATTTATTGGAGCCGGAAACATTTGAAAGTTTATTAACATCATTTTACTTTGTCATGACAACTTTTTCTACAGTCGGATATGGAGATTATTCGCCTGCTACAGGAGCCGGAAGACTTTTCACAGTCCTTATGTATCTTCTAGGGATTGGGTTACTTGGTGTTATTATTGGTAAGATAGTAGATTCGTTTTCTATATTTAGAAAACGGAAGGAGGAAGGCAAGTTGGCGTTTACACATGAAAACCATATTATCATTGTTGGTTGGGGAAAGAAAACAGAAACCGCTGTAGAAGAAATCTTGTCTTCAGATTCATTTAGTGAAATTGTCATTATTGACACTTTACCAACTTCACCGATAGATGTTGCCATCGATCGTGTGCACTATGTCCAAGGTGATGCTTCAGAAGAAGAAACATTTACTCGAGCGAATATTAAAAAATCTAAATCCGTTATTATTTTTGCAGACGATACGATTCAAGTGCCTTCCTTGAGAGATGCTAAAACGTTGACGATTGCAATAACAGTTGAACGATTAGCTCCTCATGTTCACACCACTGTGGAACTTATGACAAAGAAACAAATCGCTAATTTTTCTCATGTAAAAGTTGATGAATTTATTTTATCTCAGGAAACGACTTCTCTTCTTGCGGTTCGTTCAGCAATGCATCAAAATGTGAGTACCATCGTTACACAGTTGATTAGTCGAAGTATCGGCGAAGATCTGTTTGAAGTAAAAAAAGATTCTAATTGGCAAACTTATGGGGACGCTTTCCATGATTTATTGGAAAAAGGAGCGACTCTAATTGCAGATCGTCAACAAATGGATATTAATCGACGATTGAATGAGGCTATCCCTCCAGATGCAGTGTTGTATGTGATTTGTAACGAAGAGACGCATCGTAAGTTGAGTTTCAATTAATTCTATTAATCATTTAAATAAGGGGGTATTTTTCATGACATTTTCAATCGTAGGCTTTGATCCAGAAACGAAAGAGTTAGGTGTTGCCGTTGCTTCTAAATTTTTAAGCGTCGGGGCTGTCGTACCGTTTGCAAAAGCAGGGGTTGGAGCAATTGCTACACAGTCCTGGGCGAACTTAAATTATGGGACACATGGGCTTGAGATGTTGGAAAATGGCTTTACCCCTCAAGAAGTATTAGAAGAATTGGTTCGTAAGGATACTAACTCTGTTTCTAGACAAGTAGGAATTGTTGATGCACAAGGACGTAGTGTTACGTTTACTGGAGATGACTGTTTTGACTGGGCAGGTGGTTCTGCAGGAAATAACTTTGCAGCACAAGGAAATATATTAGTGGATCAACATACTCTTGAATCAATGCAATCCACATTCTTACAGACAACAGGATCATTGGCTGAACGTTTACTTGCTAGTTTACTCGCCGGAGATACTGCAGGTGGAGATAGTCGTGGAAAACAGTCTGCTGCTTTGTTAATCGTTAAAGAAAACGGAAGTTACGGTGGCTATAATGATCGTTATATCGATCTTCGTGTGGATGATCATGAAAATCCGGTTCAAGAATTATCCCGCTTACTAAAATTACATAAACTTTATTTTGAACCTACTTTGCCTGAAGATATAGTGACAATTGAAGGAGCTCTCGCAGAAGAACTTCAAGAACTATTATATGAAAATGGACATTTACAACGTGAACTTTCAGAACATGACCATTTATTAGATGCTGTTAAGTTCTACCATTTAATCGAGAACTTTGATGAACGAGTGCAACCACGTGGTACGATTGATATAAAAGTCGTTAAATATATGAGAATTAAATAACTTAGTTAAACAGATAATACAAAGATAGAAGCTGGTTCGTGAGTTGACAAACTTTACTCATGGTTCAGCTTCTTTCCTATTCACATCGAAAAAGCTTGGTTGGCCTTGCCTTATGTATTTCTTCAGATTAACTATGTGGTAGTCCGGATTTACAGTTTCTAAAGATTTAAATCCCTTTGTTTCGAAAGGTATTTGCACGGACAGATTGACTTCATAAGATAATGCATCATCGCTACTTCAATAAATGGTGCACTTTAAAACTTGATGAATCCCTCCTCACCTTGTTGGGATTCACATAACTGAGATTCTTTGAATTAGGTTAATTAAACAAATATTCCTATCATCGTTCTTTATGAATCAAGGAGACGAAGAAAATGCACTCAAAGTTAAGATTTCTGCTCCTATTAATCACACTAGTTGGTTTCGGCTCGATGACACTTTTAATAAAAGAGAACGATATTGTGTATTTCGACAAAGCTATTATCTCTTTTATTCAAAGTTTTGAAACCCCATTTTTAACGTCAACTATGAAGTTTTTCTCTTTTATAGGGTCAGGATCATCTATTAATTTTATCGTTATTATTAGCATAATCGTCCTTTACTTCTTCTTTCATCATCGATCTGAACTCCTGCTCTTTATTTTGGTATTAATGGGTTCCCACTATCTTTTTCGATTGTTAAAAGAAATCTTTCATCGAGCTCGCCCTGATTTGCACCGTCTTATCGAGATTGGTGGATACAGTTTTCCAAGTGGTCATGCGACGAATGCCATTACTGTATATGGAATTCTTTCATTCCTGTTATGGCGTTATATTCCCACTCGATGGGGTCGCAGTCTATTAGTAATATTTAGTACTATCATGATTTTAACGATTGGATTTAGCCGTATTTACTTAGGCGTTCATTACCCTAGTGATGTAATTGCTGGCTATTTTGCTGGTGCCTTTTGGCTGATAACCTCCATTTGGGGTTTTCAGTTCCTCAAAGAAAAAATTCATGAAAGAACACACACGAAATATCCCTATATTTAAACTAATTCACTTGAAAAATGGGGAAGGATAGCGTAATTCTCCAATCGTTTGTTGAAGCTCCCCTTCTATTAATTCACAAACCATGAAAACATCGTCAGGCACTTTAAATTGAGTTAATTCTATACCATGCTGTCTAGCTGACTGAAAACCAAACTTCGGATAATAATTTGGATGCCCAATTAGTAATACAAGGCCATGACCGAGATTTGTTGCTCTTTTTAAGCCTTCCTCAATTAAGTTGCTGCCAATCCCTCTCTGTTGAACAGTAGGGTTTACAGCTACCGGAGCTAGAACCAGAACATCTGTCTCCGCATCTTCTCGAATAATCTTAGCCTTACTAAATAAGACATGGCCCACTATTTCTCCTTGTTCTTCAGCCACTAGTGATAATGCTGGTATAAAACCTTCTGAGAAACGTATGCTCTCTACCAATTTAGCCTCATCATCTCGATTTTTAAACGCTGAGAAATTGAGATTGAATACTTGTTTATAATCATTTTTAGTTTCAGTTCGAATTAGCATATTTTCCACCTTTTTCTCAATACTTCTTACATAAGTTATGTATTATAACTTCTAGCCCTTACTGCATAATTCCTCTTTCCCTTATGATTTTCCCATTAAGTTTACACATCGAATCTAATGTTATATAGGCATAATTTTTGACTATCGCAAACAAGAAGGCATAAAGTGACACTATGCTTTTTCATGTTTAAGCATGAATTAGTACAATACTTTATAAATTCTGGAGGTTATGACATATGGTAAATAAAAAATATGAACCACTACTTGAAACATTTGAATTACCTAACGGCACAGTACTTAAGAATCGTGTTGTTATGGCACCCATGACGAACTTCTCTTCTAATGCAGATGGCACGGTTTCAGATGCGGAAGTTTCCTATTACGTTCGCCGTTCAAAAGGGGTCAGTATGGTAATTACTGCTTGTACATACGTCACCGCAAATGGACAAGGTTTTCCAGGTGAATTCGGTGCACATACTGATGAGATGATTCCTAGTCTACGTCATTTAGCATCATCGATTAAAGAAGCAGGAGCAAAAGCCATTTTGCAAATCTTCCATGGTGGTCGTCAAGTACCAGCGGATATCGTGAATGGGGACGTAGTAAGCGCCAGTAATATTCCAGACGAAGCGGAAGGTAAACCGGTACCTCGTGCGCTTACAGAAGCAGAAGTTGAATCCATTATCCGTGACTTTGGGGAAGCAACTCGCCGTGCGATTGAAGCTGGTTACGATGGTGTCGAAATTCATGGTGCCAACACTTATTTAATACAACAATTCTTCTCCCCACATTCCAATCGGAGAACGGATCGATTTGGCGGATCATTACAAAAACGGCTTACTTTCCCGTTAGCTATTGTAGATGAAGTACAACGAGTAGTGAAAGAATATGCAAAAGTACCATTTATCGTTGGCTATCGCTTCTCACCTGAAGAACCAGAAACTCCGGGTATTACAATGTCTGATACGTTAGTATTAATTGATGAATTGGCGAATAAAAACTTAGATTATCTCCATGTTTCACTAATGGATTTCTGGTCAACTCCAAGACGTGGAGTTGATGATACTCGTTCTCGCATTGAAATCATTCAGGAAGCTGTCGGTGATCGTGTTCCAGTAATCGGAGTTGGTTCTATTTATTCTGCAGAAGATGCAAGAAAAGCCTTAACTTCAGGTATTCCAATGATTGGTCTTGCTCGTGAATTATTAATTGATCCTGATTGGGTACAGAAAATTGAACAAGGTCGCGAAGAAGAAATCGTGACAAAGCTAAATGTTGATAAGCAACAAGAGTTAGACATGCCAACCCCTCTTTGGCAGGCCATAGTAAATGCTCCTGGCTGGGTTCCTGGCGTATAAAATGAAAAAGATTGAAACGAGACAGTCTCGTTTCAATCTTTTTATTTATATTTTATAGCAAACAATCTAACGTCTTCGGATGTTGAACCAAATTTAATATTCCCTTCTTCTGCCATTCCTAATTTAAGCAGTAGGTTTATGGATTTTTCATTATCTAGTGAAGTAAACCCTGCAATACGATTAAACCCTAATACTTCATGTCCAAACGTTAATGTCGCGCGCGCTGCTTCATATGCATAGCCTTTTCCCCAAAACTCTGAAAGAATTGCAAACCCCAGATCCACATCTTTTAAGAAATCTCGTTGAATTAGACCACATATTCCAATTGGGATCTTACTTTCTTTTAGTTCGACTAAGTACAAACCAAAACCTTCTTCTTCATACATGGCCATCGGTCCGTCTACAATATATTTTCTAGCTTCTTCTACTGTCCGAATACCTCGATCTCCAATATATTTAATCCAATCAGGTTCATTTAAAAGTTCTAGCATAAACTGTGCATCTTCAGTCTTCATATATCGAATATGAAGTCGTTCTGTTTCTATAATTTTCATATAAATCACCTCTAAATTTCCCGATACTTTTTAAGAGCCACAATATTAAGAGCAATAAATACAGTGGCAAAACCAATAAGCACAAGTAAGTCCGTAAGTACTTCACTTAACCCGGTTCCTTTATACATAATGCTTTTTAATGCATTTGCCCCATACGAAATGGGCATGACCTTAGAGAAAATTTGCAACCACTCTGGCATTCCCGCAATCGGAATAATTCCTGTGAAGAACACTTGAGGGACAATTACTAAAGGGATAAATTGAATCATTTGAAATTCTGATGCCGCAAAGGAGGAAAGTAAAATACCCAAACTTAGAGCTACGAGCGCAATTAATACATTTGTAACGAGTACATGCCAAATGGAGCCAACCAATACCATATCTAAAACATTAACAGCGTAAACAACAACGATGATTGTTTGAATGATAGCAAACAACCCATACCCTATTAGATAGCCTACGACAATTTCCCATCTTCGTATAGGGGTTGACAATAACCTTTCGAGTGTTCCTGTCATGCGTTCACGTAACAACCCAATCCCTGAAATTAAAAACACAAAGAAAAACACAAAAAAACCAACCAATATTGGACTTAACACGTCAAAGAAAGACGTATGTTCGCTTCCATATATATAATTTGTTTTAAATCCGCTCTCCACTAATTCAGAAGGACCACTACTAATGGCTTGTTGAATTTTTGCCTGTAGCAAATTCGATCGAGATGGATCCGTATTTTCTACCGTTAAACTCAATGTTTCGCCTTCGGAAACAAGGTAGCCATCTAATTCATTGTCAATAATGGTGTCCTCTATATCACTAGTTTCTTGAAAAGAGACAACATCAATTTCAAGTTTTTCTAGTCGCTCAACCATTTCACTGGACAGACCTTCAATACCTATTTTAGAAGGCACTCCATTACTAGTAAATAGAAAATGCATAAGCGTCAAAATCAGCAGAGGGGCAATGAACAACAAGGCAAGTGTTCGTTTGTCGCGTACAAGCTGCAAAACAATTCGCCTAACTAATGCTCTGATGCGCATGAGCTTCCCCTCCCGCTTTTAAGAAAACCTCTTCTAAGGTAGTCACTTGATAGTCATCTTTCAGTTTTTGAGGAGAGCCAGTTGTAATCACACGACCTTCTCTTATCATCACAAGGTCATCACATTTTTCTGCTTCGTCCATAACGTGAGTTGTCACAATAATGGTCTTTTGTTCTTCATTCTTCAATCTAGTAAGCTCTTGCCAAATTGATTTCCTAAGCTCAGGATCAATCCCAACGGTCGGTTCGTCAAGAATTAACAAGGGTGGATTTTGAATAAGGGCTACCGCTAGTGACAACCGACGTTTCATACCACCCGAATAAGTGGCAACTCTTTTCTTTATTGCACTTTCTAATTGAACAAGGTTAACGACATACGAGATTCGTTCTTGCTGTTCCTTTTTACTCATCAAAAACATCGAAGCAAAGAATGTTAAATTTTCATAACCTGTTAAGTCTTGATATAGTGCATCCGATTGTGCCATATACCCAATCTGCTTCAGCAAACGTAGATCCGGCACTTGTTTTTGCAAAACTTCCACATTCCCAGCAGATGGGTGATCCATTCCCATAACGATTTTAATAATAGTTGTTTTGCCAGATCCAGAAGGTCCAATAAGACCGACGATTTGACCTTGCTGTGCTGAAAATTGTACATTGCAAAGGATTTGGTGTTTCCCGTAAGATTTGCTTACATTATTGACATGTAAAACTGACATTCACTCGCACCTCTCCTTTTATTCCCCCACTTTTACAATCAAATCAGAATCATTATTTTTAGGTGAGTTCACTTTGTCAGACACTTCGTACGCTTCTAGTAAACCGTTTTCTAAAGGAATCAAAAATGGTTTTAAGTCATCAATAGTTTTCACTGCAGGATTCAACCATGATTGTTCATCTGCTTGTTTGAGAATAACTGGCATTCGATCGTGAATGGTCGACATTAAATCATTTGGTTCAGTAGTCAGGATGGTGCATGTATGAACAAGCTCTCCACTTGGAGACTTCCAAGATTCCCATAGACCAGCCATTGCAAAAAGTTCATTATTCTTCATTTTAATGCGCATCGGAACTTTCTGATCTTCCGTTCGCTTCCATTCATAAAATGAATCGGCAACGATTAGGCATCGTTTCTTCTTAAAAGCTTCACGAAAACTTGGTTTCTCATGGACGGTTTCTGCTCTAGCATTTATCATTTTAAATCCTACTTTTGAATCTTTAGCCCACGATGGCACTAGTCCCCACTTCAAATAGCCTAAACGGTTTTTCACTCCATCATTTATAACCGAGAGGACCATTTGTGAAGGTGCGATATTGTAGCTTTCTTCATACTCATCTTCTTCAAAAGTAGCTTCACCAAATCGTTCTTCAATTTCTCGAAAATCTGCGAACAAGCTATAACGTCCACACATATTCAACCCTCCACTCTTCTCTAAAGAACTAATTCGCTATATTTGACAGATTTCCTTTACCTAGCACACGGAATTCAACATGCATCTATTAATATTCGGATTTTGTACAACATGTAGCGGCATTCCGTCAACCTGGAACGCTACTTCGTCAACCTGGAGCGACACTTCGTCAACCTGGAACGCTACTTCGTCAACCTGGAGCGACACTAACCTAGAGCAGCACACATTTACCCCAAACAGACCTAACTTATCTAAAAATAGCCGCCCCTCTATTATAAGAAGGACGGCCAGGATAAATTCCGATTATTGATTAATATATAGGTCAAAAATATCTTTGAAATCTTTTTTTGCATATTTTGAACGATTTTCATGCATCCAATCATGAGCGAATCGAGTTATATCTTCGAATGATTGAGCTGGCGTTACTTCGTTGTTACCATTACGCCCTATTGATTGCGACGCATACGATAAGCTATTCTCAGCAATCGCATATTTTTTCTCATTTTCTTTCACTTCAACAGAAATCGCAAATAATACTTTATATAAGTCCTTAATTTCAGCTAAAAATCGTTTGTGAATATCAACAGTTAGTGGCATATTACCCATGGTAAACTTAATCTCAACATCTAAGTCGATGGTTCCTGCCGTTTCAAGTGCAACATTCGTGATCGGGTAATAGGCATATTCATAACGTTTAAGTATGCGTTTCTTACTTATCGCATTTGCTCCATCTACATGAATTAAAGCTTTGTTTGTAAAGCAATATTCATCGGCTTTAGTTTTAATCAGGAAGAAGATTTCTTCACCCGATTCATGCATGACAAAATCGTCGGACTCCGTTTTATCAAAATCTGCTTTTGGAACAACAATGCCAATATCGGATAGACCCAGTGCATCTGCTGCTAACTTTTTAAACATCTGTTTTCCTCCTTAAAATTCAAGCTCCACTATAGGTACGATAAAACAAACGAAAAGTTTCGTATTTTTCGAATATGTGGATAATTATGTGGATAACTTAACCATTTCCATTTCTTAAGTTCATTATCCATTTATAATAAAAGACGATTAGGACTACAAATCCACTTAATGCTAAATACATATGGGCATTGCCTAAATAGAATGCTGCAATACCTAGAATAAAGGAACCTGCTGCAATTCCGGTATCATAGAGTGTGAAGAAGGTAGCTGTCGCATAAGCGCTTCTATGTTTAGGTGAAGCTTGAATGGCCAGAGTTTGGAAACATGGTAAAAGTGTACCGTACCCTACACCAATTAATCCGCCAGCGACTAACAACATCGATGCAGAAGTTGTCACACTAAGCAAAAACAAACCTGTCGCAAAAATGAGGATCGCCGGTATAATTACGACATTTGGTCCCTTTTCATCAAATAATCTTCCGGTAAATGGACGTGAAATGAGCATAGCAACTGCAAATACAAGGAAAAAGTAACTCGCCGTTTCAATCAATCCTAATGATTGTGCGTAAATTGAAATGAAAGACATAATGCTTGCATAGGAAAATGAAATGAATAAACCAACAGTTGAAATAGCGAGGGATTTTCTTTCAAATAAATCCGACCAAGTTAATTTCTTTTTAATTCTAGGTGGAATAACCTCAATAGTATTTTTCACTAACAAACTACACAGCCATCCTATAACCATAAACCCACCGAATATATTGAAAATATTATGATACGAAATAAATGGCTGAAGAGTTAGTGCAAGAAATGGACCAACTACCATAGCCAAGTTCATCGACATTCCAAAATAACCGAGTCCAGCTCCTCTTCTTTCTGGGGGAACAATAACAGCGGCAATAGACAATGTCACTGTAGTAGCGATACTAAATGAAATACCGTGGATAAACCGTAAAATGAGCAACACGGTGATGTCTTCCGTTAATGTGTATAAAAATGTGGATAACGCAAACGCTAGCATACTCGTAACTAACATTCTTTTTTTACCCAGTTTCTCTATGATGATTCCAGAGAATGGGCGAACTAGAATGACTGATAATAGAAAAATGGTCGTGACGAGTCCAGCTTGACCCAACGTACCACCAGGCATATCCAATACATAAATTGGCATCAATGTTAACAACCCATAAAACACAGCAAAAATGAAAAAGTTACTCACAGAAATGCTAATAAAATTCTTTGTCCAAATCGGTTTATTGTTAGACATTTTGTCCACCACCGATACCTATTTGCTTAAGTAATTTGGTTAATTGATTTACTTCGTCCAGAGATAAAGACAGCAGTAATTGTAGTTCGACTTCGGCAATTCTCGCTTCGATTTTGGGAATTAAGGTTAGCGCTTCTTCTGTCAGCTGGACGATTCGTTCTCTCTTATCTTTGCCTTCGTTACGAGTAATAAGTTTTCGATGTTCCAACTTTACTAATGTTCTCGTCACAGTGGGTGCCTCGACATTTAGATATTGCCAAATCTCGGTTTGTGTCATTGCACCAAATTTTTTCAGACTATATAAAATTGACCACTGCGCACTATATAAATCATATTCTTTTAAGGCTTCGTTAACTACTTTAATCGACAAACGAGCTTTCTGATGCAACTCGTGAAATACTAATTTATACATTTTCATCTCTTCCTTCAATGTTTACCTAGGTAAATAATTTATTAAATTAGTATACGTCTAAATCAAAATAGAGTAAAGAAAAAAACCTGCAATTCGCAGGTTTTTGAGAATAAGAAACTCTTTTATTTTAATGTACCTGTACTCAAAACTTCCGTTTCTGCCACAATTTCAAACTCTGCTTTAGCCAATAATTGATCGGTCAAATCACTTGGCCAATCTCCTTTGTATTGCATACGATAAGATTCAAAAAGCCCCACAGGATCTATCGATAATTCCTGACATTTTTGGAGAAATCCCCGAACATCGTCTTCGATGTTTTTACTTATCTCTTTTTCAAGAGAAGCCAATTCAGTTTTATTGGCCAAATCTTTTTCGCCTTCATATTCGCTTAATGTTCCTTCAAATTTCAGAGAAATCTTTATCTTAGGCGATGCTAAATCATGATTGGACTTAATTTTAGCTTTGGATCTAATAAATTCCAAAACCACTTTTTCCTTATCGGAAGAATCTTTATCAAGCGTAACGGCTAAAACTGATAAATTATTTTGTCCACGCAGTATCTGTATGCTCTTCCCTTCTTGTTGGGTAAAGACATAACTCAAGTCTCCATCTTTGAATGCAGCAATTCCCTCAATATTGATTAATCCATTTTTCAATTCAACATATGGTGTTATTGCGTCCAATAGTGGATTGGTTTGATCGTAAATAAATTCATGAACCGTTGTGAATGGACTGAAGTATGTGTACATTCTGGGTTGGAATAGATTGTTGATGTAAACGCTAGTATTCTGTTTATCCGGATACTCGCTTGTCAGTAGTTCTTCAGCTGAGTCTTTTACAACTGCCACAAATGTGTTCGATCTCACTTCAGTATCTTTATATAAATAATCCACTACTTCTTTCATTTTTCCTTTTTTTGCGAATTCTTCACTGAACATGACGACTCGTAGCTGCCTTAATGTGACGGTTTTATCTGCTTTTGCTGAAATTTCAACTATCCCTTTATGAATCATATCTGTTTCGATTGAAAAAACTTGTGTATGTTTCATGGCTTCAACGGCAGGCTGAGGCATAATGACCGTCATTTTCATTGTGTCATCGTCAACATAATCGACAGCAATGACACTAATCATTCCCAATTTTTCCAAAGAAGGTTGATTCATCATTTGTTGTGTACATCCACAAAGTACAATAATAGAACAAATCCCAAGGATAATCACTTTCGTTTTCATTTGATCACCTCTATTTTCTTCTTTCTTAAGAAATGAATGAAACATAAAATAATAGGCCATAAAATTACCCCATAACTGACATAAAAAACGTTCTCATATAATGTGGTTTGAAATACTTTAGAAACAGGAAGATTGAGGACGATAAAAGCAAATACAGCCATGCCATAAATATGATACTGACTATTTTTATTACGTACAGAGTCTATCCCTTTCTTCGCCATCCATAAATAACCTCCAGCTGTGGTTAAAATTAAAAACACCCAAATGGTTATACCGAGCGTATCGATTCGCTCTACAAAGGAGAGATCTACTGCTTGAAATAATTTAAGGACTGGATAAAACAAATGTTTAAGTTGCCATTCTGAAAAGTACATGACTCCAACAATTGCTGTGCACAAATAAAAAAAGACTGTCAACCAAATGCCCAATGATGCATGCTTAAATGCTTTTTTCGGATGAATAATATATGGGAAGAAAACCATAAGAATTTCATATCCGACCATTGAGGTATACCCTTTTTTTGTGGCGTCCAAAAATTCCGAAGCTGTGAAATTAAAGAGAGGTAATAGGTGACTGATTTCACCTTGCGCGATGCCCCATCTTAAAAAATAGATGAGCCACCCCGTTAAAAAAAAAGTTAGGATGCAGAATCTGGCAATTGACTTGATCCCACCTTTTACAATAAATACTGCTAACAGTATAATCAAAATTAAATGACCTATCCTCGTCCGATCCTGGAGCGCCGATATTTGAACAAGGTCCAGATAGGTATTAATAACTGCAGCGAATAGCACAATCGCGTAGATAATTAATAAACTATTTAACAATTTCCCAATCCATTTCCCAAACAATTTCTCGTGAATATCAAACAAATCATCGTCTTTATATTGTAAGGCAATCCAAACCATCGGAATGAGTGTAATATTTGCAATTATGCCAAAAAGTATGGGGAACCACCATTGACTATATCCGACAGGGCTTAAAGTGTTATTCAATGATAATAAGGCCATGCCAATCATTATATTCTGAACCAGAAAAACCACATGATAACCATTTAACACTTTCTTTTTAGTTACATCCACTTCCGATCACCCCCTATTTGGAATCCTTTTTCACTTGTTTTGCTCTAGACAAACCTTTCCTCTTTTGAATAAATGCTAGTGGAAAACGAATAACACTGTCTTTTAAGTCCGACCATGATCTTGGAATGACTGGTGTCATATAAGGTGTACCTAATGATGTTAAATTCAATAGATGATTAAATAACCAAGCTAAAGCAAGCATTTGACCAAGCAATCCAAATAATCCAGCTGCAAGGATAAAAATATATCGAACTACACGACTGGCATTGCTCATCAGGAAATTCGGTAATAAGAACGACAATAAAGCAGAAACAGCAACAAGAACAATAAGTGTATTACTGACCAAGCCAGCTTCGACCGCTGCTGTTCCGATTACAATCCCCCCTACAATACCAATCGTTTGACCAATTTTCGAAGGCATTCGGGATCCAGCCTCTCTTAAGATTTCAATGACGAGTTCGATAAACAGCACTTCAATCATAGGTGGAAATGGCACCTTACTCCTTGATTCTTGTATCATGATTAATAATTCAAAAGGTAGAATTCCGGGATGATAAGAAAGTGCAGAAATATACGTCGGTGTCAGCATGATGGTAATAAAAAATCCTGCAAATCGTAATACTCTTAAAAGAGTTGCTGTTGACCACCTGTTATAAAAGTCTTCTGGAGAATTGAACATTTCAAGAAATGAGTAAGGACAAATCATCACGCTTTGACTATTTTCCATAGCGATGACAATGCGCCCATCTAATAATGAATTCACTGCACTATCTGGTCTAGATGTTGCGCCAAATTGAGGAAAAGGAGAAAACGGATTATCTTCAACTAATTGTTTTAGGACCGTGATATCTAAAAACCCGTCATAATCAAGTTCCTTTATACGTTGTTCAATTCTTTGAAGGTTTTCATTATTGACGAGATGTTTGATATAAAGAACAGATATTTTTGTATTCGTTTCTTTCCCGATGATAAAACCTTTACTTTTTAATCCGGGTTGTTGAATTCTTCTTTTGATTAACGATATATTGGTTTTCAAAGACTCTGTAAATGAATCCTGTGGACCGATTACACTCGATTCCATTTCTGAAGGAGAGATGGCTCGTTGTGGTGGACTAAATGTTTGTGCTTTGAAATATTGTTGATTTTCATGGAGATAAAGAATTGTGTCTCCGTTTGCAATAGCCAAAAGAATTGTGTGATTGTTCAATCCCTCGACTTTTTCAATGGACTTTAATAATTGATCACTGTCAGTAACTAATGGTGACACAACAGTTTTATGTATTGTCAACGCATCAATTAGAGAACTCAAATAAATGACGGTTATTACTCCTTCTTTAGTCTGATAATCTTTGAAAACTGCATCATCAATATCGTTTAGTTCCTGTTTAATAAACTCTAGCGATACTGATTCTGGAGTATTTTGTGCAATAGATTTAGTTTTAGATTGATTTTCTGGCTTAGGTTGATTTGTTGGCTTAGCCTTTGTTTCAGCTGGTTCTGGCTTTGATTCATCTTTTGGTTTTGACAGAGTTTTACCTACTGATTCAAGCTTAGATTCATCTGTTGGCTTTGGCTTGGTTTGATTTGTTGTTTTAGTCTCAGTTTCATCTGTTGGTTTAGACTTTGTTTGAGCTGCTGATTTAGTCTCTGATTCATCTTTTGGCTCAGCCTTGGTTTCAGTTGGAGATTCAGGCTTTGATTCATCTGTTGACTTAGGCTTGGTTTCATCTTTGGGTTTTAACAGAGTTTGACCTGCTGATTCAGGCTTAGTTTGATATTTAGATCTAGTCTCTGATTCATCTTTTGGCTTAGTCCTTTTTTGAGCTGCTGATTTAGTCCAAGTTCCCCCTTCTGGCTTAGGCTTGGTTTGATCTGCTGTTTTAGTCTCAGTTTTATCTGTTGGCTTAGGCCTTGTTTGAGCTGCTGATTTAGTCCAAGTTTCTCCTGTTGGCTCTGGCTTCGTTCGTTTAGTCTCAGATTCATCTTCTGGCTTAGGCTTAGTTTGATCTGCTGTTTTAGTCTCAGTATCATCTGTTGGCTTTGGCTTTGTTTGAGCTGCTGATTTAGTCCAAGTTTCTCCTGTTGGCTCAGGCTTCTTTCGTTCAGTCTCAGATTCATCTTCTGGCTTAGTTTGAGCTGCTGTTTTATTCTCAGTTTCATCTTTTGGCTTAGTACTTGTTTGAGCTGCTGATTTAGTCCAAGTTCCCCCTGTTTCCTCAGGCTTCGTTCGTTTAGTTTCAGATTCATCTTCTGGCTTAGGCTTAGTTTGAGCTGCTGATTTAGTCCAAGTTCCCTCTGTTGACTCAGGCTTCGTTTGTTTAGTCTCAGATTCATCTTCTGGCTTAGGCTTGGTTTGAGTTGCTGATTTAGTCCAAGTTCCCTCTGTTGACTCAGGCTTCGTTTGTTTAGTCTCAGATTCATCTTCTGGCTTAGGCTTGGTTTGAGCTGCTGATTTAGTCCAAGTTCCCTCTGTTGACTCAGGCTTCGTTTGTTTAGTCTCAGATTCATCTTCTGGCTTAGGCTTGGTTTGAGCTGCTGATTTAGTCCAAGTTCCCTCTGTTGACTCAGGCTTCGTTTGTTTAGTCTCAGATTCATCTTCTGGCTTAGGCTTGGTTTGAGCTGCTGATTTAGTCTCAGATTCATCTGTTGGCTTGGCCTTTGTTTGAGCTGCTGATTTAGTCTCAGGTTGATCTGTTGGCATAACCTTTGTTTCAGCATTAGATTCTGGCTTAGATTGATTTTTTGGCTCGACCTTTGATTGATCTGTTGGCTTAGACTTTGTTTGAGCTGTGGATTGAGCTTTAGATTGAGCATAATCCAGTGTTTTTTTGTTACTATCTACGATCAATTTTCGCGCACGTTTCCATATGTTCATTTGGCCACTTCCCTTCGCGTTGAAGGCTTTTCTATTTGAAACGAGTCTTACCCAATATAGAAAAATTCATACGCGTAAACGTAAGTGTTGACATATGTTGCAACCTATCATAAAATTACTTACATAAAGTAAGTTACTTTAAAAACGTAACTAAAAAAGGAGATAACTCACATGACATTTCATCAACATCCAACCACTTATACAAAGCATGTCCATTTAAATGTGGAAGACCTTTCTCGCTCGGCCATTTTTTACGAAAATATTTTAGGACTTCGTATTCTGGACCAAACACCTACAATGGTAAATTTCACGGCTAATGGACAAGATGCAATATTAACAATAGAAAAATCTACGGCTAAAAATAATGTCGTTTCAAATGCGGCAGGACTATACCATATGGCATTCTTAGTACCTACAAAGAAAGAACTAGGTACTATTTTCAAGCATATTCACAGCTCTGGTTATCCGTTCAGTGGTGCTTCCGATCACAAAGTAAGTGAAGCCCTTTATTTAAATGATGTGGAAGGAAACGGGATCGAAATCTATTATGACCGCAGTCCCGACCAATGGAATTGGCAAAATGGTGACGTAGAGATGACTGTTGATCCGCTTGATATTGAGAGTCTTGTGGCAAGTGCAATAGATACAACTTGGAGTGGGATGCCTACAGGCACTGTGATGGGCCACATCCACCTTCGAGTAGCTAATCTTGCTGAAGCAGAAACATTTTATGTGCAAGGACTTGGGTTTGAAGTCGTCAATCGTTATGGGGCGCAAGCAATGTTTATTTCTTCAAATAGCTATCATCACCACATCGCATTGAATGTTTGGGGACGTCCAAATCCGATTGAACGCGATGATTCTACACTTGGACTGAAAAGTTATTCAATCGTTTATCCAAGTGAAGAATCAAGACAAAAAGTTGTTGCGCAATTAAAAGAAATTGGTGCCTCTGTTTTAGAAAAAAAAGATTTTGTAAGTGCTATTGATCCATCGGGGATTGAAGTTCAATTGTTTATCGCTTAATTAGAGTCCAAATTTGTATCAAGTGTAGAGATCTTAAATTAATTCGTTAGGTATTGGTTATCCTCGCTTCATTCCCAAATTGATAGTGGTGGATTACATTTTTCTTAAGTAGCAAAAGGTTTCGAAATTTTGACTTCAGGCGTAGCTCCCGTTGTGCATACAGAAACAAGTCGATAAGATATAACAAAAAAGCCAAACAGACACGGAAAATATCCGAGTATGTTTGGCTTTTTGCCTATCATCGATTTACGTGAAACTTATACTGTTCTTCTCCATAAACAATTTATATGCATACTGAAAAATTCAAACAGCTTCTCATTTTGATAAGACAATAAATTCAATTTTTTTAGTCAATGAATCGTACTGACATTCCATAACCTATACATTCAATTCAAATTTGCATAAAATAGAGAGATTTTACAATGAGGAGTGTTTTTGAATGGTTATGCCATACGGAGGAAGATTTGATGACAGACGACGTTCGCGACGCCGTAGATCCCCAAGGTATCCGTATTTTCCTTTTTATCCGATTTATCCTTATTACCCGTATTACCCGTATTACCCGTATTACCCGTATTATCCAGGGTATGGTTATCCATATTAAGTGTTCATGAGTTGCACTTGATATTTTTAAAGAATTCTTCAACTCTCTATGTCACAAAGTTTGTACTCAAATTAGTAATTGATTAAAGAAATGAATATCGTAAAATTTAAAAGAGATGGTGATTCCATTGTGTGGAATTTACCATCTCTTTTACTCATTTCGCGTTTAGTTTAAGCTTCTCTAACTCTTCTCCAATCCGATTTATATCAATTCGTTCGAATAACGGGCTAACCTGAGTAATTTGATAACTCACTCTTTCTATTGATTTCCAATGGTAAGTATCCAAATGTAACATTCCCTTCATTTTCTCACTCGAGAAAGGCAGAAATGGAGATAAGAGTTGGGCACAATTTGCAATAATATGCACACATGTAAGTAAGATATTCTTACACTCTACTCGGTTCTCGTGAATTTCTCTCCAAGGTTGCTTTGCATCAAAGTATTTATTACCGAAGCGAATCGTCTCAAAGATTGTTTCAATCGCTTGTTTGAAATGACCTTGTTCTATCAAGATACCAACTTCGGCATATCTAGATTGGATCTTCGGTGTAACTTCCACATCGACAGCACCAGAAATATGCCCATCAAATGACTTATCAATAAACTTTAATGTTCGATTTACTAAATTTCCATAAGCACCGAGGAGTTCCGAATTATGACTTAGAATAAATTCACGCCATGAAAAGTCAGCGTCTCTGTTTTCGGGTGCATTTACTGTTAAAAAGTACCTGACTGAGTCTGGATTATAGGATTCCAAAATAGATGGTACCCAGACTGCCCAGTTTTTACTAGTTGATAACTTTTTCTTTTCTAAAGTTAAATATTCATTAGAAATGATATGAGTGGGAAACGCTTTTTTATTAATCCCCATTAAAATAGATGGCCAAATGATCGAATGGAAAGGAATATTGTCCTTGCCGTGAATATAGTAAGAAACTGTTTCTTCACTCCAAAAGGCTGCATCACATTGGTTTGTCTCAATCGCCCACTTCTGACTTGCTGAAAAATAGCCTGAAACTGCTTCAATCCATACATATATTTTTTTATCCTCATAACCCTTCACAGGAACACTTACTCCATTTGCTAAGTCTCTAGACACAGCGCGGTCATGCAGCCCTTCTTTTAAATATCTTTCAGTCAAATGGATTGCATTATTTCGCCAAGCCTTACTTTGTTTTGCCCTTCCAACTCTCTTCTCTAATTCATCTTGAAATGAACTTAATGTGAAGTAAAAGTGTTCAGTTGCTTTTGTGACTGGCTCATTTCCACAAATTTTGCATGTGCGGTCAATTAAATCAAGAGGGTCTAGAATGGACGAGCAATTGTCACACTGATCCCCTCGAGATGGTTGCCCACAGTTTGGACAAACCCCCTCTACATAACGATCAGGTAAAAACTGTTTGTCGAACTCACAATACGTTTGTTCAATCTCCTTTTTATAAATGTATCCATTATCAAGAAGCTGCAAAAAAATCTGCTGTACAATTTGATGATGTTGTTGATCGTCTGTTCTGGAATAAGCATCATAACTGAAACCAAGTTTCGAAAAACTGTCCACAAACTCGTGATGATATCGATCCGCGATATCTTGTATAGATACTCCCTCTTGATTGGCCCTAATTGAAATTGGTGTGCCATTACAATCACTACCTGAGACATACAAAACGGATTCACCCTTTAATCGGTAATACCTTGCTAAAATATCTCCAGGTAATAACGCTGCGATATGCCCTAGATGCAATGAACCATTAGCATATGGCCATGCTCCTCCAATAAAAACGCTCATCATATTCCTCCTTTTTTGGCATACAAAAAACCCCGCCCTTATCTGATTGATAAGGACGAGGTTTATATATCACTCGTGGTTCCACCCTAATTCACAAATAGCTCACACTATTTGTCTTAATAAGTACGAAGCTATAATTTAAGCCTTTATACTGTGACATTTGTAACGAGCGTCTATCTCGTTGCAGCCTACTCATCCTCCGATTTTCAGTGCAAAGCTCAGAGATCATGTTCAAAAGACTGGTTTGCTTCATTTCCACCAACAGAAGCTCTCTATATAACATCGTCCATTTACTTTTCCTCTTCATTGCTTTTAGTTATAAGGTTGAATTAATTATAGATAATATGGAAATAAAATGCAATCGTCATAGTTTCATTTGAATAAGTTGGGCTTATTTTTCATTTATATGTGATGACTCTCGTTATTTTCCAGTGTCTTATTCGATAGATAATCGATATGCTTTTACAATGATTCCGTCATTTGCAGGTTGAAAATCAAACTTCGGCATACGCGCAAAACCCATACGTTCATACAATCGCATGGCAGTTTCCATAAAATCTGCTGTATGTAAGCCAATATGTTCTAAGCCTTTTGTTTTTGTTCGGTAAATACATTCTTTAATTAATGCTTCAGCCACACCTTTGCCTCGTGACTCATGATTAACTGCAAGCATTCTTATCTCAGGGTAATCTAACATATCGACTAGCCCACTGTAGGCATCAGATTTCGCTGGGAACAACGCAACACTACCTACTATTTCTCCATCTAACTTAACAACTAAAAGTTCTACACCAATTTGTTGATCAGCATCTGACATGATGGCTTTATTTAATGCATCCCAGTGATCTTGTGGGATAACTTTTGCATGATCTTCGTATGCCTTCCCTCTTTGATTACGAATCATTTCTATTTCATCACTTAGTGCCTCACGTATTTTCAACATCTAATCAACACCTTCTTTTTATAATTTTTCTAATTGTACCTCTATTTGTTAATTGCTCAATCAAAAAAATTGGAAATCAGTTATTTCCTTAAAGAAAAACGCTCATAATGGAATTTTTGCAACTCTTCTAACTTATTTTATATAAAGTGTGGATATTCCATTTGGGAAACATATAAACTCTCTAACAATTTGATACAGCTAATTAAATTAGATATTTTGAAATTTCTCTTTCAAGAACTCTATTGCTATACTATTTTTATCGATAGTATTCACATTTTTTACATTAGAGGAGAAATTACATGGTAGAAAAATCAAAATTACGACTTGTAGTGACGGGCTTGTTGTTAGCGATTCTGATGGCCGCTATGGACAATACGATTGTTGCGACAGCACTCGGATCGATATTAGCAGATTTAGGTGGCGTGGAGAGTTATGTGTGGATTACTTCGGCTTACGCTGTAGCTGTGTTGGCAGGGATGCCGATTTTCGGCAAATTATCCGATATGTATGGTCGCAAGCGTTTCTTCGTATTTGGAATAACTATATTTTTAATTGGTTCAGCTTTATGTGGTATTGCACAGTCTGTACCTCAATTGGCCATATTCAGAGCCATTCAAGGTATCGGTGGAGGAGCATTGATGCCGATAGCTTTTACGATTGTCTTTGATATCTTCCCACCTGAAAAACGAGGAAAAATGACAGGATTATTGGGAGCTGTTTTCGGTGCTTCAAGTGTTCTCGGCCCATTACTTGGAGCCTTTATTACGGACACTATCAGTTGGCACTGGGTGTTTTATGTGAACGTTCCAATCGGAATCGTGTCGCTTTTCTTGATATTAAAATTTTACAAAGAGACCAAGCAAAGTACGAAACTCAAAATTGATTGGCTTGGTGCAATTACGTTGATAACGGCTGTCGTAAGTCTGATGTTTGGATTGGAGCTTGGTGGCAAGGAATTCGCATGGAATTCATGGCAAAGTTTCACGTTATTTGGCATTTTCGTTGTATTCTCCATTGTATTTTTATGGGCAGAAACAAAAGCATCAGAGCCAATCATTTCATTTTGGATGTTTAAAAATCGCCTGTTCGCCTCATCGCAAGTGTTGGCATTTTTATATGGAGCCACGTTTGTTGGATTGACCATTTTCATTCCTATTTTTGTTCAAGCTGTGTATGGCGGATCTGCTACAAATGCAGGTATTATCTTAATGCCGATGTTACTGGGATCTGTTGCTGGCAGTGCCTTTGCAGGGATTACACAAACCAAAATTTCTTACCAAAAAATCATGGCTATTTCGGTAGTTTTCTACACAATCGGAATGGCTTTAATGTCAACGATTTCTCCTGATACAAGTCGGGTTCTACTTACTCTGTATATGATGTTGGTTGGTTTGGGTGTAGGATTCTCATTCTCATTATTACCTTCAGCAAGTATGCATAAGATGGACTATCGTCATCGCGGTTCTGCCAATTCCACCAACTCCTTCTTCCGTTCACTTGGCTTGGCACTCGGAATCACGATATTCGGTTCATTACAAACCAAATTATTAACAAGTGAAATTCAAGACAAGCTGGGGAGTTCTAATCAAGGTGCATCGCAGACCATAGACAATTTACAGACCGTTTTTCAACCAGAACAACGGGAGTTAATACCACCGAATATTTTGGATGTCATCATCAACGCAATGGCAAATTCCATTTCAGCTACATTCTTGTGGTCACTCATCCCGATTACCATCGCGATTGTCGCTGTCTATTTCATGGGCAATGAGAAGTTAGAAGTGTCAAAAGAAAAATAAGAACAACAGTCAAAAGGGCTTTCCCTACGCGTCATGAATGATGACGGTAGGAAAAGCCCCTTTTGTTTATTTAGCATCAATAAAAACTCGAAGGAAAGTATACACTGCGGAGGAATCCGGCTGAAGCGATCCCTACGAAAAAAGAAAGTACTGCCAATACTATTTTCAGCCATGTTGGAATGTCCTTGAACCTTTTAAACAGAAAGAAGGCAATTCTCAAATGAGTCAAACTAATGATTGAACGAATAATTGCACTCGCCATTCTCATGTAATCGAAATGAATATATCGCTGAAGAGTATCCATATCAGCAATAAATATGCCCGTAAAAGCAATTGCGTTCAGGAGAAAAAAGTATATGAAAAACCTTATATAATTCGAAATCCCTTTACCCTTTTGTTCATTGATTTATGGCAATCAAAAATGACTCGCCATATTTTTCGAGTTTATTTGCACCTACTCCACTGACTTCAAGGAACTCTTCTTCATTTTTCGGCCGCTTAGCACACATATCTTTGAGTGTTTTATCCGAAAAAATAACAAATGGTGGAACATTTGATTCATCAGCCAATTGCTTTCTAAGTACACGGAGTTCTTCAAATAATGGATCATTGTCTGCAACCTGTTGCGTAACGATGGCACCTTTCCGTAATACTTTGCGATTGCCTTTTAGCACTTCTTTACTTTGCTCAGTCACATAGATTGTAGGAAATGAACCTTGATCTACAGCTAATAAGTCCTGAGATATCATAAACTCCATTAAATTCGCTACATCTTTAGCATTATAGTGTTTTAAAATGCCATAAGTTGATAGTTTGTCGAATCTAAATTCTAATACTTTTTTATTTCGAGACCCTGTTAATACTTGGGCTATCAGCGTTTTACCGAATTTTTGACCCATTCGAATAACACATGAAAGAACCATTTGGACGTCTTGTGTGACATCTTGACTTTCACGTTGGTCGGTACAATTGCTACATTGTCCACAAGTGTCTGGATATGTGTCGCCAAAATATTGAATGATAAATTGTTGCAAACAATTTTCTGTATGACAATAGTCAACCATTCCTTGCAATTTAATGAGTTCTGCAGGAATGCGACTAGGATCTTGAGCTTGATCAATTAAAAATCTCTGAGTTTGGACGTCTTGAGATGCATATAACACTGTACACGCACTCGGTAGTCCATCTCGCCCTGCACGTCCAGCTTCTTGGTAATAACTCTCCATGTTTTTCGGCAATTGATAATGAATGACATAACGAATGTTTGATTTATCGATTCCCATTCCAAATGCATTCGTCGCTACCATCACTTGAACTTCGTCTTTTAAAAACCGGTCTTGCTCGTAACTACGGTCTTCATCGAACATGCCACCATGATATTTCGCCACACTAATCCCACGTTTTTGAAGCATCTCATAAATATGATTTACTGTTTTTCGCGTCGCTGCGTAAATAATTCCTGATTCGTTTTCATTTTTCATTACATAGTCTTTTACAAACTTTTCTCGGTCTTGTCCTCGGATAACAGAGAATGTTAAGTTAGAGCGTTCAAATCCTGTCATTACTGTATTTTCTTCAGTAATTTGGAGAATGCGGCAAATATCTTCGCGAACTTGGGGTGTCGCAGTTGCAGTTAATGCGAGAACGGTAGGCGTATTTGGAAATAACTCCGTCATTCTGCTAATCAAGCGGTAGCTTGGTCTAAAATCATGACCCCATTGCGAAATACAATGCGCTTCGTCAACGGCAATAAGTGGTACTGGAATTTCACGTAATTCATTCAAAAACGATTGTGAATCTAAACGTTCTGGAGCGATATACAAAAGTTTAACCGCACCTCGTTTAACATCATACATCACTTCTCGTACTTCTTCGTGACTCAGTGAGCTATTGATATAAGCAGCATAAATGCCCGCCTCTATTAATGTATCAACTTGATCTTTCATTAAAGAGATAAGTGGTGACACGACAATGGTTGTTCCTTCTAAAACAAGCGCAGGAATTTGATAACAAATGGATTTCCCTCCACCAGTAGGCATCACACAAATGGAATTCTCTCCATTCAGCACCTGGTTAATCACCTGTTCTTGTCCGGTTCTAAATGTCTCATATCCAAAGTACGTTTGTAGATACTTTCTTGCTTGGTCTAACAAAGTGGTCACTCCTTCTATATTGCAGGTTGAAAGTGCCAGGCACTTTTTTGAGTAGCTAAGCTTTTTTGTTATTTGAAGTGCCAGGTTGCTTTATCTTGGTTTCTTTCAATTCGTCGATTAACAGTTCTGCCGCTTTGCGGTAAGAGTTACTAATATTGACGAGAGATAAGATTAAAAGGATTTTCTCAAGATTATCTCTATCGCTTTCTTCCATTTTAGCCACTTCGCTGTGTGCGTCGTTTACTCTTTGTTGGAATTCATGTTCGAAGTCTACCGCATTCCTTTGTTGAATGGATAGAAAACTTTTATAGAACTTTTCCAGTTCGAAGTCTTCATTGGTCAATTTATCATTAATTACGCCAAGAGTAGATTTGATGTCATTGATGGATAAAGATCCTTTTAGTTGATAAACCAAACTAATTAAGATGAGATGCTTCTTCGAATACTTTTTATTTTTAATGGGAATAAAAAGTTTCCCTTTTGCATAGTTGTTGATCATTGTTTTCGTTAAAACCTTTTCATCGTCATTTCGTTTTGTCATTTTAAAGGTGTGATCAAATAATTGAATCACTTGGTCCATATATAAATCAATATCAGGCATTTCTTGAAGTGAAATATTGTTTTCTAAAGAAAGCTTATTGAGTATGTCTTTTGTGTTTTCCATTTAACATCCCTCTGTTTTCATTGGCATTTACTCGTGTAATTGTAACGTAAAAAAGAGCAATCGTAAATGTTGACCAGATGATGATATGCGTATATTGTGATAAGTAGTATTAATAACTACATATAATTATGGAGGTGTTGATTTGCACACTTATATACGCGAACCCTTTAATTCATTGTCACATTTAGCCGGTGCGGTTCTTTCAGTTGTTGCGTTAATAGTAATGATTGTCAAAGTATCTATAACGGATGCTCCTACCCTACATGTTGTTGCTGTCACGATATTCGGAGTTAGCATGATTTTATTGTATTCCGCCTCAGCCATCTACCATATGGTGCTTGCAAAAGACCGAATCATAGCTATTTTAAGAAGGCTTGACCACTCGATGATATTTTTATTAATTGCAGGCTCATATGCCCCTTTTTGTTTAATCGCATTAAATGGTTCAACTGGTTTTGTGTTATTCGCGGTTGTTACATGCATAGCAATCGCTGGAATTTTATTTAAAATGGTGTGGTTCAACTGCCCAAGATGGCTTTCTACTGGGCTCTACATTGGAATGGGATGGATTATCGTTTTCTTAGCTTCACCTCTTGCTGAGACATTAAGCTCTATTGGTTTTTGGTTACTCGTTTTAGGTGGCTTAATGTATACGATTGGCGGTATTATATACGGTGCAAAACCAACATTTTTACAATCCAAATACTTTGGCTTCCATGAAATATTTCACATCTTTATACTTTTAGGATCTATATTCCACTTCTTATGTGTTTATATGTATGTTTTATAGAGGGGTGCCAACGAGCTGGCGTTTGGTTTTTCTTTAGTAGGGAAAATTTGCAAAGAAATTAGTGTCCTACTGGAGAGGATCGGTATCCTTGTCCAAGCGAATGGTCGGAAACTTTACGTGAGTGGTCGGAAACCCCTGTTGAACGGTCGGAAACAAAGCTTAGTTGGTCGGAAACTTAAATTTAGTAGTCGAAAACACACGTTTATTGGTCGAAAACCAATCTCCAAGTTCGATGGTGTAGCTCTAATAACCTTATACTTTCTCATTTTCAGAAAAGTGCCAGACACTTCACGTTTTGTTGGACGTTTTTTATCCACTTACATCGGAGTCTGGCACTTTTTTCTTCCTTTCGATTTTCTCCATTTTCAAACCTATAAACAGAACCCAGTCTATTATTTATTTAAGCCATATACTAACTCGAATACAGATTAAAGGAGGTACCCATTTTTGGTTAATCAATTTTCCCCATTTCAACCAGGTGATGAATCACCAGGCTTTGGAGGCCCAAACTTTCCTGGACAAGGAGGGCCAGGCTTTGGATTCCCAAATCCCCCTGGACAAATGAGACCACCCGGATTTCCTGGTCAAGGACCTGGTTTCCCTGGTCAAGGAGGTTTTCCTGGACAGGGAGGATTCCCAGGAGGAGGCCAACCGTCTTCTAGTGCACCGACTGGACCACCACCATCATTCGTTCCCCAACAACCAGCTGGAGCTCGAGGCGGGGCACAAGCATTTGCAGTAGATCCTGGTGCGATTCGTGGATGTTTGTTCCGTTTTACCTATATATGGTTAAGAAACGGTCGTGCTTTTTGGTTTTTCCCAACATTCGTAGGTAGAGAATCTGTTGCCGGATTTAGATGGAATGGTCGTAGATGGAGTTACTACGGAACGGATCTACAAAGAATTTCATCTTTCCAATGTTTTTAAGTAAATCCAATTTCAATTAAACAAGAGGACGTTATGAAAGTCAGCAATCCTGACTTTCGCAACGTCCTCTTTATTTGATGATGATTATTCTTCTATTGCCAGAAAAAATCTTCTTCATTATCGACACTAAATAAGTAAAAGCAGACTCCCCTGACGGATCTTGTAGTGCTAGGTCCGCTCCATACTCATAAAGCATAGATGCCAATTCATAATTATCATTGTATAACGGACCCACTAGTACATTTGAATAATCATCTTGAGCATTCGGGTCTGAACCTGCTTCTAATAAAACTTGTGCGATTTCATTTTCTCCAGAAAATTCAGCATAGGATAAAGCTGTATAGCCTTCTGCATCTCTTGCTTCTAAATCAGTATCTTCTTCAATCAAAGCTTTCACTTCTTCTAAGCGAAAATGAATAAATTCACACATATAATATTGGAGCAACAAGAGTAAAAAATTTAATCAATAAAACGAAAAGACCATTGCTCAGGAGAACAAAGGTCTTTACGTAAATTTACATTATGATTTTAAAAAGTGCTGAATTTCGGATATGAGGATTTCAGGCTTTTCCATCATACTCATATGGCCTGCACCCTTAATTAATGCTTGTGAAATCGTATCTTTATGAACTGAGAATGTTTTTTCGGGAGGAATTACTTGATCTTTTTCACCTGCAATCAGAAGTGCAGGAAGATTGCTGCTTTTTAATACATGATTTCGATCCGGCCGATTTTTCATTGCCTTCAACATGCCGATTGCGCCCTCTTTAGTTGTCTCACAACCAATGTTTTTCACTTTTTCCACATCTCTTGCATGTGAACCTACGTTATCAGGAGAAAATAACTTTGGAACTAGACCTTCTATTAGTGCTGAAACACCTTCTGATTCTACTTTATCTATCGCCGAATCTCGACCTTCTTTTGCTTCCTCTGTATCCGGAAATGCTGATGAATGGATTAATGAATATCCGTGAAGTCGTTCTTCGTATTTTTCCGCAAATGCCAGTGTTATGTATCCGCCCAAAGAATGGCCAAATAACGTTACCTTATCTAAATTCAAACCATCTAATAACTCTTTTAACGTATCCGCCATATATTCCATCTCATAATTCCCTTTAGGAAAAGTTGAATCTCCATGCCCTGGTAAGTCTGGTACAATTACTCGATTCTTTTCGGATAAGGTGGGGATTATTTTATCAAAATAGGCATGGCTACCGCAAAAACCATGAAGCAAAACCACTGCTTTTCCTTCTCCAGTATCTTGATAAGCTAATGTCAGATTAGATAATTCTATTTGATGATGATCCCTCATAAACATACCTATAACAACTCCCATTTTAAGGTTTTGTCATATGAATACCCGTATTTCAAAAAAAGTAAGCAGGAATTTGAATTTATTGTATAAATCACGACAAAAAAATACATAGTAATTTTACAAAATTATTCTTTTTCAATCAAAAAAAGCATACGTATAATGAATACGCATGCTTTCCTTTACTTATTGAAAAAATTTAATTAATTGATTACTTGATGGCTCTTGTAGGGGATACGTTTCATCACTGTCAGTTTGACAAACGACATGTAATGTAGGAGATTCCTTAACAATAAACTTCCAATGAGACGTTTTTGAAGTACTAGTTGCTTTAAGTTCTTCACGCATCATTTTTTTTCTGAAATTAGCAAGCTTAGCAATTAAGAAACGTTCTTTGTAACGAATAAGTAAATATCCATTATGAGCGATTCGATTGTACTTGTTTAAACTAACTTCTCTTAAATCAAATCCATTAGACTTGTTTTGAACTGACGGTGACAATACAAAAAAATCTCTTTTCTTAAATATGGTTGTATTTAAGTGTTGAATTAATCCTAATTCATTTGTCAAGAAGTCCTTGTTGACTGCACTTGGAATTTGATCTTTCTCCATACTTCACCTCTTCTAAAAGTTCTCTTAGTACAAGTATACACCTTTTTTAATGCAATTTCACTCACTAAATAGGTAATATGCTCCCTAACGTTCAATTTGCAAAATTTGTCGAAGCATACAAACCTTGCTGTACAAGGGATTCAAGTTGTTCTTCAAAATTAATAATAATTTTTTAATCCATTCGTATGAAGACTAAATTGACATTAATCCCTTAATAACCTTAAACAAATGATCCACTAAAATAGACTGTTTCGGGAATAAAGTTTGATGAAAAAACCAGTTAAATTCAATCAAAATCGTCTAATGTTTTCGTATTTGGCAAAATAAAAAGTAAACCAACTAACTTTCACAGCACTAAAAAAAAGTAAGCACTCTTCACTATCAGAAGATTGCTTACTTATTCTATGCTTATCATGCCCCATATATTCGTTTTAAAGCTTCTTTGAATTGAGGTTTCACGTCAACTTCAGGTCGAACCATCTTCACTCTTGCTTCAGCTTCTTCAATTGAATCTGCTAAACGAAGTTCCATTAACGTAGCAACTGCCATTGTTCCTGCACGGCCACGTCCAGAATTACAATGGAAGAAAATTTTCTTTCCATCTTGGTAATCTTGAACAATTTGCTTTACTCCCGTTCGGATAGACTCGTCTTGAAATTCACCATCATCTACAATTGGTTGATGTTTACTGATTTCGCTTGATGATGCTGCAACTTCTGCACGTAAATCGTACACGACATCGATTTTTTCATCTTCTATTGCTCTTTGTACATCAGCTACTCCACCAACAAAAATACGATCATCGATTAACGCTTGGTATTGTTTATCATTCATTCTGTAATCCTCCTAAAGGAAATCTAATTTAAGTTGACCATTCGTTAAGACGAGTTTTGCATTGAAATTTTTACCAGCTTTTGAAACAAAACCTGTAATCCCTTCAGTTTTGCCGTGTGTACATAAATCTTCAATATGTTTTGCTGATAAACGCTTTTTTAAATAAATAGCTGGAAACGTCTGCTTGCAGCCTTCTTTATAAGCAGAACAACCATAAAAATTCTTTCTAGAAATGATGGTTCCTTTTTGACAAGTTGGACAAGTCGCAATTTCTTTTCTCGTTACAAAGGTTTCAGTCGTCATTTGAAACACTTTATCGTGAAGTTGCGCTGGGACTTCTTGAATTAAATGATTCAAGAATTTCGCGATGCTTCCTAAAAACAGCTCTGAAGAACCTGTACCAGTTCCTATTTTTTTCAAATACGCTTCCCACTTTGCTGTCATTGCCGGGCTAGCAAGTAAATTCCCTTCGATGGCTTCACAAAGGACTCGTCCTTTTTCAGTAATGGCCACGATGTTTTTATTTACTTCAATATACCCATGTCGCTTTATAGTTTCAATAATTCCGCTTCGAGTCGCTTCTGTCCCAAGGCCTTCCACTTCTTTGAGTATTTCAGTTTCACTAGCATCTTCGACAAATTTTCCACATGTTTTCATCATCGCTATTAATTGACCTTCAGTATATGGCTTAGGCGGCGAAGTTTGGCCTTCTTTGATAGCTACTTTACTTTTCACTTGTTCATGAAGAGAAAGCTTTGGCAAGGTTGGCTCTTTTGATGCTTTAGGATCTTTGTCATTCGAAAATAACTCTTTCCAACCTTTATCGATTTCCGTTTTGCCACTCGATAAAAAAGCAAGTCTATTAACTTCTGTCGTCACAGTCGTTTCTTGATACAAATAATTTGAATGGAACATGGCAAGTGTAGTACGGAGGACCTCTTCATATAAATTGCGTTCCTCACGCGACAAACCCGCTAAAACTCTCTCACTTGGGATTTTTTTTGTAGGAATGATGGCATAGTGCTCCTGCACTTTTGAACTGTCAACATACCGTTTACTTGGCCTTCTTGAAGCGATGTTGAAAGGTTGCTGAATTAATTGTTGATATGCTTCGACTTGGCTTTCTAAGTATGAAAATTCATTTGGTGTTATGAATTGAGTATCTGTTCTCGGATATGTGACCAGTTTCTTTTCATATAAACTCTGCATCGTAGACAATACTTTAGCAGGGCTGTATTTCCACTTGCGATTTGCAGTAGCTTGTATGGTCGATAATGCATGCAACTTTGGTGGAAGTATTTTTTTATCTTCCTTCTTTAATTGCTGAACCGTACCTGGTAGAGTCCCATTGATTTGATGCTTCTGTAACAGCTCTTGAACTTCTTCTATCTTCTTCATCTTGCCTTTTACTTTCCCTTTATAAGAACCGTGTTCTGCTTGGAACGTTCCTTCTAATTCAAAAAAGGCTTCCGGCACAAAACGTTCAATTTCAAGAGCACGTTGATAAATTAGATAAACAGTAGGTGATTGCACTCGGCCAATGGAAAACACTTCTCGAATTCCTTTTTGTTGAATAAGGAGTGTGTAAAGTCGGGAGCCATTCATCCCAACTAGCCAATCACTCATTTGACGGGCTTTTGCTTCTTCATACATTAATAAATCTTTACGATTATCTTGTAACTGAAGAAACCCTTTTCGCACTTCATCTACTTCAAGTGAATTAATCCATAACCGCTTAATTGTTTTATTGCGCGCACGTGTGTAATCAAAAATACTATAAAAAATATTAGACCCTTCGCGATCCACGTCACACGCATTTATTATGGTATCTGCTTCATAGATGAGCTTTTTGATAATCCCAAACTGCTTCTCTTTTCCTTTCGCAACTTGAAACTGAAACTCTTCCGGTAATATAGGCAACGTTTGAAGTGACCACTTGGCCCACTTCGAGTTGTGAGATTTCGGATCACGCAGCTCGACTAAATGACCGATTCCCCAAGTAATATAGGCACCTTGTGGAAACGCTTCACATGCTTGCACATCAAAAAAACCTTCTTGCTTTTTCACTTTGAAAGCATCTGCATACGCTTTTGCCTGACTTGGCTTTTCTGCAATAATCACTGGTTTCACCAAACTCCCACCTTTCTTTATATAAATCTGTAGGAAAATTATAGCATTCACCGAACACATATTCTACTTTTATAGAAAGTCTTTACTATTTCAATATATTAAAAAGCATGAATTTTTTCTAATAGTTGTTCGCCAGTTTGGTCCGTCGCTCCGCCGCCTTGAGCGAAAGTTTCCGAACCTCCACCTTTGCCATTGATGAGGGGTAGGATTTGGGCGATTAATTGTTTCATGTTCGTTTGATTGTCAGTACCTCGTGCCAATACAATTTGTAGTAAACCATCATTTTCAGCGATGAAAATTAACTGAGAGGTTGTTGCTTCTGTCACTATAAGTCGTGCAAGTTTTTGTAATTGTTGTATGGACCGTTGTTGGAATACACGTTCAATCGACGTAGTGCCTTCCTTCATATCGCCAACAATTTCTTTCACTTCGTAGTTCAGTAATTGTTGTTGAGCTTCATCCAACGTTTTCTCATGTTTCTTGCCATTATCCAATAATACTTTCACAGAGTTGACTACTCCATCTTCCGAAGCACTTAATAAGTGAGTCACTTCTTGTAATGTTTTTTGTTTGCGATGAAGTTGATCTAGCACTCTGTTGCCACAGACGAAATGAACCCTCACATGACCTTTTTGCATTTCTGTATCAAGTATTTTCAATGTACCGATTTGACCTGTTGAAGAGGGGTGAGTTCCTCCGCAACCGTTATAATCAAAATCCGGAATAATAACTAAACGAATATCTTCCTCGACAGCCACTTTTTTTCTTAGAGGATACGTTGCCAGTTCTTCTTTGTTTACCCACTTTGTTTCAATCGGGCGATTTTCTAAAATGATTTGATTTGCTCGTTTTTCCACTTCAAGTAACTGCTCATCAGTGACTTTTTTTACATCTAAGTCAATCGTTACTAATTCTTTTCCTAGATGAAAACTGGTTGTTTGAATTCCATATAATTCTACAAACGATGCAGTCAAGAGATGTTGACCTGTATGTTGTTGCATAAAATCGAAACGACGCTGCCAATTAATCTCCATTTCCACTGCTTCGCCCACTTCTAATAAAGGTTCAGCTATGTAATGCCTAATTTCTCCATCTATTTCTTCTACATCGAAAACCACTACTTCATTGATTTTACCTATATCATGAGGCTGACCACCACCAGTGGGGAAAAAGACAGTTTCTTCTAAAGTGACGTACCATTTTTCTAATTCATCTTTTGCTACATTTACAACTTTCGTCATGTCACGTTGAAGGTAAACATCTGCATAAAATAATTTTCGTTTCATTCAAACAAGCTCCTTTAAATGCGTAGTTTAAGCACAATGTGTAATAAATAGTGAAAAAGGGTATATAGAGTACTGTACCATCAATTTGTACCGAGGAGCCATGGAATGAATATAGACTTACGACAAATAGATAACAAGTCTTTACCTAGTAATCCTCGTAGGGAGATTCTCCATACGTTCCGAGGAATTATGATTTGCAGTTTTTACGATTCAACGATTTTGCAAATAAAAAAAGCTTCTTTACCTAATGAATTGGATATCCTTAAATCAATTAACCGCAATACTGGGTTACAATTTCAGTCTCTTTTAGAAATTGCACAACATGTCGATATGTTGGCACAGAAAAAGCTTTTGACCGATTAGTGTCAAAAGCTTTTTTTGTGTAATTTTATAATAAATAAAAACCGATACCCATGATTAAATATGCCGCCAGTAATGTGAGCCCTTCAAACCAGTTGGATTCACCGTCGTTAGACACACTAATAGTTAACAATACTGCTGTAGCCATGGCTACGAGTTCTGGAATCGTAAATACTAGTGGCATTGCTGTAGGCATAAACAAAGAAATAATGACTAGTACCGGTGCCACAAACATGGCGATTTGCAAAGTGGAACCAATGGCAATCTCCACAGCTACATCCATTTTGTTTTTCATCGCCATTAATATGGCAGATGAATGCTCTGCTGCATTCCCGACAATCGCTACAATGATTACCCCAATAAATAGTTCAGACCATCCAAATTGTTCTCCAACCGCTTCAAATGTATGGACCAAATTTTCAGAAACATAAGCAACAGCTAGAGTTGACAATAACAAGATGATTAACGCTTTTTTCTTCGACCATTCAGGTTCTTCATGCTTTGTCGGTACATCTTCTTCAGTATGAGCATACACTCCACGATGTGTGACCAATTTAAAGAATAATCCAGCTAAATACAAAACAATCATGATAATGGAAATACCAACGCTCAATTGTAACGTTTTCGTTTCATTCATGGACAATGAAAATATTTCTGGAATGACAAATGCCACAAAGACCGCGAACACCAGTAACCCAGAATTATGACGTGCATCATGAATGCTAAATTTCTGTCGTTTAAATTTAATCCCACCTAAGAAAAAGGAAAGACCTCCAACTAAAAGTAAATTTCCTAATACAGATCCAGTTAACGATGCTAACACCACTCCAATTAATCCAGCTTGTAATGCAAAAATTGAAATAATCAACTCAACCGCATTACCAAAAGTGGCATTTAGTAACCCACCAATTCGCGGTCCACTAACAATCGCAATACTCTCTGTTGCACGACCCATAAAACTTGAAATGGCAATAATCGTAACCGAACAAATAATAAACATAACAATGCTAGACCAATGTAACAAAGAAGCGACCACAGTTAAGGGCACTCCAATCATAACAAGAATTGTAAATATTCGATTCATACCTTCCACGCTCCAATTAATGAAATGAAATAAAATTAATTGTATTCCTTAACCATACCCAAGTAAATGATAATTTCACACATTCATTGAAGATGTTTTTAAAATATTTAAAAATGCCAGGCAAGATAGCTAAATTCGCCTCTCTACCTGACATCCATCAAAAATATTCTAAGGATTTGTTGACCAAAGTCCCGCTTCTTTAACAAAGATGCGTTTGTTTAATTTCAATTGAGACACGATAAACTCTGCAATATCTTCAGGTTGCATAACTTTATCAGGATTTCCGTCTGTCAAATCATTATCGATCGCTAAATCTGTGGCAACAGTACTAGGTGTCAGTGCTGTTACACGGATGTTATGCTTGCGCACTTCCATTGCCAAGGATTCCGTAATTCCAAGCACGCCAAATTTTGATGCACTGTAAGCACTCGTAATTGGTGCACCTTTTTGTCCTGCAGAAGAAGAAATATTGATAATATCTCCAGATTGCTGTTCGATCATGCCAGGCAATACTGCACGAGTCACATAATAAACTCCCATCAAGTTGACTTGAATGATTTTTTCCCATTCTTCAACGTCAAGGTCCATAAATTTGCCGAATTTCGCAATTCCAGCATTATTAATCAAAATATCAACCGTTCCCAGTTCACTGGTCAATGAATCAATTGCCTTTGTGACTTCGTCATTTGAAGAAACATCAGCAGTTGCGAAAACAGCTTTTACACCTTGTGCTTCAGTTTCTTTCACAACTTGCTGCAAATGTTCTTCAGAACGAGCAAGAAGACCTACATTAACGCCTTCATTTGCTAAAGCAATAGCTATTGCACGTCCAATACCACGTCCTGCACCTGTAATAATAGCATTCTTACCTTTTAGAGTTGTTGCCAATATGATTTCCTCCTGATCTTTATGTAGTGAATGCTTCTAAGTTCATTAGAAGAAAAGGTTCATAAAGGGCATTATAACGAATCAAAAGAACAGTTAAAAGAAAGCAGACTCAGAAACGCCTTCTTTCATTGTAGCCCTCGAGTTTCATGAGTAGCTGCTCTCAGTACTGTCGCCGCAAGAACACGGGCGCCGACACCCAGTGCATCACGGTCGAATGACATTTTAGGATGATGAAGGCCAGGTTCTAAGTTTGCGCCCACACCTAACATAGTGGCTTTTATTGAAGGATGCTTGATCGTGTAAAAGTGAAAATCATCACTTCCTGAGGTAATAACTGCTGGCGCCGTGTGTTCATCACCTAACACTTCACGTATTGCTGCATCTGCTAGGTTTGCAGCGTTCGCAGATACTTCTGCAGCAGGCGTGTAATCATTCCATTTCCATGAAATTTCCACATCATACAAAGCCCCTAAGTGAGCCAGTCCTCCACTCACTTTTTCTTGCAAGCGAGTCAATACCTCATTGGATTGTGCCCGAACATCAATTGCAAAGGTAGCTGTTCCTGGAATTATATTGAGACTTTCCCCACCTGCGTGCATGTTCGTCAATTTTACAGAATACGGTTCAAATGGTGATTCGTAAATGGACTTAATAAATTGATGGATTGCAACTAGCAGATCAATTGCATTCTTTCCTTGGTGAGGTCGCGCGCCATGTGCATCTCCACCTACGATTTTCCCTTCACAAAATACACCCGCTCCATGATGGATGGAAGGTGTCACTTTTCCGAAAGGTAATTCTTCAATCGGGCGTAAATGAATGCCAAATAAGTACGTAACATCATCAACAACCCCCCGTTCCATCATCGCGATTGACCCGTTTCCTTTTTCTTCGGCTGGTTGGAAAATAAAACGAATTCGTTTATGCAATGAATACCCCTGCAAATAAAGCAATGCGCCAAGAACCATGGAGATATTGGCATCATGTCCACATGAATGATTTGCTTGAAAAACACCGTCCACTTCCTGCCACAGCGCATCGATATCTGCCCGAACGGCTATTACTTCCGTACCGCTGCCAATTTCAGCGACGAGTCCAGTGACATCACTGAACGTTCGATATGTCACGCCAAGTCTATCCAGTATTGTTGCGATTTTTGCCGTCGTTTTGATTTCATTCCAACTTATTTCAGGATTTGCATGGAAATGAGAAAACCATTGTTGAATTTGTTGTTCTATTTGCTGATTCATTTTCATCTGGTCATCTCCTATTATTTTCGATAATATTCTAAATGTGTATAAATATTCACTTTAAATATTTATTATACGATATTAATCATTTTTGATACAATCATTGTGAAGTACACTATAAATACAATTCTCTTTAATTTGAAATTCCCCTTCCCAGGTGAATTATTTACCTTATTTCTACCATGAAATTTATTATTGTTACTAGGAGGAATCGTTATGAAAGAAGTTGTTTTGCGTAAATTGGAGCAGACTTTTAGTGAAATGGTTGAGGTTCGTCGTCATTTACATATGCACCCTGAATTGTCTCACAAAGAAATTAACACGCCTGCCTTCATCGCTAATCAGTTAGAAGCGTTTGGGGTTGAAGTAAAACGAGGAGTTGGCGGTCGTGGAGTAGTCGGCACAATCAGAGGTGGAAAACCTGGAAAAACGATTGCATTCCGAGCGGACTTCGATGCATTGCCAATCCAAGACATGAAGCAAGTTCCATATAAATCGACTGTTTCAGGTGTAATGCATGCATGTGGTCACGATGGCCACACAGCAGCGTTACTTGGATTTGCAAAAGCTATGATGGAAATAAAAAACAAGCTATCTGGTAACGTGGTTCTTATCCATCAATTCGGGGAAGAACTCCCGCCTGGTGGTTCACGGGGGATGATTAAAGACGGATGCCTAGATGGAGTTGACCTTGTCTATGGTGCTCATTTGCAAAGCAAAATGGACAGTGGACATGTCTATGTGCGAGATGGTTACCTGCAAGCTTCCGAAGACACCATTAGAATTGTGGTACGTGGATTTGGTACACACGGAGCGGAACCACATAACGGGGTTGATCCAATATTAGCTGCAAGCCACATTATGGTCGCTCTACAGACAATCGTCAGTCGCAATACAGATCCATTGAAGGAACTGGTGGTATCCATTGGGAAATTCCATGCGGGAGAAGCCGACAATGTTATCCCGAGCGAAGCTGTGCTTGAAGGAACAATTCGTGTATTCGATCCAGAATTACGCAACTTGGCAAGTCGCCGCGTGCGTGAAATTGCCGAAAATGTTGCAATAGGCTTAGGAGCGATTGCAGAAGTAACAATCAAAACTGGCTACGACTCATTATGGAACCACCCGGAAGCAATGGAAATCGTCAGACACGCAGCCTTCGATCTCTATGGTGAAGATGCAGTCATGGAAACACCTCCTGTGATGCCTGTTGAAGATTTCAGTTATTACACACAAGTTTTGCCAGGCGCCTTTTTCTTTGTTGGAGCGAAACTACAAGATGAATCACTCGTTTTCCCACACCACCATGAACAATTTGATTTTGACGAAAATGCGATGCTGATGACGGCTAAACTATTTGCAGCTATCTACTTTGAAGCACAAAAATAAAAACAATCGGTTTAGTAGTAAAAGTGTAATTTGACGATTGACTAACATAATCAATATTTAGGAGTTAAAGAAAGCGGTCGTTGTTTTTTACAACAGCCGCTTTTTGTATATAAAAATAAAAACCTCATCCCCTTTTTATTAGGTCAATATCCTCATATTTTCACTACATGTTATAAAATCTAACATCAATTTTAAAAATAGTTTGATTATTTAACTTTTTTGAATTACCATGTTAGAAAACCTAACATATGTTAGAGAGAGAAAACGAAAGGAGAAGGATTATGAAAAAAATTGAGGCAATTATTCGACCGGATGTGTTTTCAGATGTTCGGAAAGCGTTAGCGTTAGAAGGTATTGATGGTCTAAGTGTGACTGAAATTGCTGGGTGCGGTAGACAAGAAGGAAGAACCGGGCTATTTCGTGGAAACGTGTATGAAATGGAATTTTCAGCGAAATTGAAATTAGAAATGGTGGTTGAAGATCATTTAGTGGAACCAATTATTGAAGCCATATTAGAGTACGCAGCTACTGGCGAAGTGGGAGATGGAAAAATTTTCATTTTTCCGGTGGATGAAGCAATTCGAATTCGGACAAAAGAACGCGGCGCAATCGCCGTATACTAAGGGGGAATTAATATGGAGGCAATTGAAGCAGTACAGAGTTCTGTCGACATGATGTGGATGATGATTGGTGCAATTTTAGTATTCTTTATGCATGCAGGTTTTTCGATGGTCGAAACAGGATTCACTCGTTCCAAAAATACAGTGAACATATTAATGAAAAATTTATTGACCTTATCGATCGGTGCACTCCTTTATTTTATCGTAGGATTTGCGATTATGTTTGGCCCTTCTGCCTTCGGTCTAATTGGCACTGAGGGGTTTGCCTTACTTGGGCGTGAAGATATTGGTTTCTTTGTGTTCCAGGTTGTCTTTGCCGCTACGTGTGCAACGATAATCTCGGGCGCAGTAGCCGAGCGGATGAAATTATCTTCTTACCTTCTACTAGTAGTTGCGATGGCTGGGGTTATTTACCCAATTGTTGGACACTGGGTTTGGGGTGGTGGATGGCTATCTAAATTGGGATTCATCGATTTTGCTGGATCATCAGTCGTTCACTTAACTGGAGCAGTTGGTGCATTAATTGCTGCATGGCTGATTGGTCCTCGCATTGGAAAATATCGAGACCACTTAGTGAATGTCATTCCTGGCCACAGCATCCCGCTAGGAGCGCTTGGCGTCTTAATATTATGGGTAGGTTGGTTCGGATTTAATGGAGCTAGCACACTTGCGGCTGACGCTACACTAGTCCCAATAGTTATTGCTAATACATTACTCTCTGGATCTGCAGCAGTAATATCTACTGCTTTCTATACAAAGCTTCGCTACAAACAAATGGATGCTTCACTTTCATTAAACGGAGCTCTTAGCGGACTAGTGGGAATTACTGCTGGTTGCGCAAATGTTTCACTTGTTGGTGCTATTTTAATCGGTCTTGTTGCAGGTGTGTTGATGACGGAGAGCATTCGCTTCTTTGATGTTAAAGCAAAAATCGACGACCCTGTCGGAGCTATTTCTGTACATGGAATCGGAGGGATTTGGGGAACACTTGCAGTTGGTTTGTTCGACACAACAAACGGTGCACTATATGGCGGCGGCTTAGGAATACTTGCAATTCAATTAGTAGGTATCGCTGCAATCATTACTTGGACATCACTAACTGTCGGTGGTAGCTTGTTAGTAATACGTGCGTTTAGTCCTTTACGAGTTTGTAAAGAAGCAGAAACTGTGGGATTGGATTCATTTGAACATGGTACTCAAGCATATGAAATGCACGATGTCTTTAAGGGGACAACACCACGCACTGAGGACTTCGCCCAACGTCTTACTCAGCTAGGAAAATCTGTAGAAGCAAGGTAGAAATATAAACATAAAAGTGCCAGTCACTCAGTGGGTTAGCGGGACATTTCATGTCCAACTAGATCCTTGGTGGCTGGCACTTACACTTTAAAATTATTTTCAGTCTGCAATTTTTGATCAATTGTGATTTTCAAGGTCAGCTACGATTGATTCGACTTCCTTACGGGAAATTTTCTCACGACCTATTTTCATTGCTTTTAATGTACTATTTGCAAGAGCAAGCGGTACTTTACAAAACATCGTAATTCCACGATTGTTAATATCTTTCACATAATCGTTACCCATTGCTAAGTTTTGCTTTGCATATAAAAATAAATCTTCTCTCTCCCAACCATCAGGCAAGAAACGCACGCCCCGCTCATGATCTTCTTCTTGATTACGTAAAATATTTACTGCTTGTAAGCCTCGTCCAAAAGCAATCGCTTTCTCACGATCTGTTTCGGTATTATCATGCCATTTCCACAAATCAGACAACATGCATCCAACTAGACCTGCCACATAATACGTATAATCATCTAAATCTTCTTTGGTCTTAATGCGCCAGTCTTTATCGACCCATTTCGCCATACCTTCTGCCATATCAGCAGTTGACGCTTTTACCTTTTCTACTACATCCGGTGGACATAATAAAATCCAATCTGCTAGACGTTGGGTTACGATTGGAAGCAAGTTTTGGTAAGGTTGAATAAGTGCACGATACTTTTCAGCGTCGAAAGATGTTTTCATACTTTCACTAATCGATGTTAATAATTGACGTTTTGTCTCAGCTTTCATATCTGGATGATCTTCTATTTCATCAATGGCACGCATACATAAGTACGCAGATGCAACCGTTTTTCGTAAGGTCGGCTCTAGAAAATTTATTGGAATGAAAAAAGTCCGACTCGTTTGTTTTAATACATCCATCGCTTCTCGTTGTAATAAAGCAGCCTCACTCATACTCGGTTCCTCCCGTTCCAAATACTATTTCGACTATGTAATTCTTATGTTAGCACGATTATTACCGCTTAATCCTTTAATCATACATTATAAATGAGTTTTCGTACGTTCTAAACAAACAAAATTCACGAAACTGATAAAAAAGAATTAATATTTCTCTAAAAAATGCCAGACACCGACTTGTGTTGGGAGATTATTCCCTCCAAAGAAGCTTCGGTGTCCGACACTCTATTATAGGATTATTTATTGACTTATTTTTTTATTTAAGTGAACCGCAGCTGTAATTGCCGTCATGTCTTCGGTTATATCACCCGGACGACTCGCTTTACCAAGTACATAACCTCCAAATGTCATGCCCATGAATTCAAAGATATAGTTAAATTGCTGAATGAGCGGTAGCCCTTTTAAATAAGGATTGTCGCCACCCACTGCTACGACATATGCTTTTTTTGTGCCAAGTTGTTTTTTAAAATCTGGGAATTTCTCATCGCGCATCGTATGTGACCATCGATCAATAAAGTTTTTCATAGTTCCTGACATACTGTACCAATAAAGAGGTGTCGCAAATATAAATGTGTCATGTTTCATCATTCTCTCAACCAACTCACTATAGTCATCGTCCACATCTGTGAATCCACCTTCTGTGTGTCGACGATCATCAATTGGTTGAATTAAGAAATCGCGCAGAAAAATTTTCTCTACTTCAAGTCCTTTTATCACATGTTCCGTTAATTGTTCAGTATTCCCATTTATGCGAGTACTTCCATATATCACAGCAATGCTCATAATGTATTGTTCTCCTTTATGTTTTATTATTTAATCTAACCAACTAGTAGTGTATGCATATTACCCACCAAGTTTAACTAAAACCCCAACATTTTTACCCTTTATGCTTATTCCAACTAGATTTAATAAATTCTTTTCATTTTACATGCGATACTCATGAATAGAATTCGACTAATACATAACGATAGAATTCCGGAGGGTGTAATGGGGAAAAATCAACAAATCTCACTATGGTTTGACTTGTATAGTGATGTGATTTACCAGTTCTTTCTGTATAGGATAGGCTCTTCAGACGTTGAAGACTTGGTCCAAGTAGTTTTTATACAAGCAATTAAATCCTATGACTCCTTCAATGAAGCAGCAAGTCCAAAAACCTGGTTATATAGTATCGCTCGACATCTCGCTATTGATGAAATACGAGGCAAAAAACTTGATACATTCTATTTTACTCAAAGAACTGCAAAAAGAGTCTCCTATGAAAAAGAGACGTGAATCATACAAGCACCTCTTCATCAATATAGCGGGCATCGCGGTGTTTGCATTACTGGCATTCTTCGTTTTCAACTCAATACAAGAAAACAATAACTTCCAACCTGCCGAGCAATCCTCTTTTATAGACGATACTGTATCACTTCAAGGAATATCCTACAAGTTGGAGGATTACACGCCATATAAAGGATCCTATATAGGAGATAATAGCTCAGTGATTGCGATTTTGGATGAACTTCCTGGTGCCAAGTATAGAAAAACGATTGAATTGCAAACAAAAAAACAGCCCTATGGATTAACAGTCAATTATGGACGGAATGATAAAGAACAGATGACCACTGGTGAATACGAGGAGTATTGGACAGATAAAAGAAGCATGCTATTATACAATGCTAGCGTATTATTTATGGTTATTGATAACTTGGACACCATCGATTTTCACTTAGAACCCGAAAATGATAAATTGATGCATTTCCAATTCACTCGAGCAGAAATCGAAGGATTATACGGCCGTGATATGTCCTTTTACGTTGGTGATTCTAAATCGTGGAAACAAGAAGTCCTGTCCGTTATAAAAAGTGACTCAGCAATTAATGAATTTTATAGAAACCGATAAATGTAAGAATTCGCTTCCAATGAAGGTAAATTAAAAACGAGACGTTATCCACATGTGGATAACGTCTCGTTTTCTGAATTTTATACACATTTTGTGGATAGTTTGCTTCATAATGTGTATATCTTACTGTTATTGGCCTTTTTTCCGTCTATCATAGGAAACAGAATACGCATCTTTACGAAAAGATAGGATTTCGTCATCCGAACATTCGATACCCGGAGGTAAAACAGTCGGATCAAAGACAAAGTGATCTTGATCTACAATGGCTTTTGTTTTCACTCGCAATACTCCTGCATTAATTCGTTGTCGATCCTTTGGCCATTCTTTTGTCGGATCATCAGTAGAATCACCTTGTTCTCCTATGACAATTTGTAATCGAAATCGAACTTCTTCTAGCTTTACACGTTCGCTCATTTCTATTCCTAAATAATCTGATGGTAAAGATATAGCTTCCTTAATTGACAATGTTTCTATACCAGCTTCGGGTTCCCATTCGAACTTTACGGGTGTTCTAAAGCCCTGTTCATTTACTAAATAAAATGCATGCACTGCGCAATAGCGACCTGTAGCGTAACTTTTTGTATGTTTAAGTTTGCGTATCATTTGAAAGGCTGCTCGACTTTCTGGATAGGATGCAAAAAGGTTAACCATATCTTTAAAATGGGGCTTTCCATTCTTAAACGATTTCACTGTATTTAAAATATCAAAGAATATTTGTGGAGATTTCGTGACAAAGATTGGTAATGTAATACTTACTAAATTAGTTACAGCATCATTTGGTAATTGGAATTGTACAGACATTCCTTTTACTGCAGCAAGAGCATCGGCAGTTGATGGGTTCGGTGAGCTATTTGAAAAACGAACAATTGCTTGAACTTCAGTATCTCTTAAGTGAGAGGCTGTCGTAAACGCTGAGGCTTCACCAGTTGGCGTAAATGTAGCTTCATATAACATCCCTTTTGCATGCGCACGACGATAACCTGGAAATGTTCCTGCAATTTCTTCAATACGGTTTACAGTACTTTTTGCCAATACTGTTTCGGAAGTTTCTACTCTCATATATAATCCCCCTTCAAAACTCATTAAATTTACTTCATTAAATCATGGTTCAAATTCTATTTAGCGTGTACACTAATAATGAATGTTTACTAACAAGATACCCAACATCCAAATTAAACTAACTTAAACAAAAAGGCGGAATTTAAAATGACGAACCAAAACGAAGTAAATTTACCTCCAAAAACGTGTTCTGTAGACCGTTTAGTGACAATGGAGTCTGATGTTGAGAAAGTATTACAAGGACAAAAAACCGCTACTCGTCGTAACGGTCGTTATGCAGATATTGGTGAAATTATGGAACTTAAAGGTACGTCATTTATTGTTGATGCTGTGTATATTCAATCACTTGGTGATTTAACAGATGAACATGCAAAACAAGAAGGCTTCACATCCGTAGAAGACTATAAACAATCTATTTTATCCTACCATCCGGGTATGCCTTGGTTGCCAACAATGACGGTATGGGTGCATGAATTCAGCCCAGTAAAAAAATAAACAATGATTGATTGGTATGTTTTTATAGTTTTCATCCATGTTCTAAGTGCCGCGATTTCAGTTGGTCCACTTTTCGTATTGTTTGCAATCTTAAAAAAGATGCGCGAAGCCGATGCGACACTTGAGACATCTTACATAGCGATTTTCCGCTCTGTGGTCCGTCTAATTAAACATTCGGGTCACGTTCTCGTTGTCTCAGGTATTTTACTAGTTTACCTCGGACCTTGGCCTTGGAGTACTTCTTGGATTGTGATGACAATCGGTCTTATGGTGGTCTCAATTTTCTTCCTTGCCCGTGGATTTTCAAGTACCCTCAAAAAGTTTGTTATCCCTGGTATTGACCGTTTGAAATTGATCGCTAAACTTTACAAAGCTACATGGGTTTATATAACCTTATTGGCATTGATGCTCGCTTTAATGGTCATTAAACCAACATTGTGGTAACGACAAAAAGACGTAAGATGAACAATCATCTTACGTCTTTTTTTGTCTAAATTAATGTCTATTCGAATATTTCATGCATAATCTCGAGCTAATTTGCCATAGTAAGAACGTATTGATTTCTCGGACGAACCTAAGGAGGACTTCGCTATGGAAGATCACACGAAAATGAGCTGGAAAGAAGATACAGTCATTGGACAATTGACCAATTCTGTGGACAATGTCTCGATAGCTGTTAGTAAAGCTTTTACGAATCCCACAGAGCAATTTATTCAAGAAGCACAAAAAAAGATAGAGCATGCTGATCGGGCAGTCGAAAATGCTCTCAAAAATCAAGGACAAACAGATCCTATTCTTTCACTTCAGAAGGAGTTAGATCAAAAAAAGGAAGAACTAAACACCTTGCACTAATTGAACTAATCTACACTTATAAATTACCCTAAAAATTGTCTAATATTCTCTTGCAAAGAACTTCTGTAGCTTGATAATTTGGTTAATGACCCACTAGCTTTTGCTGATGGGTTATATCCGTTTACATGACAATGCTAAGGGTATAAATAGGGTAGACAAATTATAACCGGAGGTGCTTTTCTATGGAAGAACAAACAAGATCCATCGTCCAACAGTCTTTGAATGCATTATTGAGTAATGAAACGTTTTTACCTGAATTACAAGGAGACATGCGCAAAACAGCATTCACCTCACTCAATGCTATTCTTTCAACACCGAATCAAATACATAAGTCATTTTTACGTGTACCTTTAAAAGATGGCGAAGTGGTACGAATCCCCTCATATCGCGTACATCATAATAATGCGTTAGGTCCTTATAAAGGCGGTATTCGTTTTCATGAAAGTGTTAATGAAGAGGAAGTTGTTAATTTAGCATTTTTAATGACGTTAAAAAACGCTCTTCATAACGTCCCATTTGGTGGAGGCAAGGGTGGAATCGTCATTGACCCTAAAGCATTTTCGGAACAAGAGTTGCAACGGATTTGCATAAAGTACGTTCGTTATTTCAATAACGTAATTGGTCCAGATAATGATATTCCCGCACCGGATGTTGGCTCTGGAGAACGCGAAATGGACTGGATGATGGCGGAATATAAAAAAATCAACCCAGGTAGTCCGTATTTAGGAAGTTTCACAGGAAAAAGCGTAGTAAATGGTGGATCTTTAGGTCGTCGAGAAGCAACTGGGAAAGGCGTATACTTTACATTCCGTTATTTAATACATGACTATGTCACAGCAAACGAGAAGTCATTAGCAGTTTCAACAAATCCTTTTGCAAAAACAGCCCTTGAATTTATAAATAAACCATTAACAATTGCTATCCAAGGGTTTGGTAATGTTGGTTCAATTACTGCTTTAGAAGCATATCGTTGTCAAAATTTACAAAACAAAGTGGTTGCTGTCAGCGATCGAAACGTAACTTTATATAACGCAGATGGACTAGATATTCCTGCACTTGTTGAATTTACAGCAAAAAATCGTGGTGATTTGCCAACTACGGAAGAACAATTAAAAGAAATAAAAGTGAGCGCTGTCATTCAACCTCGCGAAGACATATTAACGATGGATGTTGGTGTATTATTCCTTGCAGCACTTGAAAATCAATTAAATGATCAAAATAAAGAAGAAGTTAAAGCCCGCATTATTGTTGAGGGCGCAAATGCTCCAACGACAACTGAAGCAGATGATTATCTTAGCCAAAAAGGTGTAATTATCATTCCCGACATCTTAGCAAATGCAGGGGGTGTAATTGTTTCCTATTTAGAATGGTTACAAGGTCGTGAAACACAGTTCTTTACTGAAGAAGAAGTGTACAAACAATTACTTGTGAAAATGCAGACAACGATGGATTTAATTCTGCCACAATATTTCGGAGATCCATTCCCTCTTCGACAAAATTGCTATATTCACTCTGTTACTCGTCTTTCAACTGTCTTATACAAACAAGGTAAATTATATTAATATTTGTGGAGCAAATTCAGCAGTTTCTCATTGTGAGAAACTGCTTTTTCTTATTAATAATTAATAAAGTCGCACAATATGAAAACATTGTGCGACTTTATTTAATTAATCAAATGTTTGTCTTCTCTCCTTGGACCTCCCAAAGAACTGGCACTGCTGTTTTTGTGTAATCTACTTTCATCGTTTCTAATTCAAGACGCATCTTTTCAGTTTCTACGATAAAATTTTCATGTTTTAACTTCTCTAATTCCAACTCATCTTTTAACATACTCGCTTTTATTTTTTGATTATCTTTTAGATGGTTTGTAATTATTCCAAGAATCGGTATAGAGAAAATCATAATTACAGCAATCGTTCCTATCATCAATATCACCTCTTTAAATATTCTGATTATTAGCTTCTTTTAACTACGTAAATACCCTATTAAAGGTTTCATCTTTCAAGAGAATTTCCACTTATTACTCAACCTCACGATAGTTTTCAACAAAGAGTATTACTAACCTGCAACACATGATAAATTAAGCCATATTCAATAAAGCATGAAAAAATGCCAGGCACTCGAAGATTTGTTGGACGTATTTTGTCCCGCTTACTCCTTTGTTGCCTGGCACTATATTATAAAAACTTTATACTAGATAATTCCTCGTTCCATTGCTTGCTGGGTTAGCTCGTCTCTAAAATTCGGATGAGCAATGCTGATTAATTGCTTAGCACGGTCACTGATAGAACGGCCATGCAAGCGTGCGATGCCGTATTCGGTTACGATGTTGTCGACGTCATTTTTCCCTGTCGTCACTACAGAACCTGGTGTCAAATCCAATTTAATTCTTGAAATGGTGTCGTTCTTTAAAGTGGAATGCAAACAGATGTAGCCTTTCCCACTTTTCGCCAAACGTACGCCTCGTGCGAAATCAATTTGTCCACCACTGGAAGAATAATATTTCCCTCCGACTGTTTCGGATGCACATTGACCAAATAAGTCCACTTCTGTTGTCGCATTGATAGACACGATATTTTCTTCTTTGGCAATTTCACGAGGGTCGTTAACTACACTGACGGGTAAGAACTCTATCGAAGAGTTGTTGTGGATAAAATCATACAAACGTTGCGTACCATATGCAAATGTTGCAACAATTTTTCCTTTGTTCGTGAACTTTTTAGTACCATTGATAGCACCGGCTTCCACTAAATCAACGATTCCATCAGGTAGCATCTCTGTATGAATTCCTAGATTTCGATGATTCTTCAATAAACTCATGATCGCATTAGGAACCGATCCGATTCCTATTTGAAGCGTATCTCCATCTTGAATATCTGCAGCAACTTTTTTAGCTATGAGCAAATCTTTTTCCCCGATTTCAGGAACCACTTCCTCAACTAATGGCGCATCATGCTCAATATATCCTGCAATTTGACTAATATGAATTTGGTTATGACCAAATGTACGAGGCATATTGCGGTTCACCTCTAAAATAAATGGAACTTTCCCAATAAACTCTGCGACATAATCAGCTTGTGTTCCTAACGAAAAATAGCCATGCTCGTCAACTGGAGAAGCTACTGACAGAATCATCGACATTTTTGTAACCTTCGACAGCATGTTTGGAACCTCATGAAAATTGTTTGGCACTAACTCCATTTTTGCTTCTTGATACGTTTTGCGCGTAGCACCACTTAAAAAATAAGACACATGTGTAAGTTGACCTGACATCTCCCCTAAAATATATTTCCGAGGATGTAGTGCCAACATTTGATGGATTTTAACATGACTTAGTTCATTTGCATGTTCTTCTAAAATATCTAATAAGCGTATAGGTTCACCATTTGCAATCGGTATGATAATGTCAGCTTCTTCTTCTATTAAGTCAATAAAATTTTTCGCATTTAATAATTTCGTCATTGTCTGTCACTCCTGTCACGTGTTCTTTGTAATACTGTAGCATAGGAAGACCGCTTTTTTTCAACCTAAGCAAGCCTAGAATAGTAAAAAAATGTTTCTAAAAAGTACAATTAATCGTATATATTTCTTATTATGTCTAAAAAAACGAGAAAAATAATAAGAATCTCAACTTTTCTGAACAACACTACCTATATGACACTTGTCATAGTCTTCACTTGACGTTTATGTCTTTTATTATCTGCTCCTAAACCCTATTCTTAATGTAACAAGTTTTTATATGAAAGAATTCAAATACATCTTTGCAGGAGGACGCTATGAGTAAAGAAAAAACTATGCAGCTACGTAAGCTAGTGGCGCCATTTGAGAAATCAGACATGTCATCAAGTGTGAAACAGATTATTAATACAATTCCACCATTCTTCATTTTGTGGTTTTTAGCGTATTTAAGTTTAGACGTTTCGATTTTCTTAACTCTCGCTTTAGCGATTGCAGCATCAGGCTTTATTGTTAGAACGTTTATCATTTTCCATGACTGTACACACGGTTCTTTCTTTAAGAGTAAGAAAGCCAATTCCGTTTTAGGTACAATCACTGGTATTTTGACTTTGTTCGCTTATGAAAAATGGAAACGAGATCACTCGATTCACCATGCTACAAGCAGTAACTTAGACAAACGTGGTGTTGGTGATGTTTGGGTTATGACGGTTGACGAGTATATTGATGCAACTCCAGGTCGCCGATTTGCTTACCGTCTATATCGCAATCCAATTGTGATGTTCGGATTAGGACCATTGTTCCTGTATTTTGTTTCAAATCGCTTCAATCGTAAAGATGCTCGTCCAAAAGAACGTAACAACACATACTTTATCAACGTAGCACTAGTTGCTTTGTATGCTTTTATGATTTGGTTAGTTGGTATTGAAGCATTCGCAATTATTCAAGGAACCATCTTAATTGTTGCTGGTTCTTTTGGAATTTGGTTGTTCTATGTTCAACACCAATTTGAAGATTCATACTTCGAAGATGAAGAGCAGTGGGATTATGTAAAAGCTGCAGTTGATGGTAGTTCATTTTATAAATTACCAAAAGTGCTTCAATGGTTAACTGGGAACATTGGGTATCACCATGTGCATCATTTAAGCCCACGTGTACCTAACTACCGATTAGAACAAGCACATGATTCTACACCACCCCTTCACAAAGCAACAACGATTACATTAAAAACAAGCTTGAAGTCGTTCCACTTCCGTTTATATGATGAATCGAAAAAAACGTTCGTAAGCTTTAAAGAAATAAAACATTTGTTACAAAACACGAAGAATTCCATCCAACTACAAACAAAACGTTCAAGCATGGAAGGAAAATAATATACATGAAAAACCATTCCGCTCATGGAATGGTTTTTCTGTCTGTTATACTATTGGTACTACAACGTTAAGAAATCATGGAGGCATTTATGCAAAGTTGGTATCAAATATTCCCTAAAAACCCGTATGTCAGTATTTATATTTGGATTATATTTTGTATTCTGCCGTTATTTTATATATTTAAATCCTATTCCCCTTCTGAAAGCTTTCTTGGATTGCTTTTAGTAGTTGCGTTCTTTTTAACTTATCGTCAATCTTTTATTTCCAAAGGATGGCGTATGTATGTTTGGATTGCCGTTCAAATAGCCATAAGCATTACATTAATTATTTTATTTGGGTATCTATATTTTTCTTTATTCTTAGCATTTTTCATTGGTAACATTCGCAATAAGGCTGGTTTTATCACAATGTATGTCGTTCACCTCGTTACCACAATGGTGTCCGTCAGTATTGGCTTTTTTACTCAATCCGACTTATTTGTTTCACAATTCCCTTTTATTCTAATCGGTGTAATTGGCGTTATTTTATTGCCATTTAATGCTTACAATCGGAACAAACAAGAAAAATTAGAAGGTCAATTAGAAAATGCAAACAAACGGATTTCTAAATTGCTTGTTTCGCAGGAACGCCAAAGAATTGCACGTGATCTACATGATACATTAGGTCAAAAGCTCTCTTTAATTGGGTTAAAAAGTGATTTAGCTAGCAAAGTAATTGAAAAAGATCCCCTTCGCGCTAAGCAAGAACTTCTTGATATTAACCACACAGCTCGAATTGCATTAAAAGAAGTGCGAGAACTCGTTTCCAATATGCGTGCTGGTAAACTAGAAGAGGAACTGTTACGTGTACAACAAATCTTAAAAGCAGCCGATATTGATTTTCGAGTAAAAGGGAATCCAATATTAAAAGATACTCCGTTGCTTGTCGAAAACGTCCTAAGCATGTGTTTAAAAGAAGCCGTCACCAATGTTGTAAAACACAGTCAAGCATCATTTTGCCATGTCTTAATTAAACAAACTCAAACTGAATTATTTCTTCAAGTACAAGATAATGGAATTGGTTTTGAGAAGGATAGACAATTTTTAGATGGAAACGGATTACGCGGAATGAAGGAACGGTTAGAGTTCGTTAATGGCCATTTAGAGATTTCAGGTTTAGATGGCACAACCCTTAATATACATGTACCTCACGTTATCCTACAATCGGTTAAGGAGGATTTATCATGATTCGCATTGTGTTAGCAGAAGATCAACGCATGTTACTAGGTGCACTTGGGTCATTACTCGATTTGGAGGATGACATGGAAGTTGTAGGAAAAGCTCATAATGGTGATGAAGTTCTTAATTTGGTCCATGAATTAAATCCAGATGTGTGCATTATGGATATTGAAATGCCTTCCAAAACGGGTTTAGATGCTGCAGAAGAGTTAAAAGAGCATGATTGCAAAGTCATTATTCTTACGACATTTGCTCGAACTGGTTATTTTGAACGTGCGCGAAAAGCCAACGTCATGGGGTATTTATTAAAAGATAGTCCAAGTGAAGACTTGGCGAACTCAATTCGTAGTATTATGGAAGGTCGTCGCGTCTATGCTCCTGAACTTATCGATCTTGCTTATAGCGGAGAAGATAATCCTTTAACCGATCGTGAGCATCAAGTTCTCGAACTCATTGCAAATGGGAAGAATACGAAAGAAATTGCTAGTCAGATGTACATTACGACAGGTACTGTGAGAAACTATATTTCCGTCATTTTGGATAAATTGGATGTAACGAATCGGATTGAAGCTATTTCGAGATTTAAGGAAAAAGGCTGGTTTAAATAAGTGGCTCTGTTAAAACTAAACTGTTGTTTATCGTACATTTGCGCTTCATATAGAGAGCATTCATTAACATAGCATTTCTAATAGTTGAATTGTGTTTGGATAGTAAGGAAGCAAATTCCCTCTTTTTATAAAAGTCTAAGTTAAACTTTACTGTTGTTTATCATACATTTGCGCTAGCCGCACGAGCCAACAGGAAGTGGGTCATGAAGGGGTTGGCGTTTTCAACCTTCGTTCCTTTGCATGCTAGGCGCAAATATACTCTTTCGTTTATGAGGGGTTAAAGGAGTAATTGTCGATGGATCAAAAAAGTATAACCGAATTTATTATCCAGAAATATCAAGAAGATGAACAAGTCATGATTCAATTGTTTGTACAGTGGTGTCAAAATCATAAGATTGATCCTTTTGCTCTTTATCAAAAGGCTTATCCCTCTCAAGGGCCAAATGAAGCAATTAAAACTATTATCGATAGTAACGAACCAATAATGGAGCTTGATATTGATTCTGGCACTCTCATTGAAGTTCTTCAGTTGTTCGGCAATGACGACCTTGCGTTCGTTGTGTCAGAGGAAGCGAATAAGTTTCCAGATTTGATATAACGTTGTAATTACATTTTTGATATTCAAACAAGTTTAAAGGTCGCTCCAGACGCTTTTCCCTGCTGCACCTTGATCTAGAGAATAAATAAGGATGGGCAAGTGACTTCGCCACTTGCCCATCCCTCTTTTTTTAGATCATCCTGCGGCGGGTGCACGTCATTCGCTCCCTTTCAACCTGGATGGAGTTATTGATATTGGTTTGGGATATTAAAGAATTATTTTGCTTATTTTAAGTAGATATTCGGCCGAAGATGCTATTTCGACCTCATTTTGCTTCTTTTATTTTTATGACTACTTTTCTGCATATGTAAAGGTGCAGTACAGTGCCTTCCAAAGTCCCCTGCGATTTCACTTGTAAGCAATTAAAAGCCATTAATTTGTATTCCCATATTTTACTTATACAACTAAATCGGTTTTTTTTACAACTAAACGGTCAATTATTACAACTAAATCTTTGTTTTTTACAACTAAACCTTCAATTTTTACAACTAAACAAATATCTGTTTTCAAAAAAAGACTGAACCCCTAGAGGCTCAGTCTTTTTTTCTGCAATCAATGGTTATTTAATCATTTTAGAAGGATCAACAATTCTGTCGAATTCTTCTTCTGTTAATAAGCCGCTTTGAAGTGCGGATTCTTTTAATGTTGTACCGTTTTCATGTGCTTGTTTGGCAATTTTCGCTGCATTTTCGTAGCCTATATGGGGATTTAATGCAGTTACTAACATGAGCGAATTGCTGACATGGTGTGAAAGTTTTTCAACATTTGGTTTGATACCAGCGACGCAAAGGTCATGGAAACTTCGCACACTGTCACTTAGTAGCCTGACAGATTGCATGAAGTTATAGAAGATGACCGGTTTAAAGACGTTTAATTCAAAGTTGCCCTGGCTTGCTGCGAAGCCAATAGACGTATCATTCCCCATGACTTGAACTGCCACCATCGTCAATGCTTCACTTTGAGTAGGATTTACTTTCCCTGGCATAATTGAACTTCCTGGCTCATTTGCTGGAATAGTAATTTCACCAATGCCGCTTCTAGGTCCACTAGCTAGCCACCTGACGTCATTTGCAATCTTCATTAAATCAGCTGCTAATGCTTTCAGTGCTCCATGTGCATACACCAACTGATCATGACTCGTTAGAGCATGAAATTTATTAGAAGACGATACAAACTTATAACCCGTGTCTCCACTTATTTCAGTTGCTACACGGTCCCCAAACTCTGCGTGAGCATTTATACCAGTCCCGACAGCAGTCCCTCCAATAGCAAGCTCCGATACATGAACCAAACTTTCACGTATCATTTCCTCACTTTTAACAACCATATGTTTCCAGCCACTTATTTCTTGTCCTAATGTTAAGGGGGTCGCATCTTGTAAATGGGTTCTACCAATTTTGATGATATGTTTAAATTCTTCTTCCTGATTACTGAAAGTTGTGCGTAATCGTTCAAGTTCCGGCAACAACAAGGTCTGAATAACTTCTACAGCTGCGATATGCATGGCTGTTGGAAATGTGTCATTGGAACTTTGGGATTTATTTACATCATCGTTTGGATGAAGCAATTCTTCGCTCCCATCGTCCTTCAACAATTGATTCCCCCGATAGGCAATTACTTCATTCACATTCATATTGGATTGTGTACCGCTTCCTGTTTGCCAAACGACTAACGGGAAATGTTCATTCCACTTTCCTTCGCTAATTTCTGTAGCTGCACGAGAAATTGCCTGCATCTTATCTTTGGACAAGGTACCTAAATCATAATTCACTTTTGCAGCTGCCTTCTTTAACACGGCAAAGGCATGAATTAATTCAATTGGCATTAATTCAGATCCAATGACAAAATTTTCTTTACTCCGTTGTGTTTGTGCTCCCCACATTTTATCAGCGGGTACTTGAATCTCTCCAATGGAATCGTGCTCCATTCTGAATTTCATGAAACCTCTCCTTAAAAGAATTTTATAAAATAAACTCTTACATTTTAAAAGACAGAAAATTATATCTTTTAATAGAATAACATGAAATAACGAAAATCTTGAACCAGTTAGGCTTAGAAAACCATAGACCACTTCAGTATTCCCCATTAACTAACCGTATATTTCACTATAAAACACAAAAAAGCACTCCTTACAACCAGTGATGGTTTGAATAAGAAGTGCTCTTTTTTATGATTGAATCAAGTTTAAGAATTGTCTTGTACGTTCTTCTTTTGGATGTGTAAACATGTCACTTGGTTTGCTGCGCTCGATAATTTTCCCTTGGTCCATAAAGATGACTTCGTTCGCTACATCATTTGCAAATCGCATTTCATGAGTGACAACCATCATTGTAATTCCTTCGTTCGCTAAGTCTTTCATAACTTGTAATACTTCTCCAACTAACTCTGGGTCTAGTGCTGACGTTGGTTCGTCAAACAGCATTACTTTAGGTTCCAATGCTAATGCTCTTGCGATGCCGACTCGTTGTTGTTGCCCACCTGATAGTTGATGTGGGTAGAAATCAAGCTTGTCTCCAAGTCCGACTTTATTCAACAACTGTTCGGCTTTAGCTCGTGCATCGGTTTTTGACATCTTTTTCACGATGACCGGTCCTTCCATAACATTTTGAAGGGCGGTCATGTGAGGAAAGAGATTGTAATGTTGGAAAACCATTGCTGACTCTCTTCTCAGTAAATCTATTGTTCTTTTATTCACGGTATTAGAGAAATCCGCAGTTTGTTCATCAATTGTGATGCTACCAGCGGTCGGAACTTCTAGTATATTTAAGCATCTCAGTAACGTTGTTTTCCCTGATCCAGAAGGTCCAATGACAACAATTACTTGGCCTTTGTTAACTTGCAAATCAATTCCTTTTAGTACTTCAAGATCCCCAAATTTTTTGTGTAATCCATTTATTGAAATCATCTTATGCTCCTTTCTTCTTCATCCATTTATTCATTTGAGTTATCTCGATACATAGCGATCGAAGCGATGTTCCAATCGACCTTGGATAAGCGAAAGGAAGAAACAGATAATCCAATAGATAATTGCTACTTCAGTATATAAAAGCAAAAATTCATAATTGGTCGCAGCAATTTCTTGTGCACGTCGGAACATTTCCGTTACAAGAATTAAAGAGCCCAATGAAGTATCTTTTACTAAACTAATAAAAGTATTCGATAGCGGTGGAATAGATACGCGTGTTGCTTGTGGTAAAATGACGCGTCTTAATGTTTGCGTATATGACATCCCTATCATATGTGCTGCTTCCCATTGACCTTTTGGAATGGATAAAATAGCTGCACGAATGACTTCAGAAGCATACGCTCCAACGTTTAATGAAAAACCAATTACTGCTGCTGGGAATGGATCAATGACCACTCCAACTGATGGCAATCCATAAAACAGGATAAATAGTTGTACTAATAAAGGTGTACCACGAATTGCGGACACATAAAAACGTGCAATCCATTGGAAAGGCTTAACTGTAGATATTCGAGCTAAAGCTGTAAGTATAGCTAATATAAGACCAACAACGAAAGTGATCAGTGATAAAGGAAGCGTATATACAAGTGCACCCTCCAGCAAAGGCTGAAGGGAAGATTGTGCAATATCTAAGGAGCGCTCCATTTTTTCAGGGTCGATGGCAAAATTATTCCAAAACATTTTCGCCGAACCATTTATCTGAAATTTTCTCATATGTGCCATCTTCAATCATTTCTTTTAATGCTACATTTACAGCTTCTACTAACGTTTCGTTGTCTTTATTAAACATCAAGCCACTTTGAGCTGCATCGCCAGCTTCGTCTACAATTTGGATATTTGCATCTGGTTTTTGTTTTAAGAAATCTAAAACAGAAAGATTATCATTAACTGTAACATCTACACGTTTTGAGTTTAACAATTCTATCGCTTGATTGAATCCTTCAACTCCTACTAATTCTGCACCATTTGATTTAGCAATTTCTGCATAGTTACTTGTTAAAGATTGTGCTGATTTTAAACCATCAATATCTTCAAAGCTTTTCACATCTTTATTTCCTTTTTGTGTTACTAATACAGCTACCGATGAAATATATGGTTCAGAGAAATCATATTTCTCCATGCGTTCTTCATTAATACCTACTTGGTTGGCAATCATGTCAAATCTTTTTGAATCAAGACCTGCAAATATAGCATCCCATTGAGTTTCCATGAATTTCGCTTTAACGCCTAAACGTGAAGCTACTTCTTCAGCAATTTCAACATCAAAACCAGTTAATTTACCCGTTTCATCGTGATAAGTGAATGGTGGGTATGTACCTTCTGTACCAATTAATAACTCTCCTTCTTTTTGCACTTTCGCTAATAAATCTCCTTCTGTAGATCCTGTGTTATTATCATCTTTTTTTGCATTATCATCTTTTGCAGTTCCACAAGCTGATAATACGAAAACAGCTGTTAGTATCATTAATAGTGCTAAACTAATTTTTTTCATTTCTATTCCTCCTAATTCAGATAGACTTGCTTGGTATTATTCATCTTATAACATGAAAAACCGCCAGTCAAAATAAATATCTTCACCTATTAATACCCGAATTATTAAGAATTATCACTTTTATTTAATTCCTTCTAAAAATGATGAAAAAAATCTATCTCAATCAACTTATCAATTCCCTTTTAATTGAAAAAAATTAATCAATACCACATAATAAGAGTGAATGTTTAAACAAATACAATTATACTTATTATTAGTTCGATATCCGTAATAAAAGGGAGAGATGAAGATGGTTAAAAGTTTACCTATACGTTCAGAAGTTAAAAAAGACGAAACGTGGAACTTACAAGACTTATTCACATCAGAAGAATCTTATCAAACTGCACTTGTACAACTTGAAAAAGAAGTAGATGCTTTTTGCACAAAATTCAAAGGTAGCATCAAAGATGCACAGTCGGCTGTAGATGCTTTAAAAGGTTATGCACAAATTTATGAACAGTTCGTTCCAATCGGTACTTACGCAAGCCTCGCTTACAGTACAGACCAAACAGATAGCGATGCACAGATGCGTTCTGCTAAATTCGGTTCAGTCTCTGCAAATTTAAGCAGTAAACTATCATTTGTGGATAGTGAATTACTAGAGTTACCTGTAGAAATATTAGAAGATGCATTGAAAAACTCAGATGAATTTGGTCACTACTTAAAAAAATTAATTCGCAGAAAACCACATCAGCTTCATCCTGAAGTGGAGAAAACGTTAGCCGCGTACTCTTCTTCATTCGGTGGTCCTTACGAGTTGTACAATACAACTAAAATGGTCGATTTATCTTTTGAAGATTTCGAAGTTAACGGCAAGAAATACCCGTTAAGCTACGTATTGTTTGAAGGAGACTGGGAAGCAGAAACGGATACTGAGATACGACGTGCTGCATTCGAGTCATTCTCCAATCAAATTAAAAACTATCAGCACACCACTGCAAAAACATATGATATGAAAGTGCAAATTGAAAAAACGACCTCAGATTTACGTGGTTTTGACAATATGTTTGATCATTTATTATTTGGACAAGAAGTTGACCAATCCCTATTTAATCGTCAAATCGATTTAATCATGAGCGAACTTGCACCACATATGCGTAAGTATGCAAAACTTCTTCAAGACGTTCACGGCCTAGAGGAAATGACATTTGCAGACTTGAAGATTCCATTAGATCCTTCTTATGAACCTAAAATTACGATTGAAGAATCAAAGAAATATATGAATGATGCACTTGCCATTATGGGTGACGATTATTTAGACATGGTCAACCGTTCATTTGATGAGCGTTGGATTGACTTTGCGCAAAATAAAGGGAAATCCACCGGTGCTTTCTGTTCTAGCCCATACGGTTCACATCCTTACATCTTAATTTCTTGGTCCAGCCGCATGAACGAGGTGTTTGTATTAGCTCATGAACTTGGACATGCAGGCCATTTCTATAATGCTCATAAAAAACAGAACGTCTTTAATTCTCGCCCATCCTTGTACTTCATCGAAGCACCATCGACGATGAATGAAATGTTAATGGCGAATCACTTACTTGCGAACTCAGACGATCCAAAGTTCAAGCGTTGGGTTATAGCGTCTATCGTGTCACGTACTTACTACCATAACTTCGTAACACATTTACTCGAAGCTGCTTTCCAACGAAAAGTATATGAACGTGTGAATGCAGGTCACAATGTTAATGCGGGGATATTAAATGAAATCAAACGTGGCGTCTTAGAAGAATTCTGGGGTGATGCAGTCGACATAACACCAGGAGCTGAATTAACTTGGATGCGCCAGCCCCACTACTACATGGGCTTATACCCTTACACGTACAGTGCTGGATTAACAATTTCAACACAAGTATCAAAACGCATATTAGAAGAAGGCGAACCTGCAGTTGCCCAATGGTTAGAAGTTCTTCAAGCAGGTGGCACAAAGTCACCAGTTGAGCTTGCTCAAATGGCAGGTGTCGATATAACAACTGAAAAACCTCTTCGTGACACTATTTCCTACATCGGAGAACTAGTTGATGAATTGGTGAAATTAACAAAAGAAATTGAAGCAGTAACAACTAAATAATATAAAACGAACCTGAACCACGATAACGTGGTTCAGGTTCGTTTTTATATGATTATATTTTTATCACTTTCTGGCAATAGATGATGGGAGATTTTCATCTATATAAAGTTGAGGTAAAGTCGGAAGCGCATTCAGCTTTTGTTTGAAAAAAGTAAACAATAAGCATCCAACGATTACAGTCACACTCCCCACCCCTTGTATCAGAGTCAGTCTTTCTCCTAGCCACATAAAAGCAATGAAAGCTGTGAAAATCGGATTAAAATTTAAGAACATGCCAGATGTTGTTGCGCCTATTTTTTGGACACCAATATTCCATAACAACATGCACAACACAGTCGATACAACACCTGTGTATAAAATAGATTGCACAAAGGATGCATTCAAATTCGTAATAGTAAAATCGTGTACATTTAAAGGAATTAATACAATAACGCCAAAAACCCCAGAGTATAAAGTTGCCATCAATGGTGTTGTATACTTCATCGCCCACTTGCTTACGATCGAATACAAACCCCACACACAAACAGCTGCAACCATCAATAAGTCTCCTTTATTGAAACCAATTGAAAATAGCATCTCGAAGTGTCCTTTTGAAAGAACTAAAAGCACGCCAATAAATGAAATTAACATTGAACCTAACTGCCATATATTTATCTTTTCTTTCAAAAATAAAAAGGAAAACAAGGCAATGGAAAACATATTTAACGTAGAGATCAACCCTACATTCGTAGCTGAAGTAAAATCTAACGCAAGAAATTGAAAGAGATTAAATAATACAACGCCTGTTATTCCCATTAGTAGCAAAGGAAGAATCGCTTTTCGTGATACCGAAAGACTCTTTTCTTTCCACCAGACAATCGGAATAAGACAAAGGACTGCAATTAACCATCTCAATGTGGTCAAAGTTACCGGAGAAGCATGATCAACTAACGTTTTTCCGACAACAAAATTCCCACCCCACAAAAAACTCGTAAATAATAATAAAAAATAATATAAATATGGCATGACCTACAACCCCTTCATGGCTATAAGATAATTTTAGCATGATAAAGGTTTACACCATATATTATTTTGTCATTCTCATTAATTTCGATATAATCAAAAGAATATACAACAAATACCTTAACTTGTTCCATATTCATCGTTTTATTATTGAGATTTCAGAATAAACCGCAAAGGAGCATCTATATGGAAACGCCTATTAATAAAGCACTTGATTCAATCGACCTTCAAATTCTCGATATTTTACAAAGACAAGCGAATATTAGTAACGCTGAACTTGGACGACGTGTGAATTTATCACCACCTGCTACCCACGCTCGTATTAAACGTTTAGAAACCGAAGGCTATATCCAAAAACAAGTCGCTATTCTAGACCAGCAAAAATTGGGATTTGACCTTCTTTGCTACATCTTCATAAGTACCGATATCCATCAAGCCGGGCAATTGGAAATCCTTGAAAACAACTTAGAAGCCATGCCAGAAGTATTGGAATGTCATTGCCTTACAGGTGAATATGATTATTTATTAAAAGTGGCTAATAAAAATCGACAAGGTCTAGAAGAATTTATTCGCAAACTTAACAAACTGGGCATCTCTCGTATCCAAACGAGCCTAGCTCTTCGAGAAATTAAACACTCCACCATCTTGCCTATTTTAATTCCTTAGAGAGCCAGAAGAATGATTAAATGAATCCGTACCAGGTGACATAGCACCCGGATTGGGAAGTAACAGGGGCTTTAAGTCAATAAAACAAGCTGCCTTTTAAGGCAGCTTGTTATTCAACTAAAGCACCCATTAGTTGCATAAATTTGTTTTCTAATCTTATTATCCCAGAGTGTCTTTGTCACTTTTGTATTCTAAAATATCCCCAGGCTGACAGTCCAAAGCCTTACAAATAGCTTCTAAAGTTGATAATCGAATCGCTTTTGCCTTTCCATTTTTCAATATAGAAAGGTTAGCCATCGTTATTCCAACTCTCTCCGAAAGTTCTGTAACACTCATTTTCCTTTTAGCCAACATCACATCAATATTGATTATAATTGCCACGTTATTCACCTCAGACTATTAAGTCATTTTCTGATTTTATATCGATGGCTTCTTGTAAGAGCCTTTGAAGAACAGCAGCGAAGACTGCAATCACCATAGAAGCAAAAATAATGACCAATCCGATTACTATGACACCTGGAGCATCGTCTTTATCCCCAATGAGAAAAAAGAGTGGCATGCCTACTACATACAAGATACTGATTGTGAGTGCACAGTATTTGATAGTCTTTAAAGCCTTTACAGATAAATTCGAGAAAGCTTTATTCTTGTCAATATAGCTTAAAAGTTTAAAAGCTTGATACAGAGCAAAATAAAAAGGTATCGCCGCTGCATACAAATCAATTAAAACGAGATATTTAATATAAGCAATATCTGGATACAATTCTGCTGCATAATTCCCTATCTCAGGCACCAAAAATATGCACAAAGCAAGAACTGGAATTCCAATAAGAATAACAGCTATCTTTAAAAAGAGTGTTGTTCCTCGTTTCATAAAAAGCACCTCACATTTTTTTATTGTTAATTTTATTTTAATACAAAATTTATCGTTTTGCAATAAATTATTATCGTTTATAATCTTATGATTATTGTTATAGAAATATGCTTTTAATTTTTGACAAAGATAAAAAGCATTCCTCATTACAAAGAAATGCTCTATAACTTTAAACTATTCAATTTATAACTTGTCCAACTAACCTGCCCCGTTAGTTGAAGAAGAAACGGGATGATCCATCCGCCAACCATCAATTCAATTACTCAAATGGGTTGTATCGCGTATACACCCTAGGTTGACATAACACCACTTTAGGGAAGTTAGTACCCCAACTAGCAATTTGAAGACCTCTAGGTACTCAGAGAGAAGTTTTTGGATTCTAAAGATTTTTCCATGTAAAAAAGCGGCAGTTGTTGAAAACTGCCGCTTTGAATGTCTAATCCCTCTTTGGAGAGGACAAATGAGGAGGGATTAACTTTTTTTTATAGAAAAAAGCAACCGTGTTCATGACAGGTGCAGGAATTTTTTTCGGAAAATATGGCTTCTTATAATAAAGAAGATAGACCGATTTCAAATCACTCCATTGGGTACAATCCTTAGTTTGTCTAAACCGTGCGACATCAATTAGTTTGATGTCATTATTGGATGTGATAATAATATTTCTCAGATGAATGTCGGAAGGATTTAATCCTTTATTAGCAGCTAACCGTAGTGCGGTGTCAATTTCCTTAATATGATCGGTCGTAATTGGAATGCCTTGATTCACGCACTCAAACAAGGTACGTCCCTCAATGTAATCCATGACAATAAAATTAAGACCAGAATCATAAATCGTCGAGAAATAGGATATATCTTGTAACGCTAAATATATGTCAGCTTCTTCTTTTGCGATGTACGTAAAATCAGGAAAGAAAACCTTAATTGCTTTATTTGAATTATTAATTCGAAAAACAAAAGCACTTCTTCCCGTCCCTATGAGTTTTAGTGAATCATCATAATGAAGTAATCGATTTTTCTTGGGGGATATCACCACTGTATTTGCAAGTTCTTGATATGTGTTCAAGCATTAACCTCCTATACATTATAATAAATAAAAAGAGACGATATAACCAAAAATTGGTCACAACGTCTCAAATAAATAAAAGACCTCACCAAATAATTGGTAAGGTCTCGCAAACAACTGAAGTTGCCAACAAAGCCGAGGACTAACGATCCTGTATTGACGACTTTGCTGTATAGCTACTCCCCTTAATTGAAGATAAATATTAACTTTGTATCGTAAGTATATGCCCTACCTCGACCAATCGTCAATTTTGTTGAATCATGTTCATCCATAGACCTTTTAAATATGAAAAAACTCACATATTATCCAACTATTCTTGTCATACATATTGCGGGAGTCGAAATTTATTGTGATACTTTAAATCAATAAACATTGAATTATCGAGGTGATTTTATGAATAGTTGTATACACTGCGGAATCTCTTTTGATTTCTATGAAGAAGGATTCTTATTTATTGAATCCAATCAAATTAATCAACATATGACTCGCGCATATAAAAAAATGAATGACTATATCGCTTACACCCCATACAGCTCTTTAGATATGTTCAGTGTGAATTGAACAGGCCACAATACACTACTGACTTAAGAATGGGACTGTCACAAACAAATCGTCCTACGAGAGTCATTGATTTGAAGACATCATTCGAGTTGCGTTTTAATGAAAAAGAAACTGTCAACTTTATTCAACATGGTCAATTTTAGTTACTTGCAACCCATTCTTTCATTGAAGAAGCGCTTGACTGATTTGGCATCTCTCGTTTTAAATAAACAATGGTATTTCCTCAATATCATCAACAAAATAAAATAGATCAGATGATTTTCTCATCTGATCTAGATTAAATAAAGACCTAATTTATTTTTTCACCACAATCTTTTTCGCTTTACTTGTATTCCCTGCCTTATCTTTTGCATAAACGTAAAGGACTGTTTCCACTTTTTGTTTTTTATAAGAAACACTATAAATTCCTTTATTGGTAGCAATACCAGAACCAATGATTACTTTTCCCTTTTTCACATAAACTTTAGCACCTGGTTCGGCTTTCCCTATTACTTTTGTATTAGTTATACTTTTAACAGAAGGAATTGCTGGTGGAGTTATGTCTTTTATTAAAACCTTTTTTGCAGCTCCAACATTCCCCGATTTGTCTACTGCGTAAACATTAATGATTGTTCCTACTTTTTGACTTTTGAAGGTAATAGAATAAATTCCTTTGCTGTTTACAACTGAGGAACCTATGATTACTTTGCCTGCTTTAGCGTATACTTTCGAACCTATCTCAGCTTTTCCAGATATTCCTCTATATGTCACCTTACTTATCAAAGGAATACTCGGTGCTGTTTTGTCCACTACAACAATCTTAGTTTCTTTACTTTCTAAACCTGATTCATTGATAACGGTAGCATATAAGTTTAGACCAGCCTTTAGTTTTGGACTTAATGGTATAGAAAACTGGCCATCCTCCCCTACTTTTCCTGTTAATGTAAATTGATTCTTATCTGTGATTGCAACAGTAGTGTTCGGTGCAGCATTTCCAGTAATCTTTATACTTTCAGATGTTACTTCATTTACATCGGGTTGATTTGGAGCTGGGACAGGCTTAGAAATTGAAATTTGATGGTTTGTTACATTAAATTTCACTATTTGTCTGTCTGCTTTCGACCCACCTAATGGAGATAGAATTGCTGTGTATTCACCACTAGCAGCTAATTCATCTGGTGAAAAGCTTCCTTCATAGGTTGAACTTAGTTCCTTTGTGGAATCATGTTTAATTTCATTCCCCTCTGGATCTATCAATTTAATGTCCCAAACAATTGGTTCAGAAGCTTCAGCTTTAATTGATAAGGGATTAATTACACTCACATCCTCTTTAGTGGCAGTGAATGATGTAATAAATGGTGCAGGTGGGGTAACTCCTTTATAGATTGTAATATTCTTATATGCACCCTTTTCTCCAAGATCAGTTACCCAAAATGCGAAATCATTTCTACCTTCTGATAATTTAAGTGTCATCTTGTGCTCATAATTTAAAGGTCTTTGCACGTGCGGTGCTTCGAAACCTCTAGTAGCTTCTTCACTTTCATTCACTGTTAAACGGAATGCATCGAAGTTATCGGTAATAGAAACCGTTACTTCTGGATCAGCACCATCTTTTGGAACATAATTATTTTGTGGTAAACCTGTAATTTCAAATTTAGCCGCTTGTGTATCAATATAAATTTCTCGACGGAATTCAATTTTATTTCCAACTACATCTTCGCCTTCAATGAACACGTCATGTACACCATCTTCACTAAACTTAAGTTGTGATTTAAAATCATATCGCTTTAAGACTGGGTTATATGTTAAACCCAGTTCCTTCACTGGACCCCCAACAAGTTTGTCACTTCTTACTTGTAAATGTTTTACTAGTGAACCGTCCGTTACGTATCCACTTAATGGTACTGAACGGGTCGCATACTGACTGTTTGATACTGGTGAATCCGAAATAATATATGGGATCGTGTTATCAGGAACAGTTGCTGTTAAATTAGAAAGATTTCCTGCATTGTCTTGTACATAAATAGCTATATTTCCTTTGAGATCAATTCCTGTTAAATCAACCTCGAATTCGGTTTGCCCTTTAGGAGGAGAGTCGAATCCAGTAATAATCTCTGATGTTTTATCGTCACGATTATAAATCAAAATTTCATCAATACCACTACCATTGCTATCTAGAGCATTAAAATATAGTTTTTTCTTACTGTAAGCAACATTTGAGATAACTGGTTTCGTGTTATCAACAAATACAGGGAAATTCACTACTTGTTGAGGCTCACCAGGGTTGTCAACTTGTGTTTTGATTGTATAGTAATATAAACCTTCTGCAACAAGCTTACTATTTACCTTTCCATTCCATGTAGTATAAGTAGGTTCAAATGTATAAGTGGAGTCATTCTTATATTGATCCTTATCTGTTCTTAACTTACGGAGAATATTCCCACTTGCATCTGTAATGCTATATTCAACCGTTTTACTATTTCTTAGAAATTGAAGTACAGGTGTAATTGATTCCTTAATATTATCTCCATTTGGAGACATCGCTAATTTTTCTTTACTGAATATATTTGTCCAATAACTTTTACCAGTAAATACACTTCTATGATCAACAAATCCCGAATATTTGTAGTATGAAAGGGAAGAATCAAATTTTGTAAAGTCAAGGACTGGAGGTGCATTCCAATCACCTTTAAAGCCTACATAAGGGACAGATAGGTCCGGAAGTGCTGCATCCTGAGATTCATTTTTCAGAGTGATAAATCCTTCTACAAAATAACCATTTTTCATTGCTGCTTCTAACTCAGCTTTTGCATTTGTCAGATCGATTCTTATTGTAAAATCTTTTGATTGACCTGGGAATAATGTTAGAGTCGGTGAATCTGTTGTAACGACAGCTTTAGAAATCACCTGCGATTTTAGAGTGTTTCTCCCATCTGAAATGGCATCTGTTAAAACTGATGTGTCCACATTGTACGTCACATCTTTATCGCTAAAGTTGGTTGCCGTTAACGTCATTTCAAATTTGTCTTTATTGATTTCTTTCAATTCAACCTTTGCATCATTTGTGCCTTTTCGCACAACATAAACAGGTGTATTAATTGCCGCATGTAGTTGCATAATACCTGCACCTTGTCTACGTGGAGAGTAATAATTATTATTGTTATCTGGATCCTGAACTGGTTTAGCTGTATTCATCAAGAGCGTTTTAACTCTTTTTACTTTATCCGCACCCTGTAATTGTGGGAATATTTCTTGAACTTTTTGAAGTACTAATGCAGCTCCCCCTGCAACATGAGGTGCAGCCATTGAAGTTCCACTCATTAGTCCATATTTTCCGTCATTTAAGGTGGAGTATATTTGTCCCCCTGGTGCAGTGATTTCAGGCTTTAATTCCAAGCTTGGAGTCACACCCCAAGAAGTTGAAGTTGCCATTCTACCAGCAGCGCTATTTACAACTGTCTTTTTTTCGCCAGTAAATGTAACCTTCGCTGTACCACCTGCAGCTTTAATTTTTTCCTCAAGATTATTTCCTTCACTAATTCCTATAGAAACAAGCGGAATTTTTGGGCTTGTTAATGCCATGCTTACATAATCTCCATGGGAAACATGTCCTCTGACAATAACCCCAGCCGCACCATATAATTCAGCATAATATTGAATAGTCGCATAGTTTGGAACTTCTGCAGACCTTACTACATAAACGACTTTACCTTTTACATCTTTACCCTCATATCCGTGATAACTCCCTTTATCAACATAGACAACATCAAGTTCTTTATTTTCACCAAATACATCCAGTGGATCTGGAGAAGATTGTGTCTTAAACGGGATTGGAAGTGTTTCGTTTCCAACTTTTACATTCATTTGGTCTAAATTAATAAAGTTATTTTCAATATTTGCTACTGAAATAGAGTTTGTTGCAACACTAGGAGCCCCAACTAGACCAATATCAGGGTTAGATGCTAATGGATTAGGACCTCCACTACCAATACGATCAGAATTCCCAGCAGAAATAGCCATTAATACTCCACTGTTTACTGCTCTTTCAACCGCTTTTTGCTCCATACCATCAGGTTTAACAAATCCTGATGATGCACCTAAGCTCATATTCAGAACATCCGCACCAAGCTTTATTCCATCATCAATCGCTTTGACATAAATGTCACCCCAAGTAGTTCCCATAGTAGGATCGTTACTAAATACTTTTAGTGCTAATAGCTGTGCTTCTGGAGCAACACCTTTAATGCCGTTTCCACTTTCGTCACCATTTGCTCCAACTGTTCCAGCAACGTGCATCCCGTGCATCGATGCATCTGGTCCAAGATCACGAATTTCTTGATTTTTATCTGCATAGTTATAGCCATACGGAACTTTGAGTGTAAAATATTTTCCTGATAGGCTATTTGATGAGATAACACCATCTATATTTTCCTTTGTCAGCTTACGCTTTGGATCTTCATTTAAGGTCAAATCTGGATGAGTTGGATCAATCCCAGTATCAATGACGCCAACAACCATGCCTTTCCCATCATATCCAGCTTTCCATGTTTGAATAGCTTGTACCATAGATTTACTTGTAAGCATATTTGGTTTTTCTTTCGGTCTTTCATATTCATTTACAAGATTCACAGATTCTACATTTGGTAAATTCTCAACTTCATCAATCTTTCCATATTCGATTTCTCCACTGACACCATTAACAACTGTTGTAAATGTATTTTTAACTTTAAAATCGATTTTATCTTCTTTAACATCTGTTAAAAAATCTTTTTGTTCATCTTTAACTTCTGATTGCAACTCTACTTTTTTTGATAGTGGTAAATCTTTATATCTTACACCTTTTTCAATAGAGTAAGATATTGCTGGATTTCCATCTAACTCAACGAAAACACGAACTTTGTCATGATTTTTTAGTTCTGTTGGTGCTACTACACTCTCTTGACCTAAACGATTTTTTAGTTCTGGTGTTGCTACTGCACTCTTTTGAACTGAATAATCAGGTTTAATCAGTTCATCAAGTTTTACCCTTTCAACACTTGTAGCATTTACAAAAGTCGCTGAACTTGAAATTATTAATAATGATGCCAACCCCACTGCTGTGAACTTTTTTAATCTTTGAATTTTCTTCAATCGTTTCTCCCCATCTCTCTCAAAAATAAAATAAAATTTCCCCCTACAATTCATTGCAAGTGCTTTGAAGTTCTTGCACCAGAACCAAATAAATAATATAAGTTGCTTCAGTTCATGTTCTTGGCTGCTACAGCTTATATTAAAACTTTAAGTGTTTACGAGATTATTGTATAATCATGAAAATTTATGGTAACCATAACAATATTTTATCGATGTTCAGCACTATACTAATATGCACCAGTCCAAAAAATCTGGTTCTGGTGCAAAGTAAAGAAATGGATGTAGCTGTGTCAAAAGACTTGAACCGTAACATAGGACGGATCTCCTCTTAATGAAATCAGTGATCCTGTTCCACGATGGTGTTCAGGTATTTTATTTGTATTATTTGGAGGGTTTCCGGCATTTTGTTTTCGTTTTTCAACTTTGAAACGCTCCTGGATAAGCTGATTTTTATCTATTGTTTTTACACGTGGTCTGGCAACAAACAAAAAAGCCAAGGCTTTTTTCAAGTAGCGCTTGGCTGATTTGTAGAAACTCTATTATCTAGGTTATTTGGAGAAGTTGAAAATGGTTATAGATTCCACTTTAAGAAAGTATGCCTTACTGCTCTAGGGGGTTCTGGTGCAAAAAACTTTAAAACAATTGCAATGAATCTCTAACTCTTGAACTACTGATACTATTACTCTAAACAATGTGTGTGATCGGTATGGATATTACCACCTTAAAAATATTAATACATTACGAATTAACTTTTAAATTGTTTCACTAACCTGCCCCGTGGAATTAATAATAGGTGTATGGGCTCTGACAGTGTTTTTTAAATAATCTTCTTGGAGAATTCCATAAACAGCACAGTCCTTGTATTGATTCTTGGCATTACGAATCATGTGCCTAATCGTTCCTTCTTGTTCCATACCCACTTTACTCATAATTTTTCCAGAAGCCGCATTATCGAGGTTATGTGCTGCGGATATCTTATGGATATTCATATGCCTAAAGCCAAATTCCATAACCGATTTTAACGATTCAGTCCCATAGCCCTGATTCCACCATTTATATCCAAGCGAATAACCTACCTCACAGTTTTCAGTGGCACTGTCAAAATTAAAGAAATCGATTGCCCCAATTAGTTCACCGCTAGCTTTCAGTTGAATACCCCAGTAACAAAATTTTCCACTGCCATATTCACTTACAATCCCAGCCACCCTCTCAATTGTTTCCGAAACAGTCTTATGTGCTCCTTTAATTAGATTGTCAGTTACCCGTTCGTCTGAAAGCCAATTGTCAAAGACGCTTTGAGCATCTGTGAGTTCTAATCTTCTTAGGTTTAAACGGTCGGTTTCTATCGTTGGAGTTCCTGAATAGTTAATCATCCTGTCACCCTCTCAAATAAACTCATAAAATAAAATCCAACTTCTTCTTAATCCTTTTCTATAAACTTTCATAAAAATCCTTGTTCAACTAAACTGCCCCGTTAGTTCAACAAGTTCAACAAAAAAAGCGTTAATCCTTCTTGGATCAACGCACCCGTTTGTTTAAGTAGAAACCTCAATCCTTTATCATAAATAATTAATCAATTTTTCCCAGTTGTAATCTAATATCCAGTGGATGAATTGATTTTATTGAAACATGTAATCTTAATCACCCTTATTCTTTAACTAACTACAACAAGAGAGTCTAAACTTTTATGTCACTAATTAATGACACAAAAGTTTGAACTCTTTAATAAAAACATTGATATATATGGATTTCTTTAGTCTAAAGATTTGTGTCACTCGTCACCTACCCTGTTTATTCTCAATATCATTTGTAAGGTCATTTAAATTTTGTTCGTTTTGATTTTCATTTGATTGGTTGTTTAAATCTTTTTCACCCTGATAATCTTCTTGTTGTTCATTAATAACTTGTTCTCCACGGTTATCATGAAATTTTTGGTTTTGCTTCAATTCTTTTTCGTTCTCTTCTTGCTGCTTCTGACGCTTTTCTACTTCTGTATGCTCGGGTTCAAATTCAGGAAACTCATTTTCTTTAGTCATTAAAATGCCTCCTTTAGAATTATTAGACTTGTTTGTACTATTCCCTTCAGCACAAGTAACAAACATGAAATTAATAAATGGTTTGGACATACTTCCAGTTACAGTGAAGAAAGTTGCTTTACTCTAGGACTTTCGACTGAAATATGTTTGAAATTACTTACTCCAGCTTAGAAAGTGGTAGAATCAAAATAGACACTTCACGGACAAGGAGCTCAATTACATATGAAAATTTATGACGTTACCATAGTAGGCGCTGGGCCTGCTGGATTATTCACTGCATTTTACGGAGGCATGCGTCAAATGTCGGTTAAAATCATTGAAAGTTTACCAAATGTCGGAGGACAGTTAACTGCTCTCTATCCAGAAAAATATATATATGATATTGCTGGATTTCCGAAAGTTAGAGCAAAAGATTTAGTCGATAACTTATCAGAACAACTCGCTATCTTTTCACCGACCATCATCACAGGTGAGTCAGTGGAAGATATGACTAGACTTGAGGATGGTACATGGCAGCTTACTACCGAATCAGATACACACTTAACTAAATCTGTCATTTTCACGACAGGAAATGGTGCATTCGAACCGAAACGCTTAGAACTCGAAGCAGCAATCCAATATGAAGGCACTCAACTCCATTATTTCGTGGATGACATGGGCAAATTCGCTGGCAAAGATATCGTGTTATTTGGCGGTGGAGATTCAGCGGTGGATTGGGCACTTATGCTAGAACCAATTGCAAACTCTGTCACACTTGTTCATCGACGCGATTCTTTCCGCGCTCACGAACATAGCCTAGAGTTACTAAAACAGTCTTCTGTTGTCATTAAAACACCATACGTTGTTGATCATTTCGAACCTGAAGGCGATAATTTTACGCATGTTGCTGTGCGGAATACAAACGGCGAGGTTGAATTACTGAAGGCCGATCATGTTATCGTTAACTATGGTTTCCGTTCACATATAGGGAATATGAAAGAATGGGGCATGGATATGGAGCGCCATGCAATAAAAGTAAATTCTAAAATGGAAACGACACTTCCTGGTGTTTATGCGGTCGGTGATAGCAACATTTATGAAGGCAAAGTTAAGCTCATCGCTTGTGGATTTGGTGAAGCACCAATTGCAATAAATGCAGCAAAACACTTCGTCAATCCAGAAACTAAAAATCACGTGAAGCACTCTACAGACTTGTTTTCACATTAAAAGTCAGTTATACATTGTTAGACCGAACGTAAGTCAAACAAAAAAGAGTAGGAGAATTCTCTAAGAATTCCCTACTCTTTTTTATATTGCTTACGAATTAACTTTTATTGGACCTCTATTAGCATCCTCACACAAATAGTTCCGCAACTTCGTTACTGGGCTATAGAAAAACTGAATCATGGGACCAATCATCAGGGTGACAAAAATCGTACCCAAACCAATTGGACCTCCAAGTAAGAATGCAATGATTAGCACGCCAAGCTCCATCATCGTTTTTGAGACAGCCATGCTTTTCCCAGTGATTGTTTGAATAGCTATCATTAATGTATCCATGGGGTTGCGAGCAATCTTAGACTGTAAATAACAAGCAATGCCTACAGCAATTACTGCCACTCCCCCACCTAACATTGCTAATTGAATCGCAAGCATTGGCACCTGAAAATTAGCAAAAACAAATAGCAGCCAAAAATCAATTAAAAACCCCACACCGAGTACGGGTATCACCGCAGAAACATCAGTTCGTTCTTTTAAAAGAAGCGCATTGACGAAAATCAGTAAAATCCCTACAATAAAAATCCATGTACCTACACTAAGGCCAAAATGTTTATTCAACCCCACATACATGGCATCCCAAGCTCCAGCACCTAAATCAGCCAAAATGATTAAACTAATTCCCAAAGACAAAAACGTTAATCCAACTAAATAAAATACTGCGATGATGCTTCGATTTTTCATATTAACTCCTTTGTTTTTATATTCCGCTCAATTGAATGATTGAATCATCTTATCATGAATTGAACTTGATTCGCTATTTTTGTAATTCATAAAAAATTGCTTTTTCACTAAGATTGGATTAAGATTCGTTATTAATTTTTTGTTATCTGCAAAAATCAAGAAATGTTGAACCATTAAATAGAAAAGGATGCAAAAATTAAGTAAACCGTTCAATATTGAATCACTTTTTCGTAAATAAAGCCCAAAATAGGCACCCAATTTAGATGCCTATTTTTTATTATTATATCAAGGTTTGTATCTATTTACTTCCCAATTGTGCATTTTTGACAGATCTATTAACAGAATTATAATTGTAATGGTTATTGTGCGATTCTGCTATATAATAAGCATCTAAAACGGCGGTGAAATGAATATTCGTGATGGAAAAAGATATAAAAAAACACTGAGGATTATCTCAGCGTTTTTCTCGTTTTAATTGTTTAATTAGTGATATTTTCTACTCCCTTATTGAACTAAAGCACTCGTTAGTTTAACAAGGATTATCTGATGTTATTATTGTTTTTATCTAAGTCTGGTGCCGTGTAAGGTGTTGGCTCCCTTAGTAATTCTAAAAAGTATGGGCTAAATCCTTAGCCCGTGCAATTGCGTTTTCTTTAATTTCTTGTGCTTTATCAGGCATTGCAGCATGACCTTCTATAAATAAGCCTTCAAATGAAGGTACTCCATAGAATTGCATAATAATATTTAAATAGCGGTGACCCATTTCCATTTGAGCTGCAGGTCCTTCTGAATAAATTCCTCCACGGGCTTGTATATGTAAAGCTTTTTTATCAGTTAAAAGACCAACTGGACCTTGTTCTGTATATTTAAATGTTTTACCAGCCACAGATACTGAATCAATATATGCTTTCAATACTGGTGGGAAAGAAAAGTTCCACAAAGGTGTAACAAAAACATATTTATCTGCTGAAATAAATTGTTCACATAGTTCTGATAGTCTACTTACTTTTGCTTTCTCATCTGATGAAAGCTCTTCAAATCCCTTTCCAGATTGAAGTTTACCCCAACCACTAAAAATATCTATATCAATTTGTGGAATATTTTCCTTAAAAAGGTCAACATTCACAATTTCATCATTTGGATTTGCTTCTTTATAATTGTCAATAAAAGCCTTTCCTACTGCCATACTGTAAGACTGAGTGTCATCATGTGGATGAGCTGTAATGTACAATACTTTTGTCATTTCGTACTTCCTTTCTTTCTTCCTTGTTTATGTGGATAATTTAGAATATATATTTCATAAACTACTTGTAAAAAATTAAAAAGAGATATTGCACATCCCTATTCAGTTTTATTCATCATATAAGGATTTCCACTTATTTTTTTTCGTATTTCATCTGTTAATGCAAATGCTTCATTGTTGTTTTCTCCACTCTCTAAAGCATCAACATTTTGGAAACTTCCATCATAATGTAGTGGTTTACTTTCCATATAATTTCACCTCCAGAAATTGTAGTATATCCATTATTCAACTAATTATTTACCCTTATCAGTAGCTTATTTTGAAAATTAATAATTTATTAATTTTAATCATTCCTTAACAAAACTGCCCAAAAACATTGATTCAACGCTAAACTAGATCGTATCGCATATACACAGCAGGTTGACATTACTTCAGGATTAGGTAGTTAACGCCTTCGGTCTGAAATGGAAGAGAAAATGAAAAAGGATGGAATGAACTAGGTGACAACAGTAAGGTAAACTGAAAAAAAACCAAAGGCGCGACAACGCCAATGGTTTCATAAGTAGATCGGTTGCTACAAAAGGCATTCAGCCGGATAAAACAATAATCCACCCGAACCGGTTATATTTGCTTCATTTTATTAATGATAAAAGCCATTTATTTTTTACAAAGTGACAACTTTTCTTATTAACATTTTTTCACTAATTCTTTTACGACCAATGGTGTTGATTGTGGGTTTTGACCAGTGATTAATTTCACGTCCACAACGGATTGCTCAGGCCAACAAAATAGCTGTGACCTTACATTGTCTATCCCTTAAGGTGTATATTGCATTTTGATTGCAATATATCACGTATATACTATTTGTAGTATAATGGAAGAAGATTCTTTATATACAAATAAGCCTGACAGGAAAGGTTGTTTCCTAAATGCCCATACCACTGAATCATAATAAGCCTGTCCGTATTTCTGCAAAAGAAAATGCTTTTAATCAGTTACAACAATGGATAACCGATGGCACATTACGTCCTGAAGAAAAATTAAATGACAACGAGTTAGCTCGAGCATTAGGTGTCAGTAGAACGCCTATCCGTGAGTCATTACAACTACTTGAAGTACAAGGGTTCGTAGAAATGTTTCCTGGAAAAGCAACTCAAGTAACGAAAGTTAAAAAAGAGGATATAATTGATCTTCTCCCACCACTTGCAGCTCTGCAGGCTCTTTCTGCTGAACTTGCGGTTCCGAATTTAAATGAAGAAATCATCCGTAATTTAGAAGATACAAATGAACGTTTCTCTAAAGCAGTCCACACCGAAGATTACTTTTTAGCTCTCAAAGTTGATGAAGAGTTTCATCAAATCATTGTTGATGCAGCAAATAACCCATACATAACTTCAATGGTCGCTTCTTTACAAGCGCATGTCAGAAGACTATTTTTCCATAATTCGATTGTCTTAACGACTTATTCGATTCAACAACATGACACGATTATCGATTGTTTGAAAAAGCGAGACGCACTGCTTGTTTCTCAATTAATGAGAGATAATTGGCTCCGTGCCATTGAAGAATTTTATTCACGTGAAGATGATGATAAAGAGTGACTCGAAGATTCAGAGTCACTTTTTGTGTCTATTAATCACTGTTAGCTATCATACTAATTAAAAACCCCCACATCTCTGTTTTAAATAATCAGAGATGTGGGGGTTTAGTTTATTATGAAGTTACTTTTTTATAAACAGGAACAATGGATAGATTGAATACACGTCCGAGAATTCCGGTAACTACCATGACCAATAATACTGGAACAAGCCATCCTAGACCTTGGCTATAAAATGGCAAGGTATTCTCATAAAACGATACAATAGGTTTCATCCAAGCAAAATAGTTGATACCTAATGAATTACATAAGGTTTTAAGACCATCGATACTACTGATTAGAAAGGTAACTATTGTAGCAGATACATATACGAGCCTTGCGTGATTAAATAATGAGGATGTAAATGTCAGTAACATCAACACGATTGCAAGTGGATAAATAAACATTAAAACCGGAATCGAGTATGAAATTATATTCGATAAGCCGATATTTGAAACAACTAAAGAGAACAGTGAAAAAATAACAATATAAGCTTTATAACTAATTTTCGGGAACAAGGAATTGAAATATTCTCCACAAGCCATAGTCACACCGATACTAGTAGTTAAACAGGCTAAGAAAATAATAACCGCCATCAAGATCATTCCGAATGATCCAAAATAATGAGAAGCGGTACCGCTGAGAACTGGACCACCTGAGTCAAATAATCCTAGCAATTGTGTACTCGTTGCCCCCAAATAAGCAATTCCCACATAAACGATTCCGAGTAGTAAAACAGCAATTCCCCCGGACTTCGTCGTCGCTAGCAGAATGCCACGCTTTGAAGTGACGCCCATTTTACGAATGGTATTGATGACAATAATCCCAAATACAAGGGAAGCCAGTGCATCCATCGTATTGTAACCTTCTGTAAATCCTTTCATGAACGCACCACTTGCATATACTTCTTGAGGCTCTCCAATAGAACCCATAGGCTTTACAATAACCATAATTAATAGAACAAATAACAGCACTAAGATAGCTGGTGATAACACTTTTCCTACTCGATCAATTAGTTTGGCTGGGTTTAGAGAGAACCAAAGAGTAATTCCGAAGAAAATAACTGTAAAGATTCCTAACGCTATTTGCTCATACCCGCTACCGACAAACGGTGCAATACCTACTTCATAAGAAACAGCACCTGTTCTTGGAATCGCAAAAAAAGGACCGATTGTTAAATACAATACTGACGTAAAAATAACCGCATACAGTGGATGTATTCGACTCGCGAGATCTTGTAAACTTCGACTACCCGAATACCCCATCGCTAAAAGTCCAAGGAAAGGTAAGCCTATTCCTGTAATTAAAAACCCGGTGATAGCAACCCAAACATTTGAACCGGCATTCTGGCCGAGAGAAGCCGGAAAGATTAAATTCCCTGCCCCAAAAAATAAAGCAAATAACATAACGCCAATAACCAAATACGATGAAAACGACAATTTAGTCTCCATACTCTTTCCTCCTATTTAACCTTCTTTGATTGTTAATTAATCGAGTAATTCTATTCCCAATATGCAATATATCACTGAAACCAATCCTACTCCCTTTAATCGCAAAATGCAATATATTGCATAAAATATTTTAAATAATTTTATTTGTTTGTTTTTAATCAAAAGACACTAAAGAGCCTGCTACTCTGAATCCTCAGAAGTAACAAAGTGAAAGAAGGCTAACTAGACATTCCGCACTAATATATCCACTAAATTTCTAGTCAAAAATCCGTTTTTATGATATATTTATTGATTGAATTAACATAAATGTAAGGTGGTTAAATAAAATGGAAAACAATACTTATCAAGTCTTGTTATATTATAAATATGTATTAATCGATGAACCTGAATTATTCGCGCAAACTCACTTAGCTGCGTGTAAACAGCTCGGCTTATTAGGACGCATTCTCGTTTCAACAGAAGGCATTAACGGTACGGTTTCAGGAACACTTGAACAGACTCAAGCGTATATGGACATGATGAAGAGTGATGAGCGTTTTGCAGATATGATGTGGAAAATTGATGCTTCAGAAGGTCATGCTTTCAAAAAAATGCATGTACGTGCAAAAAAAGAAGTTGTTCATCTTGGACTCGGAGAAGATGACATTAACCCGAACGAGATTACAGGTGAATACTTGTCCCCAACAGAATTCTACGAAAAAATGCAACAAGACGATACGATTGTAATTGATGCACGAAATGATTACGAATTCGATTTAGGTCATTTCCGTGGGGCGGTTCGTCCGGAAATTAAAAATTTCCGTGACCTACCAGCTTGGATGCGTGAAAACAAAGAACAGTTTGAAGGCAAGAAGATATTAACGTATTGTACAGGCGGAATTCGTTGTGAAAAATTCTCGGGCTGGTTAGTTAAAGAAGGCTATGAGGATGTAGGTCAACTTCACGGAGGAATCCATGCATACGGTACCGACCCAGAAGTAAAAGGTCAGCTATGGGACGGCCAAATGTATGTTTTTGATGAACGTATTGCTGTGCCAATCAACAAAGTCGAGCATGTCATTGTCGGTAAAGATCATTTTGACGGTACGCCTTGTGAACGCTATGTAAACTGTGCAAACCCTGAATGTAACGACAAAATTCTTTGTTCAGAAGAAAACGAACATCTTTACTTACGAAGCTGTTCAGACGAATGTCGTACACATCCACGCAATCGTTATATCGTGGAGCACCAATTGACTGAAGAGCAATATCAAGCGAGATTAGCAGAACTTGAGCGTCAAAAACAAAACGTATAATCTATAAAAAAAACCCATCACTCGTTCAAATCAGCAATGATTCGGACATGTGATGGGTTTTTTTATTTCAAAAGAAGTTGCCGTTATTGGGAAATCTGCTACATTGCTCAGGTTTATACCATTATTACCCATAACAACATAGTCACAGCAATGGTCGTGATACCCATTAATAATGTCGCCATTGTCATCGCCTTGTAGGCATCAGTTACTTTCATGCCACTATATTGAGTGACTACCCAGAAGAAGCTATCATTAACGTGACTAACTGTCATTGCACCTGCTCCGATAGCCATAACCACAAGTGCTAATGGGATCGCTCCTTCAATTCCAAGTTGCGGCAGTAATGGTGCAATTAATGAAGATGTAATAACTAGTGCAGCTGTAGAAGAACCTTGTGCTGTTTTTAGTGCTGCTGCTATTAAGAAAGGCACTAGTAAGAATAGAGCTCCAGTTGCAAGTGATCCTAAATCCATGTTTTGAAGTAATTCAGCGACGCCAGTATTCTTAATTACAGTTCCGAATGCGCCACCCGCACCGGTAATTAATAGAATTGGTGCCGCCTCTTTAAGTGCTTCTCCAATCCAGTTCGTTAATGTGTCCTCGTTGAGCGCAGGTAATAATAAGAACGATGCCAAGACACCTAGTAATAAAGCAACAGATGGTGATCCGAGAAATTTCAAGAAGTTAATCCAGCCACTTTCTTCTCCTAAAAGTGCAGCAATTGAACCGATTCCGATTAGAACGATTGGTAAAACAATCGGTAAAAATGATTTGAATGTAGATGGCATTTTACCAAATGATTTGACGATTTCATCATAATTTAATTCTAATGCTTCTTTATCCGCTTCTACCTCGATTTTCGTTCCCACTTTTACTGCCCAGAAGTAACCCACAATTGTAGCTGGTATTGCTATTAATAAACCGATTAAAATGATTGTTCCCAAATAATCTGCAGCTCCAATATTTCCAGCTGCAGCGATTGGTCCAGGCGTTGGAGGGACGAGGACATGTGTTGCATATAATCCAGTCGCAAGTGCGATTCCCATAGAAGCAATCGTAACTTTTGCACGCTTAGCTAAAGCTTTTTTCAAGCTAGTTAGAATAATATAGCCTGAATCACAAAACACTGGTATCGAAACAATATATCCGATTACGGACATGGCTAGCTGCGGTCGCTTGTCCCCAAGAACACGCAATACCACTTCTGCCATCCTAAATGCAGCACCAGATTTCTCTAAAACGACCCCGATAATCGTACCAGCAACAATGACAAGTCCAATACTCGTCATCAAACCACCAAAACCGGTATTTACATTTTCAACAACGGTTAACAACGGCATTCCTGAAGCAATCCCTACAAAAAATGCACTGAATAATAACGCTAAAAACGGATGAACTTTAAAGACAGCTGTTGCTACTACAATCAATACAACCCCTAGTAAAATAATGAAAAATAACATACCGAATTCCCCCTTATTTTTTCATTTGTACATAAGATAAAATCATTTGATACATTTGAATCTTTAAAAAAAGCGCGGGATCTTCCATTGATTCTCTTTGTGTAACTCTTTCGTTTACCACACTTCCAATAACGTCAAAATAAGAACTCAACCTCTTTTTGCTCGATGGCTCTAGGTATCCAGACAATAACATCACTGGAATACCATGTTCCCTCGCTACTTTCGCAACCCCATAAGGTGCTTTTCCAGAGAGGGTTTGTTCATCTGATCTACCTTCTCCTGTAATGACTAAATCGGCATTTTTTATTTGTTCACGAAAACCGATTGCTTCCATCACAACTTCAATTCCAGGTTTCATGGTTAGAGGAAAAAATGCTTGAAACGCACCCCCTAACCCTCCTGCTGCACCCGCACCTTGGCGATGATGAATGGATACTCCATATGTACGTTCAATAACATCAGCTAACGTTTTCAAATTTCGATCTAATATAGATACTATCGATTCAGTAGCACCTTTTTGAGGACCAAAAATATGTGAAGCACCATTTGTACCGATAAATGGATTATCTACATCGCAAGCTATGATAAACTTGGAATCTTCTATTCGAGGGTCAAACTCAGACATGTCAATATGCGACAACTGATCAAGTGCTCCACCTCCAGTTCCAAGGTCTGCCCCATCGCAATTTAGAAACTTCATACCAAGTGCTTTTAACATTCCAACTCCACCATCATTGGTTGCACTGCCACCTATTCCAACAATAAACTTCCGAAAACCTGCATCTAAAGCATGCTTGATTAATTCACCTGTCCCATAGGAGGTTGCATATAAAGGGTTTCTCTCCTCCATATGTAAAAGAGTTAAACCAGATGCTTTAGCCATTTCTATCACACACGTCTCCTCATCACCTAAAATACCGTAATCAGCAGATATTTTTCTTTCAAGTGGATCCTGTACAATAACAGTAACTAATCTTCCATTTGTAGCACTGATGAGGCTTTCTAAAGTGCCTTCCCCTCCATCAGCTACGGGCAATATAAGTGTATCAATCGACTGATCAAAAGCCCGTATTCCTGCTGCCATCGCTTGAGCAACTTCATCTGCTGCCAAGCTTCCTTTAAATGAGTCAGGACTTATGACGATTTTCACTTCATTCACTCCTTCGGTAAGCGCTTACAAAATAGTATAGTGATAAATAAAGAGAAATACATTATACTTGGTGTATGAATTTTCTGTTAATAAATATTGATATTTTATACATGGCGGTGGACATATGCTAACCAAACAATTAGCAAATCAAATTGTAGAACAAACAATGATTCGTCTTAACCGAAATATTAATGTGATGGATACGAACGGTATGATCTTAGCTTCCGGCGAACAAGAACGGGTCGAGAGAATCCATGAGGGAGCCTTACATGTCGCCAAAACACAGAAACCTCTGTGGATTACAGAAAAAAACACCCACAAGTGGCCAGGATCAAAACCCGGAATCAACATGCCCGTATACTTTCAGCAACACTTAATTGCCGTCATCGGCATTACGGGAAACCCAGCCGTATTAAAAGACGTTGCCACACTTCTGCAGCTGACAACAGAAATGATGATCCATCAATCATTGATTGTTTCTAAGTCTGAGTGGAAGAGAAAAATGAAAGAAATGGTATTTGAAGAGCTTATATCGTCCACATCTTATCCCCCAGTCCTATACGAAAGATTAGACAGACTTGGGTTTCCTCTGCGTTCACCGTATGTCACGATTCTTTTGGAGTTACCCTCCACTCATTATCATGGTGCCGTTCAGCAACTTGAAGATTACTTTGATAAAGATGAGGTAATGGTTGGACATTATCAATTAAATGAACTCTTTATCTTAACTGCTGGAATTAAAGTTGAGGAAGTCCATAAAAAGATTGAAAAGTTGCCTGCGTTTTTGCAGAAAAACCTTTCCGTTCGTCTGGGTGCAGGGAAACCAGTAGAAACAATTGAAGAGGTTCAACAATCTTTTCAAACTGCTAAATTAGCTTTACAGTATGGACAACCCGAGACTAAAATCACTTTTTTTGAAGAAGTAGAAGTGCTTTCCTTGCTCAAAAAGAGCAACTCCACAGAAGCTAAACAATTTTCAAATCGTGTGCTACAAGGGCTGGATGAAAAATATTGCACTACGCTTGTAGAATACTTTAAGTGCGATCAACAACTAGCCATTTGTGCAGAAGTCTTAACTATCCATCGGCATACGTTGACATATCGCTTGAAGAAAATTCACGAAACAACTGGATACAATCCTTCTACCTTCCAGGATGCACTCGTACTTCAGCTAGCACTTTGGTTAGTGAGTGAGTAATAATTTAATAGACAAAGGCGCATCAACCACTACGACAAATAGTGGTTGATGCGCCTTGTTTTATTGCTTGTTACATTAGCTAAAAGACCGTTAATTCAGTTGTGAATTAACGGTCTTTTAATTGTTTTGTCACTACTATTTTTCTCCTACTTACTCACCCAACTTTAGATTCCAACAAGCACAATATTTCAGACGCCAATGCTAATTTTTCCGACGTCATCGCACATTTTTCCGACGTCACCCCAAATAATTCAGACGTGATCTGCTATTATTCCGAATGAGACATCGTTTATCCTTAAAATAGAAAAAAACCCAAGTCTGGACTTTGCCATGACTCGGATTTTATAGTGGAACAATTAAGCAATCATCTTTTAAAGAGTTCCTGATATAATCCTTGAAACTTTCCTTCAACTACTTCGGAATGATACATCGCTTTTAATGCTAACGTTTTTTCTAGATCATGTTCTTTAACGATAGAATTTAAGCGTACTTTCAATTCTTCGTTTTCTTTTACGAGTTGCATCATTTTTGATTTGACGAATTTCATTAGAGAGTCCTCCTTTTGATGATACTATTGTTTATTCTGTTCAAGTCTTATGGTTTATTGTATAAATTCTCTCATTAATAGAAGAAAAACATACCTTTAGAATGGCATTACTGCAAGTTACACTCAATACTCTACTGCCCATCTTAGCATAAAAAAGCACCCCTCAGTCGAATTCTACTTGACCGAGGGGTACTAACTGGTAAAATTATTATCACTTATTCAGACATGGCAAAATTTAAATCACACTCACGTGTTCACTTTTCAAATCCGTGATAAACATGTGACCTGGTGCATGAGTAATCATCAAAGCTGGTTTCATATGCATGGCGATCGCTTGTGGCGTTACACCACATGCCCAAAATACGGGTACTTCGCCTTCTTTGATCGTTACCGCATCTCCAAAATCAGGCTGATTGATATTTGTAATACCAATCGATTCCGGGTTACCTATATGAATCGGAGCTCCGTGCACAGATGGAAAACGACTCGTTACTTGAACGGCTCGAATGACGTCTTTTTCTTTCATTGGACGCATGCTAACAACGGTTGGACCCGCAAACTTACCTGCAGAAACGGCTTCAATTGATGTTTTATACATCGGCACATTGACGCCTTCTTCATTATGTCTCATCGGAATACCGTTTTTGATTAATGCATCCTCGAACGTAAAGCTACAGCCAATGAGAAATCCCACCATATCGTCTGTCCAATAGTCTGTAATATCTGTCGGTTCAGCTACTACTTCTCCATTTTGATATACACGATATTTTGGCAAGTCCGTTCGTAGGTCTGCGTGGGGTGCAGACATTTTTGGAACGTAGGAACCAACATCAGTCACATCAATAAGTGGACATGATTTGGGATTCCTTTGACAAAACAACAGAAAATCAAATGCCAAATCTTTTGGCAATATAACTAAATTAGCTTGAATATAGTCTTCACATAAACCGGAAGTAGGCGAAGTCAATTCGCCACTACGCATTTTCCCTCTTACTTCATAAGTTGTGGTCAATTGCATTACTCCTTTCTACATAAATAATTTAGGAATTTCATTGATTAGTGTATATCCACCCATTAATGACATAGCGATCACAATAATGACACCAAATATAGTCATCCACAATGGATGTTTGTAATCTCCAACAATTTTTATTCTATACGCTGCAATCAACATAACTCCTAATGCGATTGGTAAAATTAATCCGTTAATTGATCCAACAAGAACTAGAATACTAACAGGTTTTCCAACTATGACAAAGACAATTGTTGAAATCGCGATAAACCCAATGATGATTTTTTTGTGATGCTTCTCTAACCACGGATGGAATGTGCGAATGAAGGACACCGATGTATATGCGGCACCAACGACTGATGTTATTGCTGCAGACCATAAGACAATCCCAAATATTTTGTAACCAATATTCCCTGCTGCTAATTTAAAAACAGAAGCTGGAGGGTTGGCAGGATCAAGCTTTAATCCTTGAGATACAACACCCAACACCGCAAGGAACAGGGCAATTCTCATAATTGCAGTAACCACAATTGCAAATACTGCACTACGGTTTACTTCAGGTAGAGCAGCTTTCCCTTTTATCCCAGCGTCAATTAACCGGTGACCACCTGCAAATGTGATATATCCACCAACAGTTCCTCCAACTAATGTGACAATCGCTAAAATATCAATCTTATCGGGCACAAAAGTTTTGACGACAGCTTCCCCTACAGGAGGTGCAGCTGTAAACATCACGTAAACCGTTAATGCAATCATTGCAAAACCTAAGATTTGTGAGAACTTGTCCATCGCTTTACCCGCTTCTTTAACAATAAAGATGCCTATTGCGAGAATACCACTTAGAATGGCTCCTAATTCTGGAGAGATTCCGAACAAAACATTCGTCCCAAGTCCTGCCCCCGCAATATTTCCGATGTTAAACGCCAGACCCCCCAAGACGATTAAAAAAGCTAAAAAGTAGCCAAGTCCAGGCAATACATCATTCGCAATATCTTGTGCACGTTTTTCAGATACGGCAATAATTCGCCAGATATTTAACTGAGCACCGATATCGATAATGATAGAGATTAATATTACGAATCCAAAGCTTGCTAGAAGTGACTCTGTAAAGACTGTCGTTTGTATTAAAAATCCGGGCCCAATAGCTGATGTCGCCATTAAGAATGCCGCTCCGAGTAATAAACTACGGTTAGTATTTTTCATTTTTTTTGCAGTTTTCATGGTATTCTCCTTTAGTCTTATTTAAACTCAGAAATTTTTTTCACATCGATTCCAGAAGTTTTCAACGTTTCCGAAATGCGTCTAGCAAAATCAAGTGCGTGAATACCATCGCCATGAATACATACCGTATCTGCCTGAATTGGCACTTCAGTTCCAATGGTGCTGGTAACCACTCCTTCTTTCACCATTCGGACAACTTGTTGAATCGCTGTGTCAGTATTGGTAATCAAAGCATTCGCTTCTTTTCGACTCGTCAGCGTTCCATCTATTTGATATGTACGATCAGAAAACACTTCGTTCGCGGTTCGTAAACCAATCTTCTCTCCCGCTTTAACAATTTCACTGCCTGATAAACCAAATAGGACTAACTGTGGATTAATGGCATACACAGCTTCTGCAATTGCTTCTGCTAATGCGGGATCAGTGGCTGCCATGTTAAATAATGCGCCGTGTGGCTTCACATGTTGCATCTCAGCACCCTCAGCTTTAACAAATCCATATAAAGCGCCAATTTGATACACCACGATTTCATAAGCTTCTCGAGGAGTGACCTGTAAATTTCTTCTCCCAAAGCCAGATAAGTCCTGAAATCCAGGATGTGCACCGATTCCAACACCCTTTTCCAAAGCAAGTTTCACCGTTTTACGCATGGTTGAAGGATCTCCAGCATGAAATCCACACGCAACATTTGCAGATGTTACAAAATCTAAAATTTCTTCATCATTGCCCATTTTGTACGTGCCAAAGCTTTCTCCCATGTCACAGTTCAAATCAACTAAATTCTTCATATTCAAATTCCCTCCTTAAATTTCAGAGAAATTGATTTGGTCAATTGAGCAATCAATCGTCTTTCATTCAACATCGCTTGTTGTGCTTCTTCTAGCGTGATTTTCTCAAAGCGAATACTTTCCCCAGGCTTTAATTGGCTTACTTTTGGTAAATCAACTGATGCGATTTGCCCAATTTTCGGGTATCCACCCGTCGTCTGCCGGTCCGCCATTAAAATGATGGGTTGCCCATCTGGTGGCACTTGAATGGAACCAAAAGCAACGCCTTCAGATACCAATTCTTTCGGTTCTTTTAATGTCAGTTGTGGTCCTTTCAAACGATAGCCCATCCGGTCAGAATCGGAAGATATTTGAAATGCTTCGTTATAAAAAACATCCTTACTTTTTTCATCGAATAATTTCGCCTGTCTTCCTTCGGTAACTCGAACAGAGTCTTCCGATTGATATATTGGGATTGCTTGAGTCATTAACGTCCAATCCACTTGTATAAAGGACGAGTCAGTCGCTTCTCTAGCTAATTTTTCTTTAAAAGTACGTATGTATTTGGATACCTCACCACTCTTAACAACGTCTCCTTTTTTAAGAGCTCTTCCATCAAAGCCACCTATTCCAGCTCGCAAGTACGTAGATTTACTATCCATTACTTCAGTTACTGAAATTCCACCAGCTACAGCTAAATAGGTACGACACCCTGAACGAGGCTTCCCAAAAGTTAACTTGCAGCCTTTTTTAGCGAGAATCGGACGCCACATTTTAATAGGAGTCCCATTTAGTAAAGGTGACAAATCTCCCCCCGTCAGTGAAAATAAACAATCCTCAAGAAATGTGAGTTGTGGACCCACTAACGTAATTTCAATTGTGGAATCGGTTTCTGAATTACCGACTAACACATTCGCAATTCGATGTGCATACGGGTCCATAACGCCACTTACAATGACGCCATATTTCTGAAAACCTCTTCTTCCAATATCTTGTACAGTGGTTTGTAAACCCTCTTTATTAATCTGCAGCATGGGTAGTCCCCTCCCATTCTGCATACTCTTCCTCGGATATTGGCTTAAAGATAATCCGGTCTCCCGCTTGTAATAAACTCGGTATTTTTTCCATTGGTAGGAATAGGTCAATTGGCGTTCGACCGATCAATTGCCAGCCTCCTGGTGTTTCAATGGGATAAACTCCCGTCTGGATCCCTGCAATCCCAACAGTCCGTTCAGGTATACGGAGCCTTGGCGTCGTTCGACGTGGAGCCGCAATCTTTTCAGACATTCCCTCGATAAATGGGAAACCAGGTGCAAAACCAATCATGTTAACTTCGTATGTTCCTGAAGAATGAATCGCTACAACTTCTTCAACACTTAACTGATTATGTTTTGCCACAAACTCAAGGTCTGGACCGTGTTCCCCACCATAGCAAACTGGAATCTCGATCGTGCGTTGTTCTAATGAAGTGAAGTCTTGCATTTCAACTAACGTTTTTTCTATTATTTTTTTAATATCTTTGTATTGTAATTCCGCTGTCACCTCGTAAAAAACAGTCACTGTCGTAAATGCAGGAATCACCTCAATTATCGAATCAATCAAAGTCTCTTCTATTCGTTTGGTTATTGATCGTACAAGGTTGGTTGCTTCTTTTGAAATCTCATTTCCAACCTCAATCACAATCGCTTCATCACCAAGTGGTGAATACGTTATTTCCATGATTTCACTTCCAAACATTTTCTGAAATATACGATAATTATAATGAAGATGTTGTATAGATACAACCTTTTATAAATAAACATGCATAATTAATCAAAAAATTCCCTTAATGACTAGAACATAATTACTATTCATGTGAAAATCATGTTTAAATTGCCATGTTAAGGGAATTAAACAAATACAACACAAACAGGAGGCGTTTTATTATGAAACGAAATACATTAGCAATGGCAGCACTTGGACTTGGCGCAGCTTTTCTTATGCGAAACAAGGACTCTCGCGAAAAACTCAAAGGACAAGTAAATGAATTCACGAAAAACGACGAGGGCAAAGGTATGATTGATCAAGTGCTCAACACAATTGATAAGAAAAAAACTACTGTATAAACTAGTAATAACCAATAGAGGCATACCCCAAGTTAAAGTACTAACTTGGGGTATGCCTATTTTTGTATTTATCCTGATTTAGTTTTCTTCCCGTTCAAATTGATTTATTCCAATTCAATTTAATTTCTTCCCATTAACGGTTCTTTTATTCCCGTTCACCCCTCCCACAAAAACTCGGAGTCTAGGGGCTAATTAGATTGGTTTTCGCTTCGCTACTGTCACGAAATGGATGCAATATAAAATCCCAGTCATATTACAATGACTGGGATTTTATATTGCAGAGAACCACTTATCGTATCCATTTTAATGCAGCTTTTTATCGCCTTTTTCCTTATCTTTCTTCCTGATACCTTTTACTCCTTCAAGTCCACTGGCTTTATCTGCTTTGTTAAACTCTTCGTTGTACAAAACTTCTTGCGCAGCACTCAAACCATTGTTCTCTTCAGCCATTTGCTGATGTGGAGGTTTTCTCTCACTCATTAACAAATTCTCCTCTCAAGATTAAGTATTGAATAACTAAGTTTTCCCTTACCACTCAAATTTATTCTAATAGAGGGAAAGATTTTCATTTAATATTCATACTATCTTTTTGGAAAGCTCTCGTGATTTGATAACTTAAAGTATTATGCATTTGTATGTCGTTCGAGACGTAATGACAGACCTGTCAGAAGGACTGCTCCTATAACCATGATTCCGCCAATCCATGGTGTATGAACTATACCAATTGTATTAATAACCAATCCGCCGATAATTGATCCCATGGCAATACCAACATTAAACGCGGCAATGTTTAATGCGGATGCCACGTCAACAGCTGCAGGAACATATTTTTCTGCAAGTTGCACGACGTTAAGTTGTAGCCCTGGAACATTCATAAATGCTACTAGACCCATCAAGATAACTGCAATTAACCCTGCTACTTTGAATGGAATCATAAATGTCATCACAATCATAATGATGGCGTGCATGATGAACATCCAAAACAAAGCGCGTGCTGGATTGTGATTTGCGAGACGACCACCAACTGCATTCCCTATTGCAACAGCAATTCCATAAACAAGAAGGACGATACTCACTAATTTCGAATCAATCTTGGTGACATCTTCAAGAATCGGTGTTAAATACGTAAACGCAACAAAAGTTCCGCCGTAACCGAAAGCTGTTATTGCAAACCCTAGTAAAAGACGACTATTTGTAACAAGTCGGAACATATCACTAAATTTTGCAGGTGGAGATTGTTTTAAGTTTTTAGGAATTAACAACGCGATTGCTACTATTGCAATAACTCCTAGTGCCGCAACACCCCAAAACGTTGCACGCCACCCAAATGCTTGCCCAATAAACGTCCCAAGTGGTACACCCGTGACGGTAGCAACCGTTAACCCTGTAAACATTAACGCAATTGCACTCGCTTTTTTATGAGCAGGCACTAATTGCACGGCAATTGTTGCGCCAATAGAGAAGAAAACACCATGTGAGAATGCGGTAATAAACCGAGCGACCATTAACAACTCAAATGAAGTCGACATCGCTGCCACTATATTTCCCACAATAAATACGACCATTAAAACCATCAACAGAGTTTTTCTACTCACCCGATTGGTGAGTGCTGTTAAGATGGGTGCTCCAACAGCAACACCTATCGCATAGCCAGAAATTAACAAGCCGGCTAATGTTATTCCTATATCAAAGTCCTTTGCAATTGTAGCTAATAATCCTACAGGAACAAATTCCGTAGTTCCGATCCCAAAGGCACTGATTGCAAGCGCCCATAAAGCTAGTCTTCCTTTTCTCGCTTTGTCATCAGCTGTATGTGAATGATTCATTTATTGTTCCCCCTCATTTTTTCTATAAATAGTGTTCAGGAAAATCGGCATTTTACTTACCGTCTTCCTTGCAAACCTTATTATGCGCTCAAGGTCAAATAAAGAATAGTACGCACTTTAAAGTACTGTAGGCACTTTTTAGTACCTATATCTATTTAAGAGAGGCGGATGTAAAGTGGTATATGGTAACATACATTTAATTAGTTTTTTAGATGTATTCAAATAGAAACTTTAGAACTCATTGATATAGAGGAGGAAACAATATGGCATACAATATTCCCGTCGAAGCAACTCTTGATGTGATTGGTGGAAAATGGAAAGTAGTCATTATGTGTCATTTGATTAAAGAGGAACGACGCACAAGTGAATTAAAAAAGCTCATGCCGGCCATTACACAAAAGATGCTTACTCAGCAGCTACGAGAGTTAGAGGAAGATGGTGTTGTTAACCGAATGGTATTTGATCAAGTACCACCAAAAGTTATTTATTCTTTAACTGACTATGGTTGGTCACTGCGTCCTATTTTGGATGCCATGTGCGCTTGGGGAGAACATCATATGGAGATAGCTGAGGAAGTAGAAAAGATTTAAAAAATAACCAAAACCCCCGGAGTGAAAAATCACTACGGGGGTTTTCCTATATATTTATTTACCAATGGCACCTGACACTTCGTATAAATCCAAATCGATATCAAGATTTTCATTAAGTGCCAGCTTCGCCAGTTGGGTTCCTAAAAAAGGTCCTACTGTTAAACCAGAAGCACCAAGTCCGTTTGCTAGAAGGAGTCCTTCGTAGCCAGGTACTTCTCCGATGATAGGAAGAAAGTTCGGAGTAAATGGTCGGAAACCTACACGTGTTTCAACAAACGTACTGTCCCTTAAACCAGGAGCAATTAACAATGCCTTGCTAAACACTTCATGTACACCTCCTGCAGTGACTCGTAAATCAAACTTTTTGTCATCTTCATGAGTAGCTCCAATTACAACTTGACCGTTATCAAAAGCAAGTATGTACTGATCATTCGGCGGCATCACTACCGGCCAATTTTCCGTTTGTACATCTTGTAAATGAAGGTGCACAATTTGTGCTTTCTGAGCAGTCAATTGCAAATCAATACCAAGTGGTGATAAAAGTACATCTGCCCATGCTCCTGCCGTGACAATCACACAGTCCGCATCGTAACTCTCTTGATTGACTCGGATTCCTGTAACTTTCGAATCGTCATGTTCAATTTCAGCGGATCCGTAAATGAAAGTAGCCCCATGCTTTTTCGCGGCATTGACCAATGCTTGTCGAAGGTCCCTCCCATTTACTCGCGCAGCTCCACTTACAAAAACTGAAGCGAATTCTTCAGAAAGCGGAGGAAATAATGAAACTGTTTCAGACGGTGTGACTTGTCTTACTGTACCGATTTCCGGAGCATCTTGACTCCTTAACACTGCGCGCTCTTCCATCTTCAAAAGTTTCTCATGATCTGTATGGAGACTAATGGCCCCTACTCGCTTATACCCCGTATTCGTCTCTCCATCCTCTTCAAGAAGTCGAATCAGAGTTTCATAATAAGCAGCCCCACTTTTCGCAAGAGAATACCATGCTTTATTGCGTCTTTGCGAGAGCCACGGGCAAATAATGCCTGCAGCAGCATCTGTAGCCTGTCCTGGATCTTGTCGATCCACAACAGTTACTTGTGCACCAGCTTTCGCTAAATGATAGGCTGTCGAAGCTCCTAGAATCCCAGCACCAATTACTATTATTTCTTTCATATAAGCACCTTTTTCAAATAGATTTCTACCTCTATTTTACACAATAAAAGCTTGCTGATTCAAAATGAAGGGTGCGTCAATTGAAAAGCTATAAATCCAATGAAAAAATAGCACAACAAAAACCCAGTGTTACGAATCGTTACACTGGGTTAATTATTGGTGAAAATGAAGACAAATAAGGTAGTCTAGACGTGTAGAACAAGTTAGTTATCCACAAACAACATAGTTGTCTTAAATTACCCTACTTCATCGTACGGAAATATGCCTTGATAATGATTCAATAACTTATCAAGTTCTTGGCTCGACGCCACGACTTTAGCGTGTGTATAACCTAATTGTTTTGCTTTTTTATACATGTCCTTCTTTTTCAAATTAATTTGTTTTAGCAATAAATGTTGTTTATAGACCAACTTTATTCTCATCATGTGTTTGACCTCCAAAGCTTTATAGTTAAGTTAATACATTTATTTGATTTCATTTTTTAGTTAATTCACTCATCTGAAAAAGTTCTTTCCAGATATAAGTATTAACTATTTATCCAGAGATTTACTCCATTAAACATGGTTTTTTAAAAAATATTTATTCTACATGAAAAATATTGGATGATTATATGTACATTGATAGATTAAAAAACAGGCGACTCTGGATATAGGAAGCGGTGTCTTTCTCCGGAGGATTGGTGTCCATCTCCAAGCGAATGGTCGGAAACGTTACACGAGTGGATAGAAACTCAAATTGAATGGATGAAAACCTATAGTAAGTGGACGAAAACCATTCTCAAAGTTCAAAGGTAGCTCTAATAAACAAATACAATAACAGCAAAAAACAGGCAGAGAATATATCTCGGCCTGTTCATTTTATCTATTACAGCTCAGCTATTGCTTCTTTCAGTATTTCATACGAGCGTTTTCTAGCCGTTTGATCGTAAATATACGTCACCGCGATTAATTCATCCAATTGGAATTTATCGAAGAACTTTTTCGCTTGTCCTTGAATTGCTTGTTTATTACCTTTAAATGAATAGACAGACATTCCGCGAACAGCGCTTTCTTCAAAGGGACTCCATAAGCCATCCATCGAATCTACTGGAGGTTGCAAGAAATTCTCTGATCGTCTTACCACATTTAAATAAAATCGATTAGTTGTAGTAGAAAGTTTTTCAGCTTCTTCATTCGTATCCGCCGCAACAACATTTACACAAACCATTACATACGGCTCAGCTAAATACTCAGATGGTGTAAATTGATTGTGGTAGATTTGTAATGCTTCTTCTAATTGAGTAGGTGCAAAGTGAGCAGCAAAAACATAAGGCAAGCCTAATCGCGCGGCTAACGAAGCACTAGAAGTACTTGACCCTAAAATGTAGATTGGTACTTGAGCATCTACACCTGGAAAAGCACGAACCGCTCCTTGTTGATCAAGTGCTTTAAAATAATTTTGTAACTCTACAACATCTTGTGGAAAAGCAAAAGCTGTTTCTTGCGTTGTTCGACGTAAAGCATGCGCAGTTCTCATATCCGTCCCCGGTGCACGCCCTAAACCTAAATCAACTCGCTTCGGATACATCGCTTCTAATGTACCAAACTGTTCGGCTACTACAAGAGGTGCGTGATTCGGCAACATAATTCCTCCTGAACCTACTCTAATCGATTGTGTATTTTCCAACACATGTCCAATTAAAATAGATGTGGCAGAACTAATAACTGTTGGCATATTATGATGCTCAGTTAACCAGTAACGAAGATAACCTAATTTTTCTGTATGTTGAGCTAAATTGACCATATCGCCAATCGCTTCTTTATGAGTATCACCTTCGCGTACTGCGACTAAATCCAGTACGGAAACAGGAATGGAGTTATATTCTTTTGTCATAGTATTATTCCTTTCGTAAATCAAAGTATCTACTCTTGATGGTATAGACCTCAAACCGGATCTTCAAGATATCTGCTTACGAAAAGAGTCCTTTTATAACAAATTTACTCGTTGCTTCAATTCATCTGTCCATTGCCAGTCACTTATTTTAGCGGCATCAGTTACGTGATAAGATTTGCTAGCTCCAACAATTGCAGATGTTACAGCTGGTTGATTTAAAATCCAAGCTAAAGAAAATTGTGATAAATTCACATCATGTTCTTCTGCAGCTTGTTTATATGCTTCCACCTTTGAAAAATTTTCATCCTTGAAATAGTTCTGAATGAGCCTTTCACCTCTAGCAGCTCGACTTCCCTCAGGCACGTCGTCGCGAGATGTATATTTTCCAGATAACATTCCGCGAGCCATTGGACTATACACAAGCAATCCCACATTTTCAGATAAGCAGTACGGTACCACTTCGTTTTCCAATTCTCGTGATAACAAATTATATTGAGATTGAGATGAAACAAAGTGCTCAAGGCCATGCAAATTGCTTATTCCATTTGCTTTAGCTATTTGCCAAGCGGCATAATTGGAACACCCGATATAACGTACCTTTCCTTGGTTAACCAAGGCTGTTAAAGTAGACAACGTTTCGTCAAGTGGTGTTTGGTCATCAAATCGGTGAACTTGATATAAATCTATGTAATCCGTTTGAAGCCTTTGCAATGAATACTCGAGCTCTCGCAAGATATGAAATTTTGACAATCCAGCATCATTCGGATCTTTCCCCATTGGCAACCCAACTTTTGTTGCTAAAACGACTTTATCGCGTCTTCCTTTTAAAGCTCTGCCAATAATTTCTTCAGATTCTCCAGTGCCATATAAAAATTGTTCATCTTGACCCTTGCCATAAAAATTAGCTGTATCTATTAAGTTAATCCCTGCATCCAGTGCGGTATCCAAAATCTGAACAGAGGCTTTTTCATCAATCCATCTCCCGAATGCCATTGTTCCAAGACTCAAATTTGAAACACGTAAACCACTATATCCTAAATTCGAATAAATCATCTAACTCCTCCTTCTAATGTGAACTTTCTATTCGTGTATTATTCAATATTCAGTATGGTAGTCCCTTTAATTGCAGAGCATAAAAATATTCATAATTATACAATTATTTTAGTTAAAACAAGAAAAATATTCCTTAATTGCATATGAAAATTCAGTACTTTCAGATTTCAGCTTATATCTAGACCATTATTGGGAAGAATAACACTTTAATGAAACAATTTCCGTACATTATCGCCTCAATTAGTAGGCATGTTCGTCAAAAAGAATTATAATAAAATGTAATCATGATTCACATGATACTATTTAGTGATTCTTATTATTTAAGCAGGATATAAGATAACATAGAATGAACCACTTTCAGGAGGAAAAATCATGTTAAAAGATGTATTTATGGCTTTATCAAAAAATCAATTGTTGACGAGTGCAGCAAAAAAATACGGTTTGAAGTTAGGTGCACAAACAGTAGTAGCTGGAACAAATGTCGAAGATACAATTAAAAGCATTCGTGAATTGAATGCAAAAGGCATTAGTGCTACCGTTGATAACTTAGGCGAATTCGTTTTTGAAAGATCTGAAGCGTTAAAGGCTAAAGGAAGCATTCTTGAAGTAATTGAAGCTATTCATGCAAATGGTGTAGATGCTCATATTTCATTGAAACCTACACAACTTGGTCTCGATATCGATTATGATTTCTGTTATGAAAACTTACTTGAAATCGTAGCTGCTGCAAGTAAATACGATATGCACATCAATCTTGATATGGAGGATTATGGTCATTTACAACCTTCATTTGATTTAATGGATAAACTTACTGAGAACTACAGCAATGTAGGTACTGTGATTCAAGCTTACTTCTACCGTGCACAGGACGACATTGAGAAATACAAAGATATGCGATTACGCATCGTAAAAGGCGCTTACAAAGAAGCAGTTGAAAATGCGTACCAAACGAAAGAAGAAATTGATGCAAACTACATCAAACTAATTGAGTATCATTTACTAAATGGTAAATTCTCTTCAATCGCAACACACGATCATCATGTAATCAACCACGTGAAGAAATTTGTAGAAGAAAACCAAATTTCAAACGATAAATTCGAGTTCCAAATGCTTTATGGTTTCCGTAAAGATATGCAAGTTGATTTAGCAAAACAAGGCTATAATTTCTGCACATACGTACCGTTTGGCGACGACTGGTACGGATACTTTATGAGAAGATTAGCTGAACGCCCACAAAACTTGAACCTTGTTGTAAAACAAATCTTCAATAAACGTACTAACACTGCAATTGGGGTCTTTGCAGGTGCATTTGCACTAAGCCGTTTGACTTCTAAAAAGAAAAAATAATGTGAAATGCTGTTCTCTTCTGAGGACAGCATTTTTTTCTTTCATTATTTGAAACACAAAGAAGCATGCATCTTCCCTTTCAGGAAATACTGTCTGAAAGAGGAGGAAATGATTGTGGCCAGAAAGAATAAAATTTTAGTTCCTGAAGCAAGACAAGGTTTGGATCAATTAAAAAATCGAGTTATGGAGTCTCAAGGATACGGTTTGAACTCATCTCTAAGTGAGGATGTAAAATACGAAATCGCTGATGAACTCGGGATTCCTTTAAATAGAGAGTATAACGGAAACCTCACATCCAAACAGGCTGGAACAATTGGCGGTCCGATTGGTGGCAATATGGTGAAAGAGATGATAAAGCTGGCGCAAGAACAATTGGCCAGAAAATGAAGGTCTGTTAAAATCTCCATAGTAAATTGAGAATAACCATCATGCCCAGTCAATAGTTGTTTTGGCTGGGATTGTTATTTACATACATAGAAATCAACACAGGTTGTATAATCAAACAAAAATAGAATTCTTCAGGATTGAGCATCCTAACAACATTTACTTTACAGACATATCATTAAAACATGACACTTAAAGGAGAAGATATTTAATGGGAATCCATAGATTTTTCACAAGCATGAATGACTTAGAACGAATTATTCGTTGTCCCGGTAAATTTAAGTTTGAGGAACATAATGTAGCCGCACATAGTTGGAAAGTTTCCCAATACGCCATGTTTTTTGCAACCATAGAAGAAAGAAACGGGGAAACCGTTGATTGGAAATCACTATATGAAAAGACCATCAATCACGATTTCGCGGAAGTGTTCATTGGAGATATTAAAACGCCTGTCAAACACGCATCTCCCGAACTAAAACAAATGATTGCCCATGTCGAAGAAAAAATGATGGAGAAATTTATTTTAGAAGAAATACCTGAAGACTTTCAACCTATCTTCTTTCATCGAATGAAGGAAGGTAAAGACGCTTCCATCGAAGGACGTTTATTAGAATTTGCAGATAAACTCGATCAGTTTTACGAATCCTTTTCTGAATTAAAACGAGGCAATACAGACCCCGAATTCGTTTTAATGTATCAAGAAGCTTTAACGAAATTATTGAATTTGCCCTTGCCTGCAAGTGTGGCATATTTCCGAAATGTTATGTTAGAAGATGTGAAACGTGAAGAGACAGCACTTGATGTAAAGGCATTTACACAAAAAGTACTGAATAGTTAACCGCTCCGGTATTAACTATCGAGATGCTCGATAAAGATCGTACAGACGAAAAAAGACATTCTGCTGACGATTTTTTTCCTATGCACGGTTTTAGTGGTTTGCCATTTCTATGAGCGGTTCTGTGTCGTCTATTCTCGAATTTTTGTCGACTATACGCGGTTTGGTCGCTTCTATTTGCGAGAAAAACTACCATGATCACTGGGTTAGCAGTAGTCTCAAAGTTTATACTTTCTTTTGAAAAAAGCCCAGTTTCCTGAGCTTTTTTTGCATGCAATTAAATTACCGTTACTCTGGATTGTATTCCTTCAGATGTAGGTCTCAATACGACACATTTGTAGTGAGGGAACTGGTCACTCAATCGAGCAGCCACTCCCTCTTCATCCCCTTTTTTCGTCGCGATGAAAAGAGAAGGTCCTGCACCACTAATAGTAGAACCGTAAGCCCCCGCTTCCATACATGCTTGGCGAACGGCTTCAAAATCCGGGAACTTATTTTTTCGGTAAGGTTCATGAAGTGTATCTTTTTCCATCAAGCGTCCTGCAGTTTCCCAGTTACCGCTCACAAGTGCTGCGGATAATACATTTCCAGCTGCACTCCCTCGCGTCGCAACACTATGCTCGAGCGATTGCGGCAACATTCCTCTTGACTCCGTTGTAAGAAATTCCGTCGGCGGCACTAGTATAACCACACCTATTTCCACTTGCGGTACATGGATTACTTCAAGCTCATTCCCGTCAAAATAGGAAATCGTCAAACCACCTAAAAAAGAAGCCGAAACATTATCGGGATGGCCTTCCATTGCGCTACCGATTTTCACTTTTTCTGTCATAGACAAGTCCAATCCAAGTAACCAGTCAGCAATTTCGATGCCCCCAGCAATTGCTGCAGCGCTACTTCCAAGTCCTCTGCCTAGTGGAATATCCGTTTCCACTCGCAGTTTCGCAGGTGAGAGTGAACGATTAAACATTTCAGCAACTGCCAGTGCAGTAGACACGATTAAATTATCTATTCCACTAGTTAAATGTTGATATCCATCATCGCTATATTCAACTGTCCATTCAGAAGCCGGTGAAACGCAAATCGATAAATGAAGGTCCAAAGCCAAACCAATCGAATCGAACCCTGGCCCAAGATTTGCAGTCGATGCAGGAACAGTTACTGAAAATTCTTTCCAACTCATACCTTCACACCCTTTTTCAAATCCTCCCAAAAACGTTCCATATCTTCAGGTACGAGAAATGCTTTGTGCTCATTTACTGCAATCGCAGTTTCTGGATCTTTCAACCCATTTCCAGTTAATATCGCAACGACTGTCGAATCTTTTTGGAGCATTCCGTTCTCCACTTGCTTTTTAATTCCTGCGATTGACGCACATGACGCCGGTTCTGCAAAGATGCCTTCTGTTGAAGCGAGCAGTTGATACGCTTCTAGAATTTCTTCATCCGTTACGGCCAAAATCGTGCCGTTTGATTCGTCGAGAGCTTTTAGCGCAAGGTTCCAGCTAGCCGGATTGCCAATTCGAATTGCTGTTGCGATTGTTTCCGGATTGTCCACAATACGATTCTGGACAATTGGAGCCGCCCCAGCTGCCTGAACTCCTAGTAATGACGGACGTTTTGTGCTATTTTTCAATGCGTATTCGCTAAAACCTTTCCAAGAAGCCGATATATTCCCCGCGTTTCCAACAGGTAAAGCTAGAACATCTGGTACTGTTCCTAACTGATCAATAATTTCAAACGCGATTGTTTTCTGTCCTTCTAAACGGTAAGGATTAACTGAATTAACTAGAGCGATGCCATCTTCTTGACCCACTTCGCGAACCATTTCAAGTGCTTCGTCAAAATTTCCTTTAATCGCCAGAATTTTAGCGCCATACATTTTTGCCTGGGCAAGTTTTCCGAGTGCAATACGACCTTCTGGAATGACCACAATTGTTCTCATGCCAGCTCTCGCTCCGTATGCAGCGGCTGACGCAGAAGTATTACCAGTTGATGCGCAAATAAGAACGGTTTTCCCTTCTTCTTTCGCTTTCGCCACTGCCATGACCATGCCTCGGTCTTTGAAAGAACCGGTTGGGTTAGCACCTTCTAATTTCACATGAAGATCAATTCCCCATTTCTCAGACAAATTTCCGAGATGAACTAAAGGCGTATTGCCTTCCTGCAATGTTAGCTTTGGCGTATCTTCTGTTACCGGAAGCCATTCTTTATATTGTTCAATCAATCCTGGCCAATTCATTCTGATTCATCTCCCTCGATGCGGTAATGGCTAATGACACTTGCCAAACCTTTTAAATCTTCAATCACGTCCAAATGTTGCTGTCTAGAAATTTTATGAGTGACAAGGATAATTTCAGCCATTCCCTCATTTCCCGCTGGATGCTGCTTAACTGATTGAAGGCTTGCATTATGATTGCTGTAAATGGCTGTCAAATTCGATAAAACTCCTACTTCATCTTTAACAAGTAAACGATGGAAGTACTTCGCATAACGACGATTGGCCGATTTGATTACCCGTTCATGCTGAGCAGCGTGCAGTCGTTTACCATTTACTTCAAGAAGCAAATTACGACATGCAGCGATAATATCCGAGACGACTGAAGTTGCGGTCGGTAGAGAACCAGCGCCTGGTCCATAAAGCATCGTTTCGCCAACTGCATCACCATATATGTATACGGCATTAAATTCGTTGTTTACAGAAGCGAGCAAATGCGAATTTGCCAAGAATACTGGTTCCACTGCCACTTCGATCCCACCTTCATTTTTTTTCGATGAGCCAACCATCTTCATTGTATAGCCAAAGCCCTCTGATAGTTCCATATCTCCGTCTCTTATGTCTTTCATCCCTCTAACTAATACGTCGCTAAGATGAACTTCTGTTGAAAATGCGAGAGAAGATAAAATGACCATTTTCCGTGCAGCATCCACTCCGTCGACGTCCGCTGAAGGATCAACTTCCGCGTAGCCAAGTCTCGTTGCTTCTGCCAAAGCGACTTCATAGCTCATATTTTCTTGTCTCATTTTCGTTAAAATGAAATTAGTTGTTCCGTTCACGATTCCCATCAAACTTGAAATCCTGTCTGAAGCTAGTCCGTCTTCTAATGTACGAATTATTGGGATGCCCCCTGCAACACTCGCTTCATAAAATAAATCGCATTTTTTTGCATCTGCCAACTTCAATAATTCGTGTCCATATTCCGCCATGACATCTTTATTGGCTGTCACAACTTGCTTTCCTGCACGAAGCGCGTTTTCAATTGCCTGCTTCGCTTCTTCAATGCCACCCATTACTTCAACAATAATATCAATAGTGGGGTCGTTTAATATCTCATGGACATCCGTTGTAAAAACGTTTGAATCCAGAGTTGTGAATCTTTCCTTATTTTCATCTTTAATCAATACCTTTTTAATGGAAACTGGAACACCCAATTTGTGATGCATATCCTGTTGGTGTTGTTGTAAGATCGTTGCTACTCCACTCCCAACTGTTCCTAGTCCTAATAAACCAATCGAAATTTCATTTTTCATTGATAATTCCCCCCACTATGTGTACACCCTAAAAAAACAATTGTGTTTCCCATAAGTACATTATAGTATTATACTATAAATTAAAACAACCCTTTAAATGAAAGAAAGATGGGAGTTGATAACGATGAAAGTATGTAAATTTGGAGGTACATCTCTAGCAAGTGCACAACAAATCAAAAAAGTGGCGGCCATTCTAAAAGCAGACCCTTCAAGAAAAATTGTCGTGGTTTCAGCTCCTGGCAAAAGGTATGACAACGATGTAAAAGTAACCGATATGCTTATTAGTCTGTCACAAGCTGCACTTTGTAACGAAGATGTCGAAGATTACTTGAGCAACGTAATCGATCGATACGCTCAAATTGCTAATGGTCTTGAGTTGGGTAAGGAAATTCTCGACATTATTGAATTGGATCTGCGCAACCGACTCGCATCGGATAAAGGCAATCCAGGATTATTCTTCGATCAATTAAAAGCGAGTGGTGAAGATAATTTAGCAAAGCTTGTCGCTGTTTATTTAACTTCCATTGGCTTACTTGCAGAATACATAAATCCAAAAGATGCGGGCTTGCTGGTTAATGATTTCCCAGAACGCGTACAGGCGCTACCAGAATCCTACAACAGATTATCGGCTTTAAAGGATAAGTCGGCGATTAGCGTCTTTCCCGGATTCTTTGGTTATACAAGTAAAGACGAACTGCGGACATTTGAGCGAGGAGGCTCTGACATTACCGGCTCGATTTTAGCAGCTGCGATAAAAGCCGACCTATATGAAAACTTCACAGATGTAGATTGTGTGTTTGCGGCCAATCCTAGTATTGTTGAAAACCCTGAAGAAATTCACAAAATGACATACCGTGAAATGCGAGAGTTGTCCTACGCAGGATTCGCGGTTCTTCACGATGAAGCGCTGATGCCTGCATTTAAAGAGTCAGTTCCAGTTTGCATAAAAAACACCAACAATCCGCTAGCTGCGGGAACGATGATTGTCGCAAAGCGAGAGCATTCTTTCCGACCGGTTACCGGCATATCTGCAGACAGTGGGTTCTCCACACTTTTTGTCAGCAAATATTTAATGAATCGGGAAATCGGGTTTGGACGAAAACTGTTGCAAATTCTTGAAGATGAAGAGATTTCATATGAACATACCCCTTCTGGAATCGATAACCTATCCGTCATCTTGCGCAGCCACCAGTTAAACACTGAAAAAGAAGCTCGCGTAGTTCATCGTATAAAAAACGAATTGCATGCAGACGAGGTCAATATCCACAGCAATTTCTCTATGGTCGTTCTCGTTGGTGAAGGCATGAAAAACACAACCGGATTGGCCGCTAGAGCCACAGCAGCTATTTCCCGTACTGGTGCCAATATCGAAATGATCAATCAAGGTTCCTCCGAAGTTAGTCTTGTATTCGGGGTCCTTAAAAAAGACGAAACGAAAATACTAAAAGAGCTTTATAAGGAGTTTTTCTCACCCGTTTTAGTTCAATAAAAGCACCCCACTAGTAGTTATCTCTAGTGGGGTGTTGGTTTTATGTTATATGGGAAGTTATTTGGTGCTCTATGCGCGAATTTTTGTCGACTATGAGCGTTTCTTTGTCGACTATGAGCGAATCACCCAAAAATGTCCTTCTTATTATCACTTATTCACACATGTTGATCCACAAGAATAGAATTACCATCTGGATCTTCAATTGTAAAACTTGCAGGACCTACACTTGATTCATCTGCTTCAGTCAGCATTTGAATTCCTTTTGCTTTAAGCTGCTTTTGAAGGTCTCGAATGTCCGTAAACGAATCGAGATTGTCGGCATTTTGATTCCACCCTGGATTAAAAGTCAGAATGTTATTTTCAAACATCCCTTGGAATAGTCCAATTACGCAACTTTCATTCTTCATAATAAGCCAATTTTGAGTAATTTCCCCTCCAAAGACTTGAAATCCTAGGTCTTCGTAAAATGATTTTGATTTATTAATGTCTTTTACACTTAAACTTACAGAAAATGCTCCTAGTTTCATATTTCCCTCTCCTATCAATTCATAATATTCAGATATTTAATTTTGTGGGTATAGAAAACTTCACACTATTCAAGTATAAATATGTAATTTGAAATACACAACATTCACTAATGATAGCGTCAATACTTGTTTTGATGAAGAATTTAATATGGCAACAATCCGATGATTGACCTGACATGTATTACCACAGAAGTCGTAGAAACTACATCGAAATAACTTAGTGATTAGACGTAAATAAAAAACAAATCTCTGGATGGTTCGGTATTCAAACAGCCGTGTACCTATTTTCACACCATCTCTTTTTTCATTCGAGGAGATGCTGCGAGCACCACACTACCTTTTTGTTCTAATTTTTTTAATGATGCCGATTGCTTCTTTCATCACCTCTAATCCAAGGTCAGCTGCCGCACAACTTGCATAGAAACTTCGCATATCCAGACAAATAAGTTTAAGTAAGGATATGTAATGCTTCCAATGCTACAAAAAAGAAAAAATCTTCCTGGTAACTGCTTATCTTCGAATGGTAAAAAATGAACTTGATTCACTTTTAGGTAGTTAACTCAGCTATTGTTCCTAATACACTTCCTAAAACTTGGCCTTTAAAAGCATCTGGTACAGATTCATTTGTTGGATTTCTATAAACGTATTGATTTAGGTCAGCGTCATAACTAAATCCACTGCTGAGTAATTTTTGTTTTAAAGACTCAGGGAACTGTTTTGACCCAGAAGTTACCTCAAAATAGTCAGTTGTAGCTATATAAAGCTCTACATCATCTAGACTTGAAGATACAATTAATAGATCCGTGTCTCCTTGTAAAATCCATTGTCCTTTAGAATAAATGGATACCTTTGAATGTTCTAAACTAGAAATCCCGTCCAAATTTACTCCGAATATTTGATTGATTAGGACTCTACTCTGAGCTCCTGTTAGAGAATAATCATGAACCTCAATGTAACGATCCATTACTTCATTTTTTGTCATAGCCATAATTTGAGTATCTAATTCGGATGAATTAGAATCAACATTTAATGAAGTACGTAGACTCTCCATGACAGAGGTATTATAGTTGGACAATTGGCTACCATAATTTTTTTCTGATGTGTAATTTAAATCAGCACCAAAAACTTCTTTTACAGCTGCACGTATTTCTTCTCCTCTTACCTTGTTACCAAATGATTTTATATACTTATCCATTACTTCTACTTTATGCATATTTTCTAGTACGCTAGTTATTTTTTCTTCACGGCTCAATCTAATCCCCTCCGTTAATTTATTGGCTATGTTAAAAGATAGTATATCAAATATACTTTCATAATAATTTTCGGAATCGATTAATCATTATTGCCTATCTATCTGGTTATATTTGAGCAAAAAACAAAAGACGATTTGCCCTTTTTTTCAGGCTAAATCGTCTTTTGTTCATCTTTGATTGTTTCGATAAGGCTTAAACTTTCGACTTTGGTAACAATACTTCAACGCTAGTTCCAGAGTTAACCTGGCTCGTTATGTGGATAGAACCTTTGTGTGTTTCAATAATGCTAAAACAAACTGTCATTCCTAAGCCAGTCCCGTTTTCTTTTACACTATAAAAAGGCTCACCAATGTGTTTTAAATGGTTTTCTGCGATTCCGCAACCATTATCCTCAAAATTAATGGAGAAATAGTCCTCATTTTCATCAGCTATTGTAATCGTTATCTCACCATCACTTGAGATTGCTTCTAGAGCGTTTTTCACTATATTGATAAACACTTGTTTTAACTTACTCTCATTACAATATGTATTGAATTGATCTTTATCAATCACGTTTAATTGAATATTATTTAACGATGCTTCAATCGATAACATTTCAACGACGTCTCTCACAACTGTATTTATTTTGTGGTTAGTAAATATAACATCTGTAGGATTTGCTATAACCAAAAGTTCGTTAACAATATTATTAATTCGATTAATTTCATCAACCAACACGTCAATATGTTGATCCAATTTAATTGTTTTCACTTGACCCATTTGTAAAAAACCTTTAATAGTCGTAAGAGGGTTTCGTATTTCGTGAGCAATACCCGCTGCTAGTTCACCTAAAACAGACATCTTTTCTGATTGCCTTAACTTACGCTCAGTTTCTTTTAAAGCAGTAATTTCTCTTCCGATAACTACTAACCCTTTTCTGGAACCATCATCATTAAAAAGAGGCATTTTGAATGAATCAAAAATTTTGCTTGAACCATCTCTCAAAGGAATTGTTTCTTCACAACGACTAACCTTCCCTGCTTTCCACGCTTCTTCGTCTGATTCAATACAGTAAATCAACGCATCGTGATAAAAATCTGTGTATTTCGCCACTTCTCTGTCTGTTTTCCCTTTGTAATCGACGCCTTCTAATTCAAATAACTGAGCACCAAATTTATTTATTTGGAGCCACCTTCCTTCTCCATCCTTGAATGAAATACAGTCGGGCATTGTATCGATTAATAAAGTAAGCTTCTCTTTTTCTTCTTCAATTTGGTTTGAATTTTTTAAATTTCTTAATAAAATAAATATCAAAATAGCAGTGAAGAAAACGAACAATAGGTTTTTGAATATATCCAAGAAAAGCACCTTTTCAGTAGAAAAGTTTGAAATGCTTAATAAATAATCTAAACCAATAAACCAAATTGGACCAATCATTAAATATAAAAACGGCAAAACACGGTATAAACCAATGTGAATTTTCATTGTTCTTCCCCTTAAAAAAAGTCTAATTGGTTATATTGTCACACAATAAACAAATTTCAGCAATATTTTCCAAAAAGTGCAGAAAGTAAAAAAGAATTGGATTTCAACTAATTAGTATACTTCAAGTATTCACTTACGTATATGTCATAATTTCTTAATGGTAAAAGCCGATGATTCCCTACGATAAGGAATTCATCGGCTTTTACTTTGTAGTCTAGAATTTTATATCCTCAGATGTCTCAATGACGTGACCAATCGTTGATTCTAATTGATTGATTGGGTCGTTATTACGTAAACAACCAAAATCAAGCCCTGTTATCGCTTCAATTTTTGTTATTGGTACTTGATAAGTTTTATATTCACCATAGGCAAATTCCAGATTCTCGATAAGATTTTTTTGAGTCTGCAAATAAGCAGTTGCGGATAGGTTGCCATCTTCTTTAACCATAATAGCAATTTTCCAAAACTCAGCAGGTATTTGAACTCCTCTGTAAACAATGTCATCCACCCTAAAAACCGGACCTGTATACACTGTCACTTTAAGATTCCAGTTTTCAGCATTGTCTAAAATATAGTTCTCCAACTCCAACCAGTTTTTTTGATTTAGATTACTGTGCTGGGGAGCACAATTTGTAAAATGGAAGGTATTCCTATTCGCTTTTTCAGCTGTATCTCCCCAAACAGGATCTCTCCTGCGGACAAGATGTCCCCGATCAAGATCATTATTTTTATATAATTCAGGACCACACTGGTACTCAGTTTCGATTCGAGGATCGAGATACCATTTATCATTACGTTCAATGTCTATTAATTGGTTTCCGTCAATATTTACTACCGTAAAATAGGCTAATCGGCGTGACTTGCTCATGACGATGGAAAAATGCGTATAATGGAGCACATTGCTGCCGTCTTTTAACTGAGCAATATCCTGTTCAATATCAGAGCGGAATGTCGGAAGCGGAATTTCATGATTATCACCAAGAAACTTAGTATCATAACCGGTCGAACCTTCATACCATGAGTCGCTTAACTCCTCCACTATCATCTCATCAGATTTTTCTTTGGTCACATCCCGCGCCTGCACAAGGTCATTAATTAACAATTTCTGCTCATCATTTAAACTTTCGCCTTTCTTTACAACAAACTGGACAATCGCACTGATGCGAATTCCTTCATTGGCAATAAATTCAGTCTGATTTTTAGGATCTGGAACTCCAGCATGGTGGAGGGCAATTACAATCCATTCGTCATTGTATACAGGTGAACCGGAGGATCCAGGCATAGTATCTGTCGAATAGTGAATATAATCGTCAAATACATCCAAAATTTGATTCTCTCTAATTGCTACAGCTTTGTATTCACCCGAAGGATGTTGAATAATTGATACACATTCACCAACCAATACTTTGCCCGTTTGCGAGATGAGAGGCAAGAACCCAAAATCACTCACTTTTGTGCCATCTTCAGACACTTCCTCTATAGCGACTAATGTGAAATCAAGCTTCTGATCTGTTATAAAGAAACGCTCTGGCGTTAATCGAAAGCTTTTCTTCAAACGTTCATTTAAATCAAGATCCACTTCGTAGTTGAATTGCGCAACACTGAAATGAGCCGTATCGTAGTTTTCCAAGACATGATTATTTGTAAGTAATAAAGAAGGTGAGACAAGAAATCCTGTTCCATATCCGAGAACTCTACCTATAGAATTTCGAATCTCGATTCTACAAACAGAAGTGGCTGCTTTTAGACCTGCTTCAAGATAAGAAATAGGAAATAGATCTTCTCGACCAATAATACGCTCAATTGCAAGGCTATCACGGGGATCAATAATCGCTTTACGCAGTGCCACTCGCTCAGGAGTATCTACTTCAAAAGGATTTTTACCTTGCAGTTCACTAGCAATTCGTTCACGTTCAACCGAACGTTCAATGTAACGCTTTAAAGCTTGTTGTTGTTGCAAATCTACAAGATTCATATTAAATTTTCGATATTCATCAAGTCGCTTAATAGTCATATTAACCTCCTTAAAATTTCCACTCCATTATTTCATTGGAGAAGTGTATTTCATTAGGTATTCTACAACTACTGCGCAAATCCTTCTTATATAAAATGCACCGATTTATGTTTTGAGTAAAATAGATAGACTAAACCCAGTGATAGATACTACCACTGGGTTTTTTAAAACTTATTTGAGTGTAACGTTAAGTAGATAATTTGGTTTAAATCAGCTGATGATTAACTAAGCAAGTTTGCCGTCGATCTATTTATATTAGTTATTTTTGCTCTTCAAATGAAATAACATCAATTATATGTTTTTTTGCGAATCGGACGGTTAGGAAAATAATATGTTGAACGATTTTGTGTGCTTTCTTTTCGTTTTAGCTCAGAAAATTCTTCTAGAACACTTACTACCTAATCGACATACATAGTAACATTCCTTGTTGGCACTTAATGGAAAAATCGCTAATAGTATATCATTTCCATTTTTCAGTTAGTAATTATTTGCTGACAACTTTCATATACTATTTCTAAAAAACTATATCGAGGAGAGTTTGACGATGAAACCTGAACATGTGGACCCAAAGGAAATGGAATTGCGTCAAAACAAGGATTTTAATGCTTCTCTAGATATGGTCGGTGAAGGTGCACCCATTTATCACCTGGATAAAGAAGAAACTGAAGTTGACAAAGAAGATACACGTTAATTCTCAAGCACCATAAAATCATGAATAAAAAAATACTCAAAAAATCCAGTAACTCTAAGAGTCGCTGGATTTCTTTTTTCTTATTCATAGGCACTATTTCAATTGAAAGTTTGTTTAAGGAGCCCAGCCCTTCTCAAATCCATTCAACTCGGCATACTCATACAACTTCACAAATTGATGGAAGTCGTAAGTTTCCATGTATTGTTTAACATAAACGTCACCTGTTTTCTTAAACCATTGATTTCGCTCATCCAATTTATTGAGAAAGCGCTCAGCTGGTAATTCGCTGCCTTTGCTGGAATTGAGTGATGAAGATGTCAGGACAAAATTCCACAATTCGTCACTGTGGACAAAACTCCAGGGAACAAAATGATCCACTGCAATTGAACGTTTTGCAACGTGTAATGGTCTATCTGTATAAAAACATGTAGCTCCTGAATGCGTCACAATCATTTGTTGGAATTGCTGCAACGATTCACGTTGTGTAATGTTTTCAATTTCTTCTAGTAGTATCCCATGCGTTAAGCTAGGATTCTTTTTTTGCAAAAACTTTGCTAATTCATAGTTAATTAACTTAAAAATATTCGTTTGATATTTCAATAAAAATTCATAACAAGATGGTGTCAACGTGAGTTTGCGTTCTTTCTTTGAGAACCCGTAAACAAGACCTTCTGTATCCGCAAATAACGCTCCGACTACGTACCTTCTAATTACTTTACTCTCAATACGCTTGATCAAGTCGCGCTGTCGATTTTCTTGAATCGAATCAAATGACACTCCACTTGGAATCTGGTATTCATATTGAAATTCCTTTAACTCTTTTTCAATTTGGGCTTGATGCCCTTGAGAATACCCATTACGAATGACTAAATTCCAGTATAGCTTCGCAAATGATTCCGCTAGTTGATTGAAATTCAATTCTTGCTCATCATTCGTTTTGTAAAGATTCTCTAAAATCCCTCGCAACACGGCGAACTTATAGGAGGTCGTCTTCATTGATTGAGAAGAGAGAGTTTTCATGAAAACTGACCACAGCTGATCTTCTGAAACAGGATGATAACTGACTGTTCCTTCGTTTAGTTTCCATCCTTCTGTCATCATAATCATCTCTCTTCATACCAGCTGTCGTTACATCTGCGCATCTACCAATTGCTCTAATGGTAACATATTACATAAACTGATGGATGAATATTATAAGACTCTCTGTGCCCACATAAAGTGTTGTTGTGTCCATGGTCCCCAGATAGAAAAAGTTTGCACACTCTTTGCCGTGTTTAGATTGCTAATCCACATCCCATTCCCCATATAGATTCCTACGTGTGTAATAGTTTTACCACTACTCGCAAAGAACATTAAATCCCCTTTTTTCATATCCTTGAATTTTATGGATCTTCCAATGTGTGATTGCTCACGGCTAGTTCTAGGTAATTTCACGCCGAATTTAGCATAAATATGCTTCGTCCAACTACTACAATCTGCCTTGTAAGGCGCAAGGCTATAGTCTGCTCCATACACGTATTTCGTTTGTGTTTTAAGAACCTTTGCATAGTCTACAAGATCTGAAGCTTTATTCGGAGTTCTAACAACAATAGATTGTCCGATATATAATTGATTAGGATTTTTGATTTGCGGATTTAGTGATCGCAAATCCTGATAGCCCATTCTGTATTTATAAGCAATGCCATTTAATGTATCACCTTTATGTACTGGATATGTTGCTCCTGCGACGCCTGAAAAAGAAAGCACGAAAATAAATGATAGAACCAAAATCTTTGTAAGTTTCTTAATGATAGTTCATCTCCTCACGATTAATTGATTGGTATATTTTACTTGCACTTGTTACAAAATCTGAAATATTTTTTGGTAAGGTCTACTATGTAAAAATATGTAAAATTATCAACTCATTTATTATATTAACGGCTACGAAGGGGCAGTTAAGTATTTTGTTTAACATTTTTCGAGTATAGCATGCTTACTATACAGGAAATGGTGGTAATTATTACCGATATTTATTTCATCTACAACTGCCATAACTTCCAATTATTACAAGTACAAGGACTTAATAACCACTAAAGTCGTCATGTGTAAAATTGCCTAGAAAACGAATTGTCATTAATACATCAAGCAAATATGCATACAAAAAACCAGTACCTCTAAGAGATACTGGTTTATATTTGCCGTAACTTTCAAGCTTGTTGTGCTAATAATCGAAACACTACCATCCGTAATACCTGGTTATTCATATCTCCGGCTTCTTCAACTCTAGTAACCTCAACGAATTTACAAGACTCCAAGAGTTTAATGGATTTATCATTGCGCTCTTCTGTATACGCTTCCAGTACTTTTAACTTCATCTCTTCAAAACCATATGCGATAACACTAACTAATGACTCTTTCATTAAACCTTGACCTTGATAATCGGGGATAATTCCATAACCCACTTCTCCACTTTCCTCATCCTTGTTAATATTCCAGATACAAATAGTTCCAATCACTTTGTTTGATTGTTTATGTTCAATTGCCCAGATAGCCCATTTATCTTCATCGATTCCTAGGTTCATTTTATCAATATAAGCTTTTGTTTCTTCAGTATTTCGATCTACTTTAGTACTTAAATATTCATACATCCTGGGATCTCTTCGCATCTCAAACATATCATTCGTATCACCATGTGTAATTCTTCTTAATAGTAAATGCTTAGTTTCAATAATCGGAAATGGCGTGAAATTCGTCAACGATGCCACCTGCTTTCTCCTAGAAATCCGGCCCGAGTCTATTTACTTAATAATAAATCGAGTCTCGCTATAGCCTTCTTTCGATTTTGTCACTTCTAAAATCGCTGGGATAGCAGTTTTTAATTCTTGAACATGAGAAATAACACCAATCATACGGCCTGATTTTTGAAGGTCAATCAGGGTATCAATTGATTTATTTAAAGATTCCTCGTCCAATGAACCAAAACCTTCATCAATAAACATGGTGTCGATTGAAACATTGCCTTGGAAGCTTTGAATAACATCCGCCATGCCGAGTGCCAAGCACAATGAAGCATTAAATTTCTCTCCACCTGAAAGCGTTTTGACGTCGCGTGTTTGACCGGTATAAGCATCATATACGTCTAATCCTAATCCACTTTGTTTCCCTCTAGATTCTTGACGTTCACTTCGAATTAAATGGAACTGGCCATTTGATAAATTCTTTAATCGTTCGTTCGCCGAGACAATAATTTGTTCGAGGTATTCAATCTGCAAGTATCGCTCGAATGAAATCTTCAAGCTATTCTGTCCTCTAATCACATCATACAAGTCGGTGATTTGATTGAATTCTTGTTCCTTCGCAATTGCCTTTTTACTAGATGCCAGTATGTTCGTGATTAGATTACTCGCTGCTTTTTTGTAATCATTTGATTGATTTACTTCCTGTAACGCCTTCTCATATATAAGCTTCAATGTAGCCAGTTCATTCTGCAAATCGTTTAAATCAACTTTCGTTTTGTTTGCAAGTCTCACTGCCAAGTCACCAACTTGTTCAATCAGTGTATGTCGAGCTTGTTTAAACGCCATAATTTGCTCTTTTAAAGTGGCTCTTTCTGAATCTCTTAACTTCGCTTGTTGGTAAATTTCTTCTGATTCAAAAGCCGAGGACTCGAGTGCCGTCCTAAATGCAACATCAGCTTTTTCTTGTTTAGCCTTTGTTTCTTGAAGAGCATGTTCAGTGTGCGCTATGGTCAACACTGATGAAGAGTGTTGTTCTCTAGCTTCTTGAAGTTGCTGTTGCACCGCTTTCCAAGCATTCTCCAGATTGATTTTACGTTCAGTTGTCTCGCGAATTTGTTGTTCTAATTGCGATAAAACGCGAACTTCGGTTGGAATGGATTGTAGCTTATCTTCGAAAATGGCTTTGCTTTTTTCGTAAGTTGATTGCGCTTCTTGGTAAGTAGCCGTTGTTTCTACTTTTTTGGCATCTAGCTCTTGTACCATAAGCATTTGATCTTGGTGTTGTTGTTTTATTTTACGAAGTAAATCTTTATCTTTTCGCATTTGGTTGACCTCAACATCAAGTTTAAGACGACATTCGTCCAATGTTTTATAGACCTCACCCGCCTGCTCTACAACTACTCCGAATCCCGCTATTTCTTCACCTTTGCTCGAGAGTTGAGCCATCAAAGCGTGTTGTTTTGCTAAAGTATTTCGATAGTCATTGTCAACAAGATTCAATGTCGATTTCACTTGCTCCAGTTGTTCTTTTGAAGGAGCCACGGTTTGATCTTGCTCGTTCTTATTTGGATGCTCCACACTACCACATACCGGACAAGCTTCTCCGTCATGTAAATGGGCCGCTAAAACACGTGCTTGATTTGCAAACCACTCATTTTCAAGCGTCGTGTACTCTTTTTTCACCACATTATAATGTTGTTCTTTTTCAAGTGTTTCAGCACCTAGTGCGCGCATCGATTGCTGAATTGAAAGAAACTCTTTTAACACTCTGCATCTTTCATTTAACTCACTTAGTTCTTGGAACTTATCATCAAACGGGATCAACTGATTATCGAGCATATCCAGATCCAACCTCAACGCAGTAACGGAGTCATTTTTAGCGATTACTTGTTGCTCGATTGTCTGAAGGTTTGCAGATAATTTGACCACTTCACGTTCTAATACTTTTAACTCAGACTCTTTTAAGGTCATATCCTTCACAATTGGCAAGAAATCGATCAAACGAACGAGCGACTCGCTTAATTTTTCACGCTCTATGTGCTTATTCTCTTGTTGAATATAGTGAATGTTCACCTGCTCCAGATTCGCCTTCGCTTTCGCCTCGGATGTGACCGCTCCATTCCAAAGCTGCTGTTTTTCAAATACTTCTTTTTGAAGTTCTTTATAGTGTCGTTCGATTCCTTCGATTACGCTTGCACGCTCCGCTTTTTCAAGCTGCTTCTCTTTGCCTTCGAATAAAGGCACCTGCTCAGTCAGAGTATGCAGTTTCTGTTCCTTCGTTTCCCATTCATCAAATCGTTCATTTAAGCTCTTGGCTTGATGGAATTCACCTGACTTGCTTGTGTGTTTCTGGTAAGCTTCTTCGTATTTATTGTGATCTTGGCGAATTTTCTCTTCATAATAAGTAGCTTCTTCTTCCAATCCCGCAATGACTTGGTGAATATTGTAATGATCTTGAGCTAGCACCTCAAAAATGGCAGATTCTCGTTGCGGAAACGATGCACCGATATTTTGAATGTAACTATTAGTCGTCCGTTGCTCAATTTTCAGTTCCTCTTCAACAAGTGTTTTCTTTTTCTTAAGACGCTCACTAATCATTTTATAGGGCTCTGTTTTAAAGATTTTCCGTAGTATATCTTCTTTGTTTTCTGTCTCAGAAGTTAACAGCTTTCGAAATTCACCTTGTGGAAGCATGACAATTTGAATAAATTGATTTTGTGTTAGGCCAATAATTTCTTCGACTTTTACATTTATTTCTGACACGATTTGTCGTTCAACACACGGAACTTCACGGTCTATTAATTTTTCATAAAACTCATATTTTTCGCCCGTCGCTCCTTTATTGCCTTTTTTCACATGCCCCATTTGGCGCAGGATTCGAAACGTCCGATGATGAATTTCAAATTCTAGTTCGACAGATGTATGGACATTATCCTCTGCAAAGTCACTACGCATGATACGTGATTCACTACGGTCTGAACCACTTGCGGATCCATATAAGGCAAAGCAAATTCCATCAAAAATGGTTGTTTTCCCAGCTCCGGTACTGCCGGATACGACAAATAATTGATTGCCCTGAAGTTCATTGAAATCTATGATTTCTGTATGTTTATAAGGACCAAAAGCGGTCATTTTCAAGGAAATGGGTCTCATATTTTCAACCCTTCTTTCTTATGAGGGCTAGTGATTTCTTGTTGTTCTAACAAAAACTCTTGAAGCACTTCTTTAAAAATGAGCTCTGTTTCCTCAGAAGCCTGTACCCCTTTTACTTCTTCATAGAAAGCGTTAAATAGCGCTAAGTCGTCCATTTTACTGCGTGAACCTACAGTGCTTTCTTCATTGTCTTTGGTAGCAGACAAAATTTTACGTTCTACATGCATCGCATTTGGATAAACGGAACGTATCTTTTCCATTGGAAATAAAATCGGCGTTTCATCCAACAGTTTCACAAAGACATAATCGTGATTCATCTCTTGAAGTAAAATGTCTTCCATTTTCCCTTCAACCGTTCGAATATCTCGATTAGGTATCAGTAAACGCTTTTCTACACTGACGTTTCCGAGCTCGTCCATTTGAACGATATGGAATCCTTTTTGATGATGCTCTTCTGAAATTGAATATTTTAAGGGAGAGCCCGAATAGCGAACGGTCTCATTCAATACATAATGCGCTTGATGCAAGTGTCCGAGTGCCGTATAGTGGAAGTTTTTAAAATGTGATGCACTTACATACTCAGCTCCACCAATTGCGAGCGGACGCTCCGAATCACTCGTGTTTTCCTCTTCTTCACCGTGAGGTGTCACAAACGCGTGTCCTACCAACACATGTCTTTTAGTAGAATCCATAGAAGACTCGATATGTGCGACCATTTTCTTCATTGCATCATCATGCGTGCGAATCTGTTCATCATCTAAAACATGACGAACTTGAGACGGATCAGCGTAAGGAACTAAATGGAAATGAACCTCTCCAAATTCATCTTGTATCACAATTGGTTCCATATCCTTTTTCAGTTGACCCGTAATATAAAGTCCATTCGATTTCATCAATCGGCTACCAAAATTCAAACGACCTGGGCTATCATGATTTCCCGAAACCGCGATGACTGGCGTTTTTAATTTCAAGACAATCGTTTCAAGTACTTCATCTAACAAATTCACCGCGTCCGTAGGCGGCACTGCTCGATCATATAAATCTCCCGCAATGATGACTACATCTGGTTTTTCCTCAGCAATCGCCTCAATAAATTGTTGCAACACAAATCGTTGTTCTTCTGTCATTGAAACACCTTGAACAAGCTTTCCTAAATGCCAATCGGCAGTGTGAAATAACTTCATAATAAGCTCCTCTCGTCATTCATTCGGTCCATGTATTTTAATAGATTTCTTACGTATATTTTACTATTATTTTAAGCTAAAAGAGATTTCCAAATTAAGTATAAGTATACATGATAAATTCCATGGACGAAGGAATATGGTCATGAAATAGGTGGTTTTGGTTTCATAAAATGCAGATAAAAAAACCATTCCTAATTTTCAATTCAAACTAGGAATGGCTTTTATTAGATTATTTTAACTTCCTCATTCTTATTGCAAATTTCAACGTTTTGAGAATGATTAATAATGGTGAGAGCAGCGAAAGAATTAATATCACCACAATAAACTTATCGAATAATCCCCAACCATATTCTTGTTGAAAGTTTAATTTTAAATATAAAATATAAGCAATAAATGCAAATGTATAAACGACAATCCCTATACTAGATAGCGTAGCCTTTCGAACTTGAGATTTCTGCTCTTTAGAGTCATACGGAAATCTCGGTATCTCTTCTCCCTTAGCATACTCTTGCGCCCATAAAGAGTATTTCGTAAACGAATAAGGTGATTTGTACTTCAGTTGCCAACCTGCACTTTTATGAATACCAGCATATGATGGCGTTGTTTTTATTTGAAAATCTAATACATAGGATACCTGTTTCGGAACACCTTTTTCAAAAATGAATCTGGTAGCTGGATTCCCGACTCGGATCAAATGATTGCCTTCGGCAGCCATCTCCGATAACCACTTTTCCAACTTGTCTGGCTCATACATCCAGCCAAATTTCCACTTCGTAAATGTTTTTCCTGAAGCTTCATTATCATCTACAGCTGAATTGAAGTATTTCCGTTCAAACGCCTTTAACTTAATTGTAATAATAATAGCAAGGGACAACACTAATAGGATCAGCAAGAAATAAAAGCCCGTTATCCACCAATAAGGGCTCGGTTCAACAGAATTGATATCTGTTAATAAGGTCCATATCAACATGAGCATCATTAAGAATGGCATTACACAAAACATTGCAAGTCCAGCCAATGCATAGAATTGAATCCTGTTCCTCTTCAGAAGTCCTTCACGTGAAGGGTATATAGTAATTTCTTTACTTTCGTTTTTCAAAAATCTCCAATTGCCTGTCGAGTGTACATCTACCCAGTTTGATTCCGTCATAATTTTAGACAAGGTTTTTCTGGATTTATCGTAAACAACTTGAAATTGAACATCTTCAGCAGGACCTTGTTCAAAGGTAAACATTCGAGTGATTCGATTGACGCTAATCAATCGATTGCCTTGTGCTGAGAGTTTCGATAACCAGGGCTCCGTCTTCTCTGTATCATAACTCCACAACGGTCTCCACTTCTTTGTTGTCATTTGAATTCCCCCTCATACATCAAAGCATTCACATGCAATTCTTTTAATCGAGTTATCTCATGGCGCATTAACTCTTTTCCTACATCTGTAATTTCATAAATTGTTTTTCTCTTTTCATCTGCATAGACCGTTATGATTTCATCACGCTGCATCTTCGTCAATGTACCGTAAATCGTTCCCGATCCAAGAACTAACCGTCCAACCGTTAATTCTTCTACATGTTTAATAATGCCGTAACCATGGCGAGGGATAGTTAGAGACAATAAAATATAAAATGCCGTCTCCGTCATTGGAATATATTTTTTTGATATTTTTTCAATTTTCATCTGTGTCACCACTCACTATTTTTTTACTATGTCACAACATGACTATATCACGTCGTGATATATACAGTCAATTGGTATTCAGAATATTTAACGAACAACATAATAGACACACAACCCCCCCTCAATATCTTCTAATATTCTGGGGAGGTTATTCATATGCACTTAAATTGATAATAACCAAGGTATGAATAGATCAATAAGGATCTGCTTCGTGTCTCTCTTTTTGTGCTTTATCTGTTGCCTTATCTGCTTTGTAACTGCCTGTGTGATTCTTTTCTTCGTTCATCATGACTTTTTTCGAAAAAGGATGAAATGTTCCATTCAGTAGTAGAAACTTGTGAGATGATATATACAAAAAAAACACCCATAGGAAAAGAAATCCTAAGGTGTTCAGACGGTTTTTAATTTTTTTAGTTTGCGATCGAACAGAATATTCCCAAATGGGATGAAAGCGACTATGACTGCAATGACACTATACAAAAACGGCCATCTTACGATAAAAGTCATATAGGCAATGAATAAACAATAACTTACAAATAAAAATCCATGAATCGAACCAACGACTCTCACTGCTTCCGGAAATCCAAAGAAATATTTTAATGGCATGGCCAAGAATAATAAGATTAAAAGTGAACTACCTTCCAATAATCCCATGAAACGAAACCGTTTTAGTGGTATTTCAGACATTATAACCCCTCCTGATCTCTACCTTTTTATTATAGAGAGCCAAAGGGTAAGGTGTACAGACATACCGTCTTGTACAAGTGATTTTATTGATAGAGTCTTCAAAGATTTGTCACAGTTAGCTTTCTACTTATTGACGATAGGAATCCAAATCTCTGAATAATAATCGGCCTTAGTGGCATCGTCATGCGTATAGACTTCCATTTCAGCCGATCCACTTGGACGATATGAACTTGAAGGGAACCATTCACTGTAGATTTTTTCCCACATCGATTGTATTGCTTCAGGCATTGGACCTACTACCTCAAAAATCGCATAAGTCGCAGCTGGAATTTCCAAACGTTCATAGCGCTCAGATACTTCGTCTCCTTCATAGGCAGTGGCAATCCAATACTCCATGGTACTTGTAGAAGAATCCATCATACGACAGACTCCAAGCATTCCATTCACTTCGCCATTGTTCATCGATTCCAATTCGTCATTCACACCGTTTTGATGTACCTCTTCCCACATTTTTGGAATCTCACGCGTATTTTCTCCATTTTCAAACGAGAAAGTTCTTTTAACACCAATAATTTGTAATGCTTGTTTTTCATCAATTCGTACCTTCATAGGTAACGCCCCTTTCAATTGTACAGAGATGACCAAACGATTATAGGTAGTGAACCCTTTTTGTGAAGTGCGTGCTTCCGAAGGCGACATGCCATGCTGCCGCTTGAACGCCTTCGCAAAAGCTTCCGGTGTCTCATACCCGAATTTCAATGCGACTTCAATCACACGCACGTTCGTCAATGCAAGTTCTTGTGCAGCCAAAGTCAATCGCCTGCGACGTACATATTCCATCACACTCATGTCCGTCAGAACCAGAAAAATCCGTTGAAAATGAAATACAGATACGTTGGCTTCCGCTGCGGCATCCTCCATTTTGAAAGGAGATTCCAAATGATTCTCCAGGTAATCAATCGATCGTTGCAATGCATCTATCCAGTTCATCCCATCACCTCGTAAATCTACTTTACATCTATTTCGACACTGAATCCTGTCTTTTCCTGCTCGTTGCAGACAGATGGACGAGTTTCGCCATGATGAGCGGACGCTCAGTCTGACTTTTTGGCGTTGACGTCTGAAAAATAGCGGTTCACGTCTGACTTTTGAACGTTGACGTCTGAAAACCCTATTTAGGTGGTGTGACACATTGTTAAAATTATGGTTAAATGACATCAACACCGTTAAAAGGAGATTACCCAATGCTCATTCATGGACACCTCGTAAAAGGAAACGATACCGATCAAGAAACTCGTTGCTTTCATTATCATACTGAAATCGATCGTATTGCGATCAAGTTTTATTGTTGCGATACGTATTTTCCTTGCTTCTCTTGTCATGAAGAATTAGGCTGCAGCTCTCCACAAGTTTGGCCAATTGCTCAATTTCATCAAAAGGCAGTTTTATGCGGTTTTTGTGGAACTGAACTTACTGTAAATGAATATTTATCTTGTAATTCTTCATGTCCTTCTTGTCAGAGTTCATTTAATCCAGCCTGCAGCAATCATAAGCATTTATATTTTGAAGTTTAATAGGAACACAACTAGCTTTTAGTAACGTCACTTTAACTTTGAATTTCATACACTTTTATTTCACACCAATTTGAGAGACCTTCCGTAAGTTGACTAACATATGGGAGGTCCTTTCTTTCATATATGTAGATCTTCTCATCATGTTAAACTTTCTTTTATCTCGTTTGTGTTAACTTAAATAATATTTATGTTGACACAAAACATTAGAGGCACTTACACTAAGTGTTGACTAACCGAGACATATAATTGGAGGCATCACATGAATATTCGTGAAATGACACAAGTTGCATTATTTGCAGCAATTATGGGGGCATTAGGTTTAATTCCCCCTATATTTCTATCGTTTACACCAGTTCCAATCACACTCCAGACCCTTGGCATACTTCTCGCCGGCGGAATTTTAGGGGCTCGTTTAGGTGCAATGAGTCAAATCGTCTTCCTACTACTTGTTGCTACAGGACTCCCACTTTTGTCAGGAGGAAGAGGCGGACTAGGTGTATTTGTAGGCCCAAGTGGAGGATTCTTGTTAGCGTACCCATTAGCTGCATTCTTCATTGGTTATTTCCTTTCCCGTTTCAAGAAATTAAGCTTCCGAAATATTTTTATCACAAACTTGGTTGTAAGCATTGTCGTTCTTTACACGGTTGGTATACCGGTACAGGCTTACGTTATGAATATCGATTTATTGCTTGCTGCTAAAATGTCTCTTGTTTATTTGCCTGGAGATACATTAAAAGCAATTTTAGCTTCTTTGATTGTTTTGAAACTCCAGAATTATCCTGTCTTCACTAGACCAGTAGTTGTTAAATAATGGACAAAAGAATGCCGTCCTTTTTCTAAAAAAGGAGAATTGCCGTGACGACGATTACAAGCACTTATAAAATTCAAGCAATGTTGAATCCTGATAAAATTGCGATTCAGACAACATCCCATGCGATTAGTAACATAGAGTGGCATAAGATTGTTTGTAGGACGGCAAATTGGCTGGACTCGATTACCGATTCAAATAAAACAGTTGGTATTTTCATGCCTAGCAGTGTCGCTTTTCTACAACTATTTACAGGGGCGGCTATGTCGGGGTGTGTAGCTGCAACGTTTGATGCCAAATGGAAAACCGCTGAACTTGATCGACGTTTAGCGGTTTCTTCCCCGTCTGTTTTAATTACAACTCAAAAATTGGCCAAACGTCTGAGTAACATGGATTTAAACATCATCATTTGGGAAGATGCTCAAAGACAAATCCAAGAAAATGATTCTTCATGGAACAAAGAAATTGATGGAGAAACGCCCTTTTATATGGGCTTCACATCGGGCTCAACTGGTGTTCCGAAAGCTTTTATTCGCTCCCATAATTCATGGGTTGCTAGTTTTTCATGTACCCTCAATGACTTTCACGTGGACGAAACGGATTATGTAATTATTCCAGGTGCTCTTATTCATTCTCATTTTCTTTATGGTGCGGTGAGTTCCTTGTATTTGGGTGGGACGATTTATTTAATGGAAGATTTTTCAGCTGTTCGAGTATTGGATTATATTGAAACCTTCCCTGTTACGGTTTTATATGTCGTACCAACGATGATCGAAGCAATGCTTTCCGAAAAAAGGCTTGTTAACAAACCGCTGAAGATTATATCATCTGGAGCGAAGTGGGAAGAAAGTTCAAAGCGAAAAATCCGCGAACAATTCCTTTATTTATCGATGTTTGAGTTTTACGGTGCAAGCGAACTAAGTTATGTAACGGTCTTAAGTGATGAGGAAAATAAAATACATCCTGGGTCGGTAGGTAAACCTTGCCATAATGTAGAAATTGAAATTAGAAATGACAATATAAAGGCTATCGAAACTGGACAAATCGGGAAAATATTTGTCAGAAGTTCCATGGTTTTTTTGGGTTACATTCATCCACATTCAAGAGATATTCAATCCATACACGATAAAAACGGTTGGGTGACCGTGGATGACATGGGATATATGGATGACTTGGGTTTTCTACACATAGTTGGCAGAGAAAAGAATATGATTTTATTCGGTGCGGTTAATATTTTCCCTGAAGAAATCGAAACGGTTTTGATGGCTCACCCGGAGGTAGAGGAAGTTGCAGTCTTGGGTGTAAGCGATCCGTACTGGGGACAAATACCGATAGCCGTTATTAAAGGAAATGCTCCCAAAAAGGAGTTAAAAAAACTTTGCCGCGTAAATTTATCTGTTTATAAACAACCGCGTAAATGGTATTTCGTTGACATGTTGCCACACACGACAAGCGGAAAAATTGCACGAGTACAAACCCGACAGTTAATTGAAAACGAGGTGGAAAGGAATTAAGAGAGCAGTTATTGTACAAGCGAAACGGACACCAATCGGGAAAAAAGACGGCATGTTTGGAAGTGTTGAGCCTCATGATCTCGCAGCTCCCCTTCTTCGACATCTGGCATTGGGAATTGAAAATGAACTTAATGAAGTTATTTTAGGAAATGTTGTAGGACCTGGAGGAAATATAGCCCGTTTGTCCGCACTCCAAGCAGGACTTCCTTTATCAGTAACAGGGATTACGATTGACAGACAATGCAGCTCGGGTCTCGAAGCAATTCGCACAGCTTGTCATTATATTCAAGGCGGGGCAGGAATTTGTTATATCGCAGGAGGGGTAGAAAGTACAAGCACTTCCCCCTACCCTAAGAGAGCTCGATTTTCTCCTGACCACATAGGTGATCCTGATATGGGCGTAGCCGCAGAAAATGTGGCTCAAAAATATAAGATTACTAAAAAAATGCAGAATGACTATGCACTTTTAAGCTATAAACGAAGTTGGGCAGCTTATCGAGAAGGTTTATACAATCAAGAAATCATTCAATTCAACGGTGTAAATACTGATGAGGGATTTCATAAAGAACGGAATATGGAAACTTTGTTAAACCGTGCGAAACCACTTTTCGTAAAAGAGCACGGTACGGTTACAGCTGCAAATAGCTGTGGTATTCACGATGGGGCTGCAGCAGTTGTAGTTATGGAAGAAGAAGTTGCCAACGAACTCAACTTGAAACCCGTTCTGCGTTTTATTGATAGTGAAGTTAGCGGAATACACCCAGATTATCCTGGAATCTCCCCTGTTCCTGCAATAAAGAATCTGTTACTCCGCAATAGTTTAACGATTAAGGATATCGACCTTTTTGAAATAAACGAAGCATTCGCTTCAAAAATGGTAGCCTGCGCACGAGAACTTTCAATTCCCTACGAAAAACTAAATATATCCGGCGGTGCTTTGACAACAGGGCATCCTTACGGGGCATCTGGTGCAATTCTAGTTACCCGGCTATTTTACGAAGCACAAAGAAGAAAAAGCGCGACCTATGTACTTGCTTCTGTTGGGAGTGCAGGCGGGCTAGGTGTTGCGGTATTATTTGAGGTGATTAAATGAAAACGAAAGAAACTTCATTCATTTTTCATAAAGAACAAGTACAAAAATATATCCGAATCCTAGGTGACTCTAATCCCATATATGAAAGTGAAGAGTCTGCGCGGAAATTCGGTTTACAAACGATTCCGATTCCCCCAGCAATGCCAATGACTGTTTATCAGTCATTCGAAATTCCGTGGTTGATGAAACCTCCGGTTATTCATAGGAAGCAACAGTGTATTAACCATCAGCAAATGTTTATCAACGAAACTTATACGGGAGTTATTTCACTTACAGATGTGGTTGTGCGTAAAAAGTATACATTCAGTAAGCAAACGCTTCTCTTATATGATACGACCGGAAATCTTTGTTTTAGTGGCATTTCACATATAGTGTCAGGTGAAATTTTATGAAAGAACTTCAATTTTTTATAACAGAACAAGAAGTTAAAAGATACGCTGAATTGTCAGGCGATCATAATCCGATCCATTTGGATGAAAATTATGCGAAAAAGTATGGTTTTTCTGGTAAAGTCGTTCACGGAATGCTGACTACTGCAAAAGTGTGGAGTGTCTTATCAAACGGACTGTTAACATCGACCAATTTCCCAAAAGAATATGAACTTGCGTTTTTATCGCCTGTCTACGTTGGAGAGTTAGTCACTTTACACATTGAACATGAAACAAATGGATTTAAAGTTGAGGGAATGTGCGAAGGAAAGATGGTTGTCAAAGGATATATTATGGTGTGAACTCTTTTCGAAAGCACGTTCAATCACCCGAATCATTCAGTCGTTCCATTGATTCAGCAGTAAATAGCTCATTTGGAATCTCATTTAGTTGAGTGTATCCAAATGAGTTATTTTTATTTTAAAATACATCTTCTTAAAAATAGTTTCTTATCTTGTCTCCTTTTTTCCACGTCCTTTCTATATAAGCAATGAAAGGAGGTGGTAAACATGGCAATCATCGACTTTAAGCAAGCCGTGGTTCGTTTGACGTTTGATGCAGGTTTGACACTTGATGGTAAGGTGATCAAGAAATCTTCAACGTACCGAAACGTGAAGCAAAGCGCAACTGGTGATCAATTGTGGGAGATCGTAAATATTTTGTCTGGATTCTCTTCCCGACCAATACTTGCTGCTGAAAAGCTTGAAACTGGAAACATCCAAAACTAATTAGAAAGGGGAAATAACCAATGGCAAAAGTATTAGAAATGCTGTTTGATACAGCTCAAGGTAAAAAGTACACAATTTCTGTTGATGAGCCTCGCGCGGACTTAACTGCTGCTGAAGTTAACAATGGCATGCAAGCATTACTCGCAAGCAACACGTTCTTCGTAGATGGTGCGAATCTTGTCTCTGCTTACCAATCTCGTATTGTTGAACGTACCGTAACTGAATTATAAGGAGAAAAGCGGAAAGCGCCACTCTAGCTCGACACTGGCACTGGAAAGGTTCCCTTTGCGACGAGTAACCGCAGGAGCATGGTTCCCTTTGCGACGAGTAACCGCAGGAGCAAGGTTCTCTTTGCGACGAGTAACCGCAGGAGCAAGGTTCCCTTTGCGACGAGTAACCGCAGGAGCAAGGTTCTCTTTGCGACGAGTAACCGCAGGAGCATGGTTCCCTTTGCGACGAGTAACCGCAGGAGCATGGTTCCCTTTGCGACGAGTAACCGCAGGAGCATGGTTCCCTTTGCGACGAGTAACCGCAGGAGCATGGTTCTCTTTGCGACGAGTAACCGCAGGAGCATGGTTCCCTTTGCGACGAGTAACCGCAGGAGCATGGTTCCCTTTGCGACGAGTAACCGCAGGAGCATGGTTCCCTTTGCGACGAGTAACCGCAGGAGCAAGAAACGATGCGAAAGCCTACTTTCGCGTGGTTATGGAAGGAAGGCTATGTTCGCGACGTCCTGTCGCAACGCTTTCATGACCCAAACCCTGTGGACCCAAGCTGAGGTGCGAGCTGGCGCTTGGAGCTAGACAGGTACTTTAATCGTTAGTCGATACATTTTTATAATTTTTAAAATGGCTGCCACAAGTTACATTGTGCGCAGCCATTTTTGGAAAGGAGGAACCACTTATGAACGAATGGTTGACCGTAATCCAAGAAGTAGGATTTCCGATTTTCGTGTCATTCTATTTAATGCATCGCGTCGAAACAAAACTTCAAATGATTCACGAGGCCTTGATTTCGTTGAAGACCACATAACTGAAAGGACCTCTCCTCAGCGGGAAGGTCCTTTTCTTTGCACTTCCCTCAATCTATAAACGGATTTCTCCATTCCATCAACAACCCATAATTCAATGACTCTTCATCCTCCAAATAATTCGGTACCAACGCGACTGGTGTTCGACCGCATCGTAGTAAGAATGAAATGACCGGGTCTCGTAACTCTCCCGCCACGACTGCTTCCACATAACTCTCTGGCGAAAGTTCATCTGCATGCAGATGATATCCAGACATTCGTCCTCCCCCTAGCACACGGTCTAACCTATCCTCAACCACTCTCTCATACATTGACTGAATCAAAAGCTTTCCAAGATCCAACTTACGAAAAGCAGGCTTAACGCTAACATCGACAATATACAAAGTCTTACCTTCTGGCCGATGCGTACGAATATATCCTGAATCCGTTACTTCTTCCCATGTATGCAAGGGATTTTCCGAATCGAAATCCACCAATAACCCTGTTATTGACCCCACAAGCTCACCATCAATTTCTACACAAATAGCCCCTTTCGGATAGTGCTTCACATGACTCAACAGTTGTTCCCGATTCCACCACAACTCGGAAGGAAAAGGTGGCGGGAAACTTTCCCGTTGAATCTCAATCAAGCCATCAAAATCATCCACACCATAATTACGTACAATCGCTAAAACTGGCTTACCTTCCTGAAAAACATACTGAGATTTTGAATACATCGACTTTCCTCCCTCAATATCCTTATGCAATAAACCTACTATAAAACAGCAACGAACTAAATCCCAAATGCCACACCCTGCAAGAAGCGTCATCTTGATTTACATATAAAGCGGCTGAAGATGCAATTTCATCTCCATTTTCCATAATTTATTAAATTCAAGTGTAACTCTTCTCCACATTAAACGGTCTAATTGGTATAAATGAAGGGTGGTCTATAGGATGAAAAAGATTGTGAAAGTGCTATCGACAGCGGTTATCGCTATCGCTTTAGCAGGTTGTGGAACAGCGGCAAACACAACTGAAAATGAAGATGCCAACACAGGCTCTGAGAATGAAAATAATGGAATTGTAGCTGGCTCTATTGTTCCGGCGCTTACAAAAGAAGTGAATGGAAATCATCAATATATATTTCAACTTAAAAACGATAAAACAGAAGATGTTACCTTGTCGATGAATAGTTCAATGTTTTTCGATTATCAACTAATTGATAGTGAAGGAACGGTTGTTTATCAAGATTCAAAAAACAAGATGTATACACAAATGTTACAAGAAAAAACACTAAAACCCGGCGAAATCTTAGAGATGGAAATTGACGCAACAGAAGGTCTATCTAAATTACCAGCAGGAACTTATACGCTTAATGCATGGTCAACTGCCAATGAGGCAGAGGATTGGAAAGCATCTACGAAAGTGATATGGGACGGACCGGTAAATGATGATTCAAGCTCAACAAATGGTAAATTAAAAGTGGAGGAAGCTACTGTTACCTATGTAGGACTTCAGGATTTAAACTCAATTGAAGTGACAAATGAACAAAATGAACCGGAAGCCATGAGATTATCTGAAGTAGTAAAACCTGATTTTGAAGACTTAAAAGAAGGCACAAAAATCACTATTTCTTATGTCATCATCGACGGACAAAAAGTTATTCAATCTGTGACAAGTGAATAAGCTTACTGTAAAAATTGTATATTACATGTATAAAAATAAGGACCAATCAGTTATTTTAACTGAATTGGTCCTTTTTCTTATATTCATTGAGATATTGTATGACACACTCTTTCAATTGGATCTCAAACTAAACAGAATGAGCAAGATTCCACTAAAGAGACAAATCATTTTTGTTAATGGGATTTTATCAGCTAGGCCTACTAATCCGATTCCAGTTGTAAGGATTAATATACAAGGACCTACTAAGGCTAGTAACGTATTGATATAAAAAGCTTTTTCTAAATCATTAAATTTCAGCATTAATAACGCAGCTGTTACCTCGAGACTACCTCCAAAAAGTCGTAACACAATCATAAACAGAAGTGCCTTTTCAATATTAAAGACTTATATCATCCTCTACCATTTATTCGATATTTCTATGTAACTAAACCTTATATCCTTCTACCCCTATCCCCCTTTAGAGTGCTTCTTCCTAAAGTGTATGTCTAATCCCGTAATATCAGTAGTTATTCAACGCCATATTCATTGAACATTGAAAGATCGTTCTCTATTGAGAGTGTGTTTATGGAGAAGAAGAAGTGTCCGTCTCCAGGCGAATGGGTGGAAACATCACTTGAACGGTCTAAAATACTTTTGAATGGGCGAAAATGTTAAAAGAATGGGCAGAAACAATGAATGAATGATCGAAAACATCACTTGAATGGGCATAATATATTTGATCAATATATATTTGTCTTCACACCACTACATTAGTACAATAAAACTAATTCCATCAAACCTTTCATATGCATAAAAACTCAAAAGAATTCAGAAAATTACAACTTTTATTTTTTGTATAAAAATGCTTCACACCTTATAAAAATAGTGATACACTTCCCTTAACGCATAAACATACACTCTGGGGAGGAATTATACACAATGAAGAAATGGAATTTAATTGGATCTCTTGCATTAGCAACGATGTTACTTGCTGCATGTGGAGATAATAACGCACAAGACAAAGATACAGCAGATACTGGTGACAAAAAAGTGTTAGAAATGGCTACTTCGGCAGACTTCCCGCCATTTGAATCGAGAGACACTGCTGGTGAATTTGAAGGTTTTGATATTGATCTAGCCAACTACATTGCAGATGAATTAGGATACGAACTTAAAATTAATGATATGAAATTTGATGGTTTAATTGGCGCTTTGCAAAATGATCGAGTTGATATGGTTCTTTCCGGTATGTCCGCTACAGATAAACGTAAGGAGAACGTTGATTTCTCCACTGAATATAACCATTCTGGGGAAATGTTAATTACATTAAAAGATTCAAAGCTTAAATCAATTGAAGATTTAAAAGGTAAAACGATTGGCGTTCAACTTGGGACTATTCAAGAAGATGGTGCTAAAAAAATTAAGGCTGAAACCGTTGATATTGAAATCAAAGCTGTTGATAACGCAAACGTATTAATCCAAGAGTTACTGTCAAACCGCATTGATGCTGCTTATATGGATAAAGCTGTTGCAAAAGGATATATCGCTGAACAAGATTTAGAAGGATTTGATGATCCGACTACAAGTTCACCAGGAATGGGTATTGCATTCCCTAAAGGCAGTGATTTAGTAGAAAAGGTTAATGCTGTCTTGAAAGAAGCAGAAGAAAATGGAAAACTTCAAGAAATGAAAGACAAATGGTTAAGCGAAGAGTAAGAAGTCATAAGTTTCCGTTTATATGATTGAGAATACAAATTGATAGAAAAATATAGAAATGAGGTGTAAGGCATGAATTTAGACTTTAGTCAAATCACGCCTTATATTCCTTTTATGTTAGAAGGAATTTGGGTAACGTTAAAATTTGTTGCAGTTGCATTAATCGTAGGATTTATTTTAGGGACACTTTTGGCCTTATGTAAGATTAGTAATATAAAACCTTTAAATTGGTTTGCTATTGCCTATACTTCCATTTTTCGAGGGACACCATTAATTCTTCAGTTAATGACCTTCTATTTCGCCATCCCTCAACTGACCGGCTATGATATATCACCATTCCTATCAGCTGTTCTAGCTTTTGGTTTGAACTCTGCTGCCTACATTTCCGAAATTATTCGCGCTGGGATTCAAGCTGTGGATAAAGGGCAAACAGAAGCGGCCATGGCATTGGGTGTTCCTTATAGACAAATGATGAAAGACATCATTTTACCGCAAGCTTTAAAAAATATTCTACCATCACTAATGAATGAAGTGATTACACTAACAAAAGAGTCGGCACTTGTTTCAACCATCTCCGTGTTAGATCTAATGCGTCGTGCACAAGTGGTCGGTGCGGATATTTATCGAAATTTTGAACCATTGCTTTTCGTCGGTTTAATCTATTGGATTATGGTCTTTGGTCTTTCCACGATTGGTAAAGTGCTTGAAAGGAGGTTGAAGGTTAGTGATCAAAGTTGATAATCTCACCAAAAAATTTGGCAACAACGAAGTATTACGTAATATTTCTACAGAAATTGCCCAAGGTGAAGTCGTTTCTATCATTGGTCCTTCAGGCTCTGGAAAATCTACGTTTCTCCGTTGCATGAATATGTTGGAAACACCGACCTCTGGAAAAATAGTGTTTGATCAACAGGACTTAACCGATTCAAAAACACCCGTAAACAAAATGCGTCAACGTATAGGAATGGTATTTCAACATTTTCATCTGTTCCCTCACTTAACAGTACTTGAAAACTTAACATATGCGCCTTTGAAAGCGAAGGGTGTGAATAAACAAGTTGCTCAGGAAAAAGCTCGTGAATTGCTAAAAAGAGTTGGCTTATCAGAGAAAGAAGCAGCTTATCCAAATAGTTTATCTGGTGGCCAAAAGCAACGTGTCGCAATCGCTCGTGCGCTTGCGATGGAACCTGAACTCATGTTGTTTGACGAACCAACTTCAGCCCTAGATCCTGAGATGGTAAAAGAGGTTTTGGACGTCATGAAAGATCTCGCAAAATCCGGTATGACAATGGTCGTGGTAACCCACGAAATGGGCTTTGCTCGTGAAGTTGCAGACCGCATTCTGTTCCTCGATCACGGTGTTTTACTAGAAGAAGGCAACCCAGTTGAATTTTTTAGCCAACCTAAAACAGCTAGAGCCAAAGACTTCCTTGATAAAATATTATAACTTCACAAAATAAGATTTCATTGAATAAAAGTAGGATGGGAGAAATGACGTTGTCACTTCCCCATTCTTCTTTTTTTTGATTACTCTTCCAAAACTTCTTTAAGGTACATCTAATATGAGAATTTCCCCATACTTATTTGGATATTTATGTTAAAATAATGAAAAGATTAACTCGGAAAATCAGGAGTTGCTAAGAGGTAGGTGTGGTTTTGAAAAAAATGGTTTTGTATTGGAGACTCTTCTTTTTAGTTGTATTGCTTTGTTTATTTATAACAAATGTCATTGGAATATCTATATTACTAGCCGTTATTCTAGGTATCATTTTCTTTCAAGGTATACCTTGGCTATACGAAAAAATGAAAAGCAAGAGTAGTAATTCTTATTGAACTAACGAGACACGATGGGATAGCCTTGAATTTCAAGAACTTGTCAAAACCTTCAAAAGGTAAACTTGATTAGGGTGATATAAAATGATTTACTATGAAGCTATTTATTGTAGTTGTATAAAACTCTCGCGGGCTCGTTATTGATAAATACTCTTTATTAGGTAAGATGCAGCACAGTGCTTTCCAAAGCTCCCCGAAACCCATTGGGCACAGGATAATTTATAGGTAAGTACGCAGCACAAGATGTTTTTTAAAATATTTCTGATACCTAAGAGATAAAGTTATTCATTTGTATTAATCTGCACCAAAAATATACGTTTTAAAATATTTGACTCCATAATAAAAAACTACCATGAACACTGTTCACGGTAGTCCCAAATATTATTCTTTCTTATCTTTTAACAAATTCCAGTGTTGCCACTAGGTTTAGTCATGATCTAATACTTTAGCACTTGAGTTTTCATCCCGCTTCAGTTGCCGCTACTTCCTCATGCTGAAACTGTTCTGCTTCAGTTGAACCAGATAAGGCCGTCGTAGATGACGTTCCGCCTGAAATAACAAGTGAAACTTCATCAAAGTAACCCGTTCCAACCTCACGTTGATGTCGAGTCGCTGTGTAGCCATCTTGTTCAGCTGCGAACTCGGCTTCTTGTAGCTCAGAATAAGCCGCCATGCCTCGCTCTTTATAGCCTTTCGCAAGTTCGAACATCCCGTAATTCAGTACATGGAAACCTGCAAGTGTAACGAATTGGAATTTATAACCCATCTTCCCAAGCTCTTGTTGGAAGCTTGCAATCGTTTTTTCATCCAGTTTCTTTTTCCAATTGAATGATGGAGAACAGTTATAAGCAAGCAGTTTACCAGGGAATTTCTCGTGAATGGCTTCAGCAAACTTTCTAGCTTCATCAATATTCGGTTCAGAAGTTTCACACCAAATCAAATCTGCATATGGTGCATATGCAAGACCTCGGGCAATTGCTTGATCGATACCATCATTAGTATGATAAAAACCTTCCGGCGTTCGTTCTCCCGTAATAAATTGATGATCATACGGATCCACATCGCTTGTAATTAGATTAGCTGCATTTGCATCTGTACGAGCAATAAGCACAGTAGGTACATCCATTACGTCAGCTGCTAATCGTGCAGCGATTAGATTACGCACTGCAGTTTGAGTAGGAAGCAAAACTTTTCCTCCTAAGTGACCACATTTCTTTTCAGAAGAAAGTTGGTCTTCTAAATGCACCCCTCCTGCACCAGCTTCAATCATCGACTTGGTTAATTCAAATACATTCAGTGTTCCACCAAACCCAGCTTCCATATCCGCTACAATGGGGGCATACCAATATGTATCGCCCTTACCTTCCGCTTGCTGAATTTGATCAGCACGTTGCAACGTTTGATTAATTCTTTTCACCACTTGTGGTACGCTATTGCTTGGATACAAGCTTTGGTCTGGGTACATATGTCCTGATAGATTAGCATCCGCAGCTACTTGCCAACCACTCAAATAGATTGCTTTTAATCCCGCTTTTACTTGTTGCATCGCTTGATTTCCTGTCAGTGCGCCAAGAGCATTTACATAGTCTTCTGTATTCACAAGATTCCAAAGTCGCTTAGCACCTAAAGTCGCAAGTGTTTGTTCGATGACGATTGAACCTCTTAATTTAATAACGTCTTCAGCTGAATATGGTCGTTCGACACCTTTCCAACGATCTTCACTCCAACTTTTCGTTAATTCCTCTGCTTGCTGTTTACGATTTGTCATTTTATAATTTCCCTCTTTTCTAATTTGATATAATACACATTATTTTTATATATTTGTTATATAACAGATTGATCAAAAAAATTAATCGAGCTCTGCACAGCACTGGATGCACTCTTTAAAACTAGCAAAATCTTGACCGCATGTAAGGCACGTATTCAGTTGTCTTATGTCATTCTTCGAATTGAAAAATACGCCTTGAGAATCATCTTTTGAATTATATTCTCTTTGTTGTTCCTGCATGTAAATCCCTCCAATTTTTAATATACTTTTTTATTAAATGATCCATGGTCTAATTTTTCGCATACAAACGATTCTTATACTCTTGGCGACGACGATGGAGAATAGGCTCAGTGTAGCCACTTGGTTGATTTTTCCCTTGAAAAATAAGTTCACATGCAGCTTGGAATGCAATAGATCGTTCAAAATCTGAAGACATTGGGTGATACGCTGGGTCTTCACTGTTTTGTTCGTCCACGACTTTGGCCATTCTCTTTAATGTTTCCAATAGTTGATTTTCTGTGCAAATCCCGTGATGAAGCCAATTTGTCATATGCTGGCTTGAAATCCGTAGCGTTGCTCGATCTTCCATTAACCCTACGTTGTGAATATCAGGCACTTTTGAACAGCCAATGCCATGCTCAACCCAACGAACCACGTATCCCAGTAGTCCTTGCGCATTATTGTCGAGCTCTTGTTGGATATCACTTGTAGACCATTTTTCAGTGGATATTGGTAGTGTTAAGATTTCAGTACTTCTGTCTCGAGTTTCCTGTTTCAGAATTTCTTGCACTTTCAAAACAGACAATTGATGGTAATGAAGAGCATGTAAAGTTGCCGCTGTTGGGGATGGTACCCACGCTGTATTTCCGCCTGCTTTCAAATGACCTATTTTTTGCTCCATCATATCCTTCATACGATCCGGCATTGCCCACATACCTTTACCGATTTGAGCAAGACCAGGTAGACCACAAATTAATCCTGTATCAACATTTGATTTTTCATAGGCCTGAAGCCAATTTGAATGTTTCATTTCATTTTTACGAATGACAGGACCTGCTAGCATCGAGGTGTGGATTTCGTCACCTGTTCGGTCTAAAAAGCCTGTATTAATAAAAACAATCCTATCTTTTACTTCCCGAATACAATTTTCAAGATTAAGAGAAGTTCTTCGTTCTTCATCCATGACACCAATTTTCAATGTATAACGTTCGAGTCCAAGTATATCCTCCACTCGGTTAAACAACTCATTAGCAAAAGCTACTTCTACTGAACCATGCATTTTGGGTTTTACAATATATACAGAACCCTTCTCAGAGTTACGTATATTTCCTTTTCCTAAAAGGTCATGCTTTGCAAGTAAACTGGTCATTACTGTATCAATAATTCCTTCTGGTACTTCCTGATTATACTGGTCTATTATCATATTAGATGTCATTAAATGACCAACATTTCGTACAAGTAAAAGCGATCGACCTCGTAAAGTAAGCTCTTCTCCTCTTACCGTTTGATATTTTCTGTCTCTGTTTAACGTTCTTACTACTTCATGTTGACCTTTTTTAAAAGTCGCCTTGAGAGTTCCTTTCATCAAACCAAGCCAATTTCGATAGACGACTACTTTGTCCTCTGCATCAACCGCAGTCACTGAATCCTCGCAATCCATAATCGTCGATAAAGCAGATTCAACAAGTAAGTCTTTTATTCCCGCTAAATCAGTCATGCCAATCGGATGTGTTCGATCAAACTGAATTTCCACATGCAACCCATTGTTTTGAAGGAGAATCGCAGTTGGCGAGGAATGATCTCCAATGAATCCAATAAATTTCGACGGCTCACGCAAAACGGTCTGATTGCTTCCTTGAACGATGATAAGTTGATTTTGTTCAATTCGATATGCAGTCGCAAGAGCATGCGAGCCCAGTTCTAATGGTGCAATTTGATCTAAAAAATTTCGTGCATACTCAACAACCTTGTTCCCTCTTTGCGGATTGTAAGTCGTTCCTCTTTCAGTACCGTGATGTTCTTCGATTACATCTGTACCATAAAGTGCATCATATAAACTTCCCCATCGTGCATTTGCTGCATTAATTGCGTAACGAGCATTATTGACTGGTACGACTAGCTGTGGCCCTGGTTGAATGGCAACTTCATCATCTACATTTGAAGTTGTAATGCTAAAAGGTTCCGCTGTTGGTTCCCTGTAGCCAATGTCTTTTAAAAACGTTTCATATTTCACTCGATTTTCTGACCAGTTGTTCTGTTCATGCCACTGATCAATTATTTCTTGAAGCTGATTTCTTCGGCTTAGCAAATCTCTATTTTTTGGAACCATTACTGAGATCAGTTGACTGAACCCTTTCCAAAAATCCTCACTTGAAACATCACTACCTGGTAAAGCTTCATCTTCAACAAATTGATACAGGTCATTGGCAATTTTCAAACCGTTAAGTTCAATCACTTAATCACCCTTCCGTTGTTATATAACAGTTATTATATTTTATATTGTATTAGAACACAACGTTTTTTGTGTAGCTTTTTTAAAAAAATTTTTTTTAAAAAAACCCTTATATTTTCTGGATTTATTACAGGATTCAAATTAACAAAATTCTCTTATGCAGAATAAAAAAATGAATTAAGTCCATGCTAAATCAATCATCAAAAATTAGGAGGAATTTAAACTAATGAAAAAAATATGGATGTTACTGTCAGCTACGCTTCTATGTATTGCATTAATGGGATGTGGCAATAAAGATGAAAATAATACAGCTACTAACACAGAAAATAATGGAGGCGTAGCTGAAAAAGATGCGGATATAGCAACAGATGATAAGAATTTAGAACTTGCTCAAGATGCTTCGGCTAAGATTGATGAATTAGAAGAAGTGGATAGCTCCACTGTTATAGTTACAGAAAACAACGCCTATGTAGCAATTGTATTAAACAAAAACCCAGACGGATCAGAAATAGCAGAGGGTTCAAAAGAGCTCGAACAAATCGAAGATAAAATTGGAGAAAAAGTAAAAGAGGTAAACGCCGATGTTGATAACGTTTATGTTTCTATAAACCCTGATTTCGTCAGTCGTATGGACGAATATCGTAAGAAGGTTGAACAAGGTAAACCTGTAGAAGGATTATTTGAAGAATTTGGCGAACTAACTCAACGAATATTCCCTGACGCAAAATAATCACACAACGAAAAAACCTACAAATAATTGTAGGTTTTTTCTTCGTTATAATGTTGCTACCTAAGGGAAGTATTCTTCGGTAAGTGAACGAGTCGTTCTTTCATTTGATCTATTTGTTCTGAAAGGTTCACAAAATGGCTACATTATTCAAGTGTACCGAAATCAGTGAATGGGAAATATCGAAACTTAACTTCACCCACTACTTCATCTTCAGTAATACAACCGATGTCCCGGCTATCACTACTTTTCTTCCGATTATCCCCCATCACATATAAAGACCCTTCTGGAACCTTCACTTTAAGATCGTCCGTTAATTGCTCTTGAGTTGAAAGTAATTTTTTATTCGCTTTCAAGTAAGGTTCTTCATAAATAATATTATTAATATGTAACACATCATTTTTCACTTCGACGATATCTCCAGGGAGACCGATGACACGTTTAATATAATCTTCGTTGGATACGGGAGAATGGAACACGATCATATCAAAACGATCAACCTTACTCATTTTGGAAACAATAACGCGATTATTATCTTCAAAAGTAGGCGTCATGGACTTCCCCTCCACCTTAACGGGGGTAACCATAAACTCACGACAAATAAAGACGATGGCTACACCTAATACAATCGCTTTAATCCAAGACCATATTTCTTTTTTAAGGCTTTCATTCATAAGAATATCCCCTCAACTTAAAAAACAAATTCTTGAATATCGTTTATTAAGCTTTTCAATACTTCTATAGATTCGACCATATTGTGGTCGTACTCCAAACTATGGTTAACATTTGGAAGCAACGTTGCCCTAATATTTGGTTTGGCTTTCAATTCGTTAAATCTCTCTTTAACATAACAGCGGTCATTATCTCCAATAATACATAATCCTCGATTTTCACTATTAACCATTGCTGCGAAAACATCATCTCTATGTAGTAATGGGGTTAACCAAATGGTATTAGCCTCTTTAAACATGTTCCGATCTATTATCGAACTCATTGCAATGGTTCCGAGTGACTTACCTACCAAATAAAATTTCTCATATGATGTGTCTTTCAAAGCCTTATCTAACACTGTTTTTATATCGAATTTAATAGCTTCACTTAGCTCTTCCATAGTGAATTCATCATAAACTTTATCGTTATATCGATAATTAACCTGAAGTACATCAAAAGCTTTATCTAAAAAAAGCTTTTGGGAATAATGAAACGCAGGGCTTTGCACGGTATAAGCTGCGCCAGGTAAAAACACAACTAAATTCTTCGAGTCCACTTCTTTACTTACTAAAGTAAACGGAACAGACATATTTTTATATCCCTCAACGCTACCTTTGCTTTCTTTCATTGAAAACCCCTCCATCCACTTAATTATACATAATATCCCAATATTTTAATAGCAAAATAATGGATATATTTAGAATTATTTATTTTCACTTTTACTTTAATATTACTTATTTATAATTGTAATAAATTGGATGAATTAAGCAAGAATTAATTCTTGTTTTGGGAGAACAAAATAATAGCCACCCCCACATAGAAAAGGCGGCTGAAAATACCAAATTTCAGCCGCTCCAACCTTACATTCAATTTTCACTATTTAACCCATACGGACCCTAATGTAAAAGAAGCAAATTCAGGAGGCAATTAAATAGCTTGGAGATACAATTTCAAGGTCAATTTTGAGGCCCCTTAGCTTCTTTTTAATCTCATTCGTCTAAATAAAACATCTTTCCTGGATTCAACAAATTAAGAGGATCTAGTGTCTTTTTCAGCAGCTGCATTACCTGTAGTGATTTTCCATGTTCCATAGATTGATACTTCATTTTGCCTATACCAACACCATGTTCACCTGTACATGATCCACCCTTACTTAAGGCAAATTCTACGATGTGTCTGTTAAAACTCTCCGCTTTCTTCATTTCGTCCTCATCCTCTACATCTACCATTAAAAGAACGTGATAATTACCATCTCCAACATGTCCGACGATACCACCTGGTAATTCAGATTTTTCCATCTCGGATTTTGCAGACTCAATGCCGTTTGCTAACTCAGAAATTGGTAGGCACACATCTGTTACCATCAACTTTTTTCCTGGATGAGCTCGCATAACCGCATACGCTAAATTATGACGTGCTTCCCACAGTTGGTTTCGTGATTCCGAGTCTTTTTCGAATTCAAATTCACTGCACTTGTTATCAGCTAATATCTCTTTTGCAAACTCCATATCTTGCATTAAGCCTGCTTCATTGCCATGGAATTCTAAAAATAGTGTTGGTGCGACAAGATAGTCTGTCCCACTATAGATATTGACCATTGCAATAGAATGCTGGTCCACCAATTCAATACGTGCAACTTGAATGCCAGCAGAAAGAATACCGACTACTGACTCCACTGCTTGTTCAATGGTTTCGAAGGATGCCCTTGCAGCAACAGTCATTTCAGGAATCCCAAACACGCGTAAAGTTAGTTCTGTAAAACATCCTAAAGTCCCTTCCGATCCTACGAATAACCCGTTTAAGTTATATCCTGAAGATGACTTAGCTGCTAAATTCCCAGTATGGATGATAGTTCCATTAGCGAGGACGACTTCCAAATCTCTAACTTGATCTCGCATCACGCCGTATCGTACAGAAGTAGTTCCACTAGCATTTGTCGCCGCCATGCCACCTAGAGTTGCATCCGCTCCTGGATCAACTGAAAAGAATAAGCCATGTTTTTTCAGTTCTTGATTTAACTTGGAGCGAGTAACCCCTGGCTGAACCCTTACTAAAAAATCATTTGGAGAAACTTCTAGAATCTTATCCATTAAAGAGAAATCGACTGTGATTCCCCCACTATAAGGAATCACATGTCCTTCTAAGCTGGTCCCTAATCCAAAAGGAATAATAGGAACCTTGAATTTTTCGGAAATTTTCATAACATGACTAACTTCTTCCGCACTGACTGGGAAAACGACTGCATCTGGTAAAAACGGCTTATGGTAAGATTCGTCTTTACTATGCTGATCCAATATCACTTCATTTGTAGAAACCCTCTCAGGAGAAAGAAATTTTCTTAGTTCATCTAAATAACTCACTTTACTCCCCCACTCTTCATCCCTAATTTATCTATTCAAAAAGTCAGTAACAGCCCCTTTTGATGAACACGAAACATTGTGTGCATATTTCCCAAGCACACCTTTTTTATATAGTGGAGGGGCTACCCACTCTTTCGCTCTCTCTTCAAGTTCTGCATCCGATACATTCATGGAAATCTCTTGTTTTTCAGAATCAATCGTGACGATATCGCCATCTTTCAATAACGCGATAGGTCCGCCAACTTGAGCTTCTGGCGCAATATGGCCTACTACCAGTCCGTGCGTTCCACCAGAAAATCTACCATCGGTTATTAAGGCAACTTTTTCACCCATCCCTTTTCCGACAAGAATGGCGGAAATGGACAGCATTTCAGGCATTCCTGGCCCACCTTTTGGTCCTACGTAGCGGATGACTAACACATCCCCTTCGCTAATTTCATTGGCCATAACCGCAGCAGTTGCTTCTTTTTCTGTATTGAATACTCTAGCTGGTCCCGTATGTTGTTTTACTTTCACACCAGATACTTTTGCAACCGCGCCACTTGGAGATAAATTTCCTTTTATCACAATCAGAGGTCCGTCTGCTCTGTATGGCTTATCAAACGGTAGAATGACTCGTTGTCCTTCTGTCAGGCTTGGTGCATCCTTTAAGTTTTCGGCCATTGTTTTTCCAGTAACAGTCATGCAATCACCGTGTAGATACCCAGCTTCCAACAACATTTTCATCACTGCTTGAACTCCGCCAGCCCTGTGCAAATCTTCCATGACGTATTTACCGCTTGGCTTCAAATCTGCAATATGAGGTATTTTCTTTTGAATACGGTTAAAATCATCGATGTCCAATTCTACTTCAATAGCGTGTGCGATGGACAGAAGATGCAGAACCGCATTTGTTGATCCGCCGAGAGCCATAACAACAGTAATCGCATTTTCAAAAGCTTCTTTTGTCATAATATCTTTCGGATAAATCTCTTTCTCTAGCAAGTTATAAACAGCGGCGCCGGCAGCTGCACAATCTTCTAATTTCAACTCCGACTCTGCAGGATTCGAAGAACTGCCCGGGAGACTAATACCCATTGCCTCAGCAGCCGATGCCATTGTATTTGCCGTATACATACCGCCGCACGAACCTGCTCCAGGACATGCATTACATTCTATTTTTCGAAGCGTATCATCATTTATGTCTCCATTATTGTGACGGCCTACGCCTTCAAATACGGAGACGATATCAATATTTTGTCCATTATGTAATCCTGGAGAAATGGTTCCCCCATAAACAAATACGGACGGTACATCAGCATTCGCAATTGCAATTAAACAGCCTGGAATATTTTTATCACAGCCTCCAATTGCGACGAGCCCATCCAGACTTTCTGCTCCGACTACCGTTTCAATAGAATCTGCGATAACATCTCGACTAGGAAGCGAATAACGCATACCTTCTGTCCCCATCGAAATCCCATCCGATACCGTGATTGTATTAAAGATGAAAGGGACTCCTCCTGCTTCTCTAGCACCTTTTTTCGCACTGACTGCTAAATCATGAATATGTATATTGCACGGTGTTACTTCACTCCAAGTGCTAGCGACACCAATCATCGGTTTCTTAAAATCTTCATCTGTTACGCCAACCGCTCGCAACATGGCCCGATTTGGAGCCTTCATTGCCCCCTCACTAAATACCTTGCTATTAATCCTCAAATCCTTTTTCATTAAGCATCCTGTCCTTTCGTTTTTACCATTATACTGGTATTATTTCATAATTCAATGAATTCTATATTTTATATTCAAATAAATATTTATTAAAAAATGGTACTTTTCGGCTAATTTTAACCAATCTCTCTCCTTTAAACGACTTTTACTAATGATTAATAGGTTAATTTCTACATGGTTAATCAACAAAAGAATCCAGCAAACTATTGTCTACTGGATTCCGGAATTTTTTTTGTGAAATAATTCTGAAAAGATGTATAATACTGTTTATATTATTGTGGGTTATCTAGATCCCCGTAAATATAAAGCAAGGAGATGGAATTATGACGACTTACAATATCGACATTACTTTAAGCACAACGAAGAAGGAAAAACCGCAAGCGGATAAACTACAGTTTGGTAAAACTTTTACTGATCATATGTTTATAATGGATTATGCTTTAGGACATGGATGGCACGACGCTCGTATCATTCCATATCAAAGTCTTTCTTTAGATCCAGCTTCGATGATTTTCCACTACGGACAGTCCGTTTTCGAAGGTTTGAAGGCTTATTTGACAGAAAAAGATCAAGTGCTTTTATTTAGACCCGATCAAAACTTTAAGAGGTTTAATATTTCAAATGACCGTTTATGCATTCCCCATCTCGATGAAGACTTTGCATTAGAGGCACTTAAGCAACTCATCCAAATTGATCGTGAATGGATTCCTACAGCTGCAGGTACATCCTTATATATTCGACCATTTATTATTTCAACTGAACCCTATTTAGGAGTTGCACCTTCTACTAATTATCAATTTATTATCATTTTGTCTCCTGTAGGTTCTTATTACAAAGAGGGACTTGCACCTATTAAGATTTCTGTCGAAAGTGAATATGTTCGCGCCGTTGCTGGAGGCACTGGAACAGCAAAAACGGGTGGTAATTATGCTTCTAGTTTAAAAGCTCAGCAACAATCTGGTGACAAAGGCTATTCCCAAGTCCTATGGCTTGATGGTGTTAACCGTAAATATATTGAAGAAGTTGGCAGTATGAATATCTTCTTTAAAATTGATGGAGAAGTAGTTACTCCTATGGTAAACGGCAGCATTTTAGAAGGAATCACGCGTAAATCCATTCTTCAATTACTCCGATACTGGGATATACCAGTTTCAGAGCGTCTTATTTCAATTGATGAAATTAAACAAGCCTATGCTGATGGAAAACTTGAAGAAGCGTTTGGTACAGGTACCGCAGCAGTGATTGCACCCGTAGGCGAATTATTCTGGAACGATGAAAAAATGACAATTAACAATGGTCAAACTGGCCCAGTCTCACAAAAATTATATGACACGTTAACAGGTATTCAAACAGGTACACTTGAAGATCCATTTGGGTGGGTTGTAGAAGTACCTAGTGAGGTTGAATCTTTGCTCCATTCCAATGTAATCACTCGATAGTAAAGATAAAGGCTCTCTATTTCCAAATGGAAATGGAGAGCCTTTTAGTTTGGGCTAAAGTAAGAATCGCATTATGACGACTTATCCAAATATGATACCTACTTTCATACTTAGATAAAAAAATCTAGCAACTGCTACGTCGCTAGATTCTTCATTTTCATTTATCCCGCCACTTTTTCAGTGAATTGGCTATTATATAGGTCTGCGTAAAAACCATCTTTCTCAATTAGTTCTGAGTGTGTACCTTGCTCAATCACTTGACCTTGATCCATTACAAGAATCAAATCAGCATCTTTGATGGTCGATAGACGATGGGCAATAACAAAACTAGTTCTTCCTTCCATTAAGCGATTCATCGCCTTCTGAATGAATACTTCCGTTCTTGTATCTACGCTAGACGTTGCTTCATCCAAAATCATAATTGGAGGATCTGCTAAAACCGCTCGAGCGATTGTCAGAAGCTGTTTTTGTCCTTGAGAAATATTAGAGGCTTCTTCGTTTAAGATTGTATCGTAACTATCTGGAAGAGTTCGAATGAAATGATCAGCATGAGCCGTGCGAGCAGCTTCGAAAATTTCTTCATCTGTTGCTCCATTTTTCCCATAGGCGATATTGTCTTTAATCGTGCCATTAAAGAGCCAAGTATCTTGAAGTACCATTCCAAAATTCTTTCGAAGATCGCTTCGAGACATATCTCGTGTATCTAGATCATCAATCTTAATTTTCCCTCCATTTAGTTCATAGAATCTCATCAACAGGTTGATCATAGTCGTTTTACCTGCGCCAGTAGGGCCAACAATTGCGACCGTCTGTCCAGGTAAGACGTTTATATTCATATTTTGTATCAACAGATTTTCTTCATAGCCAAAGTCTACTTGTTCGAAAGTGACCGTACCTACTGCTCTATTTAAACTAACTGAAGTATTTTCTTTCATTTCCTCTTCTTCATCAAGTAGTTCAAAGACACGTTCTGCTGCTGCAACTGTTGACTGAATAATATTAGCGATATTCGCAGTTTGTGTAATTGGTTGAGTGAATTGTTTTGAATACGTGATAAATGCTTGAATATCACCTATTGAGATAGCGCGTTGCGTTACTAAGATTCCTCCAACAACACTAATCAGAACATAGCTCAAATTCCCGATAAAGAACATCATCGGCATGATGATTCCCGAAATAAACTGAGCTTTCGTACCAGCATCATACAATTTTTCATTAACCACATCAAACTGAGCGCCAGATTTTTTCTCATGTCCAAAGGCTTTTACAATCTGATGACCTGTATACATTTCTTCAATATGCCCATTTAACTCGCCCAAAGTTCTTTGTTGATCAGCGAAATGTTTTTGAGATCTTTTTAAAATGGGTCCAATAGCAAAAATTGAAACGGGTAAGCTCACAATTGAGATTAGCGTCAATATTGGGCTAATAGAAAGCATCATAATGATGATTCCTACAATTGTAATGATGGATGTGATGAACTGCGTTAAGCTTTGTTGAAGCGTACTACCAATTGTATCGATGTCATTGGTCATCCTGCTAAGTGTATCCCCATTTGAACGACCATCAAAAAATTTCAAAGGCAATTTCTCAAGCTTTTGATTTACATCTTCTCGTAAATCGAACACTGTATCTTGTGCAACACTAGACATAATATATTGTTGGATATAGCTGAAAAGACTGCTTAAGACATACAGTCCTGCAAGTAATAGAAGGATTTGCCCAATTTTATCAAAGTCAATGGCAGCTCCAGGTACTCCTGAAAATTTCCCGTATGCTCCTTCAAATAACTCTGTAATGGCATTTCCCATAATTTTTGGACCAACTATCGTAAAAATAGTACTTAAGATTGCTGCAAAAAACACAGCGATTAATTGGTTCCTACGTGGTTTTAAATAGGATAAAAGGCGTTTCAAAGTTCCATTGAAATCTTTCGCTTTTTGTCCCATCATCATCATGTTACCGCCACCTGGTCCTGGCCCCATCTGCCCAGCATTTTGAGGTGGTTTCTTTTTCTTACTCATGCGATTTCCTCCTCTGAAAGCTGTGATAGGGCGATTTCACGGTATACATCATTAGACTTAAGCAACTCTTGGTGTGTACCCATACCTACAATTTCCCCTTCGTCTAATACGATGATTCTGTCAGCGTCTACAACCGTACTCACACGTTGTGCCACGAGTAAAACAGTCGCATTTTTTGTTTCAGCTTTTAGTGCTGCACGAAGCTTAGCATCTGTCTTGAAATCAAGAGCAGAAAAACTATCATCAAAAATATACACATCAGGCTTTCGAATGAGTGCTCGCGCTATCGAAAGACGTTGTTTTTGCCCTCCAGATAAGTTCGAGCCACCTTGTTCGATTTCAGAATTATAGCCGTCCGTCATTCTATCAATAAAATCTTCTGCTTGAGCAGTACGAGCCGCATGTTCAATTTCACTTTGGGAAGCATCTTGCTTTCCAAAAAGAATATTTTCAGCAATGGTTCCTGTGAAAAGTATGGATTTTTGTGGTACAAAGCCAAGCTTTGAACGAACTTCATCTGCAGGCATTTTACGAATATCAACGCCATTAACACGAATAACACCACTTGAAATATCATAAAAGCGAGGTATCAAATTGACCAGTGTAGATTTCCCAGATCCTGTTCCACCAATAATCGCCGTGATTTCTCCAGGTCTTGCTTTAAAACTAATATCGGATAATGCAGGTTTTTCTGCTCCAGGATAACTAAACGAGACATTTTCAAACTCAAGCGTACCTTGTTCAATATTTGCCTTTTCCGTACCTTCGTCTTGAAATGATGGTTTCATTTCAAGTACTTCATTTATCCGTTTTGCCGAAACGGCTGCACGTGGAACCATCACGAACATCATAGAGGCCATTACAAGAGCAAACATGATTTGCATAACATATTGGATAAAAGCCATTAAGTCACCAATCTGCATGCCTCCGTTATTAATTCGGATACCTCCGAACCAAATAATGCCGACAACCGTCAAGTTCATGACGAGCATCATGACAGGCATTAAAAATGCCATAATTTTATTTACTTTGATCGAGACATCTGTTAATTCTCTATTCGCTTGTTTAAGTCGCACTTTCTCTTCATCTTCACGGTTGAATGCACGAACAACTCGAATTCCTGTAAGATTTTCACGTAGTACAAGATTTAACCGGTCCAATTTGTTTTGAACCGTTTGGAAAAGAGGAACCCCTTTTTTTAGGATTAGTAATATGGTACCAATCAGTATTGGCATCGTAAGGAAAATAACAAGAGATAGTTTGGCATCTTTCGATAGCGCCATGATGAGTCCACCCACTAACATGATAGGTGCGCTAACAACCATACGGAGCATCATAATAACCACTTGTTGAACTTGAGTAATGTCATTAGTAGTCCGTGTAATGAGTGAAGCCGTTCCAACTTCATCAAATTCTTGTAATGAAAACTTCCCTACATGGTTAAAGACTTTTCTACGAATATCGCGTCCAAGGCCCATCGCAGCTTTAGAAGAATAATAGCTGGCAATAATGGAGGCAATCGCGCCAATTACTGAAATCAACAACATAAATCCGCCAAGCTTCCAAATATATGGGACGTCTCCTTTTACAACACCCTTGTCAATAATGTCAGCCATTAGAGTGGGTAGAAAAAGATCAGCCATCGATTGAATAAAAACAAGGCCAATAACTGCTAAAACAAACCACTTATAAACAGATAGGTTTTTCAGTAACTTAATCATTTCATACACTCTCCTATTTCTTGAGCTTCTGTCTCCAAAAAAGTTGTAATTTGAAGATGTCCTCTAAGCAGTTCATCATATTGGCTTTCACTCATGTCTTCAACTACAGATTGAAATACTTGATGAATACCACCTTCTTGCAGATAAATATCTTTTATAAGTGCATCGCCTTTTTCAGTAATTGACAACATGATTTCCCGACGATTGCCTTCTACTTGTTGACGATTAATAATGCCTTCACGAACGAGTCCATCAACTGCTTGGCTAAGGGTACTTTTGGGAAGAAAGGTTACTTCTCCAACATTTTTTTGGATCATTTCCTTATCAAGTTTCATTGCCATCAAAATGGAATACTGTGGAACAGATAAACCATTTTCGACCGCGGACTTTTGAGCGAGTTTAATTAAATTCTTTTGCACGTTCCAAAATGAATGTAATAGTTGTATTGATTTCAACATCTTTTCATTTTCCAATTGCACATCACCGTTTCTTCGTATTAGAACAGTTCTATATTGAACAGTTCCAGCTGAACCTATTTAAAATACAACTTTTCCCCTTCTTTGTCAATCTGGTATTTTGTTGCATAAAAAAAGCATCCATTTCGGATGCTCATTTCTTACTATAGGAAATTTCTTATGAGGGTGAAGGTGGCGTTTCGGTTGCCCCATTATCATAAGCAACAAGTGTAACTCCAATCTTAACTTCAAGTTCACTAATTTCTTGTAACTGTTCACGGTCAAGTTGTGCTAATTTATTTTCATCCATGCTATCAGACATCCTTTCTATAAAGGTTAATATGCCCAGCAGGTAAATGAATATACAAAATTGCATCGTTCAAAACTAGTATTTTTATATCTTCACTTTCTTGATATCACGCACAAAAAGTCACCATTACTTATACATCAAATATTCTTTCCGAACCTCTTTAAATTCATCCTGCTCATTCTGATACTCATACATGATTTCCGCAACAGATGCTCCTTCTAGAATCATAGGTCTGACCCAATCGTTGCCAATCAACAAGCTGAAGTTGTTCGCAGCCAAGAATTGAAAGTCGTTCGGATACATGTCATGAATCGTTTTAATAATGTGAAGACCAGTTGGAACCGCATTAAATTCTTCCCGATCTGTTACATAAACTTCTACCCCATGACTGAGTTTTCCAGTATGCTTTGAGAAAGTTGGCGTAAAGGAAGCTGCTCTGAATTTCACACCAGGCAGGCTGAGTGAGTTCAGTTTTTCTGCAAGGTTTGCACTGTTGATGTATGGTGCACCAATCAGTTCAAACGGTTTGGTTGTTCCTCTTCCTTCTGACACATTCGTCCCTTCAATTAATCCTGTTGCCGGATAGACAAATGTTGTTGAAACTGTCGGCATGTTTGGTGATGCCAGCACAAATGGTAGGCCTGTATCATCATAATCCATGGAACGCTTCCAGCCTTTCATTTTAACCACAGTCAAATCTGCTCCAATTTCAAATTCCTCATTGAAGAACGAAGCAAGCTCTCCTACTGTCATACCATGTTTAAGCGGAATCGGGTACAATCCGACAAATGATGAAAATTCAGGCTCAAGCACTGGTCCGTCTACTGACAGTCCCCCCTGCGGATTTGGACGGTCAAGCACGATAAATGGAATGTCATTTTCTTGTGCTGCTTCCATTGCATATGCCATTGTATAGATGTACGTGTAATAGCGTGTGCCGACGTCCTGGATATCAAATAATAGAACGTCTACATTTTCAAGCATTTCAGGTGTTGGTTTTTTCGTTTTTCCGTATAAGCTGTATACAGGCAAGCCTGTTTTTTCATCGATATAAAATCCAACGCTTGATCCTGCCTGCGCATCTCCGCGAACTCCATGCTCAGGGCCATATAAAGCGCTTAGTTCAATATCCGGATCATCATTCAGCAGGTCGACTATACTATTTAACTCCGAGTCAATGCCTGTTGGATTTGTAATTAAACCCACTTTCTTACCTTTTAAAAGCTCTTTCTGATCTTTTAAAAGAACCTCAACTCCAGGCGACACCGTATTCTTTTTCTTATCCTTGTGTGCAGAAATATCTTTTGCTGCTGGGATTGCGGTTAAAGCAAGCATTAGAATCAAAATAATAAATAGAATTCGTTTCATGATAACTCCTCCCCTTCAGATTATTTAAGCTGCTTGCCGGAACGGATATCTAAACCATGGCCGAATTTATAAAGAATTTCTTCCGGATGTGTAACTGATGGAATGTCTACCGGTAATTTACCTTTTGGCTTTGATTCTCCAAAGATTGTTTTAATGCCAGCCGGTATATTCGGCTGTCTGTAGGCACCGTTTGAATAGCCTTTAAATCCGTAAACAGCAAGGACAGCCTTTGCTTCCTCAAAATTTGCAGCATCATAAGGATTGCGCAAGCTCATTAATACAAACTCTTTATTTTTGGCTTCTGCGTCTTTCATAACAGCTCTCGGGAAGGCAGTTGCCCATTTGCTTGAGTCCTGAACGCTGTCATCAATCACACCATCATTAACCGCTGGATCGTTTTTTACGACATACGAACCAGTGATAACATAATCAGCTTCATCAATCATAGCAGCCACTTCTTCATTAAATGATTTTCCTGAAAAAGCATATCCCGTGACCTGAGGGCACTGCAAAAGGGACTGAAATTCATATTTCTTTCTTGAAAGAGAGAGCTTTATTACGAAAAAAAAACTGATTCTCAAATATCTAAAAAT
>NZ_QBUC01000001.1 GCF_003058165.1 Paenisporosarcina sp. OV554 | reverse complement strand
CTTCACTACGTTCAATTTGAAATCAGTACTAAATTTAGTCATAAAAAATTGCACCTCCAATTGTTAGTTGTGTCTAACAATTGGGGTGCAGATCATTAGCGGTGCTTTTTGAAAGCAATGAAATAGCCCAGTTCAATCTTGTTTTGTTTGTGGTCTGCCTTCTAAGTGTAGTGTCGCCATCATCCCTAATATCCTAATATATGGAAACGATATGAGAGGTTTGAAAATGCAAATTTTAAAAATTTAGCGGAAGGACGTATATACAAGAGGAAGCAAAGTGAAACGCGACTGCCCCTCCCTTTTTAACAGAGCTAATTCCTTTATGTTTATATTAATTTCCTACTAAAGCATCCGTTAGTCGATTAAGACCTATTCCTACCTATTAGCAGATTTGGAGTGGCTTTGGAAAAAGGTGGATGACAAACACCCGATAAAACTAATCTAAATTTCATATTATGCGATATAAGGGGGTGAAACGTGATGAATAGTGGAATTTCACCACTTATTAGAACTTACCTAGCTAAACAAAACATGTTTAATGTCATTGAACTATTTAACCAGGGAGCAGAGAAAAAAGAAATAATCGAGTTGTTTGAAAAAAATTTACTTTATCAAAGCCCAAAATATCAAAATATGCTATTAAATCCAAGCATAAGAAAACAACTTCCCCAAGAACAGCTTAACGAGATAGTGGAAATATACAAAAAAGAACAACTATATCAAAATTCAATTAATCAACAAATCTACAACTTACTTCAATTGTTGGACCGAGATTTTAATATTGATTTAAATTTGGATTGTGGATGTGGTGACCCTACCTAAATTAGCACTAATAAATGTAGTATTACCAATTTTTTCAGAAAAGGAGTGTTTTATCCAATGGGTCATTCTTCACGTTGTACATCTTGTAAAAAGAAAAAGGATGATTGTAAGTGTTCACATAAATATCTAGAAAATCAGAGAGAAGAGACAACCTGTTTTATAGATTCCCACGATTTCAGATCGACTGTTACCCAGCCTTGTAATGGTTCTACCACAGTAGTTTTTGAAGATCTCACTAATAACCACAATATTACAAGGATTGAAGCATCCACTTTCACCACACCCCCTTGTACAGCCATCCTTATCATAGAAACAAGAGATGGGTGTCCACCAATCGAAAGAGTTCTTTCGACAGGGGAAAATCTTAGCATTGAGGTTGAAGATTTAAGACGTGTAAGCGTTCGTTGTGAGGGTAATCCGACAGGATTTTGTAATGTTACCGTAACAGGCTCTAAAACATTTTGTATTTGCTGTCCTAAAGATGCTGTTTTGCATAGTTGTTCATCTTGTAATCAGCGAAAAGAGACTTGCAATTGTAAAGAAGAACAGAAAATTGAGACAACATGTTTTATAGATTCCCATTCCCCTCTTACTTCATTTTATAATCTGCCATGTGGAACAAGCATAGTAGCTTTTGAAGATCTCACTAATAACCACAATAAGATGATGATTCAAGGTTTTAATAATGACTCGTCCCCTTGTACCACCATTCTTATTATAGAAACAAGAAATGGGTGTCCACCAATTGAAAGAATTCTCCCACTAGTTCCAAATCAATTTAACATTGAAGTAGAAGATGTTAAAAAGGTAAGCATACGTTGTCAGGGTAATTCTACCGGAACTTGTTCAGTTACTTTCAATATTCAAAAAACATTCTGTATCTGTTGTCCAAAAGACCCCGATTCGCATTATTGCTTCAATTGTTAGACAAAAATTTTTATCGCTTTTGTTAGTTCCTTTTTTGTGCCTCATGACAATTTCAGATTTTTATAGATTAGAAAAGGAGTGATCCATCCTATGGATAGTTCTTCACTTTGTTCAACCTGCAAACAGAGGAAGGAGGGTTGTAAGTGTTCACATGAATATAATCGAGAAAAACAAAAAATAGAGACTACATGTTTTGTGGAAACACATGATTTCAATTCGGGTATTAGTCAGCCGTGCAATGGATCCACCAAAGTAATTTTTGAAGATTTAACTAATAACCACAATAAAACAATGATACAAGCTTTAAGTATTGAAGCTCCTTGTATACCTATCCTTATCATCGAGACAAAAGATGGGCGTCCACCCATTGAAAGGACTCTAGAATTCTTACTTGGAATTAACATTGAGGTTGAAAATGTTAAACGAGTAAGCGTTCGATGTCAGGGTAATCCGACAGGAACTTGTTCCGTTATCTTCTTCATCCAAAAAACATTCTGTATCTGTTGTCCAATTGATTCCATTTCGCATCGTTGCTAATTTCACCAAAAAGCAGGGGCATCAGTTACAGAAGTATACTTTAAAAACAAATCTGGTTTTTACATCGTAGCTCATCAAAAATTCATCCACGGGGTCCTAGTAAGAGTGGGTATTATTTTCGGACTGAAGGATAGTGAAGTGGTCTATTTGTTATGACTTTTTTTATTGTTTAGCTTGCCCCGTTAGTAAGGAGGGGGGACTTTGTGAACAAACGAAAAAACGTGAGCCACTTTTGCTCATGTTCACTTCGTTTGTCCCTTTATCTTTGCGTATATCGTTGGCTTTGGTACACCTGTTACCTTTACAATGTCACTTACACTCATGCCGTTCGTACTCCGATTAGTCATGAGATCTATTGCCTGTTGTACTTTCTTATCCGGCTGACCTTTACGACCCATGTGCTTGCCTGCTGCTTTCGCTCTCTCACGACCTTCTGATGTACGTTCTACTATGATGTCACGTTCAAACTGAGCGAAGGATCCGAGTATGTTAAACAGTAACGTATTGATACTGCTTACGTCTTTCCCTGCATTGAATATAAGGTTATCACGTAAGAACTCCACGCTTACGCCCTTCTCGTTTAACTCCGTTACAATCTTATTGAGGTCGATAATACTTCGTGCTAACCGGTCTATCTTTGTTACTACTACCGTGTCACCTTCTCGAACATTGACGAGCATTGCTGCTAACTGTTTACGTGGTGCGGTCGTTGTGCCTGTTACCTTCTCAACAAATAACCGCTCACATCCTGCTTCTCTCAACGCAACTTCCTGCGCTTCTAACTCCTGGCCCAACGAAGATACACGACCATATCCTATTTTCATAACGTATTACCTCCGTCTATAAATTAGGTTAACTTCTATACTTTTAATTATAGACTAACTTATATACGAATATAACTACGAATAAGTGTTATTTTGGTGCTTCTTAAACGAGTGTCAATTGGTAGTATATAAGTTAACACTTTTAGACTTGAACCAAAAATAAATTTTATTGTTAATTTTTAACTATGTGTTTAAAAACCCATATATAATAAATTTAGTATTGAACTAAAACAAAAGCGAAAGTTGGAGGATTACAAAGGCGATGGAGAAGAGGATGCAGAAGATTTTCGCATTAAAACAGAAGCATGTTAGAGGGGCACTATTATTTATTTCCGAGAAATAACCACCATTAACTCACCCTGCTTTACGACCGTTTCCACAGCTAGTTTTTGTATATTTGGTGGTTTATCTCACTCTCAAATAGTTTGAAAGAAAAGAAGAAGGTTGGTATTGTTTTTACTGTATGCTTTTTTGTACAGATAACACTAGATTAGAACTGAAATGAGGATTATTTATGGAACATTTAAGCTTTTATAAAGGGAAGGTAATGCCGCTTTTCTTAGACTTAGCATTATATCAAGAATTGAAAATTAATACTGAGATTGAAGAAAAGATGGAAACAGAAGTTATATACAACCATGAGAACCCGGATCACACATATGTATTGGATCATACGCTATTTCTCGAAAGCGAGGATTTTCAGAGTCTAAAAGATATATTTTATTCGGAAGCTAATGAATTTCATTATTGTCCTTCCTGCAAAAAAACATTACCTATAATTTATAAAGGTCACACATTGGATGAAAAGTACAAACCTTCTATATTATCTTCAGATGTTAATATTTCCAATAAGGAAGAACACATGGCAACATGGTCTATTGCAAAACAAGCTTTAGCAGAGAGATTTCTTCATATAAGAAAGCAACTCTTCGGGGATTCCAATGTCCTATCAATACACTTAGAATGTACCGCGGCACAAAAACATCAGTTCCTTGTATATTTTAAATATACGGCTAATCATGGAATCATGAAAATAGGACAAACTCCTTCAAATATTGAGTTTGACAATACATTTAGTCGATATAAAAAGGTAATCAAAGATAAAGACATTAATTTTGAATTGAAGCGGGCAATTGGTTTAAAATCACATGGAGTAGGAGTAGGTTCGTATGTTTACTTAAGACGAATATTTGAAAAATTGATTTATAAGCAGTTTGAAGAGTATATGAAGTCTCACGCCCAATACAATAGAAAAGAATTCAACAATAAAAGGATGGAAGACAAAATCCCATTTTTGAAAGACTATTTGCCAACATCGTTAGTTGAAAATACTAATTTATATAAGGTCCTCAGTAAAGGAATACATGAACTATCTGAAAAAGACTGTTTAGAGTACTTTGGTCCAGTCTACGAATCAATCATTATTATTTTAGAAGAAAAATTAGAAATAGAAGAGAAGAATAATAGAAAAAATGCAATACTAAAAGCGGTAAATAAGGTACATTCAAATTTGAGCAAATAAATGAAAATAGTAGATATAAAAGAAAACTCATATAAATTGACGAACAGGAACTTCATTATAATGTTTGTAGAAGAGCTCTTTGCTACAAACTTTAAAGTTTCATGGTCTCATTAGTAGCATCGAACAATGACTTTGATTGTTAATTTATTTGTATGAATAATTGATGACTACTTCGATTACAACCCGCCTCCACAATAAAAAAGAAGCTAAAGTCAAAAATCGGCAATGGACTATAATGTGAAAAATTGTCACCTAGAACGGAAGTCCACCGTAATCTTGCTAGTTGCTTTTCTATAAAAAGAGACTGTCCTAAAAGACTACTTTGGGACCAGCCTCTTCCATTTCTCAATCTACTTACCTTCTCATGATAACGATAACTTTATTCAATCCCATAATCTCTTCGCAATATTTGCTTCAGAATCATGCCATTTAGCTTCTCTATTATAAGACTCAGCGATATCCTCGAGGATTGCCCCAACATAAGGATAGTCAAAGTACAATTGCTCAGCCCAAGTATGGTATTTTACTGCGAGCTCACGCTCCTGTTCTCCTCCTGCGATTCGCCACTGAGCATCACGAGAATTATGAACTTCTATTGAGAATCCTCTTGCAATTTCTGATGATGATATTTCCTCCATTGCTTCGCAGATCTGTTGACAGGGCCACATACCATTTTCACCAGTAGGTGCCTTAGCTAGTAGTTTCCCTAAGCACCGATCACCAATTTCTGCACGACCATATTCGTGACACAACCGCCGTACTTCTGAAAGCCACTCAGCAAGCGCAACTGTGTCAATTATCCCATTAATATCTGTACCGGGAATATTCGATATACGTTCTAACAGAAGACGGGCAGCTGATGAAACTGCCACACGTTGTTCATGATTCCCAACCTTCCACTCTAATGGATCTTTTCCTTCGTCACGTCGGTTGTATCCAAGTGTAACTGCTTGGACAAATAAAGATGGAGATTCTCCAATCTGAGCTTCAAGATTCGGGATTCCATGTTTGCTTTCGTTTAACGCTTCAATGAAAAGAAATTCAAGTTGGGCTAGCTCGTCTCTAGTGACTCCAGAGCGACTATTAAGCTCCTCTATTGCTTCTGAAATGTGGTACTTTTCAAGCTTGAAATAGCTTACTGGTTCGGCTTTAACAGTTGCCATGTCGTATAAAAGCCGCTTAAGACGGGACGTCTCGAGAGCCTTAAAATTCCTTTGGACGGCATAGAAAGCCGCGTGGGGTCTCAAAGCCTCCAAGAGACAGTCAACCAATTCGGTGAGCTCAGATGGAGTATAAGAACCCCAAGATGGCAATACCTTCTTCCAGTAAAATTTACGGATATTCTCGTTATATCCATCTAAAAGACGCCAAGTGGATTCCTTGAACGGCGCGCATAAAAATAAGCGCTTTTGCTCTTCGTCATTCAACTCATTGGCTGCAGCCTTCAACACCTCGGTACGTAAATTATCCTCTATTGCATAAAGAAAGCCTTGTAAGCACCACTCTGACTTGCTTTTGAGGTCTCCATCAATAGATAGACATTGACGGATAAAATCTATTCTCTGCTTAATTTCAGTAACACAAAATGTCACAAAGCGACCGATGACTCCCGGGGCACCACTTCTGGCCATCAATTCTTTTACTCCTTCGAAACCGCGCTCTCTCAATATTTCGAACATCGCTTCAAGACGTAAACTGTCGATTCTCTCCTCACGTTTTTGATAGTCGAAAGCCTCATCTTCAATCTCGTCAGACGATTCCTGAACCCATTGATCAACGAACAGCCACCCGTGACTGATGACTGGATTTTGAACCCTAAGGCTATCATAGGCAGCGCGAGCACGATCAGAGGTTGCTTCCTTGAGCTTCCGGTGACGACTTCGACGGGTAAAGGCAAACTGCCGGATGCGTTCGCGAAGCACTGCCTTTGAAGCCTCATCAGCATTATCAGACCATTCATCAATCAAATCCCAGACCTTGGTTTGACCTTCCTCAGGCATACCTTGTAAAGCTTCGACTAAATCTCCAAGCGTTTTTTCGTCGTGATTTGGCCAAGTGATGAGTAAATCTAAAACTCTTTTGTTGAATTCATAAAACTCCTTGTTCGTGACAACCTGTCCAAACCCTGATGCATCACTGCGCCAGTTGGGTCTGTAACTGTAGTGACCAATTCGGGAGCCGGGTTTAATTTGATCAATGGAGATCTCCCAGCTGATATCTGAAAAATGCTTAGTGAGCTTTTTCAATACCAAATATCTCTGTTCCATTGAGGCTGCCGTTTGTGGCATCCAAGACCTGAAGATAGCCTTAAGGCTAGCATCTGGTTTATTTCCCCAATTGTCGTCGATTTTCGGCAGAGAAAGTCGAGCCAGGATCAATGCTACACGCGGAAGATTTTGTGGTTTCCAGGCCAGACACTCCAGCCCCCAAAGAAGTCCAGTTCGTGATGGTGATACCCCAAACAAGCTATTATCAACTGGTTTGAGAAGACCTAAGACCACCGGAGCCTCGCTTCGCAGATCATCTTTTATAATCTTTAAAAATTCATTTGGAGCAGCTTCAGCGTATCTTGGAAGGTCACGGTCGTGAGAAAGCAATTTTTCTAGAGTCAACGGTGTTAAAAGCTTGCGAATTAGTACTGCGACTCGACTTTCAACGTCATCACCGAGGCGACTTTGAAACAGGTTATTTCCGTGGACCGATAAAATGACGAGTGTCTCGCAGATACCTGTGCGTAATGCATTAGAGTGATTGCGTGTCTTATCGTAAAGAGCTGCTGCCCATCTATCCTTTTCCGGCAGTTCAAGCGCCGGATCTGATTCTGAAAGAACGTATTCAGCTGCTGCGAAGAACTGTTCTAAGTCGTTTGATGTAACTAACCTCTCAATCGCGAAAAGCGCGTCTATTTTTGATACTACACCTCTAAAATGTCCAACAGACCATACTGGGCTGTCATCAAATCTTAGAAAACGTGCTACCTCGTCTTCGACTGCCTCATAATTACGATTTGCCACTTTAGAAATAATCTCGCGATCAGCTTCTGACTCGGATTGCCAAGCGCCAATTAGTGTTGTTGGTATTAGGGTTTTTGCTGTGTTATCATCTCCGGCCCATACCGGCTTCCTAATAGCAGCATTTTGAGAGAGACGACGACGAAGTATCGTCGGTGACTGTCCCGATTCCCTTGCAAGCCTATCTACGTCACCTTCTTCAATTCCCATGGAAATGAGTGCATTCTTAAAGGAGCCATAGCTTAGTTGATCTAGCTTGACATCGGTTTCCACATCAACCGCGTTACGGGGACGGAAAATGATGCAATGAAGTCGACGATGGGCATCTAAAAGTTCACGCTCGGTATCTTCGGAATGGACAATTGGAATAAAAGGTACTTGGGACGCAACAAGCGTCCGTAGTGTCTCAGGCGAGGTGAAAACTGCTGCCAGGTCTTTTAAATGACCAAATTCCTCCTCTTCGAACAAGCAAGACAGAAAGGCAAGAGCTTCGCCTCTTGAGTCTGCAGCGACGAAAAAAGGCCTGCTACTTGGCTCGTTAATCCAAGCTTTAAACGATTTCCTGCTCGCAGCAATTGAATCAACAAAAATAGCAGGCGTAAGAGGAGGTTCACTAGCATTTGCCCAGCGGCTCCATTCCATCTCAAGTGTCTCATAGCCACTTATGGGTAAGTTGAGCTGTTCTGCGAACCAAATTTGCGTTGGTATCGACTGCTCCAGCCACTGTTCGAGATCGTCTGCGTCAAAAACTCTAACTGCCTTCCAGTCTCTCGCCTCATTTTTTAGTGTCTCCCAAGTTTTTTTGCCTGTCCAATTGCGAGGTGTAACAAAAACAAAAGTACTGTTTGCCCTCACAGAAGGGTCAACAGTAGTCAAACGTGCATTATAATCCCCTTCAGCTTTACCGCTTACCCTTTGGTCAGTACCGAACTCCCAATAAGATTCACCCTCAGGGATCCAAGGCGTAGCGGCTCCAGCTCTTACGAATCCATCGGAGCCCTTCCGTTGCCCATTGTCATATCCTGGGAAGTCGACCTGACGGAGCTCGTTGCCGGTCGAGTGCACCAGCCTTCGGAGAAATACCGGAAGGAGGCTACGGGACTCAATCTGACTATTAGCCCATTCCTCTATCTGCCTTGCCTTAATGGTTAGGAAATTCGGAACGAAAGCTCGAACCGTAATTTCTTTGTTTCCGGTCAGCCCCACCCGCTGATTATAAACTGCCTGCATATCGAGCAACTGCTTTTTATCAGCTCCGAACGCTTTCTCTAATCTTGTCGCCATTTCAAGGGATAAAGAAGATTTTCCGTTAAGAAAGTTTGACAGGGCGGGTCTGCCAATACCAAGTCGCTCAGCCGCAGCTTTCACGGTCACATTTGAGGGAATAATATTCTGGCGAACATAGGTACCGGGATGAGTTTGTTTTTCAAATGATTTCATAATACCGCCTTCTTCCAATAAGTAGTGTAGTATTCATTACATCGAGTGTATTGTGTAACGCTACACATGTCAAATATTTCCCGAAAATATATTTAGATTCTTTAAACTTATTTGAAAATTTAATTAGACACTATTTGCAAGGTCTCCCGTTTTATCAAAGGAAATCAAAAACACCGTCCATTCATTCTGGACGGTGTTTTAATTATTTGTATAGGTCTGGAAATAGCAATTCGGTTGTAATACTTTTTTGCAGAGATTTACATAAGTTGTCATTCGTTTAGCTATATAAATGCTCTAGTACTTCTTTGTTCATTCCTTCGATGCGTCGCCGCCCTCTTCATCCATTGATTCATTGAATAGCCAATACAGTTCGTCGGTGATGGTTCTACCTTTAAGGAAGTACATGGGGTTCATGACGTACTGTATTTCCTTCTTCCCTTCCCCCATATAACGAGTGATCTTCGCTATGGCATCAAGCTCGATCATCTTCTTTAAAAAACGGTCGGGATTTGTCAGCCCTAACACAAAACCTATCTCCTTCTTAGTTAGTGCCTTCTCCCCTTTCTTTGTCGTTCTACCTATCACATTCGTAAGCGCTAACAGATGACGTGCAAGTATTGAAGCGTAACCTAACTCTATAGGCGTCATACCGTATGGGAAATCAATGTCCCAACTAATTATCATATTACCTTCTTGATAACGTTCGTCATCTTGAACGCGTCCTTTGCATTGGATATTGTGCTCATAAACGGTTTCCCCATCATTGTTGATGTAGGATACTACTTTGTACATAGTAATTCCCCCTATTTTTTGAGCTTTTTGCTCTTTTTCTTTTGGCTATAAATTTTAACCATTCTCGAAGTCACGGCTGCACGAATCTTTTTTAAACTCCTGATATAACATCGAGTGTTCAATCTGAGCAACGAATTTTAATGGTAGTTGTAAATCGGCCAATTCAGCTTGATCCATTGTCCCTATTGGTGCGAGAAACGGATTTTAAGGACAGTTTGTGTGCATTTTCTAAATACGCTTTACTTAAGAACGTATCTTGGCAAGGTTAATTACTCCATTTCTCCATGTCACCCATCTCCACACGGATCGTCCCACTATGCTCGTTTTGAATTTCAACTTTGTCTCTCCATAGTTTTGGTTGACGATTCTTAAGCCAAAATATTTGGGCAGTTACGTCAGGCGCTTGGGACTTCAACACCTTTTTCACCACAACCATTTCCCCGTCCTGGTTTTTCCCAAAGGTTACTTCTTCATATGGGTGTCCCATTGCCCGCTTTAATAATGAATTTTCTACTTGATCATCAATTACCTTCTTCCCCTTCTTTATGGCATCGGCAAAATCGGGAAAGCGGTTCTGCCATTCATACAATGTCGCATTGTTAATACCCATTTTCTGAGCAATTTCTTTGTTAATTAACCCTTCTCCAACAAACATCTTTACTTGTCCCAAACCTTCTTCAGTTAACCAATACGTATAGAGGGGTTTACGACCTATCTTCTTTTTTACTAGTTGGCTCGGGGTGTGCCATACATATTTATTTTTCTTAGACATATGCCTATCGCTCCTTCATAAACATAAATAGCGTCCGTAACTGTTGCACTTTATTTTAAGTATTTCAGAAAAAATGTAACGGCTGTATCATATGTGTCTCTAAGAGAAATCCAAAGAAGTTACATAATTACCGTTACATTCACAAAAACACATCTATAACACAATACTTCTTCTTAACACCACATTAATTTTATATAAATAGTATTTTTTTATATTTTATTGTAACAATGTAACCAAGCTCATTAAACCCTTGATACTATTCGGTTGGGGTCGTTACAAAAATGAATTATATTCTGTAATTCTCTGTAACTCTGTAATTCTTTAAATAAGTCAGTGTGGTTTAGATTCAAAAAGAGATACCCAATAAAGTGAGCGTTTCCGGATTCACTCCCACAGCCCGAATGGTATTACTGCGATGTCTTACGCTAGTCGTATCATTATCTTTCCCTTTCAATGTGAGCCCTTGCTTCTGCCACTCACGTCGAATTGTTATCATATCCGCACCAAGTCTTTCTTTCAAATAGTTCCTCATCAAATATAAGGTTCCATCTTTAATGAAAGCGTTCATATGTGAAGGCGTAGGCTTTTGTGGGTCATTATCCACCGTAATCAAGTGTGAACTCAATTCATCAAGTAAATTCCCAAGTATTTCATATGGTTTATTAGTGCCAGCGTTATTCAAACTGTCATCAGCAAAAAGCTCAATACAGAGTTTAGGATCAATACCAAACGCAAACCATTCGTTTAGTAATTCTGCTGCATGATGGATTATTGCATAATAGTTTGAGAGCCTACGTAATACATGGTTTTCTCCTGCAAGTTTGATGTAATTATCCCGTAAGTCCCTGTATTGCTTTTTATGCTTGTCCTTTTCTTCAGGTGAAAGATTGTTTAGCCTCCTAACAAACTCTTTACCAACAACGCCATAAGTCTTACCAAGATTATCATTGTGCAATCGTGTCAAAAAGTTGTTTTCAACACCAAGAAAAGGTTCATCTTCAATATGAACAATACGGCCTTCTACACCACCAGAATTTTTCATTACATAGCTGGAAAGTTTTGCTTCACCGCTTGTTAACATAATTTGTTGCCAAGTCCCTTCTAAACAAGATCCCTGAAGAGCACCCCTCGCTCTCCCACGACCCGATGCGAACGAATAAATGATATCTTCGTATATTCGGTAATCTCCTGACTTGGAATCGTCAACGATAAATGGGTATGAGTTAAGGAAGACTGATTTCCTTTCAAACGATATCGGTGTGGCGTTGAAGGTTTGCATGTAACCATGTAACGATGGGACCCCCCACACGCTTGAAGCCACCTTCAATGCAGTACTTTTGCCTTGAGATGTATTTCCGCTTAAATCGACAATGAAACTTGGTACGTCATAATCATGTAATAGCACACTAGCAAAAGAAGAGAGTGTCATAAACATGACCTTTGGAAAAGGTTTTATAACATCTAGGATGTTTTCCTTCCAATCTTGCAACGTCCCCTTCTCTTTAAAGGCTTGGTGGAGTTGCCTTTCTCCTGAACTTTGTGGGTTAATCGTAAAGTTTTGTTCCAACAATGGGTGAATTATTTCCCCTTTGATTAACCCGATACGACCCACACTTTTTCCAATCGGTACGGTGTTTATGGTTTGAAATTTCTCAAGAAACTCAATGATTTTCCTAGAATTATTTGATGTCACGGGAAATCCTATGTTTCGAAGATTGAGCATCTCCTTTGTTTCAGCCATTGACCTTGAAGATACAATTTCAACTCGTTCTTTTTGGTTATCATTCCATCGCAATTCATAACCTTCTTCGAAAGTTTCGATATCTACAAGTCGTTTTGTTAGGATAGGAACAGTACGACAGATTAGTTGTAACACTTCCAAGCCCTTTATTATCTTTGTTTGGTATAGATTTCCCCCATCAACTTTATAACCTAAGGGAATAAAAGTTTGTTTTCCGTTTACGATGAGCAATTGTTCACTTGAGTCCGAATAAGGAGTTTCACATAGGGATTTACGGATCGTTTCCATACGATAGTCATCTCTCGACCATTTTTCAACCCTATAAAGGCCAGAAGATTTAAAAAGGCGATCAATTTGTTCAATATTATTTCTTGTCCAATAAGCTAAATGACTACACAGTGCAAAATCCGCCTCCGAATGGCTAACGTAAATGCTCCAATCTCCATTCAACAATGCTTTAATTTTTTCTCCATTTTTTGAAGATAACATCCTTTGTATTACACTTTTATCGTCTAACTGGACCAATGGATGTTCGTTAGTCTCCATTAAAGCCAATTTCTTAGAAAGACGTGTAAAGTATTTATCAACTACAAGTTGTACACTTTCGCCTTCCGCAATAGGTTTATCAGTAATAACGTCTCCTGTAACTGTCATGAATCTTCCAGTATCGTATATTTCAATATTGGAATTAACAACTTTATTCATGTATTTTTCTTTGTCATGGTTAAATTTTACCCATACATGAATACCTGTTTTACTTGGCGATTGTTCAGCAAAGCTTATATTCGATAATTCTAATGCGTAGGGTGGTGGAGTTTTCATATTCACACTGTCTATGTCCATTACTGCATATGGATCATCTTTAGTAAGAACAAATCCAATTCCACCGTATTTGTGAGGGGCGTATTCGTAAGCAGCTTGAATATCAGCGAAAGACGCCCATGTATTTGGGTCTGTTGAACTTGCAAGTTTTCCATTTGTTTGACACGGAACCTTTTCCCAGACTTCATGGTTGTTTTGTTTACCTTTCCATAAAACCCATTGAGATGCTTTCTTCAATTCATTAGGGATAGAATCAAACTTTGGTTTCAAGATTTCTTTGAAATTTTTAATTACCATTTTCACCATTCTCCAATCATGTTTTTTCATAAATAAACAAATTGAATATTAAGATAATTAACTTCATTGAATTTCCATTTTCTTAATACCCATTCCAATAACATGAGGACTATCCTCATCAATTTGTAGTGATGTTTACTGACACATCATTTGATTATTGAATATTGCGACTTTTTTTGATATACTTTTATCAAGAATATTTTTCAATCTGCTGCTTTCCTTGCCCAACAAGGTTAGTGGCTTTTTTTCATGTTACCGTGTTTTTCATTCAAGCAATTAGTGACCATTCTTGTGACGTTTCATCGCATGTATATCTCCCCCAACTGCTCTGACTTCTTCCAGATACTTCTCCATAAAATTAGCAACTTCTTTACGCGGGAATAAAAATTTTCTACCTAATCGAATCTTTGGAAAATCATTACGCCACAAAATATATTCTCGAATCGAAACATTACTCATGTTCAAGTATTTGACAAGATCATTAAATGTCATGAACATACTTTCTTTTTCTACAGATTTCAAATAATCATCGACTTTTTCCTTGTAAATTTGTTCTAGTAAGTTTTCATCTAACTGCAAATTAATCATTTTATTCCTCCATTCATTTTAAGATATAAAATTACCACAATTTGAATTTAGCATAAACAAAAAAGATTAGCAACTGAAAGATATAGAAAACTAAAATATATCTTATTTTATGATTTTGTTATATAATAGGCTATAGATAATTATTCTAGGAGTTGAACGATATGAACACGAAGGAATTTGAAAATAATTTAGGAATTTACTTAAGGAAGCGTAGAAAAGAAATGGAATTAACACTGCAGGAAACTGCTGACAAGCTAGAAGTAACACAAGGGTATCTTTCTAATGTAGAGAATGGTAAACGAACTCCATCAATTAATTTTATTACTAAAATAGCTGATCTATATGCTGAACCATTTATAGAGTTAGTTAATCGTATTAGTAAGAAAACGCAACCCATGCTAAATGTAATCGAAACTAATGAAGCTTTAAAAAACCCTCTTATTTACCCCGGGTACTATGACATTATTAATATAAGAATCAAATCCATGAAAACTCGATTAGAAATAGAAAATGAGTCAGGTATCTCAGCAATTAAACAAAAAATGATTGAAAGGGATGGAACTAAAGATATTGAATTACTAAATAAATACGGACAAGTAATGGGTGTAAATGATTTGTACGGTTTTATCTCCGCTAAAACTAAAATTCCATACGTAAAATGGTGGGGCAAAGAAGGAATCATTGACATCAGTGAAGAAGAGTACGCCAGCCTGAATCACAAGAAGAGAATGATTTTAAATAAGTCATTACAAAAGCACGAAAATGATAATGTCTACTTGGACAAAATATTACAAAATACGAAATATCTGTATTTCAACGATATGCTATTGACTGATGCTCAACGGGGTAAAATAAGCCGTATATTGGAAACCCTTTTTGAAGACGATATGTGAGGTGTAGTTAATGGCATATTTTATTTGAAATAAAAATAACTGACCATATAGTTGATATCTTATTGATGTAAATGCAAGTAATTTGGATTTAAATTAATGAATAAGAAAGGAATTGACTATGCTATGGCTTCATACAGAAAAAGCGGGAATTTTTGGCAGTATAGAGTTAGGTACAAGGATCCCTATTCTGATATTTGGAAAGAGGTTTCTAAGAGCGGGTTTAAAACCAAGAAAGAAGCACAAATTGCTGCAAATAATATTGAACAAGGGCTGATGAATGGTAAGGAACAGGATGAAATAATTCTTTCCGATTACTTCCATGATTGGCTTGCAACATATGTGAAGGACAAGCTAAAACCTAATACTTTCAAGACCTATCGCACTGTAATTATTAATCACATAATACCTCACTTGGGGAATATGTACCTTAAAGATATTAAACCTATGATGTATCAAAAATTTATTGATGGTAAAGTTGAAGAAGGTTTATCAACAGAGACTGCTAGACGTATTCATAATGTTGCCTTTCAAGCTCTTAAGAGAGCCGTTATAAATGGTTATATCCTCAAAAACCCTTGTGAAAATGTGAGTATAAAAAAACGCGAAGTAAAAAAGCTAAAATTCATGGAACCACAACTCATTCCAGCAGTCCTTCAATTCCTATATAAACGCGGTCAGACTTATGGACTGTTTTTTAAAGTTTTGCTTGAAACTGGTATGCGTAAAGGTGAAGGAGCAGCATTGCAATGGACGGATATCGACTGGAAGAATGAAACCATTACTATTGATAACTCATTAAACTTCCAACCAGAAGAAGGAGAGGAAATTCTAGGGGATACAAAAAACTTCAATTCTTTACGGACCATTGATGTTCGATCATCATTGATGAAAGAACTAAAAGAACACATGAAATATCAAAATCAACGAAAGTTGTATTTGGGCGATGCTTATCAACATCAATTAAATCTTGTGCTATGTCGTGATGATGGCTCACCATTGCCTAAATCAACTCTTTACAATGCGTTCAAGGCAAGTTTAGAAAACATTAAACATGAATCATTACCGATTCACTCCACGAGACATACACACGCTGTAATGTTACTTGAAGCTGGGGCGGATATGAAGTATGTACAAGAACGGGTAGGACATGGTTCTATGCAAATTACAGCAGATATATATACCCATGTATCCAAACGGATTGCCTCAAGATCACTTGAAAAGTTCGATGAGTATATGAAACAAATCGAATAATATGTGGGAGAAATGTGGTATCATTCCACACTACCTACCACGAACAAATTTTTCCGAACAAAAAAAACGTCAGAGCCTTTCAGCCCCAACGCTTTCTTATTAATACATTTTCAAATATTGTTCGCGTTCCCATGGGTGTACAGATGTTCTGAACATATCCCATTCGATTTCTTTTGAATCCACGAAGTTTGCATAAATATGTTCACCAAGTGCTTCACGAATCGTTTTATTTTTTCCAAGTTCTTCTAATGCATCATATAACGAAGCTGGAAGATCTTCAACGCCATTTGCAAGACGCTCCTCTTTATTCATTACGTAAATGTTACGGTCAACAGCAGGTGGTGGCGTCATTTTGTTTTTGATACCATCAAGTCCAGCTTTCAAGATTACTGCCATCGCAAGATACGGGTTAGCTGCAGGGTCTACTGAACGGACTTCTACGCGTGTACTTACGCCACGTGAAGATGGGATACGAATAAGTGGGCTACGGTTTTGAGCAGACCAAGCAACGTAACAAGGCGCTTCATAACCAGGCACTAATCGTTTGTATGAATTAACAGTCGGGTTAGTAATCGCTGTAAATCCTTGTACATGTTTCAAAATACCAGCCATGAATTGATAAGCTGTTTCGCTTAATTTCAAATCACCTGACTCTTCAAAAAAGGCATTATCTTTTCCATTAAATAATGAAACGTTCATGTGCATACCTGAACCGTTTACACCAAATAATGGTTTAGGCATAAATGTAGCATGTAATCCGTGCTTACGTGCGATTGTTTTAACTACTAGTTTAAATGTTTGAATATTATCACAAGCAGTTACTGCATCTGCATATTTAAAGTCAATTTCGTGTTGTCCAGGTGCTACTTCATGGTGAGAAGCCTCGATTTCAAAGCCCATCTCTTCTAATTCTAGAACAATATCACGTCGGCAGTTTTCACCTAAGTCCATAGGTGCTAAATCGAAATATCCACCTGTATCATTTAATTCTAGTGTTGGTTCTCCACGTTCATCTAATTTAAATAAGAAAAATTCAGGTTCAGGTCCCAAGTTAAAGCTTGTAAAACCTAATTCTTCCATTTCTTTTAATACTCGTTTCAAGTTACTGCGTGGATCTCCAGCGAAAGGTGATCCATCTGCTTTATTCACATCACAAATCAAACGTGCTACTTTCCCTTTACCAGTAATCCATGGGAAAACTACCCACGTGTTTAAATCTGGAACTAAATACATGTCAGACTCTTCAATACGTACGAAACCTTCAATTGAAGATCCGTCAAACATCATTTTATTATCAAGAGCTTTGTCAAGCTGGCTTACAGGTATCTCAACATTTTTTATCGTTCCAAGAATATCGGAAAATTGTAAACGTATAAAATTAACTTCCTGCTCTTTTACAAACTTATGAATGTCGCTTTTTGTGTACTTGCTCACTTATTGTCACTCTCCTAAAAGTTTATTATATTCTAGCTCGCTTAGTGATAAAAACGAGATAAATCACCTTGTCTTAATGAAGCCTTTTGAAATCTACCTGCTTGTTGCATTTCAATTCGCAAAATACTTCGTAGTTCCGCATCCGTCATCTGTGCTTTAATTTCCGGAATGATAGGTTGGTTTTTCAATTCAAATAATTTTTTTATGCCCGCCATATTAATACCTTGTTCGAGAAAATCTTTTATCTCCAATAAAGTGTCGACATCAATTAATGAAAACATGCGTCGATTGCCATCTGTACGAGCGGGGTGAATTAAATCATGATCTTCATAATAGCGAATTTGTCTGGCAGTCAATTCCGTGAGCTGCATAACAATGCTAATTGGTAGTAATGGCATGGATCTTCTTAATTGTTGACTCACTTGACTCACCTACGCTTTCACAAGTGTTATCATACTATATGTTAACTTTCCTGTCAATACCATGTCATATAATCTAACATAGGAATTTTTTATTTATTATAATTTTACTGCGATTTTTTTCTTGTAGTTGTTGAACAGCAGAAAGAATCGCGAATTTAATATGTTCATAAGTTAATCCTCCTTGGATGAATGCAGTGTAAGGGGGGCGTATTGGACCATCAGCTGTTAATTCGATACTTGAACCTTGTACGAAAGTACCCGCAGCCATTATTACGTCATCCTCATAGCCAGGCATATAAGCAGGTTCTGGAGAAAAGTGAGCATTGATTGGTGAATTTGCTTGAATGGCCTGACAAAATTGAATCATTTGTTGGGCCGTTTTAAATGATACCGATTGTATTAAGTCTGTTCTTTTTTCAAGATAATGAGGCGAGGTGTCCATGCCAATTTTTTCAAGTAAAGCCGAAGTGAAAATAGCCCCTTTTACAGCTTGTGCTACCACATGAGGAGCCAAGAAAAATCCTTGATACATATCCGCTAATGTATTTAAAGAAGGACCAGCCTCTCCACCTATACCCGGAGAAGTCATTCGGTACGCACACATATCCACATATTTTTTTTGACCAGCAATATAACCACCAATTTTCGCTAGTCCCCCACCCGGATTCTTAATAAGTGATCCAGCCATCAAATCGACTCCTACATCAGTAGGTTCAAGCTTTTCAACAAACTCACCATAACAATTATCAACGAAAATAATTGCCTCTGGTTTAAGGGAACGAATTCTTTTTGTCATTTTTTCAATTTGTTCGATGGTGAATGAAGGTCGATTTGCGTATCCTTTTGAACGTTGAATCGCAATTACTTTTGTCTTATCTGAAATGGCTTGCTGAACATTTGTCCAATCAATACCTCCATCTTCTAGTAGATCTATATGTTGATAAGAAATGTTAAAGTCTTTCAGTGAGCCAGTATCTTGCTCGCCACCATCGACAATGGATTGCAATGTATCATATGGTTTACCAGTAATGTACAACAATTCGTCTCCAGGACGCAGTATCCCAAACAGACTAATGGTAATGGCATGTGTACCTGAAATAATTTGAGCCCTGACTAGCGCCGCCTCAGCTCCAAACACTTCTGAATAAACACGTTCTAAATTATCTCTTCCTTCATCGTCGTAACCATAGCCATTTGAAGGATGTAAATGAAAGTCACTAACTTGATGTTTTCTAAATGCAGTTATAACTTTTTCTTGATTCAAAAAAGCAATGTGATCCACTTCATTATGCTGTGCTGATATTTGTTGTTCGATTTGTTTAGCTTCTGATAATAAGTCTTGATTTAATACGGATTGGAATGTCACGATAATTTCCTCAATTCTAGGATTTTCACTCTTTTATTTTCACTCTTCATCTTATCAGTCCCACCCTTATCGTCAACTATTTATGAAGGCTAGGTAACAAAGCTATTGTAATTGTATGAAAATCTGCTACAATTTAATTCGTTCTATTGAATTTTGGAGGAATGTGAAGTGGCTTGGGATGTATTAAATATTATTGGAACAATTGCCTTTGCAGTTTCTGGTGCGATTGTTGCCATGGAAGAAGAATATGATTTATTTGGTGTTTATTTACTCGGAATTGTGACTGCATTCGGTGGAGGCGCGATTCGGAATTTATTAATAGGAGTACCGGTATCAGCATTGTGGGAACAAGATATGATGTTTCAAATTGCCCTGTTTGCTATTACTGCCGTTTTTTTATTTCCACAAAATTTATTGAAACATTGGAACCGTTGGGGAAATTTCTTCGATGCCATTGGTTTGTCAGCATTCGCCATACAAGGTGCATTGTTTGCTGTTCAGTTAGGGTTACCGATAAGTGCAACTATAGTAGCAGCGGTATTAACTGGTTCTGGTGGAGGCATCGTTCGAGATGTCCTTGCCAAACGAAAACCTCTTGTTCTTCGAAACGAAATATATGCAGTTTGGGCTGTAATTACGGGACTAGTAATCGGATTTGGAATAGCAGTAACCGACATTGCACTTTATGTTTTATTTGTCTCAACGACAACATTACGGGTTATTTCTTATCTATATAAATGGCGTTTACCCTTCCGTACTTTAAGACCATCAGAAAAAGCAGCTTAACTCGAAACCGAGAAAAGCTGCTTTTTTATTATCATTCTTTTTTATAATTCTACTTCGCCTTGCCATTCTAACATACCGCCAGACATGTTCGTTACGTCAAATCCTTGACTTTCAAGGTATTCACACGCTTTTCCACTTCGGCCACCTGAGCGACAAATGATTACATATTCTTCAGTCTTATCCAATTCTTGATGCTTGAACTCTACTAACCCTAATGGAAGATGCTGTGCTCCTGGAATTTTACCTGCAGCTACTTCATCTGCTTCACGAACATCAATCATATGAACTGTTTCACCAGCGTCTAGTTTAGCTTGTAATTCTTCAGGTTGAATTGTTTTCATATTTATACCCCCAATTAGTTGTGTTTTACACCCCTAATATTATACATCTTTTTGTCTAACAACGTTATTACACTTCTTCAGTTGTTAATGATACTGGTTTTGAAGGAACAAAGGTTGAGATCGCATGTTTATAAATTAGTTGTTGTTTACCGTCTGACTCTAACAACACTGTAAAGTTATCATAAGATTGAACATGTCCTTTTAACTGGAATCCATTTAATAAAAACACTGTAATGAATACTTTGTTTTTTCTTAATTGATTTAAAAAGACATCTTGAATGTTTATCGGCTTCATTTTCTATTTCCTCCTATATAAACGCAATTGTTTGTTTGTATAATTATTTAGGTACACTATTTACTATTCGCTTTTAATGAGCAGATTCCTGCAAATCCTGTTTAATTATTGGAAGTAATTCTGATATAGCAAGTTCTGGTTCAATCCATTTTACCGGCAATTTATTTCGGAAGTATGTAAGCTGACGCTTTGCATACCGTCGCGAATTTTGCTTAATTTGTTCAATCGCTTCCTGCAACGTGGATTGATTTTCAAAATAAGTGTAGATCTCTTTATATCCGATAGCTTGAACTGCTTGTACATCTTTAATTTCTCGCTCCCATAATTGCTTGGCTTCATTTACTAGTCCTTGTTCAATCATACGATTTACTCGTAAATTAATTCGTTCATATAATAGTTCTCTATCCAATTGCAACCCTAATATTACATGACGATACATAGCCTCATGACCTTGATTTTGTGTTTCAGCCGATTTTGTTGTATCAGAGTGTTCTGCGATTTCTAACGCACGTACTACTCGGCGGGTATTATTCGGATGTATTACAGCTGCACTTTGTGGATCGATTAGTTTGAGCTTTGCATGCATGGCTTCAGGGCCAAGTTGTTTTAGTTCGTCGTAATAGCCACTGCGTACCTTTTCATCAACTCGGTCCTCTGTAAATTGAAAGTCATATAAAACAGATTGAACATACAATCCAGTACCACCCACTAGAATAGGTAATTTCCCTCTTGATCGAATTTCAGCAATTTTCTCACGAACTAATTGCTGGTACTCTGCAACTGAAAACGACTCTGTAGGTTCTTTTATATCTAGTAAGTGATGAGGAATACCTTCCATTTCACCATGTGTAACTTTTGCTGTGCCGATATCAAGGCCTTTGTAAACTTGCATAGAATCACCATTAATAATTTCCCCATTTAACAATTTCGCTAGTTTAATCGAGAGCGCGGTTTTTCCAGAAGCAGTCGGTCCCACTATGGCAAGTACATCTAAATCCATCATTTTTTCTCCATCCATTTTGTTATTACCTCATAGGTTTCTTCTCTTCCAATTTCCATTAGCAATTCATGCCTTTTTCCTTCAGTTATTACTACAGTAATATCACTCAGTCCCGCTTTTTTATATTGTTCAGCAACTACCCAGAGTTGTTTTCCATTTTGACTTACGGGGTCCAGCGAACCTGATATCATGAGAATCGGAAGATCCTTTGGAATATGGGCGATTTCTTTTTTATTATGAACCATTTGTAATCCACTTAAAAGGTCCACGAAAAATTGATTGCTTGCGACAAACCCACATAAAGGATCATCGATATATTTTTGAACTTCTATAGGATCTGAACTTAGCCAATCAAAATCAGTTTTGGAACCTTTAAAAGCTGCATTATATTTACCAAATGTCAGTTTGTTTAATAATTGATTCTCAGTTTGTATTCCCTTGACTTGGCAGAATCCTTTTGCCATCCATTTTCCAAGTGACCCTTTCAAACCAATTGGTCCACCCGTACCTGATAGAATAATTTTGGAGATTGATTCTCCATACTTTTGAATATATCTTCTTCCAATAAATGACCCCATACTATGAGTAAATAGAATGGGACTATCGCTTGTGATATCCTTGCGAACGTCTTGCAAAACTTCTCGTACATCTTCTGTCACTCGTTCAAATCCATCTTTCTCACCAAAAAATCCAACTTGACTTTGCTTTTGACCCGAATGCCCATGTCCACGATGATCATGCCCTGACACGACATATCCTTGGTTGACCAAATGAGTCGCAAATTCTTCATATCGCCCAATGTGTTCAGCCATGCCGTGTAAAAAATGGATATGTCCTATAGGCGGCTTGTTTGGTTTATAAACAACTGTGTAGATTTCATACCCATCTGACATTTTGACATAATGTATACTTTTGGTCATTTGGCTTTCTCCTCTCGGAAGGCTATTGCTGCGTGCATTTGTTTATCTAAATCAAATCGATAGAAATCAACTTGATTTTCTGAATAGCCAAGTTGAGCTTTCATCATTTGACATACTTGCTCTTTATAAGCATGCACTTCATCTATATTGAAATATAAATTACCTGTTCGGCGAATAAAAAAATCGGCGGGTGTACAAGTCATTTCAAATTGGATGCCATAGGCAAGTTTAGCCGCTAATGGCAAAGGCAATCCATATGATTTATTTTGCAGCACACTTGCATAGGCAAATAAGTGATGTACATTCGTTCCATAAAACGATGCTAGTTGACGTGATTCATCGTATGACAATCCGTAACGTTGACCTTCTAAAGCTTTCATTTCCACAAAGGATTTAAACCCTTTTGAGCCGCCAACAGCCCCACCGGATAAGGGGAGATGTTTCGTAATAGAAGGCCCGTAAGATGATTTGGTATTTTTACATACTCGATTCACGACCATTTCAGCCATTTTGCGGTAACCTGTTAATTTGCCACCAGCAATTGTCAAGAGCCCACTCGCTGATTCCCAGATTTCATCTTTACGAGAAATCTCAGACGGGTCTTTTCCTTCTTCAAAGATTAGCGGCCTTACGCCAGCCCATGTCGACTCAACTTGAAGTGGTGATAATTGGATACTAGGAAACATAAAACTTATCGCTTCTAATAAGTAAGCTACATCTTCACTTGTAGCAATCGGATTTTTTGGATCTTCGCCATAAAAAGTGTCCGTCGTTCCAACATATGTCTTACCATTTCGTGGTATTGCAAATACCATTCGACCATCTGGAGTATCAAAATAGACAGCTTGTTTAAGTGGGAAAATAGTTTGATCAACAACCACATGGACTCCTTTTGTCATTCGAAGCTGTTTGCCATTTTCAATTGAATCTTTAATTCTAACATCGTCTACCCAGGGACCCGTCGCATTCACGATATTTTTTGCATGAATAGTCGCATGTTGTCCAGAGAGCTGATCCACTACTTTAGCTCCATTTATTTTACCTTGATTATAGACAAAGGATTCTGCCTTCACATAGTTTACGCAAATCGCATCTTTTTCAGCCGCTTTTTTTATGACTTCTATCGTTAAACGAGCATCGTCTGTACGGTATTCCACGTAGTAACCTGCACCACGAAGTCCTTCTGTTTTTAATAGTGGCTCTTTTCTTTTGGTTTCCTCAGTAGATAACATTTGACGGCGTTCGTCCCGTTTGACTCCTGCTAAAAAATCATACACACGAAGACCAACTGACGTTGAAATCGGTCCAAATGTGCCTCCTTTATGAAACGGTAATAGCATCCATTCCGGCTCTGTTACATGAACAGCATTTTCATAAACAATTTCACGTTCTTTTCCTACTTCAGCTACCATTTTCACTTCAAATTGTTTCAAATAGCGCAGTCCACCATGTACGAGCTTTGTTGAACGACTTGAAGTACCCGCTGCAAAGTCTTGCATTTCAACTAAAGCAACAGACAACCCACGTGTAACGGCATCAAGAGCAATACCCGCTCCAGTTATTCCACCACCAATGACAAGTAAGTCAAATTCGAAAGTATTCAGGGTCTGGATGTTAGTAGAGCGTCCAATTGCTGATAGCATCAAGTATCTCTCCTTTATTTAAACAGTCGTGTTGCTGCTACTGCTTTTTGCCAACCACTGTAGAGTTCTTTTATTTTCTCTTTATCCATTTTAGGTGAATAGGTTTTTTTACTGCTACGCATTTTTTTGATGTCTTCTAAATCAGACCAAAAACCTGTTGCAAGACCAGCTAAATAGGCCGCGCCAAGTGCCGTAGATTCGTTTAATTTAGCTAACTCAACTTCTAGTTCAAGTAAATTACTTTGGAATTGCATAAGAAACTCATTGTTCACCGCTCCACCATCAACACGAAGTATCTCAACTTTCATCTCTGCGTCTTGCTCCATCGTATCTAACACATCTTTTGTTTGATAAGCGAGAGATTCAAGTGTGGCTCGAATAAAATGTTCTTTTGAAGTTCCACGTGTTAATCCAAAAATAGCACCTCTGGCATCTGAATCCCAGTAAGGTGTTCCTAGACCAACAAAAGCAGGCACCACATATACGCCTTCTGTAGAATCAACTTTTTTGGCATATGACTCACTGTCCGAAGCGTTTTTCACCATTCGGAGTCCGTCTCTTAGCCATTGAATCGCCGAGCCGGCTACAAAAACACTACCTTCCAATGCATACGTCACTTTACCATCGATTCCCCATGCAATTGTTGTCAATAAACCATTAGCAGAGGTAACTGCTGTTTCTCCAGTATTCAATAACATAAAGCACCCAGTGCCGTAAGTATTTTTCGCGGTTCCCTTTTCGAAACAACACTGTCCAAACAACGCAGCTTGTTGATCGCCAGCTGCTCCTGCAATTGGAACTGCAGCACCATAGAAAACGGACGGATCTGTTTTTGTATACACCTCTGAAGATGATGAAACTTTGGGTAACATCGAAATAGGGATATTTAACTTCTCACAGATTTCGTCGTCCCACTTTAAGTCATGAATATTAAATAATAACGTCCGAGAGGCATTCGAATAATCGGTAATATGTTCTTTCTCTCCGGATAACTTCCATATTAACCATGAATCAATGGTGCCGAATAATAAATCTCCTTGTTGCGCTAATTCTTTAGCTCCTTCTACATGGTCTAATATCCATTTGACTTTCGTTCCTGAAAAATAAGGATCTAATCGCAATCCTGTTTTTTCTTGAAACCACTTTTCTAAATCCTCATTTTTCAATGCATCTACGATTTCCTGAGTTTGTCTTGACTGCCATACAATTGCATTGTAAATCGGACGTCCCGTTTTTTTGTTCCAAACTACCGTTGTCTCACGTTGATTCGTAATCCCAATCCCGTGAATATTAGTCGGTTGAATGCCACTTTCAGTTAAAACTGCAGCTATCACTGAAAGGACAGACCCCCAAATTTCATTTGCATTATGTTCTACCCAACCTGGTTTCGGAAAATATTGTTGAAATTCTTTTTGAGCTGTATGTACAAGTTCTCCTTCATTATTAAAAAGAATAGCTCTCGAACTCGTTGTTCCCTGATCAATTGCTAACATGTATTCTCCCATGCTCATTCCCCCAATTACGTTCATCAAAATAATAAAAGAACTATTTTGTGGTTATTTTCCTATCTAAATTCGACTATTGAAAACCAAAGTTTTGCAAGAAATTATTTCCTTTAATTATACTGTTTTTCCTAAATGAATGTATATGAAACACAATACTCACATGAATAGAATTAAATCTGGTACACGGTTGCACACTATACAACATATATTTTACTTATTGAGTTGCTTTCTGAATGGTTTACGCATATAGTTGTTCTAAGGAAACTTTTTTTCAAATAGGAAATAATTATTTTTATATAAAGATTATGTCGATTTGGCATCTTAAATACAGGAGGAAAATATCATGACAACAGCTATAACAGTTAGCGATTTATTTGTTTCGTATAACGGTACTGAAGCATTAAAAAATGTTAGTTTTACAGTTGAAGAAGGCAATTTGGTTGGAATTATTGGACCAAATGGTGCCGGTAAATCAACACTTTTAAAGGTTTTGTTAAATTTAATCAAAAAGGACACTGGGAAAGTTGAAATACTAGGCAGTTCAATAAAAGAAATGAAAACGAAAGTTGCCTATGTTCCTCAACGAAACAATATCGACTGGGATTTCCCAATCACGGTTATGGATACAGTCTTATTAGGGACTTATCCGAACTTAGGAGTCTTCAAACGTCCTAAAAAAGAACATAAGTTATTAGCTATGGAGTGTTTAGAAAAAGTTGGAATAGCCGAGCTTTCTAATCGTCAAATAGGAGAACTATCAGGTGGTCAACAGCAAAGAGTCTTCCTTGCTCGAGCATTGGCACAAAAACCTGAGATGTATTTTCTAGATGAGCCATTCGTTGGCGTTGATGTCACGAGTGAAGAGAAGATTATCTCGATTTTAAAAGAGCTCCGAGATAACGGAAAAACGGTCGTCGTTGTCCATCATGATTTAAGTAAAGCTAGTGATTACTTTAATGAATTGATTTTATTAAACAAAGAGTTAATCGGACATGGAGATGTTGAAGAAGTCTTTCAACCACAAGTCTTAAGTAGAGCTTATACAAATCAATTTCCTTCAATGGTTGGCGAAGAGGTGAAAGTATGATGAATTTTATTGAAGCGCTGATCCAATATGATTTTTTACAAAAAGCCTTATTGACTTCTATAATGGTTGGAATCATTTGTGGAGTCATCGGATGTTTTATTATTCTACGAGGAATGGCTTTGATGGGTGATGCAATTTCTCATGCCGTGCTCCCTGGAGTTGCCCTCTCTTATCTGCTTGGTATTAACTTCTTTATTGGAGCTGTGTTTACTGGATTAATAACGGCACTAGGTATTGGCTTCATCAGCCAAAATAGTCGGATTAAAAATGATGTCTCAATCGGTATCATGTTCACTGCTGCTTTTGCATCAGGGATCATTCTCATCACATTGATGAAAAGCAGCACGGATTTATACCATATTCTTTTTGGGAATGTGCTTGCCGTTCGCCCATCTGAGATGTGGTCGACTCTTTTCATTGGCATTTTCGTGCTTGTAAGTATTTTTGTTTTTTATAAGGAACTACTGGTTAGTTCGTTTGATCCAACGATGGCTGCTGCATATGGGTTACCTACAAAAGTCATTCATTACTTTTTAATGGCTCTTCTTACTTTAGTAACTGTGGCTTCATTACAAACAGTAGGCATTATTCTTGTAGTAGCTATGCTTATTACGCCCGCTTCGACCGCGTATTTATTAACGGATCGACTGTGGGTCATGATTTACCTTTCAGCAGGGATCGGTGTATTGTCATCCATACTCGGATTATATTTTAGTTACACTTACAACTTAGCTTCAGGTGCGACCATTGTACTTGCTGCCACTGCTTTATTTGTGCTTGCGTTTTTATTTTCACCGAAGCAAGGTTTAGTATGGCGCACAATTAAAAGTGCACGAAAAAGAGAAATGCATTCACAATCATAATTATGTATGGAGGATTAAGATGAAAACTATAAAATATTTTGCAAGCATCATGAGCATTATATTGCTCTTACTTATTTCAGCGTGTGGGAAAGAAGATGAAAATGCTTCCAAAAATCCAAATGATAAAATTCAAGTCATCGCTACCTATTCAATTATCTACGATATTGTGAAAAATGTGGGTGGAGATCGAGTAGAAATTCATACACTCGCTCCAGTTGGTTCAAATCCGCATGAGTATGACCCACTTCCAAAAGATGTTCAATTGACAACAGATGCGGATGCCGTATTCTATAATGGACTTAATTTAGAAGCTGGAAACTCGTGGTTCGAAAAACTATTGCTTACTGCCAACAAAGGCGAAAAAGATTCACCTGTATTTCAAATGAGTGAAGGTGTTCAACCGAAATATTTGACCACTATAGGGAAAGAATCTGAAGAAGATCCTCATGCCTGGTTAGATATTCGCAACGGAATTAAATATGCTGAAAATGCAAGAGATGGCTTGATTAAAGTTGACCCAGAACATGCTGATGTATATGAAAAGAACGCTAAAGAATACATTGAGAAACTTGAAACTCTTCATGAGGAATCAGTTTCGCGTTATAATGAGATTCCAAAAGAACAGCGTCTCTTAATTACTAGCGAAGGTGCCTTTAAATATTTCTCTGAAGCATATGATTTTGAAGCAGCTTATATTTGGGAAATCAACTCTGAAAATCAAGGCTCACCTGAACAAGTAAAATCAGTAGTTGATTTTATTAATACGAAAAAAGATCCTGTATTATTTGTTGAAACAAGTATAGACCCTCGAAGCATGGAAACCGTGTCTGCTGAAACAGGAGTTCCGATATTCGGCAAAGTATTCACTGACTCTATCGGTAAGCCAGGCGAAGATGGAGATACTTATATCAAAATGATGGAATGGAATATTGATACGATTTTTAAGGGCTTAACTGAAAAATAACTATTATGATTATCTGTTTTCTTTGTAAGATTACGATTTAGATTTCACATGTTATACTTGTAACTTGCTGGGGTGTTTAACAGTTAGCATATCTTCCGGTAAGTATTAAACAATTAACAAACGAATTGAGAAGGTGAACCTAATGATCGAAATCAAAACATCTACATTAAGTGACGGAGAGTTAAATCGCGGCGTATTTGCAAAAAGAGATATTAAAAAAGGTGAACTCATTCATGAAGCACCCGTTCTCCCCTATCCAAATGAACAACATGAACATGTTGAGAAGACGCTTTTAGCTGATTATGCTTTTGAGTATGGCATCAATCATACTGCATTGGTATTAGGATATGGAATGTTATTTAATCACTCATACCAACCAAATGCAATGTATGATATTAATTTTGACAATCATACTTTTGATTTCTTTGCATACAAAGATATTAAAGCTGGAGAAGAAGTGTTGATTAACTATAACGGTGAAGTTGAAAATGATGATCCATTGTGGTTTAATCAAGAAAACCCAACGAACGACTAGCATAAGCTAGTTCTTCGTTGGGCTTTTTTTTAATTAACTTCGGTATGCCTTTAATGTTGTTTTTAATGAAGCGTACGTCCCTATTGCGGCAGCACTATAAAAAAATCCCATAAAAATACCTGCTGATAAATTTTGAGGATGACTAATAAATATAGAAATAATCAACCCAATGGCAGTAGCACATGCTGGAATGTATTTTGAAGAAATAGGCAGAAACACTTTGAGGACGATTATCAATATCATGATGACAGGTATCGCCCACAGTGCATCCCAAATATTCGTATGTATAATTGGAAACTCGGTCATTTGATTGTCTCCTTTATGCGGAATTGCTTTTTATCTGTAGCTTCTCCAACTTTATCAACTTTAAACAATAGAGAAATAACATGGAAAAAAGTTTTAGCTTGTATCACTTTTTCGTTAAAAAAACACGCTTAGGAATATCCTAAGCGTGTTTTATTTCAATATATTCGATGGCTGATATTGTTCTGAGACGATTAATTCATCTTCCATTAGAACATATGGATGTGTTTCCATCAAAATCGTTTTGAGGTAGTCAGGCATTCTCTTTCCTTCATACGCACAAATTAATGGAAATGACTGCTGATTTACAGCTTCGTCTACAATTTTCTCGAAATCTTCTATGAGATGAAGCGGCTCTTCCATAGTTGCCCACTCCACATGTGCCCATGATCGGAAAGAGATTTTATTTTCCGAGTAGGGTTGTACCATCTTATTAAAGTAATCAGCGATTGCAGGTGGATGATAACTGCCACTTGAAAAATAGAAATCGAAGCTGTTTACAAAGTGAACGAACTTCATTTGATCCTCCGCTAAACGATTGCTTAGTTCTTTATAAATAATAGGGTAAACACGGTCATTTTCAATAAGAATAACGTAATCTCCCGCCGCAACTCCATCTATGATGTAACTCAAAACCTGTTTCATGTAATTTTCCATTTCATTAAACGAATACAACACATGAACTTTCTTTTGGGTTTCAAACAACTGATTCATTTTGCTTTTCATGTAATCATTCCTTCTCTTCTGTATTCTCTCAATTATACTAGAATTCTGTAAAACGAGAAATGGTTTTAGTTAGTATCCATTCTTTACCTATATATGTAAAAACGGAAATGGTTTCTCTATTTTGGGATAAAATTCAGAATTGAAAAGGCACTGCAAATTGCAGTGCCTTTTAGAGTTACTTTCACTAGATTATTTTAATGAAAGTGTATGGTAATCCTAAAAAATTTTACATAACTCGTTTAAACATCTTTTCAATTTCATACGTGGAAAAATGAACAATAACAGGTCTTCCATGTGGACAAGTAAATGGATGTTCGGCTTTTCTTAAATCAAATAAGAGCTTTATCATATCATCTTTTGTCAAATAGTGATTGGCCTTAATCGAACGTTTACAACTCATCATTATCGCTGCATCTTCCCGTAACTTTTTAACGTCAGCTTTTCGATTAGTCAGCACTTGTTCCACTAATTCTTTGACTATTTCTTCTTCAAAACCTTTAGGAAACCATACTGGATGATCCCGTACAATAAATGTTGTAGGTCCAAATTCTTCGAGTGAAACACCGACTTCTTCGAGTTGATTAGCATATTCTTTTAAGCGCAAAGCTTCATCTGCTGAATAATGCATCGACAAAGGAATAAGCAAAGACTGTCTCTCACCTGCATCAACATCCCCCACTTTGTCGCGGAAAAATTCATACTTAATTCGTTCTTGTGCAGCATGCTGATCAATTAAATAAAACCCATCTACACTTTGGCCAACGATATAAGTGCCATGAATTTGTCCCACGATATCAAGTTCAGGGAATGGTTCTTTTGAAGAAACGGCTTGCATGTTTTCGATTGGAGGAACAAATGATTCTTGATGATTTTCCACTGGTTCTTTTACCATTAATGTTTCTGGTGTTTTATTAAACGTATGCATCGGTTGATTTTCCGAATACTTTGGCTGAACAGGTTTAGACTTCCATAAATCCATTTGTTCACTTGATACAAGTGCTTTTTTAGGCTTTTCAGCAATTTCTGGTGCTCTCATTACGGAACGAATACTGTTGCGAATTGTGTCTTCGACTAATTGTTGCAACTCTTTTTCTTTGCTTAATCGTATATGTTGTTTAGATGGATGTACATTCACATCCGTCAAATAGGGATCACCTACGATATTCATGATGACGAGTGGGTACCGTTCAATAGGTAAAAACGTGTGATACGCATTGACGATTGATTGTTGAACACTATAATGTTTAACCCATCGCCCATTAACAAATAGCGTCAAATAATTTTTTGATGCACGTGTGATTTCTGGTAAGGATGCATAGCCATGTATGCGATAGTCAGATGATTCGCCTTCAAAAGGAATCATTTTCTTTGCAATTGCCATTCCATAGATTGCCGCTATTACTTGTTGTAAATCTCCTCGGCCATTTGTATGGAGGAGCACTTGTTCACCATGTCTTAATTTAAACGCAATAGATGGATAACAAAGTGCCAATCGATTAATTAAATCGATAATATGTCCTAGTTCCGTTTGAATGGTTTTCATATATTTCAATCGAGCTGGTGTATTGAAAAACAGTTGGGAAACTTTAATATCCGTTCCTTTTCGAAGTGCACCTGCTTGTTGTTTCTTTACATGGCTACCTTCAATCTCAATACTTGTCCCAGTAGTAGAACCATCAGAAGTCCATAATGCTACTTTAGCTACAGATGCAATACTGGCAAGTGCTTCTCCTCGGAAACCAAGTGTGCGTATACGGAAAAGATCATGTTCATTTGCTATTTTACTCGTCGCGTGTCTTGAAAAAGATAGAATCGCATCTTCTTCATCCATCCCACTCCCGTTGTCGGTTATTTGAATGGTTTGTAAACCCGCTTCTTCTAGATATATATCAATTGAAGTACTTCCGGCGTCAATCGCATTTTCTACAAGCTCTTTAACAACAGACGCAGGCCGTTCTACTACTTCTCCCGCAGCTATTTTGTTCGATAAGGGTTCGTCCATTAAGCGTATATATCCCATGGGATCTACTCCTTTCACAAAAACTTATTTGCCGATTTTTTGCTGCAGTTCATATAAAAATTGAAGTGCTTTCATCGGTGTTGTCCCTGATATATCTAAATCTCGAATCGATGATAATAAATCGTCCTGGATTGGTTCTTTTGCTATATTCTCAGGTTCTTTCTTAGATTCTTGGAAGAAAGTGAGTTGTTCATTAACTGTGGTCGAATTATCCTTGTTTTCATGTTCCTTAACTGACTCAAGCTCTTTCAAAATGTCACGAGCTCGCGCGAGGATCGTTTCAGGTAACTGTGCAAGTTCTGCAACATGTATTCCATAACTCTTATCTGCAGGTCCACTTTTCACTTTATGTAAAAAGACGACTTTCCCATTTTGTTCGACTGCGGCTACATGTACATTCCTCAATTTATCTAATTGCTGTTCTAATTGAGTCAATTCGTGATAATGCGTCGAGAACAAGGTATTAGCACGAATTTCAGTATGAATATACTCCATCATGGCTTGTGCAAGTGCCATTCCATCATACGTAGATGTGCCCCGACCAATTTCATCAAACAATAATAAACTTCTCTCTGTAGCATGAGTTATTGCATAAGTGGACTCAAGCATTTCAACCATAAAAGTACTTTGTCCTGCTGCAAGGTCATCTGCTGCACCTATGCGTGTGAAAATTTGATCCGTAATAGGTAACAGCGCTTCTTCTGCGGGTACATAGCAGCCCATTTGACCCATGATAACGGTAATGGCCACTTGTCGCATATACGTACTCTTACCAGACATATTTGGGCCTGTTATCAATAACATATTTTCTTTAGTAGTAAGGGCACAGTCATTGGGTACATAATGTTGTTTATTCATCATTTTTTCAACAACAGGATGACGGCCGTTAACAATATTTAATTCCAACCCTTCATGGAACGTTGGTTTGGTTAAACGATAATGGTCCGACACTTCAGCAAAACTAGAATACACATCAAGTTCACTTACTTTTGCGGCAAGCTGTTGAACTTGTGGGATATATTGTTTAACTTGTTCACGTATATCTACAAAAAGAGCATACTCTAGAGCCAAACTTTCTTCTTCTGCAGTTAAAATTAATGATTCTTTTTCTTTTAACTCATCTGTGATATAGCGTTCCGCATTGGCTAAGGTTTGCTTTCGTTCGTAGCGCGTCAGATCAGCTAAATGAATATTTGACTTGGTAATCTCGATAAAGTATCCGAAAATCCGATTATATCCGATTTTGAGTCCTTTAATCCCTGTTCGCTCTCTTTCTTTTAGTTCGAGCGCAGCAATCCAGTCTTTGCCGTTTTTCTTCGCATAACGAAGCTCATCCAATCGCTCATTGAAACCGTCGCGAATGATATCCCCTTCTTTAACAGAGAGGGGTGGATGGTCGGCAATCGCCTCTTTTAATAAAGATAAAAGTCCCACGCATTCGTCTAATTGCTGTGCTGCTTTAATTAATGCTGGTTTTGTACTTTCTTTCAATTGCTCTTTTATTAGTGGAATTTGAAGAAGTGATTGTCTCAATTGACTTAAATCCCTACCACTCGCAGTGCCAAAGGAGATGCGACCAATTAAACGTTCTAAGTCATACACTTCTTTCAAGCTTTTTCTTATATCAGCACGAACAAAATAAGCTTCGAGCATTTCGGTTACAATTTCAAGACGCTCTTCAATTTTCACACGATTTGCTAATGGTTGGTGTAGCCACTGTTTTAGCTTTCGTCCCCCCATCGATGTCATCGTTTCATCCAGTAACCAATATAATGATCCTTTTTGATCACCACCACGAAGTGACTGAACTAATTCCAAATTTCGTTTCGAATGAAAATCAATCGTTAACAGTTCTTCTCTTTCTTGGTATTGGAAAGTTTGTATGTGATCAAGTGAACGTTTTTGTGTACGATGCAAGTAATTCACTAATCGGTTACATGCTCCATGAACCTCTTGTGGAATTTGTTCAACAAACGATTCTTCCATAAGGGATTCAATCGCGGTCTCTTCAATAGATAATAAAATTGAATTTGCCTCAGCTAAATCCGATAATAGGACAAATAATTGTTCAGGAACAACGAGCTCTCTGATCGATAAAGTTTGTAATTCCTGAATCAGATTTTTTTCTGTTCCCGTTACAATTGCGCTGGCACCTTCGCCAGTCGATAAATCTAAAAAGGCATAGGCATATCGATTTTCATCAATTTCTTCGGCGGCAGCAATGAAATTGTTACTTTTTCCATCCATATTCTTACCTTCAATAATCGTACCCGGCGTGATTAAACGAACAACTTCCCGTCTTACTACACCTTTAGCTTGTTTCGGGTCTTCTGTTTGTTCACAAATTGCCACGCGATAGCCCTTTTGAATGAGAGTCTCTATGTAATTTTGTGCGGCATGGTGAGGCACTCCACACATGGGAATTTTTTCTTTACTTCCTCCATCACGGCTGGTTAACGTAATTTCAAGAATTTGAGATGCACGAATAGCATCTTCAAAAAACAGTTCATAGAAATCTCCTAGCCGGAAAAATAAGAAAGCATCTGTATACTCTGATTTTACTTGTAAGTATTGTTGAATCATAGGTGTATAGGTGGACATGTCAAAACCTCTTTCGATTACTAGCGATTCTTCCATTATAACAAAATAACAGAAAAAAAAAGCCGGATTTCCTATCCCGGCTTAAGAAGATGATGATGATGACGACGAACTAGATTCGTCAAGTGTTGATGTAGACGATGAACTTTCATTTTTATAAGACCATTCTTCTTCAACGTCTTGCGGTTGAATTTGAATAACTACTGTTGTTTCGCCTACGACTTCAGCATGTAATTCTCTTTCGACAGTTACTTTAAATAGTTCACCATCTGGGGTAATAATGGCTTCTGTACAATTTGGTTGTTGAATTACTCGAACATGTACGTCTTCAACACCATGGACGTCTTCATCACGGTAATGCAGTTTGATGCGTTCTTTGTAAGGGATTGTTTCAGAAAAAACAGCTGTTTTGGAATGTTCGTGATGGGCATACCAGACGTTAATATCATACTTCCCTGATACTTCAACAAATTTTCCGTGCTTTTTCGCTTGGTGACTGTGATTAATAACCCAACACCCTAATATGCTAGAAGGGTTATTTGGTGGACGTAATGTTTCACAAGCTTCTGCTCTCTTTTTACCTTTCGCCACGACTGCTTTCGTTACGATTTGACGGACATATTTCAAAGCCATCCTCCTTCGTTCGATTCTTTTTCATGATATGCAGGATGTGCCCATTAGGTGAACAGAAAAGTTTAAAGCTTTATTTTTGTTTAACATATACTTTTGAAGTCGACTCTTGCAATTAATGACCGTTAAGTACAGTGCCAAGACCTATCATTTGGAATCTGGCGCAAATGAGTATAGGAGTAAAATAAGGGCTACACGCTTCGTTTTGCGACTTTTCTTATGGTTAGCTAGGCATGTGACCCCTATGACGTTAAATTTACGTGTGAGGTACGTAAATCACTTTGTACACATACATGCTGCGTTACACTGACGAAGATAGATTCTCAGTCCTCTCCTTACGCTTTTCCTTCTGCACCATGAGCTATAGAGCTCCCTTGCAACCTGGACGATCAACGTGTTAATTACTATGGTACACAATCTAAACGGGAGTCACCGGGCTTAGACCCCCTCTCACTTTTCTGTGAATGATACTTTCGTGGCTTTCGTTAAAGAATGTAGGGTGAAAGGGAAGCGTTTCATCCTAATAAATTCCACTGACACATACAGGTTTCCAGGTCTCTCTGGACGCTTTCCCTGCTGCACCATGAACTATAGAACAAAACATTAGGTATAGATGTAGCATGGTGCTTTCCAAAGCTCCCTGGAAACCTGAGTAATAAAGGGATTTCAGGTCGCTTGGGACGCTTACCTGCTGTATTTTTTTTCTGAAGACATAATGAAGGTTTGAGTTGAGTAAACTTCCGTTCAGTGATGCGAAAGAATTTTCGGATTTTGTACAACCTGTAGTGCTCTTGCGTCAGCCTGGCGTGACACTTCGTCAACCTAGAGCTACACTTCGTCAACCTAGACAATGAAAAAACTGTTTCCTCGATTAAGAGGAAACAGTTTTCTTATGGTTTTATGAACAACTACCTGGCTTAGTGTTTTGTACTCTTGAGCCAGTTTCACCGCGCAGTACATCGCCTTCTGTTGATTCGATAATTTGGTTTGTTACGTTATTTGAAATTGTGTTTGCAACTAGTTGCAATAAGTCGTTAACATCACCTTGTGATTGTTTAAACTCTTGAACAATTGGAAGATCATCAATTTCTTCTTCAATTTTCTCGATTTTACCTTCGATTAACGATAATGCTTTTTCTTTACCGTATTGTTGGAAGTTAACCGCTTGTTTTTGAAGGCTCTTTAAACTCGCAATTTTTTCGCGAATTTTTTGGTTTTCATTAATTTGTGCTTCTGCACGTTTGAAGAAATCAACTTCTTCTGTTTGCGCAATCATTTCTGCGATTTCTTTTGCTTTTGTAATTATATCTTCTTTTGTGTATTTCGTTGTCATGAGACACCCACTTCTTGGCCAGAAACGACTTCAATTAATTCGCCTTCTAATGACCATGTTTTTGTATTTGTTATTTTTACTCGTGCAAGTTTGCCAATGATGTCATTACTACCGGCAAAGTTTACAAGCTTACTTGTTCTTGTGTAACCCGCTAGTACTTCTGGATTTCTTCTACTTTCACCTTCTACTAAAACTTCAACAATTTGCCCCTCATATGCACTCATGGCTTTTGCTGATAAGTCGTTAACAAGGCTATTCAAACGTTGTAACCGTTGTTTTTTCACTTCCATTGATACGTTGTCTTCCATTTTTGCGGCTGGCGTACCATCACGTGGTGAATAAATATACGTAAAAGCGTGTTCGAATCCCACTTCTTCATATAACGACATGGTTTCTTCAAACTGCTCGTCCGTTTCATTTGGGAACCCCACAATGATATCAGTCGTTAAGGACGCATCAGGTAAAGCGACTTTGATTTTACGAACTAACTCTAAATATTGTTCACGACTATATTTTCTAGCCATTAACTTTAACATACTTGATGACCCTGACTGAACAGGTAAATGAATATGTTCAACTAAATTACCACGTTTTGCAAGGACTTCGATTAAATAATCATCAAAATCGCGTGGATGGCTAGTCGTAAAACGAATACGAGGCAAATCAACTTGACGGAGATCATTCATTAAATCTCCAAGGCGGTAAGTGATATCATCAAAGTCTTTACCGTAGGCATTTACATTCTGTCCCAGCAATGTGACTTCTTTGTATCCTTGCGCCGCTAGCTGCCTAATTTCTTGAATGATATCTTCTGGTCGGCGACTGCGCTCTTTTCCACGTGTGTATGGAACAATACAGTACGTACAAAACTTATCGCAACCATACATAATATTGACCCAGGCTTTTATTGTACCACGACGAACTTTTGGTAAGCTTTCAATGACATCGCCTTCTTTTGACCACACTTCAATTACCATCTCTTTTGAAAGATATGCTTCATTTAAAATGTTTGGTAATCGGTGAATATTGTGCGTACCAAAAATCATATCGACTTGATTATAAGTTTTTAATATTTTATTGACAACAGATTCCTCTTGGGACATGCATCCACAAACACCAATTAGCACATCTGGATTATCACGTTTAATTTTTTTATAGTGTCCCAGTTCGCCAAACACTTTATTTTCAGCATTCTCTCGGATCGCACATGTGTTAAGCAATATGACATTAGCTTCTTGAACATTTTCTGTAGACGTGTACCCTAAATTCATGAATATGCCAGCCATAACTTCAGTATCATGCTCATTCATTTGACATCCGAATGTTCGAATGAAAAACTTACGACCGTTTCCCATACCTAAAAATTCAGCATTAATAGTAAAATCTTTATGATAAGCAATATCTTCTTTTCCACGTTTCTTTGCTTCTTTTAAAGAGGGTTGAACGTAAACAGATTGGAAATATTGGCTATAATCTTTTTCTGTTTTATTCTTTACTTCTTTTACTTGCGAGGTATGTATGCGTTGTTCTTCATTCATTAGAAAACCCCTTTCATCATGTTGACACATTAGACGAAAACTTCATTCTTCTATTATACTGACACCCTAGTCATTCATACAAGATACTCACTTCAATTGTCGATGTTTCGACAAAGAAACTGTGAATTTTCAAAGAAAAATCAATTGTGTTTGTATTCTCTTCTCCTAAAAGCAAACAAGAAAAAACCCAATCCTTTTGAGATTGGGTTTTTTAATTAAGTTCGTGTACGTTTTTCAACTAACAGTTTAATAGCTGTTCGGTCTTCACCAGAGATTACGATATCAGTAAATGCAGGTGAGCAAATTAAATCGGACCCACTCGGTGCGACAAAGCCACGTGCTATAGCTACTGCTTTTACAGCTTGATTCAGTGCTCCTGCTCCAACTGCTTGCATCTCTGCATACCCTTTTTCACGAATAACTGCCACTAATGCACCTGCCACTGAATTCGGATTTGATTTTGAAGATACTTTTAAAGTTTCCACTACGATTCCTCCTTGTCCTTGCTGACCGTTGGACAATTATTCTGTCCATAAATCACTATATGCAAGTTCAAAGAGGGTTAGAAGAAGTTATCCTTTGAATGGATAATCTTCATTAATATAAACACGTTCAAAAGAAATGGCTTTCCCTGTTTGGTTGTCTAGTTCCACAAAAAATCCGCTGAGTACAGATCGTCCTGTTTTTGGCACTTCAAAACGCACAGGCATGTTTGTTTTGAAACGATACAATACGTCTTCCTTCTTCATTCCGAGTACACCATCATAAGGTCCTGTCATACCTACGTCTGTAATGTACGCCGTACCGTTTGGAAAAATACGAGCATCTGCTGTTTGGACATGTGTATGAGTCCCTACTACAGCAGATACTTCTCCATCTAAATGCCAACCCATTGCAATTTTTTCACTCGTTGCTTCGGCATGGAAATCAACAAAGATCAGGGGAGATAGTTCCTTTGCTTCATTTACGAGTTCAGTTACTTTTTTAAATGGATCATCGTGAGGAGGTAAAAAAGTCCGACCATGTAAGTTAATGACTGATAGCGTATGACCATTCTTCGTCACGCTGGTCATTCCTTTACCAGGAGCGTCATCTGAAAAGTTTGCTGGTCGAATTAAATAATCGGTATCATCAATAAAATCAAAAATTTCTTTTTGATCCCATGTATGATTCCCCATCGTTACAACGTCAACGCCCATAAATAACAAGTCTTGAAATATCTTTTTTGTGATCCCACGTCCAGATGCTGCATTTTCACCATTTGCAATAACGACATCTGGTTGATATTTTCTTTTTAATCTTGGTAAATAGTCTTCTAGTGTATCGCGACCAATTGATCCTACAATATCTCCAATAAATAATACTTTCATTTTCATTCCTTCTTTCGTTTCCAATAAAAAAAGGCTTCAAAATGAAGCCCTTTTTTTTATTTATTTAGCGTATTCAACAGCACGTGTTTCACGAATCACCGTTACTTTAATATGTCCCGGATAATCCATTTCTTCTTCAATTCGTTTACGGATGTCACGCGCTAAACGATGTGCTGTAATATCATCGATTTGCTCTGGACGTACCATGATACGAATTTCACGACCTGCTTGAATGGCAAATGATTTTTCAACACCATCATAAGACTCTGAAATTTCTTCCAGTTTCTCTAGACGGCGAATGTAATTTTCTAAAGTTTCACTACGTGCCCCAGGGCGTGCTGCTGATAATGCATCTGCTGCAGCAACAAGAACAGCAATGACAGATGTTGCTTCTGTATCACCATGATGTGATGCAATACTGTTAATGACTACTGGATGTTCCTTGTATTTCGTTGCAAGTTCTACACCGATTTCAACGTGGCTACCTTCCACTTCGTGGTCGATGGCTTTCCCGATATCATGTAGTAATCCTGCACGACGAGCAAGTGTTACATCTTCACCAAGTTCAGCTGCCAATAAGCCAGCTAAAAATGCGACTTCTTTAGAGTGTTTCAGTACGTTTTGTCCATAACTTGTACGATATCGCATACGACCCATAATTTTTATTAAATCAGGATGTAAATTATGAACTCCCACATCGAATGTGGTTTGTTCACCAATTTCTCTAATTTGTTCATCGACTTCGCGTCTCGACTTTTCAACCATTTCTTCAATACGTGCAGGGTGAATACGGCCATCTTGGACTAATTTTTCAAGTGCCAAACGAGCTGTTTCACGACGGATTGGATCAAAGCCTGAAAGAATAACAGCTTCAGGAGTATCATCGATAATTAAATCAATTCCTGTCAATGTTTCGAGCGTACGGATGTTACGGCCTTCACGACCAATGATGCGACCTTTCATTTCATCATTTGGCAAATTGACGACCGAGACTGTTGTCTCAGCTACATGATCTGCAGCAAAACGTTGTATTGCTAATGAAAGGATTTCACGAGCCTTTTTATCAGACTCTTCTTTCGCACGCGTTTCAGATTCTTTCGTCATCACTGCGATGTCAGTTGCTAATTCATTCTCTACTTGGTGTAGAATAATGCCTCTTGCCTCTTCACGTGTTAATGCAGAAATGCGTTCAAGTTCTGTTTGTTGTTTAGCAACTAGTTCAGCCACTTTGCTTTCCATCTGCTCGATATGTTGTTGTCTCTCAGTTAGCGCGTCTTCTTTGCGCTCAAAACCCGCTTCTCTTTTGTTAAGAGCATCATCCTTACGATCAAGGTTTTCTTCTCTTTGTAAGTACCGATTTTCCTGTTTTTGCAGTTCAGCTCGGCGTTCACGGATGTCAGATTCTGCTTCAGATCTTAATTTGTGAGTTTCATCTTTTGCTTCTAGTAATGCTTCTTTTTTAAGAGCTTCCGCTTCGCGCTTCGCCTCATCTACGATGAGAACAGCTGACTGCTTCGCACCAGTCACTTTTGAATCGTTCACATTTTTAATAAAAAAGTAGCTAACAAAGGTACCGACGACAAGACCAAGCAAAGCGGAGATGATTATTTCAAGTAGCATTTGAACACCTCCTCTTGCTTATTTCATTTTCATTTTCATTTTCAGGTGGCTCATATATGGAAGGATCCAATATACTGCCAAATGGTTTTCATTTAAGAGATTATACAAGTTTAATTGTATAGATGTAAAAATACTCTGTCAAGGATACACAAGTGTTACTAAAGTAAAAATAGCCTGCCGAATTACGGCAGGCTATTACATGAAACTTATTTATCTAGTAATAACTCAAATTCTTCTTCCTCTTCTTCGTCATGAGCGGCAATCGTGTAGGCAGTTGCCATCATTCCGTAAGCAGCTCTAATCTTTTGAGCAATTTCATTACGCGTTGCATCGTTCTCTTTAAGGAATTGTTTTGCATTTTCACGCCCTTGACCAAGACGATCGTCATTATATGCATACCAAGAACCACTTTTATTAACGATATCCATTTCTACACCTAAATCGACGATTTCACCTTCTCGTGAAATTCCTGATCCATACATGATATCAACTTCTGCAGTACGGAAAGGTGGAGCTACTTTATTTTTAACGATTTTAATTTTTGTTTTATTCCCCATGAATTCATTTCCAGATTTAATCGTTTCTGCGCGACGAACTTCTAATCGAACTGAACTATAGAATTTCAACGCACGTCCACCAGGTGTCACTTCAGGGTTACCGAACATAACGCCTACTTTTTCACGAATTTGGTTAATGAAAATAGCAGTTGTCTTAGATTTACTAATTGCTCCTGATAATTTACGTAAAGCTTGAGACATTAGTCGAGCTTGAAGACCAATATGGGAATCTCCCATTTCTCCTTCAATTTCCGCTTTTGGCACAAGAGCTGCTACGGAGTCAATAACGATAATATCAACAGCACCACTTCGTACTAGTGCTTCTACGATTTCTAAAGCTTGTTCTCCTGTATCTGGTTGTGACAATAATAACTCATCAATATTAACACCTAAGTTTTGAGCGTAAACAGGATCTAGTGCATGCTCAACGTCAATAAATGCTGCCTGGCCACCTGCTGCTTGTGCTTCTGCAATCGCATGAAGAGAAACAGTAGTTTTACCAGAACTTTCTGGTCCATAAATTTCAATAATACGGCCTCGTGGATATCCACCTACACCAAGTGCTACATCAAGTGCAAGCGAGCCACTAGATGTCGTTAAGATTTCACGATCCGTTTTTTCGCCTAATTTCATAATTGAACCTTTACCAAATTGTTTTTCAATTTGTTTTAACGCCATGTCTAACGCTGCTTTACGATCGCTCAAGAATGGTTCCTCCTCTAATTTCAAACTCAAATTTAACTTCTGTCTCTACTATACTTGGTTTATGAGAAATACACAAGAAAAAAGCGAACGTTCATTCGCTTTATTTTTAGCCAAAATAAAAATTTGAACCTCGAAAACGGTCCAAATTTCAATTTTACGCTATTATTATCCTTCAAAATTAAATTTTGCTTATTAATTTAAAGCTAAAAGTAATTTTAAAAAAATCATTATTTCTTATTTTAAAGGCTCTTATTACGTGTTAACAGCTGTATTAAATAATGAAGCGTACGTTTTACAGCTCGTAACCGATTGGTATTCCGCATATCGCTTAAATGCAATTCATGAGTCACGACTTCATCGTTTGGAAGAATAATCGCAATCCATACTGTTCCCGCAGGCTTATTTTCAAGTTCGAGTGGTCCTGCAACACCTGTTAAGGCTACCCCAATATCCGATTTGAACATTGTTTTCACTTGTGTAGCCATTGCAGTTGCACATTCAGCACTTACAACTCCGTATTGTTCAATAATTTCTCTGGATACACCTAGTTGGTTCACTTTCGCATCAACTGCATAAGTAACCATGCCACCTAATAAGGTTGAGCCAACTCCTGGAATAGCAGCTAATTCTGATTGAAACAGTCCCGCTGTTAAACTTTCCGCTGCAGAAATAGTCAGTCCTTGTTCTATTAAAAGTTTCGTTGTACTTGAAGCTAGAGAATCATCATTGTAACCATATAAGTAATCACCTACACGTGATAATAACAGTTGTTGTGTTTCATGAATTAATCGCTGAGCTTCTTCTTCGGTTGTCGTTTTAGCTGTTATACGTAGAGTGACTTCACCATCAGAAGCAAGAGGAGCTATCGTCGGATTTGTTTGTGTTTCTAATAAATCCATGATTTTTGTTTCGAGTTCTGCTTCACCAATCCCATAAAACCGCAATACCTGAGAAACGATAATATCTCCATGATTTAATAAAGTAGCTAATAATGGTTTTGCTTCTAATTGAAACATCGGTTCCATTTCTTTCGGTGGACCAGGAAGAAGAATATAAGTATGGTTTCCATGTGAATACAACATACCTGGAGCCATACCGTTTTTATTCTCTAATACCTTACAGCCATCTAATACGAGTGCTTGTTTTTTATTATTTTCAGTCATCGGACGATTCACACGTTGAAAAAATGCTTCAATTGACAACATCGCAGTTTGGTCCATAACAAGCTCGGTCCCAAGATGTCTTGCAATCGTTTCTTTAGTCAAATCGTCTTTTGTTGGCCCAAGACCACCCGAGAAAATAATCAAGTCTGCTCGAGACTCAGCTAACTCGATGGCTTGCTTTAAGCGCTCAGCATTATCACCTACTACAGTGTGATAATACACATTGACACCAAGTTCAGCTAACTGACTCGAAATGTAACGAGCATTTGTATTTGTGATTTGACCTAATAATAGTTCGGATCCTACAGCAATAATTTCAGCATTCATGAATAATCACACCCCTATTTTGAATCAAGTAAAACACGTCGGTTCGCATAGAAATAATCCCAGCCAGACCAGACTGTAAAGAATAACGATACATACAACATAATGGTAGCGAAAGGAATAGAGAACATTTCGAAAACGATATTATGTAGTAGCAAAGCAGAAATCGCGATAATTTGCGTCCACATTTTAATTTTCCCAAGTTGCTTCGCTGCAACAACTTCTCCTTCGTCGGCTAAAATTAAACGAAGTCCTGTCACTGCGAATTCACGACTAATAATTAAAATTACAACCCATGTAGGAGCAAACCCTAGCTCAACTAAAATAATAAGAGCAGCAGAAACTAATAATTTATCAGCAAGTGGATCTAAAAATTTACCCATGTTGGTAACTAAATTATGTTTACGTGCATAATAACCATCGATAAAGTCAGTCACTGCTGCAAAAATAAAGATAATTGCTCCAATCACGTGTTCAACCGGTAAAGTAGCTCCTAAAAATGTAACCTCTTTCCAGTCAAAGTCAACAAGCATAAAAATGACAAATATTGGGATCATGATAATTCGTGAAACTGTAATTTGATTTGGTATATTCATTATTTTTCTCCTTTCGATTCAAAGAAAATAGCCATCTTGTTAGAGATGACTATTGCGGTTTAGTAAATTGAATCATCATATTTTGAGTAACTCTGTCAGTAGGTGGTGTTCCATACTCGACTTTTTCATCATTAATAAACACATCTATTTGAGGTGCTGCACCAACTCGAATACGAGCAGTTTGAGCATCACTTAAATCTAGTGTAACCGTTTCACCTTCTGCTAATTCACGACCGAGCAATTCTACTCCTGATTGATTCTGAACACCGACCCAAGCTCTACCACGAGCGACGATTTTCAATGACTTTGTATCCGATCCTGAAAGTGAATAATTCGTTGTTTCACCATCAATTGTTCCCATTTCAATCGTTTGCTTTGTTTCTTCTACAAGAATTTCTTCTTCTGCAGTTTCTTCTTTTTCAGAATCGTCTGGAGACGAAGTCTCACCTTTTGTTTCAGGCTCGTCAAGTGATACTGGTTGTTCAGTATCACTTGCAGCTGGATCTGGTTTATTCGCTATATTTTGATAGAAGACCCAAAAAATCACGATACCAATAATAATAAATAAAGCAACAACGATCATTGGGAAAATATCGCCTAATTGGTTCGAAGATTTAGATAAGGATCTACTTCTTGAAGGTGAAGATGTAATACTATGTCGTACTTCTTCTGTGGTAGAAGAGGGTACTTCTTGTTTATATGACTCTAGCAATTCATCTGAATCTAAACCAACTGCATCAGCGTATTGCTTAATAAATGCACGAACATAAAACGGACCAGGCATCATGCTGTAGTTGCCCTCTTCGATACCGGCCAGATAACGTTTTTGAATTTTCGTAATTTCTTGTAAGTCGTCTAAACTATATCCTTTTGCCGTTCTCGCCTCTTTCAGACGAGTTGCTAATTCAGTCAACTAAAACACCTGCCTGTTAAAAATTAAAACCACCGAAGCCATCAAAACTACCTCTTTCAGACATCATCTGGTTTTTTTCCATCATTTCATACGTAATTACTTCATCTGGTTCATGTCTCAGTTCAATAATATAGTCAAAGTCTTCAATTGTGTAATCCGACTGTTGAATAAACATGTCTGGATGTTCTACAACCTTAATTGAAGGAAGACGCATCATTTCACGTACTAATTGTAAATGACGTTCATCTGTTGATTGTTTTGTAACAATTCCATCTAAAATAAAAATATTGTTATCGCTAAATTCGTCTCCTGCTAACCGACTTCTTACAGTCTGTTTAATCATGGTCGAAGATAAAAACACCCATTTTTTATTCGCACTAACACTAGCTGCAACAACTGATTCTGTTTTCCCTACACGAGGCATCCCACGAATCCCGATTAATTTGTGTCCTTCTTGTTTAAACAATTCTGCCATGAAATCAACCAAAAGACCTAACTCATCCCGAACAAAACGGAATGTTTTGCGATCATCGACATCTCTCTGTATGTATCGTCCGTGTCTAATTGCTAAAATATCACGTAATTTAGGTTCTCGGAATTTAGTTACACGAATAGTATCCATCGTAGAAACAATTAATTCAAAACGTTCAATCTGCTCATCATCTTCTGCACGAAGTAACATCCCTCGTCTTCCCTGGTCCACACCGTTAATCGTAACGATATTCACACGAAGCATTCCTAGTAATGAGGCAATGTCTCCGAGTAATCCTGGTCGATTTTTTTGTATTTCGTATTCAAAATACCATTCGCGCATATTGTAACGACCTTTCTGTCTATCTTTTTAACAGAGCAAGTCTTTATTTTAAGACTTTCAAGTCGCCATTCTATAATATGACGTTTTAAAATGCTCTAGGTTCTATCATATCTGATTTGTGTACGTAAGAAAAGGAAAAAAGAAAAGAAGGAACAATGTCCTTCTTTTCTTTTACTGCACTTTTTTCTGCTGAACTAACTTTACAACCATGTTTGCAAGTGCATGTTGTTCATCTTCTGAAGCAACTGACCACAAATCAGACAGGACACGCTCTTGTTCATTCTTTGGATCCACATTTTTAGCCAAATAATCACCAATTTCATACGCTGTGGATTGGATGGCTTTTTTAGACATCCCAGTTGATTCGGCGTTCATTACATTTGCTCCTAAAAAGCTTGTCCATTTTTGCCAATTTTCAAGTAAGGCCATGTTTATTCCTCCTTTTCACATTCAGTATGTGCAAAAAAGAGAATTTATATGTACCATCCACCATTAACACGTAATACTTGACCTGTAATATAATCCCCATTTCCACTAGTTAAAAAAGACACAAGATTTGCCACGTCTTGCGGTTTTCCAATCTTATTAAGTGGAATATCCTGTTCAATGACCTGTCTTTCTTCATCATCTAGAGATCTATTCATTTTTGTGTCAATAAAGCCAGGAGCAATTGCATTAACACGAACTCCTGATGGACCCGATTCTTTTGCATATGCCTTTACAAATGCATGTTGCGCACCTTTAACTGCTGAATAGACCGTCTCACCAGCTGCACCTGTTTCACCCCAAATCGATCCAATAATGACAATGTAGGATGTAGTAAACCTTCTTAATTTAGGTGCTAGCTTACCTATTATTGACATGGGTGACTGGACGTGGGTTCTCCATACTAGTTCCATGTCTTGTGAGGAAGTATCTTCAAGCAATTGATAAAGTGCTTGCCCGGAAGCAAATACAATTGCTTGAACTTCAAAAAGCTGTGTGAAAATATTATTTACTGAATCTAAATCCCCAAGGTTTGCTTGAATAATATGGTGTTCTTGGCTCGGATAAAGATTTTGAAGATTTGTCTGTAAGTTTTCCATTGCTTGTTTATTTTCATTAAAATGCAAATATAAACTCCAGCCCTGTTTAGACATCTCAAGAGCTATGGCTTGCCCTATCTCACCTGATGCCCCAAAAATGCAGGCAAATTTCTTCATGATGTTTCTTGCTCTTTCTTAGGAAGAACTGAAAAGACTGTCTGCTGATTTTCTCCTTGAATCGAAGCAAAAGCATTTTGCAAATCTGCAACAGTTATTTGCTCTAATGCAGGCACTGCGTCGAATAAATCCATGTCATTAAAAGCATAGCGTGTAAATTGATTCGCAATATATTCAACCGAATTCAAGGCCCGGAGGAAATAACCAATTTTTTTCTTTCGAACACGATCTAAATCTGATTGTCCGAAAGGCCATTTTTCTTCTACTTTTTTCAATTCTTTTTTGATTGCTTCTACTAATTCTTTTGGTTTAGATGTATCTGAACCAATGATAGCAAATCCATACCCTTTTTCGAGTGTGAAATCAAAAGCATATGATTCATCTATCCAGCCCTTTTCATATGCTTGCACATAGAAATCTGAAGAACGTCCAAAAATCAATTCCAATGCGAGTTGTATTCCCATTTCATGCTTCATCATAGCATCGCCTTGTATTGAAGTTTCTTTCGCTTTTAACCCTACATATACTTTTGGCTTTTGAACGTCCATAAACAATTTATTTTCTTGTTTTGCTACTTCTAACGGTTCATTTGGGAATGAACGTTTAATTGGTTTGAATTCTGCAAATTCTTTTTTATTTTGGTGTTCTCGAATATATGTCATCATCTCTTCAGGATTTACGGCACCTACCACAAATAATAACATGTTTGATGGATGGTAAAATGTTTCGTAACATGTATACAAATGTTCTGCAGTAATGGCATCAATCGATTCGATAGTACCCGCAATATCAATCTTTACAGGATGATCTTTGTACATATTTTCAATTGTTCCAAAATATAAACGCCAATCCGGTTGATCATCATACATCGTGATTTCTTGACCAATAATCCCTTTTTCTTTTTCCACTGTAGCTTGAGTAAAGTACGGTTCTTGCACAAAATTTAATAATGTTTCTGTATTTTCATATAAATGGTCCGTTGCAGAAAATAAGTAAGCCGTTCGCGTAAACGAAGTGAATGCATTGGCGGAAGCACCATAGCCACTAAACTTTTGAAAAACGTCGCCATCTTCCTTTTCAAACATTTTATGCTCAAGAAAATGTGCAATTCCGTCGGGTACTGTTATTTCTTCAGATTCTCCGAGAGGAACAAATTTACTGTCTATAGAACCGTATTTTGTTGTAAAAGTAACAAATGTTTTAGAGAATCCTTTTTTCGGTAAAATGTAGACATCTAAGCCATTATCCATTTTTTCATGGAATAATTTTTCGTCTAATTGTTTAAAGTGAAGCTCCTTCATGTGACATTTCCTCCTTACCAGACAAGAAATAAACAAGTTGTTTATTGATTGACTTCGCCATTTCTTGAATATCATCTTTTGTAACGGTCGCCCATTTGGCTACCCAAGAATCTACTGTAAATTCTTCTCCTAAATCTTTATATTGATCGAAAATCTCGATTTGGCCTCTTGCAGAATCTAGCGCTTCTTTTAACTGATTTTTAAGCATTGCAACTGTTTGGTCAATTTCGTTTTGTGAAATTTCACCTTTTTTCATTGCTTCTAATTGCTCATCAATCAATCCAACCGCTTTTTCTTGTTTACTTGCATCAATTCCAGCCAATACAAATAGAAGTCCATAGGCTGAGGAGAATGAACTTGACACATAATAAGCCATGCTTTCTTTTTCACGAACATTTAAAAATAATTTCGCATGAGGATAACCACCAAAAATACCGTTTGTTATTTGCATTTTCGGGAAATCAGGATGAGTAAATGTTACATTTGTTTCATAACCAATGTGTAGTTTTCCTTGCTTCATTTCTTGATATTCATTCACCGCATTTTTCTCTACTTTAGGATGTTCTACATCTTTATGAAGATCTTTTTGATTTAATTGTCGGGCCTTAAATTCAAATGCTTGCTGTAGTTTAGATGTCATTTCTTCAACATTTACATCGCCAACAACATAAATATCTAACTCATCCTCTTCGAGCATTTTCTTATATGCATCAAATAATGACTCATTTGTGATAGCGGTGATGGCATCGATTGTCCCGTTTGCTCCAATAGAAGCTGGGTGATTGGGACGCATTAATTCCACTAAGCGTTGTTGCGCATATCTTGTCTTATCATCATATAGTGACTCAATACGTTGTATTACTGAATCTTTTTCCCGCTTAACTATTGAATCTTTAAATTTCCCTTGTTCAAGATTCGGGCGGAACAACACAGTTTGTAATAAATTCAGAACCTGGTCGAGTACGCCATCTGTAGATAAATATTGATCATTTACTGTCTCAGCGAGTAATGTAATATAATGATTACTACCTTTTTTACTTGAATCTAAATACAAGATAGTGCCATAAAGTTCATCTAAATAACTTCGGAATGCAGGATTAGACGGGAACTGCTCATTGCTGTGTACTAAAACATTTGCAAGTACCGATCGTTCAGAAGCAGATTGGTTTGTTAATTCATGTTTGAATTTGAATGAGAAGTTTACAGTTTTAAATTGATCTGTTGGTCGAATATGTAGATGGATACCTGGTTGTAATTCGATGGATTGAAACATTGAAATTCCTCCTATAGCTATAATATGCCATACCATTACATTCACTATACATGGTGCTGGTAAATGATTGCAAATTGCCTGCAAAAAAGGACTAAGCAAAATGCTTAGTCCTTTACTATTATTCTTATCGATTCCCTTTTATATATGGAGTTCCTAAAGCTTTTGGTGCATTTGCTTTTCCTATGAAACCAGCCAAAGCAAGAATCGTTAATACATAAGGTAAAATTAACAAGAAAACACTTGGAATTTCACTAATATACGGCAATGATCCACCGACAATACTTAATGCTTGTGCAAAACCAAAGAATACGGCTGCACCCATAGCACCAAGAGGATGCCATTTACCAAAAATCATTGCTGCTAAAGCCATGAATCCTTGCCCATTAATCGTTGAATGACCAAAGTCTAACGAAATTGACTGAGAATAAATCGCCCCACCAATTCCTGCTAAACCACCTGAAATCATTACGGCAATATAGCGCATACGTGTTACATTTATCCCCATCGTATCTGCAGCCATTGGATGTTCACCAACTGCACGTAAGCGAAGACCGAATGGAGTGTAATACAATACAACCCAAGCTAGAATAGCAATCCCAATTGCTAAAACAGAAGTCCAATAGACGTTCTGGAAAAACATCGGGCCTAAAATTGGAATATCTTTTAAGAACGGAATATCGTCACGCAAGAATCGCTCTTGAACAAAATCAGTTTGACCTTTATCGTAAATCATTTTAACTAAGAATAAACAAAGCGCTACTGCTAATAAGTTAATAGCAACACCAGATACAACTTGATCAGCACGAAACGACACGGATGCCACTGCATGTAGTAACGAGAATAGTGCTGCAACAACCATAGCTGCTAATAGAGCAATCCATTCTGTACTTTCTCCAAAAACATTAACAAATGTTAAATTGAATAAAATCCCGATGAAGGCTCCCATTACCATGAGTCCTTCTAAACCGATGTTTACTACTCCCGACCGCTCAGAAAACACACCACCAATGGCTGTTACTATAAGAGGTGCTGCATACGCAATTGCTGCTGGAATAAGGAAATATAGTATCTCTAAGAAACTCATGTTACTTCGCCTCCTTTTTCTTGCTGAAGCGCTCTAGCAATAAACGAATAACATAACCAGATGCTACAAAGAAAATAATAATTGCTATAATAATAGACACTATTTCCTCTGGAATACCTGCTTCGTTCGGCATATTTGTTGCTCCATATTTTAGTGAGCCAAATAAGGTTGCTCCAAATATTACTCCTAGTGGTGTATTTGCACCAAGAAGGGCTACAGCAATACCGTCGAATCCGATTCCTGTAAATCCACCTTTAACAGAAGCATATCCAAACGTACCAAGCGCTTCCATTGCGCCAGCTAGACCAGCAAATGCCCCAGATATAACCATCGCTAAAATAATATTTTTATTTACATTCATCCCCGCGTATTCTGAAGCATGTTGGTTTAACCCTACTGCTTTCAATTCAAATCCACGAGTTGTTTTTTCTAAAATCAACCACATTACTAGTACCATAGCAAGTGCAATTAAAATTCCATAGTGTAAACGAGAAAAATCTGTCATATTTTCTAAAAACTCAGAGCGAAGAGATGCGGTTGGATTAATTCCACCTGTATTGTCTCCACCATCAGAAACTGCTCTTATTAAAGCATTAGATGTGTGAAGCGCAATGTAGTTCATCATGATTGTTACAATTACTTCGTGTACTTTGAATTTGGCTTTTAATAGTCCAGGAATGAAGCCCCATAATGCACCTGCTAATGCAGCTGCAATTATTGCAAGTGGCAAGTGAATCATTTTTGGCAACTCATCAAATGTAATCCCAACGTATGCTGCCGCAAACCAACCTACGATTAATTGACCTTCTACACCGATATTAAAGAGCCCAGTGCGAAAAGCAAAAGCAACCGCTAGCCCAGCTAGTATGTAAGGTGTAATTTGACGAATTGTTTCACCAATAGTATAGGCATCACCAAAGATACCGTTCCACAATGCGATGTACCCTTCAACAGGATCATATCCACTGACCATCATAACAACTGCTCCAACCAGTAACCCTAAAATCACGGAGACACCTGGTACTAAAATGTTAACTAAACGATTAGACATGAGTACTGCCCTCCTCTTTCACTTGAGTCGACTGCGTGCCATTTTTTGTTTGGCCCGCCATTAACAAACCAAGTTCTTGTTCATTCGTCTGAAGAGGATCTAGCGTATCGACGATTTGACCGTCGTATATTACCGCAATGCGGTCAGATACGTTCATTACTTCGTCTAATTCAAAAGAAATTAATAGTACGGCTTTACCTTTATCACGTTGCTCAATCAGGCGTTGGTGAATAAATTCAATTGCTCCTACGTCTAATCCACGTGTTGGAAGAGCCGCAATTAATAAATCTGGATCTCTATCGATTTCACGCCCAATAATCGCTTTTTGCTGGTTACCACCTGATAGTGCTCTTGCAGGTTCATGATCTCCTTGTGTTCGAACATCATATTTCCGAATAATTTCATTGGCTTTTTTGGAAATCGCTGAATAGTCCATGAAGCCATTCTTCGAATTAGGACTAGAGTAATAGGTTTGCAAAGCAATATTGTGTCCTACTGGGAAATCAAGTACTAGTCCATGCTTATGACGATCTTGAGGTATATGACCAACGCCTGATTCAGTAACCTTACGTGGTCGTTGACCTGTAATCTCTTGACCATTCATGAAAACTTGTCCACTTTTCACTTTACGTAAACCAGTGATTGCTTCTATTAATTCTGATTGGCCATTGCCATCTATTCCAGCAATCCCTACGATTTCACCTTTGCGCACTTGTAAGTTAAGACTTTTTACTTTTTCAACGCCACGGTAATCACATACAACTAAATCTTTAATTTCTAATACATCAGTTGTTGGATTTGCGACACCTTTAACAGTTTTAAACTCCACTTGACGCCCTACCATGAGAGATGCAAGGTCATTCGGATTAGTCTCAGATGTAATAACAGTGCCAATCCCTTTACCTTTACGAATGACAGTTACTCGGTCAGAAACATCCATAATTTCTTTTAATTTATGAGTAATCAAAATGATGGATTTTCCTTCTTCAATTAAACGACGCATGATTTGAATTAATTCAGTAATTTCTTGAGGTGTTAAGGAAGCAGTAGGCTCATCAAATATTAAAATTTCAGCGCCTCGATATAATGTTTTCAATATTTCTACGCGTTGTTGCATACCAACGGAAATGTCTTCAATTTTTGCGTAAGGATCAACATTCAGATTATAAAGCTCTGAAAGCTCTTGAACTTTCTTAGCAGCTGCTTTAACTGAAATCATACCGCCTTTTGTTGGCTCACTACCTAAAATAATATTTTCCGTAACGGAAAAATCTTCAACTAACATAAAATGTTGGTGAACCATCCCTATGCCGAGATTATTCGCTACATTAGGATCTGTAATCTTTACTTCTTGTCCTCGAACACGGATTTCTCCGCCTTCTGGTTGGTAAAGTCCAAAGAGTACGTTCATTAATGTTGATTTTCCTGCACCATTCTCACCAAGAAGGGCATGAATTTCACCTTTTTTTAGTTGAAGGGTAATGTTGTCATTAGCTACAAAATTTCCGAACTCTTTTCGGATATTGAGCATTTCAATAACATGTTCCAATATATTTCACTCCCTTAGGTTTTTAAATGAAAAAAAATTAATACAGGAAAGGTTTCAATCATAAAACCTTTCATCTATTAATTTGAAAGGGCAAGAAAAACATCATAGAGACCAGGTATCCAGTCTCTATGATGACTTATTTAAGTTATTTACTCTACAGTTTCAGGAACAACAACATCGCCATCAGCGATTTTCTTAGCATATTCGTCAATTTGAGCTAAAACATCTTCAGGAATCGCTCCACGAGAATCCGCTAATGCAACGCCATCTTCAGCTAAACCGTAAACAGATGTTTCTCCACCTGGGAATTTGTCTTCCATAGCCAATTTAGTAAGGTCTTGTACAGCAATGTCAACACGTTTTAACATTGAAGTTAAAGTAACATTTGTATCACCAACTGCGCCTTCTTCATATTGGTCAGAGTCAACACCGATTACCCACACATAAGAATCCGGATTTTTAGTTTTTAATTCTTTTGCTTCTGCAAATACACCATTACCAGTACCACCAGCAGCATGGAAAATAATATCTACGCCAGAAGAATACATACGGTTTGCAGTTGTTTTACCAAGTTCTGCTTTGTCAAATGCTCCAGCATACTGAACATCAACTTTAATGCTAGGATCTACAGCTTTAACGCCTTCTAGGAAACCAGCTTCAAAACGTTCGATAACATCACTTTCCATGCCGCCAACGAAACCAATTTTTTTAGATTTTGTCATTAAAGCTGCGGCTACACCAGCAAGATAAGAGCCTTCTTGCTCTTTGAATAATACTGAGGCTACATTTGGTTGATCTACAACTGAATCAATAATCGCAAATTTATTATCTTGTTTTTGTTTAGAAATTTCTTCAACAGACTCTTGCATTTTGTACCCAACACCAAAAACTAAATCAAAATCTCGACGAACTAATTTGTTTAAGTTCGTGTTATAGTCAGCATCAGATTTTGATTGTAAGTAGTCAATTCCACCGTCGCCTTTTTCAAGACCGTTGTCAGCCCCAAATTCTTTAATACCTTCCCAAGCTGATTGGTTGAATGATTTGTCATCTACTCCACCAACATCAGTAACCATTGCTACAGAAAAATCATTTTTTTCTTCGCCACCATTACCTTTTTTAGTTTCTTCTTTGTCAGCACCACATGCACCTAGAATTGTGCTAGCAGCTAATACCATCGATAAAGCTAAACCAAATTTACGCTTTGTCAATTTGAGACCCCCCAAAAAATGTTTTTTCATATTAGCAGGAAGTTTGATGTTTTACACCCTTTTACGGACTACATGGAAACTGAATTTGTCAGCTCTAAAATAGTTTTTTGAATATAATACTACTTGATCTTTGTCATTATAATGTAATTGCTTCAGAACTAGTAACGCCGTTTCAGGTTCACACTCTAAAATCGGAGATGCCACTTCGTGGTAGCCTGTTGGGTCGATAAAAGTAACAGCATAAGTTACCCGGATTTCCCCGGATTCTTCAATTGCTGTGAAAATCGAACCTTCTTGCCTACTTAAAAAATCAGAAGGCAAATACTTTGCGGGAACTTTGTCCACACAATACACAACTGGTTCACCATTTGCTGTCCTTACACGTTCAATTGTAATGACTGATTCGTCTATTTCGCAATGAAAGCGTTTTATATCATCTTCAGACGAAAGCGCTTCCATAGAACTCAAATAAATAGTACCTGGTTCCATGCCCGCTTTCCGTATCATAGAGGAGATACTTGTTAAATGTTCGATACCAGAAGTGAAAACTGGTTTCGAATTAACAAATGTACCTACACCATGACGTCTTACGATAACATTTTCTTCTTCCAACAGTCTAAGTGCTTCACGAAGTGTTGCACGACTGATTCCAAGTGATTTGGCCAGTTCAAATTCTGAAGGCAATTTTTCCTTCTCTTTGAATACACCTTTTGCAATATCGTCTTTAAGACGATCGATCACTTGAAGATACAAATGACGATGATCTGTTTTTATTGTCATACTAAATCACCACCAACAGAAGAGATCAGACATCTGATGTAAAACTTTCCTACTAATCAGACATACTATACCACTTTTATTTGTTTAAATAAATAGATTTATGGGTAATTAGTCAAAGATTCGTAAAAATTTTAATTTTTTTCGCAATCTTTTTGTCATAATAATCCATATCAATTTCCATCATCTTGTTTTCCTTGAAGTACTTGTCTTGGTTTACTTCCTTCATAACCACCGACAACTCCACGCATTTCCATTTGGTCGATTATTCGTGCCGCTCGAGAGTATCCAATACGAAATCTTCTTTGCAAAAGTGAGACTGAAGCCGTTTGCATATCTGTGACAAGTTGTACAGCTTCATCATATAAATCATCTGTTTCCTCATCTCTAGATACTTCTTCAATTTCTGTTGGAATCATTTCTTCTTGGTACTGAGCTTTTTGTTGAGCAATTGCAAAATCAACTACTTTTTCGACTTCTTGGTCAGATAAGAATGCTCCTTGTACGCGAACTGGCTTCGAAGCCCCAGCTGCTAAAAACAGCATATCTCCTCGCCCTAACAATTTTTCCGCTCCTCCCATATCAAGTATAGTCCGGGAGTCAATTGAAGACGATACCGCAAATGCAATCCTCGAAGGAATATTGGCTTTGATTACTCCTGTAATGACATCAACACTTGGTCTTTGTGTAGCAATAATTAAATGAATACCTGCCGCACGAGCCATCTGAGCTAATCGAGTAATTGAATCTTCCACATCATTAGAAGCAACCATCATTAAATCTGCTAACTCATCCACGATAACAACGATATATGGAAGTTTTGGATGTTTCTCATCGTTCTCCTCATTCCATTTTCTAATGTGTTCATTGTAGCCTTCAATGTTTCGCATTCCAGTATGAGAAAACAAGTCATATCGACGTTCCATTTCTGATACTACTTTTTTGAGTGCTTGAGAAGCTTTTCTTGGATCTGTAACAACCGGCGCTAACAAATGTGGAATACCGTTGTATACATTTAATTCAACCATTTTCGGGTCAATCATCATCATTTTGACTTCGTGTGGTTTCGCTCGCATGATAATACTGACGATAATGCCATTAATACAAACACTTTTACCACTACCCGTTGAACCGGCAACAAGTAAATGTGGCATTTTATTTAACTCTGCTAGCACGGCTTGCCCCGTAATATCACGGCCCAGTCCGATCATTAATTTAGAATCAGGTTTATTGTTTTCTTTGGCATCTAAAACTTCACGTAAACTCACTATCGCAACCTCTTGATTTGGTACTTCAATTCCAATGGCAGATTTTCCTGGTATCGGTGCTTCAATGCGAATATCACGAGCTGCTAGCGCTAAAGCTAAGTCATCGCTCAGACTAACAATTTTGCTGACTTTCACTCCAGTGTCTGGCAAAACTTCGTACTTTGTTACGGCAGGACCTAAATGGACTTGTGTAACACGTGCTTTGACACCAAAGCTTTGGAATGTTTTTTCTAATTTTTTTGCATTTGCTTGAATTAATGAATATTCACCACTTTGATCACTATGTGGTGGTGCATTTAATATTGATGCAGATGGTAATTGATAATCTTTATTTTCTAAAACCGCTTCCGATACTGCATCAAACACTTTTTCACTTAATTCTTCAGTTTCTACTAGTTCGGGTTCTGGCTCAGGTTTAGTTTCCACTCTTTTTTCAACACGTTCTGTGAAAGCGGATATAATTGGTGAAACATGTTCAACTTCTGGTTCTTGCATAGTCGTTGCTACTTCCATATCCTGTGCATTCGAAGGGATACTTGCTGTTTTTTTACGCTTTTCACTTCTTGTCTGTACTTTTGGTTTTGCTGTCTCTTTATTCTTTTTCTTAAATGCTCTCTGGGCCATCCATTTATTCTTCCATTGTGGTATTTGACTAGCCAAGTATGGAACTAGTGCTTTACCCGAGAGTAAGATTAATCCAATCATTAATAATAACCAAGCCGCGATTGTTGCTCCTCCTGCATCAAATAAAACATGAAATGATGCGAATAAAAAGGCACCCATCATCCCGCCACCTAAGGAGCTATCTCGGTTTACAATGCCATTGCCATCAATAAGTATTCTCCAAGTTTCTCGAAGAACCGAATCGCTAACGAGTCCTCCACCTTGAAACAATTGCTCAAATAGAACTAAATGACTGAAAAGAGTCATACTGGCTAAAATACTTAAACATCCAGTAATAATTCGGTTATTGTAACTAGGTACTGCGCGTTTTATCATCATAATAAGTGCAATAACAATACATAATAAAGCAACTGCTAAATGCCAATTTCCGAAGAAAAATCGGGCGACAGACGACAAACCGAATCCAACTGAACCTAATTCAAAAAAAGTAATGATACCGAGACCAATTAATAAAAGGCCAGAAATTTCAAACATAAGTGTATGTGTTTTTTCGGGTGGTTTTTTTCTCGTATTAGTCACTTTTTTCTTTTTACTTGTCATACTTGTCACCTTCTTTCATTATCAAAGAAAAAGGATTTCCTGCCGGTACAAATGGCGTGGAAATCCTTCCGCTTTTATCACCTTAATATTCCATAATAATCGGGATGATCATTGGACGTCTTTTCGTTTTTTGGTATAAATACGAATTCAAAGTGTCGCGAATTTCTTGTTTAATATTTGTCCATTCAAATGTTTCTTTAGCTACATATTTTTCAACTATTTTCTTAGCGAGTTCAGTTGATTCTTCCATAAGTTGTTCCGACTCTCGAACATACACAAATCCGCGAGATAAGATTTCCGGGCCAGAAGCAATTTTCTTTTGTGCACGATTCAATGTGATCGTCACAATGAAAATGCCATCTTGTGAAAGCAGTTTACGATCGCGCAATACGATGTTCCCTACATCACCAACGCCAATGCCGTCTATTAAGACATTTCCAGCTTGTACGCGTCCACTCATGCGCATTTTTCCACCCTTATACTCAACGATGTCACCTTTATCGGCAATAAAGATTTGTGCTTTGGATAAACCAGTTGCTTGAGCAAGTTTCGAGTGAGCCATAAGCATGCGGAATTCCCCTTGAATTGGGATAAAGAATTTCGGTTTCATTAAGTTCAACATCATTTTCAAATCTTCTTGACTACCATGACCAGAAACATGCACCTTTTTACTAGCTGTTAATACTTTTGCTCCTACTTTTGCTAATTGATTCATCGTCTTGAACATCGCAACTTCCATACCTGGAGAAGGTGTGAATGTAAATAACACAGTATCTGTATCTTTAATCTTCACATCTTTATGGTGTTTTCTTACCATTTTTTCAAGAGCTTCTATAGGCTCCCCTTGAGTACCAGACACAATGATTACTACTTCATGGTCTTCATAGTTCCCAATATCTTTAATTGAAATTAACGTTTCTTCGTCAACTTGTAAATAATCTAATCGCTTACCTACTTCAAATACGGTTTCAAGCGTTTTACCAACAACAGCAACTTTACGTCGTGCTTCAATTGCAGTGTCAAATACTTGTTGGATACGAATGAAGTTTGAAGAATACAACGATACAAGAATACGACCTTTAGCTCCGTGGAAGGTTTCAGATAAATGTTCTTCAACGACAGATTCAGATGTAGTATAACCTGGACGTTCTGCTTCTGTTGAATCTGACATCAAGATAAATACGCCTTCTTCACCAAGACCAGCCATTTTAGCTATGTCTGGACGGTAGCTTCCTTTTGCTGCTTGATCGAATTTAAATTCACCCGTGTGCACAATTGCACCTTCCGAAGTATGGAATACAATTCCTAAAGAATCCGGAATACTATGCGTTGTGTGGAAGAATGTAACGTGTGTTGATTTGAAATTCATGCGGCTTTTATTTGTTACTTCAAAGAATTTCACAGGTTGTGCAGCTGGTAATTCTTTTAAATGCTCTTTAGCTAAGGCAATTGTTAAACGGGAGCCATATACTGGAGCTTGAATTTTGTTTAGCAAATACGAAATAGATCCAATTGCATCTTCGTGACCATGTGTTAAAAAGATTCCTTTTATTCGAGCTTTGTTTTCTTCTAAGTACGTCACATCTGGAATTACTATATCAATTCCAAGCATTTCATTTTCAGGGAACATAAGTCCGCTATCTACTATAAAAATTTCTTCATCAATTTCTACTACATACATTGCTTTTCCGATTTCCCCAACTCCACCGAGGGGGATGATTCGAATGGTTTCGTTTATTGTTTTTGTCACTTGCTTTCCTCCTAAAAATTAACCCGAACATTATCCACTTCAATACATTATATCGAACAGCTGACAACAGTACAATATTAAAAGTCGAAAGAGATACTTTAAATCAATCCCACAAACTGCGGAACAGTCTACATTAATTTGACTCTAGAATTTGCTGATAGACATAAAAAAAAGGCCAGTTATGAACTGGCCTTCAAAAATTTATTTGAAATATTTGCGTTTTTCCTCAAATTTCGCCCAAGCTTGGTCAAAATTTTGTTTCTCTTCAGTTGTCATATCAACTAGTGGCAATCTGACAGTTCCGACATCGAGCCCCAATTTATATAACGCGTATTTTACAGGTACAGGATTTGGTTTTTCAAAGAGTGCTCGAATGAGTGGTAACAATGCATGGTGTATTGTGGCAGCATCTGCATGTCTGCCTTCTTCAAATGCACGAATTAACTTTTGCATATCATTTCCTACAACATGTGAAGCGACTGATACAACTCCAGCTCCTCCAATTGAAAGTAGAGGTAAAGTTAAACCATCATCACCGCTATATACGGCGAAATCATCTTGACAACCCGCAATAATGTCTGACATTTGCTCTAAGTTGCCACCAGCCTCTTTAATGGCCTGTATGTTTGAAATCTTACTCAGTGCCAACACAGTTTCTGGCAACATATTAACAACAGAACGACCAGGTATATTATAGAGTAATACAGGTAAGTTCGTTGAAGCAGCAATCGTTTTAAAATGTTCATACATTCCACGTTGATCTGGTTTATTATAATACGGAGTAACAAGCATGATACCATTTACTCCTGCATCTTCAGCAACTTTAGTCAGTTCAACTGAAGATCTCGTGCTATTACTACCCGTTCCTGCAAAAACAGGAATACGATTATTTACCGATTCGACAGTAAAACGAATTAAGTCCGCTTTTTCTTGACTCGTTAATGTTGGTGATTCTCCAGTTGTTCCACATACGACAACTGAATCTGTACCTGTAGCAATTAAATGTTCAATTAGTTTTGCAACCATTTCAAAATGAATGGAGCCGTCTGGTAAAAATGGTGTGACCATTGCTGTAGATACACGACCGATATGCATTAGAATCTCCCCTTTTAAATGATACCTTCTTCTATCATTGCTTCTGCAATTTGTATTGAGTTTAGTGCTGCCCCTTTTAATAAATTATCTGACACAATCCACAAATGGAAACCTCTATCATTTGATAAATCTTTTCGTATACGCCCAACAAACACATCGTCTTCCCCTTCTGCAAACAAAGGCATAGGGTATTCTTGTTTCGCGGGATTATCCTGTACTTTTATTCCTTTAGCTGACTCTAATATAGCGCGGATATCTGAAACGCTGATACCATCTTTATCTATTTCAATAAATACTGATTCAGAATGACCTGATACAACAGGTAAACGAACGCATGTTGCCGCAACTGAAAGGTTTGGCATGTGTAGTATTTTCTTCGTTTCATTAATCATTTTCATTTCTTCTAACGTATAGCCATTGTCATCAAACGTATCGATTTGAGGAATAACATTAAACGCTATTGGATAATGACTTTCTGCACTTTTGACAGGTAATACTTGCGCATCGGCATTTTTCGTATCTCCGAATGTGCCACTTTGATTTTTCAACTCATTAATTGCATCCGCTCCAGCACCAGATACAGCTTGATACGTTGAAACAATGACTTTATTTAAGCCAAAAGCTTCTTTTATTGGTTGTAGTGCACACACCATTTGTATAGTAGAACAATTCGGATTCGCTATAATACCTGAGTGTAATTTAAGATCTTGTGGATTCACTTCTGGCACTACCAGTGGAATATCCACTACCATTCGAAAAGCACTCGTATTATCAATTACGACTGCTCCTCGCTTGGCAGCTTCCGGTGCAAGAATTTTTGAAACTGCACCACCTGCACTAAATAACGCAATATCAACTCCATCAAATTCTTCAGGTGTTGCTTCTTCAATCGTGTAGGACTGACCTTTAAATTCAATACTCTTTCCAGCTGAACGTTTAGATGCCAAAAACTTTATATGTTTTATAGGAAAATTTCGTTTCTGTAGTTGTTCCATCATTTTCTCGCCTACTGCACCGGTTGCACCAACTACAGCAACTGTGTAATTCTTCGACATGACACTCACTCCCTCTAGCCAACTAAATGGTCATAATGTCGGTATTGTATCATAAAATTGCGTGATTGTGCATGAAAATTAATCCGACTAGTTGTGTTGGATTAATACAGGTTGGAGTTGTTGATGCTCTAATGCTTTAACAATCGTTGGGACAATGAGATTAAAATCGGAGATTAGGGAGTTAGGTTTTTTAAACGGATCATCTTGACCAAAAGGAATGAAATAAATGTGTTTGGCATTTAACAATCTCATGACATTGACGCCATTTAAACCGAGTGCATCATTGGTCGAAATGCCAAGGACAACAGGTTTACCAGTACGCATCGTCGCTTTGGCAGCCATCAGTACAGGTGAATCTGTAGCAGCATTCGCGAAGCGGCTAATTGAATTACCTGTCATCGGTGCAATGACCATGCAATCGAGAGGTGTTTTAGGACCCAGTGGCTCTGCATCAGCAATTGTTGAAATGACTTTTGCTCCAGAGGCTTCTTCGATTTTTCTTACCCACTCGTCCCCAGTACCAAAGCGCGTAGCAGCTACCAAGACGGAATGTGACACTACAGGTACAACAATGGCTCCTTGTTCTCTTAATACAGTGATTTTAGGCACTACTTCTTCATACGTACAATGTGAGGCAGTGATGCCAAACCCAATTCGCTTACCTTGTAACACAACGTTCCTCCTATTAGATGTTTTTTACTGATTCGGTAACACAATTAAATAGCAGCTTTGCTGCATCTTCTTTTAAAAATTGCCCTGGTAGAGACGTATACAATCTATAGGTATGTGAAAAGTCTCCTTCTAGAGCTAAACATCCAGGTGAAGAAGCAACATCATAAAATCTTTGGCAAGTTGTTAATAAAGAGTGATAGTCTGCTGTTAGCCATTTAGCAGGTATTGTGTTAATAAATATCGACTGCTCACATGATATGCCATGTTCTAATTTTTTCACTTCATAGCCCATGGCTTGTGCTTCTGCTAATTGAACGGCTGATCTCACAACAATTTTCGGATAGGCATCCATCCGCTTAAGCTGTGATGCTAATAGTTTTGCTACGCGCCCGAACCCAGAGATCATGAAATGTTTGCCAGCAACCGTTTCGTGCTCTTCTAAATAATATGCCGCAATAAATCCTTCGGCAGTTAATTTTGCATTTAGCCAAATAAATTTTTCATTCTCGAGATATGGTTCAATGTCGATTTCACTTGCTTCAAAAAAGCGTGTCCATTCAGGAGATAATTTGCCAACAAAACATTTTTGGACGTTTTCGAAATAATCCAGTCCGATTGTATCTGTTACTACTTCTAGTGGTTGTATGGGTAGCACTAAGATATCTGGTTCGAATGCCATTAAGTCTCTTTCTACTTGGTAACTCCATGCTTTTGTTTGTAGATATAGCACTTGAACGTTTAAGTTTTTCAATAAAATTGAGAGTTTTTCCATCCGTGGATCTGTACCAATGACGCACCACTTTAGATTCGTCGTCATATGGTTTGGTCCGAATGTAAGTGTGATGTTTTTGTAAAGAGAATTCGATCTTCGCCGATGAGGATGATGTCTTCCCATGCGATATAGACGTTTTTTTGTGTTGATTTTGCTTTGAATGGTCGGTTTCCCTGTTCTTTTAATACAAGAAATCCAATGATTTTTCCACTGGTTGGTTCAAAAAGCAATTCGGTATCGGCAAGTAATCCAAAACGTTTGCCATCTTCAATTTGAATTAATTCCTTCACTGCCATTTCTGATAGCAACATATGACTCCTCCTCCATGTTCATCTCCTTAAATATATGCAAAGAAAGAATCACATGTTCACTGAAAAGCAACTTAACAGAGGTTGAGAAACATTCAAAATAAATAAGTGACTACAACTAAAACCGAAACCCTAATTGCATTTACTGAAGAAGTTAGGTTTCCAGGTCGCTCCGGACGCTTTACCTGCTGCACCATGAGCTATAGAAAAAAGGGATGGGCTTGTGACTTTGTCACTTCGCCCATCCCTTTTCTTAGATCATCCTGCGGCGGGTGCGCGTCCTTCGCTCCCTTTCAACCTGGACTCGCTCAGAAATGATGATTTGTTTTACGTGAGAATTGTTGTTTTCTTTATGTAGATATTCGGCCGAAGATGATATTTCGACCTCTTTTTGCTTATTTTATCTTCTGAATTACTTTTACTAAAAGTGATACACACACTTTACAGAATAATAAACGATGCAGATGTAACATAAATGTCCTTAAATTTGTGACTTTCCTCAACCCTCTCCTCTAAATGAAAAAACTATCCAAAATAAAGAAATGCGGTAGCAGCCGAAATGGCATCTTCGGTTGCTTGGTTCTTCAAAGAATAGTGTCGATTCATTTGTAAACCAAAATAAATAAACAATTTGCTCGAAGGTTGTAGGGGAGCGACGAAAGAAATTCGAGACGCAGGATTACCTGGAACATTATGAGGGGAATGTGACTGGGTCTAATCCACCTATTACCTCATTAGTTAATGGTGCAACATTGTGGAAGCTCCCCGGAAACCTGAGTGATAAAGTGAGTTACTAAAAAATCCACAGCTGTCAAAAAAAAAAGACAATCACAGTGGATTGTCTTTTTTTGGAGTAATGATTGAAATGGCAGGTTGATGTGCGAAAATATCAGTCACTAGTTTTTGTACTTTATGAATGTGTACTTCATCAATTGACTGCAATACTTCATCATATGTTTTGTGTTCTTTAAAAATAAGCTCGTTTTTACCATTACGATTCATTCGGGCATTGGTGCTTTCTAAACCGAGCATCAAATTGCCTTTTAATTGTTCTTTTGCATCATTCACTTCAGTTTCTGTAACCCCATCATCCACTACTTTTTGAATGGTTTCATGGATCGTTTCTTTGAGTTCTTGCAATTGGTTACTGGAAGTTCCTCCATAGATGGCCACTGATCCAGAATCTACGTAAGAGGAATGATAGGAATAAATTGAATAGGCTAATGCCTTTTCTTCACGAACTTCTTGGAATAGTCGAGATGACATATTGCCACCTAAGATGTTATTTAAGACCACTAAATCATAAATCTGCTTATCCTTAACGCTTAATCCTGGATAGCCTAGACAAATATGTCCTTGTTCCGTTTCGCGTGACTTATGAGATTCTCCTGAGTTAAATATTGGGAGACTTAAAGAATGACGATCAAGAAGAGTTGAACTTGATCCAAAATGACCAAATAACGAATCGATAAAGTCAATTAAACCATCCGGAATATTTCCAGCAACTGAAATGACAATATGTTCAGGTCGATAGTGATGGTCCATAAATTGATGGATGGAATCTTTATTAAATGTTTCAAGCGACGCTTTCGTCCCTAAAATTGAGGCACCTAATGGTTGATTTGGATACATGACATTCCATAATTGTTCGTGGACATCATCGTCAGGTGTATCTTCGACCATTAAGATTTCTTCTAGGACGACTTGACGTTCTTTATCTAATTCTTGTTCATCAAATTGTGAATGGAAAAACATATCGGCCAATACTGATATTGCATGCTTCGCATGATGATCTAATACTTTTGCGTAGTAGCATGTTTGCTCTTTTGACGTAAATGCATTGACATACCCGCCAATACGATCGAATTCTTCAGCAATTTGACGTGCAGTTCTAGTGGCTGTTCCTTTAAAAAGCATATGTTCGATGAAGTGAGTTAAACCATTCTCTTCGGGTGTTTCATGTCTCGACCCTACATCTACCCATACACCTACAGCGACAGACCGAACGTGTGGTATATGTTCATAGACTATTCTAACACCATTTTGACTTGTTCTTTTTTGTAACACAGTAAATTAAACCCCCATTATTTCGAAAAAAAAGATTGCCATCTAAGCAGTTGGCAACCTTTTTCATTGTTTATTATTCAGCTTGAGCTTTCTCAGCTGCTTCTTTTTCTTCTTTTACGACGATTTTTCGTGATAAGTTTACACGGCCTTGGTTATCGATTTCAATAACTTTAACTTTTAATTCGTCATCAAGTTTCAGTACATCTTCAACTGCTTTTGTGCGTTCTTCTTGAATTTCAGAAATATGCAGAAGTCCATCTTTGCCCGTAAAGATTTCTACGAAAGCACCGAATTTTTCTATACGTTTCACTTTACCCATGAAGTACTCACCAACAACAGCAACACGTACAATGTTTTCAATGATCTCTTTTGCACGAGCGATCATGTCTTCATCAATTGAAGAAATATAAATTGATCCGTCTTGCTCTGTATCAATTTTAACGCCTGTTTCATCAATGATTTTATTAATTTGTTTACCACCCGGTCCAATTACGTCACGAATCTTATCAGGATTAATTTTAACCATGACAATTTTCGGAGCGAATTTAGACAACTTCGTGCGTGGTTCAGAAATTGTAGCCATCATGCTTTCTAAAATATGCATACGACCAATTTTTGCTTGTGTCAATGCTTCTTCTAAAATGCTACGTGATAAGCCATCGATTTTAATATCCATTTGAAGTGCAGTAACACCTTTAGCTGTACCTGCAACTTTGAAGTCCATATCGCCTAGGTGATCTTCCATTCCTTGAATATCCGAAAGAACAGAATAGTTATCACCGCGTTTGATAAGACCCATAGCAATACCTGCAACTGGCGCTTTGATTGGAACACCTGCATCCATCATTGCAAGAGTTGAAGCACAAATACTTGCTTGAGACGTAGAACCGTTAGATTCAAGTACTTCAGATACTAAACGAATTGTATATGGGAATTCTTTTTCGTCTGGTAGTACTGCTTTTAATGCACGTTCACCTAATGCACCGTGACCGATTTCACGACGACCTGGACCACGAAGAGGACCCGTTTCCCCAACACTGAATTGTGGGAAATTATAATGATGCATGAAACGTTTAGATTCTTCAATTCCTAAACCATCAATTATTTGAACATCACCTAATGCACCTAAAGTAGCAATGCTAAGTGCTTGAGTTTGCCCACGAGTGAACAATCCAGAACCATGTGTTCTAGGTAAGACACCTGTCTCAGATGATAATGGACGGATTTCGTCTAATTTACGACCATCAGGACGGACTTTATCTTCAGTAATTAAACGGCGAACTTCTTCTTTCACCATTTTATCTAAAATTTGACGAACTTGTTTAAGTGTTGCATCATCTGCTTCACGTTCAACGAATGTTGCTATAACCTCATCTTTAACTTCATTTATCGCTACTTCTCGTGCGTGTTTTTCATACACTTGAATAGCACTATTTAATTTAGTTTCGCACATTTCATTAATCTCAGCAGAAAGTTCAGCATCTAGTTCATAAAGTTTGATATCTGTTTTTTGTTTGCCCATAACTGCGACAACTTCTTCTTGGAAAGCGATTAATTTTTTAATTTCATCATGACCGAACATGATTGCTTCTAACATTACTTCTTCAGTTACTTCAAGAGCCCCTGCTTCTACCATGTTAATTGCATCTTTTGTTCCAGCAACGATTAAATCAATCGTGCTTAATGCCAATTGAGCTTGTGTCGGGTTAATGATAAATTGACCATCAATTAATCCTACTTGTACGCCTGCAATTGGGCCATCGAAAGGAATATCAGAAACTGACAATGCTAATGATGAACCTAACATCGCTGCCATTTCTGTAGTGCAATCTTGGTCTACAGACATAACGATTGAAATAACTTGCACTTCATTACGGAAGCCATCTGGGAATAAAGGACGGATTGGACGGTCAATCAAACGACTAGTCAATACTGCATTTTCTGATGGACGTCCTTCACGTTTAATGAAACCACCTGGAATTTTCCCTGCTGCGTAAAGACGCTCTTCATAGTTACACGTAAGTGGGAAGAAATCTAATGGCTTCGGATGTTTTGAAGCAGTTGCTGTTGAAAGCACTGTAGAATCTCCATAACGGACCATTACTGCACCGTTTGCTTGTTTTGCATATTTGCCTACTTCTACTTGCAATGGACGACCTGCCCACTCGAAATTAAAAATTTGTTTTTCTGGCATTGAATGAACTCCTCTCGTTCTAAAAATCCTAGTAAATATAGTTGTATGTATCATTAGTAGTGTATCAAAAAAGCGTTTATCATGCGATAAATTATAAAAATGTCAATTGAGAGTGGATTCTATACAGAGAAATCTTTTTGAACATAAAGAAAAAGCGGGACGAATCCCGCTTTCACTAAAATGCATTTTATCGACGTAAACCAAGTTTAGCGATCAAGTCACGGTAACGTGATACTTCGTTTTCACGTAAGTATTTTAACAAGTTACGACGACGTCCTACCATTTTGAAAAGGCCACGACGTGAGTGATGATCTTTCTTGTGTGTACGTAAATGTTCGTTCAAGTTGTTAATATCTTCTGTTAACACAGCGATTTGAATGTCTGCAGAACCAGTGTCGCTTTCATGAGTACGATACTCAGCGATAAGTTCATTTTTACGTTCTTGTGTAATTGCCATCCGGTTCACCTCCAATACTCTCATAATATCCCCAATTACCGAGCAAGCGTTGGTGATTCGCACTGCCAAGCAACGGTTAGGCATATCTCTATGCACTTAAGAATAGTAGCACATTCACTACTTCTTTGCAACTCTTAAGTAGACAGTTGAAGAAATGATATAGCTGTTTGTTTATCTTTTTCAATTTGATGTTTTAACGAATCAATGCCATCAAATTTACGTTCATCTCTAATATGATGATACCAGTCAACGAAGACTTCTTCTCCATAAATGTTCTTATCAAAATTAAATAAATGAACTTCAATTGTTAAGTGTTTTTCTTCTGGGTTTTTAAACGTTGGTTTATACCCAACATTGCAAACACCATCTACCCATTCGTCTTGCACTAACATCCTGACTGCATAGACACCAGTTGCAGGAATATAAAATCCTTCTTTTGGCTGGATATTGGCCGTTGGGAAGCCGATTGTTCGACCTCGCTTGTCTCCATGAACAACTATTCCTGGAATTTGAAAAGGTCTACCGAGCAATTCAAGAACATTTTCCATGTTACCTAATGTTAATGCTTGTCGAATACGTGTAGAACTAATTTTTTCACTATCAGCTGATTTTTTTTCAACGACCGATACATGAAAATCGTTTTGGGCTAATTCTTTCATTATCTCCATATTGCCTTTTCCACAAGAACCAAAAGTGAAATCGTACCCTGCTGTTACATGCTTTACATTCAATTGACGAATAAATGTATCAACAAAATTTTCTGGAGTTAATTGGGCAAAATCAGATGTAAAGCGAACCACGAATGTTGTATCTACACCCATTGATTGAAGCAAATCTAATTTTTGTTCAAGTGGAGTAATATAAAATACTTTTTCATTTCGTTTTCCAAGGACAATCGAAGGGTGGGGATCAAATGTCATGACCGCTAATCTTAATCCTTGCTCTTCTGCCACTCTTTTTGCATGTCCAATAACTTCTCGATGGCCACGGTGTATGCCATCAAAAAATCCAATCGCTAAAGAAAACGGACCAGTAATTGATGAATCACTTATGTGGTGTGGATAGGATAAATGTACAGTGTTCATTCCGCATCTCCTTCTTTAGGTAATCGATTAAACATTTTTTCAGGTTTCATCTTACCTTCCTTGGAAGGATGGTTGACATAAACTGCAACTGCTCGTCCAAATCTAGTAAAAACTATTCGTTCTTGTGACTGAAGCGCGTTAATTGCATCTAATACTTGTCCATTTTGAATTGCTTTTTCTAAGTGATTGGGAACCTCAAACTTCGGCATATCTTCGAGAGCATAATCTAATTCATATAAATTATCATTTAATGAATTTTGATCTACTAAATCTTGGACTTGTTTTAAAGTAAAACAATTGGCCGCTTTAAATGTACCAGACGCTGTACGTACTAACTTCGACATATGTGCAGGATATCCAAGTTTCTCGCCTATTTGAACAGCAAGCGTCCGAATATAGGTTCCTTTGCTACACGACACACGAATGTTAAATGATACTCGTTCGCCAGAAAAACTGGTTTCTTCACTTAGTAGAGATAATTCGTAAATATTTACTTGTCTTGTCGGTCTATCTATTGAAATTCCAGCGCGTGCATATTCGTAGAGTTTTTTACCATTTACTTTTACCGCTGAATACATAGGTGGGGTTTGTTCGATAGTTCCAGTTAATTCAGTTAAAGCTGTAAGGATATCTTGGCGGGAAAATTGTTTGTATGAATCATTACTTTCCACAACCTCGCCGTCTGCGTCTTCTGTAGTAGTGGATATACCAATCGTCACTTCAGCCTCGTAAATTTTACCTGCGTTAGTGAGGTACTCTGCTACTTTTGTCGATTCCCCTAAACAAATCGGGAGGACTCCCTCAACACTTGGATCTAAAGTTCCTGTATGGCCGATGCGTTTCATTTTTAAAATTTTACGTAGTTTAAAGACGCAATCGTGGGACGTCATCCCTTTTTCTTTCCATAGCGGAAGAATGCCGTTTTGCATCCGGTCCCACTCCTTTATACGTATTATGTATTTTGTAAATAGGAAAGAAGCCTGCTAAAACTAAGTTTCGCAGACTTCTTTTGGTTATTCAACTTCTTCAGTTTTGATTTCTTTAATCTCAACTTCTTCAGTTTTGATTTCTTTAATCTCAACTTCTTCAGTATTGATTTCTTCAATCTCAACTTCTTCAGTTTTGATCTGTTTAAGTAAGTTATCGATTTTATTCCCGTAATCAAAAGACTTATCGAGTTCAAACATAAGTTCTGGTGTCTTACGTAATCGAATTCGTTGACCAATTTCAGTACGCATGAATCCTTTAGCTTGAGTTAAACCTTTTAACGTTTCGCGACGTTTCCTATCATCTCCGAGAACGGTAATAAAGACAGTTGCTTGTTGTAAATCACCTGTAACTTCAACATCCGTTACAGTGACAAACCCAATACGCGGGTCTTTTAGTTTACGAGCTATGATTTCGCCTAATTCTTTTTTCATTTGTTCTGCTACTCGATTTGAGCGATTCGCCATGGTGGCTTCACCTCTGTTCTATCTATAAGTGTTCACGGATAGTTTCCGTTCGTTCCCACTCTGGATTAGATTCCAAGTAATGTATGGCGTGGGTCAGTTCACGGTCGCTTGCGTCACTAGAAGAAGCGACACAAACAATCGCAATACGAGTCCTTTGCCATTTATCTTGATGATCTATCTCAGAAATCGATACGTTAAACTTTTGCTTCGTTCGAGTAAGCATGCGCTGCAGGACAGCGCGCTTCTCTTTTAACGAATGGGAAGTCGGAATGATGAATTCGCATTCCGCATATGAAATCATTTGCGTTTGATTTCTTCCATTACGAATGCTTCAATAATGTCGCCTTCTTTAACATCATGATAGTTTTTCACAGTTATCCCACATTCATACCCTTTTGCAACTTCTTTTGCATCATCTTTGAAGCGTTTAAGTGAATCTAACTCACCTTCAAATACAACAATGCTGTCACGAATAACACGGATGCCACTATCTCGGCTAATTTTACCTTCAGTTACATAACTTCCAGCAATTGTTCCAATTTTCGTAACCTTAAACGTTTCACGAACTTCAGCTTGACCAATGATTTTTTCTTGGAATTCAGGATCTAGTAATCCAGTCATTGCAGCTTCAATTTCTTCAATTACTTTATAGATAATGCGGTGTAGACGAATGTCCACTCCTTCAGCTTCTGCTGCACGTTTTGCATTAGTATCTGGTCGTACATTAAATCCAATAACGATTGCATTTGAAGCTGCAGCAAGTGAGATATCAGATTCTGTAATTGCACCAGCACCAGTGTGAATGATACGTACATTTACGCCTTCAACTTCAAGCTTCATAAGTGAAGCTGCCATAGCTTCAACAGCACCTTGAACGTCGGCTTTAACAATAATGTTTAACTCTTTCATTTCACCTTGTTTCATTTGGTCAAATAAGTTATCAAGAGTTACACGTGTTTTTTCTGAACGTTGTGCTTGTAGAGCTGTAGATGCACGAGACTCTCCAACTTGGCGAGCTGTTTTCTCATCTTCAAATACTACGAAACGATCTCCAGCTTGAGGCACTTCATTTAACCCAGTAATTTCAACAGGTGTACTTGGACCCGCTTCTTTAACTCGACGACCTAAATCGTTGACCATCGCACGAACACGACCATACGTGTGACCCACTACAATTGGATCTCCAATTTTTAGTGTTCCATCTTGTATTAGAAGTGTTGCGACAGAGCCACGACCTTTGTCAAGTTGAGCTTCGATTACTGTACCAATTGCACGACGTCTAGAGTCTGCTTTTAGCTCAGCAACTTCAGAAACTAAAAGAATCATTTCTAATAAGTTATCGATACCCTCACCTTTTAAAGCTGAGATAGGTGCAAAGATTGTTTCTCCGCCCCATTCTTCAGAAACTAATCCATGTTCAGTTAATTCTTGCATAACACGTTCAGGATTAGCAGATGGTTTATCCATTTTATTCACAGCAACGATAATTGGCACTTCTGCAGCTTTCGCATGGTTTATTGCTTCAATTGTTTGAGGCATTACACCATCATCAGCAGCTACAACCAAAATCGTAATATCAGTTACTTTTGCTCCACGAGCACGCATCGTTGTAAAGGCTGCGTGTCCAGGTGTATCTAAGAATGTAATTTTCTTGCCATTTTCAACAACTTGGTAAGCTCCAATATGTTGAGTAATTCCGCCAGCTTCACCAGCAGTTACTTTTGTTTTTCGAATTGAATCTAGAAGAGTTGTTTTACCATGGTCAACGTGCCCCATAATTGTTACAACTGGTGGACGTTCTAGTTGAACACCTTGTTCTTCTTGTTCGCCCTCGAAATATCCTTCTAAATCAGAAATATCTACACGAATCTCTTCTTCTACTTCGACACCGTAATCTGTACAAATTAATTCAATTGCATCTTTATCTAACTCTTGGTTAATTGTTGCCATTACACCAAGTAAGAATAATTTTTTGATGATTTCAGATGGCTCTCTACCTAATTTTTTCGCTAGTTCTGCAACTGTTAATGATTCATAGAATGTAATTTTTTCTGGTAATTCTTTTTCTTTTCTTGGTACTGGTGGTGCTACTGGTTGACGGTTTTGTTTGCCTTTATTTCTTCCTCCAGCGCGGTTACCAGTTCCAGGACGGTGATTTCCGCCGCCAGCACGAGGGTTAAAGCTTGAACCCGGTGCACGGTTTGGACCAAAATTCTTCGCTTTAGTCTGAGTACCTTGTTCTTGATTGCGACCATCACCTGAAGTTGCTGTTACAGGTTTTGTCTTATCGCGTGATGGAGTTGTAGCATTCGCTACGCCACGACTTTGCCCCACTGGTGCTTTTGGTCCAGTTGATTGAGTACCACTGCTTTGTTGTGGGCGGTTCCCTTGATAACCACTACCTTGTGGACGGTTTCCTTGAGTACCACTGCCTTGTGGGCGATTCCCTTGGTAACCAGAACCTTGTGGGCGATTCCCTTGAGAACTGCTACCTTGAGGACGGTTTCCTTGGTAACCAGAACCTTGTGGACGACTCCCTTGAGTACTAGAACCTTGCGGGCGAGTACCTTGTGAACCTGATCCTTGTGGACGATTGCCTTGATAACCCGAACCTTGTGGACGATCACCTTGCGGACGATTGGCATTTGTTGATGCAGGTTTTTGTGCAGGAGTAGACGTTTTTTTATAGACAGAGTCTAATTTAGAAACCGCATCTCCCTCTAAAGTCGACATATGATTCGTCACTTGTACATTTAATTTACCTAATTGATCGATAACTTCTTTACTTGTTTTATTAATTTGCTTTGCGTATTCATGAACCCGTAGTTTGGTCATTAGGTCACCCCCGATTAAATTCGTTGAGTAGTTCGGAAAGTTTTTTCGCAAAACCTTGGTCGGTTACTGCGAGTACCACACGGGCATCTTTTCCTGTAGCATGTCCGAGATCTGAACGATCACCGAATACATGTAACTCAACGTTGTAAGACTTACATTTATCTTGAATTTTTTTCAACGTATTAGCAGAAGCATCAGATGAGATAATAACAATCTTAGCCTGGCTATTACGAATAACTTTTACGACTAATTCTTCACCAGACGTTAACATTCTCGCACTGACAGCTAACCCGAGAAGTTGTAAAATTTGTTGCTTTTGTTTCATTTCAGTTGCTCTCTTTCAATCACAGTTAACAAATCATCAAAAATGCTCTCTGGTATTTTTGCTTCTAATTGGTTATCCAGGATTTTGCGTTTTTTCGCAATTTCAACTGCTTGTTTGGTTTTAGAAACATATGCTCCTCGACCTGACTTTTTACCCGTTAAGTCAACCGAAACTTCGCCTTCTTTTGATCGAACAATACGAATCATTTCTTTCTTAGGAAACATTTCGCCTGTCGCAACGCATTTTCGTAAAGGTATTTTCTTTTGACTAGACATCAAAATTCACCCTCTTCGCTTATTCTTCATCTTTGTAAAGATCGTAATTATCATCGCTATTATCTTCGAACTCTTCATCTATATCGCTAAAGCTTTCAGAAGCTTGAGCTGGATAAATACCAAGTTCGCGAGCATCAGTTTCACTCTTAATATCAATTTTCCATCCTGTTAACTTTGCTGCTAGACGCGCGTTTTGACCACGTTTACCAATAGCTAAAGACAATTGATAATCCGGAACTACTACCGTCGTCGATTTTTCGTCTTCATTGATTTGCACATCTAACACTTTAGAAGGGCTAAGAGCATTTGCAACAAAGATTACTGGATCTTCAGACCACTCGACGATATCAATTTTTTCACCATTTAATTCATTAACGATGGTTTGTACACGTGAACCTTTTGCACCAACGCAAGAACCAACTGGATCAACATCATCGTTATGTGCAACAACTGAAATTTTCGAACGATCTCCAGCTTCGCGTGCGATAGATTTAATTTCCACAATGCCATCATAGATTTCAGGTACTTCCATTTCAAACAAGCGACGAAGTAAGCCTGGATGTGTGCGAGACACAAATACTTGTGGTCCACGAGTTGTACGTTCTACTTTTGTAATATACACTTTTATACGTTCATGAGGACGGTATGTTTCCGTAAGAATTTGTTCATTCACAGGTAATACCGCTTCTACTTTTCCAAGCCCTACATAAATATTACGAGCATCTAAACGTTCCACAATTCCATTGACAATGTCTTCTTCACGGTCAACATATTCTTCATAAATCATGCCACGTTCTGCTTCACGAACACGTTGTGTAACAACTTGTTTAGCTGTTTGAGCAGCGATACGTCCAAAGTTTCTTGGCGTCACTTCTTGCTCCACTACATCTCCGAGTTCGTACGCTGGATTTACTTGTTTAGCGTCTTCCAATGAAATATGTAGACGGTCGTCTAATACTTCTTCCATTACATCTTTACGTGAAAATACTAACATCGTACCGTTATCTAGGTTTAAGTCAACACGGACGTTTTGTGCTTGATTAAAATTGCGTTTATACGCCGTAACAAGCGCAGCTTCGATTGCTTCAATTAAAACTTCACGTGAAATTCCTTTTTGCTTTTCAAGAGCCGTTAAAGCATCTAGCAACTCATTTGCATTTGCCTTTGACTTTGCCTTTGACTTTGCCATTTTTCTTCACTCCTACATTCACATTATGCAGAGAAATTGATTGCTAAACGTGCCAAAGCAATTTTCTCATGTGCAAGTTGAACTTTAATTTTTCTGGTTTTAACTCGATATTCAATTTCTAGACCTTGCTCACTATAAGCAGTTAATATTCCTTCGAACTCTTTCAAGCCATTCACTGGTTCATATGTTTTTACAAATACGAATTGACCAATTGCTCGAAGATAATCACTTTCTTTTTTCAATGGACGTTCAGCCCCAGGTGAAGAAACTTCTAAAAAGTAATTTTGTTCAATTGGATCATTAGCATCTAACACTTCACTTACGCGCTCACTTACTAGTGCACAATGTTCTATGTCAATACCACCTTGAGGAGTATCTACATAAATACGTAAGAACCAATTTCTACCTTCTCTAACGAACTCTAAATCAATGAGTTCCAATTTCAATTCTTGAACTATTGGCGTTACAAGCTTTTCTACTTCGATTAATATATTGCTCATACATGCCTCCCGAAGCGACTTATTTTCGACATAACAAACAGAAAAGAGCGGGAAATCCCACTCTTTTGCCGTAAATCTATCAACAACTTGTTATACAAATGATACCATACGATAGCGCTCAGTGCAAGTTACGCCTAGAACAGTGATAATTGATTGGCATCCGGCATTCCTTCTAAACAGCCAAGTTGATTCATGTACTCAAGTAAGGTTTTTGAAACCCGTCCACGTTGACCTAAATCCTCTTTAGATAAAAACTCACCATTTTTACGAGCTTCTACAATTGTTTTAGCAACGTTAGTTCCTAAACCTGGAATCGCATTGAATGGCGGGATCAATCCCATGCCATCAATAACAAATTCAGCTGCTTTTGATTCATATAGATCCACTTTTTTAAAGTGATAGCCACGTTCACACATTTCAAGTGCGATTTCAAGCACAGTTAGTAAGCTTTTTTCTTTAGGAGCAGCGTCAAGCCCTTTGGCATTAATCTCATCTATTTTTGCACGGATAGATGCTGGACCTTTTGTCATTGCATGTAGGTCAAAGTCTGCAGCTCGGACTGTAAAATACGCTGCATAATATAAAATCGGGAAATGCACTTTGAAATAGGCAATACGAACAGCCATTAAAACGTAAGCTGCTGCGTGGGCTTTCGGGAACATGTATTTAATCTTCTTACATGAATCGATATACCAGGCAGGTACTCCGTTTGTGCGCATGTCTGCTTCAAACTCTGGAGTTAATCCTTTACCTTTACGAACAGACTCCATAATTTTAAATGCCAGTGATGGTTCGAGTCCTTGGTAAATTAAATAAACCATAATATCATCACGACAACCAATAACATCAGACAATTGGCATGTACCGTTTTGAATAAGCTCTTGTGCATTTCCAAGCCATACGTCAGTTCCATGAGACAGACCAGAAATTTGAACAAGCTCTGAGAATGTTGTAGGTTTCGTTTCTTCTAACATTTGTCTTACGAAACGAGTACCAAACTCAGGAATTCCTAAAGTCCCAGTTTTACAACCTATTTGTTCTTGTGTCACTCCTAGGGATTCTGTTCCAGAATAAATCTTCATTACTTCAGGATCATCAGTTGGTACAGTTTTAGGGTCAATTCCTGATAAATCTTGCAACATCCGAATGACTGTTGGATCATCATGTCCCAGAATATCCAGTTTTAATAAGTTATCGTGAATAGAATGGAAATCAAAGTGAGTCGTCTTCCATTCAGAGTCTTGGGCGTCGGCTGGGAACTGTATAGGCGAAAAATCAAAAATATCCATATAGTCTGGTACAACGATAATACCACCTGGATGCTGCCCGGTTGAACGTTTAACTCCAGTACATCCTTGCACTAGTCGATCAATTTCTGCACCACGGATGGTTAGGTTATGATCATTGGCGTAGCCTCGAACATAGCCATAAGCTGTTTTATCCGCAACTGTACCGATTGTACCTGCTCGATATACATTGTCTTCACCAAATAAAACTTTTGTATAATTATGAGCTTTCGATTGATATTCACCACTGAAGTTCAGATCTATATCAGGAACTTTATCTCCTTTAAAACCTAGGAATGTTTCGAAAGGTATATCTTGTCCATCTTTTTTATAAGGTGTTTCACAGTGAACACAAACTTTGTTGGGTAAATCAAATCCTGAACTTACTGACCCATCATCGAAGAATTCAGCATGTTGACATAATGGACAAATGTAGTGTGGCGGTAAAGGGTTTACCTCTGTAATCTCCATTAATGTAGCGACAAGAGATGAACCTACTGAACCACGTGAACCTACTAAATATCCATCATCCAATGATTTTTTTACGAGCTTGTGAGAAATTAAATAAATAACAGCAAATCCATGACCGATAATGGATGTCAGTTCTTTTTCAATACGGGCTTCCACAATTTCCGGTAACGATTCCCCGTATATTTGTCTCGCCATCGCATAACTCATTTCACGAACTTCTTCATCGGATCCTTCGATCTTAGGTGTATATAAATCATCTTTTATCGGTTTTATTTCTTCGATTCTAGCAGATATTTTATGTGCATTCTCGACTACGATTTGTTTCGCTGTCTCTTCTCCTAAGAAGGAAAATGCATCTAACATTTCATTTGTTGTACGGAAATGAACTTTCGGTAATTTATGACGGTTTAAAGGATTAGCTCCACCTTGTCCGCCAATAAGAATTTGTCTGAAAATCGCATCATTTTCATTCACATAATGAACATTACCAGTTGCAACAACTGGAAGATCTACTTTTTTACCTAACTTTATCATCTTACGAATAATATCTTCGAGATTCCATTCATCTCTTACCAGTTCAAGCTCAATTAAATGTGCATAAACTTCTTTCGGATGAATTTCTAAGTAGTCATAGAACTTTGCAATGTCTTCAACTTCTTCTGGAGACTTTTGCATTAATCCTTCAAATACTTCACCTTTATCGCATCCTGATCCGATCAAAAGCCCTTTACGGTGCTTCACTAACACGGATTTTGGTATACGTGGTACACGGAAAAATGTATTCATGTGAGATGAAGAAACCAGCTTAAATAAGTTTTTCAAACCTATTTCATCAGTGGCAAGAAGCGTACAGTGGGAAGGTCGTGCCCTTTTGTATGACTCTCCGTTACCAGTTTGATGATTGAATTCATCGTGGTAGTGTATGCCTTTTTCTTCGGCTTCTTTTAACAAGTTTAAAAGTAATTCACCCGTCGCTTCAGCATCATATATTGCCCGGTGATGTTGTGTAAGGTCAATATTGAATTTTTTAGCCATCGTGTTTAAGCGATGGTTTTTCATTTCAGGATGCAAAAAACGAGATAACTCTAACGTATCGATAACGGGATGAATGGTTTTTTCAAGCCCACATTTTTTATAACCTACATACAAAAAGCCCATATCGAATGATGCATTGTGAGCCACTAAAATACTGTCACCAATCCAGTCATGAAAACGGTTAATAACATCTTCGATTTCTGGAGCATTATTGACCATATCATCCGTTATACCTGTTAAATTAATGGTTGTGGCAGATAACGCATGATGAGGATTTGAAAAGCTTTCAAATTTATCAATGACTTGCCCATTTTTTATTTTTACAGCTGCAAGTTCGATAATGCTGTTGTACACAGCAGACAGCCCAGTAGTTTCAACGTCAAAAACAACATATGTTGCATCAGCTAATGCACGATGTTCTTCTTCATACGCGATTGGTACCCCATCATTCACCATATATATTTCTAAGCCATAAATAATTTTAATGCCGTACTTTTTCCCAGCTGCATAAGCATCCGGAAACGACTGAACGACTGCATGGTCGGTAATCGCAACTGCAGGATGCCCCCATTTTGCTGCTTGTGCAACTAATGCATCAACCGACGAAACTGCATCCATTTGACTCATTGGTGTGTGTAAATGTAGTTCAATGCGTTTTTGATCTTCAGGTGCGGTATCCTTTCTGGCATCCACTTTGATTTCCATAATATCTTGTGCCATTACAATTAAGTCACGGACAAACGTATCATTTTGAACAGAACCTCGGACTTTTAACCAAGTGCCTTTTTTAAGTAAGCCCATGAGTTCAGCATCTTCTTTATCTCGAGAGAACATTTTCACGAGAATCGAGTCGGTATAGTCAGTGACTTTTACCGTTAATAAGGAACGACCACTACGCAATTCCTTTACTTCTACATCAAAGACAAAACCTTCAATCGTAATGCGACGTTCTTCATCTTGAATTTGTTTAATTTCGAGAATTGGTTCATCTGCTTTAATAGGAGTCCCTAGTTGGAAAGGACCATTCAAAGTCGCGCCTGGGTTCGCTTGGCGCTCCGTTTCACGTTTCTGCATATCCGCTAATGCTTTTTTGCCAAGTTCATCTTCTTCAAGCTTTCTTTGCTTCATGAAAGCTAGTTGAGCTTCTGCGAGTTCCTCTTTTTCCTCGATTAATTTAAAATCAATCGGCAATACAGGAAAACCGTACGAGGAATAAATATCAGATATTTTAGAGGCATATTTATTTTTGAAAGTACGGAACTCGATTTCTTGAGCACATGTAAATTGGACTGTTTGTCCATTAAATGTCGGAAGTTGTGTAAGTAATCGATCCCTAAGTGGTGGTGACATATCGTCAATTTCTTGTAATATAAAGGGCCAGTATGCAGCGATTGCTTGTTCTTCTACTTGAGGCTGAACACAGATAATTGATACTTTAATATCTGCAATGCCTGCGAACTTTTCACGCAAGCGCATATGAAATAACTGAAACATATTAAAAGGTAAGAGTTGCTCAACTTGAATGGTAAAGCGCCAAACACGTTCTTTTTTATGGACGGTCATTCGGCTTAAAGATGCAGATTCGAAATGAATCATATATTCATCAGCTGTCAGTTCTAACTGCTGCAATAATAGTTGTAAACGTCTTTTGGCATCCTGTTCGATTGTCATAACAATGCCTCCTTTCTTTCATAAGAAAAAGAAAGGAAGACCCGATTTCAAGGTCTTCCTTCTGATTAATCGTTTATTGACGAAAAGAAAGATTGAAGATGTTCAAGTACCTCTTCTTTTTTCCACTCAAATACTTCGCCAGTTTTACGTATTTTCACTTCGACTAAACCTTCTACTGCTTTTTTACCGACTGTTATCCGAATTGGTAATCCAATTAAATCAGAATCAGCAAATTTCACTCCAGCACGTTCTGGACGATCATCATATAAAACGTCAAAGCGATTTGATTTTAACATTTTATATAAATCATCCGCAAGTGTTACTTGTGCTTCATCTTTTGTGTTAATCGGCACTAAATGTACATCATATGGTGCAACGGCATGTGGCCAAATAAAACCTTTGTCGTCTTGGAATTGTTCTGCAACTGCAGCCATCACACGAGAAACACCTATACCATAACAACCCATTATGTACGGCTGTGAGCGTCCATTATCATCTAGGAAAGTTCCATTCATTGGTTCGGAGTAAGTTGTCCCAAGTTTAAAGACGTGTCCTACTTCAATTCCTTTAGCAAAGACGATTGTGCCTTTTCCGTCTGGAGATGGATCACCTTCCATAATAAAACGTAAATCTTCAAAATGATCAACAGTAAAGTCACGCTCAGCATTCACATTAACTAAATGGAATCCAGCTTCGTTCGCTCCACAAACCCCGTTACGAATTGCCGCAACAGCATGATCCGCAAGTACTTTAATACCATCTGGAATGTTAACAGGACCAAGGGAACCAGCTTCACAGTTTAACAATTGTTGAACTTCTTCTTCAGTTGCAAACTCCACTACTTTTGCTTGTAGTGCGTTTTTCACTTTAATGTCATTAATTTCATGATCTCCACGTGCCAAAACAATCACTAATTCTTCGTCAACATTAAACACTAACGTTTTGATAACTTGATGAGCGTCTTTGTTTAAGAAGCTTGAAACTTGTTCAATCGTTTTTTGGTCTGGTGTCGCTACTTTCTCGACATCCATGATTTCTTCTGTAGAAGAAGTATACGATACATTCACTTCGGCCATCTCAATATTAGCTGCGAAGTCTGATGCATCTGAATAAGCAATCGTGTCTTCTCCTATTTCAGAAAGCACCATAAATTCATGTGTATCTTTCCCTCCGATAGCACCAGAATCTGCAATAACTGCTCGGAAATTCAACCCTAATCTAGAGAAAATATTTGTATATGCTTGTACCATATCTTCATAAGTTTGATCTAAACTTTCACGTGTCGCATGGAAAGAATACGCATCCTTCATTAGGAATTCTCGTCCACGAAGTAAACCAAAGCGAGGGCGCTTTTCGTCACGGAACTTAGCTTGAATTTGATACAAAGTAAGTGGTAATTTTTTATATGACTTAATCTCATCACGTAACAATGAGGTAATGACTTCTTCATGGGTTGCGCCAAGTGCAAATTCACGATTATGGCGATCTTTTAGACGCATTAATTCAGGACCATATGAGTACCAACGTCCAGTTTCTTGCCATAATTCCGCTTGTTGCATAGCAGGCATTAATACTTCAACACCATTTATTGCATCCATTTCTTCACGAACAATACTTTCAACTTTTTGCAGAACGCGTTTACCTAGAGGTAAAAATGAATAGATACCACTTGTATTTTGACGAATAAATCCTGCGCGAAGGAGCAGCTGATGAGACTTAACGTCTGCATCAGCTGGGGTTTCACGAAGTGTAGGGATGAATGTTAGACTTTGTTTCATAATTTAAAAACTCCTCATAGCAATCGCATATTTAATAGTTAAAAGAAAAATCTTTGAATATCATTCCAAGTCACAACAACCATAAGTACCATCAGCAACATGATTCCAACAAAATGGACCATGCCCTCTTTTTGACGATCCACAGGTTTTCCGCGTACCGCTTCAATTAAGAAGAATAATAATCTCCCGCCATCAAGCGCTGGTAATGGAAGTAAATTCATAATACCTAAGTTAATGCTTAGAATAGCTGCCCAATTCATTAAATTAAACACTCCGTACTGAGCCACTTGTTCAGTTGCTTTGTATATCCCAACAGGTCCAGACAAAGCATCAATTGTAAATTGACCAGTAACCAACATACCAAGCAGTTCGAAAATCTTGGCAATCCATGTTACGGTTTGTTCCGCACCAAAGGCAACAGCTTTTAATGGGTTTTTTTCGACAGGACTTTCATATAAAACACCGATTTGACCAACAGTCTCACCATCTTGTTTGACGGATTTTGGTGTAATAGTTGATTTAATAACTTCTCCATCACGAACATATTCGAATGTTAAAGCTTCACCAGCACTTGCTTGTACTTTTGAAGCAAGTTCTTGCCATGAATCAATTGATTGTCCATCAATTTTCGTAACTAAGTCTCCCTCTTGCATACCGGAATCAAGGGCTGGACCAGCTTCTGATACGCCTGAAATGATTGGTTCATATGTTGGAACGCCTTGTAACAATCCAATCATTAAAAAAATGAAAAAAGCTAAAATAAAGTTAAACAATGGACCCGCAAAAATCGTGATAAACCGATTACCAATTGATTTCGAACCGAATTGGCGGTCATGAGGTGCAATCAACGTATCTTTTCCATTTTCAGTTATAACGGCTTTTCGTGACACATTGTATCGTACTAATCGTTCTTCTTCATCATAACCTTCAACCCAAAGACCTTTTTCTAAGTCTGCTCGTTCTGTTTCTAAAAACAACATATCTTGCTGTTGTTTATTTTGATTTAATACGATTTTCACAACTTCTTCTTTAGCATTTAAAACTAAACCTACTCTGAATCCAGGTTGTAATTCAACCGAATCCATATCTTCTCCAGCCATTCGAACGTATCCACCAAGTGGAAGTAAACGAAGTGTATAAAGAGTTTCACCTTTTGTGATTGCAACTATTTTAGGCCCAAAACCTATTGCAAATTCACGAACCATGATTCCCGCACGTTTTGCAAAAATAAAGTGACCTAGTTCATGAAAAAATACTAGTGAACCAAATATTAATATAAAAGCAATGGTTGTCTCCATAATGTCCCACCTTTTTTAAAGCGTTTTGCCGTCATCAATCTTTCAATCATTTTACCATGTTTTGAACTGTTTTTCTCGTAATAGCATCTACGTGTAAAATCGTTTCTAAATCAGGTGTACGTATCACATCATGTTTGTCCATCACACGCTCAATTAATTCTTCGATTTGTAAGAATCGAATGTCTCCATTTAAAAATAACGCAACGGCCGCTTCATTTGCAGCATTTAACACGGTTGTCATCGAACCACCTGCTCGTCCAGCGTCATAAGCAAGTTTTAAAGCACGAAAACGTTCCAAATTCATTTCCTCGAAATGCAGTTTGCCTATTTCAACAAGATTTAAACGCTTTGCTTGTTTTCTTGGCAAACGATTAGGATATGAAAGTGCATATTGAATAGGTACACGCATATCCGGAGTACCGAGTTGAGCCATTACACTTGTGTCATGAAACTCCACCATTGAGTGAATAATACTTTCTCTGTGTAATAAAACGTCGATATCATCGTAAGACATATCAAATAATACTTGTGCCTCTATCACTTCTAATCCTTTGTTCATCATCGTTGCCGAGTCAATTGTGATTTTAGCTCCCATTGACCAGTTAGGATGATTTAAAGCATCTTGAATCGTTACATTTTCTAATTCTTGTCTAGTACGATCGCGGAAGCTTCCTCCTGATGCAGTCAAAATTAAGCGACTGACTTGGCTACGCTTTTCACCATTCATCGACTGAAAAAGTGCTGAATGCTCACTATCAACCGGTAAAATCGGTGAGTTATATTTAGCCGCCGCTGCCATAACTAGATGTCCAGCTGTAACAAGTGTTTCTTTATTTGCGAGAGCAATTGTTTTTTGTTGTTTAATTGCCTCTAAAGTAGATTCAAGTCCGACACTACCTAATACTGCATTTACTAAAACGGAAGCGTCGGAATGTGTTGCTACTTCAATCAACCCTTTGCTACCATATGCAAGTTCAATACTCGGAAATTCCTTTTTTAGAAGAATCGCATCATTTTCGTTTTGGACTGATACCAGGGCAGGACTAAATTCACGAATAATTTCTCGCGTTTTATCTAAATTACGACCTGCCGAAAATGCTACTAATTTAAATTCTTGTGGATGCTCTCTAATGATGTCGATTGTTTGAATCCCAATCGAACCTGTTGCACCTAATAAAGTAATATGCTTTGTCATTAACTTTAAATCTCCTTAACCAACAAAATGCAAGAAATGTAAAAGCGGTAACACAAATAATAAGCTATCAAATCGATCTAAAACCCCACCATGTCCAGGTAATAAATTTCCTGAATCTTTTACTTTGTAATGTCGTTTAAGTGCGGACTCAACTAAATCTCCTACTTGACCAAAGATGGAAGCTAAAATCGTTACAATGACAAGTACAAAATACGATGAACTGATTGGTGATATCCATTGATAAACGACTGCAAAAATAATAGCTGTCGCAATTCCTCCAATAAAGCCTTCAATGGTTTTATTAGGAGAAATCTCAGGCCACAATTTCTTTTTCCCGAATTTTTTCCCAGTAAAATAGGCACCTGAATCAGTTGTCCAAATAATTAATAAAGCAAAAATCACGTATTGAAGGCCATTGTCAATTAATCGAGTCTCAATGAAATAGAAGAATCCTATCCCAACATATAATGCTCCCATTATCGAGAATGCAGCATCTTCAAAAGTATAACGATTTTTCACAACCACGGTGTACGTTAATAATAAAAGAACGGCAATAAGTGCAAAATCTATTTTGGTATATCCCGTAGTTTCCATAAATGAAATCGACCACTCGCTTGGCATTAAAAATGCAAACAAAGCGAATAATGTGATGAAACCATGGACCGAAAAAATCGAAAGACCTTTCATTCGAAGTATTTCATATAACCCCACCGCTGCCATAGCGTAAACTAGGATCGTAAATGGCAATCCTCCAAGCATGACAATTGGAATGAACAAGGCTGCGGCAATTACCGCTGTAATAATGCGTTGTTTCAATTTGTTTCTTCTCCCTTCAATCCCCCGTAGCGACGATTTCGCTTTTGATAACTTTCTACAGCATCAAGTAAACAATCTTCATCAAAATCCGGCCACAATGTGTCGGTAAACCAAAACTCGGTATATGCCAATTGCCATAACATAAAGTTACTGAGACGGACTTCTCCACTCGTTCGAATAAGCAGGTCAGGATCTGGCAAATCACAAGTCATTAAATGCTGTGATATTAAGTCCTCGTTGACTTCGGTATAATCAAGTGTCCCTAGCTGAATCTGTTGCGAAATCTTTTGCATCGCTTGTGCTATTTCTGCTCGACTTCCATAGTTCAACGCGAAATTTAATACTAAACCTGTATTCTCTTTTGTTTGTTCCATTGCTTTTCGCACAGCTTCTTGAGTATGTTTTGGTAAAGTTTCATTTTCCCCCATCATAACGACCTTCACATTTTGTTCAATGAGCTCAGGAAGATACTTACCTAAAAATTCTTCAGGCAAGCGCATGATGAAATCAACTTCAAGTTTTGGACGCTTCCAATTCTCGGTTGAAAATGCATAAACAGTCAAGGCGCGCACACCTAAGTCATTTGCTAGTCGTGTGATTTTCCGCACAGTTTTCATGCCTTCGTGATGACCAGCTACCCGTGGAAGTGCGCGTTTTTTTGCCCATCTCCCATTACCGTCCATGATAATAGCAATGTGAGATGGAATATGTTCATTTTTAGAATGCGATATTCGCTCCTCGAGCGTTTGTTTTTGTCGTTCGGGTTTTCTCCGAATGAGTTTATGTAACATGTTGAGTCCTCCACTTTACGCACTTATCGGAATGTTGTCTTTCCTATCATATCAAAAAACGTTGGAATTTTCTTCATTCCCACAAAAAAAGACGTCCTATTTGATAGGAACGTCTTAACAGCGAAAAAGTTCAAAAAATTAAACCTCTAAAATTTCTTTTTCTTTTTCTTTTGCTACTTGATCTACCTGAACGATATGATCATCTGTTAATTTTTGAACACTGTCAGAGAATCCACGTAAATCATCTTCAGTAATTTCACTTTTCTTCTCTAATTTTTTCAATTCATCATTCGCATCACGGCGAATATTACGAATACCAACTTTAGCTTCTTCTGCTTCTTTCTTAACCAGTTTCACCAAATCTTTACGGCGCTCTTCAGTTAAAGCAGGAATAGCAATACGAATAATTGTTCCATCATTCGTTGGGGAAATCCCAAGGTCTGATTTTTGAATTGCTTTTTCAATGTCACCTAGAGCTGTTTTATCATAAGGTTGAATCGTTATCAATCTAGCTTCAGGTGTAGCAATACCCGCGATTTGATTGATTGGCGTAGGTGAGCCATAATAATCAACTGAGATTTTATCTAATAAAGATGAACTTGCACGACCTGCACGAATCGTCGAAAGCTCACGACTTAAAGCTTGAATAGCCTTAACCATTCTTTCTTTTGTTTGATCAATCACTTGTTTTGACATTAAGAATTCCTCCTAACGATTGTTCCAATTTTTTCGCCTAATACGGCACGTTTAATATTTCCATTCTCCATAATTGAGAATACTATGAGTGGGATATCGTTGTCCATACATAAAGTCGATGCCGTTGAATCCATTACTTGTAAACCTTGTTGAATAACTTCTAAGAAAGTTAAATCCTCGTATTTGACCGCATCGTTATCTGTTTTTGGATCAGCTGAATAAACACCATCAACATTGTTTTTACCCATTAATATTACATCAGCTTCTATTTCTGCTGCACGTAGAGCTGCAGTAGTATCTGTTGAGAAGTAAGGATTTCCGGTTCCTGCTGCAAAAATAACAACGCGCTTCTTCTCTAAATGACGAATTGCTTTTCTGCGAATATATGGTTCAGCAACTTGTCGCATTTCAATAGATGATTGGACGCGTGTTTCAACTCCTGACTTTTCAAGGGAATCTTGTAGTGCTAAAGAGTTCATTACAGTAGCTAACATGCCCATATAGTCCGCAGTTGCGCGGTCCATACCCATTTCGCTACCTACTTTACCACGCCAGATATTTCCGCCGCCTACAACAACCGCAACTTCCACACCTAAATCAACTACTTCTTTCACTTGTTCCGCAACAGACATAATAATTTCTGGGGATAAACCAAAACCTTGTTCTCCTGCTAAAGCTTCTCCGCTTAATTTCAAAACAACTCTTTTATATTGTGGTGTGCTCATAAGTAGCCTCCATTACACTTTTTTCTCGAAAAATAGGGAACACAGAATCGTGCTCCCCAGAGTAAATCAAATATTTATAGTAGCTCATCTTCGAGCAAATGCGAATTTTACTTATTACCCTTTGTTAACTTGGCTCATTACTTCTTCAGCGAAGTTGTCTTGGCGTTTTTCGATTCCTTCACCAACACCATAACGTACGAATTCAGTAACAGTACCACCCGTTGTTTTCACGAAATCTTTAACTTTTTGATCTGAGTTTTTAACGAATGATTGTTCAAGTAAACATACATCTTCAAAATATTTACCAAGACGGCCTTCAACCATTTTAGCAACGATGTTTTCAGGTTTACCTTCATTTAATGCTTGCTCAGTTAATACTTTGCGCTCGCGGTCCACATCTTCTTCAGAAACTTCGTCGCGAGAAATAAATTGTGGGTTTAAAGCTGCAACATGCATAGCAACGTCTTTAGCTGCTTGTGCATCTGTTGAACCTTCAAGTGTTACTAGAACACCAATACGTCCACCCATGTGTAGGTAAGGACCAAAAGCATCATTGTCAGTTTTTGTACGAACTACAAAACGACGTAATGTGATTTTTTCACCAATTTTTGCAATAGCATTTGAAATGTGGTCTGCAACATTTAATCCGTTAGACATTGTAGAAGCTGTAGCTTCTTCCACTGTAGCAGGTTTTGTAGCTAATAAGTGCTCAGCTAATTCTCTTACTAAAGTTTGGAAACCTTCGTTTTTAGCAACGAAATCAGTTTCAGCATTTACTTCAACTAAAACAGCGTCATTACCTTGTTCTAAGATGTAAGTTGTACCTTCTGCTGCGATACGATCAGCTTTTTTAGCTGCGCTTGAAAGACCTTTTTCACGTAAAAAGTCTACTGCTGCATCGATATTACCGTCTGTTTCTACTAACGCTTTTTTACAGTCCATCATACCTGCGCCTGTTTTTGCGCGTAATTCTTTAACCATTTGTGCTGTAACTGCCATTGTTGTTTCCTCCTATTCAAGTATCAACTTAATTCTCAAAAAAAGGTGATAAGGGGTTTAAGCCGCTTATCACCTGGAAATACGTGGGATTACTCAGCAGCTTCAGCTGGAGATTCTTCACCTTGTTTTGACTCAAGTAACGCGTCAGCCATTTTACCAGTTAATAATTTAACGGCACGGATAGCATCGTCGTTTGCAGGAATAATGTAGTCGATTTCATCTGGATCACAGTTTGTATCAACAATTCCTACAAGAGGAATGTTCAATTTAATAGCTTCTGCAACAGCGATACGCTCTTTACGTGGGTCTACTACGAACATTACATCCGGTACACCTTTCATGTCGCGAATACCGCCTAAGAATTTAACAAGACGTTCGTGTTGTTTTTTAAGTTGAACTACTTCTTTTTTAGGAAGGACATCGAAAGTACCGTCTTCTTCCATTTTTTCGATTGCTTTTAAACGGTTAACACGTTTTTGAATCGTACCGAAGTTTGTTAATGTTCCACCCAACCAACGTTGGTTAACATAGTACATACCTGAACGTTCTGCTTCTTCTTTGATTGCTTCTTGGGCTTGTTTTTTCGTACCTACGAAAAGAACTTTACCACCGTCAGCACCAACTTGACGCATGAATTCGTATGCTTCTTCTAATTTCTTAACCGTTTTTTGAAGATCGATGATGTAGATACCATTACGTTCCACAAAAATAAATTTTTTCATTTTTGGGTTCCAACGGCGAGTTTGGTGACCGAAGTGTACACCTGCTTCAAGTAATTGTTTCATTGAGATTACTGACATTTTTTGTTTCCTCCTGATATGGTTTTTTTTCCCTCCGCATTCTTCAACTAGCGCTCAAGACCTTAATCTGATTAAGGACCACTTGTCACTATCCAAATGCGTGTGTGATAACACCATTTGATAATATACCATGTATAGACTATTCTCGCAAGTGTTTAGTTGAAAATTTTAATGCATTGTGTAATCTTGTAACTTTGTTTGGAGACACTATTTAATTACTTGAGGTGTTTATAAGGTTGTAAAACTGAATGAAGCAAAAAGGTTTTCAGTCCGCTTCGGACGTTTATTTTGCTGCACCTTGGTCTTGAGAATAAAGAGGATAGGCTTGTGACTACGTCACTCGCCATCCTCGCTTTTTCCAGATCATCTTGCGGCTGATTCGCGTCCTTCACTCCCTTGCAACCTAGATGCACACATTTAAGATCGTTTGGTTTACTAAAGAAGAGATACTCCCTTTCTGTAGATATTCGGCCGAAGATGCTATTTCAGCCTCTGTCTGCTTCTTTTATATCCAAGACTACATTTCTAGTTAGTAGTAATACGTTTTTAAAGGAAAAATAAACGTGGCAGATAATGTTTACTCTAAGGCAAAAAGGTTTCCAGTCCGCTTCAGACGCATTTGTTGCTGCACCTTGGTCTCTAGAATAAAGAGGACAGGCTTGTGACTTCGTCACTCGCCATCATCGCTTTTTTCAGATCACCTTGCGACTGATTCGCGTCCTCCGCTCCCTTTCAACCTAGTTGCACACAGCTAAAATCGTTTGGTTTACTTAGGAATCGACTCTCTCTTTGAGTAGATATTCGGCCGAAGATAATATTTCTGCCACATTCAGCTTTTTTATTTTTGCGCACTTCTCATCATCACTATCAGTCGCGCGGGGGCGATAATAAAAAACTCCCAAATAAAGAAATGCGGTAGCCGACGAAATTGTATCTTCGGCGGTCTGGTTAGCAAAAAAAAGTGACAATTATTTAGTAAACCAAAATCAAAAAACATTTTGCCCCAAGGTTGCAGGCAATCGCCGAAAGTATTCGAGTAGCAAGATTGTCTAGAAAAATCAGAGGGAGATAAAAGTGCTGCATGGTGCTTTCCAAAGTTCCCCGGAAACCTCAGTGTTAAAGTGATTTATGGTTTATGGATTAGTAAACTAGCCATTTTACATTTCTTCTTTCCAACAGTAGCGCAGCGAAAACAAAACCATTTAATATTTTTTTTTGGATACTGCTTTGGCCTTACCTGTTTCAATAAGTTGACCAGGGAATGAGACGTGTTTGAGACCATAACTAGAAAATCAGATATGTCTATATCACAAGTCTTTCTACTCCATATAAAAAACAACCACAAGGACTGAGCCCTGTGATTGTTAGCTTGTACTTATTTAAGTTTTAGTTGAGCTAATTCGTTTAAGAATTTGTCGTTTAATACTTTAATATACGTCCCTTTCATTCCTAAAGAACGTGATTCGATAACGCCAGCACTTTCTAATTTACGTAAAGCGTTAACGATTACTGAACGTGTAATTCCAACACGGTCAGCAATTTTAGAAGCTACAAGTAAGCCTTCGTTGCCATCAAGCTCTTCGAAGATATGTTCAATTGCTTCTAACTCACTGTATGATAATGAGTTAATTGCCATTTGAACAACAGCTTTCGTACGTGCTTCAACTTCGATTTGTTCTGATTTTTCACGAAGGATTTCCATCCCAACAACTGTAGCACCATATTCACCAAGAATTAAATCATCGTCATGGAATTCATTTTTTAAACGTCCAAGAATTAAAGTTCCTAAACGATCTCCGCCACCAATGATTGGAACAATCGTTGTCAAACCATCTTTAAACAATTCACGATTTTCTATAGGGAACACTGTGTGTTCGCTATATACATCTAAGTTAGAAGATGTTTCGTTTACGTTGAAAAGGTTTTTTGTATATGCTTCTGGGAATTGACGTTCTTCCATCATTTGAATCATACGTTCATTTTCGATTTGTTGATTAATCTCAAATCCTAATAATTTTCCTTTACGGCTAAGAATGAACACGTTACATTCGATAACACCGCTAAGTGTTGTTGCCATTTCTTTAAAGTTTACTTGTTTACCTGCTGAAGCTTGTAGCATTGAGTTGATCTTTCTTGTTTTTCCTAATAAATTCATGAATGTTTCCTCCTATAATGGTTGTAGCTATTTATTAAATATTCTAAAGGTTTTTAATTGTTTTGGATATAGATAAAATTCAAATCAAAGAATAAATTGTGACAAATCTTTGTTTTTTACGATGTTTCCGAGTTTTTGATCGACATATGCAGCTGTAATGTCAATATGTGCCGGTGAAATTTCAGAAGCTTCAAATGACAGTTCTTCTAGCAACTTCTCTAAAATCGTATGCAAACGTCGAGCCCCAATATTATCCGTCTCTTGATTTACTTCGGTTGCAATTTCAGCAATTCTTTCAATCGCACTATCTGTGAAGTCTAAAGTTACACCTTCAGTATCAAGTAACGCTTTATATTGACGAATCAACGAATGATCTGGCTCTTTCAAAATTCGGACAAAATCTTCTTTGGTCAATTTCTCAAGTTCAACACGAACTGGAAAGCGACCTTGTAATTCTGGAATTAAATCAGATGGTTTTGCTGTATGGAAAGCTCCAGCTGCAATGAACAACATAAAGTCTGTTTTCACAGCACCGTATTTGGTTTGTACTGTAGAACCTTCTACGATTGGCAAAATATCGCGTTGCACACCTTCTCGAGAAACATCTGCAGATGAACCATTGCCACCTTTACTTGCTATCTTATCAATTTCATCAATAAATATAATACCAGTTTGCTCTGCACGCTCAACTGACTTTTGAGCCATTTCTTCAGAATCAATTAGTTTACTTGCTTCTTCTATCGTCAACACTCGACGAGCATCTTTAACTTGTAAACGTCTCTTTTTCTTTTTCTTTGGCATTAAGTTAGATAAAGCATCTTGCATATTTTGGCCCATGTTTTCCATACCCGAACCTTGGAATGCATCAAACATAGAAGGCGCTTGTTCGGTAACTTCTACGTTTACCCATTCGTCTTCAAGCTTCCCGTCTCTCAAATCTTCTGCGATTTGTGAACGTTTTAAACGAATCTCTGCATCATCGGTTACAGCTTCTTCTGTTTCTGCTTTTTGTCCAAATATCATTTCAAATGGATTTTGAGCATTATGTTTCTTTTTCAAAGACGGCACAAGCAGACGAACAATTGCATCATTAGCTAAACGTTCGGCTTGATCTTTTACGTCTTCAGTCATTTCTTCTTTGACAATACGAACGGCCGCTTCTGTTAAATCACGAACCATTGATTCAACGTCACGTCCAACATACCCTACTTCTGTAAACTTGGTTGCCTCTACTTTGATAAATGGTGCGTTATTTAACTTAGCAATTCTTCTTGCAATTTCAGTTTTACCCACACCAGTAGGACCAATCATCAGAATATTTTTAGGGATCACTTCGTTTTTCATCTCTGCAGTCAATAAACTTCTACGGTAGCGATTACGTAGTGCAACTGCTACAGATTTTTTAGCTTCTTTTTGTCCTACAATAAAACGATCTAAGTGCTCAGTTATTTGCTTTGGTGTCAATTGTTGTTTAGTCATTCATTCAACGCCTCCACAATAATTTGATGATTCGTAAATACACAAATGTCTGCAGCAGTAGTCAACGCGGCTTTAGCAATTTCTTTTGCATTCATTGTTTCACCAGCATATTGTTTTAATGCGCGTCCAGCTGCTAAAGCAAAATTCCCACCAGACCCTATGGCTAAAATCCCATCATCCGGTTCGATCACTTCACCCGTACCAGAAACTAATAATAAAGTCTCTTCATTCATCACAAGCAACATCGCTTCAAGTCTGCGTAACATTTTATCGCCTCGCCATTGTTGCGCAAGTTCGACAGCGGCTCTTTGCAAGTTACCATCATACTCCATCAATTTCGCTTCAAACATTTCAAATAAAGTAAATGCGTCCGCTACTGAACCTGCAAAACCTGCAAGGACTTGACCATTGTAAAGACGTCTTACTTTTTTTGCAGTATGCTTCATAACGACTTGATTGCCTAATGTAACTTGACCATCTCCAGCCATCGCAGATTTCCCTTTATGCTGAATTGCAAATATCGTGGTTGCATGTATTTCTCCCAAGATGTTCACCTCTCGTTTAGCTCATCCCCTATATTATGCTCTAGGATGTGCATTCATATAAGTTTTTCGTAAATGTTCTTTCGTTACGTGTGTGTAAACTTGCGTTGAAGATAAATGACTATGTCCTAGCAATTCTTGCACTGATCGCAAGTCTGCACCGTTATTTAGCAAATGCGTTGCAAATGTATGTCTCAACATATGCGGATAAATTTTCGTATGCAATGATGCTTTCTTTACCAAGTCGCTCAGTATATATCTTACACCCCGCGGCGTCAATGGCATGCCACGCATATTTGTAAATATAAAGCTGTGGTTAGAGTGTTTCATTAAAATAGGACGTGACAATTCCATATAGTGTTCCAATGCATCTTGAGCAAATTGACCAAACGGAACATATCTCTCTTTACGACCCTTGCCCATTACACGCAAGATGCCTAGACGATTATCAATATCCCGTTCTTCTAATGACGTTAATTCACTTACACGAATTCCTGTAGCATACAACAGTTCAAGTATCGCACGGTTGCGAAGTGACATATGTTCATCGCCTTCCGTTGCCTGAAATATTTGTTGTAATTCTTCTTCATAAAAAAAATGAGGAAGTCGTTCCTCTTTTTTGGGATGATATAACGAGCGAAAGGCATCTTCTTTCAAACCGAATTCTCGGTTACCAAACTTAAAGAATGAGCGAATCGCCGAAATTTTTCTTGAAATCGAGGTACGTGAAAGTGATTCATCGTACAGTTTCGTGACATATAGCCTCGCGTGTATATATTCAACGTCATGTAGACTTTTTATTCCTTCGGATTGTAAAAATTCGAAAAAGTAGAGTAGATCAGATTCATATTCACGAACAGTGTGTTCTGAATAATTTTTTTCAAGTTGAATGTAGCTTTTAAATTGAGATAAAGCTTCTGACGGAGACATGTGTGTTCACCTCCAAATAGTAAAAGCGTGAAGAACTGTAAACATTTGAAGTAGCTAAAGCACCTATTTAGCGAAACACCTGTAACAATGCATCTTTTACGAATTTAATATGTCAAAGTAAAAAGCCTCTAGATTATAACAATAACTAGAGGCTTTCAGCAATTATATCGATTGTGAATTCATAAAATTTCGAATTGTGCCAAGTGCTCGTTCAGCTTGCTTTTCCCCACGTTTTTCTTTCAATTTGTAACGTCTTGGTAAATCAGGGAATAATCCGAAGTTAACGTTCATTGGTTGGAAATTCCTTGGATCCGCTTCAGTAATGTATCGTGCCATACTACCTAAAGCCGTTTCCTCTGGGAATATTAATAACTCTTCTCCGAGTGCTAACTTAGCAGCGTTAATGCCTGCTAATAAGCCACTCCCCGCTGATTCAACGTATCCCTCAACACCTGTCATTTGACCCGCAAAGAACAATTGATCATTTGTTTTCAGTTGGTATGTTGGTTTTAAAACACGTGGTGAATTGATAAAAGTGTTGCGATGCATCACTCCATAACGCACAATTTCAACATTTTCGAGTCCTGGAATTAATTTCAAAACTTCTTTTTGAGGTCCCCATTTTAAATGTGTCTGAAAACCAACAATGTTATATAAAGTGCCTGCTGCATCGTCTTGTCTTAACTGAACAACCGCATATGGGACTTTCCCGGTTTTAGGATCTTCAAGACCTACTGGCTTCATTGGGCCAAAAAGTAAGGTCTTCTTCCCTCGTTCAGCCATCACTTCAAATGGCATACAGCCTTCAAAATATATTTCTTTTTCAAATTCTTTTAATGGAACTACTTCAGCAGATATCAAAGCCTCATAAAAACGGTCAAATTGTTCTTCTGTCATCGGACAATTAATGTAAGCCGCTTCCCCTTTGTCATAGCGAGATTTCACATACACCTTATCCATATCGATACTGTCTTTTTCAACAATAGGTGCTGCAGCATCATAAAAGTACAAGTAATCTTGACCTGTAAGTTGTTGAATTTTCTCCGCTAAAGCCGGAGAAGTCAAAGGGCCTGTCGCGATAATCGTAATCCCTTCAGGTAGTTCAGTTACTTCTTCATTAATCACTTCCACAAGGGGATGGTTTTTCACATTCTCTGTTACATAACCTGCAAATTCATGACGGTCGACAGCTAACGCTCCCCCCGCTGGTACAGCACATTGATCTGCTGCTTTCATTATTACGGAATCCAACATTCTCATTTCTTCTTTAATAACGCCGACTGCATTAGTTAATGTGTTGGCACGTAAAGAATTTGAGCAAACAAGCTCAGCGAACTTATCCGTGTGGTGCGCAGGTGTTTGTTTGACTGGTCGCATTTCGAAAAGTCGAACACGAACACCTCTTTTTGCGATTTGCCACGCGGCTTCACTTCCAGCAAGGCCCGCTCCAATTACATTGACAATTGTCAATTTCTACACCAACTTTCTCTTTATTATCTAAGAAAGTGTAAACTTTTATAGATATTTTCTTTCAGGCGCAGCTATGTCTAGCTCTAGCGCCATTCAGCGGGCACCTTTATGGGGTCAGAAAGGCGAAAATGTTCGCCTTTCTACCTTCCAGCGACGGTGTCGAACTAGACGGCGCTTTACGCTTTTCTAATTACGCTTGTGTATCTTCTTTATAATCACAGGCTGTACATTGAATTTGAATGCCTTTTTTCAGCTTTTTCTCAACTAGTAATTCGCTACATTTTGGACATGGACGACTAAGTGGTTTGTCCCAGGATACGAATTCACAAGTTGGATATCGGTCGCAGCCATAAAAAATTCGTTTCGTTTTACTCTTACGTTCAACGACTTCCCCTTCTTTACAAGTTGGACACGTAACACCGATATTTTTCACAATTGCTTTTGTATTACGGCATTCTGGGAAGTTGCTACATGCCATGAATTTTCCATAACGACCTAATTTATAGACCATTGGAGAACCACATTTTTCACAATCTTCACCCGCAGGTTCGTCTTTAATAACGACTTTTTCCATTTCTTTGTCTGCATGTGTAACATGTTTTTCAAAGTCTAAGTAGAATTTATCGATAATATGAACCCATTTTTCTTGTCCTTCTTCAACACTGTCCAAGTCTTTTTCCATCTGAGCAGTGAACTCAATATCAATAATATCAGGGAAAAACTCCAAAACAAGTTGATGGACAATGCCGCCTAGTTCGGTAGGAATAAAACGTTTTGCATCTAGTGACACATAACCACGCTTTTGAATCGTATCAAGTGTTGGTGCATAAGTTGATGGTCGACCTATACCTAGCTCTTCTAAGGTCTTAACAAGACGCGCCTCCGAATAACGTGGAGGTGGTTGAGTGAAATGCTGTTTCGGTTCGATTTCAATTTTCTTGACGAAATCGCCTTTTTTCATTTCTGGCAATATGCGATCTTTTTCTTCTACTTGATCGTCGTTACCTTCTACATACAACTTCATGAAACCAGGGAATTTCACTTGTGAACCATTCGCTCGGAAAACGACATTCTCATTTGTTAAATCGATGGTAACGGTATCTAGTACAGCTGAAGACATTTGACTTGCCAAAAAGCGTTCCCAAATAAGCTTATATAAACGGAATAAATCTTTCGAAAGAATGGATTTAAGCTGGTCGGGTGAACGCAGTACACTTGTAGGACGAATCGCTTCATGTGCATCCTGTGATTTCTTTGATTGCTTCACTGGCGCGGTCGAAGTGGTTACATATTCTTTTCCATATTCTCCTTCTATATAGGAGTGCGCGTCTTTTTTAGCCGTATCGGAAATACGAGTAGAATCTGTACGCATATAGGTAATTAATCCAACGATGCCTTCTTTACCTATACTTAACCCTTCATACAGTTGCTGAGCAAGCATCATCGTTTTTCTTGCTCGGAAGTTTAACTTGCGGGCTGCTTCTTGTTGTAGAGAAGATGTTGTAAAAGATGGAGCTGGATTTCGTTTACGTTCTTTTTTAATAACACTTGTAACTTCAAACTTGTCGCCTTTTAATTGACTTAGTATTTCTTTTACTTGTGCTTCATTGGTCAGCTTTATTTTTTCGGCACCATTGCCAAAATAAAGAGCCTCAAAAGCTTTTTTGCCTTTTTCAAAGTTTCCTTCAATTGACCAGTATTCTTCTGGTTGGAAATTTTTGATTTCATTTTCACGGTCAATAACCAGTCGCAATGCTACCGATTGAACTCGTCCAGCAGAAAGACCTTTTTTGACTTTCTTCCATAGTATTGGACTGATGTTATAACCAACAAGTCTGTCTAAAATTCTTCGGGCTTGTTGTGCATCCACTAAGTCCATATCTATTGGGCGAGGGTTTTTAAAAGATTCTTTAATCGCTTCTTTAGTTATTTCATTAAAAACAACACGACAATCTGATTCGATATCAATATTCAATGAGTTCGCGAGATGCCAAGCAATTGCTTCACCTTCGCGATCCGGGTCAGCCGCGAGATAAATTTTCTTCGCTTTTTTGGCTGCTGTTTTTAGTTCCTGCATTATGGGACCTTTGCCACGAATCGTGATGTACTTTGGTGTATAATCATTTTCTACATCTACACCCATTTGACTACGTGGTAAATCACGAACATGACCAAGTGATGCTTTCACTTTATATTTTTTGCCAAGGTATCGTTCAATCGTTTTCGCTTTGGCTGGCGATTCCACAATCACTAAATAATCCGACATGTATGTGCCTCCTTATAGAGGTTCCTTATAAATCAATAAAAGAAATACCTGTTGCAAAATGTATAACAGTTTCTAGTATATTGCAACCATTTTTCATTTCTTAGTCATTTTCGAGATGCAATTCCTTGCAATTCTTCAATGATTTGATATCCATTCCATACAGGTTTTGCCCCTTCTAGGAGTGACTGATTAGGTCCAAGAGACAATAATGATGTTATGGGACCAGGCACACAAAAGACCTCTCTACCATTATCTAAAGCATGTTGAAGTGTATTAACTGTGCCACTCTTCTCTTTAGCTTCCGTTATCACCACTGCTTGAGAAAGGCCACTAATCAAGCGATTTCGCATTAGGAAATACCACTTCTCAGGTGTTACATATGGTGGATATTCAGACAATGTTAAATGGTGTTTTTCCATAATATCGTAAATAGCCGAATTCTCCTTTGGATAACGAATAAAGTGACCATGACCTAATACACCAATGGTTTTCCCTCCTAATTCATGAGTGAATTGATGTGCCATTGCATCTGCACCTTTGGCAAGTCCACTAACAATGACGACGTCATGCTTCACAAGGGGTGGAAGTATATAAGCCATAGCATCCTTAGAATAGTCCGATGCGTTTCTGGCACCAATCACAGCAACATGATAATCCATCAACAAGTAATCTAGTCGACCTTTTGCGTATAGAATAGTGGGTGGGTCATACAGCGTGCTTAACTGTTTAGGGTAATTGGGATGATTAAATGGGAGTGGTGTGATGTTATTCGTGATGTACGCTTGAATAAGGGGGGTTCCAAGCGCTTTTACATAAGCGTCTTTAAACTTTCTAGCCCGCTCATGAGTGAGGTTTAACAGACGGGATAGTTGGTGAATATGCATACGTTCACACTCTGCTAACTCCGGATCAACTTGAAGTAGGGGCTGCAAGCGATTTAACGGAATAGGCAAGACGTAATGAAGTGCCAGCAAGCGTTGCTGAAATGATTGATTGATCATAGCTTTCCTCCTTATTCGATACGTGTAAAATATTTAACTCTATTAAATTGCAATATTACTAAATATTAAGAATTCTTTTTTCTTTAAAAAGAAGCGACACACCGATCGATGTGCCGCTTTTTTATTGATTAATGTGTTTTACATTGATCGTATAAGCCTTTTTCTTTAATCACTTTGATTAAAGTTTCACCAATTACTGATGGCGTAGCTGCAACTTCCATGCCAGCTGCGTTCATCGCTTTGATTTTGTCAGCTGCTGTACCTTTACCACCAGAGATAATCGCACCAGCATGGCCCATGCGCTTGCCTTCTGGAGCAGTTTGTCCACCAATAAATCCTACTACCGGCTTCGTCATGTTAGCTTGAATCCACTCTGCTGCTTCTTCTTCTGCAGTTCCGCCGATTTCACCAATCATAACTACTGCATACGTGTCTGGATCTTCATTGAATGCCATTAAAGCGTCGATGAAGTCAGTTCCGTTTACTGGATCTCCACCAATACCTACAGCTGTACTTTGTCCAATACCTTCTTGAGAAAGTTGGTGTACTGCTTCATAAGTAAGTGTTCCAGAACGTGAAACTACGCCTACATGACCTTTTTTGTGAATGTATCCTGGCATAATACCAATTTTACATTCGTCAGGAGTGATAACACCCGGGCAGTTCGGTCCGACTAAACGTGTTTTTTTGCCTTCCATATAGCGTTTTACTTTTACCATATCAAGAACAGGAATATGTTCTGTAATACAGATCGCCATATCTAAATCAGCATCTACAGCTTCTAAAATAGCATCTGCAGCGAATGGTGCTGGAACATAAATAACAGACACGTTAGCGCCAGTTGCTTTCACAGCTTCTTCTACAGTATTAAAAACAGGTACGCCTTCAGCTTCAGTACCGCCTTTTCCTGGTGTAACACCAGCAACGATTTTCGTGCCATACTCAAGCATTTGTTTTGTATGGAAAAGAGCAGTTGAACCCGTAATACCTTGTACGAGTACTTTCGTATCTTTATTAATATATACGCTCATCTTTTGTCCCTGCCTTTCTTAGCCTACAAGTTCAACAATTTTTTGCGCGCCATCAGCCATAGAGCCAGCCGCAACAATGTTTAAGCCAGATTCATTCAATAATTTCTTACCAAGGTCCACGTTTGTTCCTTCTAGACGAACAACAAGTGGTACTTGTAATCCAACTTCTTTCGCAGCTGTGATTACGCCTTCAGCGATAACGTCACACTTCATAATTCCACCGAAAATGTTAACAAAGATACCTTTAACATTTTTGTCTGAAAGGATGATTTTGAATGCTTCCGTTACTTTCTCAGCTGTCGCGCCGCCCCCAACGTCAAGGAAGTTTGCGGGTGATCCGCCGTAATAGCTAATTGTGTCCATTGTAGCCATAGCTAGTCCAGCGCCGTTTACCATACATCCGATGTTGCCATCTAAAGAGATATAGCTAAGGTCATATTTAGATGCTTCAATTTCTTTTGCATCTTCTTCGTCGAAATCGCGTAATTCTAAGATATCTTTATGACGATATAATGCATTTGCATCGAAGTTAAACTTCGCGTCAAGTGCCATTACATCTCCGCCACCAGTTACTACAAGTGGGTTAATCTCTACGATTGCTGCATCTTTTTCGATAAATACTTGGTATAAACCAAGCATGAATTTCACAGCTTTGTTTACTAATTTAGCTGGAATGTTCATATTGAAAGCCATACGACGTGCTTGGAATCCTGTTAATCCAACAACTGGATCAATAACTTCTTTGAAGATTTTTTCAGGAGTTGCTTCCGCTACTTCTTCAATATCCATTCCGCCTTCTTCAGAACCCATAAGAGTTACACGAGCAGTTGCACGGTCAAGTACTAAACCTAAGTAGTATTCTTTTTTAATGTCGCATCCCTCTTCAACAAGAAGACGCTTAATTTCTTTACCTTCTGGACCTGTTTGATGAGTAACAAGCACTTTACCAAGAAGTTCTTTTGCGTATGCACGAACCTCATCTAAGTTCTTAGCGATTTTAACACCGCCGGCTTTACCACGACCACCTGCGTGGATTTGAGCTTTAACCACAACAACATCAGTGCCCAGTTCTTTGGCAGCCTTTACCGCTTCTTCTGGAGAAAAAGCAACTAAGCCTGTCGAAACTGCTACACCGTATTGTCTGAGGAGTTGTTTACCTTGATATTCATGGATATTCATATTACATCCTCCAATCAAACTTTAAACAAGTAATTTACTACCTTAACCATTGTATAAAACCTGTCAAACAATGTCCACATAAGTCTTTTATTTTGCGTTATAGGTCAAATATTCGGAATTCTTATCGAATCATAGATTTTATCGGCTCGAAGGATTTTCGGTGAATTTTTGTTACCCCAAACTGCTTTAATGCTGATAAATGATCGGATGTTCCATACCCGGCATTTTTTGAAAAGTGATATTCAGGATAGATTTTGTCGAATTCATTCATCAAATTATCTCGAGTTGTTTTGGCTAAAATCGATGCAGCTGCTATAGCTAAACTTTTCGCGTCCCCTTTAATAATCGAATGTTGTGCAATATCAGTTGGCAGTGTCATGGCATCGACTAATAATACCTGTGGTTGAATGGATAAATTGTCAACAGCTAACATCATGGAAGATTTAGTTGCTTGATAAATATTTAATGTATCAACTTGTTCAACAGATTGAATATGTACATAGTAGGCTAGAGCATATTTTTTGATGATTTCTGCGTAATTTTCTCTTTTAAATCGTGAGAGCAGTTTAGAGTCATTGATGCCAATTAATTCATGTGGGTGTTCATGAAAAATGACAGCCGCTGTGACGACTGGACCAGCAAGTGGTCCTCGCCCTGCTTCATCAATGCCAGCAACTAAGTCATTTTTATGTAGTTTAAAACTTTCGTCAAAACGGATTTTCTCTTCATGAATCATTTGTATCTGTTTTTCTTGCTCCAGTCTTTTTTGCCATGAAGTAATTAACTTTAATACTCCCGCTCGATGATCTTCAGTTAATTTATTAGTCCATTCATTTGGCTGAGACGTGTGTTTTAGTTTTTCAGCAATCGTTTTGATGGTTTCCATACTCTTCACCTCTAAATTATGTATCATGAAAAAACCTTTCTTACCCGAAGGCAAAAAAGGTTATTGTTCTGAAGTCGTAGACATCTCTTCTACAATATCAAACGTTAATTTCCCGAGATGTTGACCACGGATATCGCGTACGATGAGTTCTGCAACTTTTTCATAATCGATTTCCCCACCATTTCCGATAGCACGTCTAAGTTTTCCGATGTGATCAAAAGTTTTCACTAAATCTTCATCCACTTCAGTCAATTTATATCGTTCTTCCATGCGTTTTGGATAGTGATCAGCTAGAAAATGTAAGCCGTATACGGCCAAATCCTCCATATTAGTAATGGTGTCTTTGATGGCACCAGTTAAAGCTAATTTATAGCCAACTGATTGATCTTCAAATTTCGGCCATAATATACCTGGTGTATCTAATAACTCAAGTTCTTTGCCTACTTTAATCCATTGTTGAGCTTTAGTTATCCCAGGAGTATTTCCTGTTTTCGCGAGATTTTTCTTTGCTAAACGATTGATTAATGTAGATTTCCCTACGTTCGGAATACCAACAATCATTGCGCGAATCGCACGAGGTTTAATCCCGCGAGAGGCCATACGCTCCCATTTTTCAGCTAATAGTTCGGTGGCAGCATTAGTTACTTGTTGCAATCCTTTGCCTTCAAATGAGTTTATGGCAACTGCACGATGACCACGCTCTTCGAAATAGCGAATCCATGCCTTCGTTTTAAAATCATCCGCCATATCAGCTTTATTTAATATTAACAATCTTGTTTTTTGACCAATTACTTCGTCTATCATTGGATTTCTTGAAGATAACGGTAACCTAGCGTCAATTAATTCAAAAATAATATCAACTAATTTTAATTTTTCCGTTACTTCGCGGCGAGCTTTCGCCATATGACCCGGAAACCATTGTATGGTCATGTTTTAATCCCCTCCATTGTTACTCGACAAATCCCATTTCATTTGGTGGCCAGAAAATAACACTTGTGCTGCCTATTATTTCCTCCATCGAAACTAATCCAATCATTCGACTGTCTTTACTATATCTTCGATTATCACCCATCACAAACACATATCCTTCAGGGATTACTGACACGTCTGTGTAATCTTCAAGTGTGAAATCTTCCGTTAAAGGACCTTCAATAATTTCTTTTTTATAAGGTTCTAAATAAGGTTCTTCTTGAGGTTCACCATTAATAAATAACTGATCGTTTTTATAAGCAACATGATCTCCTGGCAAACCGATTACCCGTTTTATGTAATCTTTTTTTTCAGGTGCATGAAACACAACGATATCGTACCGTTCAGGTTCTCCTACTTCGTAGCCAATTTTGTTGACAATCATACGGTCTCCATCTTCAAGTGTTGGCATCATCGATTCTCCATCGACGACTATTGGTGTAAATAGAAAAAACCGAATCAGCCAGGCTAGTCCAAAAGCGATGAGCAATGCTTTTGACCATTCCCAAAACTCATTCTTTTCTTTTTTAGCTTGTTCCATGTTGTTGCCTCCTTGCTTCAATTAGTTTAATTGTACAAGTATTATTAATGACAAGCAAAAAGAAAGAGAGCTTGATTGCCAAGCTCTCTTTCTGATTTAGATTATTAGTAGCGCGCTTCTTTAATACGAGCTGCTTTACCACGTAGATCACGTAGGTAATACAATTTCGCACGACGTACTTTACCACGACGAAGAACTTCTAATTGCGCAATTTTTGGTGTGTGTACTGGGAATGTACGCTCTACACCTACTCCGTAAGAAATCTTACGAACTGTGAATGTTGAACTTACTCCGCCACCACGACGTTTAATAACAACACCTTCATACATTTGGATACGTTCGCGAGTTCCCTCTACAACCTTAACGTGTACACGAACTGTGTCACCAGGACGGAATTCAGGAAGATCCGTACGAAGTTGGTCTTTAGTGATTTCTGTAATAATGTTTTGCATAGTTTTCTCTCCTTAGACAGATGCTCATGCCAACGACTATGGCTGCAGCGGAACACCGTAATTCGGCACTTCACAAAAGAAGTACAGATTAAATGATACCACAACTCATTGAAGCAAGCAAGACCATTTAGTTGTTTTTCTCTTTCACCCACTGAGCAATTTTCTTTTGTTCACTCGCGGTTAATTCAGTATTCTGTAGCAAGTCGGGACGTCTACTCCAGGTCCTATATAAAGATTGTTCGCGACGCCATTGATCAATAAGTGCATGATTACCAGATAGCAACACCTCAGGCACCTTAAATCCTCTGAATTCTGAAGGTCTTGTGTAGTGTGGATGCTCGAGTAAACCAGTTGAAAATGAATCTTGAACAGGAGACTCCCCGTTACCAAGTACTCCAGGTAGTAATCGAACGACACTATCGATTACCGTCATTGCTCCAAGTTCGCCACCCGTTAACACAAAATCTCCGATTGAAATTTCATCTGTTACCAAATGTTCGCGAACCCGTTCATCGTATCCCTCGTAATGGCCACACAAAAAAATCAATTCTTCTTCTTGCGCTAGCTCTTCTGCTTTTGCTTGCGTAAAGCGCTCACCTTGTGGACACATTAAAATAATCCTTGGTTTTGCCGAGTTTGTAGATATTGCCTCTACAGCTTGGAATAAGGGCTCTGGCTTTAATACCATACCTGCACCCCCGCCATAAGGATAATCGTCTACCTGACTATGTTTATTGCCCGAATACGTACGAAAATCGGTTACCTCTAACGTAACAGCCTGCTTTTCCTGTGCTTTTTTTAAAATCGATGATCCAAAGACGCCTTCGAACATAGCTGGAAACAACGACAACACATGAATATGCATCATGACAATAAGCCATCCAATGCGTCAATAATGATTTTCTTTTCATCCACATCAATTTCTTTCACTACATCTTCGATATAAGGAATGTAATGGGGTTTTCCTTTTGCAGGCGTCACAGTCCAAACATCATTTGCTCCTGTTTGTAAAATATCCGTCACTACACCAATTTCTTGTCCTTCAAGGTCATAAACAGTACATCCCATAATTTCATGGAAATAGTATTCATTACCCTCTAAATCAGTTAATTGGTTTTCAGAAATTTTTAAGATGCCTCCACGGAAACCTTCCACCATTTCAATTGTCAAAAACCCTTCAAATGTCAAAAGGTCAAAGTTTTTGTGTTGACGATGAGTAGCCACAGTTAACACTAAAGGCGTTTTCGTTCCTTCTCTAAATAATGAAAGCTTGTTACCAATTGCATATCGCTCTTCAGGGAAGTCCGTACTTGAAATCACACGAACCTCTCCACGAATCCCGTGCGTGTTGACAATTTTACCTACGTTATACCATTCCATTGAAATCACTCCTTATTAAAAGGCTCTGTTAAACTATACTGATGTTTATCGTACGTTTGAGCTAGCCGTACGTTCCGCATGAGCCAACAAGTATGGAAACCACAGACTTGTGGGTCTCATTCTTTGGCCCACAGGAAGTGGGTCATGAAGGTGTTGCCACAGGACGTGGCGTTTTTAACCTTCCTTCCTTAGCATGCTAGGCGCAAATGTACTCTTTCTTCTATTTTTAATTATCCACAATTAAAGCAATTAAGGATTCAGTCTTTAGTTTTAGTGATACTTAATTAAATCAAATTTCACTCAACTTCTGTCAATTTTAGCTTGAAAATAAAAGAAGCAGGAAGAGGCCGAAATAGCATCTTTGGCTGAACATCTACTTAAAGAAACCTTCTATTCTTTAGTTAAACAAACCAAAATCATTGTGTGCTTTCAGGTTGCACATCCGCCGCAGGATGATCTACGAAAAGAGAGTTGGGCGAAGTGACACAATCACAAGCCCAACCTCTTTTATCTCTAGAACAACGTGCAGTTGGTAAAGCTTCCGAAGCGAACTGGAAACCTGTCATCATCGTAAGAAAACCACATACTAGTGGGTCTCATTCTTCACGCTCTTGCGGCATGCTAGGCGCGAATGTACTCTTTTGTTTGTTCTTCAATATCAACCTACATTCTTTACCAAGCTTATTAGAAAAGCGTCGAAGGCTAAGATCGCGACGCCTTCATGACCCACGTCCTGTGGGTCCAAACGCAATTTCACCTCGGCTCAGATGCTTGAAATTAGATGAAAAATCTAAGTTAGTAAAAATTAATATTAAAACATTTCACCTTTTATCGGTACAAAAAAGGAAGGAACTGTGAGCTCCTTCCTCTTTTATCAATCTAAAATATCGACATACGTTTTCTTGTTATGGTGGCTGCTTGCCGCTGAATAAACAATGGTACGAATCGCTTTCGCCACACGTCCTTGCTTACCAATCACTTTCCCCATATCTTCAGCATGGACAGAAAGTTTGTAGACAATACGGTTTGTATTTTCGTCAAGTTCAACTCGAACATCATCCGGATAATCGACTAATGGTTTAACAATTGTTTCAATCAGCTGCTTCATTATGCTGCCCCCGATTACTTAGCGTTTTTTGCGATATGGTGTTTCTCCATGATACCTTGATCAGAGAACAAGTTACGAACTGTATCAGATGGTTTAGCACCATTTGATAACCATTTTAAAGCTAGTTCTTCATTGATCTTAACTTCAGCTGGTTTTGTTAATGGGTTGTAAGTACCAACTGTTTCGATTTGACGGCCGTCACGTGGAGCACGAGCGTCAGCAACAACAATACGATAGAAAGGAGACTTTTTAGCTCCCATACGTTTTAAGCGAATTTTAACTGCCATGTTTAATAGCACCTCCGAATAGTTTCACACAAGATAGTATATTATCAAGGTTTTATTTGTTTGTAAAGTGTTTTTTCTTAACACCTATAAATTTCACTAGAAAATCATTTGAAAAGAGAGTTAAGACCAGGCATTTTCATCTTCTTTTTGCCTTTTTGTTGCATGCCCGACATTTGCTTCATCATTTTCTTCATGTCTTCAAATTGTTTAAGTAATCGGTTCACATCTTGAATCGTGGTTCCCGATCCTTTGGCAATTCGTTTCTTACGACTTGAGTTAATGATATCGGGTGTCGTTTTCTCTTGAGGAGTCATGGCATAAATAATAGCCTCTACTCGACTCATCTGTTTTTCATCAACTTTAGCATTCTCTAAACCTTTGATTTTACCTGCACCAGGCAGCATTTTAATGATGTCCTCAAGAGGCCCCATTTTTTTCACTTGGTTCAATTGTTCAATAAAATCATCAAATGTAAAGCTTTGCGTTCTAAACTTCTCTTCAAGCTCTTTTGCCTTTTCTTCGTCGACATTCTCTTGAGCTTTTTCAATCAGCGACAACATGTCACCCATCCCAAGGATTCGAGAAGCCATACGTTCTGGGTGGAAAGCTTCAAGTGCGTCCATTTTTTCACCCATCCCGACAAATTTTATCGGTTTTTGAGCTACTGAGCGGATAGATAAAGCTGCTCCACCACGTGTATCACCATCAAGTTTTGTTAATACAACTCCTGTAATGCCAATTGTTTCATTGAAGCTTTGTGCGACATTAACAGCATCTTGACCGGTCATTGAATCCACGACTAAGAATATCTCATCTGGTTCTTTTAATGCACGGATGTCTTTTAATTCTTGCATTAACACTTCATCGATATGCAAACGTCCTGCCGTATCAATGATGATTACGTCATTGTGGTCTTCTTTTGATTTCTCAATTGCTTGGCGTACAATTTCCACAGGTGATACATCTGTTCCCATTGAAAAAACAGGTAAGGATAATTGCTTTCCAATCGTTTGCAATTGCTGAATAGCAGCGGGACGATAAATATCTGCTGCAACTAATAATGGATTTCGATTGTGCTTTTTACGCAAAAGGTTCGCTAGTTTACCAGTTGTCGTTGTTTTACCGGCACCTTGTAAACCAACCATCATAATAACGGTAGGTGGTTTTTTAGCAAATTGAATCGGGCTTTGTTCGCCACCCATTAATTCAGTTAACTCATCTTTTACGATTTTGATTACTTGTTGACCCGGTGTCAAACTCTTCATGACATCCACGCCAACTGCACGTTCACTTACTTTTTTAACGAATTCTTTGACAACTTTTAAGTTAACGTCTGCTTCGATTAAAGCAAAGCGAACTTCTCTCATCATTTCTTTTACGTCTGCTTCGGAAACTTTACCTTTACCTTTAATACGTTGGATAGTTCCTTGCAGCCGCTCGGCTAATCCTTCAAATGCCATGCATGCCGCCTCCTAATCCGATTCTTTTAGCATCACAATCAAATCAAATGCTAGCTCTTTATTGACAGTTTCCGCCTGTATTACTTGTTGTAATTGATCCATTACAACTTGGCGCTGCTGAAATTTTTCAAATAAGCGTAGTTTATCTTCATACTCTTCTAACATGGCTTCTGTGCGACGAATATTATCATAGACAGCTTGTCTAGAAATTTCATATTCGTGCGCTATTTCTCCAAGTGAGTGATCATCTAGATAGTAGAGATGCATATAACTTCTTTGTTTTTCTGTCAGTAATGACTGATAGAAATCATAAAGAAAGTTCATACGTGTTGTTTTTTCAAGTAGCATCATGATCTCTCCCACCTACAGTGTTCTACTTGTATCATATCTAGCAACTCATGATGCGTCAAGTATTTTTACTTGTCTAGTTCATTTCATTAGATTCTTCTTGTTCTAAACCTTCAGCAAATAATCCGTATACATACTTTTCAGTATCAAATGGTTGTAAATCATCCATTTTCTCACCTAAACCCACAAATTTAACTGGAATATGCAGCTTGTTGCGAATTGCCAACACAATTCCACCCTTTGCAGTACCGTCTAACTTCGTTAAGACAATGCCGGTTACGTTGGTAGCTTCTTTAAAAGCTTGTGCTTGTATCAACGCATTTTGTCCTGTAGTAGCGTCTAATGCAAGTAATACCTCATGCGGAGCCCCTGGGACTTCACGCTCAATAACACGGTGAACTTTTTGTAATTCATTCATCAGATTCACCTTATTTTGCAAACGCCCAGCAGTATCACAAATCAATACATCTACACCTCGGCTTTTTGCAGCTCGCACAGCATCGTACATAACTGCTGCAGGATCCGAGCCTTCCGATTGCTTGATAACATCAACACCTACTCGGTCTCCCCAAACTTGCAATTGCTCAATCGCGCCCGCTCTAAATGTATCACCAGCTGCTAACATCACCGTTTTCCCTTGTTGTTTTAAGCGATGTGCTAATTTACCAATGGTTGTTGTTTTTCCAACGCCATTAACACCTACGAATAAAATAACCGTTAAACCCGATTCTTGAATAGCAAGTCCGTTGAACTCAGCTTCGCCTGATTCATAAATCTCCACTAACTTCTCAGAAATCACCGATTGAATACCAGCAGTATCTTTAATATTCTTACGTTTCACTTCAAAACGCAATGCATCCATTAGTTCCATTACTGTATCTACACCAACATCGGCTTGAAGCAATAAATCTTCCAACTCTTCAAAGAAATCTTCATCTACTTTTCGGTATTTAGCAACCAAATCATTTACTTTCGAAGTAAATTGATTACGAGTCTTTGATAATCCATCCTTAAACTTTTCGGAAACAGAAACCGATTCACTCGTTCCTGATATTTTTTCTTTTATCTTTTTAAAGAAACTCAAGCTCTTTCGCTCCCTTGTGCGACAAGTGTCGGTTTATCTTCTTGCATTTTTACGGATACTAATTTGGAAATTCCCGATTCTTGCATGGTAATACCATACAACACATCGGCACCTTCCATCGTTCCTTTACGATGAGTAATGACGATAAACTGTGTATCGTGACTAAACTTTTTCAAATACTGACTATAACGAACGACATTCGATTCATCAAGCGCCGCTTCGACTTCGTCTAAAATACAAAACGGTACAGGACGTATGTTTAAAATGGCAAACAACAAGGCAATAGCAGTCAATGCTCGCTCTCCACCCGAAAGTAAACTTAAGTTTTGACGTTTCTTTCCAGGAGGTTGTGCGATGATTTCGATACCAGTTTCAAGCATATTCGTTGGATCCGTTAGCACTAAATCAGCTTGACCACCACCGAATAACTCTCGGAATACCCGTCCAAATTGCGCACGAATCGCATGGAAAGTATCACTGAAGCGTAAAGTCATTTCCTCGTCCATTTCTTTAATTGCTTCATGTAACGTTTCTTTTGCATCCATTAAATCTTGACGCTGTTCAGTTAAAAACGAATGACGTTCAGAAACACGTTCAAACTCTTCTATTGAAGCTATATTTACAGGTCCTAATTCTTCAATAGACTGTTTAAGTAATTTGACTTTTTTACGTGATCCTTGTTCTTCAAATGTTTCCATATTCGGAAGGTCTATTTCATCGATTGTAACATGATAGTTTTCTTCTAATTGCATATGAAGCGTAGATTGCTCTACATCAAAACGATTCATCTTCACTTCTGCAGCTCGAAGTAAATCTAATTGTTGTTTGTGTAAATGTTGGTTTTTCTTCAATTGAAGCTCCACTTGTTGGAGTTGGTTGTGAGTTTGCATACGTTGCTCTTTACTTTTCGCAATTAGTCCCACAAGAGATTTTTTCTTTTTTGTCCAATCATTCAAGTTCTGGTCAATTTCAATAGGTGTTGGACCCATTTGACTATCACCAGTTATATACCACTGCATTTCTTTGGTGGCATGATCAAGCTTGTTCGTCACTTTTTGAATGTTCTCCTGGATTTCCGCTACAGTTTGCTCAGCAGCTTTCAATTGTTCAGCTAACACTGCCTGTCTGGAACGAAGCTCAGCCATTTGTTCAGTTAATTGGTCTCGGTCACTTAAGTTTTTGGACTTAAGATTCGTTAAACGATTAATTGTTTCGTTGATTTTACCCAATTCTTCTTTTAATTCAAAAAGGCGTTTGTGTGCGAGTTCTTTTTTCTCAACAGCTTGTTCATGACGACTTGTCACGTCTTTTGCTTCTGAGTTCGAGACAAAAGCACGTTCCTTAAGACGTTTTAATGTGGCTTCGAGTTCGCGTGAGTTTGAACTTAGTTCTAATTCTTGCGCTCTACTTTCTTCACCTTCAGTACGCATACTTTCAAGTAATAAAGCTTGTTTATCAATTGCCATTTTTAAAGTAGACACTTGATTCTCAGCTGTCTGAATAGAATCGTCCATTCCAGCTAATTTCAATGATAGTTCATCCAATTCAGCTTTTCTAGAAAATACAGAAGATTGCTGTTTTGTAAATCCACCAGTTAATGAACCGCCTGCATTAATAATATCGCCATCCAAGGTCACTACTCGGTATCGATATTGAATTGACTTCGCAATCTGAGATGCACCTTCTAAATCTTTTACTACAATTACATTTCCAAGTAAATTTTCCACAATGGATTTCGATGATGGTTCAAACGAAACGAGTTCATCAGCCGTTTGAATGAATGATGGATGGCTCTTAATACTATGCAATCCATCAGAATGAATTTTTCTCGACTTCATCACTGTTTTAGGTAAGAAGGTTGCACGTCCAGTGCGTTTCGTCTTTAAGAAGGCAATCGCTTTTCGGGCATCTTGATCAGTATCAGTGACAATATGTTGCATTGCACCACCAAGTGCTGTTTCAAGTGCTTTAGCGTAAGCTGCCTTCACTTGAATGAGTTCCGCTACTGCTCCAGTTATCCCAGTAAGCTGACCCTTTTCACGCGCAACTAATACTTCTTTTACACCTTGGAAGAAACCAGAGAAATCTGCTTCAAGTGCTTCCAATGACTCTTTTCTTGCCTTTAATTGTTGTTGATGCTGATAAGCTTGGTACAACATTGACTGTTTAGATTCTAGTTTATCTTTTTCTTTTGAAAACGTTTGTTGTAGATCTTTGTAATAGGTCAATTTTTCATTTAAAGAACTACGAATTTGTGAAAGCTGTTGATCGACTTGATTCTTTTGTTCTTTAACTTTCGCTAAATCAGAAGTAATTTGTTTATATTCGCTCGTTTTCTTACCTTTAAATTCATCTTGTTGAAGTAGTTGTTGATCTAGATGTTTCAATTCATTTTTAACAGTCGCTTCTTCATTTAACAATTCAATATACGTCGATTTATGATCTTCTATTTCCACTTCAATTTCAGCACTTGTTTGTTTTAATAAATGATCTAATTGTTTTACTTCATTTTGAACAGTTCGCAATTCAGCTTTACTTTTTGTCGCAATCATTTGTTTTAGTTCCAACTGGGTCGTTAACTGGACTTTGTCTTCTTCGAGATCAACAATTGTCAATTTCAATTTTTCAATTTGTTGATCCTTATTATGACGTTTTTCAGCCATTAATAGCTTACGACCATCCCATCGTTCAAGTTCTGAACTTGCCTCGACCAAGGATTCTTGGGACTCATCAATTAAACTGTCTTGCTTTGCCAATTGACCTCGTACCGACTGCAACTCAACTTCCATATCCACAATGACGCTCTCAAGTTCTTTTTCTTGTTGCTTGAAAATGTCGACTTCTTGCATTACTTCAGTTAAGCGTTTGTTTACGTTAGTTAAATCAAACGCTATTAATTTGAGATCCACATCTTTTAGTTCTTCAGACATACGTAAATAATCGGTGGCTGCTGACGATTGCATTTGAAGCGGTTCCATTCGATCATCTAACTCATGTAGTATATCCAATACTCGGTGAAGATTGTCATCTGTTTCAAAAAGCTTGTTCTCTGCTTTCTTTTTGCGCAATTTGTATTTCAGAACGCCAGCAGCCTCTTCAAAAATAGAACGGCGGTCTTCAGGACGACTATTTAATATCTCGTCGACTCGGCCTTGTGAAATAATTGAAAAAGCTTCTTTGCCCAATCCTGAATCCATAAACAAATCGGTAATATCTTTCAATCTACAAGATTGTTTATTTAATAAATAATCGCTATCTCCAGAACGGAACACGCGTCTTGTGACACTTATTTCATTGTAATCTAAAGGCAAGCGCTGATCTGAGTTGTCGAGTATGAGTGTGACTTCTGCAAAATTGAGTGGTTTTCTAGAATCACTTCCCGCAAAAATTACATCTTCCATTTTCGCTCCACGAAGAGATTTCGCTGATTGCTCACCGAGAACCCAACGAATAGCATCCGTCACATTACTTTTCCCACTACCATTAGGGCCAACAACCGCGGTTACTCCAGGCACAAAATCGATACCAACTCGATCCGCAAACGATTTAAATCCAATGACTTCAAGTCGTTTAAGGAACAAAATTAGCCCTCCTGTCTACTTGTAGCTTGTTCTTGTAAGTGAACGATCGCTACTTGTGCGGCTTTTTGTTCAGCTTCTTTTTTAGACTTCCCGTTTCCAATACCTAGTTCGCTGTTTCCTAATCGAACACTTGAAACAAACGTACGGTTATGGGCTGGTCCTTTTTCTTCTATGATTTCATAGCTTAAGGAACCATTATTCGTTTGTTGAACCATCTCTTGCAACTGACTCTTATAATCCATCACATGCGAAAAAGCACCGGTTTCGACTTTTGGAAAGACTACTTTCTCTAAAAACGTTACAACAGGTTGTAAGCCTTGATCTAAATAAAGGGCACCAACATAAGACTCAAAGACATCTGCAAGAAGTGCAGGGCGTCCTCGTCCTCCTGTAACTTCTTCTCCCTTACCTAAAAGCACATATTTCCCAAAGTTCAATTCATTCGCAAATAATACGAGTGACGGTTCACATACAATCGCTGCACGTAATTTCGTCAACTCGCCTTCACTCATGGCAGTAAACTTTTGAAATAAATATTGAGAGACAGACAGCTCTAGAACTGCGTCACCTAAAAATTCAAGTCGCTCATTGTCCGTGTAAAATTTCCGTCGATGCTCATTCACATAAGATGAATGTGTAAAAGATTGATACAGAAGTTCTGGATTTAAAAATTGAACTCCTAATTCTTGCTGTAATATTGCAAATGATTGCTTAACTGTTTCTGAAAATGTACCGTTTTTTTGAGGCGTCCCTCTTCGTTTACCCGTCATCATGTAATCTGCCTTCCTTTAATAACTACGGTCTATTTTACTCGTTTGTCGTCTTTTGTGCAAAAAGAAATAGAGACGCAGAAGACCATTCATTATGAATGTCTTCCACGTCTCGCAATGGAATAATTGCTTATCCTTGTTTGCTTTCAATAAAAGTTACTGCACTTCCTACTGTACTGATTTGCTCAGCATCTTCATCAGAAATCTCCATATCGAACTCATCTTCTAATTCCATAACAAGTTCAACTACATCTAAAGAATCAGCACCTAAATCATCACGGAAAGAAGCTTCCAATTTCACTTCGCTCTCGTCAACACCTAAACGATCTACGATTACTTTTGTTACTCGCTCTATTACAGTTGCCACTAAAGTCACCTCCCCTCAATGATTATACAAAAAAACAAGCCTACTTGATAGGGGCAATTACATGACCATTCCACCATTTACATGAAGTGTTTGGCCCGTAATATAGTTTGAATCTTCAGAAGCTAAAAACACAACAGCTTTCGCAACGTCTTCAGGGCTGCCAAGTTTTGCTAAAGGAATTTGTGTAAGCATTTGATTTTTCACTTCTTCTGATAGTTCATCTGTCATTTCAGTCGTAATAAATCCTGGGGCAATTGCATTGACATTAATGTTGCGACTAGCTAATTCTTTAGCTGTTGTCTTCGTTAAGCCAATGACTCCAGCTTTTGCTGCAACATAGTTTGCCTGACCCGCATTGCCAGATACGCCCACGACAGAAGAAATATTAATGATTCGTCCAGAACGTTGTTTCATCATTTGGCGTGTAACCGCTTTGGTACATAAGAACACACCTTTTAAATTCGTGTTAATAACATCGTCCCATTCGTTTTCTTTCATACGCATTAATAGATTATCACGTGTGATACCTGCGTTATTAACTAGGATATCAATACTTCCAAAACGATTCATCGTTTCAGAAATCATAGCGGATACACTTTCAACATCACTGACACTTGCTTGAATGGCAAATGCTTCGCCACCATTTGCCGTAATTTCATTAACAACTTCTTCTGCTTTTGATTGACTACCGCTATAGTTCACGGCAATACGCGCGCCTTCTTTTGCCAAGTATTTAGCAATTTCGGCTCCTATTCCTCGAGAAGCCCCTGTGACGATTGCTGTTTTACCTTCCAATTTCCCCATTACGCCCACTCCTTCGATGCTTCAATCACTTTTTCGATTGACTCTAAATCATAAGCTGCATAAATAACTGCAGATCGGTCTATTTTCTTTACTAAACCACTCAATACTTTGCCAGGTCCACATTCAATAAATGTGTTGACACCTAAGTCCATCAATGCGCGAATCGATTCTTCAAAACGCACAGGCGAATATAATTGTTGAACGAGCAATTCTTTCATTTCTTCAGCTGTTGTAACTGGACTTGCGGTGACGTTCGAAATAACAGGCACATCTGTATTATGCATTTCCAGTTGGTTTAAAGCTTGTTGCAACTTCGAAGCTGCTGGACGCATTAATTCCGAATGGAAAGGACCACTTACAACTAGAGGTATCGCACGCTTAGCACCCGCTTCTTTAGCTTGTAAAGAAGCTTTTTCTACACCTTGTTTAGTTCCAGAAATAACAATTTGACCAGGACAATTTAAGTTAGCTAATTGAACTACATCGCCTTGTGAGGTTACTTGATCCGTTACTACTTTCAAAGCATCTGACTGCATGCCTAATATTGCTGCCATCGCACCTTCTCCGGCCGGTACTGCTTCGTTCATGAACAATCCTCTATCGTGGACGATCTTTACACCATCTTCAAATGACATCACACCTGAAGCAACAAGCGCAGAGTACTCTCCTAAACTATGTCCAATTGTATAGTCAGGTTTTAACCCAGCTGCTTGTAGAAGTTCAGAAACCATCGTACTTGTTGTCAATAAAGCCGGCTGGGCATTGTATGTATAAGTCAATTCTTCTGCCGGTCCTTCTAGCATGAGTTTAGATAACGCAAAACCTAACTGTTCATCTGCTTTATCATAAAATTCTTTATTTCCATTGTTCGAATGGACTAATTCGCTACCCATCCCTACAGCTTGAGAGCCTTGTCCAGGAAAAATAAATGCAATTTTGGTCATTGTGTTTTGCCTCCTGCTATTGTTGAATAAATGGTTCCGCATACGTCAAATTCAACCATTGTTCGTGCTTGGCGAATTGCGTTCATCACTGCAGTTGCATTTGAAGAACCATGTGCTTTTATGACGGGTGCTTTTAATCCAAACAAAGCAGCACCACCATATTCGGTATAATCCATTTTATTTTTCAAGCCTCTCAAATCATCTTTTACGAGATATGCTGAAATTTTCGACTTCGTTGAAGATGAATACACTTCTTTTAACATGCTAAAGAAACTAGCTGCGGTTCCTTCAATTGTTTTTAATACCATGTTGCCTGTAAAGCCGTCAGTAACCACTACATCAGCTACGTTTAACAGTAAATCACGAGATTCTACGTTTCCTACAAAGTTAATTGGAGCTTGTTTTAACTGAGTAAATGCTAATTTGGTCAACTCATTGCCTTTGGTTTCTTCCGTTCCAATGTTGAGTAAACCAACGCGTGGAGAGTCGATTCCACGTACTTTCGCAGCGTAAATACTTCCCATAATTCCGAACTGCACCAGATGTTCTGGCTTAGCATCTGAATTTGCACCTAAATCCAACATCACAAAACCTTGTCCATCTACAGTAGGTAATGTAGGTGCAAGTGCAGGTCGATCAATACCTTCAATTCGTCCTACGATGAAAAGGCCTGCAGCCATGAGAGCACCTGTATTACCTGCAGATACACACGCATCTGCTTCGCCATTTTTCACAGCTTCGGCCATGCGTACCATTGAGGCATCTTTTTTACGACGAATCGCTCTAACTGGTTCATCGTCCGATTCAATTTTTTCTTCTGTATGAATCATTGTTAATCGAGCATGTGGTTTAACAAAAGGTTTTACTTTTTCCTCATGTCCAAATAATAGAATATGAATATCTTCAAATTTCTCAAGTGCCAAATAGACACCCTCCACAATTTCTTTCGGTGCGTGATCTCCACCCATTGCATCTACTGCTATTTTCATTTCAATTCACCTTTACTTGCTTCATTCGCTCGAAACATTTCAAACTGTCCTTCAAAAACAATTTCGTTTTCTACAGTTGAAGTGACTTCTACAAATGTGCGATTTTTTTCTTGATCTTTACGTGTCACAAATGCTTTTGCAATGACCCGATCTCCCAATTTCACAGGCTTTACAAATGATAAAGTAGATTTAACTGTTAACGCTAATTCATCATTGATGACTGCTACTGCCAAGGAGTTAGCTTGAGCGAATAAATGATGCCCTCGCGCAATTTGGTTTCTCTGAAATATATGTTCTGATTTTACGTCAAATATAGAAATTGCTCGTTCGTCCAGTTCAATGTCAACCATTTCCCCAATAACATCACTTAAAGGTAAAGAACGAACCTCATCCTCAAATGATTTCGAGGCTACGTGTTTAATACGTTCACGTAACTCAGGTATCGACAACTCTAAACGGTCCAATCGAACAGTTTGAACGCTGACTGTAAAAAGATTAGCTAAGGCGTCGTCCGTGATGAACGGATTGTTTTTAATGGTATGTATTAATTGTTGTTGGCGTTCTTTTTTTGAACGTTTCATATCTTCACCATCCGATATTAGCACTTGGTACTATTATCAGTATATAAATACAAGAAAAAGAATGCAAGGATTGTCTGAAAGTCCGTGTTTAAAAAGGAGCATGAGCCAATGAAAAAGGAAGACAGCCGTTGCCAATTGGGCAACGGCTGTCTCCCCGCTTAGTGCGGTCTTCACTTAATTTGGTGGACTTTTTGAACAACCTTTAACAGTCTTACATTCTTTTTAATCAATTCTATCGCCATCTAGAGCACCCGAGTTTTGTAAGTAAGTCCGTAAACACTTCGTCTCCTCACTTGTCCAAAACTCATTTGAAGAAAGATATTTCTCAGCATCTTGTCTTGCAGTTTCCAATGCTCGATAATCATGAACCAAATCAGCCATTTTAAATTCAGGCAAGCCACTTTGTTTGCGTCCAAAAAAGTCACCTGGTCCTCGAAGCTCTAAATCTTTTTGAGCCAATTTAAAGCCATCATTCGTTTCAGTCATCGACGTCATGCGTTCTTTACCTTCTTCTGATTTTGGATCTGCAAGTAATATACAATACGACTGCGCTGAGCCACGACCTACACGACCACGGAGTTGATGTAGTTGAGCTAGTCCAAAACGTTCGGCATCGTAAATAACCATAAACGTTGCATTCGGTACATTAACACCAACCTCTACAACTGTAGTAGAGACAAGCACTTGTATTTGACCTTCACTAAACGCTCGCATCACTTCATCTTTTTCACTCGAATGCAAACGACCATGCATAAGACCTACTTTAAATTTATTATGAAAAATGGACGATAATTGCTCATACACATCTACAGTATTTTGGACATCAAGCTTATCAGACTCTTCAATAAGCGGACAAATAACATATGCTTGTTTACCCTCTTGCAGTTCTTTAGCCATTCGTTTAATGGTTTCATCGAAGAGTTCCTTTTTGACCCAATGCGTTTCAATCTCTTTTCGTCCAGCAGGCATTTCATCGATGGTTGAAACATCCATTTCCCCAAATGCAGTAATGGCTAGTGTACGAGGAATCGGTGTAGCAGTCATAAATAACACGTCCGGACTCATGCCTTTATCTCTTAAGACACGACGTTGGTCTACACCAAATCGATGTTGCTCATCTGTAATCACGAGACCAAGTTGCCGAAATTCTACATCTGGTTGAATTAAAGCATGTGTACCTATAAGTAAATCAATTTCACCGTTTTGAAGTTGCTCATGAAGAGTTCTACGGGCTTTGGTTTTAGTAGAACCTGTTAATAATGCGATGCGAATACCCATTGGAGATAACCACTCATGCAAGGAATCGGCATGTTGCTCTGCTAAAATTTCGGTCGGAGCCATTAATGCCCCTTGAAAACCAGCAGTAATAACAGCATACAATGCGATTGCTGCAACTACCGTTTTCCCCGAACCCACATCTCCTTGAAGCAATCGATTCATGCGATGAGGTTCTTTTAAATCTTTACATATTTCATTAACTACACGTTTCTGAGCTGCTGTTAACTCATAAGGTAAAGTCGCTATCAAATCTTTTACTTTTTGGATATCGTAAGCAATTGCGATGCCTTGATTTTGTTCTTTGCGCACTTTTTTAATCGCTTGCATTTTCAATTGAAACATTAGTAACTCTTCATACACAAATCTTCTTCTAGCCTGTTTGACATGTTCAGCATCCTTTGGAAAATGAACACCTTCAAGCGCCTCGAACACAGGTAAAAGTTTATATGATTCTCTAATTTCATGTGGTAAACAATCTTCTAATTCTGTACCCATTTGTTGCAAAGCTTGATGCATAAATTTCCTGAACGTTTTTTGATGAAGAGAACCTTTTAAACTATACATAGGTTCAAAATCAATTTGATCTGTTTTGGGACCTGAGGAAAAATGAGTGGCACTGATTGCTTGGCGACCACGATCCCACTTTCCGGTGACTGTTACGATTTGCCCGCTTGTAATCTTATTTTTCAAGTACGCTTGATTAAAAAACACCACTTTTATTAAATGAGGACCAACAAGCAATCGAATTTGTAAACGCGATTTGTTTCTTCCTAAAAATAGAATGGAAGGTTCGCTTTCGACCCTTCCCTCTACTGTCACTCGTTCGTTATGTGGCGTTTCTGCAATGTTTTTTAAACGGAAATCTTCATGACGATATGGAAATGTCATGACTAAATCTTGCAACGTAAGAATTCCCATATCAGCTAAAGTTTTTTCTGTTTCGCCACCTACGCCCTTTATGCTATTTACAGACTGAAGCTGTTTACTAGACACCTTTTACAAAGTCAGCACCAAATATTCTTTCAGCTAGTGCTCTCCCGGTTGGTGTTGCAGCTAAACCACCTTGTGCTGTTTCTTTTAATGCACTCGGCATTGTTTGTCCAATCTTGAACATGGCATCGATAACTTCATCACATGGAATACGACTTGTAACACCTGCTAGTGCCATATCAGCAGAGACTAATGCATTCGCAGCACCCATAGCATTACGTTTCACACATGGCACCTCAACTAAACCTGCAACTGGATCACATACAAGTCCAAGCATATTTTTCATTGAAATAGCAAAAGCCTCTGAACATTGCTGTGGAGAACCTCCTGACATTTCGACAATGGCGGCAGCAGCCATTGCGGCAGCTGAACCAACTTCTGCTTGACATCCACCGGCAGCACCTGAAATTGATGCATTGTTCGCAACAACGAATCCAAATGCACCAGAAGTAAATAAATAACGAATCATTTGTTCACGTGTTGGATTCAATTGATTTTGAACAGCAAATAAAGTACCTGGCACCACTCCTGCAGAACCTGCAGTTGGTGTTGCACAAATAGTTCCCATTGCAGCGTTCACTTCATTCGTCGCTACAGCTTTACTCACTGCGTCGATTAATAATGCCCCTGAAAGCGTATTGCCTTTCTTCATATAATTGTGAAGTAGCACGGCATCTCCACCAGTTAAACCAGATGTAGAATGAACACCTTTCAACCCTTTTTCCACTGCTTGTTCCATAACAGTAAGGTTCGTATCCATTTGCTTCATAATATCTTCACGACTTCTTCTCGTAACTAGCATTTCTTGTTCTATCATTAATTCAGAGATTAATTTATTTTCAGTTGTCGCTAATTCTACTAATTCTTTTACATTACGGAATAAGAATTTCATATACAAACCCTCCTCAATCTGAGATTTTTGTTACTTGAATAATATGTGGTAATAGTGCGATTTGTTGAAGTACATGTTCTTCAATATGTTCATCAACTTCAATAACCATCAAAGCCATTTGCCCTTGTTCCTTACGAGAAACTTCCATATGGCCAATGTTAATATTTTGTTCTGCTAAACAACTTGCTACTTTCGCAATACTACCAGGTTTATCGTCATGTACGACTAAAATAGCGGAATGATTTCCTGACAATCGAAGAGGGAATCCATTTAATTCACTAATTTCGATTTTTCCTCCACCTATTGAAACCCCGATCAACTCCATTTCACTTGAATCATCACCAATTACAAGACGCGCAGTATTTGGATGCTCAGTGTGACCACTTTCTGGTATAAATTCAAACGTCAAGCTCGCTTCTTTCGCAAGATCAAACGATGTTTTAATGCGTTCATCAAATGTATCAAAACCTAGTAATCCACCAATTATTGCGATGTCCGTTCCGTGACCTTTGTAAGTCTCAGCAAAAGAACCATATAAATATATTTTCGCCCATGTTGGTTGTCGACCGAATAGTTCACGCGTCACCAGACCAATTCTTGCAGCACCAGCAGTGTGTGAAGATGACGGTCCAATCATTACTGGACCAATAATATCAAAAACTGATTTAAACTTCATTTTAAGACTCCTTTGTTTCGAATTTCTCACTACATTTTATATCACATCAACTTATTAAACAAAAGTATCCGCTTACAAATTTGAAATAAAAAGCAGTGAACCAATTCGATTCACTGCTTTTATTGTTTATTCGACTGAGATGATATATGGATACAGCGGTTGTTTTCCACTGTATACTTCAACATCCGCATGAGAGTAGTTTTCTTCAACGAATGCAGCCAATTCATTGGCATCCGCTTCTGTGACATCTTCTCCGTAAATAATCGTAATAATCTCGGCATCTTCATCGACTAAGTCATGGATTAGCGTTTTTGACACTTCTTCAATTGAAGCTGATGCCAAAATAATCTTCCCTTCAGAAATCGCCATGAAATCATCTTTTTGAATTTCGACACCATCAATAGAAGTATCACGGACAGCAAAGGTTACTTGTCCAGTTTTAACATGAGCGTAAGCTTCTGTCATTTTTGTTTTATTGTCTTCTACTGAAGCTTCAGGATTGAATGCTAATATCGCAGCCATTCCTTGAGGTACAGATTTTGTCGGTACAACCGCAGCCTCAATACCGATTACTTCAGCAGCTTGTTCAGCAGCCATTATTATATTTTTATTGTTTGGTAAAATGAGTACTTTTTCAGCGCCAACAGATTCAATCGCTTTGACGATATCTTCTGTAGATGGGTTCATTGTTTGGCCACCTTCAATTACTGCACTTGCCCCTACACTTTTAAGAAGCTCTGAAATTCCTTCGCCCATTGCTACTGTTACAACAGCATATGGGTGTTTTTTCACTGGTGCAATAGTAGGAACCGATTTTTTATAATCGTCTCCTACAATTTCGGAGTGTTGTTGACGCATATTTTCAATTTTGATTTTGATAAGGTCACCAAATTTTTGTCCATAATCCAAACAATTACCAGGCTGTTCAGAGTGAATATGTACCTTCGCAATTTCGTTATCAGAAATAACAAGCAGCGAATCACCAAACTGACTTAATCCTTCGCGGAAAGCATGTTCATTGAACGGATTTTGCGCTACTTTTTCAGGCATGAATTTCACCATGAACTCTGTGCAATAACCGAATTCAATGTCTGAAGTATCCATGAAGCCTTGTACCTTTTTATGATGTTCTGCACTCACTAAATCATCCATGGAATGTGCAGACGTTTTTTCAGGTAATTTCTCGCCCTTCATCGAAGCGATAAATCCTTCATAGACGTATACAAGACCTTGTCCACCAGAATCGACAACTCCCACTTCTTTTAAGACAGGAAGTAAATCTGGTGTTCTCTCTAGGGATGCTTGTGCTTCTTTTAATAATTCTTCCATAACTACAATTATATTATCTTCATGTTCGGCAACTTCTACTGCTTTCTTCGCTGAATCTTTTGCTACTGTTAAAATGGTACCTTCAACTGGTTTCATAACCGCTTTATAAGCCATATCCACACCGTGTTGGAAAGCATGAGCAAAGTCTTTTGCAGTTAACGTTGATTTTGTTTCCACATCTTTTCCAAATCCACGGAAAAGCTGAGACAAAATAACGCCCGAGTTCCCACGAGCTCCCATTAATAATCCTTTTGAAAGTGCTTGCGCTGTTTTTCCAATATGAGCGACTGCATGTGCTTCTGTTTCTTTTGATCCAGAAGACATCGACAAGTTCATGTTCGTTCCCGTATCACCATCGGGAACAGGAAAGACATTTAGCGCATCCACATAATCTGCATTTTGGAATAAGTGATGGGCACCCATTTTCACCATTTCTGCAAATTGAATTCCGTCTAAAGACTTCATATCCTACTTCCTCCTCTTATGGGTTCGTAACACGAACTCCTTGAACATAAATATTTACTGATTTTACTGCAAGTCCTAATGTTTTATTTAGTGTGTATTTAACTTTTGATTGAACTTGATAAGCTACTTCTGAAACTTTTGTGCCGTAGCTGATTACGATGTACATATCAATATGAAGATCTTCGCCATGTTGTCGTACAAGTACACCTTTTGCGAAATTTTCTTTTCGTAAAATATCCGTTAAACCATCTCGGATTTGATGTTTTGACGCCATTCCAACAATCCCATAACATTCAATCGCTGCTCCGCCTGCAATTTGCGCCACGACATCATTTGAAATATCAATCTGTCCGAATTCATTTTTCAATTCAATTGACATATAGAATGCCTCCTCATAAGTCCTTTTTGACTACCCTTAATTGTACTACAAAATGTCACGCAATAAAAGAAAACGTTAACGATCTCCTGTATTCGTCTGTAAAGGCTTTTTTCTTGAAAGGCACATCAAAAGTGGTTGCAAAGAAAAAGACTATGTGGTAAATTATTAAAGTATGTGAAATAACGAACTGAAAAAAATCTTTCAGCTTCTTTTTTGAGGAGGAAATATAATGCCAAAGGTATGTGTAATCACAGGGCGTAAGTCTCGTGCTGGTAATGCGCGTTCTCACGCTATGAATAAAACAAAACGCACTTGGGGAGCTAACCTACAAAAAGTTCGTATTCTTGTAGATGGTAAGCCAAAACGTGTTTGGGTTTCTGCGCGAGCAATGAAATCTGGAAAAGTTGAGCGCGTTTAATATTCGCTCAAAAAAAAAAATGCTTGACTGACAATTGTCAGTCGGGCATTTTTTCATTTTTCCTCTTCGGTTTATCTTCACTATTCATCCAACCTAAACACATTCTTGCAAAGCCACTCACAAATTTCGGTAATCTAAACGTATAAACACGCATGATTTCACTCCTTCTTATCAATCTGAGCTACGTATTAATAAACATATGCCAGATGTGAAGGAGATAGACCCTTGTTCGTCCAATACTTCATTACTTGTAAAGCGTGAACTACCTATGTTTATTGTTTCAGTGTCCACATTATATTTCATACCAGTAAGTGTAATATGCTCTACGGTTCCATGAAAAGCAAAGAAAGATACGAATGGTAATTGAGGATTGAACGCTATTTTTGTAGTTCCTGGAGTCAACAAGCGCATTTCATTCCATTTGTTGCGAATGATAAACTGAATTCCGGGATTGTCCATCTGAAATCGATAAACGCTGTTGAGTACAGAAATAAAATGATCCAAACGCCCTCCTGTTACACCCATTATCACGATTTTTTGTGGATCAAAATCGAGTGAGTGCGTAAGCGCTAAATCTGTATCTGTTTCATCCTTATCCACAGATGCTATTTTTACTGAAGCTACTCGCTCTTCAATACTTGTAAATTCTTTAGTGGATAATGAATCAAAATCCCCGACAGCTACATTTGGAATGATGCCTTCGTTAAGTAAATACACTGACCCCTTATCCGCTCCAATAAAAACAACATCCTTAGATGATTTGAACGGCTTTAGGTCGGCCAATTCTTCAATTGGCCCCCCAGCGCATATCACAACCGTTGTCATGCACGTATCGCTCGTTCGCCTGCTTGTTGAATGTCTTGCAGAGCTTGTTTCCGGTCTTGTTGATTATAGATAGCTGAACCGGCAACAAAAATCGTGGCACCCGCTTCCGCACAGGGAACAATCGTTTCGGCATTAATGCCACCATCAATTTCAATTTCAATCGCTAAATCTTTTTCTTTAATAAGATCAGCTAATTGTTTTATTTTTGGAATGACGGAGTAAATAAATTTTTGACCGCCGAAACCAGGATTTACTGTCATAAACAGGACCATGTCAATGTCTTCTAAAACATGCTGAATTGATTCAATAGGCGTATGTGGATTTAAAACAACTCCGGGTTTTACTCCAAATGAACGAATCAATTGAATTGTTCTGTGCAAGTGTGGACACGCTTCTACATGAACTGTTATATAATCAGCACCAGCTTTTGCAAATGATTCAATATAGTTATCGGGGTTCTCAATCATTAAATGAACATCTAAAGGTAGTTTTGTCACAGGTCTTAAAGCTTCCACCACAATAGGTCCCATTGTAATATTTGGAACAAAATGTCCATCCATTACATCAATGTGTATGAGGTGTGCGCCAGCTTGTTCGACTTCTATTACTTCTTCAGCCAATTTCGAAAAGTTGGCAGCTAGAATTGATGGGGCTATTTTAATCATTTTAATACCTCGGCTTTCGCTCGTTTATTTCGTCTAAAAACTTAACATAGTGCTTATATCTATAATCTTTAATCTCTCCAGATTGTACTCCAGCAAGGACTGCACATTTCGGTTCACTTAAGTGTAAACACTCTCTAAATTTACAACTATCAGATACTGCTCGGAATTCCGGGAAACAATAAGATAATTGTTCTTTATCAATTTCATCAAAATCAAAAGAACTGAACCCGGGAGTATCAGCTAACAATCCGTCACAAACTTGAACAAGTTCAACATGACGAGTTGTATGTTTTCCTCGACCAAGGGCTTGTGAAATGATACCAGTTTTTATATTTAAGGAAGGCAACACTGTATTTAGTAATGTTGACTTACCTACACCCGACTGACCAGCTAAAACGCTGATTTTACCTTGTAAGATAGGAGCGATGTTGGCAACCAAATTTTCGTCGTCTTTAAATGTTTCTATTATTTGATATCCAATCGCTCGGTAATCATCTATAAAAGGGCGAATTTTCGCCATTTCTGATTCAGATATCAAATCCGTTTTGGTTAAACAAATAATTGGCTTTACATTAAATGATTCTAATACAACAAGAAAACGATCTAATAATAACGGATTGAAATCTGGTTCAGTTAAAGAAAATACCAATAAAGCTTGATCAACATTAGCGATAGGCGGACGAATTAGCGCATTTTTTCGTTCATGTACGACAGTGATTGTTCCATCAGAACCGTCTTCCACTTCATAATCGACAAAGTCACCTACCAGTGGGCTTACCCCCCGGTTTCTAAAAACACCGCGTGCTCTACATTGAATAAATTGTTGCCCGTCCTGAACATAATAAAACCCGCTAAGTGCCTTACGAATTTGTCCTTTCGGCATCGAATTCCTCCCTAATCGAAACTGTCATACTCAATAATTTCGTCTTCTATGACTTTTGAGTCGACCATGATTCGATATGCTCCTTTTTGACCTTCTTCTATTTCTAATTGAATTTTTTGTTGTTTTGATTCAGTCAAGACAAACTCCTCTACTGGCTCTGCAAGTGAATGCGTTTGATCCTGCAAATAAATACGAACAATTTGCTCAGCACCTTCTGTTTCTGGTTCATATGGAATTTCAACCGATTTAATAAAGGTTTTAACTTTTTTGGCAACTGGACCTTTTGAAAGAACAATATCTATTGAACTCCCCGGTTCTAACTGAGTTCCAGCAACGGGCTTTTGCGAAATCACGAATCCTTCAGGAACATCTGCAGAGAACTCTTCATTTACTATTCGAATATTAAATCCAGATGATTTAGCATAATCATTTAATGTTTTTTCATTGTATTGTTTGGTTAAATCAATGACACTATATAATTCTTGTCCTTTACTAACAACAAACACAAGTTCTGTCTCATCTGGTATCAGTTCAGAATCTCCAGATGGTTCTTGTGAAATGATAGTGCCAACAGGTTCTTGTGAAAATTCTTCAACTGTCTCGATAGATTTAAAATTTTGTTCAGCTAATAATTCTCTTACTTCGTTAATGTCACGGCCTTCATAATCAGGTAAGGAGACTAACTCTTTCCCACTCGAAATAATGAAATCAATTTCAGTTCCTTCTTCTCTTATTTTACCGTTTTCTGGAATTGTGCGAATAACTTTACCTTCTTCAATTTCCTCAGAAGACTCTTCCGTTTCATTTCCCGCAATAAATCCAACTTCTTCTACCTTATCAATCGCTTCGTTTAAGGACTTATTTGCAACGTCTGGTACTTCAATTTTTTCAGGTCCAAACATTCCTGGAAAAGCAATAATGACGATTACACTTGTCAACAGCAACAATGAAATAATACCCAAAACCCATGGCCATTTTTTCTTTTTCTTTTTCTCTTCCACCACGGGTTTAGAAAATACTTGCTCTTTCGTGTGTTGCTTTGTTTCAGTTATTTTATCGTAACTTGTACCTTCTTTTATAACAGGCATTGCTTTAGTTGCATCGTCATCGTAAGGAATTGCGAAGGCTGCTTCGTTTGCACGTTCTGCAGATAATACATTATTTAAGTCATGTTCCATTTCCTCAACTGTTTGATAACGATTTCTTGGATCTTTTGAAGTTGCTTTCATCACTACATTTTCTAAACTTTGTGGAATAGTAGGCACGACAGCACGCACTGAAGGTGTTTCCGTTTGTAAGTGTTTTAATGCAATTGATACTGCAGATTCTCCCGAAAAAGGCAATTTACCTGTTAGTAGCTCGTATAATACGATACCAAGCGCATAAATGTCTGATTGCTTCGTTGCAGTACCACCACGTGCTTGTTCAGGAGATAAATAATGGACAGTTCCCAGCACTGAATTGGTTTGTGTAAAGGATGTTGCACTCAAAGCCATTGCAATCCCAAAATCTGTGATTTTGACGTGGTATACGCCATCCATCAAAATATTTTGCGGTTTTATATCACGGTGAATAATTTGATTTTGATGTGCGTGTGCGATTGCAGATGTCAATTGTTTCATGATTCTCACTGTCTCATCTGGTGATAAAGGAGCATTATCTACAATATAGTGTTTTAATGTTTTGCCTTCAACAAACTCCATCACCAAATATTGCAAGTCACGATCTTCACCTACATCAAAAATATTAACAATGTTTGGATGGGTTAAACTCGTAGCTGAAAGTGCTTCGCGTTGAAATCTCCGATGCAAATCATCTTCATTTGAGAAATCGTAACGTAACACTTTTATGGCTACGTCTCTATCTAATATCATGTCGTGAGCGAGGTAAACATTGGACATGCCCCCGCCGCCAATCATTTCGATCACTTTATAACGTCCACTGATTCTTTTGCCTAAGAGCATGCCTACACCTCCTCTTTTGTATTGTTAATCAGAACAAGAGAGATGTTGTCTTCTCCACCTTTTTCATTTGCAAGGTCTACTAAGTATTTTCCTTTTTCATGAATGGAGACATTGGTTGAAAGAATATTGGTCATGTCATCAATTGATAATTTATTACTTAATCCATCAGAACATAAGAGTAAATATGAATATGTAGGTGACATTAAAGAGAAAAAGTCAGGTTCAATCGTTTTTTCAGTTCCTAATGATTTCGTAATTAAATTTTTCTTTGGATGACTTTGTGCTTCTTCTTCACTAATTTCACCATTTTCAACTAACACATTTACATATGAATGATCCTTCGTCAATTGCATCATTGTTCCCGAATGTACTCCATATGCACGACTATCCCCTATATGACAAAGAATTTTTTGATTATCAGTAATAACTACTGCTAAAAAAGTGGTCCCCATCCCTTGGCAATCTTCATGTGTTAATGAATAATCAAAAATTAATCGATTAATTTTTCCAACAGCGTGCAAAAACCATAGTTTAATCGAGTCCTCAGAATAAAAATGTTGTGGAGTAGCGCTTAAAAAAAATTTACCGATTTTAGTAATGGCCATGTCACTTGCGATATCTCCTGCATTGTGTCCGCCCATACCATCAGCAATAACACCTAATCGGACAAAATCAGATCGTATGAACATTGCCGCACAATCCTCATTCACCGATCGTTTTTGACCAATATCACTTAATACAGTGTACTTCATCAATAGTCACTCCGTTTCTTGTTGACGCATCATAACAATGAAATTTTCTGCATGAAGCGCCAATATCAGAACCGTGTTCACGACGGTTTTTTGCTAAAATCCCATACTTGCTTGTTCATTCCTATACGCAGTTCTGTGGTAATAGTTATTCTTTAATTTGCATTGTTAGAAACGGAGTCTTTTTTACGGAATGCTGCAACAAAGAAACCATCGCTGTTAAAATCTTGTGGAAAAATGTGAATCAACCCATCTTTTGTCAAGTGATGAAAAGCCTCAGGAAGTATATCTAGTTTGTCTAACATCATATCAGAATGGCTAGCAAGAAAAGCTTGTACAGTGCCGTTATTTTCAACTTCATCTATCGTACATGTACTATATACAATCAGTCCACTTGGCTTTATTAACTTATAAGCTTCGTCGAGAAGTTTAATTTGAACTTTATGCAAAGAAGCAAAGTCCTCTTCTTTTTTTGTATATTTGATATCAGGTTTTCGACGAATGACACCTAACCCGCTACAAGGTGCATCTACAAGAATACGGTCAAACGATTGCTCGTCATACTCATTCGTTAATTCTCGGCTGTCCCATGTGCGTGTTTCAATATTTTCAAAACCTAATCGACTTGCTTGATCAGCAATAAGTTTCACTTTATGTGGATGCAAATCAACTGAAACAAGGAATCCTTCTCCGTTTAGTTTCTCCGCGATATGCATCGATTTCCCACCCGGTGCGGCACACATATCCAATACTCTATGACCCGGTTCGACTCGTAGTGCGTATGTTGGAATCATCGAACTCTCGTCTTGTATTGAAACAGCTCCGTATTGATAAGCCTGTGTTTTAGCAACTTGCCCCTTTTCAATGTGGAGGCACTCAGGGATTACTTCGCTTTGATTAGCTACAATTCCTTCATCTAGTAACATGTCGATTGCTTCTTGCACTGAAGTTCGGGTGGTATTAACGCGAACAGTATGTGCTGGTGGAATATTATTTTCAAAAGCCATCGTTTCCGTTTTTTCAAAACCAAATTGTTTTACCCAGCGTTGAATTAACCATAATGGATGACTTGATGCGATAGATAAGCGTTCGATTGGGTCTAGTATATCGTCAATTGAACGAACTCCTTGACGCAAAATACCTCTTAAAATACCGTTTACTAATCCAGCTGTTCCTTTATGGCTTCGCTTCTTAGCAATTTCAACTGCTTCATTTACAGCGGCGTGATTTGGAATACGATCTAAATAATGAATTTGGTAAAGTGATAAACGTAATAATTGACGAACCCAATCATCCAGTTTTCCTTTAATGAATGGTTGTAAATAATAATCGAGAGTCATCTTGTGTTGAAGAGTCCCATAAGTGATTTCCGTTAAAAGTGCACGATCTTTGATATCAATATCATATTTTTCAATTGTTTGGTGTAGTAATAAATTGCTATATGCTTGACTCTTTTCTATCGCCATTAAAATTGATAATGCGGCATCACGGACATTGCCGTTCCACATTCGATATGATTTATTATTCATTGAAACTGATCCCCTATCTGTAATTTAGAACCAGTGCCTCGTAAAAACTCTTCGGCAGACATTTTTTTCTTCCCAGCTGGCTGCAATTCTGTAATTTCAAAGGCTTGCTCAAAACCTGTTTGCACAACAAGTCGATCTCCCATTAACTCAACCACTGTCCCTACGGGTTGAGTATAGCTTTGTTGACTCGGTTGCCCCCACCATACTTTGACGGCTTCTTCTCTTAAAGTCGTATACGCTACAGGCCATGGATTAAGTCCACGTACTTGGTTGTATATATCTTTTGCTGACTGATTCCAATCAATTCTTTCTTGCTCTCTTGAAATGTTGCGAGCGAAAGTTACCTTATTTTCATCTTGCACCACTCTTGCATTGCTACGGCTAAGAATAGTTGGCAATGTCTCTTTAAGTAAGTCACTGCCAACAATACTAAGTTTTTCAAACAAAATTCCTGTTGTATCGGCAACTTCAATCGGTATTGATTTTTGTGAAATGATATCACCTGCATCTAATTTTTGAGCCATATACATAATGGTGACACCCGTTTCGTGTTGACCATCGATAATAGCTTGGTGAATAGGTGCACCTCCACGATATGCAGGTAGCAGGGAAGCATGGACATTTAAACAGCCAAATTCAGGTGCATCCAGTATCTCTTTAGGAAGAATCTGGCCAAAGGCAGCCGTCACAATAATGTCTGGTTGCATTGCTAAGATTTCATCCATTTGTTGTGAACCTTTCAGCTTCTCAGGTTGCAACACAGGTAAACCTAGTCTCAATGCTTCTTTTTTAACGGGTGTTGGCGTTAACACTTTTTTGCGTCCTACAGGTCGATCTGGTTGTGTAACAACAGCTAGGATAGAATATCCTTCTTCTTGTAACATGGACAGAATCGGTACTGAAAACTCTGGGGTCCCCATAAAAACTAAAGAGGTCAAAGTATTTCCTCCTCTTCATTTTCTAGTTCAGAAGGATCAACGACACGCAGAATTTTCGAATCAAATAATATGCCATCTAAATGGTCTATTTCATGCAAAATCGCTCTTGCTTCATAATCCTCAGCCTCTAATTCGTACCATCTACCGTCTCTTTCCTGAGCTTTAATTCGCACATAAAAAGGACGCTCCACCTCACCATACAATTCCGGGAAACTTAAGCAACCTTCTATATCAATTACAGATCCTTCTGTTTCGAGGACTTCCGGGTTGATCATTTCGATGATGTCTTCACCTTCACCTAAATCAACAATGGCTACTCGGATGGATTCACCTACTTGAGGGGCTGCGATGCCAATGCCATCAGAATCAAGCATGGTATCGTGCATATCTTTCAATAACGTCGCGAGCTTCCGATCAAATTTAAGTACTTTCTTTGTCGGTGTTGTTAATATTTCACATGGGTGTTTTACGATTTTTCGTATCGTCAAATGTTATTCCTCATTTCGTGTCTGCTCACATAATGGATGAAGGATTTAAGTCAATTGACATTAAAATTCCTTTTTTCAGCCAATCTGTCCGGTAAATACGGATTAATTGCTGAAGTACATCTGGGAGCATCGGTTCTTTTTTGTATTTTATCAAACATTGATAGCGATATCTATTTTGTACACGACTAATGGATGAAGCTGTTGGTCCAATAATTTCTGCCGTGTTGGATAAATTTTCGCGGAGCCAATTTGCCGCTTTGTGAGCGTATTCCGCTGTCATCAACACATCTTCATGCGTAATCTGAATGAGCACAACAAAAGTAAAAGGTGGGTAGGCAAATTGTTTTCGATTCATCATTTCTTGATGATAAAAAGAAATAAAATCATGATTTTGCGCATATTGAATGGCGTAGTGTTCTGGTGTGTAGGTTTGAACAACCACTTCACCCTTTTTATCATGTCTTCCTGCTCTTCCACTTACTTGAGTCAACAATTGGAATGTTTTTTCGGCTGCTCGGAAATCTGCCAAATGGAGAGTGGTATCGGCTGAAAGCACTCCAACTAAAGTGATATTAGGAAAATCGAGCCCTTTAGCAATCATTTGAGTACCCAGCAATATGTCTGCCTTACCGTCGCCAAACATTTTCAATATATGTTCATGCGAACCTTTTTTCCGAGTGGTATCAACATCCATACGTAGTACTCGAGCTGTTGGGAAAAAACGAGCAATCTCTTCTTCAACTTTTTGTGTACCAGTTCCAAAAAATCGAATATGTTCACTTTCGCATTGTGGACACGAGTTTGGAACATGAGACTCTTCTCCACAATAATGACATTTAATCCGTTCTTGAGATCGATGATAAGTCATTGAAATATCACAATTTGGACATTCGACCACGGTACCACAATCACGACACATGACAAATGAAGAATGACCCCGTCGGTTTAGAAACAGCACCATTTGCTCTCCTTTTTCAAGGCGTAGACGAATAGCATCCGCTAATTCCAATGAAAACATTGACCTGTTGCCATTTTTTAGTTGCTCTCTCATGTCGATGATAGATACTTCTGGTAATGCTTGTTCACGAGGTCTCTTTGCTAAAGTTAACAAAGAATAGTTCCCTTTTTTTGCTCGAGCATAAGATTCAAGCGAAGGGGTTGCACTTCCTAAAATGACTGGGCAATGGTGATATTCACTTCTCCAAATCGCTACATCTCTTGCATGATAACGAGGGGAATCATCTTGTTTATAAGTACCTTCATGTTCTTCATCTAAAATAATTAAGCCAATATTTTGAAAAGGAGCAAAGATAGCAGAACGAGCACCCACCACCACTTTGACTTCACCACGACTAATTTTTCGCCATTCATCATATTTTTCTCCAGTCGATAAACCGCTATGCAAGACAGCAACTAAAGAGCCAAAACGTTCTTTAAAGCGATTCGTCATTTGAGGGGTAAGTGAGATTTCCGGAACAAGAACGATAGCTTCTTTTTGATCCATTAACGATCGTTCAATCGCTTGTAAGTACACTTCGGTCTTACCGCTTCCAGTAATGCCATGAAGAAGAAAAGTTGTAGCTTCGCTATGATCATATGAATGAATAATTTCACTCAATGCGAGGTGTTGTTCATTAGTTAATGAGTGTTTTTTAGAGACATCAATCGTTCTATCAGCGTAAGGATCTCGGTAAACTTCTTCAAATTCTAATTTCGCCGCACCTTTTTCTACTACTCCTTGTAACACAGCATTTGATGTATTAAGGTTTTTTAATACATCCGACAAAATGATGCGCTCCCCCACGTGATCTAACATCCAATTAATTACGTCCTTTTGTTTCTTCGCTTGGTTAGAGACATTTTCACAAATCTCTTTTAAGCGATTTACATCGGATTCAATTTGGACCATTCTCACTTTTTTTACAGCCGTCTTTTGTTTGACAGCGGTTTCGAGAACTAGAATTTGTTCTTTAATTAATTTTTTTATTGTAGAAAGCAATTCTTTCGATTCATCTGCTTTCAGCTCAATACTATCTTTTCCTTGAAATAAGGCTTGTACACTTTGTGGAAGCACCGCACTGGAATCTATAATTCGAAGTGTTTTTTCATATTTCGCTCGTAAAGCAGACGGTAGCATGACTTGAAGAGCATCAATTTCATAACATAAAGTTTGACGCTTTAACCACTTGGTCATAGCCAGCATTTCTTGTGTTAAAACAGGTTCGATATCTAATAATTCACCAATTGGCTTTTGTTTATTTAAAGGAACATCTGTGTCACTTTTTAATGCGATAACAAATCCAAGAACTTGGCGATTACCAAATGGGACTTTCACACGACTTCCACTTTCAATGATGGATTGGTATTTTTCTGGGACCTCGTAATCAAACGGTCGATCAATCGGATAAGCTGCCACGTCTACAATGACCTCAGCGAACATGTTTGACATCCTCTTCATGGTCCAATATCGTTTCAAACAGCTTTGTAGCTACCTCTTTTTTCGTCATATTGTCAAAATGGTTTATATAATTTTCTTTACCAATGACTACGACTGTATTTGTATCAGTACCAAAACCACTATCTATTCGCGTGACATCATTGGCTACAATATAATCAGCATTTTTCTTAATTAGTTTTGCTTTCGCATATGCTTCTACATTATTTGTTTCTGCTGCGAATCCAATTAATAGTTGATGTGATTTTCTTTGGCCAAGTGTCATTAATATGTCAACGGTCCGCTCAAGTTCGAGAGTAGAGTCACCCACTTGTTTTTTCATTTTCTGTGCATAAATTGTTTTCGGACGATAGTCTGCTACTGCAGCCGTCTTAATGACAATATCGGCATTATCATAATGTCGTAATACAGCTTGCAACATTTCTTCCGCACTTTCCACATTTTCAATTTTCACATCAAGTGGAATCGGTAAAGAAACCGGACCTGATACAAGAATAGTCTCTGCGCCAAGTTTTACTGCTGCTTCTGCAAGGGCATAGCCCATTTTCCCAGATGAAAAGTTAGTTAGAAATCTCACAGGATCGATTCGTTCACGCGTTGGTCCAGCAGTGATTACTACTTTCTTACCTTTTAACGGTAAATCTTTTGGTAAAAAGAAAGCTTCAACTAATTCAACAATTTTTTCTGGTTCTTCTAATCTTCCTTTGCCTACATATCCGCAGGCTAAAAAACCTTCTGAAGGTTCAATAAATTCATACCCATCTTGTGCAAGTGTCGCGATGTTGCGTTTCACTGCTGGGTTGTCGTACATATGTACATTCATAGCTGGTGCAATCCATACCTTGGCTGTAGTAGCTAAAAGGGTAGTTGTCACCATATCGTCGCCAAATCCATTTGCAAGTTTTCCAATAACATTCGCAGTTGCAGGAGCAACGATTACTAAATTTGCCCAGTCTGCTAAATCAATATGAGCAATGACTTGTGAATTTTTTTCATCAAATGTATCGGTATAAACATCATTTCTAGACATGACTTGAAAGCTCAGAGGCTGCACAAACTTTGTAGCAGATTCCGTCATGATTACTTTGACATTTGCTCCCGCTTGAGACAATTTACTTACCAGTGCTACCGCTTTATATACCGCAATTCCACCAGTTACGCATAATAAGATATTTTTGTTTGCTAGCATGAACATTCTTCCTCTCTCAAACAACAAACTCCCAAAGCATTTTACGTCTTAGGGAGTTTTCATTGGGTAATAATAGGATTTATATTTCGTCTTCGTAAATTGTTTTTTCATCTTGCACTTCTTTAGTTAATGCCCCACAAGCTACTTCTTCTAATGCTCGTCCTACATATTTTAAAGAAACATAAGAAGTTAATCGCTCTCCGCCTTCTTCTTGTAATTGGCGTGCGCGTTTTGAAGCTAAGCTTACTAGTGAGTATTTTGAATCGATTTTACTTTTTAATGAATCAACTGATGGATATAACATTAATTAATATTCCCCTTCCAACATAGACAGATATCTTTTTTCAACACGTACTCTTCGACAATGCTCAGCAGTGACAATCGCATTTACGCGATCACATGCTAATTGTACTTCATCATTTTCAACAACAAAGTCATACAAGTTCATCATTTCAAGTTCTTGTCTTGCAGCCAAAATACGAGACGCAATTACGTCATCTGTTTCCGTGCCTCGTCCTACTAAACGTTGTTCTAATTCTGAAAGACTTGGTGGTGCTAAGAAAATGAATAAGCCATCAGGGGCTTTAGCACGCACTTGAGATGCACCTTGCACTTCAATTTCTAAAAACACATCACGCCCTGCGTCTAGCGTAGCATTTACGTAGTCTAATGGGGTTCCATAATAGTTCCCAACATAAGATGCGTATTCTAATAAACGCCCTTCTACGATTAATTGTTCAAATTCCTCATGAGATTTGAAAAAATAATCGACACCATCGACTTCGCCTTCACGCGGCTTTCTAGTCGTCATTGAAATTGAATATTCATAATTCGTGTCAGGTTGTGAGAATAATTCTTTTCGCACTGTACCTTTCCCAACACCAGATGGCCCTGAAAGGACGATTAATAATCCACGTTCTTTTCGCATTAAATCCCTCTTTTTATCTATTCGGTTTGTTCTAACATACGTGTTACCATAGTTTCTGCACTAACGGCAGATAATACAACATGCTCACTATTCATAACAAATATTGCGCGCGTTTTTTTCCCATACGTTGCATCAATTAAAAATCCTTTGTCTCTTGCATCTTGAACGAGACGCTTAATCGGCGCCGACTCAGGTTGCAAGATGGAGATAATTCGATCAACTGCTACCACACTACCGTTTCCGATATTGATAAACTTTAGACTCGGCACAGTCGTCCCTCCTAATAAAGCTAAACTTTCTTTGCTACATACTTAGCCAATTATATCACATTACCCTTAGAAAATGATAAGATAGAGCAAAACGTTTTGAAAGAGGAATTCTTATGGCATTTGATGGCTTATTTACAAAAGCAATGACGCACGAGCTCCAACAATTAGTATCAGGACGAATTTCAAAAATACGACAACCGAACTCACAAGAAATTGTTTTTCAAATTCGCTCTGGCGGTAAGAATAGTCGTTTACTTATTTCGATTCATCCTTCGTACTCGAGAATTCACGTAACGAATGAGGCAATCGATAATCCTTCTGAACCACCGATGTTTTGCATGTTACTTCGCAAACATTTAGAAGGTGGATTTATTTCCTCAATAACACAACTCGATATGGACCGCGTTATCATTCTTAGAGTAGAAAGTAAAAATGAAATCGGTGACGATATGGTGCGAGAATTACATATTGAGATTATGGGACGACATAGTAATGTTATTTTAGTGGACCCAGTTCGAAATCTTATCCTGGATAGTTTAAAACACTTGTCTCCTTCAGTTAATAGTTACAGAACGATATTACCAGGTCAACCGCATATTGCACCTCCAACTCAAAATAAAAAAAATCCTTATGATGTGGATGAACCTTTTTTCCACTCATTATTAGAATCGGAAGATGTATCACGTGAATTCATGACACACCTTGCCGGATTTTCACCTTTACATGCAAAAGAACTTGCTTACCTTGTAGCACACAGCGAACAACCAAGTTATGAAGTATTTAAAAAGTTCATAGATGAATTTGATCAAACAAATCCTTCAGGTACATATATAGAAAGTGGAAATAAAGCTATTTTTTCAAGTGTTGATTTACAGCATGTCGAAGGAAATAAAACACCCTATAATTCTTTAGGAGAATTACTCGACAAAGTCTATTTTGCACGAGCTGAACGTGACCGAGTAAAACAACAAGCTGGCGACTTAGAACGCTGGTTACAAAATGAACTTGATAAATTGAAATTAAAAATGAAAAAACTAGCTAAAGAAAAAGCGAACGCTGAAAAACTGGAAACCTTCCAACTTCATGGCGAACTGTTGATGGCAAACTTGTATAACCTTGAAAAGGGAATGACAGAGGCCGAAATCGTCAATTACTATGATGAAAATAATGAAGTCATCAAAATACAATTAAGCCCAAGAAAAACACCAGTAGAAAACGCACAAAGTTTTTACACGAAATACAACAAAGCCAAAACAGCCCTTTTGAAAACTCAACAACAACTCGATAAAGCACAAGACGATATCAACTATTTAGAAATGTTACAGCAACAAGTAATGCAAGCATCTCCACAAGACATCGAAGAAATTCGTGAGGAACTGGCTGAACAAGGCTGGATGAAAGCACGAATTTCGAAGAAGAAGAAAAAAGTAGTTAAGCCGACACCTGAAGCTTTCGTCTCTACTACAGGATTGCCAATTTCTGTCGGAAAAAACAACAAACAAAATGATTATTTAACATTTAAAATCGCGAGTAAATCTCAGTCTTGGTTCCATACAAAAGATATTCCAGGATCTCATGTCGTTATTCATGACAATGACCCAGATGAAGCGACCATTTTAGAAGCTGCAATGCTTGCAGCATACTTCAGCAAAGCTCGGGATTCATCGTCTGTTCCTGTCGACTATACCGAAGTACGTCATGTAAAAAAACCAAATGGTTCAAAACCCGGATTTGTTATTTATTTTGAACAAAAGACAGTATTTGTAACCCCTAGTGAAGATATCGTAAGAAAACTTCGTAAATAAAATACTTAAAAGCCATCCAATTTAATATGGATGGCTTTTGTTAATGGCTTGGATGTTCTATGAGCGGATATTTGTCAACTACGCGCGGTTATCGGATGTCTATGATCGATTTATTGTCGGCTATGCACGGATTCGTGTCGACTATCAGCGTTTCTCACAGAAAGCACTTAACCATCCATCAATAAAAGCCATCCAACTAGTTGGATGGCACATAAAGGTCTATAGTTGTCCGTGTTTTAGTTTTTCATGCCACTCGATTAGTTGAGGTCTTTCTTCATCACTAATTTGTTTCGCTTGTGATGCGACTTCCACTAATGCATCAAAGTTCGTTAAGCTAATGTATTTAATGCCAGCTTCTTCAAACAATTCATCTGCTCGCTTTAAGCCATATGTAAAGATGCTAACTACACCAAGTACGATACATCCTTGTTCTTGTAACGCTCGAACGGCATCAATGCTGCTGCCACCAGTTGAAATCAAATCTTCCACAACAATGACTTTTTGTCCTGCTTCAATTTTGCCTTCAATTTGATTGCCACGACCATGTTCTTTTGCTTTTGAACGAACATAGACCATTGGCAAGTTGAGTACATCACTGACCCAAGCAGCGTGCGGGATACCTGCAGTTGCTGTCCCTGCAACGACATTCGTTTGTGGGGAGAACTCTTGAATATTAGATGCCAAAGCTTGTGCAATTTGTTTGCGCACAATCGGACTAGACATTGTTAAACGATTGTCGCAATAGATAGGTGATTTAATTCCAGACGTCCATGTAAATGGGTCTTGAGGACGTAATTCCACCGCTCCAATGGATAATAACGCAGTTGCAATTTCATGTTGCTGACTTTTCATTAATAACCCTCCCATTGTTGTTTTACCATGTGATAAGCTTCTACAGCATTCGTTGATTGCGTAATAGCTCTTCCAACGACAATCAAAGAAGATCCCTCTAATCTCGCAACTTCGGGGGTTGCGATTCGAATTTGATCATGACCTTGTCCTTCGTTCAATCGAATCCCTGGTGTTACACGAAGGAAATCCTGCCCACATTCATTTTTAATTGTAGCAGCTTCTAAAACAGAACAAACTACTCCATCTAAGCCAGCTTGCTTTGAAAGTGCTGCATAATGAAGAACGGAATCATGTAAAGACGAGTGTATATTTTGCTCTTCTTGCATTTGTTGTTCACTTGTAGACGTTAGTTGTGTCACGCCAATGATTAAAGGACGTGTCTTACCTGCTGGTGTCCCAGCCTCTAAACCCTCTATAGCACTTTCCATCATTCTAAGGCCACCTGCGGCATGGACATTAACTAAATCTGCTCCAAGATTGGCAAGCCCTTTCATAGCGGACTTTACGGTATTTGGAATATCGTGTAGTTTCAAATCTAGAAACACATCATGTCCTCGTTCTTTTAACTCGTTGACAATAGTAGGTCCTTCTTGAAAATATAGTTCCATCCCCACTTTGACAAATAACTTCTCGTTAAACGGTTTTAAAAAATGAAATACTTCTTCTTTCGTTGCAAAATCAAGGGCGATTATCGGATTGTGCTTGTTCATCGGTGGCTCCTTCCTATCAACTCAGAGACATGATTTAAACCTAACCAATCTAACTTCTCAGGTAATTGTTCGATGATGTTTGGACATACAAAAGGATCTACGAAATTCGCTGTACCAACTGCTACAGCACTTGCTCCTGCAGACATAAAGTCAATAACGTCATCAACCGTAGTTATTCCACCCATTCCAATTATGGGAATGGACACTTGTTTTGCCACTTCATATACCATTCGAAGAGCTACAGGCTTAACAGCAGGTCCAGATAAACCTCCTGTACCGTTCGCAATAACAGGTTTACCAGTTCGTGTATCTAAGCGCATACCGATAAGCGTGTTAATCATGGTAATACCGTCTGCTCCGGCCGCTTCGACTGCTCGGGCAATTTCACCAATATCAGTTACATTCGGAGACAATTTCACATAGACTGGCACCTCAGAAACTGCTTTTACAGCAGCTGTAAGTTCAGCTGCTACTGCAGCATCCGTTCCAAATGTTATGCCTCCACATTTCACATTCGGACACGAGATATTTAATTCTAGAGCTTTAACATTTTTCGATTTAGAAATGTGTTTGGCTACTTCCACATAATCTTCCGTTAATGTACCTGCGACATTTGCAATAATCGGTACTTCGTATTGTTCGAGCCACTTAAGTTCTTCAGCTATTACTTTTTCCAACCCTGGATTTTGAAGTCCGATTGCATTTAACATCCCAGATGCTGTTTCAGCAACTCGAGGAGTTGGATTTCCTAAGCGAGTTTCAAGTGTTGTTGCTTTAATCATGATGGCACCGAGTTTTGAAAGGTCATATAGCTTGGCATATTCTTTTCCAAAACCAAAGCAACCGGAAGCAGGCATAATTGGATTTTTTAAGGATAAACCTGGTATTTCTATCGCTAATCGATTCATATGTGCACCACCCCAGCAGCAAATACAGGTCCATCACTGCAAACTTTTACGTAATCGACTGCTGTTTGTTCCGTTGTTTTACATACACAAGCGAAACATGCACCTAGTCCACAGCCCATCCGTTCTTCAAACGATAAAAATCCTTTTTTGTCAGGATACATGTTCTCCATTGCAACAAGCATTGCTGTGGGGCCGCATGTAAAATACGTTGAGAAATCGGTCTTTAAACCGGCCAACACAGTGGTTACAAACCCTTGATGTCCATGTGTTCCATCGACTGTTACAACATGAGTTTCGCCTAATTCACCAAACAACTCTTCATAAAAAACAACTTCTTTTGTTTGGAATCCTAGAATATGGATTGGCTTTACACCTTTTTCTACCAACCTTTTAGACAGTTCATATAAAGGAGGTACGCCAATCCCCCCCCCTACTAAGACAACAGTTTCACCAGGTGCAGCTTCATCAATAGGGAAACCGTTTCCGAGTGGACCAAGAACATCCACTTCATCGCCTATATTTTTTGTTGCGAGCATGGATGTACCTCGTCCTTCAGCACGATAAATGATGGTGAATTCCAACGTTTCACGATCGATAGAAGCAATGCTTATAGGTCTACGAAGCAATGGCTCATAACTATCTGAAACGCGAATGTGGACAAATTGACCAGGACTTTTCATCTCGTGAACCAGCTGTCCGATTAGCGTCATTTCATAAATGTTGTGAGCAATTTCTCTATGTTTTACGACACGCATGCGTTCTTGTCGAATCATTCAAAAACCCCCTGCTTTGGCATTTCTTCTGCTTGGAATGTCATGGATTCAATAACGCTTAACATGGCTTTTGCCGTATCTAGAGAAGTTAAGCAAGGGATACCATTTTCTACAGATTCTCTTCTAATACGGAATCCGTCACTTTCAGGTTGCTTGCCTTTTGTCAAAGTGTTGATGACAAATTGTGCTTCACCTTTTTGAATATAATCAAGAAGTGTTGGTCCTTCACTTCCTATTTTATTAACCATAGTTACTGGAATTCCCGCTTCTTTAATTGATTCAGCCGTACCCTCAGTTGCTAAAATCCTGTACCCTATTGAAGTGAAGCGTCGTGCAATCGACACTGCTTCTTCTTTATCTTTATTTGCTATCGTCATAAGTACTGATCCGTGATCTTTAATTTCCATTCCTGCAGCGACTAATCCTTTGTAAAGCGCTTTTTCTAATGTAATGTCTTTACCCATTACTTCCCCTGTCGACTTCATCTCAGGTCCTAATGTAATATCTACTCTACGAAGTTTTGCAAAACTAAATACTGGAACTTTCACAAACACTCCACGTGGAGCAGGAGCAAGGCCGTTGGTAATTCCTTGTGATGGTAAAGATTGACCTAGAATGGCTTTCGTTGCAATTTTCGCCATTGGGATATTCGTTATTTTACTTAAGAAAGGTACTGTTCGGCTTGAACGAGGGTTTACCTCAATCACATAAACCTCACCTTTAGAGATGACATATTGAATATTCAACAAGCCAATAATGTTTAACCCTTTCGCTAATCGTGTTGTGTAATCAATGAGTGTATTTAAATGTTCATCAGACAAGTTTTGAGGTGGATAGACAGCGATAGAATCTCCTGAGTGAACACCTGCTCGTTCTATATGTTCCATGATTCCTGGTATACATACATTTTCTCCATCTGAAATGGCATCTACTTCAATTTCTATACCAGTTAAGTAGCGATCCACTAACACAGGGTGTTCTGGACTTGCCTCAACAGCAGTTTCCATATAATGAGCCAACTCTTCTTGGTTGTAGACAATTTGCATTGCTCGACCTCCTAATACATATGAAGGACGAACAAGTACTGGATAACCGATTTCATTTCCAATGATTACTGCTTGTTGAGCTGAAACAGCAGTTTTACCCATTGGTTGCGGGATATCGATTTCATGAAGAGCTCGTTCAAATTTATCGCGATTTTCTGCACGATCTAAATCTTCTAACGATGTACCAAGGATTTGAACCCCACGTTCTTGTAGTTTATCCGCTAAGTTAATCGCAGTTTGTCCACCGAACTGAACGACTACGCCTTTCGGTTGCTCTAAGTCTACAATGTGCATAACATCTTCTATCGTTAACGGTTCAAAGTAAAGCTTGTCCGAAATTGAAAAGTCTGTTGATACTGTTTCTGGATTACTATTGATAATAATCGCTTCATATCCCGCTTCTTTGATTGCCCAGACGGAATGAACCGTCGCATAATCAAACTCTACACCTTGACCAATTCGGATTGGACCTGAACCTAGTACAATGACACTTTCTTTTTCTGTTTTAACCGACTCGTTTTCATCTTCATAAGTGCCATAAAAATAAGGTGTTTCTGATTCAAACTCTGCTGCGCATGTATCCACCATTTTATATACAGGGATTAATTGTTGTTCTTTGCGCCAGTTGTAGACAGATAATTCATCAGACTTCCATAGTTTCGCTAAAGTATGATCTGCAAAGCCCATACGTTTTGCTTTTCTAGCTACGTCAAAATCAAAAGGATTTGCTGCGACTATCTCTTCGTACTTCACAATGTTTTGTAGTTTATTTAAGAAGAATAAGTCAATTTGACTCCAGTCGTGAATCGACTCGATTGTTACTCCTCTTCTAAGAGCTTCACCAATAAAGAACAAACGCTCGTCTCCTGCGCGACGGATACGTTTTTCAATCCACTCGTCTGTCATGTCTTCTGCATTTTTTAGATTTAAGTGAAATTGTCCTGTTTCAAGTGAACGTACTGCTTTTAATATAGACTCTTCAAATGTACGACCGATCGCCATAACTTCACCAGTTGCTTTCATTTGAGTTCCTAAATTACGTTTCGCCGACTCGAATTTATCAAAAGGCCAGCGTGGAATTTTGGTTACTACATAGTCAAGTGCTGGTTCAAAGCAAGCGTAAGTTTTGCCCGTCACTGGGTTCATCATTTCATCTAGTGTTAAGCCGATAGCAATTTTAGCAGCTAGCTTCGCAATTGGATAACCTGTCGCTTTTGATGCTAATGCAGATGAGCGACTAACACGAGGATTCACTTCAATGATGTAGTAGTTAAAACTATGTGGATCAAGTGCTAACTGAACATTACAACCACCTTCAATTTTCAAAGCGCGAATAATTTTCAATGAAACATTTCTAAGCATTTGATATTCTCGGTCTGACAAGGTCTGACTTGGCGCTGTAACAATTGAATCACCTGTATGAATACCCACAGGGTCGAAGTTTTCCATGTTACACACGACAATCGCATTATCATTTGAATCTCTCATAACTTCATATTCAATTTCTTTATATCCTGCAATCGATTTTTCAAGTAAACATTGTGTAACTGGACTATATTTCAGTCCACTCGTCACTGTTTCCAAGAGATCTTCATCATTGTGACAAATCCCTCCGCCAGTTCCACCAAGTGTAAATGCGGGACGAACAATTACCGGATAACCAATACGTTTGATAAACGCATGAGCCTCTTCCATATTGTGGATAATGTCGCTATCTGGTACTGGTTCATTTAATTCATTCATTAATGTTCGGAATAAATCTCGATCTTCAGCTTTGTGAATGGCTTCTAATTTTGTACCTAGAATTTCAATCTTTAATTCCTCTAGAATGCCTGATTCGTCTAGTTCAATGGCCATATTTAATCCTGTTTGCCCACCGAGCGTTGGGAGAAGCGCATCAGGACGTTCTTTACGTAAGATTCGACTAACGAATTCCAATGTAATTGGTTCAATATATACTTTGTCTGCGATTTCAGTATCCGTCATGATTGTTGCTGGATTTGAATTGATTAATATAACTCGATAGCCTTCCTCTTTCAAAGCAAGACAAGCTTGTGTACCTGCATAATCAAATTCTGCTGCTTGTCCAATAACAATCGGACCTGAACCAATAACGAGAATGGTTTTAATATCTTGGCGTTTAGGCATTTTGTTTTTCTCCCTTCACATTAGCGTTCATTAACTCAATAAAGCGATCGAATAAGTGATTGGAATCTTCTGGTCCTGGTGATGCTTCTGGATGATATTGGACTGTAAAAGCAGGTACATCCAAATGTGCTAACCCTTCAACAGTGCCATCGTTTAATGCGATATGTGTTACTTTCAAACGTGTTCCTGTTAACGAATTTTCATCAACTGCGTAGCCGTGATTTTGTGAAGTAATTTCCGTTCGGCCTGATTCTAAATCTTTTACCGGGTGATTCGCACCTCGATGGCCAAATTTCAACTTAAAGGTATCTCCGCCACTTGCCAGTGCAAATAGTTGATGTCCTAGACATATTCCAAAAATCGGTATTTTCCCGATTACTTTTTGCAACATTTCAATCGCTTCTGGCACATCTTTCGGGTCTCCAGGGCCATTTGATAACATGATTCCATCTGGATAAATCGCCATAATTTGTTCTGCCGTCGTATTATAAGGAACCACCATAACATCACAGTCCCGTTTATTTAGTTCTCTTAAGATCCCGTGTTTCATGCCAAAATCGACAAGTACAACCCGTTTTCCTCGCCCTGGACTTGGATATGGACGTTTTGTTGATACTTGGTTAACTTGATCTGTAGGAAACGTTATATTTTTCAACTTTGCCACTACTTCATCAACGTTTACTTCTTCACCCGCAGCACTTAACATTCCTTTTACCGAACCAAGTTCTCGAATGATTCGAGTGAGTTTGCGCGTATCAATTCCTTCAATACCCGGGATATTTTTCAAGACAAACATTTCATTTAAGGTAGCATCACTTCTAAAGTTTGAAGGCGCATCGGCCAGTTCACGCACAACCAGCCCTTTTATGGCCGGTTCGATTGATTCAAAATCATCACGGTTGATTCCGTAGTTCCCGATAAGCGGGTACGTCATTGTGACAATCTGACCGCAGTAAGATGGATCAGATAAAGTTTCTTGGTACCCCGTCATTCCTGTTGTAAATACGACTTCACCTGCACTCGCTTCTACACTTCCAAAAGCAGTTCCAACGAACACATCTCCAGTTTCTAAAATGAGGCTTCTTTTCATCATCATTTCTCCTCCTGCCAAATTACATTTCCTTCAAACATCGTCATGACCGGCCATCCTGTACAAGTCCAATCTTGGAATGGTGTGTTTTTACCATTTGACACGAATGTAGCAGTGTCTATATTTTGTTCTTTTGTTAAGTCAATAAATACTAAGTCAGCTGACTCTCCCATAAGCAGTCTACCGTATGGCAAACCAAACACATCTGCTGGCCTGTTTGTCAGCCAATCAACTAGCTGTGTTAACGTCCATTTTCCTGTTTTCACAAAGTGTGTATATAAAAGCGGGAATGCTGTTTCCAACCCAACTATGCCAAATGGTGCTTGTTCCATGCTATCGCCTTTTTCTTGAGCCGTATGTGGTGCATGATCCGTTGCGATGAAATCAAGAGTCCCATCTTCTAATCCTTCTATTAATGCTTTTAAATCTTCACGTGCTCGAAGTGGAGGATTCATTTTCCAGTTTGGATCGTTCGCTGGAATGTCATCTTCACAAAGAAGTAAATGATGAGGACTTACTTCAGCTGTTACTTTGACTCCCGCTTTTTTAGCATCTCGAATGACTCTTACGGATTCTTTGGTACTAACGTGACATACATGATAGTGAGCACCTGCAGCTTCAGCTAGTAAGATGTCCCGAGCAATATGAACGGACTCTGCAATTGAAGGAATACCTTTTAAGCCTAGCTCTTTATTTTTCTTACCTTCGTGCATTACTCCAGCGTATATCAGTGTGTTGTCTTCACAATGCGCTACAATCGGCATGTTTATTTTTGCAGCATCTTTCATTGCTTCAAACATCATGCCTGCTTGCTGCACGCCAACACCATCGTCAGTGAAAGCAAATGCTCCATGTTCTTTTAAAGCTGCAAGATCTGTTCGTTCTTTTCCAGCTTCACGAATCGTAATCGAAGCATATGGGAGCACTCGAATCATAGCTTTTTCTTTAATGAGCTGATTCACATGACTTAAATTTTCTACTGTATCTGGTACTGGGCGGGTATTTGGCATTGCACAAATGGTTGTATATCCACCCTTTGCTGCAGCGTGAGTACCTGTTTCAATCGTTTCTTTATGTTCACCACCTGGCTCTCTTAAATGAACATGTACATCAATAAATCCTGCTGATACAAAATGGCCCTTTCCATCGATAATTTCATCAACCTCAGGCTCAACCTTAGGATTCACTTCGATTATGCGTCCTTTATCGATTAAAATAGAACCTTCTATTAAATCGTTGTTATCGTTAAGTAATTGAATGTTACGAATGAATTTTTTCATCAAAATCTCTCCTTTAATACAGATTCTAGTATTGCCATACGCACGAAGACTCCGTTATGCATTTGTTTGAAAATCCGCGATTTCTCACTTTCAACTAATTCACTTGCGATTTCAACATCCCGATTTACAGGTGCTGGGTGCAAGATGATTGCTGTAGGTTTTAACTTTTCATAGCGTGCTTTCGTTAATCCGAATTTTTCGTGATAGAGTTGATTTGAAAACTCATTTTCTTTTGCATGCCGCTCGTGTTGTACTCGTAATAACATCACTACATCCGCAGAAGGCAACGCATCTTCCCAAGATGAAGTGGATTCAAATTCTCCTTGCCATTCTTCTGGACATAAGAATGTAACGTGAGCCCCTAAATTGCTTAGAGCTTGAGCATTGGATTTTGCGACTCGGCTATGAGCTATGTCTCCAACAATCGTTACTTGAAGACCTTCGAACTTTCCAAACTCTTGTTTGATTGTATAAAGATCTAGCAAGCTTTGCGATGGGTGCTGACCCGAGCCATCCCCGCCATTAATAATCGCAATATTTAATCCAGACATTAATTCTTCGTAAAAACCATTTTCTTCATGCCTTATGACTACAGCATCCACGCCGATAGATTCCAATGTTTTGACTGTATCATATAAGGTTTCCCCTTTTGTCGTACTAGAGGTACCTGCTTCAAAAGGTAAAACATGCAGGCCTAATTTTCGTTCGGCCATTTCAAAACTCATTTTGGTTCTTGTACTTGGTTCAAAAAACAAATTAGCCACTGTCATTTGCTTTATCAATTGGTGCGGTGAATTTTGTTGGAATTCTAATGCTCGCGTTAGCATTGATTCAATTTCATTAATTTCTAAGTTTTTCATACTTAATAGGTTCTTCACTTTGTAGCCTCCCGATTTCTTTATTAAAAGAAAAGCCCCTCAACAAAATTGTTGAGAGGCTTGGGTAACCTAAGTAAAGATCCATTGTCAAATGGAGCTTTATCAGTCGGTTTCCCTTTGCCTGCCTCTCTGGACTAGGTTTTAAAAGGTTTTATTTTTTCACTTCATCTTCTAATGAATCTTTTGCTTCTTGCGGTTTTCCTGGTAAAAGCAAATTTAATAATACTCCTACAATAGCTGCTAATGCCATGCCTTGGATTTCAAATGTATCCGTAAAGTGAAGTTTTGCTCCACCAATACCAATGACTAAGATGATCGACGAAATCACTAAGTTTCGTTTATTTCCAAAATCAATATTGCTATCAACTAACATGCGCAGCCCTGAAGACGCAATAATCCCAAACAACAAGATCGAAATCCCGCCAAGAACAGCGGTTGGAATGGTTGCGATTAGTGCCATGACTTTGCCAAAGAATGAAAATAAAATGGCCAAAATTGCTGCACCAGCAATTACGTAAACACTATATACTCTCGTAATTGCAAGAACTCCAATATTTTCTCCGTACGTTGTTTTAGGAGGTCCACCTAATAGTCCACTGATTAACGTTCCTAAACCATCACCAAGTAATGAGCGATGCAAGCCTGGTTCTTTTATGTAATTTCGATTAACAATTTTCCCTAGTACAAGTTGATGTCCGATATGTTCTGATATCGTCACAACTGCTATTGGTACCATTAATACTAATAATGTAGGCGTGATGGTGAAATCGTAGTCGACTCCCGGAATCAAGAACTCGGGTGAAGCAATCCATTTAGCTTTTAAAACCGATGAAAAATCAACAATGCCAATGACTAATGAATATAGGTAACCTACAATGATTCCGATTAAAACTGGCATTAAACTAATAATTCCTTTAAAGAATAAAGTAGCGACAACTGCTGCTGCCAATGTAACAAGAGCTGCTGAGAAATGCAACATGCTATAGTCTGTCGTCCCAGGAATGTTCATAGCCATGTTTATCGCAACAGGTGATAATGCTAAGCCGATGACTATAATGACTGGAGCCACAACAATCGGTGGCAATAACTTCATGATCCATTTATAGCCTGTTTTCCATATAATCAGTGACACAATGAAATAGACAAGTGCCACAAACAAACTACCAATCATTGCACTACCTATGCCGCCTTCTTTAGTTGCCATTTGAATAGGTAGTATGAAAGCGAAAGACGAACCCAAGTATGCCGGAACTTGGAATTTCGTTACGAACATAAAGATTAGGGTTGCAATACCACTTGTTAACAATGCGATTGCTGGACTCAACCCAACTAATTGGGGCACCAAAATTGTGGCACCGAACATGGCGAACATATGTTGCAAGCTTAGAGTAGTTAATTTTCCTGCTGACGGTCTATCGTGTATGTCTAAAACTGTTTGGGAATTATTCATCTTGTCCACCCCATTCTTCTATTCGTGAATCGTAACACTGTCTTCTTGATCGGTTTCATGTAATCTCACGACAATTCTTTCTATACTTGACGTAGGGATATTCTTCCCTACGTAGTCTGCACGGACCGGTAATTCTCGATGACCTCTGTCTATTAGAACAGCTAATTGAATTTGTGCTGGTCTTCCTAGATCCATTACCGCATCCATTGCAGCTCTTACAGTACGTCCGGTATACAGAACATCGTCTATTAAAATCACTTTTTGACCTGTGACGATGTGTTGAATATCTACTTGCTGAACAAGTGGTTCTTTATTTGCTGTCTTCATAGACAAATCGTCTCTGTAAAGTGTGATATCTAGTTCACCTGCTTTGATAGCCTTGCCTTCAATTTTTTCGATTTTCTCGGCTAAACGTTTAGCTAAGTAGGCACCTCTAGTTTTAATTCCAACTAAAATACAAGTTTCAATCCCTTTATTACGTTCAATGATTTCATGCGCGATTCTAGTCAGCGCTCGGTTTATGGCTTGTTCGTCAAGTATATTTGCTTTTTCAACCATAATGGATTCTCCTTTTTCTTCAAAATAAAAACCCTCTCGTCCGCAGTGGATGAGAGGGTGTGAATGCAGAAAATCAGTCGTATCAAAACACACAGCATGTGCTTTTTACGTTTCACTGGTACCTTCTCAGCCTCTCTGGACTGTTATTAAAGGAGTTCTATTTAATTTTTTTCGGGAAATGGTATGAGCTTTGACTTTCGCTCTACACTTTTTACTAGTATAGAGTTACTTTTCTTTGTTGTCAACGTTCTCTTTCATTTCTTCTAGCAACTCGCTAAATACTTGCGGTAGTGGAGTTTCAAATTCCAAGTACTCTTCTGTACGAGGATGAATAAAACCGATTACAGCAGCATGAAGCGCTTGTCCGTCAAAATCAATTGTTTTTTTCGGTCCATACTTCGGATCACCCGCTAAAGGATAACCGATGTATTTCATATGAACACGAATTTGATGTGTACGACCCGTTTCTAAACGACATTCAACTAATGTAAAGTTGCCAAATCGTTCTAAAACACGAAAATGTGTAATCGCATGTTTTCCGCTATCGACTACTGTCATACTCTGACGATCGCGAGGATCACGACCAATTGGAGCATCAACTGTCCCTTTATCGTGCGGTATGTGACCATGTACTAATGCAATATATTTTCGAGTAACCGTCTTTTTCACAAGTTGGTCCACTAAAGACACATGAGCCTTATCGTTCTTCGCGACCATTAATAAGCCAGAAGTATCTTTATCTATACGATGGACAATCCCAGGACGCATAATGCCGTTAATACCAGATAAATCTTTTACTTGATACATTAATCCATTTACAAGTGTACCTGAAGTATGACCAGGTGCAGGATGAACGACCATACCACGAGGTTTATTCACCACAAGGACATCCTCATCTTCATAAACGATTTCAAGATTTAAATTTTCTGCTTCGATATCTAATGGTTCCGCTTCCGGTACAGAAACAGTAACAACATCATCAGGTTTAACTTTATAATTTGTTTTTACAGTTTCACCATTAACTAAAACAGCTCCATCTTTTAACCAAATTTGAATTTGACTACGAGACCAATCTGCTTCAAGACTAGCAAGCGCTTTATCAATACGCTCCCCTTTTTGTGCTTCTAAAATCTTATACGTATAATCTTCCATCTATTCACCTTTTCTCTTTGCAGCTTTTTCTGCTTTTTCTTCTAAAATTAATACAATGATGAGCATGACTACACCTATCGATAATGCTGCATCTGCAACATTAAAAATGGGGAAATCATAGTTTATTACCGGGATGAGTACATCTACAAAATCCACCACTTCACCACGGACTAAGCGATCAATAAAATTCCCAATAGCACCACCAAGTAGAACCATTAAACTAAGTTGAAATAATGGCTTTCCTTTTGCTTCTTTATGAAAGTAGTACAAAATACCAATGATTACGATTACAGTGACAATTGTAAATAACCACATTTGTCCTTCTAGCATTCCCCAAGCTGCTCCACGATTACGATGGGAAAGTAAGCCAAATGTTGGATCAATTAATACAATTTGTTCACCTAGTTCCATATTTTTCACAACTAACCATTTTGTCCACTGATCAATTGCCACAATGGCAATTGCAACTAAATAAAAAATGTACACGTATGTTCCTCCGTTACGCAAGTATCTTAGTTAGTTTACCACATAACACAATCATACAGAAAGAGCTGCCCAAAAAAGGACAGCTCCGGTTAACTAAAATTTTATACGTAATATTTTTCAACGACTTCAGCACAACGAGGACATAGTGTCGGATGCTTGTCATTTTCGCCAACTTTAGACGAGATTGTCCAGCAGCGTTCACATTTCTCACCTTGTGCTTTTACTACAACAACTGAAGCAACATCAAGAGTTAAAGCCTCTGAAGGTGCCTCTTCTTTTAAACCAGCTAACGTAAAGTCAGAAACGATGAAGAACTGTGCAAAATCAATTTTCGTCGTATCAAAAGCCTCTAGTAATTCTTTGTTTACGTAAACAGTTACTTTTGCCTCTAATGATTTACCGATTGTTTTTGCATTTCGTGCTTCTTCTAACGCTTTTAACACATCATCACGTACTAACATCAACTGCTGATATTTCGTGCGCAAAGCTTCAAATGATTCATGAGTTGTAGCTTCTGGGAAGTCAGTCAATTGAACGCTTTCCTCAGTTTCTTGTGTTAAGAAGACCCAAAGCTCATCTGTTGTATGCGGCAGAATTGGAGTAGTTAATTTTAATAACGAAACTAATGTGTCATACATCACGGTTTGCATTGCGCGACGATGTAATTGATTATGACCTTCGATATAAACAACATCTTTCGCGATATCTAGGTAGAAAGAACTTAAATCCGAAGATACAAAATTGTTCACTGCATGATAAACACTTGCAAAGTCAAATTTGTCATAAGATTTACGGACTGTATCAATCAATTCTTGAAGTTTCATGAACATATATTGATCCACTTCACGTAAGTCTTCAAATGCTACGCGATCTGTTTGTGGGTCGAAGTCCGTAACATTGCCGTGTAAGAAACGGAATGTGTTACGAATTTTACGATACACTTCAGCAACTTGTTTGAAATTCGAATCTGATACTCGAACGTCTGCTGTGTAATCGACAGATGCAACCCATAAACGTAAGATATCTGCACCTAATTGATTCATTACTTTTGCAGGATCAATTACGTTACCAATTGATTTACTCATCTTGCGTCCTTCACCATCAAGTGTAAAGCCATGGCTTAATACCCCTTTGTAAGGAGCATGACCATTAATTGCAACACTAGTAGTTAAAGATGAGTTAAACCAACCACGATACTGGTCAGAACCTTCTAAATAAAGATCTGCTGGGTATTCCAAGTCATCTCGCTCATCTAACACTGCTTGATGAGAAGACCCAGAATCAAACCATACATCCATGATATCCGTTTCTTTTGAGAAACGACCATTTGGACTATCTTCATGTGTAAAGCCTTCTGGTAATAAATCTTTTGCCTCACGTTCAAACCAAATGGTAGAGCCGTGTTCCCGGAACAATTTAGAGACATGAGCAATTGTTTCTTCTGTTAAAATCGGTTCATTATTTTCAGCATAGAAAACTGGAATTGGTACACCCCATACACGTTGTCGAGAAATACACCAATCTCCACGGTCACGAACCATATTGAAGAGACGTGTCTCACCCCAAGCCGGTGTGAATGTTGTATCTTTAATTGCTTGTAATAACTCGTCGCGGAATGCATCGATTGATGCGAACCATTGAGCGGTTGCACGGAAAATAACCGGCTTTTTCGTCCGCCAATCATGTGGTGCAGAGTGCGTGAAGAACGTTAATTTTTCTAAAGCACCAGCAGCATCTAATGCCTCTGTAATGACTTTATTGGCTTTATCATAAAATAACCCTTCAAATCCTGGTGCTTCTGCTGTCAAAACGCCTCGGTCATCGATAGGTGATAGTACTTCAAGCCCATATGCTTTACCTACTTGGAAATCTTCTTCCCCGTGCCCTGGAGCAGTATGAACACATCCAGTACCACCTTCGTCCGTTACATGCTCGCCGAGCATTACAAGCGAATCACGATCGTATAATGGGTGTTTCGCTACCATGCGATCCATTTGTTCACCTTTTAACGTCTGAACAATTTCATAAGACTCCCATTCAAGAGTAGTTGCTACATTCTCAAGTAATGCTTTAGCTACAAGGTAGCGAGTTGATGCAACTTCCACAATTACATAGTCGAATTCAGGATTTACTGAAATTCCAAGGTTTGCTGGAATCGTCCAAGGTGTTGTCGTCCAAATGATAATTTTCGTACCTTCTGCGACTACGCCTTTGCCCTCAGTCACTTCAAAACTCACATAAATTGAAGGAGACTTTTTATCTTGATATTCGATTTCTGCTTCAGCTAAAGCTGATTCACTTGATGGAGACCAATATACTGGTTTTAAACCTTTATAAATGTAACCTTTACGAGCCATCTCACCGAACACTTCGATTTGACGAGATTCGTATGCAGGTTTTAACGTAATGTAAGGATTTTCCCAATCCCCACGAACTCCAAGGCGTTTAAATTGACTACGCTGGCGGTCAATTTGCTCATACGCATACGACTCACATAAGTTACGGAATTCAGCAACCGTCATTTCTTTACGATTAACACCTTTGTTAGCTAAAGCTTGCTCGATTGGCAAACCGTGCGTATCCCAACCCGGAACGTAAGGTGCGTAATAGCCAGTCATTGATTTGTGTCGGACAATCATATCTTTTAACACTTTGTTTAATGCGTGACCCATGTGCAAATCTCCATTTGCATATGGAGGCCCATCGTGAAGATTAAAGCTAGGACGACCTTTTGTACGCTCTAATACTTTTTCATATAACTTCATTTCATTCCATTTCTCTTGCATTGCAGGTTCACGGGTAGGCAAACCTCCACGCATTGGGAATTCTGTTTTAGGCATTAATAATGTATCTTTGTATTCCATCTAAATAACCTCCTTAAAATTAAAAAACCCCTCATCCCAATGAAGGGACGAGAAGTTTTGACTCGCGGTACCACCCTAATTGCAACATCTAAATGTTGCCAGCTTAGATCACAATAACGGTGTGAAACCGAAATCACTTACAAAGTCCAGTTCAGTGATTTAACTCAAGAGTGATTTTCATTTGATTGCCACTTGTTCGAGCTCTCACCATCCTCGAATCGCTATTCTGTGCATTCAAAATACTGTCTCTATCAGCGCTTTATTAATTATTTTTCCAGTATATGTAGATATTATAGGGAATGATTACGTAATGGTCAAGCTACGTTTAGTCCTCTTTTTTATCTAAACGTTGCAACTGGCTTGTATCAACTTCATATTGCATTAAATGATCCCAATCATCGGTGTTGATTAAATCAAGTTGTGCTTCCACTAACATTTTAAAACGATTGCGAAAGACTTTTGATTGTTTTTTCAAATCTTCAATTTCTAATGCAATGCGACGAGCTTTAGTTAATGATTCATTAACAATTCGATCTGCATTTTTCTCTGCTTCTTTAACTATTAATTTTGCTTCCTTTTGAGAATTTCTACGTAATTCTTCAGCAGCTTCCTGAGCTACAACAATAGACTTTTGTAAAGTCATTTCAATCGTTGTAAAATGGCCCACTCGCTCACTTGAGGATTTCAATTTCTCTTCCAGATCTTTTTTATCTTTAATTAGAAGTTCGAAATCTTTAATCACTTGTTCCAAGAATTCGTTAACTTCGTCTTCGTTGTATCCTCGGAATCCACGACCAAACTCTTTGTTATGAATATCTAGTGGTGATAGCGGCATTTCAAAATCTCCCCTTTGCAAACTTACATCGTTTCCAACTATTATACCTTTCCTTGTCAGCCTTGAAAGCAATAATACGAATTTAATTGAATATTTTTCACGATTTGGGCTCGATTCGTCCAATTTGAAGTCGGATTTTGTCTTTTTTAGTCCGCCCTTCAATTAATCCGATTCGGATTCTTCCATATCCTCTAATTGATAGTAAGTCCGATTCATGGAGTTCGAACGAAGGTTGTTCACGAACTGTCCAATTCACTTTAACTTTCCCACTATGAATAAGCATGGAAGCTTTTTGCCTTGAAATATTAAATAAAGACGCAATAATGGTATCAATTCTCATCGAACTCACCGTATGTGATTCTTCTAGCCAGGTATCCGTGTTGTCCAAATAAGGGTGCTCATGAGGCAATTCGTCCACTTTAATTTTTGATTTTCCTATCGCAGTAAGATGCGACCTAACATAATCGGACATTTCTGATACTACAGCAAATTCAATTCGATTATCGTCTACTCGAATATCACCAAATTTTGATCGATCAAGACCAAGGGACATAAGAGAACCTAATATGTCTGGATGTTCTAGTTTAATAAATTTCGAAGGGTACTTAATGGAAAACGCTGTAATCCCGTAGTCTTCTTCCTTTGCAACAAAGTAAGAAGGTGAAATCAACATGCGCTTTCGTTCGGCTTCCGGAAGTTCTCCGAATTCACTCACAATAATGTCGTCATTTTGCCCAATCATAGACTGTACAATAAATTGTTGTCGAGGGTCTAAAAAGTCAGTCAGTTTTGGCGCATAACGATCCTGTGTTTCTCGAAGCCATCCGCTAACTTGTTCAATAAAAGGTTGTTCGTCTTTTCGAAAATGCTGTAGTACTTGTTCCATTTCTTTCCTTCCTTTCAGTGGTCAAAAAAAGCCCCACGAAAGTGAGGCAAGATTTTAAAAATAGTTTGCTAAAGACGAAAGTCCTTGTCCTGCAAGTTTTAATACTAAAATAGCAACAATTGGCGACACATCAATCATGCCAAATGGAGGGATAAACTTTCTAAACGGTTCTAAATAGGGTTCACAAATCTTTTCTAAAAAGCGACCGATTGTTGTTTCTCTTGTACTAGGTACCCATGACATAAAAATATAGACAATGAGTAAAATTGAATAAAACCCTAATACTTGTTGTAGAATATTAATTACTGATTCCATAAGAACTAATTACACCTCAATTATTGTATGTCGTCATAAAAGTAGTCTGAAATTGCTCCATCTACTTCAACCGTATCAGGTGCACATAAGAAAATATCGGTGCCAATACGCTGAATATCTCCGCCTAAAGCATACACGGTTCCGCTTAAAAAATCTACAATGCGGATTCCTTGATCTTTATCAATCCTTTGCAAGTTTACAACGACCGCACGCTTGTTTTTTAAATGCTCAGAAATATCTTGTGCTTCTGCATATACACGTGGTTCTACTAATATTACTTTTGAAGACTTTTGCAAGTTTTGGAGACTGACGATATTTGAAGAAGGAGTGGCTTCGATATGCACATTTCTCCTTTCTTTCGCTGTCTTCCTAACTGTCGGTTGAGGTATTGGTTGAGATTCGTTTCTACGGTTATTGTTGGTTCTTGGTGTTTCATCTGCTTCTTCTTCTTCTTCTTCTTCTTCTAAGTAAAAAAAGTTTTTGAATTTATTCTTCATACTCATGTAAGATCCTCACTTTCGTTTCCGACTAGTGCTGTACCAATTCGCACATATGTTGCGCCTTCTTCTATTGCGATTTCAAAATCGTTTGACATTCCCATTGATAATTCTGTACAAGGTGCATGTGGATAATGATTACTGGAAATTTTTATTTGCATATCTTTTAATCCTTTGAAAACAGAACGTATCACTTCGTCATTTGATGTGTTGGGTGCCATCGTCATTAAGCCAATAACTCGAATTCTATTATGCTCATGTAAGGATTCAATAAACGTTTGGACATTTTTTAATTCAATACCATGTTTCGCATCTTCTTCAGAGACATTCACTTGCACAAAACAATCAATTGTATGTTCAGCTCTTTTTTGAATCTCATCAGCCAAACTTAATCGATCAAGTGAATGCAAAACTTGTATCTTGTTAATGACTTGTTTCACTTTTCTAGTTTGCAATGACCCAATATAATGCCAGACTGCAGGTTTGTTAATTGCCTCTTGTTTATTTAATAACCCTTCAGGTCTATTTTCACCAAGATGATTCAGACCCGATTGTAAAGCTTCCACCGTACGTTCAATTGAAACTGCTTTAGTAACTGCCACAATATGAACATCCGAAGTAGAACGATTGGCACGTGTACATGCTTGATTAATTTGTTGTTGTATTTGTAGAAGATTACGTTCAATTTGCATTTTAAGAGTTCCTACCTTTTTAGGTATCGATGTTATCTCTATATTGTACCAATCCAAGCTCGAATATTCAATGTTTATCCATGTTCTACGCCCTTCGACTGAACGATGACAACGTCTTTCCCAATAACTTTAATATCGGATAATCGAATCATAACTGTTGGGCGATTGCCTGAAAACAATTCCAACATCTTTTTTGGTTCTGCCAAGAAAAAAGATTCTATCATTCCTGTCTCTTTAGATATTTGCGCATCATTAACAAAACCGAGCATTTTCCCATCACTTGCTTCAATAAATTCTTTTTGTTGGATGTCAGTAAATTTCAACGGTCATACCCCCTTTATTTAGTTTATGTTATATACACGAAAAAAAAGCTCTTATTCCAGAAAAGGAATAAAAGCTTTTTATCTCATTGTGAATCAAAATTGTATTCCTCTTTGATGATACGAATTGCATGCTTTTCAAGTCTAGATATTTGAGCTTGTGATATTCCTAATTCTTTAGCGATTTCAGTTTGAGTCTGACCATAGTAATATCGCTTAGCTAAGATTCGTTGTTCTCGAATATCTAATTTACTGATGCTTTCTTTCATGAAAATATAAGTCGACCACGATTCTTCAGAAACTTGTTCATCTCGTAATTGATCGAGCATAAATACAGGATCGCCACCGTCATGATAGATTGGTTCTTGTAAGGAAATTGGATCTTGAATGGCATCTAAAGCAAATAATATATCCTCATGAGGTATTTCAATTATTTCTGCCAATTGCTGAATAGTTGGTTCATGCAAATGTTCAGTAATATATTGCTCTTTTGCTTTCATCGACTTATAGGCAATATCACGGAGCGATCTTGATACGCGCACCGGATGATGATCACGCAAATGTCTTCTAATTTCTCCAATTATCATAGGCACTGCATACGTAGAAAATCTAACATTGTGCTTTAAATCAAAGTTCTCAATTGATTTTATTAAACCAATACAACCTACTTGAAATAAGTCATCAGCTTGTTCTCCGCGATAGGCGAAGCGCTGAACTAAACTTAGAACTAGTCGTAAGTTTCCCATCACTAGCTCATCTTTTGCAAATTCGTCACCACTTTGTAAACGTATAAACGTCTTTGTCATCACTTCGTTTGATAAAACAGGCAGCTTCGACGTATCTACACCGCATAATTCGACTTTTGTACGTACCATCGCTTTTTTCCTCCGAACTGTTCTACACTGTGATATCTTTCAGTGTGTCCGCCTCGGAGAAAACTATTCGTATTGTCACTACTCCAAATTCATCCATTAAGCTGTCGGTTGATTTAATTCCTCTCGCAAATCATGTATGATTTTCTTTTCTAAACGGGAAATATAAGATTGAGAAATACCTAACATATCAGCTACTTCTTTCTGAGTCATTTCTTCTTGACCATTTAATCCAAATCGACATTCCATAATGTATTTCTCTCGCTTATCCAATAAATCGATAGCTGAAAACATAAATTGACGTTCAATTTTTTTCTCTACATCTTCTGCTATAATATCGTCATCCGTTCCTAAGATATCGGAAAGTAATAGCTCATTGCCATCTGCGTCTGAATTCAATGGTTCATCAAAAGAGACTTCAGATTTTAAACGACTAGTTTTTCGAAGATGCATCAAAATTTCATTTTCAATACACCGTGAAGCATAAGTAGCTAGTTTAATTTTTTTCTCCGTGTTAAAAGTTTCTATTGCTTTAATTAATCCAATCGAGCCGATACTGATTAAATCTTCAATATGGGATCCAGTATTTTCAAAGCGTCTTGCTATATATACGACTAACCTTAAATTCCGTTCAATTAACGTATCCCGTGCCGTTAAATTTCCATTCATAAAAGCTTCGATCGTTTTGGCTTCTTCTTCACGATTCATAGGATGCGGTAATGATTCACTACCACCAATATAATATGTTCCTTTGCTTCGCCATCTACTCCAAAGTCCAATTAGTCTGTACCAAATTCTGATTAACATAGCATTCGCCCTCCTATAATTAGCTAAATAGTGTTGAAGCATGCAAAATTACATCTGATTGACGTGGGAAATGTTTACTATTTTTTGTTAAAACCACATAACATGGTGCTAATACTTTCTCTTTCGTTGTTTTTAATTGAATATGGTCTACTTTAATCCCAATGGCCCATGTAGATTGATCTTGGACAGTTTGAAGACGTATTAAACGCAATTGAGACCGAAATAACAAAGGGATTTCTTGAAATGGTTCGGTGGAATCTCCCTCAAATGCATGTAAATATTGCCACAAATCTAAAGGAATGAATGATTTCATTTTTTCTGCTGAAATAAAATGAACGGGATTACCTGACAGTGGTTCAATGCAAAGGTTTCCTGTATCTGAATAAGAGGTGAGTTGAAATTCTTGGTTAAATAAACGAATTGTCACTTGACCCATGTATGAATCTTTAATTGCTGTCAAATTAATTCGGAACCAATTTTTTCTTATACCAAATAAACTAAAAATTAATGCACTTCCCGCAACGACAATAATCACATACCAACTAGCATTGGCTAACATGGGTTGAATAAAAGTTAATAGGCCACCAGCAAACAAAGCAGCAATTAAAGTGTTTCCTGCAGCTAAGAGCCAATTTGAACGATTTAATCCAAATGCAATTGTCATCATGAACACAAAAGTAGCTACTATAGACAAAAACCCCCCACCAAATAACACGATACAAAATCCACCTAGAAAAGCACTTAGCCATAAACGCCAAGACTTTTGGTGAAATGAACCCATTTTGTTTGAAAAAGAAAGCAATGAAAAGTTGATGAGGGTATTAATCGAAATCAAAACTTCAGCATACATTTTCTCACCTCCTACAAATACGGTATCACTTGTCCACCGCAAAACATGTCATTTCTTGTTTATTTCACAAAAAAATCTACGACAAAAAAAGCCCATCTCAAGTAGCAATTACGCTACAAGAAATGGGCTAGTTTGATACTTTAGTTACGTTTTTGACGATTGCGTAAGAACGTAGGAATGTCTAATGTATCTTCATGTTGTGAAGTTTGTTGTTCTCTTCTTGGTGCTTCTTGTTGATAAGAAGGAACTTCTTCACGTCTTGATTCTCTTGTTTCACGAAGTGGTTGTTGTTGCTGTTGTTGATGCGGAGCTGCTTGCTGAGAACGACCAGCACCAAATCCACCACTTCTAGTAACACGATGTGTATTTTGATCTTCACTGAAACCAGTAGCAATTACAGTTACGATAATTTCATCTTTCAAATTATCATTAATAACTGAACCAAAAATCATGTTATTATCTTCATCAGATGCAGATGCAACAATGTCTGCCGCTTCTTGAACTTCAAATAAACTCAAGTTCGATCCACCCGTGATATTCATTAAGATCCCTTTTGCACCGTCAATTGACGTTTCAAGAAGTGGGCTTGAGATTGCTTTCTTCGCAGCTTCTGCAGCACGGTTCTCTCCTGAAGAAATACCGATACCCATTAGGGCTGAACCTTTGTTAGACATAATTGTTTTCACGTCAGCAAAGTCTAAGTTAATAAGTCCAGGTACAGCAATCAAATCTGAAATACCTTGAACACCTTGACGAAGTACATTATCCGCTTCGCGGAATGCTTCTAACATCGGTGTGTTTTTATCCACGATCTCAAGCAAGCGATCATTTGGAATGACAATAAGTGTGTCAACCGCTTCTTTCATCGAACCGATACCGCCAATCGCTGAAGTTGAACGCTTACGGCCTTCAAACGTGAATGGACGAGTAACAACACCTACCGTTAACGCGCCAATTTCTTTAGCGATTTGAGCGATTACAGGTGCAGCACCTGTTCCAGTTCCTCCACCCATACCTGCAGTGACGAATACCATATCAGCTCCACGTAAAGCTTCTTCAATTTGTTCTTTACTTTCTTCAGCTGCTTTTTTACCTACTTCAGGGTTTGCTCCAGCTCCAAGTCCCCGAGTTAATTTAGCACCTATTTGTAATTTCACTTCTGATTTCGATAAATTTAATGCTTGTGCATCAGTATTTACTGCAATAAATTCTACACCTCTAACTCCGTGTTCAATCATACGGTTTACAGCGTTATTTCCGCCACCACCGACACCAATTACTTTTATAACAGCAAGTTGGTCTAAGCTCGTATCAAACTCTAACATCGCATTTCCTCCTTAAATCACAAATTGTCTATTTCTTGTATTATTCGAAAAATTTATCGAGGAATTTACGTGCTTTCCCCATAACGCTTTCTTTGTCTTCTTCGTTTACATTATTCGAGTGTTTTTGTTTTTTTGGTACTGGTGAGCTATGCTCGGGTTTCTTGGATTGACCTAGTGCACTACTTCCACCAAGGCGGTTATAGAATTGATCTTCCATATGAGCGTAACGTATTAGGCCAACTGCTGTCGCGTAACTGGCCTCACGGACTCCAATATACTCAGGTGTATAAAGTCGGACACGCGTTTGCAAAATATGACGAGCTAATTGTGTAAGCCCTTCTAATTTTGCTACCCCTCCTGAAATAACTACTCCACCCGGTAAATCTTGAAGACCCATACGATAAAATTCTTCTAAGACTAATTCAAATAACTCTTCTAAACGGACACCAATAATTTCAGATATGTATCTCTGACTATATTGTTCTTTTATATCTGCACCAATTTCTGGCACTTCAAACAATTCATCATCAGATGCGTCATCATAAAAAGCATGTCCATATTGATGTTTAATTTTTTCCGCTTGTTCAGTTGGTGTTTTTAAGATTATAGACAAATCTTTAGTCAAGTGGTCTCCACCTACTGGCAGAACGGATGTATGTGTTAAATGTCCTTCTTGGAAAATAGCAATCGTAGTAGAACCACCACCAATATCAATGAATGCGGTACCATGATTTTTTTCGTCTTCCGATAATGCAAAATATCCTGATGCAAGTGGTTGTAAATAAATTTCGCGAATTTGAAGACCTGCACGTTCTACACAACGTAATACATTATGTAAAATCGTTTTAGAGGTCGTCAACATCGTGCCATCCATTTCCAAACGAATACCAATCATACCTCTTGGATCTTTAATTTCATCTAAATGATCCACGATAAATTGTTTTGGCACTAAATTTACTAATTCTCGTTCCGGTGGAATAGACATAACTTGTGCTGATTCTATTACACGGTCTAAATCATCATCTGTAATTTCGCGATTTTCACTATTTACTGCCACTACGCCTTTTACATGGTGCAACATTGCTTGGTTAGCAGGTATACCTAGTACGACTTCATTAATAGACATTCCGATCATTCGTTCTGCTTGTTCAATTGCTTTTTTTATAGATTGCACGGTCGCATCAATATCAACAATTGCGCCTTTTCGTATTCCATTCGACTTAACATTGCCTACACCAATGACATTTAAACTACCATTTGTCATTTCTCCGATAAGTACCTTAATCGATGATGAACCAATATCAAGAGAAACATATAATTCTGTCTGATTCAATCCGTGGCACCTCCTTCAACAACTCTTTACTGTCCATTCTATTGCATTCTATCAAGCTTGTCTAAGTAAAACGTTAAAAGTTGTCAATTTTCCTTCTATTAGACTGTTTTTTAGTCAATAGTCCCTTTTCTGTCAGTCCATTTGGTTAATATGATTCTTCTAATCATTGCGATGTTTTGGAAAAGACGAACACCAAAAGCAAAAATCGCAGCCAAATACAAGTCAACTCCCAAGTGAACTCCTAGAAAAGCTAGTCCAGCAGCTAAGGCAATATTAAAAAAGAACCCAGATACAAACACTTTATCATCATAAATTTGTTGTAATTGTGCTCGAATTCCTCCAAATAATGTATCAAGTGCTGCCAGTACTGCTATAGATAAATAGTTTTCATACACTGAAGGGATTTGAATATCTGTTAATAAACCCAAAGATATTCCTAAGATTAATCCGAGTAATGGCAACCACATAAGTTAATCTCCTTTAGATGCATTTTTCAAATAAGTATTTTTAATATTTTGGTCGAAAGCTGGAACCCTAATTAGATCTTTGGGTTCTTCTATTGTTAAGGTTAAATTATCAATAAAAAAATCATCAGCTATCATCGAAGATTTTAAATGATTGTAAAGTATTTCTGCATCCTCAAACGTCTCTGTCCCAATCTGAATCAGAAATGGTGGTGTACGTACGATTAAACTATTAACTGTCGTTTTTCCATTAATATCCCGAATCGGAGAAGAATGAATGATTCGTTTGCCATCAATTGATACATCATGTCCATTAAAACGATTGATTTCATTTAATAATTGAACCAGCAAATCAGGTGAAATACTCGTTACTTCTTGACCAAGAGCCTGTCCTTCTAAAGAAGGCTCAATGGTAAGTTCTAATCCTGGTCCTGTCACTTCCGTTAATCCAGCGTTTGTTCGTAACATATCTAGCGTTTCATTTAATGCTTGAGCAGGACTTTCGGATTGCAAATTTTCATATTTTGTAATTGTTTGATTGACGTCTCGAATTTTTGAAAGTAGCTCGGAGTGCAGTTCTTTCTCAACAGTTAGTTCTTGTCTAATTTCCCACATATCTCGAGTATCTCGTGATTCTGGTTTTTGCACAGTGTTGTATTGCACTGCAATCATAAAGCCGACAATCAACAAAATTATTGTGAAGCGGACATAGACACCTTGTTTCATTGCACCGCTCCTTCCCCTCGAATAACAAATTTATTTCATTTCATTCTCTAAAATGGCGTTTTCAGCTTTCTTGTGTCTAGTTTCAAACGCCAGCCCGCGGGCCATTTACAGGGTCAGAATGAAGAAATATTCGTCTTTCATCCTTCCAGCGCCGGCGTCGGGCTAAAATGGCGTTTTCAGCTTTTCTTGTTGTCTAGCTGCGCAGGCCAGTCCGCACCTCCGCTTTTCGGGTTACAATGCTGGCATTTCGATTTTTGATTTCTCTTCAATTGTTACCACAATATTATCGTTCACTAGTTGATCTAGTACTCCACCTGCAAGTTGAAGTGATGGCACTAAGACTGATGGATCGCCAATTGCTTCGATAATAAAAGGTGCAGGAAATTGCTCTCCATCAATTGTAATGACGGGACCATTACATTTTATATAGGAATTGGCATGTAGTCGTTGGCCATTTATGGTAATGGCTTCAGAACCAGATATTTTCAATTCATTCAGCACTTGGAACACATGACTTTCATGAACTATGTAATCATTTGGATTAACTGAAGATGGGTTATACTCTGCATCTTCGAGTTGTATCTTCACACCTTTACCAGTTGCAGGAAGGAGCCCTAGTAGAAGTCTCAAATCTTCAGCTTCCTGAATTAAATTCTCATACTGTTCTTCACTACCTGAGAGGGACTTTTCAATTTCCCTTACTTGCTGTTGTCTTGCTTCTAACTCAGTGGTCAATTCTTTATTGCGTTCTTTTTGGTGGATGAGGTCTTCACGATATTGTTCCTCTTGCTCAAAATATTTACTACTGGAAGCTTGTCCACTTAGCTTTTTACTGCTCGATAAACTATATGAATAGGCTAAGATAAATCCCAACACCAAACATACCAGAGAAAAAATGATGCGTTTATTCACAGACGAACGAGTTGGTCTATTCTGGAATTTCTTCATCTTCCCCCTCCTTTGGTTGCGGGTTATACATATCTAGATACGTTTGAAAAAACGAACCCACTTCTATATCAATTACACCTTTGTCGGTATCACCAATTTGAGCAATAATTGACGGATAATAATTCATTTTTTCAGCAAACGACTGGATTACTGCTCTTACTTCATATCCATCATTCATAAAAAGTCTGATTCGATACGGATCTGCTTTTGAAGGTACAGATTCAATTTGCGAAATCATGGATAGTACTTGTCCATTTAATTTAGAAAGTTCATTTACCATACGACCTCTGATTTTTGGGTTATCAAAACCGCTAAGTAACGGGGCATCTACGGGAGCTAATACCTTATCAGATTGAAATACTTTCCCATTCTCAAGGACGATGGCATACCCTGTTTCGGATTGGAGATACGCTGCTTTTTTCCATTCTGTAACTTCAATTCCCACAGAAGTTAAGCCATTTCGTTTAACTGTAACATCTTGAATCAAATCGTTTTTCAGCAATAGTTCTTCGGCATTGCTTGTCCTAATTTCCCACATTGATTGTCCTTTTTGTAAACCACTTTGTTCAATATACTGGTCACTATTCGTTAAGTTAGCCCCTTTAACGACTATTTTTTTCACCTGACTATACGGAGATTGAAAGTAGAGGAGACCAAATAAAGTGACAAGGAAAATAACGAGCAATAACGTGAACTTGCGATTTGTTCTCTTTTTCCGTCGCTCTCTCAGCGTTGGAATTCTGTCTTCAATGTCGATAATTTTATCCACGTTATTCACTCCTTTCCTACTCTATTAATCTTTTGAAAAACGAAGAATCAGACCCACGATAAGCCAAGTTGATAACAGCGATGAACCACCGTAACTTATAAATGGCAAAGTTACACCAGTTACCGGAAATAACCCGATGACTACACCGATATTTAAAAAAATTTGGAATCCAATCATGGACTGGAGTCCTGCTATTGCATAAAAACCCACTTTTGTTGAAGAGGAAATAGCTAAACGGTATCCTGTAAATAAGAAAATAAGGAATAAGCTAATCAGAATTACCGCTCCAAAGAAACCCATTTCTTCAACAATTATCGAGAAGATAAAATCATTTTGAGGTTCAGGAAGATACAAAAACTTTTGTCTACTTTGACCAAACCCATGTCCAAACAACCCTGACGGTCCAATGGCTAGCAGAGATTGAATGCCTTGGAAGCCACTATTTAAAGCATCTTCCCATGGATCAAGGAATGCGGAAATCCGTTTTAAGCGATAAGGAGCAGATACGATTAAGCCAACGAGTGCTAAAACTCCTAAAGTACCTAAGCCCATAAAAAAACGAATTGGGAAACCGGCAATAAATAATAGTGAAAATGCTCCTACAATTAATAAAAAAGCAGAACCAAAGTCAGGTTGCACTAGAATGATTCCAGCTGGTACTAAGCAAATTAATAATGGGGCAAAATACTTCCTTTTTTTATCATTCATTGTTTTAGCTAAAATACATGCTAAAAATCCCATGACTGATATTTTCACAAATTCTGCAGGTTGTAAACTAAACCCAGCAATTTGAATCCAACTTTGTGAGCCATTTCTCACAATCCCAAGTCCAGGGATGTAAACTGCAAATAGTAAAAATATTGATGATATATAAGCGCCAAGCCAAAACTTCTGTTGATGAATAAAAGGAAGTCTATAAATCACCCAAGCACATAACATCCCTAAAGTGCCGTACATAATTTGTTTCCAAAAGAATGGAAGACTATCTTCATAGTGTACTTTTCCCCAGTAAGAACCGGCAGAGTAAACAAAACAATATCCAATCACGGTTATTAGTAAACTTGTAAATAGAAAAATATGTGTCGGTTTTTTATGCAGTGTTGGCATCCCTTCATCTGGTAATGATATTACTTAATTTCAAATACAGCTTTGATAAAATCTTCGCCACGCAACTCAAAGTTTGGGTATTGATCCCAACTCGCACAAGCAGGCGAAAGTAAAATAATATCTTCTGGCTCGGACAGATCTGTTGCCACTTTAACAGCTTGTTGAATGTTTTCTACTTTTTTTATGATTTCCACTCCACATGAAGCTGCAAAGTCAATAAGACGATCACTAGTCTGACCAAATGCAACCACTGCTTTTACGTGATTCATATCTTTCCGTAACTCTTCAAATGAATGTCCACGCTCTAAACCACCTGCAAGTAAAATTACTGGCTGGTCGAATGCAGCAAGAGCACTTCTTGTAGCTAATGTGTTTGTTGCTTTAGAGTCATTGTAGAACTTTCGTTTCTTCCATTCGCGCAAGAATTGTGTTCTATGTTTAACTCCTGTAAAGGACGTCAAAACATGTTGTATTGTTTCCTTAGGGCAATCCATTAAGATAGCCGTGGCAACAGCAGATAATATATTTTCTAGATTATGCTCACCTGGCAACGCAATTAATTTTCTTTCCAGATAAGGTTCACCTTTCCAATAGATATATTCTGCATCTCCACTTATACCATCTTCTTTACGACCTTTTGTAGAGAATGGGATTAGTTTTGCATGGGACAAACTAGCGTATTTTACAACTTCAGGTTGATCTGCGTTGTAAATAAAAACATCGTCATTTGTTTGGTTCTTGGTTACCCCATATTTGGCATCCCCATATTTTTCAAAAGAACCATGGTAGTCTAAATGTGCTTCATATAAATTTGTGAGGATAGCAATTCTCGGTTGAAAAGTATCAACACCCATTAATTGGAAAGAAGAAAGTTCTGTAACAATCACTTGGTCCGCTTGTGCTTCTTCGGCAACTTTACATGCAACTGTTCCAATATTCCCAGCAATTAAAGGGTTTTGACCACCTTGATTTAACATGTGGAATAGCAAGGTCGTTGTAGTAGTTTTACCATTTGAGCCTGTGATTCCAATAAAAGGAGCTTCGCTAATTAAATAGGCTATTTCTATTTCAGTCCAAACGGGAATCCCTCTATTTATCGCATCACTAACAATCGGATTACTATAAGGAATACCTGGATTTTTAATCACATATTCAAAACCTTCGTCCAGTAAATCTTCTGGGTGTCGACCACAAATAACGGTAATACCCTTACTTAATAAATTTTGTGCATCTGGGCTTTCTTCAAAGGGCTTTGAATCATTTACAGTAACGAATGCGCCCAATTTATGAAGAATTTCTGCTGCAGCTACCCCACTCTTTGCGAGGCCTAATACGAGAACTTTTTTTGCTTTGAACTCAGTGGTTTTTTTCATTACAATACCTCCAGCATTACGACAATAAAGGCTGCAAGGAAAGCTGTTGACCAGAAGACCACAACCACTTTCCATTCAGACCAACCAGACAATTCAAAATGATGATGAAGAGGACTCATTTTGAAAATCCGTTTTCCTGTTGTTTTAAAACTAATTACTTGAAGAATTACGGATAACGTCTCTGCTACAAAAATCACACCTACGATAACGAGCAATAGCTCCTGTTTGACTAATATAGACACCATTGCCAGTGCTCCGCCAAGTGCCAAGGAACCAGTGTCACCCATAAATAATTTTGCTGGGTTTGCATTGAATATTAAGAATCCAAGAAGAGCTCCTGTAACAGCAAAGGCGAAAATCGCGATGTCTAGCTGGTGATAAACTAATGCTAGAACCCCGAAGGTTGTAAAAGCAATTGATGCTGTACCTGAGACAAGTCCGTCTAAGCCATCTGTTAAATTCACAGCATTTGAAAAGCCTACGAGCCAAAAAATCAAGAACGCTACATATGCAATCCCAAGATCAACTGACCAATCAGTAAATGGGACACTTACAGTTGTTTCGAAAGGCCCTTGATTAAGAAGTAAAAAGGAAGCAACTGCAATAATGATTTGACCAATTATTTTTTGTAATGATGTCAAGCCTAAATTTCTTTTAAGAACAACTTTTATAAAGTCGTCTAAAAACCCGATTAATCCAAAACCAACAAACACTAAAACCAACACAATCGTTTGTGTAGTCAGCATTTCTAAATAGAAAGCCACGCCTAATGTTGTGATAACTATCGAGACAATAAACACAAGGCCACCCATTGTAGGGGTTCCTGCCTTTTTCATGTGTGATTGCGGACCTTCTTCACGAATACTTTGACCAAATTTCATCCTTTTCAATATCGGAATGAAAATAGGTGTTAAAAGAACTGTAAGTAGAAATCCGATTCCTACGATCATTAATGTTGTTGCGAGTGTCATATGTATTCTCCTTCGGATAAACGATGGTTGTCGTTATTAATATTATTCACCTAAGTACAAATGAATCGTACCATCAACAGACAGTAAACTTTCTGCTTGTGGAAGCTGGGATATAATTTTCGTTCCGGTCCCGTGCCATTCAATTTTAAATGGTTCATCTACCATCATAATCTTATTTTTTTCTTGCCCTACTAAATCTGGAACTTCCCGCTCTATACTATCACCCCATCTATACTCTTTAGACAGTTGATCTTTGCTGTAATTGAATCCAATAAAAGGCGCGCTATCTTCAATAATTTCCCCTACAATTGGTGCAGCAATTACCCCACCAAACTGTAAAACATGTTTCGGATTGTCTATCGCTACGTAAACGACGATTTCAGGGTCGTTAGCAGGTGCAAAACCAATAAACGATACAATGTACTGTCCTTCAACGTAACGGCCATTTACAGCCTTCTGTGCAGTCCCTGTTTTACCGCCAATTCTCATTGTATCACGAAAAGCATTACGTCCTGAACCCTTAGCCACAACAGATTCTAATGCTTCCCTAACTTTTTTGGAAGTATCTTCGGATACAACTTGTCGGACTTTAGTTGGTTCATTTTCTTTAATGACCTCGTTCGTTTGTTCGTTATAAATCCGTTTCACGACATAAGGTTGAAACAAAGTTCCGCCATTAACTGCTGCTGCGACTGCTTGAACTTGTTGAATGGGTGTTGTGGAAATTCCTTGGCCGAACGATGTAGTCGCATGCTCGACTGGTCCATAACTTTCTTTAGAAAACAATATTCCTGAGGACTCTCCCGCAATGGATGATCCTGTTTTTTGCCCAAAACCGAAATCACGTATGTATTGCGACAGTTTTTCACGTCCAACACGTTGACCTAGTTCAATAAAACCTGGATTACATGAGTTCTCAACCACTTCTAAAAATGATTGGTGTTTATGTCCTGTTCTTTTCCAACATCGTAATCTTGTATCTTCCACTATTGCATAACCAGGATCATAAAATGAATCATTTTTCAAATCCACTTTACCTTCTTCTAGAGCAGCGGCAAGTGTAATAATTTTAAACGTAGAACCCGGCTCAAATGTCATTGACACAGGCAAGTTCTGATTATAAACGCTAGGACTCACTTTGTCATATTCCAATGGATGGAAAGTGGGAAATGATGCTAGAGATAAAATCTCGCCAGTTTTAGGATTCATAGCAATTCCCATAGCTTGATCAGCATCATATTTTTTCATAGCCTGGGAAAGTGCCCGTTCCATAATCTCATGAACGTCTAAATCAATGGTTAATTCAACAGTCGCTCCATCTTTTCCTTTGCCCCAACCATCATTCACATGAGGAAGTGAGCTTCCTTTCGCATCTGTAAATAAGCGTAAAGTAGATTGAGTTGACGTTAAATATTCATTATATTGGAATTCAATTCCAGCTAGCCCTTGATGGTCATATCCTGTAAATCCTAGAAGACGCGATAACAACTCGTCATGTGGGTAATCTCGAACATAATCAACACCTGTATACAATCCTGGGATTTGTAAAGATTGGATATCAAGAGCTGTACCAAGCTCGATGTTTTTGCCTTCAGGTGCCAATTTAATCAAAAATGTTTTTTGACTCATTTGATCTAGAAGTTTTTTTTCATCCGTATTTAGAGCAACGCTAAGTTTGGCAGCTGCACTTTCAACATCTTTGCTTTGAGCAGGCATAAAATAAAGGGTGGGAGCTAGTTTGCTTCCTACAATTAATTCTCCGTCTCGATCTCGGATATTACCCCTCGTTTGAGAAAAAGGTATTTCGCGATCCCAATTCTCTTCTGCTTTCTGCGTAAGCCATTCATATTGAAAAAACTGCATCACGACTAGTTTCCCTACAGACGCAACACTTAAACAAAAAAAGATAAGAAGCATTGTTCGAACTCTGATTCTCAATTGATGAGGCACTCCTGCCTTCATAAAACCACACCCTGTTTTTTAACAAGATATGACTGGAATGGAGTACCTATTCAACATTTAATCTTGAGGGAGCTTTTCTTCTCCCTCTTTTTCTATTTCTTTTTCAGCTTTTTTATTAGTAACTTCAGGAGTTTCTAATTTAATTACGATTGGTGCTTGTTCGTTCGTTACAGTTCCTTTGGAGACACTTTGACTAACCACATATCCGTTGCCAACGACTTCAATATTTAGTCCTGATAACATTTGGTAGACCAAGACATGTCGTTTTGACCAATTTGTAAAGTCAGGAATGGTTATTGGTCCATCCGTTTTCAACATTACTAAACTACCTGGTAGAATTTCAGTACCTGCTGAAGGAAATTGTTCAGTAATCTTTCCTTTTTCAGTATTACCGATAACAACTGGTTTCATCTTTTGTTCAATCATTTGACTTTCAGCCACCGCAACATCTTTCTCTTTAACATTTGGAAGAGTCACAGCTGGTGTAGATTTCACTTCTTCAGGTTTGATGTTCAAGTATTTCAAGCTATTTTCTGTAACGGATTTGAATATTTCAGATACTGGCATGGACCCAACTTCTGTCGCTTCTAATTTTGGTTTTGTTACCGCCACATAAACAACTAGTTGAGGATCTTCAGCTGGAGCCATTCCAAGGAATGAGTACAAGTAATTTTCATAACCTGCTAGATATTTACCTACCTCGTTCGGAATCTGAGCTGTTCCCGTTTTTCCCGCCACGGTATAATCAGTTAGCTCGAATCGTGCTGCAGTTCCGTGTTCAGAAGTCACTGTAGAAGCTAACAATTCTCTCATTTTCTTTGCAGTGTCCGCAGAAATTGGTTTTCCTGCTACTTCAGGTTTAGAATCGTGCATAACTTCTTTAGTTAATGGGTTTACAATTTTTTCAATTACATACGGCTTCATCATCATACCGTCATTTGCAATGGCGGTTTCAGCTTGAATGAGCTGCATAGGAGTTACCGTAGAACCTTGACCAAAGGTGGAAACAAGACGGTCAAGTGGATATTTACTTATGATTTTCCCACTTGCTTCATTCGGAAGGTCAATCCCTGTTTTCTTGCCAAATCCGAATTTGTCTAGGTACTCAAGAAATGCAGTATCTCCTAATCTTTCAAGTAAATAAGCCATTGCCACGTTAGAAGATCTCTGGAAACCTTCTAAAAACGTAATATTCCCCCACCCTTTTAAGTTATGATCTCGGATAGTAGTGTCGAGTAAGGTATATTTACCTGATTGGTACCAATCGTTCGGGTTCCATTTTTTTTCTTCCATTGCGGCTGCCACTGTAAATGTTTTCATAGTGGAACCTGGCTCTATCGTATTTTCAATCGTTTCATTCAACCAATTTGACGTAAGTCCTTCTCGCGTCTCTGGATCGAATGATGGACGTTGGCTCATAGCTAAAATTTCCCCTGTTTTCGGATCGGCTACCATTGCCACCATACTTGTGGGTGAGTATTCTTTCTCTACTCTAGTCATGGCATCCTCAAGAAAGTTTTGAACCGTTTTATCGAGTGTCAAGTGAATTTGATATCCATCTTGAGCAGGTGTCACCATTTCTTTAGAATTTGGTAACAAGTAACCCCACAAATCACCATCGTATTGAACTTTCCCGTTTTTCCCTGTTAATTGTTTATTATAAATCGATTCAAGGCCCATTTTGCCTATAGTTTGAAACGTTCCATCTGGTTGTTCTTCTTTTACAGCAAATCCAATTAGGTGCGAAGAAAACGTTCCATTTGGATAAAAACGTTTCCAATCTCGTACAAAAACAAGACCCGGTAATTTTTGTTTTTTTATTTTCGTCATAACTTCATGACTAATGTCGCGACCTGCTGATCCAAACTCTACTTGATAAACGCCTTCTTTTGACAAGCGTTCCACTAACTTCTCTTTAGATAATGGGATATATTGTGCAAGAACAGTCGCAGTTTTTTCTACATCATTTACATGTTTCGGGTTTTTTGCATTGTCTGTGGCTTCGGGACTTAGCACCGCAACTAAACGATAACTTAATGTATCTTCTGCGATGACTTCCCCATTTTTGTCTAAAATTTTTCCACGACTAGCATTTATAATTTGTTCTCTTTCGTACTTAGCAGCAGCTTTTGCAGCAAGTGCCTGCCCATCTGCTTCTCCCGTGACTTGGATAAAAATCATCCGTGACAACAATAGAAAAAAGAGCCCTCCGTATAACAAAAACATCAGAAAGGCTCCCCATTGAAATCGAAATTTCTTTTTCATTGTCCCTGTACAACCTTCACATTTTGCTCGTTCAGCTTCAAGCCTAATGCTTTTGCTTTTTCCCAAACACGTTCATACTTTGAGAGTTCGCTTACTTGAATGGACAAATCCGTATTTTGTTTTTTGGTTTCATCAATTTGTTGTTCAATTGATCGAATGTCTTGGTTTGCAGCATAAATACTAGCTTGTGTTTGTAGAATCATCACGCTAAACAATGCTACGACAGATACGAAGAGAGCAATTAATACCTTTTCACCTTTTGTAATAATTTTACGATTTGGTTTAATAGTTGGGTTGACTGCAGGCTGTGGATTAACGACAGGCTGCTTAATGTAATTTGTTTGTGTTCTAGCGTGCATAGCCATTTAAACACTTCCCTCATCTTTTATTTTTTCGGCAATTCTAAGTTTGGCTGATCTGGAGCGATTATTATGCAGTAATTCTTCTTCACTTGGTAAAATTGGCTTGCGTGTAACTAATTTGAAATGTGGCTCCATGCCCTCTGGGATAACAGGTAAATTTGGTGGTAATTCTGGATATGATGCTGCTTCTTTAAAGATTGTTTTGGTTATTCGGTCTTCTAAAGAATGGAATGTAATAACACTAATACGCCCATTAACAGCAAGTAGCTCTAAAGCATCTTGTAGTGATTCTTCGGCAGCTCCCAGTTCATCATTTACAGCAATTCGTATTGCTTGGAATACTCGTTTTGCAGGATGACCACCTTTTCTTCTAGCAGGTGCTGGAATTCCCTCTTTAATCAGTTCAACCAGTTGCCCTGTAGTTTCTATGGGCGCAATTTTTCGAGCTTCTTCAATTTTGCGTGCGATTTGTTTAGAAAACTTTTCTTCGCCATAACGATAGAAAATTCGAACTAAATCATTAAATTCCCAGTCGTTTACAACATCGTAAGCTGATAAGGAGGCTGTCATATCCATTCTCATATCTAATGGTGCATCGTGATTGTAACTAAAACCTCGTTCAGGTGTATCTAGTTGTGGGGAAGATACTCCTAAATCGTAAAGAATGCCATCAACTCTATCTATTCCTAATTCTTGTAAATTCGCTTTTATGTCACGGAAATTTGCATGTACAAACGTCACTTTATGAAGATGGTCTGCTAACCTTATTTTCGCATTTTCAATAGCAGTAGTATCTTGGTCAAAACATATTAACTTACCCTGATCATTTAATTGTTGAACTAAATACTCACTGTGTCCTGCGCCACCTAAGGTACAGTCTACATATATACCATCTGGACGAATGTTCAATCCGTCAACTGTTTCGTGAAGTAATACTGTTGTATGGTTGAACACTGAATCGTCCTCCTTTTTAAATTCAATAATGTTTTTCTATTCCAGCACCTGCGTCGAGCTATAGTGGCGCTTTTGCGCTCAGCCCAACAAGATGTGGGTCATGAAGGCGTCGCGATAAAATTTCTTCGTACTGCATTTTGCGACGAGTAAACGCAGGAGTAGGACGTCGCGATGTTAGCCTTCGAACGTTTATATATCAAAGCCGATCATATTTTCTGCCAAGTCGTTAAATGAGTCCTCTGATTCTTCAAAATAAGATGTCCAAGAATCTTTTGCCCAAATTTCAATACGGTTTGATACGCCAAGAACAATACATTCCTTTTCAACTTTTGCATGGGACAATAATGTACTAGGAATGTTTATACGGCCTTGTTTGTCAATTTCAACTTCAGTCGCACCAGAAAAGAAGAATCGTGTGAAAGCACGAGCATCTTTTTTTGTCACAGGTAGAGCTTTTAATTTTTCTTCGAGTTTTCGCCATTCATTCATAGGATAGCCGAATAAGCAGTTATCAAGACCTCGTGTTATCACAAATGTCTCATCCAGGTGCTCGCGAAATTTTGCCGGTATAATAAGACGGCCTTTCGCATCAACGCTATGTTGATATTCTCCCATGAACATGCTAGTCACCCCACTTATTCTCATAAATGTACCACATCCCCCCACTTTCCTCCACCAGTTTATAAAAAAAAATTACGAAATACCAAAAAATGTGATAATAGTACTTGTTGAAACAGATTGAAACCCTTTTCCTCCATAGAAAAAAGCCGTCTCAAAAAATGAGAAGGCTTTGATCATTAAAAAGTAAGGATTATATGTTTGCCATTAAATTCGAATGGTTGTGATAATAGATCGTCAATTAATGCTGGACCTACTTCATTTAAAAATAATAACGGACTGAACCATCTTTCTTGTAAAGTGTACTCAGGAAATAGAGTGCCTTCGATATGATTATACTTTCGAATCGTCACATCATGGCGTAATAAATTGGTATCTTCTATTTTCCGACTTAAGTACATGAACTGTTTGTTATGGTGTTCTAAATTTTTCTTCGTGACAAGGTTCAATGTCGGTCCAGCATTAGATAAGTGATTTTCTAATTTTTGATATTGTTCGATTAACGTTTGTTGAATTTCAAGTATCATTTCTTCAGCATCATCATCTTTAATATCGTTAATGAAATCTTGTTTACGTGACTGTAGCTCTCCATTGAAAACACTCTCGACTTGTAAATCTAATTCATTTAAATATTGATCAGACTTTTTGTCCACCATCGTTATGGACAATCTTGGCACCATGACTGGTAGTTCCATGTCAAAATGTTCGAACATTGTTTTAAATGCAGCCCAATATGCTAATTCCCCAGGACCTCCAATAAACGCCAAGACTGGGAATACCATTTCTTGCATAAGAGGACGAGTAACCACATTATTACTTAACCGTTCGGGTTGCTTAATCGCAATATCAAGCAATTGTCGCTTAGAGAATCGAAGACCTGCAGCTTCATTAAAAAATTCTCCGTTGTTGTACCTCAGTAAAAAGCGTTCTCCATTTTCAACAACAAACAAATTCGCACTATCTTCTGAGGCTTGTATTGGTTGACCGTAGCCCGCTAGTTGAAAATCTCTTTCTTGTTCAACCACGAGTGTTGCAATCTCTTTGGAATGTTCAATCATCTTCACAAAATAAGCTGATTCATATTCTCTAAGTGGTTTATAGGCGGCATCTATTAATAACAATCCTTCATTCGAGAAAAAGTCATGCATCATCACTGCAAAGAAATGACTGTATGAAGAAACATGAAGTGTCATGTTCAGGCATTTTTGAAGCAATTCTTTTGTATAAATTGTTTCAGTAAACTGCTTAAAAACATCCCGAATGAAAGATTGTAATTTTTCAGCTTCTACTGATGTTTCAGAGGCCATTTGTTTACGATTTGGACGATCATTGTACGTATGTTTTTGTAATCTCCCCAAATTCGGCGTAAATGTTGAATTGATTTCATCTAAGTCGTGGTCTTCTCCAGCAATCCAAAATACTGGAACGACCGGAATTCCTAATGCTTGTCGTTGTTGTTTAGCTAATAAAATAATTGATAGTGCTTTATGTACGGAATAAAGTGGTCCTGTCAGTAAGCCAGCTTGCTGACCACCAATAACTACTAGAGCGTCTTTTTCCAACTCAGCTAAGTGTAAATCTACTGCATCATTTTTCGGGAATTTTGTCATGTATTCGCGAACGACAGCTGTTAGTTGCTCTCTGTTTACTTGATGCGACTTCAATGATAAAGCTCGATTTTCATATGAAGTTTTATTCGGTAAATAATGAAAATACGTTAATAGTTCTTTTTTTTGAGCATGAAAATCCACTAGGAAAGGACTACTATTTGGTTGTTCAATTTGGTCAAATTTCATCATGGTAAACCCCTTTTGCGTGTAAATACAAATCGAGTATATCATTTGGTGGCACGACAGGAAAAACAAACGACTTATCGGACTTTAATTTACAAATTCTATTACTTTAAAGACGAAACCTATACACCACACAATAAAGAATGTTGCGCTTAAAACTATAAACAAAAATCTCCATATTTTTCTAATAAGTGGAATTAACTCAATTTCATTTTGAGACTTCCACTCTTGAAATGTCAGTATGACGCTTAAGAATAACGCCATACCTACCAAGAATCCAACAGTCTCGATTTTAAATAAGGATTGAACCGCAATCGGAACTGCAAAAAATAGTACCAATGTCGTTACATCTGCTGCATGACCAAAGGCTTTTGTCGTTTTTCTATTTAGTTTTTGAGAAACAATAAATACCACGATAAATATGGCAATAGGAAAAACTAAAAGAAAACTAATAATTAGTTGAAAAAAGTTACTCATGTTGCTCACCTTTTTCATCAATAGCTAACACTAATTGATAAAGCGTTCGTAAAAGGGGCAACTGTTTTTCTCTCCCTGCTGCCAAATTTAACAATTCTCCTACTATTGGTTCGATTTCACTTTGACGATGATTTAATCGATCTTGAAGCATGGAAGATTTGTTTGAAGATGTTTTTTCGCAAAGTGCCTTTACATCTTCGAAGGTTAACATAGATGAGATTTCTGGAAAGGCCGTTTGCATTTCCAGAAATAATGAGTGCATTAATTGAAAGGCTTGTTTATTTGAAATCAGTTTCCCATTCTCTATAAGTAGAATCGTCGTTATCGGATTTATACAAGCGTTTAATACTGCTTTTCTCAATGTGATAGCATAAGCGTCTTCTACCATTTCTATTTGAAATTTAGGTGTTTGAAAAATCGACATATCCATATATGTGTTAGGCGTTTTTTTGTATGGAGCAATTTTCGTTAATCCAATCCCTTTATGAATAACGGTGGTCGCATTATCTTTAATTGCACCGTGCTCAATTGTGGCAATATATATCTGTTCATGTTGCAACTGATTAATCCACTGTAAATGTGCAATTCCATTTTGAATAAATAACATCGGCGTAGTCAGTGGTAGTGACATTAAATTTTCTTTTATGTCATGTAAATGATGATACTTTACAGCTATTATCCACAATGCATCTGTTGGGGCTTGCCTATATTCTGCAAAAGCGGAGACATGCGAACGAACTTTTTCTCCATTGGTATGGACGAGTGTAACTCCGTGATTCCTTAAGTTTTCCGCTTGTTCAGTCGTCCGTGTTATGTATGTAATTTCATGTTTTTCCTCACTTAATAATGAGCCAATCAGCAATCCAATCGCACCCGCACCGACAATGACCACGTTCAATTCATAATCAACTCCCTTAAATCTTAAATAAGTTCAAAAAGGAGCACAAAAAGAGCCTTTTTTGGAACTCAGGTTAAGAGCGCCACTTCCTGCGGCAACACCTGAGTGACCAACTTCCTGTTGGCCTTAGGCGGCTTAGTCTTCGAGCACCGGAGCGTATGCTTTTAATACGTGAGGAGCGGAGAAGCAAGCCAACGAAGAGATGCGAAGCTATTTTTAGCGGACTTTTTGAACATCCTATAAATGAAAAGGTCTACCAACGTACGGCAGACCTTCCTCTTGCTATTGATTATACTGGATAAACTGGATGTTTACGAGGTGGTTGTGAAATATGTTTCGTACTATAAGCACGATAGCGCATTGCTAATACATCACGTAAATTACTTGGTGCAACAATTTCATCAATGATCAATTCAGATGCTAATTTATAGATATCAATTTCTTCTTTGTATTCTTGATGTTTTTGTTGAACAAATTGCAAACGTTCTTTCGGATCTTCGATTGCTTCTATTTTGTTCGAGAACACAGCATTTACTGCTGCTTCTGGACCCATTACTGCAATTTGAGCAGTTGGTAATGCGATACAAATGTCTGGCTCAAACGCTGGACCTGCCATAGCGTATAAACCGGCACCATAAGCTTTTCTTACGATGACTGAAATCTTCGGTACAGTTGCAGAACTCATCGCCATGATTAACTTTGCACCATGTCGAATGATTCCTGCTCGCTCGACCTTTGTTCCAATCATAAATCCAGGAACATCAGCTAAGAATAGTAACGGAATACCAAAAGCATCACATAAATTAATGAATTTGGTAGCTTTGTCAGCAGAATCTATAAATAATACTCCGCCTTTAACTTTCGGTTGGTTCGCAATAATTCCGACAGCTTGTCCTTCAATTCGTGCAAGACAAGTAATGATTTCCGGAGCAAACAATTTCTTCACATCAAAGAGTGAACCTTCATCAATTAACTGATCGATTGCTTCATACATATCAAATGGCGCATTTTGATTTTCTGGAATAATCGCTTCAAGAGTACGACCTTCTTTAATAGCTTTCGGTTCTACCACTTTCGGCATCTCAGTGAAATTCGCTGGGAAGTATGCTAAGTAACGGCGAGCTTCAGAAATTGCTTCTTGTTCAGTAGTTACTAATACATCACCACACCCACTAATCGAACAGTGCATGCGAGCTCCACCCATTTCTTCAAGTGTTACTTTTTCACCTATAACTTTTTCAGCCATACGTGGTGATCCTAAATACATAGATGCATTTCCTTCAACCATAATGACGATATCACAAAATGCAGGGATGTAAGCTCCTCCAGCAGCAGATGGGCCGAATAGTAAACAGATTTGCGGAACAAATCCAGACATTCTCACTTGGTTGTGGAATATTTTGCCTGCACCACGTCGGTTCGGGAACATATCTAATTGATCGGTAATACGTGCACCTGCTGAATCGACTAGATAAAGCATCGGTACTCGATTTTTCTCTGCAATCTCTTGAATGCGAATGATTTTTTCAACAGTACGCGATCCCCATGAACCTGCCTTTACTGTTGAATCATTTGCCATCACACATACTTGTTGTCCATTAACTTTTCCAGTTGCTGTTACGACACCATCTGCTGGTAGATCACCTGCTTCACAGTTTGCAAATCGGCCATCTTCTAAATACTCGCCATTATCAAAAAGTAAGGCTAAACGATCTCGAACAAATAATTTGTTTTGTTCTTTCATTTTTTCGTGATATTTCGAATGACCACCAGCGAAAATAGTTGTTAGCTTTTCTTCTAAACGATCGTTATATGTTGTTTTCTCCGTCATCTAAGTTGCCCCCTTTGATTCATCTCACTTACCCCAAGTGATTTTATTCAAATGTTACTAATACATCGCCTTCATTTACAAAATCACCAATTTGAGCTTCAATTTTCACAACTTTACCTGCAGTTTCAGCTTCAACTGGAATTTCCATTTTCATTGATTCCAAAACCATAACAGTTTGCCCAGCTGTGATTTCTTCTCCTACTTGTACTACGATACTAAATACTGTCCCTGCCATTGTCGATTGAATTTGTTTCATTTTATTTCCTCCTTTTGTTGTTCAAGCCATTGCGGTAATACCGCGGTCGTGTAAGTGCCATCTTGGAATGCTTTTGCATCTAAAAATTCTTGGAACAATGCTACATTTGTTTTAACTCCTTCAATCCTAACAGATGAAAAGAATTTTTGTGCTTTGTTAATTGCTTCTTGTCGAGAGTCCGCTTGAACAATTACTTTTGCAATCATTGGATCATAGAAAGGGGTAACGCTATTTCCTTCTTCGTAACCTGCATCGATTCGGATACCTTCAGTTAATCCCCATTGCAGCGTTTTGATATTCCCAGGTGAAGGGAAGAACGTTTTAGGATCTTCAGCATAAATTCGGAACTCTAGTGCGTGACCGGTTGAGTGAATATCCGATTGATTAATTACTGGAAGTGGTTCACCCTTAGCCACCAGTAGTTGCCATTCTACTAAATCAAATCCTGTAACTGCCTCTGTCACTGGATGCTCGACTTGAAGTCTTGTATTCATTTCCAGGAAATAGAATTGATTATCTTCGTCTACAATAAATTCTACTGTACCCGCATTGCGATAATTTACTGCTTTAGCAGCATCTACTGCTGCTTTTAACAAACGCTCTCGAGCCTCTTGTGGGAAATTCGGTGAAGGTGACTCTTCGATGACCTTTTGGTTTCTGCGTTGAACAGAACAATTGCGTTCATACAGATGCACGATATTACCATGTGTATCACCGAAGATTTGAACTTCGATATGACGACCACCAGAAATGTATTTCTCTAAAAAGACGACATCGTCTCCGAAATAAGCTTTTGCACGCGATTTTACAGAAACAAAGTTCTGACTGAGCGCTTGCTCATCGTCACAACGAATCATACCGATGCCGCCCCCGCCACTACTGGCTTTGAGCATAACTGGATATCCAATTCGCTGTGCTTCTTGAAAAGCATCCTCAATTGTATGTACGCCTTCATCTGTTCCAGGCACTACTGGCACACCTGCCGCTTGCATCGTCTGACGAGAACCAATCTTGTCGCCCATCTTATCAATAGTTTCTGGATGAGGACCAATAAAGATCATTCCTGCCTCTTCAATCTTCCTTGCAAAACCTGCATTTTCTGACAACAAACCATAGCCCGGATGAATTGCGTCAACCCCTTCACGCATCGCTAAAGCTAATATATCATCCGCTTTTAAGTAAGATTGTTGTACTTGGCTTGGACCAATTAAAAATGCTGTGTCTGCTTTTTTTACATAAGGTAATTCAGCATCCGCTTCGGCATATATCGCCACTGTTTCAATATGTAACTTTTTACATGTTTCGATGATTCTAAGGGCAATTTCTCCCCTATTAGCAATTAACACTTTTCGCATATGTTGTCCCCCTAAGTTGTTTAAACATGAAACCCCATCCTTCATAGTCTATACGAAAAATGAAAACGATTTCAACCTTTGAATGAAGAAATATTCAAACTTCACAAACAACATAGAAAAAAGCCGTCTCTTTTAAGAAATAATCTTGAAAGAAACAGCCTCTATTTTTATCTTAATTTTTTTGATGCAATAATGGACTTTCTGAGCATACACGCTGAATTTGTTGAACAAATGTTTTCAACTGTGCATGTTCTTTTTGGAGTCTATTATGCGCTTCTAACAGTTCATCGTAACTAGACATGGCTTGTTTCAAATGTGTATGCATGGGGTGTTGATATTTTTGTTTTGCATGATTTAAGTCTTGTCCATACGTATGTCTCAATGTTTTATTCCATCTAAAACCGCAAGCCTGTTTTGTACGGGATAGCTTTTCTGCAGCCACTTCAAATGCATGAATTTGAGTGCCTCCGTTTTTCACTATTTCCAATACTGTCGTTGCTAATTTATGATCATCTTCAGTAGTCCATTGATCTTTTCTTTTCACTTCAGTCATATCTTCTTCACCTCGCGTTTTTTTCTACTATATGCGCGAAGAAAAAGAATAGAAGTTATTTTCGTTTTGTTAAGAATTTTTGTACTGCCAGATGATGCTCATCCGCTTCCCAAAGGAGAGAGCAAGTTTGTACTTCTTCTCTTATTTGGTCTAATAGATTTTGCCCCGTCCATTTACGTATTAACATTTGTTTATAGGCACGATGTACGGTAGCTTCTACTTGTTTCATCTCTGCAAGAAAAGTGTGTAAGGCTAGTTCTTTGTCATCTTGGTATACTTGCGTAGCCCACCCGTTATCTAGCATGGTAGACGCAGGTAAAGGTTTGGCTTGGCTCAACATTTGCATAGCTATATCTTGTCTTGGTAGCTTCTCAAATAGAAAAGTGCCTCCACCCCATCCACTTGTGATGGCGAGAGAACCTTGTATAAAGCCGCACTTAGCTCGGGAAGACACTAAACGATAATCACAAGCAGTGGCGATTTCACAGCCACCACCGACTGCGTGACCATTTACAAGCGCAATTACAGGCACAGGAAGCGTTGCAATGTTATATAAGACTGTCGCCATTCGGTTAAGCATAGGGAACGCATCTTTTGCCGTATGTAGTCCGTGGAATATAGATAAATCTCCTCCGGAACAAAACGCATCGTCTCCTTCACCCGTGATGACGACAAACTTTATGGTTGAATCATTATGTACAGCTGAAACTAGTTTCTCGAAACCCACAATGATGTCGAAATTAATTGCATTACGTACTTGTGGTCGATTAATGGTAAATCTTATTATTTGATCTTCAAGATTAATAGTAAATGGCATATGTTTTGTCCTCCTAGTAAATAGAGAAAAAGACCATCAGAGAGCCATGGTCTCTCTGATAGCCTTTAATATGAACAAATACTGAATTATTTGCTCGCTACAACTTCTTTCCCTTTGTAATGTCCGCATGATTTACAAACATGGTGAGCCAATTTCGATTCACCACAGTTTGGGCAAGCTACCATTCCAGGTAGAGATAATTTGAAATGCGTACGACGTTTTCTTTTTACTGTTTTAGAAGTCTTTCTAAACGGTACAGCCATTGGTGGCACCTCCTTACAGATCGTTATTCGTCTGTTTGATCAAAATACTTTGCTAAATCAGCAAGTCTAGGATCCGATTTTTTAGGTTCATTTTCTTCTTTTGCAGCCAATTCCTCATCTGTTAAGTACGACCAATTTTTGCCGCCAGGTATCGGTTGATGCTCTGCACCTTCCTTAAACACTTGTATAGGGATTTCAACAATAATTAATTCTTCGAGTACAGGGTCGACATTTATAACATCGCCTTCTACAAAATGAATATCACCATCGTCTTCCTTATGTGCTTCTGACCAACTAAAATGTTCAACTGTTTGAATATCAAACGGATACTCAACATCTTCCCACGTGCGAGCACATGGTAAAGTAAGGGTGCCTGTAAGTTGAAAATGACAAGTCATTTGCGCTGCACCAAATGTGCAGTGCCCTTTTACATGAACGGGTGAGATTTTCCGGATGTCCGGGTTACGTGTCATAACTTCATCCAATTGTACCATTTCGTCAATTGGCATCCCGTCATGGCGATATTTAGATAGTTGATGAATTGCCCATTTCATTCGTTTATCACCTCAAGACAACAAAGTTGATTATATAATGCAGGAATTTAGATGTCAAGATAATTTCTTGTCACTCCATATTTTGACCAGTATAATCAAATAATATGAAAGGGGGTCACAATCTTGAAAGCAACTGGTATAGTCGTCGAACATAATCCGTTTCATAACGGACACTTCTATCATATCAAAGAATCCCGTAATAAAACAGCAGCAGATATTATTATCGCTGTAATGAGCGGAAATTTTTTGCAACGTGGTGAACCTTCACTTGTAGATAAATGGACACGGTCTGAAATGGCCTTAAAAGCTGGCGTAGACCTTGTTATTGAACTTCCTTATGTATTTGCCACAGCACAAGCCAGCGACTTTGCACGTGGGTCTATTGCATTATTAGAAGCCCTTGGTTGTGATGCTTTTTGTTTTGGTAGTGAAGAAGGTACAATTGAACCCTTTACTAACACATATGAAGTCATTACTTCACAACAACAGACTTACCAAAAATTGATTAAACAATACATGAAACTTGGATTTAGTTATCCCAAGTCTTTAAATCAATCTTACGCTGAGATCACTAAAGACAACAACTTACGATTAGTGGATTTATCAAAACCAAACAATATTCTTGGTTATCATTATGTAGAAGCAGCAAATCAAATAAACGCACGCATGAAGCCTTTTACTATCCAACGAATAATAGCTAATTACCATGATGAGGTTGACGAAAGCCAATCAATAGCAAGCGCAACTGGCATTCGTAAAGCAATTTTCGAAGAAGGATCCATTGATGCACTGGCAAATTTCATGCCACAAACTTCACTTGACCTTTTATTGAAATGGAAAGAGTCGGTCGGTGTGTTTGGCAGCTGGCCACAGTTTTGGCCGCGCCTTCGATTTACCATTATTCGTTCTTCTTTAAAAGAACTCGCTTCTTATGCAGAAGTGACAGAAGGCATTGAGAATTTAATTTATGAAGCTGCCATTAAAAGCGAAACATTTGAAGAGTTCATGACACATGTTAAATCTAAACGATACACTTGGACACGTATTCAACGCATGCTCACACATATTTATACAGGTTTTACTTGGGATGCATTAAAATCACATCCAAATCCGACCTATTTACGTGTACTTGGCATGACACACGAAGGTCAAAAATATTTAAATCAAAAGAAAAAAAGCCTTTCGTTGCCCCTCGTAAGTCGAGCTGCAGCAACAAAAGACTCTTTATTAGATTTAGATATTCGGGCAACAGATTTATATCAATTAGGACTTCAATCGTCTAAAATAGAACGTCCCATTGGTTTAGATTTTCGCAAAACACCGATTATCATTTAATTCTTTTTCGCTTCCATTTCTTCTAAATACGCTAATGCATCATCAACTGTTTTAACTGGCACGATTTTCATTTTCGTGCCAATTTTTTCAGCCACTTCTTTTGCTTCTAAATAATTTGAGCGTAAGGAAGGATTATTTTTCAAAACTTCCTCTGGTAACTCGTCATCAGGTGCAAAGAAAATCTCGATATCCGCTTCATTTGCAGCAATCACTTTTAAATCAATTCCGCCAATCCGTCCAACTTCTCCGGTTTCTTGCATCGTACCTGTTCCTGCCACATTATAACCTTTTGTTAAATCTTCATCCATTAGCTGATTCAGAATTTCTAAAGTAAACATCAACCCTGCTGAAGGCCCCCCGATATCATCCGCTTTAATGTTTACTTCTGGTGTCGTGGTAATTTCTTTATCTTCAGCAAACGAAATACCTAAACCGGCACGACTGGTTTCACTTGGAATCGGTTTTAATTCCACTTCAATTGACTCGATTTTGCCTTCACGCTCTACTTGTAAGGTGATGACATCACCTATAGCTTTTTCTCCCAAATAGTCAACCAAACTTTGTTGATTATCACTTGCCACTTCATCTATCTTAATAATTCGATCTCCAGCTTCAAGCAATCCGTCAGCTGCTCCACCAGGTAATACATTTAAAATAAACACGCCTTTTGTTGTAATTTCATAAGGCTTCCCTGCTTTTTCAAATGCTACTTGTATAGCATTGAACTGTGACTGTGACATGAGATGTAGTTGGCGAATATTATATTCTTTATCATCTTCATCAGGATTTCTCACCTGATTAGTTTCCAGTATTTTTTGATGATCCGAAACTTTAGCCCATGCATAAGTTAATGGCGTCGCTTTTGATAATGCGATAGTCATTAAACTCATTACTCCCTTATCATCTTCGTCTCCACCTTGGACACTTACGAGTGGTTCTAGTGGATAAGCCCCACCAGGTTTTGTGATGTATGCATCGACCGGATAAAAACTTGCGCTAATCAATAAAATACAGACTAAGAGAAAGCCAATTGTACTTTTCTTAAACATGTTTCTCCACCTCCATGATGACAAGCGTTCTTTCTGCATATATATAGTGTAGCACTTTCACTTTACTTCTGACAAAACGGTTGAAACGAGGAAATTCCGCATGCTACACAAGACTATTTTATTCATTTGCTGGTTTCTCATGACATTGTTTATTTTTATGCCGGGTATTGCCCATCAAGGAGCACAGTTAGGACTTGAAGTCTTTTTAAAGCGATTGTTACCTTATTTATTGCCTTATCTAGTCGTCTCTCAATGGCTCTTGTATGAACTTTACAAGAAAAACAAATGGCAGTCCCATGTCAGCAATAGTATTAAAATCTATGCAATTGGTGCATTTGGGGGGTTCCCAACTGGTGCTGCCACAATATCAACACTTTCACAATCAAGCATGATTAGTAAAAAACATGCGAGCCACTTATTAGGTATCTGTCATGCTCCTAGCCCCATGTTTGTTGTAGGAGTTGTTGGTAGCCAGTTTCTTTCATCTGTCAATTCAGGTATTATTCTTTTGCTTATTCTACATAGTATCAATCTCGTTTTTCTAGTGTTTCTACATGTATTCGTGCCCATGCCAAAAATTGTTAAAAATGATCACATTGTCAAACCCGTCACTTCACCATTAAGTGAAGGCATTAATCAAACAGCCTCTATTCTACTATTGGTCGCAACTACAGTTGTTTTCTTCACGACTATAAGTACGGTCATTAGGCAAATTATTAAGGTGATTTTTGATGGAGTTCCTCATCAAGTATCTGTCTTTATCTATTCGTTTTTTGAAATGACTGCTGGTTTAGAAATAGCTCATCAATTGTTTAAGATGGAAACGTTCTTTCCTCTTTTAGTTGTGAGCATTCTCTCCTTCAATGGCTTGAGTATACATATGCAAATCATGGTGTTGGCGAAATCAGCCAAACTTTCGTTAAGACCCTATATTTTTTATCGTTTTATTCATTTTCTTTTATTTGTAGGCAGTTGTTATCTTTTTCTATAAGAAAGTGCCCATACTTTTCTATGAGTCTATCTTATATTCTTTTGCCATAGTTTTAGACGTACACGAACGACAAAAGTTTCAAGTCATCTTTCGGCCATAGAACAAAGAATAGTTGGTTTTTCAACAGATACCTGACTCGTGAAAAAGCGAATCAGGTATTTCCTTTTGTGAATTAGGAGGAAATTGGATAGTTGCGACAATAAAGAGTGTGGCTACATCCTTCGGAACATCGGTAGATTCCATGAAAAAAGATGGCGGTGTGACTTCGTCACATCGCCATCTTTTTCCTTCATTAGGTAACGTCGTAGGATTTATTCGAAACCAAATTTCATTTTTAACGCTGCTTCCACTTGTTTAGGCACAAGTTCGGAAATATTCCCACCATATTTGGCCACTTCTTTTACGATGCTCGAACTAAGAAAAGAATATTGATTATTCGTCATGATAAAGAATGTTTCGATTTTTTCATCAAGTACTCTGTTCATCGAAGTGATTTGCATTTCATATTCAAAATCTGACACGGCCCTTAATCCACGAACGATTGCGTGAGCATTCACTTTATTAGCATAGTCGACAAGCAAACCAGAAAAAGAGTCAACATGAACATTCGGTAACGTTGACGTTACTTCGCTAATTAAAGCCATACGTTCTTCCACCGTAAATAAAGGTTTTTTTGACGAATTATTTAACACGACTACATGGATTTCATCAAATACAGATGCACCACGTTTAATGATATCTAGGTGACCAAATGTAACGGGATCAAAACTCCCTGGCACTACTGCAATCTTAGTCATGACTTTGTCCTTCTTCCTGTCGATAAATCGAAATGATTGTACTACCATAAAGTTCTTTTCTAGACAGTGTAAACGCTCCATACTGGTCTTGAAGGTCTACTCCTTTTTCGTGTTCACATAAAATGATGGCATGGTCCGTTAGCAAATTTTTCTCGACGAATTGATTAATCAATTCATAATAGCCGACTTTTTCATAAGGTGGGTCGAGGAATAATAAATCTACCTTAGCTTGCCTCTTTTCGAGTGCTTTTATAGCTCGAGTAGCATCAGCTTTATATACTTCCGCTTGATCTTCTAGTTTGCATTTCTTTAAATTTTCATAAATAGTTGGAACTGCTCGTGGATCTTTTTCAATAAAAATACATGTGTCAATTCCTCTACTGAGGGCTTCGATGCCAAGTCCACCGCTTCCTGCAAACAAGTCCACTGCTAGTCCACCTTCAAAATAAGGACCAATCATATTGAAAATCGATTCTTTCACTTTATCGGTTGTTGGTCTCGTGCCTGAGCCTGGCACCGCTTTCAATGGAAGTCCTTTGCGTGTTCCAGATATTACTCTCATGAAGTTCCTCCTTGACTATTTCATCAGTTATTTATATAGTCATGTCTTACTTTTGCGTATGCTTCATGGCAACAGCCATGATAAGATGCAATAGAAAGGATGTGTCATTCTCGTATGATTCAACGTTTTATTGAACTCGGAGAAGGTTATAGCGATATTTATGAATGGTTGGAATTGCTGAAAACTAACGAAGATCGTTTTCACCATGTATGTATTTTCACATCTGTATTGAAGGACGTCAAAAAATTGAGTGTCGCTTTAGTATTAAAACCAGCAAGTGAAGGGAATTTTATGCCCATCTATTATTGTCGAGAAGGCATTGAGTACTCTGATGAAAAAACAAGTAAGCGAATCCTATTAATTGAAAAGACGTTGCAGGAAAGAAATTACTCCCCACACCGTCTTGAAGTTAAGCATTCATCTTATTTTGCAGAACCAGCTTTGTATCATCAATACCTAACTGGTTTACTCAGATTGCATCATATATTGCCGCCTCTAAGGTAACTTATAAGCCAGTTTTATAGTCGTATTCTTTCGCTTTATCTGGTTTAGAATTTTCATATTCAGTTTTAACAAAAGGACGGTAAGATGGACTGACTTCTTTAACAAAAGGAAGCTTTTGTAACTTTGTTGAAATCGCTTCAATTTGATCGAGGTCGCAATACATAACGACATACTTAAGTTTTCGAGAAATATATTGAACATGGCCATATTTTCTCAGCGATTTCGCTTGTTTTAAATGATGTACATATACAATTAGCCCTTGTCGGTCATTCATGCGAGTTCCCTCTTTTCTTACTTAAAAGAATACCATACGAAAGAAAACGTTCGCAACCGCTTGAAGCTGTCAGTTTGGTACAATATCCTTTATAATGATAAAAGCAAGTTTGCTTGAGGAGGAATTAGGCATGGGAAAGAAAACGAAAGTAGCATTTGCAATTGCAGCAGCTGGTGCTGCCGCCTGGGCAGGCTCAAAAGCCATCTCAAAACCTCAAAAACGACTAGATAAGGAAGCTCTTCAATATGGACAACCGATAATATTAGCTCATCGCGGTGGTTCTCAAATTGCTCCTGAAAACTCTATGATTGCATTTAAAAAAGCCGCTGAACTGGGTGTTCACGGATTTGAAATTGATATTCGTTTAACTAAAGATGAAGAGATTATTGTATTCCATGATGAGTTTATTGACCGTACGACTAATGGTTCTGGACGTGTATCTGATATGACACTCTCGGAACTAAAGACTTACGACTTAGGCTATCAATTTATTAATACTCAACAAGAATATGAGTATCGTGGTAAAGGAGAAACCTTTATTACGCTCCGTGAGTTATTTGAAGAGTTCCCACAAATGTTGATTAATATTGATATGAAGGATTCTCCTGACACGTATGAAGGTAGTTTAATCCCTTCAAAATTGTGGCGATTAATTGAAGAATTGAATGCGCAAAACCTGGTGGTTGTTACAAGTTTCTATGACGAACAAATCGATCGATTTAACTTATATGCACAAAACACGGTGGCTTTAGGGGCCGGTGAAAACGAAGTTCGTAAAGCATACACTGCTTATACTAGCCAGTTTGGTCACTTGTATCACCCTCGTGCGGACGTGATTCAAATTCCTGTAAAATCGGGTGTTTTCCCACTTGATGGTGAAGGTTTCATTAAATTCTTAAGTAACTTAAATGTACCCGTTCACTACTGGACAATAAATGATTCACACACAATGGAACGACTATTTCTTGCAGGTGCAAAAGGCATCATAACTGACCGACCTGATTTAGCGGTTACTTTATTGGCTGAAAAACACGCATAAGAAAAAGGATGTGCACATTACTCGCACATCCTTTTTCTATGGAAGAGAATATATTGAACGTGCAACTTACATACTTCAATAATAAGAACTTTGTATGAAGCCTAAGCTCGCACATGCTTTACAAGCGATCTGCAATGCGAGCTTAAAATGGCACATGCATTTATTTTAAGCTGAACATCCACAAGATCCACCTGTACCACAACTTCCAGTGCTACATGAAGAATCTGATGCAGCAGCGAAGAATGGATTGCTAACAGGTACCTTGACTGAATCAGATACGGTTTTACCTATAATTAAGCTGACTTGATCTAACAAATCTTGCAATTCGTTTTCAGCTAGTTTTAACGTTGCGACACGTTCGTTCATATCAAGTGCGCGTTTTTGTACACGAATTGACTTCATCACGTGCTGATAGTCTGGATGATATTTTCCAAAGCGTTGAACATCTTCATAGTGTTCTTTAAGCTGTGTAAACGAAGCAATTTGTCTCTTTAACAAATCGTCTGTGTAAACGGCAAAATAAGCTTCTTTGAATTGTTCAGCTAGCTCGGAGGATAAGATCATTTGTGTCAAACTATCTCCTTCATCCATAATGGATGCCCATTCTGATGTCATCATCATCATCGGCCATTCCCCCAATCTGTATTTATCATAACAGATTGACTACTGAAATTAAAAGACATGCATTTGCTAAAAGTTAGGAGAAAATTATGAAAGAATTATTAGTTACGCAGTTTCAACAGATTATCAGCAATTCCACAGAGGAAGATTTATCTATTTTATCGAATTGGATGGATGGCTTCGAGAAGAAACAAAGAGGAGAAAAGTCCACTTATTTAAGTGCTGGACTTCATATGGAAAGAAGCTTAACGGACGATTTCTGCAAGGTTTCTATTCCAATCACACCTCTTATTCATAACAATCTTAGTATCCCGCATGGAGGCATTATAGGGGTTTTATTAGATACCGCTATGGGTGTCTTAGCAAATAATTCACTACCTGAAGATCGTGCTGCTGTAACTACGAACTTATCTGTCACTTATTTAGCAACTGCTACTGAAGGGCATTTACATGCTCATGCTACCATTTCTCACAAAGGTCGCCAAACCATTGTAGCTACTGGGGAAGTTACAGATGATCAAGGGAAACTATTAGCCATTGGTACAGGTTCATTTTTCGTTATTCAGCGAAGTAGATAATGACGAAAAAATTTTTCTAACGGTTTGCTCGTCTGAAAATGGCAACACTTGGTTACCGATGTGCTGCGTAGACTCATGTCCTTTTCCAGCAATACATAATAAATCGCCAGGTTTTAAACTGCGAAGCGCTTGTTCTATAGCGGACGCTCGATCAATTTCGATATGAATATTGTTAGAAACAGGTAAATTTTTTATGACTTGTTGACAGATTTTCAAGGGATCTTCTGAACGAGGATTATCCGATGTAACCCACAAATATTTTGCGTATACAGCAGCGATATCTCCCATTTCACTTCGCTTAGATTGATCACGATCCCCACCACAACCAAATATTACAAGTAAATTTCCTGCCGTTATTTGTGCAGCTGAAGATAGAACGTGTTTCAAAGCTTCAGGGGTATGAGCATAATCAATGACCACTTGGAAAGGCTCTTTAATAATGTACTGGAATCTACCTGCAGGTAAAGTTAGGCGTGGGAGGAGTGGTGTAATTGAGGACATCGGTATATCCATTTGGTGCACAGTCGCAATAGCTGCTGCAATATTTGAAATATTATAGACCCCGCTAAATCCTACTTCAAATAAATACTCTCTATCTCGATCATTCAACTTTAAAGTCATGGATAATGGTTTTAGTTCTTCTAAGATCAGGTGTTTTTTTCCGAACCATTTATTTTCTTTATTACTTTCTTTAGCTTTTTCAAACCAAAAAGGGTCGTCTTCATTAACGACGATTTTTTTTGATAAATGAAGTAATTTACATTTTGCTTTCTTGTACGCTTCAATACCTTTGTGATCTTCTAAATGATCATGACCAATATTTAAAAAGACTCCTTGTTGAATCGAACAATGATCCAGTCGGTGTTGTGCTAATCCCATTGATGAGGCTTCAATAATTACATGAGTTACATTCATTGCTAAAAGCTTCGCAAAAGTTTGATGAAGATGACTGGCAGACCATGTCGTGAGTGACGGGAAATTCTCTATTATTTTTTCCCCATTAACATATAGTCCTAGAGTCCCAATCACTGCTGTATGATAACCAAGAAAAGTGAGGAGTTGACCAATCATATGACTCACCGTTGTCTTACCGTTCGTTCCAGTAACTGCAACAATGTGTAACTGTTCTGATGGGTTTCCATGAATACGCGAACTGGCATGAGAAAGAAAAGTGCGTGTATTTGGTACAATTCCAAAAGCCACATCTTTACAAAACTGACCATCTTCACGATTTTCTGAAATGATACATACTGCCCCGTTGTGTATAGCTTCGTTTATATAAGCAGCTCCATTGGCATGTCTGCCTTTGATAACAATAAAGACATCACCGGTTTGAACGTCTCTCGAATCTTCCTTTACACCTCTTATCCATTCATTAAATGACCCATGTAACCATGTACAAGGCCAATCTTTTATTAAATCTGCAATGACAAAAGCCATTGTACCCCTCCTACACAAAATAAAATTGACCGAATACATTACAGTCAAGGTACGTTCATCGTATGTAAGAATGCGGGAAAATGTCACTCATGATAATAAGGAGCGAATTCAATGATTGTTCAGAAATTTGGAGGCATCGCGATGAAAGATAAAAAATCGCGTGAAATATGTATTAAACACATTAAAGAAGGCTTAGCCAAATATAAATCGGTAATTGTAGTTGTATCCGCAATGGGAAGACATGGAGATCCTTATTCCACAGATACTCTTATACAATTGACAGATGCTTTCCAATTTGCACCTGAATCAAAAGATGTAGCAGCAATATGTGGTGAATTGCTTTCATCATCCGTTTTATTTGCTGAGTGTTTAAAGGAGCAAATCCCTTGTCAATTAGCCTATGGTGTCCAGGCTGGCATTTACACAGATGACCGTTTTGGAGATGCTACAATCATTAAAACATCTAAACAGGCCATTGAAGAATTACTCCAACATATCCCCTGTGTTATCGTTCCTGGATTTCAAGGCATTACGACAGACCACCGTTTCACAACATTAGGCAGAGGTGGGAGTGATTTGACGGCTATTTTATTAGCTTCATTATTTGAGGCTAGTGCTGTCGAATTTTATAAAGATGTTCCCGGAGTTATGTCCAATGACCCTAAGAGTTCTTCAAATGTTCAAAAATTATCGCATGTTTCATATGAAAAACTTCAGGATTTATGTGAAACAGCGAAGCATCCGCTCATACAAAAAAAGGCAGTTGACATGGCTGCTAAGCACCACGTCCCACTGCACATTCGTCCCTTTGGTTCCTCAGAAGAAGGAACTTGGATAAATTCCGCTATTCATTAATATTTTTTCTATTAAGTACTTCTCGCTCTACAAAGTTTTGTGTATAGTATTTGCCAAATGTACCAACACCTAAGTGTGTGAAATCGGTTTTTAGTAATACTTTTCGATGATCCATCGAGTTTAACCAGCCATGCACAACTTCAGCAGAATCATAATAATTGGATCCAATGTTTTCAGCTGCACTTTCATACACAATTTGTGATTCCTCTAAGCGGTTTTCCAAATCTCCAAAATCCGGAGATTCATGAGAAAAATAGTTTTCCATGGCCATATCCTCACTATGTTTTCGTGCAACCATATGAAGGTCTTCGTCCTCCACAACCGTATCTACCGAGTGTTTCACACGAAATACATTTGTTAAGTCGAATAATAAACGTTCATTAGATTCGTTAATCGCTTTTTGCTCGTAAGTAGAAGGGACATCTGGCGCTAAATAGTCCCCTTTATACGTCATTTCATAAGGTTGATGGAGAACGGTTGTGCGAGGATCCGTAAAACGAATGGCTTCCACTTTCCCGTCTTCCTCGTCCACATAGATTTGTGCATATAGTCCATTAAACTTTACTAATAATCGATTTTTCATATCTACATCATTAATAGTAAAGGTATAAACACTAGAATCTAATTGCACTGAGATTTCCGATTCAATTATGGTGAAACGGTATAAATCATCGATTGTTTGCCCAACTTGATAAGGAAAAGCATCAAGATCTTCCCCAGCAATATATACTTGAGTAATCGTATCATTCATGACACCTATTAACATGTAATTAGTGATGGAGTCATTATATACCCACCAATCATAACCAAAAGCAGAGGCTTCAATCCGATTAGGTTCCCCAAATGAATTAATTATTTCTTTTGTGTTTTGGCCTACCAAGGTGGATAGGCCTTTTTCTGGTCGCGGAATAGTACCTTCTCCAGAAGGTGGCGACAAGTTTTCTTGAGGCAATGCTTGTCCCCTTGAACCTGGAGCTTCTAATAATTCATTTTCTTGAATGGTTTGGTCTGAATAAAATATGACAGTTAAAATAATTGCTAAAAAAATTAATATTCTAACCAATACCTTCAATATGACAACTCCTAGTAATATAAATGATGAGTCTATTATATCAGTCTACAACGTATTGACACAATGTTGTCATTGCAACAAACGCTAAATTACACTATTATAAAATGGAAGCTCGACTTAAGGTTAAGCATGTAAAAGGAGGACGATTTTATGTATTTCGAAAACACAGGTATTGAAAATACAGCAGCTGATTTAGAATTATTAGATGAAATTATGTTAAATCATGGTCTTGTTCGTGAAGGACAATGGGACTACGAACGTGTAACGTATGACAAAAAATACGAAATCAAAGAAGGTACATTCTACTTACGTATTTTCGGCTTCACAAAAGACGGAGACGTTGGTGCTCACGATGCGATCATTACCTTGATGAAACCTGTTGTCGGCAAACACTACTTTCCACATGGTGTTGAGTATGGAGACCAAGAAGTGTTCCCAGAACACTTAGTGAAATCTTGCCAACAAACACTAACTGCTGTTAAAGCAGATATCAATGCATTTGAAATTCGCGCATAATTGAAACGCCGAAGAATTTTTTCTTCGGCGTTTTTTTCTATCACTTTTCAAATGTGTAAATGTTGTCTATACTTATAACATATGGAAAAAGAGGTGTTGCGAATGCCCAAGTGGATTACTAAGAAGTTTTTGATTATCGCTTTACTTATATTAATACTTATCCTTTTCATTACCTTTATACTTCCTCTTGCTGTCCCCATTTTATTAGCTTTGATTACGGCATTTTTACTTGAACCTCTCGTAAAATGGAGTAAACAAAAGTTTAATTGGAACCGTAAACCCGCAGTAATAACAATATTTATTTTATTTTTATTACTTACTACAGCTACTTTGTATTTTACTATTACACAATTGATCGGTCAGATTATACAATTAACAAAAATTGCACCTGACTACTTTAATACCTTGACACTTTCGTGGATGAATATACAAAGTAAATTATTCAGTTTTACACAAGGTATGCCAATTGAAGTTGTTTCTTCAATCAAAAAAGAATTAGATCAATTTTTGAAACTTATGCAAGAAGCGATTTTAGGTTTTGTAAGTTACGATAGTATTACTAACCTACTTACTGAAATTCCGAACTTTTTAGTCAGTTTTATCGTATACATAATAACGCTGTTTCTATTTATGTTAGATTTAACAGATTTAAAGAAAATGGTCTTTAGACATTTTACCCCAGCAACTGCAGAAAAAGTTCGCTTTATGACGTCACGATTAAATTCTGTCATATTTGGTTTTATGAAAGCCCAACTGCTAGCTAGCTTATTTATCTTAGTTGGTAGTTTCATTGGCTTATTGTTCATCGCTCCTCAATATGCAATTGTCATGTCCATTGTCATTTGGATTATCGACATTATTCCTATTTTAGGTTCGATCGCAATAGTTGGACCATGGTCATTATACCAATTTGCAACCGGAGACATTGCTTTAGGCACCAAATTAGCAATACTAGCATTAGTGTTACTTGTCATTAGGCGATCAGTGGAACCAAAGCTGATGGGTTCACAGATTGGTTTATCCCCTCTGGCAACTTTAATTGCCATGTTTATCGGATTACAAATATTCGGCTTTTTAGGATTAATAATAGGACCATTCGTCGTCATTATTTTCACGACTGCAAAAGAAGCTGGCATTATTAAAACCAATTTCAAATTATAAAAAATTGCCATTCACCTTATTTACTCTGGTGAATGGCAATTTTAATTTAAAGAATGTTGATATTGAAGAACAAATGTACGATAAAAGACAATGTCGTTTAACAATGCCTTTATTTTCAAAACAACTTAGTAAAATACAATATAATTATCACTACAACTACAAACCGAAACTTTGATTATATTTATTGAGGAAGACAGGTTTTCAGTCCGCTTCGGACGCTTTACCTGCTGCACAAAGTTCTAGAGAATAAAGAGGATGGGCTTGTGACTGTGTCACTCGCCCACCTCTCTTTTTGTAGATCATCCTTCGTCGAGTGTGCATCCTTCGCTCCCTTGCAACCTGGAAGGACACAGTAATTTTGATTTGGTTTACTACAGAATAGAAGGTTTTTTTATGTAGATGTTCGGCCGAAGATGCTATTTCAGCCTCTATCGCTTTTTTTATTTTGGCAAAGTTTAAGAATGCTGTTGATATTAAAAAGAAACGAAAGAGTACATTTGAGCCTAGCATGCTAAGGAAGGAAGGTTAAAAACGCCACGTCCTGCTCCTGCGGTTACTCGTCGCAAAATGCAATGCGAGAAATTTTGTGGCAACACCTTCATGACCCACTTCCTGTGGGCCCAAGAATGAGACCCACAAGTATGTGGTTTTCATACTTGTTGGCTAATGCAGAACGTGCGGCTAGCGCAAATGTACGATAAGCAATAGTTTACTTTAACTTAGCCTTTTATAAAAAGAGAATCGGCTCCCTTTCCGCGGACGAACAGGCAAGCCTCCTTACTCGTTCCTCGCTGCGGGGTCTTGCCAGCCCGTTTTTCCGCAGGAGTGTCGCAGATTCCCTTACTAAATTGAGCCAATAGAGTAGCTATGTTAAAGAATGCTGTCGATATTAAAAACAAACGAAAAAGTACATTTGCAACAAGCGCAAATGTACAATAAACAACAATGTAGTTTTAAAAAAGCCTTTAATTAAAATCCTAATATGGCTTTAAAGACGGAAGTTGTTTCTCCACCTTGATAGATAATGTAAAGCAATAAATATACCATTACCCCTGTAATGGCTGTAAAGAACCAGATGATACTAGTGATTGGTCCAATTTTACGATGTCTTGCTAAATTATTTTTATAACCAGCCCAAATCGTTACAATCCCAAATACAGCTCCTGTTGTAGCTAGTATGATATGAAAGACCAAAAAGACAGTGTAAAAGATTTTGTATTCATCTGGCCCACCAAAAGCAGTGTTTCCAATGAATAATGTTCGTGAAATATAGATAGTAAAGAATGTTAAAGCGGAAATAGCCGCAGCAAACATCATCTTTTTGTGAGCTTCAATTTTTCTGTTTTTAACTAATGCCCATCCAATTGCAACTAATACGGCACTTAACACAATAAAAAATGTACTTATTGTAGACAATAATAGTGAACTCATCTTTTTTCTCCTAACACTCTTCTACTAATAAAAGTTGATTATTTGTTTGCTGCAAAAGCTTGACGCTCTAATAACGCTTTATTCGTGATCTCATCTGCATTCTCTTGTTCAGACTTATACCATTGGAAGAAAACCATCCCCAAGATTACTCCGTAAATAACTTCTTGGATAATTTTCATAATAACTCCACCTAATCTTTGATCTTCAATTGTAGACATATTTGAAAATAGTTCGGGTCCAGACAATGTCAAACTTGCCATCTTGGAAGAGGGTACACAAAGTTCCATTGCTTTTAACCATGCCTCTCCACTGGTATATGTAGCATACATGGAGTGATTAGAAAAAATAATTAAAGCGCAGGCAGGCGTTATTAATATCGCGCTTGCAATAATATAGCCAATTTTACTTAAGCCATGAACTTGGTGTTCTCCTTGTAGTTTATTCATAATTGGCCACCACAAGAAAAGAGATGATATGAAAAGTAGGAGCGTAAATAAAATGTGATACCATTCGTTTTGCTTGATTACATCAAAAACGAGTGGAATATGATAAATCGAAAACATACCACTAAATACGATTAATGCTAATAATGGCTTTGTGAAAAAACGAAACATAGGTTTAATGAATCTATTTTCAATTAATGCCTTCCATATCCAAATTGGAATGCCTGTTATCAGCAATGGTGGTATTAGCATCAATAGCAATGCCATTTGCGCCATATGGACAGAAAATAAAATGTGTCCTAATAAATCAGCAGGCGACCCTTTAACGATATACAGCAATACTACAGCAATGATAAAGGCGCTTGCTTCCTTTTTAGTTAACGATACATTTCCTTCAAACAAATGTCGCTTTTTGATCGTAATAAAAAAATAAAGAGCTATGACAAATAGAGTGGAAACTATAAAAAACGGACTCCATAATGCTTGAAAACCAAATATGCTTAAAGGCATCGAATATCGCTCCTTTTATCTTCAGTACTTCTATTATAAATCTCTATCACCATAACATCAATGAACGAACTATGAACAATACAAAGTCTATAAAAAAAGAGCTAGGAAAATTAACTTTTCCTAGCTCTTTTCGAATCTTATTTACCACCAAATAATTGTGACGAATGTTAATACAGTAAGGAATGCTACAAATGCGCCACTGAATAAAAAGAATTTTGCATTTTCATGACCTTTATGGCTCATATGCATGAAGTAATACAATTGCATAATAACTTGTATTACTGCTAATAACAAAATGATTGGTACGACTAAATTTGGAGAAAAATCAGCATACACTGCTGTAAATGCGATTAGTGTTAAAAAAATCATAATCGCAAATGTTGTCACTTGACCACGCATTTCATCTGCAGAACGGCGACGGGTATATTCGAACTCAGTTTTCGTTCTCATTTGATTTTGTACATCGTGTGCCATATTAACCCGCAACTCCCATCAAATAGACTACCGTGAAGATGAATACCCACACGACGTCAATAAAGTGCCAGTATAGTGAAGCAATATAGTATTTTGGTGCATTGTAAAGATTTAAACCGCGTTTTGAATTGCGAAGCATTAATAGAATAAACCAACCAAGCCCAATTAATACATGCAATCCGTGAGTTCCAACTAATGTAAAGAAGGAAGAACTAAATGCACTCTGACTATAATTAAATCCTTCATGGACATAATGATTGAACTCATATATTTCAAATCCAAGGAAAGCAGCTCCAAGAAGAACAGTAATCATTAACCAAGCTTGCATCGCTTTAAAATTATAGTTTTTCATATGGTACATTGCATATACGCTTGTTAATGAAGATGTCAAAAGTAACATCGTCATAATAAATACTAGTGGTAACTGATACAATTCTTGCGTTGTGAATTCCATACCTTCTGGTCCTTTATTTTTAAGAGCCAAGTATGTGGCAAACAAGCTTGCGAATAAAGTAGTTTCACCACCAAGGAAAAGCCAAAAACCTACGAATTTGTTTTTCCCTTCAAGTGTCGAGTTTTCTGCATGTTGCGGCCAAGATTGTGGGGTGTACTTAGTATTTAAGTCCATTAGTGTTTACCCCCTTTTTTATCCATCAAATCTTCTTTGTGAATGTGGTAACCAAGGTCATCTTTCAATGAACGTGTTCCCATTGATAAAAACGTAATTAGCAATCCTAAAATCAATACAGGAACTGCCCATGCTTGTTCTCCGTTATATAATGCTCCAAAAGCGCCTACGAATAAACCAAACGCCATTACGAAAGGAATAAATGAGTTGTGTGGCATATGAATATCGCCAACTGGCTCAGCATATGTCATACCTTCTTTATTGCCTTCTTGTTTTTCGATCCAGAACGTATCTAGACCACGAACAAGTGGTGTTTGTTTAAAGTTGTAGAAAGGAACTGGTTGAGGAATAGCCCATTCAAGTGTTCGACCATCGCCCCAAGGATCACGACCTACAGCTTTATTCTGTGCAATTGTCTTCACGATATTTATTAATAATATCGTTACTGCTACTGCCATGAATATGGCACCAAATGAACTGATTAAGTTGAATAAATCCCATCCTTGATCTGCTCCGTATGTGAACACACGACGAGGCATACCTAGTAAACCTAGGAAATGTTGGATGAAGAATGTTAAGTTAAAACCAATTAAGAATAACCAGAATGTGATTTTCCCTAAAGTTTCATCTAACATCGTGTTAAACATTAACGGCCAGTAGAAATGCAAGCCAGCTAATAAACCTAACACTGTTCCACCCACAATAACGTAATGGAAGTGAGCAACGATGAAGTATGAATCATGTAATTGGTAATCAAGAGGCGCTGACGCTTGCATGACACCTGTTACACCACCGATTACGAACATCGGAATAAATGCAACAGCATATAACATAGCTGTTGTGAATTTAATACTACCGCCCCACATCGTTAACAACCAGTTAAAGATTTTAACACCTGTTGGAACAGCAATAGCCATTGTTGCTACAGCAAAGATTGCGTTAGCTGTTGCCCCAAGACCAGTTGTAAACATATGGTGAGCCCAAACCATGAAACCTAAGAAACCGATTAATACAGTTGCAAAGACCATTGCTGAGTAACCAAATAAACGTTTACGTGAGAAAGTCGCAAAAATCTCAGAGAAAACACCAAACATAGGTAAGATCAAAATGTATACTTCAGGATGTCCGAAGATCCAGAATAAATGCTCCCAGATGACTGTATTACCACCCATTGTGTGATCAAAGAAGTTCGCATCAAACATACGGTCAAAAATCATTAAGAACAATCCTACTGTTAAAGGAGGGAAAGCAAATAAAATTAATGCAGATGCTACAAATGTAGACCATGTAAATAATGGCATACGCATGTAGGTCATACCAGGAGCACGCATGTTGATAATTGTTACTAAGAAGTTAATTCCGGCAATTAACGTACCACCACCAGAAATTTGTAGTCCTAGTGCATAAAAGTCAATACCATGTCCTGGAGATGCTAATGATAGTGACGCATAAGATGTCCAACCCGCGTCAGGAGCTCCACCTAAAAACCAAGATAAGTTCAAGAAGATTCCTCCGAAGAAGAACATCCAGAAACCTAAAGAGTTTAAGAATGGGAATGCTACGTCACGTGCACCAATTTGAAGTGGGACAACGGCGTTCATAAATGCGAATATAAGTGGCATGGCGGCCAGGAAGATCATGGTCGTACCATGCATGGTGATAATTTCATTATATAAACCTGCACTCACAAAATCATTGTCAGGTTTTGCAAGTTGGATACGAATAAGCATAGCCTCAATACCACCAACGATAAAGAAAAATCCGCCGGTTACGAGGTAAAGGATGGCAATTTTCTTATGGTCGACTGTTGTTAAATAGTCCCAAAGAGTGGCCCCAAAGCCTTTTTTCTGTGCGATTGAACTCACAACTTTAACCTCCTTCTTGTCATTCTCTAGAAGATTATTCTTCTACAGATAGTCCCATTAAGTATTCTGTCAGAGCTGTGAGCTCTTGATCTGTAAATTTCTTGCCACTATTTATATCTTCTGGTTGTGGCATTGTGTTACCTGGTTTATGCGCTTCAGGATCATTAATCCATGCCTTAACGTTTTCATCTGTTTTTTCCATGAAACCAGCGACGCGGTTACGATCACCGAATGTTGCCAAGCTTGGACCTCGAGCACCTGTAGTTCCTGCGCCAGATACAGCATGACATCCGATACAGGTTTTGTTAGTGAAGAGTTCCTGACCTTGTTGAGCTAAATCAGTTTCAGGAGTTTCCGCTTCTTTAGAAGCTTGCATGTTTGCAACCCATTTATCAAAGTCATCACGGTCTAATGATTTTACTTTAAAGTCCATTAGTGCGTGTGAAGGACCACAAAGTTCAGCACACTTACCATAAAACACGCCATCTTCAAGACCTGCAGATGGTTTGTCAAATTCTAAATAGAATTTGTTAATGTTTTCAACGTTTGTATCCAATTTACCACCAGCAGCAGGAATCCAGAATGAGTGCTTTACATCAGCAGCTTTTAGGTTAAAGTAAACTTTCTCTTTCGTTGGTACAACTAACTCTTGAGCAGTTATGATTCCTAAATCAGGATACTCAAATTCCCACCAGTACAGGTTAGCTTTAACGTTTACTGTAACCGCTGTCGCATTACCTTTTGCATCCTTTTTATCCATGCCACTGACATCAGCTAAGTTGTATGTAGCAATAACCGTTGGAACAGCCAAGATTAAAAGTAAAATAATCGGAATGATTGTCCAAATAAGTTCCAGTGTGTGATTTCCTTCAACTTGTTTAGGAATCACATCTTCTCCAACTTTAGAACGACGGAATTTAATGATTGTAAGAAGATAAACAACTAAAACTACAATAATTACTAGTACCATAATTCCTGTTGAAAGTACCATTAAATTTAATTGATCTCTACCAACTTGTCCTGCTGGTGTTAGTGTCGATAAGTGCTCTTCACCACATCCAGATAAAAAGACCATTAGAGCGGTCACAAGTGAAAAGAGACGCCATTTTTTGATCCCTTTTATCATAGCTTAATCAACCCCCTCTTTCGTTTGAGTATTCAAGTGTGTAAAGCGGTCTGGTTCTATTCTATATGAATTCTACATTCAAAGAAAGAATCCCAAAGTTAGCTAAAAATCGAGAAAATAATCATCGAAACAAATATGATGGTCATGTAATTTAACGAATAAATAAACATGCCTTTTGCCCATTTTAAATCATCTTCTGCTTTAAAGCCTTTTAATGCAAGTATTAGCCAACCTAAATTCAGCACAGTTGCCAGAACGAGGAACCATGTTCCAAGTTGCATGAGTAGGAATGGGAGAGGAAAAAGAACTAAAATCCACAGTAGCATGGAGCGCTTTGTATGAGCAAATCCTTTAACAACCGGCAACATAGGGATACCTGCTGCTCGATATTCTTCCGTTCGTTTCATTGCAAGTGCGTAAAAATGTGGTGGCTGCCATGCAAACATAATGAGGAATAGTGAAAGTGCTCCCCATCCAAGTGTTGGTTCCACTGCAGCCCAACCAATAACGGGTGGGATTGCACCAGAAATACTACCGACAATTGTATTGCTCACATGTTTTCTTTTTGACCACATGGTGTATAAGACGACATAACTGATGATACCAGCTAGTCCCCATACTCCAGCAGAGACCGATGCCATAAATAACAAAATCTCACCAACAACTAAAAAGGATAGAGAAACGGACAATACGGTATTAGGTTTAAATCTGCCCGTCACAGTTGGTCTTGATTTTGTTCTTGACATAATCGGGTCAATATCACGATCGATGAAGTTGTTCATTGCGCCCGAACCAGCAATAATCAATGCTGAACCTAAAAGCGTAAAGAACATTAAGTCTAGTTCGTCTAAAAAGTGACGAGTTGAAAATTGGAAAGCTAACCACAATCCCGTAAACGTAGTTACAAGATTTGAGTTTACAATTCCAATCTTGATCAAAGCAAGAAAGTCCTTAACAAAAGATGTTGTGACAGGATTCGCCTCTGAACTTGCAGTAATCGCTTTACCGTTTGACATGAAACTCCCCCTTTCAAAGTTGTAAGCATATTCCGCTACCATTACTATATCGAAAAACTGATGTTATTTCTATATATAACTAGAAATTCGATAAAAAGCATTAAGCGGTTCCTTGTCAACGATACACAACAACTCTATACTAAAGCATTTTAGTAAAAGTTTTGTGAATGGAAAAAGAATTTTTTATGAACAATTTGTGAAAAGCAGAATCGTATTGATGGAGATTGCAGGCTAGACATTGTATTTTCACTGTTTCTTAGCTATTATCAAACAAGCAGGTTCTCACTTTTATCGCAATCAGTTTATACAAAGTAGGTGTCATTCATGCAACAAAGTAAATACTTAAAATGGTTTGCAGTTGCTGCAACAATCGGCATGTTGCTCATTCTTCTTGGCGGTGCACTTGTCACCAAAACAGAAAGTGGCATGGGTTGTGGCAGACATTGGCCAGGGTGTAATGGACAATTAATTCCAGATAAAATTACTACAGAAGTTTTAATTGAATTTTCTCATCGCGTCGTCACAGGATCTGTTGGCTTTCTTATATTAATATTGTCAGTATGGTCTTGGAAAGTGATGGGGCATATACGCGAAACAAAATTTTTAGCTGTGATGGCTATGTTTTTCTTAATCCTGCAAGCTTTAATAGGAGCTGCTCAAGTATTATGGGGACAAGGTGATTTTATATTAGCGCTTCACTTTGGAATTTCCTTATTGTCTTTTGCTTCCGTATTATTGTTAACTCTCCTCATTTTTGAAGTTGATCGAAAATTTGACGCTGATAAATTGAGAATTGGATCAAAACTAAAATGGCATACAGTTGGTGTAACGCTTTACTCGTACATTGTCGTATATACTGGCGCACTCGTGAGGCATACTGATTCAGGTTTAATTTGTCCGGATTGGCCTTTATGTAACAATGATCAATTCTCTTTGCCTTCAAACATGTATGAATGGGTTCAAATGGGACATCGCACTGCAGCTGCACTAATTTTTATATGGATAGCATTTATTGCTTGGCATGCAGTTAAAAACTATAAAGATCAACGAGTATTGTACTATGGTTGGATTACTGCTTTTATAATTGTTTCGCTTCAGGTGATCTCAGGTATGGTAGTGGTTTTAACAAAACTTAATTTATACTTCGCGTTAGTTCATTCTCTTTTGATCTCCTTACTATTTGGGTTATTATGTTATATGATTTTACTACTTTCACGTAGCCGTTCTAATAAAACACAAAAATAAAAGCAGTTCCGCGAAAAGCGGAACTGCTTTTATTTTATTCTTTTTCCATTTCTATTAATAAATCACCTGTTGCTATTGCAGTTCCAGCTGATACATGAATTTCTTTAATTACTCCATTAAATGGAGCTTGGACAGTTGTTTCCATCTTCATTGCTTCTGTAATTAGTAAATGGTCTCCTCGTTTAACTCGACTACCGTTAGCAATTACGACTTTCAACACAGTTCCTGGCATTGTTGCCCCAATGTGATTTGGATTCGAAATATCTGATTTCTGCTTTTGTGTGATGTCAGATTCAACAGTCATATCTTGAATCATCACTTCTCGTGGTTGCCCATTTAATTCAAAATAAATGACACGATTACCATCAGATTGTGGCTCACTGATTGATACCATTTTGATAATTAACGTCTTACCTTTTTCAATCTCTACTTCAATTTCTTCTCCTAAACGCATTCCATATAAGAAAGTTGGCGTATCCAGAACTGACACATCACCAAATTTTTTCTCCATAACTGAGTACTCGTCAAACACTTTAGGATACAGCGCGTAAGCTAATACTTCATGGCTATCAACCGGACGACCAAGTTTGTGGAAAAGCTCTTCTTTTAATTGTTCAAAATTTACAGGTTCCAACAATTCTCCTGGACGTACTGTAATCGCTTGACGATCTTTTAATATCACTTTTTGGATTTCTTCTGGGAAACCACCATAAGGTTGTCCAATATAGCCTTGGAAAAACTCAATAACTGAATCTGGGAAATCTACTGTTTTTCCGCGAGTTAACACCGTTTCTTCAGTTAAATCATTTTGGACCATAAAGAGTGCCATATCCCCTACTACTTTGGATGAAGGAGTAACTTTTACTACGTCACCAAACATAATATTAACATTTGAATACATTTCTTTAACTTCTTCGAAACGAGAAGCTAGACCGACTGCCTTTGCTTGTTGTTGCAAGTTCGAGTATTGGCCACCAGGCATTTCATGCACATATATTTCTGTATGTGGACTCATCATGCCAGATTCGAACTCTTTGTAATATTTACGTACATCTTCCCAATAATGAGATAGTTGTTCAAGTGCTTTAATGTCTGTACGTACTTCACGTTTGCTGCCCTTTAAGGCATACGTTAATGAATTTGCGCTTGGTTGTGACGTTAATCCTGCCATAGTGCCAAGAGCTGTATCCACTATGTCTATCCCAGCTTCAATCGCTTTCGCATATAAGTAGATACCGTTACCACTTGTATCATGTGTGTGTAAATGAATAGGCAGAGAAACAGTTTCCTTTAGCTCTGAAATTAATCGATACGCAGCTTCTGGTTTCAATAAGCCAGCCATATCTTTTATCGCTAAAATATGTGCTCCGGCTGATTCTAATTCTTTGGCCATTTCTTTATAGTATGCAACTGTATATTTGCCACGAGAATCATCTAATATATCACCTGTATAACAAATTGCAGCTTCTGCGATTTTACCTGATTGACGTGCTGAATCAATTGCAACTTCCATTCCTTTTATCCAGTTCAAGCTATCAAAGATTCGGAATACATCAATTCCTGCTTCTGCTGATTGTTGGATAAATTCGCGGATAACATTGTCTGGATAGTTCTTATATCCAACAGCATTTGCTCCACGAACTAACATTTGTAGTAAAACATTTGGAATCATTTGACGCATTTTCAGTAAACGGTCCCATGGATTTTCTTTCAAGAAGCGATAAGCAACATCAAATGTTGCTCCTCCCCACATTTCAAAAGAAAAGGCATCATGCATAGCTCTTGCTGACTGCTCTGCAATCTCATACATGTCATTAGATCGAACTCGAGTCGCTAGAAGTGATTGATGTGCATCACGGAATGTTGTGTCAGTTATCAACACATCTTTTTGTTCGTGAATCCACTTAACAAGTCCTTCTGCTCCCCGCTCATTCAAAATTTGTTTTGTACCATGCATGGGTGGAACAAGTAAATCAATTTGGGGTTTTCTAGGAATAGCGAAAACCGGTTTCGAAGCTTTTTCGATTCCAGGGAAACCATTGACAGTTACGTTCCCAATATAATTTAATAATTTAGTCCCTCTGTCTTTTCGAGTGGGGAACAAAAATAATTCAGGTGTTGAATCAATAAAGCTAGTGTTAAAATTCCCCGTAATAAAATTACGGTGTTTGACAACATTTTCCAAGAAAGGAATATTTGTTTTAATTCCTCGAATTCGGAACTCTTGTAGATTCCGATCCATTTTTGAAGCTGCTTCTTTAAACGTTTTGCCCCAAGTTGACACTTTGACTAACAAAGAATCATAGTAAGGCGAAATCACAGCACCTTGGAAACCATTCCCTGCGTCTAGACGAACGCCAAAGCCCCCACCAGAGCGATATACCATCAATTTCCCAGTGTCTGGCATGAATTGATTTAATGGATCTTCTGTTGTAACACGAGATTGTATAGCGAAGCCAAATAATGGAATGTCTTTTTGGGATGGCATGCCTGTTTCTTCTTCATGTAAAAATGAACCATCAGCTATATGAATTTGAGTATGGACAATATCAATTCCCGTTATCATTTCAGTAATGGTATGTTCTACTTGAATTCGAGGATTAACTTCGATGAAATAAAACTCATCTCCTGATACCAAGAATTCAACTGTCCCTGCGTTTATGTATTTTACATTGTTCATTAATTGAACCGCTGCATCACAAATACGATTTCGCAATTCCTTTGAAATTGAATTAGAAGGAGCAATTTCAACGACTTTTTGATGTCTGCGTTGAATCGAGCAATCACGTTCATATAAATGAACCAAATTACCGTGTTTATCTCCCAATATTTGAACTTCAATATGTTTAGGCTTTTCAACGAGTTTTTCCACGTATAATTCATCAGATCCAAAGGCAGCCTTTGCTTCTGAACTTGCTCGCTCAAAGGCAGATTCTACGTCATTTGCAGTAGGGACTACTCTCATCCCTCGTCCGCCACCGCCAGAGGAAGCTTTGACCATCAATGGATAGCCATTTGCGTCACCGAAAGCTTTCACTTCTTCTACGGATGAAACAGGTCCATCACTACCAGGAATTACAGGTATACCAGCTAATACAGCTTGTGTACGCGCTTTCACTTTGTCGCCGAACATATTTAAATGCTCAGAAGTAGGACCGATGAATATGATTCCTTCTTCTTCACAGCGTCTTGCAAAATCTGCGTTTTCAGAAAGAAACCCGTATCCAGGATGAATCGCATTTGCGCCACTATTTTTTGCGATTGCTAAAATTCCTTCAATATCAAGATATGCATCAATTGGTTTCTTTCCATCCCCCACTAAATACGATTCATCCGCTTTGTATCGATGAAATGAACCACTATCTTCTCTAGAGTAAATCGATACGGTAGGCAGTTTTAATTCGGTACAAGCACGGAAAATTCGAATAGCAATTTCTCCGCGGTTAGCAACTAAAATCTTGTGAATCGTTTTCATAATGTGACGACACCCCTTAGCTTCGCGTTTTTTCTAACTTTACAAACATTGAGACATTTAACAATATCCCCATTGCTAAAGATAACAAAATGACGGATGTTCCGCCATAACTAATAAAAGGCAGTGGCACTCCTGTTAACGGGATTAGGCCTAAAAGCCCACCTAAGTTGATGAATGTTTGAAAACCAATCAAACTAGCAAAACCTGCGGCTATCATTCTAGCATGAGGGTCTTGAGCTTTTAAAGCAATTGTTAATGCACGCAACACAATATATCCTAGACCACCAATAACAATTAATACACCTACAATTCCTAACTCTTCGGCTATAATTGCCATGATAAAATCCGTTTGTGGTTCTGGTAGGTATCCTTGTTTTTGAACAGATTGACCTAGACCTAAACCTTTCAAACCACCTGCGCCAATTGCTAAATATCCATTGACAACCTGGTAACCAAATCCTTGCTCATATTCAAAAGGATTTAAAAATGCCTCAAGTCGTCCTAGTCGACGTTCTGTAATGAATGTGTCCCGAAGTAAATACAGAAATGGTGTAATAATTGCAAGAGCACCAACGATGATACCACTTATCTTCACAAATGTTCGGATTTGAATTCCACTAGCAGCCATTACTGAAATTGCTGTAAAAAAGATAATCATTGCAGAACCCATGTCTACCTCACTGAGGACTAATGCAACTACTAAGACAAGTACGGTAACTGGAGGTGCAATGGATTGGTTAAAGCTATCAATCGGGCCTTTCCTTGCTTTATTTGCAAAAACTCCAGCAAAATAAAGCACCATAATTATTTTGGCAAGCTCAGAAGGTTGTATGTTCCCAAATCCAAGATTGATCCAACTTTTCGCACCACCGGCAGCATACCCGACAAAATGAACTGCTACGAGTAAAGTAAACATAACGACCAACATCGCAACCATCATTGGCTTTTTGCGATAATGTTTATAAGGGAATAATGCACCGATTATTAATGCCGGAACAGCCAAGATTAAATTCAAAACTTGCTTCTTGTAAAAGTGATCAGGCTCAAAACCGTAGCGATTTACGGACCAAACCATACTTGCACTATAAATCATTACTAATCCAAATAGACATAAGAACATGTATGTAATAAATAACGAGTAATCAAAGTGTTTTGTGTAGCGTTTCAAATATGAAATCATGGGAAACCTCGTTTTCTTTTATCTAGCAAAAAAACTCAAACACATGCTGAGTTTGAGTTTCTTACTTTTTATTTGTATAAGCATCATGCATTACTGATAATTCTTTTTCAAGTGTCGATAGAATTATCCGTCCTTCTTCACGCTCCATAAGACCTAGTTTTACGGCAAAATCAATTTCTTTAGATAAACCATACATTTGGGTATCTAAAACATCTTCGTAAAGTGGGCATTGTGGTAATGTTAAATGATCAATTTGAACCTTGATCAATTTTGCTATTTTCTCAGCATCAGCTTTTAAAAGTTCAACAGCTTTTTGCTGATACGATTGTTGTGATTTAGTATCCATGAGGACGCCCCCATTACCTAATATTGTCTTAGTAAATTGTATCTTTCTAGAGGCAAAATTGCAAGCATCGCTTCTAAAACCCAAGTTTATAAACTTAATTCTTTGTTACATATAGTCAAAGAGTTATACTAGAAGGTGAATCGTAATAAGTATTGGAGGCACCAAAAGAATGGAAAACATTATTCCGATAAAAGGCGAAGTGCAATTCCAAATAACATTGGATCCGGCTGTGTGGATTTTTGATGATCGTCGTATAGATTTAACTACATTTTTCACTGAACAACATATTGAAAAAAACGATTTGGACGACTATACAAAAAAAATGTCAGCTCATTGGTCTCGTGAAATTATGGAAGGTGCCACTTTTCCACCTACTTTAAAATCCGAGAAGAAATATGAAAAAACAAAAATGTTAACAGGCACTTTTGGTATCTATTTAAAACATTTTTTAAAAAATGCTGAACTAAAAGATAGTGCTAAAGCTGTTATTATTGAAACAACTAATGGTGAGGAACATTCGTTTACACTTGAACAAGCAAACTCTATTATCTTCAAATATAGTCAGGATGGGAAACCTTTACGTGAAGACGGGCCGGTCTATGTACTTCTTGCAGATGGCTCTAACTTAGACAATCCCATTAAACATGTGAAAGCAGTTCGAGTAGATTAGGAGGCTAATTCGATGCGTGTAAAATGTGTCATTTGTGATACTATCAATCAATTAATTGATGATTCACCTCAAGCAAAAAAACTCCGTAATCGTCCAATTCATACGTATATGTGTGATCCTTGTCATGAGCGGATTGAACAAAGAACAAACGCACGTTTAGCAACTGGGCACTTTGGATTTTATAAAAGTTCCCGCAAAATTGAAGAAGAATTCTAGTGTCAAGCCGTAATATAATCAATTCTATCTTCGTCGGAATACTTAGTGGCATAGTTTTAGGTTTACTCTTGAAATTAATTGAGTCTATCAGTCAAATTCGTGTATACACCTTATTGTTAAATGTGGATTTTATTCCTATAATCAATCAAATCGAATGGTCTGAACCTATCGAATTTCTCTTTCATATAGTCATTTCCATTTGTATTGCATTTGTATTTATTTTATTTGCAAACCAGTTAACTTTACAGAAGTCGCTTAGTAAACTCTGGTTGTTGAGTTTAATTTTTTGTTTACCTACATTAGGATTGTATTTTGTTTTGAGCTTATTAGCCGTCCAAGAAGTTCCTGCTTGGAACGATTGGCAAGCCTTTACTTTCTGGACGATTGCCCATTTAATTTATGCTTGGGTATTGGCGCTACTATATTTGAAAACACAAAAAAGAGAAGCACTAGCTTGCGCTAGCGCTTCTCTTTTTTTCATTGTGCAAACGAATTTTATATAAAATTAAAATCATCGCAGCAACTATTAATCCTTCCACAACGGGTAGGAAGAAAGCTAAAAATGTTAACATTATGCATCCTAAAAACAAAAAGAGATAAATAACGATATTTTGAGACATCTTTAACTTTTTTGCAAATCCGAGTTTATAAACTAACACTGATAGTAAGAAGATGACAAGAAACAGAGCGTATCCTGCCATCTCATAGTTTGGAAGGAAGAATTTATAAAGAAAACGCGCAGTAGGGTACATTTTGTCAAAGACAAATTGCTGTTCGTCCAAGATTCCTCAACCTTTCAATCACTCTTAGTTATTTTCAGCTGTTTTACTCTTTTTCGTAACGCGTTCACGTTCAGCTTTATCAAGCACTTTTTTACGTAAACGAATTGATTGAGGTGTAATTTCACAGTACTCATCATCATTTAAGTATTCAAGTGACTCTTCTAAAGTCATGATACGTGGTTTTTTTCTAGTTGTTGTTGCTTCTTTATTTGCAGAACGAATGTTGTTGGCTGCTTTCATTTTCGTAATATTAACTGTTAAGTCGTTATCACGTGTATGCTCTCCAACGATCATTCCTTCATAAATTTCAGAACCTGGTTCAGCGAAAATCGTACCACGATCTTCAATACCTAAAATTCCATATTCAGAAGCAGTACCTGTAGACATTGCTACAAGAACACCTTTACTACGTCCACCTACACGACCTTTTTGCATCGGTTGGTAGCTATCGAATGTGTGGTTAATGATTCCGTATCCACGTGTTAATGTCATGAAATCAGTTGTGTATCCAATTAATCCACGAGCAGGTACCATAAATACTAAACGTACTTGACCTGAACCGTTATTAACCATATCAAGCATTTCACCTTTACGTTCACCCATTGATTCAATAATTGAGCCAACATGTTCTTCAGGTACATCAACTTGTACACGTTCAACTGGCTCACAACGAACGCCATCGATAACACGAACAATAACTTCTGGTTTAGACACTTGTAATTCGAAACCTTCACGGCGCATGTTCTCAATCAAGATAGATAAATGCAATTCTCCGCGACCAGAAACTACCCATGCATCAGGAGAATCTGTAGGCTCAACACGTAATGAAACGTCTGTTTCAAGTTGAGATTGTAAACGCTCATCAATTTTACGAGATGTTACCCATTTACCTTCACGTCCAGCGAATGGACTGTTGTTCACTAGGAACGTCATTTGAAGAGTTGGCTCATCGATACGTAAAATAGGTAATGCCTCAGGATGTTCTGTTGGACAAACTGTTTCCCCAACGTTGATATCTTCCATTCCTGAAACGGCAATCAAATCACCAGCGTGAGCTTGTTGAATTTCAATACGTTTTAGACCCATAAATCCAAACATTTTTGTAACACGGAAGTTTTTCACTTTACCGTCTAATTTCATTAGAGAGACTTGTTGTCCTACTTCCATAGTTCCACGGAATACGCGACCAATACCAATACGGCCAACATAGTCATTGTAATCTAAAAGAGACACTTGGAATTGAAGTGGGTCTTCTTTGTTATCAACTGGCGCTGGAATGTGTTCAATAATTGCATCATAAATTACTTTCATGTTTTCTTCTTGATCTGCAACGTCAGATGAAAGACTTGCAGTACCATTCATACCTGATGCGAAAATTACTGGGAATTCTAATTGTTCGTCATTTGCTTCAAGTTCAATGAAAAGTTCTAGAACTTCGTCCACAACTTCTTCAGGACGTGCAAAGTCACGGTCAATTTTGTTTACAACAACGATAGGTTGCAAATTTTGTTCTAGTGCTTTTTTCAATACGAAACGAGTTTGTGGCATACAACCTTCGTATGCGTCAACTACAAGTAGAACACCGTCTACCATTTTCATAATACGTTCAACTTCTCCACCAAAGTCAGCGTGGCCAGGCGTGTCAAGAATGTTGATCTTCACATCTTTATATTGGATCGCTGTATTTTTAGCTAGGATAGTTATACCGCGCTCACGCTCGATATCACCAGAATCCATGGCACGCTCATCCACATGTTCATTTGAACGGAAAGTACCTGATTGTTTTAACATTTGGTCAACTAAAGTAGTTTTACCATGGTCAACGTGGGCAATTATTGCAATATTTCTTAGGTCTTGACGTAAATTAGTCATTGTTTCACTCCATATTCTTTTTTCGAGTCCTTAACTGTGTTATTATAGCACATGTTATATATATTTGTCTGATTTTGCATTGAAAAATTTTATTTATTAGGTGGAGGACTTTCCGTGAAAAATTTTAAATGGGTATTTGCGCTTTACTCCCTGTTGGCTTTGCTATCAATGTTCTCTATTGGGATTTCCGTTGGGTTACGTAGTATTCCAGGTATTCTTGTGAGTATTTTATTATTAATCCTCGTGATGGGATTTGGCTTTAAAACGAAAAAGAAAATGCGCGAACAAGGTTTATTATAGGAAAAAGCAAGAAATGGAGGACTTCCATTTCTTGCTTTTTATTTTAAGACTATGTTAATGAATTCTGTATATATTGAAGAACAAACACAACTACGAACCGAATCCTTAATTCCATTCACTAAGTATGACGGGTTTCCAGTTCGCTTCGGACTCTTTACCAGCTACACAATAATCTAGAAAATAAAGAGGATGCACACCCACCTCTCTTTTTGTAAATCATCCTGGGGCGGGTGTGCATCCTTCGCACCCCTGCAACCTGGAAGCACACCGTAATTTTGGTTTGGTGTATTACAGAATAAAAGGTTTCTTTAAGTAGATGGTCGGCCGAAGCGAAAGAGTACATTTTGCGCCTAGCATGCCGCAAGAGCGTGAAGTGTGAGACCCACAAGTATGTGGTTTTCATACTTGTTGGCTCATTCGGAACGTGCGGCTAGCGCAAATCTACGATAAACGACAGGATTGTTTAACAGAGCCTATTTTAGAATAATGTATTTCTCGATTAAAGTGTCATGCAGACTTTTTCGTGCCACAAGAAATGTATCTTGTCCAAGTAATTTTAAAGGTTGTCCATTCAAATTAGTTGCTACTGCGCCTACTTCTTGTGCGATCACGACACCTCCCGCAACATCCCAGGGCGATAAACGCATAGACATATAGGCATCTATTCTTCCTGTTGCGACATAGGCTAGTTCGAGAGCTGCTGATCCATACGAACGTATGCCTCTGACGTCTTTAACAAGCCTTACAAGTCCTTCATTTTCAATATAACTGTTTGGCACTACCCAACTCGCATTCATTCCAATAATAGCTTCTGAAATCGTTGTTGATTCAAGGAGAGGGATTGGCTCATCGTTTAAATATGCCCCTTGTCCTTTTTGTGCACTATATAATTCATCATGTATTACATCATATATGTAACCGAGAACCCCTATACCATCCTTATAAATACCCAACGATATGGCGAAATTTCGTTGCTGATGGATAAAATTCATTGTCCCATCGATTGGATCCAACATCCACACATACCCATCGAGGTTAGTGAGGCGATCACCGAATCCTTCTTCGCCTAAAATGAAGTGACCTTCAAAATCATGTCGAATATGTTTAATGAAAAATTGTTCAATTTCTTTATCTATATTGGTCACCAAATCATTGGCATCCGCTTTTGATTCTATAGCCAGTTTGCTTGAAAAAGACTGACGAATTTTTCTACCTGCTTCTTTAATTAATGCTTTTGCATAACGATCGAGTTTTTGAAGTTCCAATTGACTAGCCGCCTTTCCTAAATCATTAACCTTAGTATAAACAAAAAAGCACCTTATGTCAGAAATTGACCATTAGGTGCTTACGTATTAATATGTGTTTTTTTGTTTTCAATATAAGGCATGCAAGGCCTCCAACTCAGAATGAATCTCACCTAGTCTTACTTTGCTCTTCTCAATTTCACTTTGGTTTTCATGTTTAATTGCATCGAACAGAGAGGCAAGTTCATAGTCAAGCTCCAATTTTAACCCTAAGATTAATTTTTTCTCTATCTCTTGTTTGCGTACGATATGAACAACTTGTTTCATGGTCTTACACCCCTTTTCTGATTATAAATCAAAATATTCTGAATGTTTTATATACAATATGACAAGAAGTTAATTTTGTCAACTTCATTAAGACTACTTACAAGATTTTTTCCCATCTTTTGATTAAACTAAACATAGGAAATGCGAAAGGTGGAAAAAAATTTGAAAAACACGTGGGAACAAGCAGATTTTGACGTTTTCCAAATAGATGGTTTAGAACATCGTATGCACGCTTTGATTGAAAAAGTCCGACCAAAATTCGAGGAATTCGGGAATACATATGCGTCTTACTTCTCAAGTAAAACAGGAGATGAATTCTATCCTCATGTTGCGAGGCATGCGAGACGTTCTGTAAATCCCCCCAAAGATTCATGGGTTGCATTTGCCCCTTATAAACGAGGATATAAAGCCATGCCACATTTTCAAATCGGTTTATGGAAGACGCATGTGTTTATTATTTTAGCAGTTATTTATGAAGCTCCGGATAAAGTTCAAATTGCTGAAAGATTATCAAAAAAGAAAACTTTATTTAAAAAAATGCCGCAAGACTTCATTATTTCTGGAGATCACATGTCTCCTGAAGCTTATCCTCTAAGAAAAGCCCACAAAGAACTTTTACCTTCTTTATTAGAGCGGTTGCGTGATGTGAAAAAAGCAGAATTTATAGTGGGTCGACATCTTTCTAGCGAACAAGCTATTGAGCTTTCCGAAGAAGCGTTTGATATTTTTGCAGAAGAAACTTTTGAAGCGCTTCTACCAATCTATAATGTGATGGTAAATAAAAAATAAAGGAGCAAGGGATTATCTCCCTGCTCCTTTTATAATTGCTCCTTTTGTTGTCTCTTTCATTTTTTTTATGATTGGATAACAGATATAGCCGCTTTCTTTTTCGAAATCACGGAAATAGGTTTTCTCTTCTGCCATTGAAGGAACGACTTCTTTAAATCGTCGATATTTTTCCACCAAGACTTCTCGGTTAACTCCTTGTTCGTACGCATTTTCTATCGTTTCGAAAAATTGGACTACAGCGATAATTTCATTCGTCGACCAATCTTTTGAAAATGGATATGAAAAACTCATGCTTGCATCACCCTTTCGTTATCTCCATTTTACGCGGAATTTTTCTGCTTGTGAAATCATTCTTACAAAAAGTTCTTCCACGGAAGGGACATCATCTATCAAACCTGCTACTTGGCCTGCCCAACCAAAACCTTTGGACTCAAGACCTTCATATATATATTGTTTGTTTGCTTGACCGCTAATATACTCTTTCAACGCTTCATAAGTAGGTGTGGAAGCTTCAATTTCATGAATTTTATCTGTCCATGGGTTTATGAGTGCTCTTGCAGGAGCTCCAATCGTACGTTTAATAACGGTCGTTCCTGTTTCGGTGCTATCTACTAACGCTTGTTTATAAACAAAAGAAGCATGAACGCATTCTTTTGTCGCAATAAAACGCGTTCCCATTTCTATTCCTTCTGCACCAAGGGCTAAAGCAGCCATTAATCCTCGACCGTCTCCTATACCACCTGAGGCAATCACCGGAATGGACACTGCATCTACAACACGAGGCACCAGTACCATTGTTCCCACATCATCTCGACCTAAGTGGCCCCCGCCTTCTTGACCTACAACCATTACAGCATCAGCACCAAGTTCTTCTGCTTTTTGAGCTTGTCTTGTTGCAGCAACTAACACTAATTTTTTTATGTTTGTTCCTTTTAGTTGATCAAAAATTGGCGTTGGATTGCCACCCGTCATTGATACAACGGGTACATTCTCTTCAATTGCAACTTCAAGCATATGAGAAAATGGACGATCATGATCGCCGATAGCGAAGTTAACACCAAATGGTAGATTGGTCAGAGAACGTACTTTTTGTATTTCTTTACGCAATGCGTCAGGTGACTCCAAACTCATCGCGGTGATTTGTCCCAGTCCTCCAGCATTCGACACAGCAGCTGCCAAATCCGCATATGCAAGGTAAGCAAGTCCACCTTGTATAATTGGGTATTGTATATGTAATAAGTCCGTAATACGTGTTTGCCAGTTCATTTATGACACTCCTCCTATTAATATAAGTAGTTTATTCGACTCTATTGTCGAAATTCCTTTAAATATTTATGGTCATCCGCTAGTCAAAATGCTATAATTCACTTGTTTTTCATTTTAATTATTTGTTCAAAAGAAGTTTAAAAGAATCGAGTACGTGCAAAAGTGCAGTCATTGTGATTTCAATGTATCCATTGGAAACGATAGAGGCATCCTGTTTAATGTGAATTCGATTATTTTTTCAAACTGTTTGAACTATCTTTTGAGAAAGTTGAGGTGGTACGACATTGTCACAGTTAGAAACTCCATTATTTGATGTCTTGCTTAAACATCGCAATAGACATCCTATTCAATTTCATATTCCCGGTCATAAAAAAGGAAATGGTGTCGATCCAGCTTTTCGTGAATTCGTTGGCGATAATATTCTTTCCATTGATTTAATTAATATTGCTCCACTTGATGATTTGCATTCACCAAAAGGTGCTATAAAAAAAGCACAAGAGCTAGCCGCAGAAGTTTTTGGAGCAGACTTCACATTTTTCTCTGTTCAAGGGACAAGCGGTGCTATTATGACTATGATTTTAAGTGTTTGTGGACCAGGAGACAAAATTTTGGTGCCACGTAATGTTCATAAATCCATCATGTCTGCGATTGTATTTGCAGGTGCTACACCAGTCTTTATACATCCAGAAGTCGATTCAGAACTGGGAATTTCACATGGAATTTCTCCAGAGTCTGTGGAAAAGGCTCTTGAAGCTCATCCTGATGCTAAAGCAGTGCTTGTGATTAATCCTACTTATTTCGGTATTGCAGCAGATTTAAAACGTATTGTTGATATTTCACATACTCGAGGAATCCCCGTATTAGTGGATGAAGCCCACGGTGTTCATATTCATTTCCATGAATCATTACCTATTTCGGCGATGGAGGCTGGAGCAGATATGGCAGCGACTTCCGTACACAAACTTGGTGGCTCAATGACTCAAAGTTCTGTTTTAAATGTGCGTGAAGGGTTAGTATCTTCTAAACGTGTTCAATCAATATTATCTATGCTAACAACAACTTCCACATCCTATCCAATCTTAGCTTCACTTGATACTGCGAGACGACAATTGGCTATTCATGGTCATGACTTATTATCAACGACGATTCGGTTAGCGAAAGATGCTCGTAAACGTATCAATCAAATTCCGAACTTACGCTGTGTAGGCAATGAGATATTACGGACGTCAGCAACTTATGATATAGATCCTACCAAGCTATTGATAAGCGTTAAAAACTTAGGTATTACCGGACACCAAGCTGAAGAATGGCTGCGTGAAAAAGCTAATATTGAAGTGGAATTATCAGATCTATATAATATTTTGTGTATCGTGACGATTGCAGACTCTAAAAAAGAATTAACCTTGCTAGTAAATGCTCTTCAACGTATGGCAAAAGATTTCGAATCAGAAGTTACGGTTATTGAACCTTTTGTAACTATGCCTGATATTCCACGTTTAGCGATGACTCCTCGTGATGCTTTTTATGCTACGACAGAAGTTGTACCGTTTGCAGAATCAGTTGGCCGTATTTCAGCTGAATTTATCATGGTCTACCCACCAGGGATTCCGATTTTCATTCCTGGAGAAATCATTACTGAAGATAATATTGCATATATCCATATGAATATTGAAGCAGGATTACCGGTTCAAGGACCAGAAGATGATGAGTTAAAGTTGATACGAGTAATAAAAGAACATAAAGCTTTCTATTAAGCATTTAAATGAAAAAGGCTGAGTCTCCTGATAAGGGAAATCTCAGCCTTTTTAGTAAAAAGAAATATGGTGTGGTATTTGGTTTACGATTATTCCGCAGTTACACCTTGTATCGTGGCCGGGTCAATCATTTCGTACCCTTTGCCACGCAAACCTTCAACAATTCCTTTTAGAGCGGCAGCGGTCCAAACACGATCGTGCATTAAAAGATTCGCACCGTTCGTCAAAAACTCGCTGTTGACCATGATGCCAGTTAAAGCTTTAGCATCTTGATATTCAGATACCCAGTCATAGCCGTATGTCCAATTCATTAATAACATTCCTTGTTCTTTCACTAGTGCTTTGCTGAAATCAGTATTTGATCCGAATGGCGCACGGAAGTATTTTGGTTTCTCTCCGATTATCGCTTCAACCTTTTCTGAAACTTGCATAATTTCAGCACGCTGTTGTTCCTCAGTAAGGTCTTTTAAATTTGCATGTGTTTGTGTATGGTTTCCGATAGCAAAGCCCATGGCGTGAATTTCTTTCAAAACAGCTTTTTCTTCATCCGTATCTAAGAAATGACCATTTACAAAAAAGATAGCGGGTGCATTCAATTCTTTCAATGTTTTCGCCATTTCTAACGACCGCTTGTCTGGCGCGTCATCAATTGTTAACAATACAACTTTAGATGGTGCATCGGCGATTGGTTTAAATGCCCAATTAGCTTCATTTAACTTATACAGAGGCTTGGTTGTAACTTCTTCCATTGGCTCTTCTTCTACAACATCTGTGACTAGTTCTTCGTTTGTTTCTTCATTTTCAATTTTTTCATCAACTTCTTCTTGCGCAGGTGCTGATGCAGGAGTCTTTGTTTCTTCTTTCCCACACGCTGCCAACATAAGTGCTAATAAAGTCAATGTCATCAATTTTGTGTACTTCATATGTATCACCGTATCCCTTTCCAAGGTATATTTTAGCATAATTTCTACAAATCTTACGACCACCGTATTAACAATGTAGTAATAATATAGGGCTGATTTTCAATTGAATTCTTGTGATGTTTTGTAAAACATTCAGTGCTGAAACATCATTCAAAATAGGTGAGTATCAAGTGAAACCATGATTGTTTTCACTAAGGAAGATAGGTTTCAAGTCGCTTCGCATGCTTGACCTGCTGCACCTTGGTCTTAAGAAAAGCGAGGCGGGCTTGTGACTTCGCTTCCTTGCTACCTGTACTCTCACAGTGAAAATCGTTTGGTTTACAAAAGAATCGTCTCTGTCTTCATGAAGATATTCGGCCGAAGATGATATTTCAGCCTCTATCTACTTATTTTATTTTCAAGATTTGAGTGAACACTTCTTTATAGAAAAGCGAGGGTTAGCTATCATCAACACTCTCCAAAATAAAGTAATGCGGTAGCCGCCGAAGATTGTAGGGGAGCGACGAAAGCATCCAAGCCTCAAGATTATGACAAAGTCACGTCCCCCATACTTGTTCATTAGGTAAGATACAGCACGGTGCTTTCCAAAGCTCCCCAAAAACCTAAGTGTTCAAGTAATTTAAAAGGTCCTATCTCTAGTAGTCACATCAATGGGTACCAAATCATTATAAGGTTAAGACTCGGTCAACAAGATGCTTTTAAAGATTTCCTCATCCTAAGATTTAAAAGCTATTTATATAATAAAAATTCGCACTAAAAAACCGTACAGGAAACCCTGTACGGCTGTAGAGATTAATTTTATTTTGAAAGGATATGAATTGGATGACCCATTACAACTTCAGCAGCTTCCATTGAGATTTCTCCCAATGTAGGATGCGCGTGAATTGTCATGGCAATGTCTTCTACAGTCATTCCTGATTCAATCGCTAAACCAAGTTCAGCAATCATATCAGAAGCTCCTTGACCGACGATTTGAGCACCAAGTAGTAAACCATCAGATTTACGTGAAACAAGCTTCACGAAACCATCAGTAGCGTTTAATGCTAATGCACGACCGTTTGCTCCGAATGGGAATTTCCCAGCCGTAACTTCAAAGCCTTCTTTTTTAGCTTGCTCTTCGTTTAATCCAACTGTAGCAAGTTCTGGATCTGTGAAACAAACAGCAGGAATAGCTAAATAATCTACTATAGATGTCTGTCCTGCAATTACTTCAGCTGCTACTTTACCTTCATAAGAAGCTTTATGAGCAAGTTGAAGTCCTGCAACCACGTCACCAATTGCAAAAATATTTTCGATGTTAGTACGAACTTGTTTGTCGACTTCGATCAAACCACGTTCGCCCATTTTAATACCAATTTCTTCAAGACCCATCTCGTCTGTGTTTGGACGACGACCAACTGTTACTAATACATAATCCGCTTCGACTTTCTTCTCTTCGCCGCCTGCTTCAAATGTAACAACAACGCCTGTTTCTGTTTCTTCAACGCCTTTAGCAACTGCTTTAGTGACAATTTCCACGCCTTTTTTCTTCAAGCCTTTTTTGACAATAGTTGTCATTTGCTTTTCAAAACCAGCTAAGATATCGTTTCCGCCTTCAACAATTGTTACTTGTGAGCCCAGGTTTGCATAAGCTGTACCTAGTTCAGTTCCGATATAACCGCCGCCAATAACGACTAGTTTTCCTGGAATTTCAGTTAGATTCAATGCACCTGTAGAGCTCAATACACGTTTAGAAAACTTGAAAGAAGGAATTTCTACTGGTCGAGAACCAGTTGCGATAATTGCATGTTTAAACTTATATGTTTGTGATGATTTTTCGTCCATTACACGAACTGTGTTTGCGTCTACAAAGTAAGCTTCACCGCGGACGACTTCCACTTTATTACCTTTTAGTAAACCTTCAACTCCACCCGTTAATTTCTTAACGACACTGTCTTTGAACGCTTGTGCTTTTGAAAAGTCGATTTTTACATCAGATGCTGTAATTCCCATATCATCTGAGTGTTTTGCATGGTCGAAACGGTGACCAACTGAAATTAAAGCTTTTGATGGAATACAACCAACGTTTAAACAAACTCCACCAATATGTTCTTTTTCAACGATTGTTACTTTTTGGCCAGTTTGTGCTGCACGAATTGCTGCAACATATCCGCCAGGGCCTGAGCCAATTACGAGCGTATCTGTTTCAATTGGAAAATCTCCTACTACCATGATTTTACGCCTCCATTAATAAAAGTTCTGGATTGCTAAGCAAACGCTTAATGTTATTTAATGCGTGCTGAGCAGTCGCACCGTCGATCATTCGATGATCAAAGCTCAAAGATAATGCTAACACAGGAGCCGCTACAATTTCACCATTTTTTATGACAGGTTTCTCTGCAATACGACCAATTCCTAGTATTGCAACCTCTGGATGGTTAATTACTGGTGTGAACCACTGTCCGCCAGCTGAACCAATATTCGTGATTGAACATGATGCACCCTTCATTTCAGACGGTGATAGTTTGCCATCACGTGCTTTTCCACCTAGTGTATTAATTTCATCTGAAATCGCAAATACTGATTTGCGGTCTGCGTGTTTGATAACTGGTACTAATAAACCTTTTTCTGTATCTGCAGCAATTCCGATGTTGAAATAATGTTTTTGAATGATTTCACCCGCTTCATCGTCAAGAGAACGATTAAAGTCTGGGAATTCACGAAGTGTATTCACTAATGCTTTTACCACATATGGTAAATACGTTAACTTAATATTTTTTTCAAGTGCTAATTCTTTGAATTTCTTACGATGAGCAACCAGTTCTGTCACATCTACTTCATCCATCAACGTTACGTGTGGAGCAGTATGTTTTGAATGAACCATCGCTTTAGCTATAGCTTTACGAATACCAGACATTTTCTCGCGAGTTTCTGGGAATTCTCCTTCTAAAGCGGGAGCTGCAGGTTTTGTTGCTTTATTCACTTTTTCTACAGATGATGAAATTTCTTCATTTGTTACAACTTCTTCTTGACTAGTTGTTTCAGAGGCTTGTCCACCATCCATGAATGATTCTATGTCTGTTTTCATCACACGACCATTTTTGCCTGAACCATTTACTTGAGAAATTTCTACCTTATTGTCACGCGCAAATTTACGAACCGATGGCATCGCAATAACACGACCGTTTGGATCTTGCTCGCCCTTTGGCTCAGCTTCTGTTTTTGGAGCTGCTTTAGTTGCCTCTACTGATTCATTCTCAGGAGCTTGCTCTTTAGCAACAGGTGTTGCTTCTTTTTCTACTGGGTGACCTGCTTCAGCTTTCGGCTCATCTTCGTGATCACCTTTAAACTTAAGGTCTTCATAGCCTGGTGCATCAATACGGATCAATACTTGACCTACTGTTGCAACAATACCTTCCTCAACGACTACTTCTTCTACTTTCCCTGCTACTGGAGAAGGAATTTCAACGACAGCTTTATCGTTTTGAACTTCACATAAAATATCATCTTCACCAATGGTATCGCCAGCGTTGACGAACCATTTTACGATTTCACCCTCGTGTATACCTTCACCGATATCCGGTAATCGAAATTCAAATGCCACAAAATTCACCCTTTCTGTTGTGAGCGTTATTAGAATATTTTAGAATGTTAATACTTTTTTAGCTGTAACAATAATATCTTTTGCATTAGGTAACCAAACTGTTTCTGCTTGAGAGAATGGGAATATTGTATCCGGTGCAAACACACGCAAAACAGGTGCTTCTAAGCTTAAAATTGCGCGTTCGTTAATTTCAGCTACAACATTTGCAGCAATACCCGCTTGTTTTTGTGCTTCTTGAACAACAACAACACGACCAGTTTTTTCAACTGATGCAATGATTGTTTCAATATCCAATGGTTGAATGGTACGTAAATCAATTACTTCAACCGAGTAATTTTCTTTTTCAAGTTCTTCTGCTGCTTTCAAGCTTTCATGAACCATTGCACCGTAAGCTATAATTGTTAAATCTTTACCTTCACGTTTCACTTCAGCTTTGCCTAGAGGAATTGTGTACTCTTCTTCCGGTACTTCTTGGCGGAATGAACGATATAATTTCATATGCTCCAAGAAGATAACTGGGTCATTATCACGAATTGAAGAAATTAATAACCCTTTTGCATCATATGGAGAAGATGGAATTACAACTTTCAATCCTGGTTGAGCTGCCATTAATCCTTCTAAACTGTCTGCATGCATTTCTGGTGTATGAACGCCGCCACCAAAAGGAGAACGAATGGTAACTGGTGCACTGTATTTACCACCACTACGGAAACGCATACGCGCTAATTGACCACTAATCGAATCCATTACTTCATATACGAAACCAAAGAATTGTATTTCAGGAACTGGACGGAAACCTTCTAAAGATAAACCTACTGCTAAACCACCGATACCTGATTCTGCAAGTGGTGTATCGAATACACGATCTTCCCCAAATTCTTTTTGTAAACCTTCAGTTGCACGGAAAACTCCACCGTTATTTCCAACGTCTTCACCGAAGACGAGGACGTTTTCATCATTCTTAAGCTCTGTACGGAGTGCATCCGTAATTGCTTGAATCATCGTCATTTGTGCCATCGGTTACTTCGACTCCTTCTCTTTGTAAAGTTCATATTGTTCTTTTAAGTTATATGGCATTTCAGTATTTGGATCGTACATAATTTCCATTAAATCTGTCACTTTTTGTTTCGGAGCAGCATCTGCTATTTTAATCGCAGCTTTAATTTCTTCTTTAGCTTTTTCAATTACTTCATTTTCTTTTTCTTCATTCCAAAGTCCTTTTGCTTCTAAATAAGCACGGAAACGCACCAATGGATCTTTCTTTTCCCACTCAGAATCAGTATCTGATGTACGGTAGCGAGTTGGATCGTCCCCAGCCATTGTGTGTGGTCCATAGCGGTAACATAATGTTTCAATTAATGTTGGTCCTTCACCATTTACAGCGCGCTCACGTGCATCACGCGTCGCCACGTAAACTGCTAACGGATCCATCCCATCAACTAATATACTTGGTATACCAGCAGCAATACCTTTTTGTGCAATAGTCTTTGCAGCTGTTTGCAATTCACGTGGAGTCGAGATTGCATATTGGTTATTTTGAACGATGAAGATTGCAGGAGAACGGAACGCACCCGCGAAGTTAATTCCTTCATAGAAATCACCTTGAGAAGAACCACCGTCGCCTGTATATGTAATGGCAACTGATTTTTTTCCGCGTTTTTGCATACCAAGTGCTACTCCAGCAGCTTGGATGAATTGAGCACCAATAATAATTTGTGGTGGTAATACTTTCACATCTTCAGGAATTTGATTACCCATGAAGTGGCCACGTGAAAATAAGAATGCTTGTGATAATGGTAGACCGTGCCAAATCAATTGTGGTACATCGCGGTATCCTGGAAGAATAAAATCTTCTTTTTCAAGTGCGAAGTGAGAAGCCAATTGAGAAGCTTCTTGACCAGCAGTAGGTGCATAGAACCCTAAACGACCTTGTCTGTTTAAAGAAATTGAACGTTGGTCAAGAATTCGTGTATACACCATACGACTCATTAACTCTGTTAATTCATCATCTGATAATTTGGGATCTGCTTCTTTGTTAACGATTTCGCCTTCTTCGTTTAAAATCTGAAGCATTTCAAATTTTTCTTCGATCGCTTGTAGTACTTCTACTGGACCTACTTGCTTAGCATTTTTTGCTGCCATGTTAACACCTCTCCTTATATATCTGTATTAAAAATTCATGAAAATTCAAGTGATACAATGTTCATTCTTTCCTAGTATACTCAACTTTAAATTTTGGGTCAATCAATGGTAACTCTAGTTATATAACAACTTGTTATTTTTTATGTATTCAAACAATAGTATTCTGTACTAGTACAAAAAAATCTCTGTATTATAAAATATAAGAACATTACAACCGCCTCTATCACACAAAAAACGACCTCACATTGAGATCGTTTTACTTCTCTTCATCTAAAGAATCATACACAGACGATTTCGTTGCGTTAACTTTTTTTGTAGCTTCGTTAAACGCATTAATTGCGGATTGCACAACATCATTTTGTTTATTGACGTTTAATACTTGTTCTTGAAGTTGAGCTTGCTCCGTTTTCTCATCTGCTAACATATCATAAAGCTTGATTTGTAGGTCTGTTAATTTTTGATACTCACTACTTACCACTGCATGAGCTTCATAGCGAGTTTCAAGTAAAGACTTTAAATTGTTTAAGGCAGTTTTCACTTCTTTATCTTTAGTGTCATCCACTATTGCTTCAAATGACGATAACGACTCTTGTGCATTTTTTATTGACTCATTTTCTTCTTTAAGTAATGTTAATCTCTCGTATAACGAAGCTTTTAATTCTTCTACTTTTAAAGTCACTTCGGCTTTTTGTTCTTGTGTCAATTTCATGGTTGCATTAAAAGTGCTTTGTTCTTTTTTTTCTAATTCAGCTAACTTTTCCTGTGCGTCACGGTACCCTTGTTCCTCTTCATACACTTTTGCTAATGTTTCTGATAACATTTCATCATTAGGCGCTCCTATAGAGCATGCAGAAAGTAAAAGAGAAGTGGAAAGAAATGTCCCAATTACAATTTTTTTCATTTGAAAACCTCCTAAATCATTTACTACTATAGACCTTAAAGGAAGAAATTTCAACATTCTAAAGTTCCTCTTTTTGTTGCACGAACGTCAACCTTCGTTATACTAATTAGAGAATCAAAGTTGGAAAGGAAGACCAAAATGTTTGAACTGAAAGATATTATTCGCGAAGGACATCCAACTTTGCGACAAAAAGCTGTAGAAGTAGATTTTCCATTATCTATTGAAAATGCAAAATTAGCACAAGACTTACTTGAATATGTTAAAAATAGTCAAGATCCCGAAATGATCGAACGCTACGATTTGCGTCCTGGAATTGGGATTGCTGCACCTCAAGTAAATGTTTCAAAGCGAATGTTTGCACTCCATTTAACAGATGATGAAGCCAAATTAAGTTTAGTTGCAATAAATCCCAAAATAATTAGTCACTCAGTTGAAAAAACCTACATCTCTGTAGGTGAAGGTTGTTTATCTGTTGATCGAGTTATCGAAGGATATGTTCCTAGATATGCGCGAATCACAGCAAAAGGCTTTTATCCAGATGGAAGTGAATTTAAACTTCGCTTAAAAGGATTAGCTGCTATCGCTTTTCAACATGAAATTGATCATTTAAACGGTATCATGTTCTATGATCATATCGATAAAAAAAATCCATTCGCAGAAATTCCAGATGCAGTACCATATGAAAGAAACTAAAAAAAAGGTTCCCAATTGAATGACTGGGAACCTTTTTTTAATATCATCTATTTTAGAAAACCTCTTAAATAAGATTTAAATACCTTAATGCGTTTACTAAACCATCTTCATCAACATGACTTGTAACGTAATCGGCTCTCTTAAGGGCTTCTTCATGACCATTCCCCATTGAAACTCCGAAACCTGCAGTTTCCAACATTTCGATGTCGTTTAATCCGTCACCGAACGCAATCGTATCCTTTAAGTCAATGTTGTATTTTTCACTTACAAAATGAATGCCGTTTGCTTTTGAAGTACCCTTAGGCAATATGTCCACTGACACACGATGCCATCTAACAAATTTTAACTGTGAGAAAGTTTTATGATACGAATTCTCTTCTTCTATAGAACAAAAAACCAATGCTTGAAAAATTGGTTGATTAAGATAAAAATCTTCTTCGTATTGTGGATGTGGTAATTTTAGTGTCTCAATACTTTCTTCAATATGAGGGTGATGTTCAATAGAAGAAATCATTTTTTCAGCATTCATATATACCAAAGGATGATTATTTCGTTCGGCAAATTCTGAAACTAATTGAAGCTGCTCTTTATCAATTTCATTATTATAAATAACTTCATTTTTATAAACTACATATTGACCATTAAAACAAATATACGAATCTATTTCTAATTCTTTCAAAACCTCTTGAATCATAAATGGGGCACGTCCTGTAGCAATAAAAACTTCATGACCATTTCTTTTTGTTTCAAAAATGGCTTCTTTCGCTTTAGCCGGTAATTGTTTATTGGAATCATAGAGTGTGCCATCTATATCAAAAAATAAAAATTTCTTCATAATATTCACCCTTTCTCTCTAGTAAGAATTGTACTAAAGACAAGTAGTCTTTACAAAAAGCGAAATATTCTGTATAATATAAATGAGGAGTGATTTGCCATGTTAAAACGTCTAAAAAGGAAAATTTTAAGACGACTAGGCGGCATACTCGGGAAAAAAACAATTGCATAATTTTTTGCCCTACTATTTATAGTAGGGCTTTTCTTTATTTTAAAAGAAGCACGTGATAATATAGAGAGAGTGAAATTATTTTGAACGTGAAAAAGGAGACCAAAATATGATTTACAAAGTATATTACCAAGAGAACGTGCTTGAAGTGCCAGTTCGCGAAAACACAAAAAGCCTTTATATTGAAGCGTCATCTGAACGTGAAGTTCGTTACGCACTAAAGGATCGCAAATATAATATTGAATTTGTTCAGCTTCTTGAAGGTAATCATTTATCTTATGAGCAAGCTAGCGAAAACTTTAAAGTGGAGAAAAAATAAAACTTATGAAATTTGTTAAGAATGATCAGACAGCGGTATTCGCTCTCGGCGGACTGGGCGAAATCGGTAAAAACACATATGGAGTTCAATTCCAAGATGAAATTATTTTAATTGATGCAGGTATTAAATTCCCTGAAGATGACTTACTCGGGATTGATTACGTTATTCCTGATTACTCGTATCTTGTGAAAAATGTGGACAAGATTAAAGGTCTATTTATTACACATGGTCACGAAGATCATATCGGTGGTATTCCTTACTTGCTTAAACAATTAAACGTACCAATTTACGGGGGCAAACTAGCTCTTGGACTACTAAGAAATAAACTTGAAGAACATGGTTTATTACGTACGACAAAAATGCACGTAATTACTGAAGATGAAGTTATTAAATTCCGTAAAACATCGGTTAGCTTCTATAGAACAACTCATAGTATTCCAGATGCATTTGGTGTAGTCGTTAAAACACCACCCGGAAATATTGTTCATACAGGTGATTTCAAATTTGATTTCACTCCTGTTGGTGAACCAGCTAACATAACAAAAATGGCTGAAATCGGTCGCGATGGCGTGTTATGTCTATTATCTGATAGTACAAATGCAGAAGTTCCTGAATTCACAATGTCTGAACGAAAAGTTGGAGAAAGTTTATCGGAGATTTTCCGTAAAGTGGATGGTCGTATTATTTTCGCAACCTTCTCTTCTAATATTTATCGATTACAACAAGTTGTGGAAGCAGCTATTCATCACGGCCGTAAAATTGCTGTCTTTGGTAGAAGCATGGACAATGCCATTACAATTGGACGTGAATTAGGTTATATCAATGCACCTAAAGAGACTTTTGTTGACACACAAACATTAAATCGTCTTCCGGCAAATGAAGTAATGATTTTATGTACGGGTAGTCAAGGTGAACCAATGGCTGCACTTTCTCGTTTAGCTAATGGTACACATCGTCAAATTCAAATCCAACCAGCGGATACGGTTATTTTCTCTTCTTCGCCGATTCCTGGAAATCGTAGTAGTATAAACCGTACAATCAATTTATTATTCCGTGCCGGAGCAGATGTTATTCATGGTTCATTGAATAATGTTCATACTTCCGGTCATGGTTCTCAACAAGAGCAAAAATTGATGTTACGCTTAATGAAACCAAAATTCTTTATGCCGATTCATGGTGAATATCGTATGTTGAAAATACATACAGAATTAGCTGTGGATTGTGATGTTGAACCAGAAAACACATTCATTATGGATAATGGTGATGTTTTAGCTCTTAGCCAAAATGAAGCAGCAGTAGCTGGTCGTATCCCTTCTGGAGATGTTTACATTGATGGCAGCGGAATCGGTGATGTTGGTAATATCGTCTTACGTGATCGTCGAATTCTATCTGAAGAAGGTTTAGTCATTGTTGTTGTGACAACAGACCAAGAACGTCAAAAGATAGTTTCTGGACCTGACATCATTTCTCGCGGATTCGTTTACATGCGTGAATCAGGAGCTATGATTAATGAAGCTCAGCACATGTTAAATCGTCATCTCCAAAAAACGATTCAATCAAAAGCAACTCCATGGTCAGAATTAAAAAATGAAATTACTGATGTATTAGGACCTTATCTATACGAAAAAACAAAACGTCGTCCAATGATTTTACCAATCATCATGGAAGTATAATAAATAGCAAAAGCTGTGCAGATATCACATTTTGTGATACTCTGCACAGCTTTTTTGTCTAATGGCAAAGTCCAGCTTGCACTACCGCTGACCCCAAGTTTTAAAAAATTAAGTTCGCTACTCTTATATAGATTAATATTCAAAATCAGGTGAAACTATTTAAACACGGTCGACACTAGAATGGTCTTAGTACATACGTCTTGAAAGCATTAGCCAAGCATAGATATAAAAGCTAGCTAATGTATAAATATATGAATAAAAACACTACCGCTATTCGGTAGTGTTTTTATTTGGCGCTATTTCCCAGGAAATGGTTCCCTCTTCAAGATCGATAATCATTCTAGGGCAGGTGTCGGTCTAGAGTGGCCAGCTCCGCTTTTCTTTAGTGCATTGCCTTTTTTTCGAAGCGAATTATATCTGCATCTGCACCTATGACGATTAAGACGTCATTAATAAGGATTTTCTCGTCTGCTTGTGGTGATACCAGAATTTCTGTTCCACGTTTAATGCCGACAATGTTTATTCCATATTTCGCTCGAATATCAAGGTCAATTAATGTAGAACCCGCCAATATTTCATTCGCTTTTATCTCCATAATTGAGTGTTCATCCGACAGCTCTAAATAGTCAAGGACATTATTTGTCATAATGTTGTTGGCAATTCTAATGCCCATGTCTCGTTCTGGATGCACCACTTGGTCAGCACCTATTTTTCGTAATACTTTTTCATGATAATCATTTTGAGCTTTGACAGTGATCTTATTTACGCCTATTTCTTTTAACATTAATGTTGTTAAAATACTAGATTGTATGTCTTCACCAATCGCCACAATGACATGTTCAAAGTTTCGAATTCCTAGCGATTTTAATACTGATTCATCTGTTGTATCTGCTACGATTGCTTGTGTTGCAATAGACGCAAATTCATCTACACGGTCCGCAAATTTATCAATGGCCATGACGTCTGCACCTTGATCGATAAGCTCGCGAACAATACTTCCGCCGAAGCGACCTAACCCAATAACTACAAATTCTTTTTTCATCTTTCAACCTCCGTACGGTACGAATGGACATAGTGTATCACAACTTTGAAAGTCGCTCAAATTCAGTTTGCTATGTCTCCAAATTGGGACATGACCAACTGGTGGTAATGTCCTCTATCTTTCATTAACGAATCATGATTTCCACATTCAAGAACACTTCCATTCTCTAAAACAATAATCTGATTTGCTTCTCGAATTGTAGATAATCGGTGTGCAATCATAATTGCCGTTCTGTCCTTCAAAAGCGTACGTAATGCCTGTTGAATTTGAAGTTCGGTTTCCGTATCAATGGACGCTGTTGCCTCGTCTAAAATAATGATCCGTGGGTTTGCAAGGAGTGCACGTGCAAATGACAGCAACTGCCTTTCACCAACTGATAATATATTTCCTCGTTCTTCAACTTCAGTTTCATAGCCATTAGATAACCGGTCAATAAAGCGATTTGCTCCAACTGCTTGTGCTGCCTCTATTACTTCTTCATCTTTTGCATGAGGGTTACCAAAGCGAATATTGTCCATAATGGTTCCGGAGAAAATAAATGTTTCTTGCAAAACAATACTAATTTGTTCCCTCAAATCACTTAATGACAAATCGCGAATATCATTTCCATCCATTTTAACAACGCCGCTGGTCGGGTCATAAAAACGAGACACTAAGTTGGCAATTGTCGTTTTACCAGATCCTGTATGTCCTACAAGAGCCACCGTCTCTCCTGCTTTCATTTCAAGCGATATCCCTTTTAAAGCTAAGCGGTCTTTTTCATAACCAAATTGAACATCTTCAAATTTAACGTGACCTTGTAATTGACCAATTTTTATAGGATTCTTTTTGTCATTTACAAGTGGTTGCTCATCTAAGAACTCGAAGATACGTTCTGATGAAGCCATCCCCATTAATAATTGGTTATACACCATGCCCAGTCGAGAAATAGGTTCCCAGAACATCCCGAGGTAAAAAGCAAAAGCAACGAAAGCACCAAGATCTAATTGACCATTTTTAATCAAGTAGGCACCGTAAATAATCAATACTACGGAACCAATGGCATTGGTCATTTCAACAAACGGACGGAACATGGAGTTCTTTTTCGTTGCTACACGCCATGATTCAAAACTTTCTTCATTAATGCCGTTAAAGAAGGCCATATTTTCATTTTCTTGTGTAAACGATTGAGTAATACGCATTCCTTGAATACTTTCATTCAAATGAGAGTTAATTTTCGCTTGTTTCATACGTACATCTTGCCATGAACGACGAATGTTTTTGCGTAACGTCGTTGAAATAAAGAACATCATTGGCAAAATAACGAGAACTGCTAAGGCAAGTGGTGGACTAAGCGTAAATAAAATGATGAGGACACCCATAAGTAAAAGTATATCCATCAACAAGTTAATGACTCCATTAGTAAATAACTCTTGAAGCGAGTTAATATCGTTCATGATTCGAACGAGAATCGAACCCGCTGACCGTTGATCGAAAAATCTATGCGATAGCCATTGTACATGAGTAAATAAATGTTTCCTTAAATCGTAAATTACATTTTGACCAAGTTCATTCATCCATCGTATACGATATCGGTTGGCAATTGTATTAACCACATACAGCACCGCAATTGTTCCTACGAGAATCGAAAGCAATTCAACATCTTTCGTTTCTAATGCTCGATCTATGACATATACCCCTATTAATATGGGGATTAGTAGTCGAATAAGTGTGGTTATCGTTACTGCTATGAAAGCTTTCGGCAGTAATGAACGTGAATAAGGTTTTACATACGTAAATAAACGAGCTAGTTGGGACCAGTTAAATGGTGCATCAATTACATCATCCGTAGAGTAGCGGAATCTTTTTAATACACTGGGATTAATTTGTTTTGTCATGATGATTCCGCCTTTCTATGCATAAATATTTTCAAGCTGATCTTTGTATTGAATTTCATATATACGTTTGTAAAGACCTGTCTGATTAATTAACTGCTCATGTGTGCCTCGTTGAACGATTTTGCCATGTTCAAAGACAATTAACTCATCTGCATGTTTTACGGATGAGATTCGGTGAGCAATGATAAATGTTGTGCGGTCTTTCATGACTTCTTCAAGTGCTTGTTGAATATGAAGCTCTGTTTTCATATCAACTGCACTAGTTGCGTCATCCAAAATTAAAATGGCCGGGTTTTGACATAGCGCACGCGCAATCGCAATACGTTGTTTTTGCCCACCCGATAAGCCTAGTCCCCGCTCCCCAAGCATCGTATCATATGCATCTGGCAATTCCATGATAAAATCATGTGCATTTGCGCGTTTAGCAGAGTCAATAATTTCTTCCATTGAAGCGTCTGGACGTCCATACGAAATATTAGCTTTAATTGAAGAAGAGAATAAAAATGACTCTTGTAAAACAAAGCCGATTTTTGAACGTAACGATGATAATGTATAATCCTCAACCGGAATGCCATCAATTTTGACATGTCCTTCAGTCGGTTCATAAAATCGTGTTAACAATTGAGTTAAACTTGTTTTACCTGAACCAGTGGCTCCAATTAAGCCGATCTGTCTGCCAGCTTTTACTACAAGATTTACATCCTTTAGTGCGACTTGGTCCTCTTCACGATATTGAAGTGTGACATTTTCAAAAGCGACATGTCCCTTCATACCTGAACCGTCCACAGCATTTTTCTTAGAATGAATGGGTTCTGGAGCTTCTAAAACTTCTAATAGTCGTTCTCCTGATGCTTTGGATTGAGAAAACAAGTTGACTGTAAAACCTAAGTTCATAATTGGGAAAATGATGTAGCCAAGTAAGCTGTAAAACGCGACAAGTGCTCCAACAGATAATTGGTTATTCATAACTAGGTAGCCACCATAACCGAATAAGAAGACTACGCTAATATTGCCGAGGAACTCCATAACTGGAAAGTATTTTGCCCAAATTTCCGTCGTAAACAAGTAACGATCTTTATAATCACCATTTGAGTCGTTAAATTTGTTAATTTGAAATGATTCTCGAGAAAGTGACTTGACAGTATGAATCCCGCTAATGTTTTCTTGAACATTTGTATTTAACTTACCAAATGATTTACGAATATCCCGAAATGCAGGATGTACTTTTTTATCAAAGCGGAACACGGCAACGATTAACAACGGCATTGCAGCCATTGAAACAAACGTCAAAGGTACAGAATAAGAAAACATGACGCATAATGATACAGACACAAGGAAAATTAATCGAAATAACTCAACGAATCCAAACGATAAGAAAAATCGGAATCCCTCAACATCTGCTGTTAAACGAGACATTAAATCCCCGGTTTTCGCATTATCGTAATAGCTGAATGGCAACCGTTGTAACTTCGCATATAACGCATTTCGCAATTCATATACTGAGCGAATACCGAACATATCACCGGTATATTGCCCTATATAGGTCGCTATTCCTTTAACAATCATAAGTGCCATAAAAATCCCAGCGAGTGACCATGCTAAATCATACTGCTGTTCTTTAATAACTCGGTCAATCGTTTGCTGTAAAATAATTGGATATGAAACTGTAATTAACAAGGTAATCAAAAGCATGAACAAAGACCAAAAGAATAGATGTTTATTTGGCCAGTAGTAATCCTTTAATTTTTTAAAAATTTCCAAACTGGTTCCCCCTAATTCAAAAGACATAGTATTAAATATAACGAATTCCGAAATAAAAGACCACCCCCTTTTGACTGATATTTTCATTAAATCTAAATTTTCTCTTAAGTTAGGAGTAATCATTAACGCGGACATAAAAAAAGCCCTAGCTCCGATGGGAAATGAGGGACATAAAACGTCCAAAAATTCCTCGGTGCCGGGCACTTTTATTTTTCATAAATGTTTTTAGGCGTTGCGCATTTCATCTAAAACTCGGTTTACACGTTTTTCTAGCATTTTCATTCCACTACCGCCCGCTTGGAAATGACGAAGTTGACCATCTTTATCAAATACGTAATAAGCTGGTACATATTGATTATCAAATGCGTCTGTTAATTTCATATCATTATCAACAAAAATTGGTTGAGTAATGTCATGTTGAGCAGCGACTTCTTTAATATCTGTTAAGTCCATGTCTTTTTCAGATCGTGGCATATGAACAGCAATAACATTTAATTCCTTTTTGTATTGGTCACGAAAAGCATTCACTTCTGGCATTGCTTCTTTACATAGGCCACAACTAACTGACCAAAAGTGAATTAGAGTTGGTTTGCTGCCGATTAATTGGTTATTTGAAACTTCTCCATTTAACCATGCAGTAGCGCCGGATAAGTCGGGCATGGGTGAGCGTAATTTCATCTTAATTCCTCCTAATTCATACAAATAAAAATTCCCCACTGCGTATCGTATGCGTGGGGAATCGTTGGTGTCTAATTAAAAAGCGTATTTAGAAAAACCCAAATAGCTAAGTAACCCCAAAGCTAATAAGAATTCGATGAACCTTTTTTATTAATGATTAAAGTGTTTTTTGACCTGGGCGCCAGTTTGCAGGACAAAGACCACCAGTTTGAAGGGCTTGTAATACACGTAGAGTTTCATCTACATCACGGCCAATATTATTATGGAACACTGTTTGATATTGCATTTCACCTTCAGGATTGATGATGAAAAGACCACGTAATGCAATTCCTTCTTCTTCAATTAACACGCCATATTCACGAGAAATCACGTGATTTGTGTCAGCAGCTAATGAATATTTAAGTTCGCCTAAACCGTTGTCTTGACGAGCTGTGTTAATCCAAGCTAAATGTGTGTGAATTGTATCAGTTGAAACGCCAATGATTTCAGCGTCTAAATCTTCGAACTCATCGTAGCGATCTGACATCGCTGTGATTTCAGTTGGGCATACAAAAGTGAAATCCATTGGATAAAAGAACAATACAGTCCATTTATCTTGTTTCATATTTTCTTCTAAGCTTACTTTCCCGAAAGACTTATCTGCTAGCACTGCGTCCATAGTAAAACGAGGTGCTTGTTTACCTACCATACGTTCTGTCATGTAAAAACCTCCAAGGAAAATTAATCTGCCAACGAATTGTATTCGCATTTAGCACAATTTCAAGAATAACAAATACCTTCTTGCAATGCAATTTATCGGCATTCATAAACATTCTTAATACAGTCTTTTCGTCCAATTCGTGTCGAATGTTTAGTATGTTCAGTATGCAAAAAAATCATTCATCTAAAGAAAGACCTAAACTACCTTATTAGAAAGGTCGCTCAGGTCTCTTTAGGCAATATTCACATGTAGGGTCAGTACAATCTTCCTCTTTCCAAACATTGCAAGGTTCGCAGTAACAAGTATCATATTTTTCATGATATGACAGCGGCTCAAAACAATCATTACAATAATCTCGAAGCTCTTCAATTGCAATGACACGTTCATTTATTAGTAAAAATGAGTTTTCTATTTGTTTTTGTCTAGATGTATGTTTGCGTTCTTTAGGATCTAAAAATAACATCATTGATCTCTCCACAACTGTCACTCCCTTCTTCATTTCATGGTAACATATATAAAGGTAGGAACAATAGTGGAGGTCTTTTAAAATGGATGAACAAACAAAAATACATCCTCTGTGCCTTAATCAAGCATACATGACCTTTCTTTTTCCATTTTCTTTCCGTGAAAAAGAGCGGGGAAATCTTGTAGAGCATTTACGAAAAAATCATTTCACCTTTTTTTCGCTAGATCAAAGAGATTTAGAGGAAGAGTATTACGGAGAAAACATTAAAGTTCAACATGAAGAATTGGACCAATATTTTTTACCTTTTTTAGAGTATAAATTGTTTCCTCTCCGAACGGATCAACAAGGATTTTTACGTTTTTCCAAGAAAGTAAATGAGACATTCTCTTTAGAAGTACATGACACAACTTTTTCATTTCTAATTAACAGTATTGATATTATGGTTTGTCCATTTGGGATTGGATTAATTACGATTCGAACAGAAATGGATCAAGAAAAGGAAAAGTTATGCGAAGTGCTTGATTTTATGAATCATTTTCGTGTATTAGAACCAAAACTCGATGAGGAAAAAGGTTCAATAATTCGCAAGGGTGATCGTCAGTTCCATACGACAAATGAATTTGTTTTCGGTTATCTTTGCCCTTCTCTCAAATCATTCATTATCCATGATGAAAAACGGGCAGGATATTTCGGAAGTCTACCTTTCTTTGAAGATGAACGTATGTTTTCGTCAGGTTTTTTCATTACAGATGGTGAACATCAAATAAGCAATGATCACTTATTTCGCATGGGTCAACTTGATGGGAAAAATCCCGAAGGAAAACCCTTTATGTCTAGTACAAATCAAGAATATATAGAGCGTTATTTAAATAAGCATCTTCATGATCGTTGGGCCCCAGATTCCTATACGGTTACTTCAGACCATGCCCAAATTACAGTATCCTTAAAATCGCCACAACAATTAGATCGACCACTTTCACAATTTATGGGGACTCATCATTATAATTTAATGCTTCATTACTTTTATAAGATCATGTTGCTCCGAATGTCGTTTGAATATAGTCAGGTTCAATGGAAACAAGATGAAGATTATGTAGAAGAGTTAATCGAATTAATTTCGAAATTCTCTGCTCGCTATTATTTTGGCGAAGTATCTGCGCGAAGCGAAGGAAAAGAATTAACACAAACATACCATGAAATATTCCATCTGAATACCTTATACGAAGAAGTGAAACAAACATTAAACGAGCTTTACCGAGCACAAGAAAACCAAGCAAATAAACGGCATAATATGTTGTTATTCATGCTTACTGTCTTTACAGTGGTTTCTGGTATTTATGGAATGAACTTAGTTATCGAAGATTGGAAAGGTAAAACGGATTGGTCGAAAGTTCCTGGCTATTCGTTCTTCGAGTGGATTTCATTAATAACAGCATTAGCTGGTATTTCACTATCAATCATCTTACTTGCAACAACAGGTGCAAAAAGTCTTTGGAAAAAATCTAGAAAATGGAAAAGAGATCAATACAAGTAACTTCTCATCCTCGGATGGGAAGTTTTTTTGAATTCACTTGAAAAAATTGGAGTTTTTTGTATAATAAAAGTCATTTATAGTAAACTCAATATAAAGTAAGAGTTTAGCTACATAGCAATCAGTAGGTGTAACTTGCAAATTGGTGGATTTTTATATTATAAAATTTCATATCATCATTAATATACAACTAACCATGATGACCTTTCAGAAGTTTTAGTTGTGCCTACACATTTTTTTATCACATAGGAGGTCAATCATGACAGACAAGACGATCATACGATTCGACAATGTTACAAAATCTTACAATGGAAAATCACCGGTCTTAGATAACGTTAGCTTTGAAATAGAACGTGGAAAGTTTTACACACTACTCGGTCCATCAGGTTGTGGGAAAACGACCATTTTACGTTTGATTGCAGGTTTTATGGAGCCCACTAGTGGTGAAATTTATTTTAATGGAAAAAAAATTAATCAAGTGCCAGCGAATGAACGGCAAGTCAACACGGTTTTTCAAGACTATGCTCTCTTCCCTCATTTAAATGTATTTGAAAATATCGCTTTCGGATTACGCATTAAAAAATTAAAAAAAGAAGAAATTAATCGTCGTGTATTAGAAGCTCTTAAGTTTGTAAATTTAGTAGGTTTTGAAAATCGTGAAATCGTAGAAATGTCAGGTGGGCAAAAACAACGTGTCGCGATTGCACGTGCAATTGTCAATGATCCGGAAGTCATTTTACTCGACGAGCCTTTATCTGCGCTTGATCTAAAATTACGAACAGAAATGCAATATGAACTTCGTGAGTTGCAACAACGACTTGGAAAGACCTTCATTTTCGTTACACATGACCAAGAAGAAGCACTAGCAATGTCGGATGAAATTTTCGTTATGAATACTGGGGTAATTCAACAGAGTGGCACGCCAATGGATATTTATGATGAGCCAATTAACCGTTTCGTAGCTGATTTTATCGGAGAATCTAATATCGTACCAGGTGTGATGATTGCCGATTATCGTGTTCAATTTGGAGGAAATGAATTTGAATGTGCTGATAAAGGCTTAAATCCAAACGAAAAAGTAGATATTGTCATTCGTCCAGAAGACTTAGAAATTACGGCAGTTGATGGAGGAAAAATGACAGTAAAGGTGGATACACAATTATTCCGAGGTGTTCATTTTGAATTGTCAACACTTGATAGAGACGGCAATGAATGGCTCGTTCATTCGACGAAAAGGGCTGCAGTTGGAGAGGAAATAGGATTAGATTTTGACCCAGAAGCGATTCATGTTATGCGTTTAAATGAAACAGAAGAAGAATTTGATAAGCGCTTGGATTCTTACGGAGTACGACAAAATGAAAACTAATTCAAATCGGTCGTTTTATTTAATACCCTATGTTGTATGGATGTTACTTTTTGTCGTTGCCCCTATTGTTTTAGTAGGTTATTTTTCATTATTCGACTTACATGGAAATTTCTCTTTTGTGAATTACCAAAATTTCTTTACATCTGTCTATTTAAAATTAACTTTAAGCTCTTTCTGGTATGCATTGATAATTACAGGTTTCACACTATTAATTGCATATCCAACAGCATATTGGCTGACAAAAACAAAGCATAAACAATTATGGTTATTACTAATTATCATTCCTTCTTGGATTAACTTATTGTTAAAAACATATGCGTTTATCGGCATATTTGGCGTTTTCGGTCCAATTAATAAATTCTTGGAACTGTTTGGTATTGGAAAACAACAAATTTTATACACGGACTTCAGTTTCATATTTGTATCCGTTTATATTTTCATCCCATTTATGATACTTCCGATTTTTAATTCGCTTGATAAAATGAACCCCACATTAATTGATGCAGCACGTGATTTAGGATCGTCAACTTGGAATACATTCACAAAAGTGATATTCCCGTTAACAATCAACGGAGTAAAATCAGGAATCCAAGCAGTCTTCATCCCTTCCCTTTCTTTATTTATGATTACTCGATTAATTGCTGGCAATAAAGTAATAACGCTAGGAACTGCAATCGAGCAACAGTTCTTAGTTACTCAAAACTGGGGAATGGGTTCTACGATTGCCGTATTCTTAATTCTTTTCATGGTAATTATCATGATCTTAACTGGACAGAAAGACAAGGGGGAGCTTGTAAATGGACACAACAAGTAAATTTTCAAAATTGTATTTAACGCTTGTCTTTGTCATTCTGTATGCTCCTATCTTTTACTTGATTTTTTACTCATTTAATAGCGGTGGCACGATGTCTAGTTTCGAATCGTTTACTTTTGAGCATTATGCTGCAGTTTTTGAGGATACAAGACTTATCATGATTTTAATCAATACCATTATTATCGCATTATTGTCTGCGCTTATTTCTACTGCAATTGGCGTGATAGGTGCAATCGGGATTGTTTATTTACAAAAACGCAAGTCGCGCAATGCCCTTTTATCATTAAATAATGTATTAATTGTTAGCCCTGACGTAATCATTGGTGCTTCGTTTCTAATATTATTTACAATGGTCGGCGTGAAATTAGGTTTCGCTTCCGTGTTGATTTCCCATATCGCCTTCAGTGTACCAATTGTTGTAATCATGGTATTACCTAAATTACAAGAAATGAGCAGTACACTCGTTGATGCTGCGCTTGACTTAGGTGCGTCAAAACGAGATGTCTTAACTCGGGTAATTATTCCTTATATTAAACCTGGTATTTTTGCTGGATTCTTTTTAGCTCTAACTTATTCGTTAGATGATTTTGCCGTCACTTTTTTCGTAACCGGGAACGGATTTACGACATTATCAGTTGAAATCTATTCAATGGCAAGAGCAGGGATTACGTTAACCATTAATGCATTGTCTGGTTTGATATTTATTTTCACGTTACTTTTAGTACTTGGGTACTATTTTGTGACAAACCGGGCGAAAAACCCACTTAGAAATGGGGTGCCGAAATGAAAGATATCATTCAAGCTGTTGTTGCAATCTTGGTTGTTAGTTTAGTGTTATTTATCATCAATTTCCAGTTAGACAAAACCTCTGGACGATCCGGTAACGACTCCATTAGTGTGTATAACTGGGGTGAATATATTGATCCTGAATCAATAAAGCAATTTGAGAAAGAAACAGGAATAACCGTAATCTACGAAACGTTCGATTCCAATGAAGCCATGATGACGAAAATCGAAAATGGTGGAACGTCTTATGATGTTGCGATGCCTTCTGAATATGCAATTGAAAAAATGAAAAAAAATGATTTGCTTATTCCGATTGACCACAGTAAAATTCCGAATTTAACAAACATAGATCCTTACTTTTTAGACTTACCTTTCGATCCTGGAAACAAATATTCCATTCCTTATTTCTGGGGAACTGTAGGAATTGCCTTTAATCCGAGTTTACTAGATGGTCAAACTTTCGAAAGTTGGGAGGATTTATGGGACCCTTCCCTAAAACAAGAAGTAATTTTAGTTGATGGTGCTCGAGAAGTCATGGGTATGGGGTTAAATACACTCGGATATTCACTCAATACAAAGGATGAAGGACAACTTCAAGAAGCTACCGATAAACTAAAAACCTTGTCTCCTAATATTAAAGCCATTATTGGGGATGAAATCGTGGAAACAATGCGCCGTGGTGAATCAGCTGTAGCACTTGTCTGGTCAGGTCAAGCAGCTGACATTATGTATGTCAATGAAGATATAGACTACGCTGTACCTAAAGAAGGTTCAAACTTATGGTTCGATAATATGATCATCCCGAAAACCGCTGCGAACGTTGAAGGCGCACATCAATTTATTAACTTTATGTTAGACCCAAAAATCGCTGCACAAAATGCAGATTATGTTGGGTACTCGACGCCAAATGAACAAGCCATTAAATTAATGGACCCGAAAGTAACTGGAGATGAACGTTTCTACCCGACAGAAGAAATGCGTGAACGCTTAGAAGTTTATAAAAATTTAGGTGTTGAAACTCTAGGGAAATATAATGAGCTATTTCTAGAATTTAAAATGGACGCTCAATAAAGAAAAGCGTAGTAGCCTACTCTAGCTCGACTCCGACGGTGGAAAGACCGAATCGAAAACGCGTTTTCGAATGAGGGCTTGAAGCGGAGGTGAGCTGGGCTACGGAGCTAGACATAAAGAAAAGCTGAAAGCACCACTTTAGCTCGACGCCGGCGCTGGAAGAATGAAAGGCGAAGATTCGCCTTTCTGACCCCATAAAGCCCGCGAGTTGGTGCTTGAAGCTAGACATAAAGAAAAGCGTAGTAGCCTACTCTAGCTCGACAAATGGAAATCCATCAATCTTGAGGACCTAGTAAAAACTAAATCATACTTCATTAAACTAATAGCATCTTCTAGAATACTGAAACTTGCCTAACAGACTTGTTAGGTTTTTTATTAGCGTTTTTTTTGTTTTGTGTTAAAATTTTAGAGACTCGAAACATTTTCTAATAGAAAGTAGGTTGTAATATAGTGAGTAAATCTAATCGCTTTGCGCTATATGTACTAATGTTTAATATGTTTATTGCTATGTCAGGAATCGGATTAATTATTCCGATTATGCCTGCATATTTAGATACGTTTGGGGTAGCTGGTCAAGCTCTTGGGTTCTTAATCGCCATGTTTGCTTTTGCTCAATTTCTTTTTTCACCTTTAGCTGGCGACTTGTCAGATAAATTTGGTCGGAAGTATCTGATTATTGTAGGTCTAATCATTTTCGGTTTATCTCAGTTGATGTTCGGTGCTGCATCAGAATTATGGATTTTATTTTTAGCACGATTCTTTAGTGGGGTCGGATCGGCCTTTATCGTCCCTCCTATGATGGCATTCGTAGCTGATATTACAACTGAAGAAGAACGTGGTAAAGGGTTGGGATTGCTTGGCGCATCCATGTCTCTTGGTTTTATGATTGGACCTGCTATTGGAGGATTTTTAGCAGAAGTAAGCATCCATTTTCCTTTTTACGTTGCAACCGCCGCAGCTCTAATTGCTGCAACGATTTCAATGGTTGTTCTTCCAAAGACTAAGCCAACTGTTGTGAAAACTGATCTAATCGTTAAACGTGAAAACATCATCAAACAAATGAAACGTTCAACGAAAACACCATACTTTGTTATGTTAATCGTCGTCCTTGTTTTTTCGTTTGGTCTTGCCAATTTCCAAGCTACCATCGCTTTATATGTTGATAAAAAGTATGGGTTTACCCCAGGCGAAATTGCAGCCTTAATAACAGTGGGTGGTTTTGTCGGTGTGATTGTTCAGACGTTTGTCATTAATAAGCTGTTTAACCGTTTTGGGGAAATTAAAGTGATTCTTGTGAACCTACTCGTTTCTGCACTTGCCATGATTTCAGTTCTTTTCGTAGATGGATTCTGGCCGATCTTAATCGTGTCCAGCGTGTTCTTTACAGCAGCTTCTTTACTAAGACCGGCAGTTAATACATTGATTTCTAAACAGGCTGGAAATGAGCAAGGATTTGCCGCTGGAATGAACAATGCTTATATGAGTTTAGGAAATATGATTGGCCCTGCCCTTGCTGGGATACTATTTGATATCAATATGAGTTTCCCTTATATGGCAGGTACATTAATATTAGTAATTTGTTTCTTTATTGCCTCAATTTCTTATAAGAAATCAACAGTCGTCATTCCACTATAAAAGGTTGTTCCAAGAAGTTTAACACTTCTGGAACAACCTTTTTTCACCTCTTGTTTTGCGCATAGTACCGAATGATCTTGTTGTTTATTTCATCTCTTCTTTTTCCCTTTTAATAGTTGAGACACATTTGTATCATGTTGAGTTGCAAGTGATTCTGGTTTTTCACGTTTCAACCCTTGTGGCAATCGTGAAAGCATTCCCCATCCAAATCGTCTTAATGTAATATCTACAAAAAATAACAACATAGCAACTAATACCAGCCATAATTGAATGCTTTTACTCTCTGAGCTTTCGAAGTCTATATCTCGCATAGCCTGTACAGCTGTTGTTACTACTTGACCACCTGTACGGTTAGAAATATCTTGCAAGAGTCCTTTATTCGGTGGCTGAATTTTATACTCTTCACTATAGGGAATCGAAATTCCAGCTTGATACATACTGTCTTGTTCATTTGATATTCGTAAAAAAATGAGACCAGGATCTGCTTCAAAAGAAACTCTACTTTTCCCAGGAGCAATTGGTTCTGATAAACTGTCTATTTCCTCTCCCGCTTCATTTACCGCAACAATGTCTAAAAATGATGACTGTCCTGATGAGTCAGAGACCGTATAAGAGCCATCTTCGGACTTCCGAATATCGAATGGTACTTCACTATATGAAGGTAGTAATCTAGAAACTGCGGTGTTCCAAAAATTCCCCCATTGATTGAAACGTGCAAAATCCCCACTCCATGCACCAGTAGAATCAGACGTGTATGCAATGGTTCTTCCTAGTCCATACATCCATTCAGCAATTACGGGATCTTCTTTGGTGCTTTCAGCAATTACGGTAGAAGTTTGCTTGGCAGTCGTGGCAATATACGCATTGAACTGAGGAACCCCTTCCTCAAATAAGCTCGTCCATGCAGGATCTCCACTTATGGTTGGATAAAAAGGATTATCTTCAATATAGGTTCTCGAAATCATGACAGTTTCTCTAGACAAAATTGCAGGTATGGTACTTTCATCCATAACGTCATAAAACCGTCCCGTTCCGAACTGTGCAAGCTGTTCAAGGAGATTTCGATCAGAATCTTGACCTATCGCAACGGTAGATAAGGTTATATTGTTAGCTAAACCTTCTGTAATTAGTTCTTCATACTCATTTTGAGTAGCTGATTGCCCATCTGTTAATAGAATGATATGTTTCCTTTGCAACTTTAAATCGCTCAATCTGTCGTAAGCAAGATCTAGCCCAGGATAGATTTCAGTTCCTCCACCCACTGACACTGATAATATTTTTTCTAATGCTTTTTCTTTATTCGTTAATGTCTTGGCTTCGATAATCTCCCACGGTTTATCGTCAAACGCAATAAAGCCAAGAGTATCGTCTTCTCTTAATAACTCAACTGAACGAGCTGCAGCTTCTTTTGCTAGTTCAAATTTATTGCCACTCATACTCCCTGAACGGTCCATCACAATGATGAGGCCAAGTGATGGTAATTGTTGTTTACCTTTCACTTCCATTTCGACGGGGAGCAGCTTTTCAATAGGAGTTTTAAAATATCCACCCAAGCCATAACTATTATCTCCACCCACCATCATAAACCCAACACCAAAGTTTTTAACGGCTTGTTCAATAACCGTCATTTTAGCTTCACCAACCTGGTAGCCAGGAACGTTATCAAAAATAATGGCATCGTATCCTAAGTAATTCGACAAGTCAAATGGTAACTCTGAAGCTGAAATCTCATCCGTCTTTACCACATCTTGATCAATATACGTCGGGATAGGTGACGGTAATTTATCACTACTTACAACCAATAATTTTGGTGCACTTTCCACCATCGTTACACTCGTTAATTGGTTGTTTTCAAGTAATGCATCACCTGTGATATTTAATTGAACTTGGTACTTTAACAGACCTTCCCCTGTTGATGCATGGCGAAGTGTGAATGTATTGTTCCCCGGTTCTATTTGTACTTGTTGTTTTGACAAGAATTGATCGTTCTGGGAAAGAATTAGTTCCCCTGTTACAGCTTTTGTTGACTCCACTTGCACGATTAGTTGTTGCTGTTCCCCCTCAAAAGCTAATGGAGGTGTTTCGAAACTCGTAACGGCTACGTCGTCTGATTGAGGGCGATTTAATAAGTACGTATCTATTTCAACATGACTGCCAGTCATTCGTGACAGTTGATCGGATACGGAGCCACTATTTTCTAATCCATCTGTCAACAAAACAATACGCGTTGCTTTTTGCTGATTCGCTAAGTTACTTGCAAGCTGAATACTTTCAGCAATATTTGTCAAACTCTTATTTTCAGATCCGTTGAACTCTGGAACATCTTTTGTGCCTAATGATAAGGGTACTTGTGTTTGAAATTTCTCATCAAATGAATATAAGCCAACCGCTTGGTGTTTTTTCTTTTCAGAGAGTGCTTGGACGAGAAACTCTGTTGACTGTTGTTCAGTACCATCTGTAGAGGCTGACCGATCCACTACAAATAATATTTGCTCTTCTTTTATAGGCAATAAGAGTGTTGGCATTGCCATAGCAATGATTAGTAAACTCACTGCTATTACGCGAATTGTAAATATAAAGGTGTGTTCACGTGTATAGTGTTTGTGATTTTTCCACCAAGCATATGTAAAATAAACTGCTGGAAGAAGCAATAACAGGAGCCAAATAGGCGATTCAATTCGAAATCCCACGACGACGTTGCACCTCCCATTCAATGATTAATAACAAAACAATGAGAAGTAAAAACCAAGGAACAAGTGATGTTTTTACCGTTTCTTGCACACCATCTTGTGAAGCATTGCCAATCGCAAATGATGTCCCTTTTTCAATGTGTTTCTCTTGTTGTTCTAAGGCAACGGCAAATTGTTTTTCAGATTGTCCTGACTTGATGAAATACAGGCCAGGCCGACTCGGTGCAGAGAATTGACTACCATTTTCAAAAGAACTAATATATTCATCTTTGTTTGAAAAAATCTCCCACTCTTTTGCAGATTCATCTGCTACTAGCGAAAGAGCCTTTCGCTCATTTGGAGAAAAAGTACCAAGATCGTTACTGTTCACTGACATTTGTTCTCTTGAACTCCATAAGAACAATGGAAAAGACGGATGAAGAGGCCAATCGGTCATTTGAATATCTGCTAAGATAACTAAATCGCCTTTTTCTGAACGTTGTATAAATGGTTCGTCTCCCACACGAGCAATTGTTTCATAGTTTTGAAATGGAGGATATAAACTACTAACAAAGATATCCGACATATCTGTATAAGCAAACACATCATCTCGCTCAGTCGTTATTAATCCGTTCACTTCTTTTGCCTTTTCATCATTTCGACCAATTAACATAACAGGTGATTTGGAAGCAGTTAGTTGGGATGTTTGATTCGTCACAACGATTGCTTCTTCAGACAAATCCGCTAATTGTTCTGTTGGTACAGAACTCACCGGAATATCCATTGCTTGAAAAGCAGCAGTGACCAGTTGGTGTAAATTTCCATCTACATATGTTTGAGATGCTTGTTGTTGCAAAAGAATGGTTGATTCATTATCGACAACATAGTCATCATCTATATTTAGAGACGCGATTAACCCCGGCGAATTCGCTAAGTCCTTGAACGACAAAGCTAATGTATCATTCGGAGGTATCTCTACCGATTCCTTGACAATAACGTCTCCCTTTACCATAGACCTTATTTCAAAAGTTCCTCGCTTTACGATAGCTGTATCATTTGAAAGTTGAGCCAGTGCTGATATTCCTTTATCGGATGAAGTAGCTCCAAAACGCAGAATAGAAACGTTTTCCAAGTTCTCTGGAGACCCTTTAACAAACCATGTAACCTTGTCGTTTTCTATAGGGAGTTCACTTCTCTCAACATGATCAGTGAACAAATAAATAGCCGTTTCATTTCCTTTTAAAAGTGATTCCGTAAAGTCCATCATCTTTGGTAAATTTTCTTGTTCATATTGAACCTCTAATTTATCAATGGTCGATTTTATAAATGCAACATTCGTTTCATCACGTAATAATATCGTTGGTTCTTCACCAGTAGTCATTAACGTTAACGGTTTTCCCGCTAATTGTTCAGACAGTGTCATCATTTCTTGTTTATGCCTTTCAAAAACGGACTCTCCATTTGCAGAAGCAAGCATAGTTGCTGAAGTATCTACTACCCAAATAATGTGTTCACCAGCAATCGCACGTGATTTTAGATACGGTTGCAACAATGCGAACACAAGAAGTATCAATGCCAGCATTTGCAAGTAAAATAATGCATTTCGTTGCAAGTATTGAAGATAAGGAGAAACTTTTGTTTCTTTCATTACGGTTTCCCAAAACATCGTTGAAGAAATCTTTTTCTCAGTATATTTTTTTCGGAAAAAATAATACAGCAAAACAGTGATCGGGATGATCGCCGTCCATAAAAATGTTAATTGTCCAAAGCCCATAGACGACTCACCTCAATTTATCCAGTTTGAACGAATCATTTGATGGAAAAGAATATGACTTATATCATCTTTTGTTTCAACTTTTAACGTGTGAATCGCAAAACGATGACATAGTGCATCGAGTTCCAAAAAATGCTGCTGTCTTTTCTTTTCATAATCTTCTACTACTCGTCTCGATACTGAAACATTTAATCGATTTTCAGTCTCTCTATCAATCAATTGTAAATCCCCTACAAAACTTGGAGCTATTTCATCGCTAGATTGCACAAGTATTAATCGTATATCTTGAGAAAATTTCGGCAATCTACGCAACATTTTTTCCCACTCATCTATCGCTTCTAATCCATCAGAAATGATAAACAATACGGTGCAATCCTTCGCAATATGTTGAAGTGCTTGACGTGTAAACAAGGTTTGACTGTGAGAACCACTTAGATTGGTTATGTAAGATGAAAAAGCTTTTCTATACATTGCACCTTTTCGTCTAAAAGGTGCAATTTTTTCTTCAGTTGGCATCGCAAATGAAAGCCGATCATCTCTACCTAATACAAGTTGTCCAAGTGATATCGTTAATTGCTTTGCCAATAGCCACTTTTTGTCTTCTTGCATCGATTTTGAACTGTCGAGTAAAATATGAACGCGCATTTCTTGTTCATCTAAAAAGCGTTTAATGAAGTATTTATCCGTTCTTCCAAAGACATTCCAATCAATTTGACGAACATCGTCTCCAGGGTGATATTCTCGAAAGTCCGAAAAGTCGAGTGACGATCCGAAACGCATAGATCGATGAGATCCTTTATGCTGACCTCGCAATTTCGATTTCGTCGCAATTTGTAAACGTCCAATTTTCGCAGACCAATCTTCCGGTAAAATAGATGATTGATTCATGATATCTGCCCTTGTTTTATGGTCTGAAGCAAACTTTCAAGAATGGAGTCTGCTGTTTTACCTTCTGCTTCACCTTCATAATTTAACAACATTCGATGACGAAGAGCAGGTGTGGCTACTGATTTAATATCTGCAATTGACACATGATAACGTCCAGCTACAAGAGCTCTTGCTTTCGCTAATCGAATTAGACTTTGTAGTCCTCGAGGTCCACTACCGTATTGAACATACTGTTTTACGTCATCTGTTGCATCTTGATTTGGGTGGGTAGCTGAAGTTAAATCAATAGCGTAATCAAGCATATCATCCGCTATTAGTACCTCTTTTACCATTTCTTGAGCAATGATTAAATCGTCAGCATTCATGACCTTTTCTAGTTGAATAACTTTGGCACCTGTTGTTCTCAAGACTATTTCTTTCAACTCTTCTTTTGTTGGGTAATTAACATGTATTTTACATAGAAAACGGTCCATTTGAGCTTCCGGAAGCGGATATGTTCCTTCCATTTCAATTGGATTTTGAGTGGCAAGCACAAAAAACGGACGTGCCATTTGTTTTGTATCTCCTAATACCGTCACAGTCTTCTCCCCCATGGCCTCGAGCAAGGCACTCTGGGTTTTTGGTGTTGCACGATTAATTTCATCGGCTAAGACCATTTGACTGAAAATAGGACCTTCCCTAAAAGAAAAACTTTGCTTCCCTTCATCGGTACGCTCAATCATACTCGTACCAGTAATATCTGAAGGCATTAAATCTGGAGTGAATTGAATTCGTGAGAAAGATAAATCCAAAACATCTGAAATTGTTCGAATCAACATTGTCTTCCCTAAACCTGGCAATCCTTCAAGTAAGGCATGCCCATCAGCTAAAACTGAGTAAAGAGTGAAATCCACCGCTTCTTGTTGGCCAACGATAAATTGACCGATTTCTTGTTTTACTTGGTTTAGACGCTGACTCATTTCTTCATAGTGTTGTGGTGTAAATGACATACTTAACCTCCCTATTCGCTTGTTTCGATTGATGAAAAATAGTCTTGGACGATTCGTTGTAAGTCCGGTGGTAGTTGAAGACGATCAGAGCTTTTTAAGTAGGAGTCTTTATACGATCCAATTACATCACCATAGGGTTTAACTGTTCCTTTAGTAACAGGCGCTGCGCTTTCTTGCTCTTCCGCTGAAGAGCCTTCTCCAATTTTCCCGCTGTCGACCGTAGATTCAATAGATCCACCAAGTCTTGACGGAACAGATAATAAATCGCGACTGCCTGAACCATATGCTCCTTGTAAACCTCCAGATGGTTGACCTTGGCCGCCTCCGCCTTGACCTTGTCCTTGTCCCTGACCTTGACCTTGGCCCTGGCCCTGACCTTGACCTTGGCCCTGGCCCTGACCTTGACCTTGGCCTTGGCCCTGGCCCTGACCTTGGCCTTGGCCCTGACCCTGGCCTTGGCCTGAGCTTTGACTTGAGGGAGTTTGACTGTTCGATGGTTGACCTTGTGTAGTTGCTTGAGAACCTGTTTGACCATTACTTTGACTCGGGTTTGCTGGATTCGTTTGCCCTGAAGCTGTCTTATTTGAGGTTCCAGACGTTTTTCCTAATTTACTTAACGCTGTTTGAGTTTTACCTGCCTGATCTGCGAGATCTTTTGTTGCTGCTTTTAAAGCAGCTAATTCTTCTTTTTCAGATGCTGTTAAGCCGTTTTTACCATTTCCAGATTTGTTAGCGGCCTGCTGTTTATCAACTAATTTTTGTTCGCGTAATTGAAGCTCTTTCTGCTTTTTAACTAACTCACGAAGTGCTTCATCTGTAGTTTCTGTTTTCGCTAAATCCTTTTCTAATTGCTGAAGTTCTTTTTTTAGCTTCGCAGGTGAGGTTTTCTTAATTGTTTTTGCTACTTCTTTTTTGATTTTCTCCACTACTTCTTTTTCCATTTCGATGTCTTTTGCTAGTAATTGTGTCGTGGATGGAAAAGCCATTAATATAAGTAGAACAACAATAGCAGTACCTATACCAATTAGAGATTTAACTCGCCATAAATGTTTTTTTCGAAGTTTAAATAAATCAAAAGAAGTGTTTACTGTCTGTGCTGTTTTCTCACGAAGTGACGCTAATAATCCTGATTCATCTTCACGGGCATGTAGGGCAGTTAGCAATATGTTTTCAGGAAAGTAATGGTCAAACTGAAGGAGCGAAGACGAATGCGAAGGTTTGGTCTTCACTCCCCAAGCGAAAAGGAAAACAAAACCTAACGCCCCTGCTCCTAAAGCCCATAATTGGAAATAAGGAAAGACAAATAACCGAGATGTTACGTATACAATTGCAACTAGGATAAGTCCAAAACTAAGTGCTGTTTGCATAACTCGAAATAGATGTTCACTAATCAATCGACCATGAACTTTATTGACAAACTTTAGTATTCTCTCTCGGTTATTCAAGTCTTTCGCCTCCTTATTTTGAGCGTTTCATATTGACACGTAATTTTTTGATTGAAATTGCAATAGCAGTTACAGCTAACAATAGATAAAAAATAGTGTATCCAGCCCATACTGGGAACTCGATTTTCGTTGCTTCGCTTACTATATTCTCGGTAGTTGGATTTAATAATGTAAAAATGAGTACTCCTGGATTGATACTTGCCCAAAAATGAGCCAGTGGTAATGGATTTGTCGTAACTCCTTGACCCATCATGTTAACTTGAACAGCAATCATAAAGAAAAATGCAGTAACTCCTGCTAAGAAAATCATCGTTCCATAAGTAGCAATCATCGATACGATCGTTTTCCTTGTAATAGTTGAGAACATAACACCAATACTTCCTACGGTAATCACGGTCAACAAGAAGAACAAGAAAATCAAGCCCAATTGCCCAGGTGATATCCCGCCGAATAAAAACACTAAACTATAAATTGGCAATCCAGCTACTAACATAAGCATCAAGAATGCAATGGATGAAGACAATTTACCCAATATTATTTGCATCGAACTTTGAGAAGTGGTCAATAAAATATTTAACGTTTGTTTTTCTCTTTCTGTACTAATGGTGCCCGCTGTTAATCCTGGAGTAATAAACAAGATTAGCCCTAATTGAATATATGTGAGTAACCCAAATAGGAAGAAACTTTCTTCCGGTCTAAAAAAGCCCGTTCCGGTAAATGCAGTCGTTAAAAAAATAAAACCGAATACGAAAATGCTCATTGCTATTAAGTAAAAAAGAATACCTGTAAAACTTTTCAGCGACCTGAAGCGGAGCTTAACTTCTTTGACGAGTACAGGATTATTTACATTAACTCTCATAAGGTCTCCACTCCTTTTGTGATTTCCATAAAGACATCCTCTAAATCCGTTTCTTGTTCTGCAAATGACAAAATGAATAAATTCTCATCTAATGCATGCTTTAATAAACGCATTTGATCATCTTCTGTACCTCTATATTTAAATGTAATTACATGTTTGTCAGGAAATTCTTCAATACCGCTAACAAAAGGATCTTCTTCAAAGAAACGTACAGCCCGATCAGCCAATCCTTTTATTTTCACCGTTATTAGTCGTTCTCCTTTTAATTGAGCTTGAATTTCCGATACTGAACCGTGGGCGATAAGTCTTCCCCCATCAATAACGCCAATTTCATCACACATTTCGGCTAGCTCAGGTAAAATGTGTGAAGAAATCAAGATGGTTTTACCCATGCCTTTTAATTGTCTTAAGATATCTCGCATCTCTACACGCGCACGTGGATCCAGTCCAGATGCTGGTTCATCTAGAATCAATACTTGAGGGTCATGAATCAATGCCCTTGCTAAACACAAACGTTGTTTCATACCTCGTGATAGCAAATCGACATACTCATATCGTTTATGTGATAAGTTAACTAGTTCTAAAAGTTGTGGGATGAGTTCTTTTCTTTTTGCTTCTGGAATTCCATAACTTGCACCATAAAAGTCTAGATATTCATCAGCCTTTAACTGGTCATATACACCAAAAAAGTCTGGCATATAGCCGATAAGTTTGCGCACTTCATGAGAATCAGTTTTCACACTTTTACCATTAATAAACGCATCTCCAGCTGTCGGTTGTAATAGTGTTGCTAAAATTGAAAATGTCGTAGATTTCCCCGCCCCATTGGCTCCTACAAATCCGAAAACTGTGCCTTCACTTAATGTTAAATTTAAATCATTCAATGCATAAAATGATCCATATTTTTTGGTAAGCCCTTTTATTTCAATCATTTTTGGACCTCCCCTTTTAAACGCAATTCTGGTAAACGCGTATAGTCATCTCCATTTGTAGCTTGTTTGTTCACCTTAAACTTAACTTTACCATCGGTTGAAATGTATTGATTCACATTTTCTTTAATTGAGAATCTGCCGCTATTTACTTCTTCAAAAGCTTTCGTTGAAACATTATAAATCTCGATTGTAATAGACGACATATCTGTATTAGCAAGTTGTAATTCTGACCATTTCACTTTATCGAGTGGGATATTTTCAGGTATTTTCAGTTCATATGAGTACATACCGCTAGACATCATCCACTCAAACTTACTTTCGGTCATTTGTTCATAGTAACCAGACGAATCTTCTGGAGTAATTTCGATTTCTAAGGACGTTGCAGGTAGTGTGAATTCTCCACTAAAAATAGTCTCAGGAGTAAACGGTTGATACACGACATTGATTGCAGACATTTCTGCCCGAGAATCGGTTAATTTTATTGGAACGATTGCATCCTCTGTATGTGCAACAATAGCGGGTTCGGTAGATTGTTCACCCATCATTTGTGACATTCGTAACAAACTGTTCTTTCGTTCTTTCGGCAAATCACTAGCTTTCATCGATGTCTGATATCCCATGTTCTGTGAACTTGTAGGTATACTAATTGGTAATAGAAGTGCAGATCCGATTGGCTCATTTACTTGAAGTGATTCGTTTGGACTTAAATCACCCAGTTGAATCATTTTTGAACCTGACCAAATCGCGATATCTTTCAGTGCAAATGGAAAATCATTCTTCACAGTCCCACGAACAATACCGCCGTCTACTGTCAAATCAATGACAAACTTTCCAGCATCCTTTATTAAAGAGTCTCCTAGAACAGAAGATACCGACCAATATCCCACATCTCTCACTGTTAGTTGATCACTATTTGCTTGTTCCTGCAAAATGGACAAGTTCATAACACTTCCATTAGACCCTGAGAATGAGTCCATACGTTTAGATGCAACCATAGACGTTCCTTCATCAGATTCAAATGTGAAATTCCCACTTCGATTAGAAAGTAAAGATTCTACATAATACCCTGAAAGACTTTCATCATCTTGTACTTTGTAAAAACTTACTTGTTGAATTTGAGGTCGAGCGAGACGATCTTTGGCTCCATATGCAAAAATCGCTGCAGAAGCGACAATTGAAATGGTAGGAATGATCCACCAAGCATGTTCACGCTTATCTTTTCTCTTTAATAAGAAATACAATAAAGGTCCGACTAAAATAATATAGATGATGACAATTCCAATCATTAACGGAGTTGAAACTTGGAATGACGGGAATAATTCATTAGTTTGACCAATTTCATAAGTCATTTGTTCTTTAAAATTTTCACCGTAATTCTGATTCATCTGATTTACATAACTACCATTCACTTTTTTCATTATTTCAGTTAGTAGAAATGTATAGTTAGCTTGTTTTGACAGCGGCTCGTCACCTAAAGAAAAAGCAGTTTGGATAATTGCTCCTGAACCTATAGATTTCATAGCTACGGCTGCATCTTTATCAGATTTCATAAGAATACGAGATCCTTCATTAACTTTAGACCCAAAAAAGGAGACATCTTCTGTAAATTCTTTGTTTGCAAAAGCAGTTAAAGTCTCCGCTTTTAATGTTTTCCTTTCATCGGACAATGTTAATGGTAATTGCTCTGACAATAATCCAAGTTCCGCACTTGTATTATTTGATGCACCTACAAGTACTACCCCACCTGTCTGAACCCAGTCAAGAATTGCTTGTTGTTGTTTCTCGTTTAAATCCGCCAACACATACTCGTCAATTACTAAAAAATTAGCAATGTCATATGCCGCTTTATCAGTAGGAAATTGATAGTCTTTTATTTGTCCTAGATGGATAATTTGAGAGCCGCCCATACCTGATAATTTCATCGAGGATAATGCACGTAATCGATCTGCACTTTCAGTTAATGTTAGAAAAAAGAATGTTTCAGGACCATAAGATTGGGTTTTGACATTTTTGTTGCCTTTATAAGGAATGTCTTTCCCTTCTTCCCAGCCACCTTCGTAAAAATAGAACATTTGATTGGATGAATTATTATTCATTGATTCATCTGATAATCCAGGTAATGCCAAACTAAGTGTTTTCGTTTCCCCTTTTCCAATGGTAAGAGGAATAGCTTTTGCCGATCCTACTCCATATGATTCGGAATAATCGATGACTAAATCCCCAGAGAATTCATCCCCTGAATTCACCACAGTAATTGTAAGAGGTAAACCCTTTCCATACTTAATTTTATTTTGATAACCAGCGGTAGCTTTAACATCTAGTAGTGGAGCTGCAGATGCTTCAGTTAATGGGATAAAACTAAACAATAATAATATGATTAAAGCGAAAAACCAGCGTGTGTTTTGCTTCAAATTCCTTCCCCCTTATCTCTATATTAATTAGTACGAATTGTCTACGAATTAAGTTGCGATAAATCAAAAAAACATATTAACTTTTTTGAAATAAGCGAAATTAAAAAAGAAAAAGACATTCTCATTTCAAGAATGTCTTTTTCTACTAATAAATCATTTTAAGCTTGAGAGCCCTCTCTGCTAAGGCATAATCTTTTTTAATACCGGGATTTTTTGAATAATAAATGTAATGATTGCACTGATGATAATTACTATTGCAACATTTACTGGGATTCCAATAATGGGATGGAGGTGATCCCAAACTTTACCGATTATCGCAGAAAAAAGATAATTCAGAACCAACAGATGGACTAGATAGATACCAAAGCTAGATTGACTAAACCAATTTAGTTTAGAATTAATGTCTAGTTTCGATTTATACAAAATGTCTTTAAATAAAATGAAAATCCCAACTGCAATCATGAACACTGTGATCGAATGATATGCATACCAATATTGATCTAGGTTTCCACCGGTTTTAATTGTTCCATAATAGGTGAAAAAGAATGTTCCTAACAAACCAATAACCATAGAGATTTGGGAAAAACCAATAAGGTTCTTAGACAATTGATATTTAAATAAATAGTAACCTAAGACGAAATACCCTACAAAGTTTGTCACAAAAAATAGCTCTATTGATAAACTAAATCCAATGAGATAAACCATAAGTTTTCCAATAATTGAAGCAAATATCCATAGCCCTAAGAAATATTCAACATCTTTCTTAGTTGCATTTCGAACTAAAATTTTCAATAGAGGTGTAATTAAATACAAGCCTAATATTGTATACATAAACCATAGGTGGGCAACAATATTATCCGTAAAAAATTGATATATAAACTCTTTAATTGAATACACATTAATATTCTTGAAAGCCTTTGCTAAATAATAAATGATGCTCCATGCAACTAATGGAATCACTATTTTACTAACCCGCTTTTTTAAAAATTGAAGTGTCGTAAGTGATCGATTGTCATTTAATAGCAAAGCACCACTAATCATAACAAAAATAGGGACTGAAGCTCGAGAAAGTGTCTCATAGAAATTTCCCGAAAACCACCTAAATAAATCCGTTTCAAGTGGATTTGCTGAAACTATAGATGCCGATACATGAATAGTTACAACTGCAATAGTTGCATAAATACGTAAGTAATCTAAATAATAATATCTTGTCATTCCTTCACTCTCCGATAATCTAATTACATTTTTTCCTAACACGAACGTGGAAAACTCCTGATCATTTACTCTATACCCTTTTATACTTTAAACAAAGTAGTGTCTTAACTCAAATGAATTCACTTTAGTTTCAATTGTTAATCGTTATCATGATTTGAGAGCGAGCATATTTAAATTCTGATATGTACTAGATATCCGGGGTCTTTTTCATTTGGACTTAGTTTTCCGGTAGATAAACTTATGCCACATCAACGTAAGCCCCGTAACTCTCCGAATCCAACCAATAATCTTATCCCAGAATTAGGAGCTGGGACTAATGAAAAAAATGAGTGAGTCTTATTGTTCTTATTAGAAGAAAAACATTTAAATACTCGCCATTTATGAAGTTTGGTACTAACAATTAGCAAAAATCCCATTAGCTTTTGCTACTAAATTGTTATTTTCATCATAGATTAAACAGTCTGCATGACTAAGTGTTCTTCCTTTCTTTACTTGATCTGCATGAGCTATTAAGTATTCCCCTTTGGCTCCTTTGATAAAAGTCATTTTAAGGTCTACTGTTACAACTGTTTGTCTATTGTTTACATCCACTTCAAATGTGTTACACATCGCAACATCAGCCAGGGAAGAGATGACTCCACCATGAACAACCCCAGCACTATTTAAAAATAGAGGTTGTATCGGTAAAATAACTTTCAAACTCGTATCACTTACTCTTTCGTAATTAAACCTTAAAAACTCATCAAATGGTTGTTGGATAAACACCGTTTTCACCCTCCACTTTTCTGTTGCTCAAATTGATTAGAAGTTGTTTATATTTTTTTACTCTTAGATGATTGTAATCACCAGAATACCCTTTTTCAAGCAAAGTATCTATCTTTCCAATATAGGTCTTTATAATGGATTTCAACTAAATTAAATAGATCATTTATATATCCTTTTGAAGCATCATCAATAAATTTAACAAAATACTAGACTTTTTCATCTTTGCTTAATTTATTTTTATTTAACATCTTAATCTCCTGATTAAACATGATTTCAAATAGCTTTTCGCGCCACTTTTATATCTTAGTCAAAATGGTTAGAATTTCATAAATGCAATTAAGCTTGCCCTAATTGCTTCAGTAATAATTACATTAGGAGATGCAGCAGCAATAGCATTTGAAGGAGTAGTACAAGAAGAACAACTTCAACAAGACCAAGATAAACAATTGGTAAGACTGCAAAAACAAATTGACTATTTAATAAATTTATCAAAAATTAAAAAGTGACTCATTAAGTAACATAATTTCCAACCTTTGCTTCACCTTTAAACACTAGCCTCCACTACACCCCCTTTAATTTAGAAAGTAGGTATAAAAAAAGCCCCTCTTATGAAGGACTTCAAGCATATATTCGACAAGTTGAATACGTACAATTATTTGCGTTGTTAAATATATAACTAAAAGGACTTCAATTTATTTTAGGAAGTCCTTTTAGTCAAGTTGTTACATAGACGTTCTTTTGCGGAAGGAATCCTATTTTAATTGCTTCGTGAACGAGCTGTTCTCTAAATCTTGGATGTGCGATATTAATCAGAACTTCGGTGCGTACCTGAGTACACTCACTCTTTCAACTAAACGTTTTCATGATTTTAGAGTGAACGTAAATAAGATTCAACAAATGGTACGAGGTAATCGATGACTTTTTCATCAGGATTAAGTTTGGCATTGTGTAGTCCATATGGAGAATCGACACCAGCCCAGAATAACATACCTGGGATTTCCTCAAGGAAAAATCCAAAGTCTTCTCCTGTCATCGCTGCATCACATTCTATTGAAGTAGTGAATGCATCTTGCTCCGCAAATTTCAAAAAATCTGAAGTGATCTCTGGAGTATTAAAAACTTGATAGTATCCCGAGCCATAGTCTATTTTAAATTCGCATTCAAATGCAATTTCAGTTGCCTTACATAATGCTTCGATTCTATTTTTTACATTTATCATGATTTGTGCATCCATTGTACGAATCGTTCCTTCTAATCGTGCATGACCTGAAATAATATTTTGAACTGTTCCAGAAGTCATTTTACCAATCGTCACGACTGCTGAGTCTAGAGGATTGATTGAACGACTAACGATCGTTTGAAGTTGCAATAACAGACTAGCTGCTGCCACCGACATATCTTTTGTACGATGTGGAAAAGCTGCATGTCCCTCAACTCCACTGAGATCGATAAATAACTCTGAGGTATTCGCAAATAATAAACCTGGACGAGTTGCAACAGTTCCCACTGGATACTCTGGTGCGATATGAAAAGCAAATATTGCATCAGGTAGGAACTCAGGGTGCTCTTTTTTCAACCATTCTCGCATTGGCAAAGCACCTCCTGGTCCTTCCTCAGCAGGTTGGAAGAGAAACACCATGGAATCAGTTATCGGCTCTTCATTTATTCGTCTTAACAACCCAAGAGCTACTGTCATGTGAATATCGTGACCACATGCATGCATAAAACCATCATGTTCAGAAGCGAACTCAATTGTTGTCTGTTCATCTATAGGGAGTCCATCAATATCCGATCTCCAACCGATTGTTTTAGTTGGATTTAATCCTTTTACATGCACTAGCACTCCAGTTTTCCACTTCACCACTGTTAAACGCTGTTGATTCAAAGCATATATTTCCTCTAATAAATAAGCTTGTGTTTTATATTCTTGAAATCCAATTTCCGGAATTTGATGTAAATCACGCCGAATTTGTTGAAGAGTTTTCATCATCGAATCCTACAATTGACGAAGTTCTTGCATGATTTCTGTTTTTGATTTCGTTTTATCATCAATTTCTTTAATAACTTTCGCAGGCATACCTGCAACTACTGTATAAGGAGGAACATCCTTTGTTACGATTGCACCCGCTGCAACGACTGAACCTTTTCCGATTTTCACGCCTTCTAAAACAACTGCGTTTGCGCCTATCAGAACATCATCTTCAACAATAACCGGCATTGCTGAAGGTGGCTCAATGACACCTGCTAAAACAGCTCCTGCTCCAATATGACAATTTTTACCGACTGTTGCACGTCCACCTAGAATTGCGCCCATATCAATCATTGAACCATCACCAATAACAGCGCCAATATTAATTACAGCACCCATCATAATGATACAATTGTTACCGATTTCTACTTGGTCACGGATAAACGCACCTGGCTCAATTCTAGAGTTGATACCTTTTAAATCTACTAATGGAATAGCCGAATTACGACGGTCATTTTCAACTACTACATCCGTAATTTGATCTTTATGAGTAGATAAAGCTGTTTCAATTTCAGACCATTCACCAAATAACACTAGAGAATTTCCTTCGCCAAATACTTTCGTTTGAGCTCCAAAAGAAAGTCCTTTTAAGTTTTCACCATTCACATAAACCTTTACAGGTGTTGATTTTTTAGCATGTTGAATATAAGAAATAATTTCATATGCATCCATTTGTTTCATCTTTGATGAACTCCTTTCAATCTTGCAAAATATGGACTAATTGTACAACAAATTGTATCACAATACACTTATTTAATTTGTATATTCATGCAGTTTTTCTGCATGTTCTTTCACAACTTGGACAAAAGCTTCCACTTGCCTTAGTTCAAAAGCTGACTCATACCCTATTAACCAAGTATCACGCGTCAATTCAAATTCTTCTGCTTGGTTGGTTAAAGCTATTTTATTAATCTTCTCTAAACCACTTAATGTAATAGAAGGTAAAATAGCGTAACCGATTCCATTTAAGGCCATTTGCTTGCACGTTTCAATTTGATCAACGGTGATTTGACGTCTTGGACTTGAAGCAAAATGACGTTGCCACCAAGCTTGTATTTCTTGATAATAATTGGAGTCACTTTTAAATTGAATAAAGGGTCTGTCAGTAGACAAAACATCCTCAAGTTCTTTTAATTCTTGGTCTACCAAGTACAATGTATCACGAAATAAATGGATTTTTGTACCTTTCCATTCCGTATGACCCCGGACAATTCCAATATGAGCTTCCCCGTCATACAAGGCTTTGACAATTTCTGAGCTCCAACCTGTAATAAGAGAAATTTTTGCTTCGGGGTATTTTGTAACGAAATCTTTTAACACCATTGGTAACCAATTCTGGCCAACAATTGAAGCACATGCAATTTTTAAGGTCCCATGAACTTTTGATGTCAAAGATTGTAGGATTTCAAAAATCTCTTCCTGTTTTGCTAGGGTATCAATAGCAAATTGGATGATAATTTCACCAGCGGGAGTTGCAGTGAGACCCTTTTGGGATCGAAGGAAAAGTTGGGCTCCCCACTCTTTTTCAATCGTTTGAAGACGTTGGGATAATGCTGGTTGAGATAAAAAAAGTCGTTCCGCCGCTTTTCTCATGTTGCGCTCTTCAGCTAAAATTTTAATAATTTGAAATTCATTAGTTGTCACTCATTTCACTCCATTCAAAACTTAGATATGTATATCTTTTATTTGTGAATTAAAGTTTTAATTAAACGAAAAGCTAATACTGTTGATATTGAAGAACAAATGAAAGAGTGCATTTGCGCCTGCCATGCCGAGCGTGAAGAATGAGACCCACAACAATGTGGTTTTCATTCTTGGCTCATGCGTAACGTGCGGCAAGCGTAGATGTACGATAGACAACAGTATAGTTTATCTTAGCCTTTATTTTCAAAACATCTTATTAAAATCAATCTAAGAATTATCACTACAACTACAAACCGAAACCTTGATTCCATTCACTGAGGATGGGCTTGTGACTGCGTCACTCGCCCACCTCTCTTTTTTTTGAGATCATCCTGCGGCGGGTTTGCATCCTTCGCTCCCTTGTAACTTGAAAGGACACAGTAAATTAAGTTTGGTTAACTACAGAATAGAAGATTCCTTTAAGTAGGTGTTCGGCCGAAGATGCTATTCCAGCCTCTTTCTGCTTTTTTTATATTGGCAAAGTTTAAGAATGCTGTTGATATTAAAAATAAACGAAAGAGTACATTTTACGCCTAGCATGCCGCAAGAGCGTGAAGCGTAAGACCCACAAGTATGTGGTTTTCATACTTGTTGGCTCATGAAGAATGTACGACTAGCGCAAATGTACGATAAGCAACAATATAATTTAACAAAGCCAAATGAAAAAGAAGATCTCCAATGGAAATCTTCTCTCATTTTTGCATAATACTAATTATTTTGATAGATATGTTTCTTTAATTGTTTTAAGACGACTCGTCTAGTTAATATGCCTACAAATGTCTCTTCATCATCTACTACACATAGGAATGGATGATCAATTAATAAATCGAGCCCTTTTTTAAACTTTTCGTCAATATGGATAGATGGTACGGGTGATTGCATCAACTGATCTACTTTCAAATCTGGCAATCGCTCATATTCAATGTGTTCTAATCCTAAAATGGCATCTGTTATCATCCGAGTACTAATTAATCCTTTTAAGCGATACTTAGTATCTAATACAGGAATGGATGAATACCCTGTTTTCGTTAATACTAGTAAAGCATGTTCTGCACTGTTTCCCATTTGTACATGAGCTACTTTTTCTGACGAGATGATGAATTCTTCGATTTGCATATCCAAAAAACCTCTGCTTGTAACCGAAATCATACACTTCTACTCCTTTTCTGTTCTACCAGTGAACAGCATACTACTCATTTATCATATCATATTCAGGATAAAAACACTGAAGTAAACCTTTCCAAAAAAAACTTCTTCACCTAATAAGATGAAGAAGTTGCGTAATAATAACCTATAACAATTGATATAAAAATAAGTGCAGCCGCAAAGACCCAAAAGATTGGATTGAGTGTATAAGGATGCTCTTTTACTGCGACTGGAATTGGTGAATCGTTTGTTTGTTGTCTCTCTCTTTCAAATGTCATGATTCTTCTAGTCGCATAAAATCCAACTGCACAGATAATTACTATTACGCCTAATAATGGCCATGTCCATAAACCCATTTTCATCCTATCCTTTCAATGGAGTAGAATTAGTATGGGTTAACATTTAAATTTTAAGCTTAAAAAGGAAATTTATTTAACCATTGTCCACCATCTAAAGTGACAATCTCACCATTCATGTAAGCAGCTTTGTCAGAAAGCATAAACGCAGCAAGATCAGCAATTTCTTCTGGTTTCCCAAGTCTTCCTAGTGGCACAGACTTTAATGTTCGTGCAGCAGCCTCTTCAGATTCCCACAACTTATCAGCACCACCAGTTCGCTCAATTGGTCCTGGAGCGATTCCATTAACACGAATGCCATATTGAGTTCCCCATTCAACTGCTAAGGTGCGAGTAAGAGACATGACACCTGCTTTAGCTGCAGCAGAGTGAGCTACGCCAGCTCCAGCATTCCAAGCATAAGTTGCCAACATATTCAGTATTGATCCTTTTTGTTCTTTTTCAATCCAATAATTCCCTACAGCTTGAGAGCAATAAAAAGTGCCATTTAACACGATATCGATAACTGATTTCCAGCCATTTGGTGAAAGTTTTTCTGCATGAACGATGAAATTTCCTGCTGCATTGTTAACAAGTCCATCAATCCGTCCAAACATGTCGTGCGTATAATTGACCATAGCTTTAACATGTTCAGGTTCACGTACATCCATTTGAAAAATGCCTACATGATTAAAATCATGGGAAATTGCTTTTTGTGCAGTCTCTAAACGTTCTAAATCACGTCCAGTAATAACAACGTTTGCTCCTTCTTCTACGAAACGCTTCGCCATATAAAATCCCATTCCACTTGAACCACCAGTAATAATAATTGTTTGGTCTTTTAGTAACATTTTAATACCCCCTTATAATATTTCTGAATATTCATTCATAATTCTATTATGCCATCACTATTCCACAAAAGTATATAGATATAGGAGAAAAAGCATTATTCTTCATCTTTTGAAACACGATATACCAATTTTAATAATTCTTCCTGACTGTTTATTATTTCTTCATGCTTATTCGGGAAACGATAGTGGTACTCACCATGTTCATCTTGTTCACGTGACTTCGCAGTATCTTGCATTTGAAGTAATATAACATTCATGATTCGTTCTTTAATAAACGGATCGACGATAGGAAAAAGAATTTCCACACGTTTAATCATATTTCTTGTCATCATATCTGCAGAAGATAAAAATACAAGATTTCCCCCATTTTGATGGAACCAATAGATTCTCGAGTGTTCCAGAAAACGTCCAACAATACTAATGACCCGAATATGTTCACTAATCCCTTTAATTTGAGGGCGTAAACAACAAATACCTCGAATAATTAAATCGATTTTAACTCCAGCGATTGAAGCATCGTACATTTTAATAATTAGATCTTTATCCGTAAGTGAATTCATTTTTGCTCGAATATACCCATTGCCATGTTCCTTATGAAGGACAATTTCTTGATCAATCAATTTCATAAATTCATCTCTAATATCATAAGGAGCGACAACTAGATGATGAAAAACAGGTTTTTCGGTATAGCCACTTAAATAATTAAAGAAATTGGTTGCATCGATGCCAAATTTTTTCCTAGTAGTGATAATCCCCATATCCGTATAGATTTTTGCAGTTTGATCATTATAATTTCCTGTTCCTAAATGAACAAATCGTTCAATACGATCATTTTGTGTTCTAACCACTAATGTGATTTTTGAATGTGTTTTTAAATTATGCATACCATAAATAACAAGGCATCCGGCCTGTTCTAATTCTTTTGCCCAGTGAACGTTATTCTCTTCATCAAATCTTGCTTTCAATTCAACTAATACCGTTACTTGCTTGCCATTCTCTGCCGCTTTTTTGAGCGCGTGAATCATGGGAGAGTTTCCACTTACTCGATATAAAGTCTGTTTAATCGCTAATACATTGGGGTCATCTGCCGCTTCAGATATAAATTCTATAATAGGTGCAAAAGATTCATACGGATGATGGAAAAATAAATCTTGCTGCAATGCTTTTGTAAAAATATCTTCATCCGATGTCAAATCGACAGGTGGTTGTGGTATGAAATTTTCAAACTCTAACTGTTCTCGACCAACTTTGATTTCTTTAATAAAGCTAAATAAAAATGTCAAATCTATTGGGCATTCAAGTTTAAAGACATCATCTTTATGAATTTCAAGTTCATTAAGTAAATAACTTAATACTTCCTGATTAATTTCATTTGCTCGAACTTCCAAACGACTAGCTGCTCCCCATTTTCGTTTTTTTAACTCCTTTTCAATTTCTACTAATAAGTCTCGGGCACCTTCTTCGTGAATTGTAAGATCCGCGTTTCGGGTCATTCTAAAAGCGGTGACTGATTTTACTTTATATCCAAAAAACAACGAATTTATTTGATCTATAATCAAGTCTTCCAAGTAAACAAACGTATCTCCTTTTTTAGAAGGGACTTTAATCATCCTTTTCAAAACGGATGGAACTTGAACAATAGCCACTTTTTCATTAGTTTCTTCTCCATTTTGCTGTTCAAGAATGATGATAATATTCATTGTTTTACTTAAGAGTGTTGGAAACGGTCGATATGCATCCACTGCAACTGGGGTTAATACCGGGAAAACATGTTCTTCAAAGAAGTTATGTGTATATATTTTTTGTGTTTTAGAAAGTTCAGCCATCTTTAATACCTGTACATCTTGTTGTTTTAATTGTTCATAAACAAGCAACTGATAAACGCGCGATTGCCGTTTGACCAATGCATGTGTTTTTTGAGCAATTTTTTCAAGCTGTTGTTTTGGAGTTAAACCGGCTTTATTTTCCGGTTTTTGAAACCCTACTCTCACTTGATCTTGAAGGCCCGCTACTCGTACCATGAAAAATTCATCCAAATTCGAACTAAAAATGGCTAAAAATTTCAATCGTTCAACTAAAGGATTCCGTTCATCTTCAGCTTCTTGAAGAACACGTTCATTAAAAGCTAACCAACTAAGTTCACGATTGTTGTAGTATGAAGGGTTATCTTTTTCAAAAAGTGCTTGTTGTTCAGTCATGCGAATCTCCATCCTTCATTACAAATTCCAAAGTGACCTCACACTTACATAAACGCTCTAAATGTTTTTTCTGTTTACCTGCTTGATATTCTTCAGCCATAGCATTTCCACTTACAAAAATCTTCATTCGAACACCGTCTTGCGAAGATTCAATTGATAAATCGTTTACTATTGATCGTTTTGAACCATTTAAGCCATAGGCAAATTTTAATATCGCCCCCAACTCTCTCAAACTTTTTAGTTCTCCTTTTTCAATCCATTGTTCGAATGGAGCTGCGTACACTTTAAATGTATCTTTGTTTTTATACGAAGCCACGAGTGCTAATCTCAAGCGATCCAAATGCTCTAAACCGTCAATAGAACGATTAGTTAAAATATAGAAGGTATGTTGACTTGCAGAATCCGCATCAATGTATTCTCCTAAATAGAAAAGGGATGCTGCTCGTTCAAGCAATAGCAAGTTTGCAGGCGACTGTTCGATGATTCGATTCTTCACGCACTCCAAATAAATTTTCCTCGCTAAAAATTGGAGATGTCTCGCTTCTTTGAGATTTATTTCATATTCAGCTGCTAACGTTTCACTGCTGTGTTTAAATACTTCATGTTTATTTAATTCTTCCGGATGCGTTTGTAGAATACGGTTTAGCATGATACCTTCTCTTAATCCTTTACCACTAAACATAAAATCTTCAGACTTTACCACTTTCATCAATGCTCTGAAAACTTCTAGCGCAGGTATTATAATATCTGCTCGATCACTTGATAAACCTTCAATTTTCTTCAACTCTTCTATAGATAAATCTGACAATGTGTCACTCAATGTAATAACATCATGCACCTTCATCTTATATTGATGAACGCTCGAAAAAGGATATTCTTTTCTTTGCTGATCAATTTGAGCAATATTTCGAGCGCTACCACCAATCCCGATGACAGGTAATTTCAACCCATTAAGCCAAGGCAGGGAACGAAATTGAGCTTCTGTAAACAAAGCCAATTGTTCTTTTTCTACAGATGTCATCCGGTCACCTTGCATAAAATGTTGCTTTAGTGAAACAACTCCAAAAGGAAAGCTATGTGTGTTCTGCAATTTCTTTTCTTTGAAATATGTAATCTCAGTACTACCTCCACCAATATCAATCGTTACCGCAGACTTTGTTGGTACGGAATGTGACACCGCAACAAAACCAAAATACGCTTCTTCTTCTTCTGTTAACACATCTATATCTAAACCCGTTTCTTTTTTCATACGTTTAAGTATCTCATTTTGATTTGATGCTTGACGAACAGCAGCTGTCGCCGTTACTAAGACTTCTTGCACATCATAATCATCTAACATTTGACGAAAAGATAATAAAATCTTTTGAAGTAATTCAATCCCCTCTTCAGACATTTCACCATTAGTTTGTATATAGGTTCGTAAACGAGCTACGGTTTTTATATTTTCGAATTCGCGTAGACCTCTTCTTTCATCATAAGAATAAATAACTAAGCGGATCGTGTTAGACCCAATATCTAATATAGCTGTTTTTTGTTTTTTCATTTTTATCACCTTTTCCACATTTTTTTGAATTCATCTATACATATTGGGAAGAAATTGGTATGATAATATTTAATTGAATGCTCTGAATTTTTCCTTATTCTTGCATTATTACTCGTTTTCTACGACACGAAGGGTGGGATTCCATGAAACCAAATAGGACTGATGAACAATTAGCTGCCGCTATTTATTCTGTTAATCGTCATGCAAAAACTGCAACTGATAACAAATTTCTTTATGAATTAAAAAGATTAACCATTGAAAAGATGATTGAAACCGGACGTGCAAAAAAATTGGGACTACACTTTGTGAAAAACCCTCGATTTAGTCAACAGCAATCTTCTGTATTAGTTCAATGTGCTGATTATTACTTTCATCTATTACCCAAAAAAGAAGATTTTCAAAGTCTGACACATTTGGGTCATTTGGATGATAACTACCGTAATCCACAAAGAAGAATGAGTTTGAATATAGCCAAACAACTTCTAAGTGAATATACAGGCTTATCTCAGACAATAATAAAGAAAAAACCCACACATGCTCCCACCCCTATGTCTAAAAAACAACCTTTAAAAAATCGTTCATATACGTTTGGAAGCTCTTATTTAGATTAATTTATATATTTACAAAAAAGCCGGAACCCATCAAAGTGGTTCCGGCATTTCTCTTTATTAATTTAACCCACTTTAGGGTCAGTTGAATCATGTTTTAAACGCAAATGAATGATTAATCCAATAACGGTCATTATAATCAATGTTGATAATGCAATACGACTTGCAAGTGGTCCATAATCTTGAAGTTGATACGTAATCGTCCCATAAAGGACTGGACCAATGATAGACGATACTTTACCTGAAAACGCAAACAGTCCGAAAAATTGACCGCGTTTGTCTTCCGGTGACAATTCAATAATGAGTGTACGAGATGTGACCCACATAGAACCTAGAGAAACACCGAACATACTTCCCGCAATCCAAAACATCCACTGATCATAAGCAAAAACTGCTACAAATAGGGAGACAATCATAAGAATAGCAACTATGGTGACAGCATTTTTGGCTCCGATGCGTTTGGTTATATAGCCGAATACAAAAGAACCTATAACGGTGGAAATAGTGGATACCAGATAAAGAATAATGAACTGTCCAGGTGAAAAACCAACTATAACGGTGGCATAAATCGCCATCATAGCTATTGTTGTGGCAATCGCATCGTTAATAAAGAAAAATGCAATCATAAATGTAAAAACGGATTTATGAGATTTCATATCCTTAAAAGTGCTGATAATCTCTTTGTAGCCATCAAAGAATGAACCTTTGACACGTTGATTTTTAGGTATAGGTGTATCTTTGTTTATAAAAAATAATGGCAACGAAAACAGCAAATATAAAATGGCTGTTGGAATGAATGCTCTGTGAAATTCACCATCACTAACAAGCAAATAAACAAGTAACCCAAGGATTGTACCGATATACCCCACCGCTACTCCAAATCCGGATATTAATGGCATCTCTTGTTTCGAACCTAAATCACTCATCATGGAATCATAAAATACAAGACTCGAATTAAAAAAGAATTTTGCTATAACAAAACTAATAACAACTAAGGCATAGGACAGTGGAACTCCCCACAAGAGTGAATCGCTTTCAATTCCCCCAAACACCCCCATCATAAAAGTGGCGATGATTGATATTGAAGCAAACCACACGATAAATCTCTTTTTGTATCCTGTTCGATCAATCCACACACCGAATAAAGGAGAAAACATGACTAAGAAAAAACTCGCGATTGCATTCGCATACGAAACAAACGTGCTGGCAACTTGTTGTCTTGCTTCACTGGTTCCAATGACTTCATCAGTATAGAAAGGAAAAAAAATAGTGTTAATATTAGATGAAAATATCGTGTTAGCAAAATCATAAAAGGCCCAAGATAAAATCGGTAATGATAGATAAAGAGCTATTGGACTCCGAGGAGTCGTTTGTTGCTGGTCCACTCTAACACCCCACTATTTTTATTCTATTTGTCGTACGCCTTTATTAAACTTTGTGTTCCCTCATTTTCAAAACCTAGCTCTGCCAAGTTCCGATACATGGAATAAGCCATTTCTAAACCAGGAAGTGTTACATTCATTTTTCGGGATTCATCCAGAGCAATGCCCATGTCTTTAATAAAGTGTTTCATATAAAAACCAGCTTCAAAATCACCTTTTAACATTCGTGGCGCTAGATTTGTTAATGACCATGATCCTGCAGCACCTGTCGTAATTGATTTTAAAACCAATTCTGGATCGAGCTTAGCCTCTTTTGCATAGGTAATAGCTTCACAAGCCGCAATCATCGTGGAAGCGATAGCGATTTGATTTGCCATTTTTGTATGTTGCCCCGCTCCTGCCTTGCCTTGATAAACTACATTCTCACCGAATAAAGAAAACATCGGCTGAATTTTATCGAAAACATCTTTGTCTCCTCCGACCATAATCGATAATTTACCTGATTTTGCTCCAACATCTCCTCCAGAAACGGGGGCATCAAGTGAACTCATACCAACTGCTTGTGCTTTTTTGTAAAGGTCTATAGCAAGAGTTGGTGTTGATGTTGTCAAATCGATAGCAATCAGATCTGGCTTGCCGTTTTCAAAAATGCCTGTATCTCCATAATAGATTTCTTCAACGTCTGATGGATAACCAACCATTGTGAAAATGACTTCCACTTGAACAGCAACTTCACCAGGCGACTCTGCCCACTTTGCACCTAAATCTAGTAAATCTTTTGCCTTCTCTTTCGTACGTGTGTAAATTGATACTTCATGACCTGCAGCAAGCAAATGTTTAACGATACTTTTGCCCATAACTCCAGTTCCTACAAATCCAACTTTTGCTTTTCGACTCATTATGTAACCTCCAAGGTGTTGATATTAATTATTATATTAGTTTATCAAAGTTCCTAGACTTAAGCATCGCAACATTCAGAAAACAGAAAAATTCTTTTTAAGTTCTCATAAATTTCATAATTTGAAGAGTAATAAATATGACAGGAGAAACATATGTACACAAAAAAAGTAGGACACATTCCTCTCGGGAAATGTGTCCTATAAAAAGGGGGAAATGAGAATGTTGCTGTGTTCATTTATAATATGCCCACATTTCTATTTCTTTAAACATCTTTATCAAAATATTTTAATAAAAGTTTTTTTAATTCAGTCATAAACCATTCTCCATCTTGATCATTCATTTGCTGCCCGCTATAACGCACTAAATTATAGACTTCATAAAAGTTTTCAGATACCTGCCATCCTTCTCGGTTAAACCATTCCCGAACTGTCTCATTTTGTTGCCTGCTATATCCCATTCGTCCTGCTTCACTTTCAAATTCACGATATTTATCTCGTACCAAGTTTGTATTCATCGAATAAAGCCATGTGGTTGATGGCATTTCTTCTTCTTTATTAAGGTTGCTAACACTTCTTTCATATAGAGTTTGCTCTTCAGCAACTTCAACTTTTTCAGTTTTATTCTTTGATAAACGCCAAATGATTATTACAATTCCAAGGATACTTACACTGATAATTATGGCAAGCCAAGGAAAATCACCAGGTGCGTCTAACCAATCCAATTGTTGAAATTGTTGGGGCCTTACTTCTATTTTCTGTGGTTTCATTAAGTTTTTACTTTCAGGTTCTTGAGAGAATTGAGTAAAAATACTTTGTAACCAAACAAACACCACACCTACCGGATATAAAATCAATTCAATAATGTCCCCAAATAATAAGACAAACCATTCTCTAGCCTTGCTTCCTATTCCCAACATCAAAGCAAAGGCAACTGCTGCAAAACTGATGATACTCATGTAAATAAAAAGTACTTTTGAAAAAGGTACTTGAGTTGAATTCTTTGACCGTAACCATTGAACAACTATCCGATCTAATACAAACAATACGGATCCAACAATCGCTAATATAAATACATCTCGAACTACCTGCGTTTTATTAAATACCGTTATTAAAAAATAAGATATTGCAAACATCACCACTAATAGAGTAAAGAATGAACCATCATGCGTGGCATCTTCTTGTATTTTTGCATATCGCTCCTGAACTCGCCAAACTGAAAAGGCAATAATGAAGAGAAACAGCCAAAATGGAGCATTAAAAATAAATACAATCAATCCGACAATAACTGAAACGACTAGCGAAATAGCTATTTGGTATCCAGTTTTCAAAAATAAAAGGTTAACTGCTATGGCAATACTAAATAACACTGCTATCCAAATATAATGTGGTGAAATTAATGTTTCATTCGGCATGAATAACACTAGAAAAGAAACTAACCATGCATCTTGCAAAAACTTTCCAAACGATTCATATTGCACTAACGACCTTGAAGGGGTTGATTTTTCCATCCTATCTCACCTCCAAGATTTTGATTTAATCTAATGTTTACATGTATATTATTCGACCATTTCGCTACATAAGAAGCCATCTCATTTACATCATGAGTGAAAATCACAACTGATACTGGCAAGTTTTCATGCATAACCAAATGTGACAACATCCGATTAAAAGGAATTGTATTATCATTCTTTGATAGGATTGAAAGCAATTCCATTGCTTTTTGACGTTGCTTTTGTCCATCGCCTATTGGCAAGTACAAATAAGGCGTCACCCCAAAAGACCTGACATTGACGGTAAGTGCAAATGGAATTCCTTCGCGATAGAAATAATCAACAAAAGAGGCAATTTCCTCAATGCGTTCTTCTAAATCCGCAATTATGGAGTAACGATTTTCCACGTTCAGTACGAGTAATGCGGATTCATTTGCCACTTGTGTAAAAACTTTTGTTTGGAGCTTTTGCATTCTTGCACTGGCTTTCCAGTGAATATGATGAAATTGATCTGCAGGTTCGTAATCTCTCGTACCAACAGGTGAAAATAAGTCTTGAAATAACGAATGTTTGTACTCGCTATCCCCTGGTTTTAATGGAGAAGCTTTTCGCACATTCTTTAATGGATACATACGTGGATAAACCATTTGCTCCATTAATAATAGAGGTTTATGAACAAGTGCGACCGACCCTTCCCCGAATAAGTGAGGGACGGTTAACTCCAATTGCTTTAATCTGGACAATCCTCTTTTTTGACCTTCAATTGGTATTTTAACTGTCAAGACTTCATTTCTACCAATCGTTAATGGAACCACAATTTCAATGAGCTGAGAATGACCTACATGCAAATTAACAAGTGGTTTTACCGCATCTTGAAAATATATTCTCAATTGTCCATTCCAAATAGGTAGTCCCTTGTTTTCAAAAGTTAATTCCCAATTGGATTGGCCACCTTTGAGCATGCGACTTCTTTTCTTATTGTTCAGTAACGTCAATTTCTGACCAACCTGTTTAAAATACAGCATTTGCATAAAAGTTATCACACCGAAAAAACAAAAAACTCCTGCAGCAACATATTGCACGAGGATAATTGACATCGTCAAACAAAGTAAAATAATCGTAAGTACCCAATTCGTTTTTGTTGCTCCATAATAATCTCGTTGCCAAATCATCTTGCCATTGCCTCAACAGGTGCTTGAACGGATTCAATGATCTCTCTGAGAATATCTGCTGGCTCACGAATTAACATGCCTTCAGCCGTCAACATTAGACGATGTGTGGAAAGTGGGGCTACCATTAATTTAACATCATCTGGGATAACATAAGATCGCCCTTTAATAAAAGCATGTCCTTGAGCAGCATGAAGAAGTGCAAGCGATGCACGCGAACTTAGACCTAGTTCCACATGAGGATGCTGTCGAGTGGCATGAATGATTTGTAAAATATATGTCTCAATGTCATCATGAACGGTAATTTTTCTTACATCACTTCGCCATTGTTGAACATCTTCGATTTCAATGATTGATAAAGATTTTACTGCACCAGGTGCTAGACTGAACTCTCTTAATATCTTTCGTTCTTCTTCAAAACTTGGATAATTAATTTCGATACGGAACAAAAAGCGATCTAACTGCGCTGCAGGTAATGAAAAAGTGCCTTGCTGAGATTCAACTGGGTTTTGAGTTGCTATTACCATGAAAGGTTCTGGCAATTGAATAGTTTCGCCATCAATTGTCACTTGTTTTTCTTCCATGGATTCTAGAAGACTTGATTGTGTTCTTGGTGTAGCACGATTAATTTCATCTGCAAGTAATATATTTGTCACTACAGGACCTGGACGCATGATAAATTCTTGCGATTTAGGATCGAAATAACTAATGCCAGTTACATCTGAAGGTAAGACGTCTGGAGTAAACTGAAGACGTTTAAACTTCCCTTTAAACGAATGGGCAAAAGATTTGGCCATCATCGTCTTTCCTGAACCAGGAACACTTTCGAGTAAAACGTGCCCTCCTTGAATTAATGCAATTATCATTAAATCAATTTCTTTTTCTCGCCCTACGATTGCTTCATTTAACGTTCTTCTTAATTTATTTAATTTTGACAATGCAAATCCCCCTTATTCCAATTGTTATACTAATTGTATAAGTATACCAAATTACTATATCAAGAATATAAAAATTAATCTGATAATACTAACAAAAAGAAAAAAAACTAAGCGATTATTCGCTTAGTTTTTGATTAAATTCAAATTGTATGTAGGATTTTCAGGATAATTTTTCCTATGATAAGCATTTAAAAGTTGATCTACCTTTTCACTTAGTTGGATGGTATTAACGTTTCCAAAACCATTCTCTAGCGCAGACTTAATCATTTTCTCTCTAGTTTGTTCCAATTCCTCAAGAATTGATTCTGTCACATTATACCTCCTTTAACAAGCCTTTTTATCCATTATTATACACTTATTTTAGCGAAATAACATACTTTCATTCCGACAAAATACGACATTTTTCAACTTCTCGCATTCTCTTCATATGTATAAATAACGAGTCCGCCTTGTTTTGCAATTCCGCGAAAATGCTTAAAATCTTCTCGTAGAATAAGAATTTCACGAAATTCTAAAAAATTTTCTTTTTCAATTGTAATGGACGAAATGTTTCCTTCTTTTAATTCTTCTAGTTGTTGTTCATATGTATTCATATTAAAGCCCCTTTATTAATAAAATTAATCATGATTTAATGTTGTTTTCAGAAAATACTTTACGTTACAAAAAATTTCATGCAAACTATTGAGTATGAGAGCATGAAGGAGCTGAAGTTTGTGGAAATTGCGACGGTTGGATCAATCATTGAGTTTAAAGATGGCTTGCAAGGAATTGTAGAAAAAGTAAATGAAAACTCGGTTATCGTAAATGTTTCCATAATGGAAAACTTTGAGAAACTCGAGGTTGAAGAAAAGACAGTTGTGAATCACAAACGGTATAAAATAGTATACCTTAAAGAAGAAGAGTCTTCACCTTTGACAGAAGAAGAATAAGAGTGAATTTTTTTAATACGGTACAGGAGGTTTCATAATTGAATATTTTAGCTCCTAATTTACGATGGATTGTCATGCTAGTTGGCGTCTATGTATTACTTCTATTCACATTTATGAACGAAACTTTTTTTTGGTATATGTATACATTTACCATGCTTTTATTTATGGCCTTATCTTTTGTACTAGTAAAGATGGAAGACGAAGTACAAACCTGGGAATACTTAGTGTTCGGCATAGGGTATGGTACACTAACCTATGGACTTATTGCAACCGCTTACCGGTTTGCCTCTATTTTTACTGATGATGCAGCGATTTCAGTAGAGCGATTTCTAAGTGTTTATGGACCAACCACAGTATGGCACTATTTATTATTGATGTTGATTATTGCACCAGGTGAAGAATTGTTTTGGCGCGGGTTTATTCAACAAAAATTAAAGGATTATATGAGTCCATTCTTTGCTGTATTAGTTGCTTCGTTACTTTTTGGATTGTCTATGTCGTTCAGTGGATTTTGGCTAGGCGTCCTTGCAGCAGTTACTTCTGGGATGCTATGGGGAATTTTATACGAATGGAAAAAAAGTATGCCACTCATCATAATTGCACACATCACGATGACGATTCTGTTATTTCTCATTCTTCCTCTTAACACTTAAAACCTTATTTCATTACAACATGACTACTACTCAAAGGAGAAATCTTAAACATGAAAAAAACATGGCTTTTATTTGCATCACTTACTCTTGCTATCTCCATGCTAGCCGCTTGCAACTCAACGAATAAATCAAAAGAGAATGAGGATGAAACAGATACTCAAGTAGAATCTGGTGAGACTACCGGTGAAGAAACATCCGAAGAGAATGTCGAAGAACCAACGACTTCAGAAAATAGGGATTCTGAAAAGACACTTACCTATTCAGTTAATAAAGAAGTAAAAGAGGCTACTGCTAAATTAACTGAAAGTAAAGAACAAAATTATTCACTATACAAACTAGATGGTTTTACTTTAACAGGTGAAGAGCCAAATAAAGATTCACTTTACTTGGATGATAATCCAGCTGTTTTTATGCGAGTTGAAACCATCTCAAAAGATGATGCTTCTTTAGAAATCATCGCTAAAAATATGCACGAAACAATGACATCGGTCAGTATTAACAAAGAACCAATAGAGATTGGTGCAGATAAATTGCCAAAAGGCGAAGGTGTTTTGAATCCAAGTGGCTACCAAACAACTTTTGAATTGGGTACAGTATCTGGCTTTGTTTTTGAACAAGGAAATCTAATTGTTCGTCTTACCATTTTCGATCAAAAGAGCGTGAACCAAACAGATGCGTTCTTGAAAATGGGCGAAACTATAGCTGCAAAAAAATAAAAAATTCCGGCTCATTTAGTTGAGCCGGAATTTTTTATTTTAATAAGAAAAATCTTTAATCGATAAACCTAACTTTTTCAGTAAGACAATCATTTGATCCTTTTCGTCTGAATCAAGAGCACTCATCATCTCATGTAACTGCTTCTCATGCTCGGGAAACAGTTCATTCATAAATGCTTCCCCTTCAGGTGTAATTTCAGCAAACGTCACCCTACGGTCAGATGGACAAGATACACGGTGAATAAATCCTCTTTTTTCAAGCTTATCAATTACATACGTAATTGATCCACTAGCTAATAAGATTTTATTACCGATTTTCTGTAAAGGTTGTCTTCCTTTATGGAACAGTAACTCTAAAACTGCAAATTCAGTCGGGTTTAATCCATTCTTTTGAAAAAATTGATTCGTGCATTCATGTAATGTTTTATAGGCTCTTGAAAGCACAATAAATAACTTTAATGATTGTGTTAGTTCTTCTGATTTCATCTATTTCACCTTATTCTCAATATATCTACTTAAAACTAGTATATAGGGAACTAAAGAACTTTGTCAAAATGCGTTGTCTTATCGACTATTCCGCGTTTAACAAAAATGGGGACGTCCAGCAAAGATGGATGTCCCTAACAATTCAGCTCTATCATTATGGCGATCTTTCTATTCGCGGTTCTGTGTCGACTATGAGCGGATTTTTGTCGTCTATTCGCGGTTTCATGTCGACTATGCGCGAAACGATTGATTAGCCAATTCTATGAGCGTTTACTTGTCTTCTATCAGCGAATTCATGTCGACTATGAGCGAATCTACATTAGGACCACTTCTAATCTTAAGTGAAGCTTCATTTTGAAGATACTACTTCCCTAATAGGCTTTATATGGATTGGATTGTGGGTTGTCTTTTCATCCATGGCATCTAAATGATAAATGGGTAGCAGAATATGGAAAGTGGTTCCTTGACTAGGCTCACTTTCAACTTCAATACTTCCTCCGTGTTCCTCTATGGTTTGAAATGCATGTGATAATCCTAATCCGGTACCTTGTTCTTTTGAAGTGTAAAACGGTAAAAATATTTTATGCATTTGATCTGAAGTCATGCCTACTCCTTGATCTACTATAGACACACGTACTTGTTTATCATCAGTTTGAGATTGAGTAATTAAAACTTTCCCTCCGTGGGGCATCACTTCAGTTGCGTTTTTAAGAATATTCATAAACACTTTTTTTAATTCGTACGCATCACCAAAAATGCCGTCTGATTCTCGATCCCATGAAACAAAATCAAGTTCAATATTTTGAAGTATTCCTTGGGGATACATAAAATCAACAACCTGTGAAAGTAAGGATGATAAAGAAATAGACTGAAAAGATCGTTCAGCTGGTTTTGATAACACTAAGAATTCATTTAGGATTGATTCCATTCGATTTAGCTCACTATTTATTATTTCAAGGTACTTACTACCTTCTTTTGATACTTGATGAGTGAGCAATTGCGTAAATCCCTTTAGAGAGGTCAGTGGATTACGAATCTCATGAGCAATACTTGCAGCTAATTGTCCGAGCGTAGATAGTGATCCACTATGTTCAACTTGCTTCTTTAGTTGAATTTTTTCCGTTTCATCTCGTATTATGGTCACGTACATATCAACGCTTTTATTTAAACTGGAATTGAATTGATAAAACCTCACTGCCCCATCAGCATCTACTTTAGGAATTATTACTTTTGCGGAGCCTCTTGATAGAAGTTCTTTAAAAAATTGATTAAAATCATATTGTGAGTCGGGTAACAATTGATAAATTAACTTAGCATTTTCGCCTATTAATTCGCTTGCGGGAATACCAAAAATTGTTTCAATCATTTGATTGGCTTCTAGAATATTTCCAGAAGTAGAGGTTAATATGAGTCCATGTGGAGCATATTTAAAAATAGTTTCATAATTCGGTTGTTCATTAGAACCTAGCTCAAGCGGGGCTTGGACTTGTTTTAAGCGAATAATGTGTTGAGTAGTAGAATGATTGTAACAACCTTCAATATTGAAGACCATTTTACTTTCGTTTGATTCGGATATGGTTACTTGACATGTAGCGAGACTACAGACATTCATATCTTGTAAGAATTTTTCCCAAATTTCTTTAGAGGGCTTGTCCATTTTGTTTGTAAGTTCATCAATATCACGATGCAAACAAAATTCTCTTGCCATTGGATTCATTTTAATGATTTCTTTATTATCTAATATGAAAACTGAATCTTCGTCATCCCAAAATAAAAAATCGAATATCTCCGTTACTTTGTCTCCAATCAAGTCATTCACCCAACCTTCCCCACACTTTTCATGCATTATATGCCATGAATATCCATTTTATTAACGTGCAGAAAAAATAGAATTAATTCAGATTATTTTATCATATTCACACAATTATTAACGTTATTTAGACTCATGTTGTTTGAAACACTAATCCTTGTTAAAATAGAATGATGTAAAAAAGGAGAATGGCTAATGAACATCGTTTTAGCAACACTAAATGCAAAATATATTCATACAAACTTGGCATTAAGATGCCTTAAAGCTAGTGTACAACCTGAATTCAACCCAATAATTTCTGAATATACAATAAAAGATCCTTCTTTTAATATTGTGTCTGATATTTACTTAAAGAGACCTAAAGTAGTAGGTTTTAGTTGTTACATTTGGAATATTGAAGAGACGATTAAAGTCGTCAGATTGCTGAAAAAAGTGAGTCCCGAAACGATTATTGTACTTGGCGGACCTGAAGTGTCTTACGACTCCAACTACTGGTTAAGACGAATTGAAGAAATAGATTATATTGTAATGGGTGAGGGTGAAATCTCATTTAAGCAATTACTACTATATTTGGACGGTAAACTCCCGTTAAAAGAAGTTCTAGGAATTTGTTATATGCAAGAAGACAAATTTATTCTGCATGCTCAAGGTCCAAAAATCGACTTACGTGAAATGCCGTCGCCTTACCGTTTTGAAGAAGATATTCCTCACTTATCTAAGCGTATTACTTATATTGAAACGAGTAGAGGCTGCCCTTTCTCATGCCAATTTTGTTTATCATCGATTGAAGTGGGTGTGCGATATTTCAATCGTGAAAAAGTAAAAGAAGACATTCGATATTTAATGGATCACAATGCCAAAATCATAAAATTTGTCGACCGAACTTTTAATATTAGTCGAAGCTATGCAATGGAAATGTTTCAGTTCTTGATTGATGAACATCGACCAGGTGTTGTTTTCCAGTTTGAAATAACAGCTGATATCATGAGACCTGAAGTTATTCAATTTTTGAACGACAATGCTCCTGCAGGGTTATTCCGTTTTGAAATCGGTGTTCAATCAACCAATGATTTAACGAATGAACTCGTTAAAAGAAAACAGAACTTTGCCAAATTAACACGGACTGTGACCATGGTTAAAGAAGGCGGGAAAATTGCTCAACATTTAGACTTGATTGCCGGCTTGCCGGAAGAAGATTATACTTCTTTCAAACAAACGTTTAATGATGTATTTGCAATGGGCCCTGAAGAGTTACAATTGGGCTTCTTAAAACTTTTGCGTGGAACGGGCCTTCGCGTACAAGCTGAAGAATATGGCTACGTATACGTCGATCAAGCACCTTACGAAATATTCGCCAATAATGTATTAACTTTTGATGATATGCTACGGATAAAACAAGCCGAAGATGTTCTTGAAAAGTACTGGAATGACCATAGACTTGATCATACAGTAGGATATTTAGTGAGCGAGACTTTTGAAACGCCCTTCGATTTCTTCCAAGACTTCGGCACTTATTGGGAGCTAAAAGGTTGGTCAAGAATAGGTCATCAACTGGAAGATTTATTTAAGCGACTTGAAGAGTTTCTAATTCAAGATGGCCGGGCAGACATGTCTATCGTACAAAGTTTAATGAAGTATGATTATTTAGCGCATCATCAATTCCAGCCACGTAAACCATACTGGGAAAAGGAAATGAAAAAAGAATCACAGTCCGCTATTTATCAAAGAATTATAGAAAATCCAAGTATTGCTGGAGATTCATTCGCAGAACTTCAACTCCAAGAACGTGAAGTATATAAGCAAACCCTACTAGTACCATTCACACTAGATTTAGTTGAGCTTACACAGCAGCAAGTGGTGGCTAAGGATGGTTATTTACTAACTTACTTTAAACCTGGACAAGCACCTCAATTTTCGTTCATTACAAAAGAGCAGGTATCCTGATTTCAGGACCTGCTCTTTTTTTTAACCAATTATGACTCGTTCTTTCGGATAATGGAATTTCGTCTTCGTGGTTCGACCACCAATTGTATAAAGGAATGATATTAAGCCAATGCGTCCCACAAACATTAACAGCATAATGAGTATTTTCCCAAAATTCGATAAATCATCTGTAATTCCAAGAGACATTCCACAGGTTCCAAATGCGGATGTGATTTCAAAAATGATGGCTGTAATGGGTAAAGATGGTTCCGAGATTGATAATGCAATTGTTGCAAATAACACAATGAAAATCGATAAAATAATGACTGCGTATGAACGTAATACGTCGGTTAATTGAATTTCTCGATTAAATATTTGTATTTCATTTTTTCCACGTGCGAAGTTGATTAAGAAAAGAATAGCGATGGCAAATGTTGTGGTTCGGATTCCGCCCCCTACTGAACTTGGGGATGCTCCTATAAACATCAATGCACTTATGAAAATATTTGTACCTTGTGTAAATTCAGTAATATCGACCGTAACGAGTCCAGCTGAGCGCGTTGACACTGACTGGAACATCGCTGAGAATAATGCTTCATGCCAAGACATTCCACGAAACGAATTAAACATTTCTAGCGCTAAAATTACAATCGTACCGACCAAAAGTAATAATCCAAACGTAACTGTCGTAATTTTTGTAAACAATGAGAATCTGAAATTTTTGTTTTTATTCGACAAAAAAGCTTTTAGTTCGATTAATACTGGGAATCCAATTGCTCCTAAAATGATTAAGGTCATATTAATGATTTGTACAAAATAATCTTTATGATAAGGTATCATGGATTCACCTGTGATATCAAAGCCACCGTTCGTCGTTGCAGAAACGGATGCAAATAAGCCATGTAAAAAAGCTTCTGAAAATGTGTCGTAATATTGTGTAAAATAGAACGTTAGAATAAGTGCGCCAAGTAATTCGATCAGTAATATTATCTTAATGATTTCAATAATTAAGTGGACGACTCCAGACAATGAATGTTGGTTATGATCAATCATGATTAATTGACGTTCACGTAGACCGATTTTTTTCCCGACAATTAACCACACGAACGTGCCTAATGACATGATGCCGATACCTCCAAGCTGGAGGATAACCATTAACATCGCAATACCAAAAGTCGTATAGGTTTCTGAAATGTTTAATACGCTAAGTCCTGTAACACTCACAGCACTTACTGCTGTAAATACACTATCAATAAAAGCTACACGCACTCCTTGTTGATGCACGCCTGGTAAATTTAATAAGCCTACAGAAAAACCAATGGCTAAGAAATAATAAGAGACGATAGCTTGAGCAGGTGTGAAATTCCGTATGCGACGAATAATTGGATTCATAAAAAAGCTCAAGTCCTTTCAATAAACAGTGAAGGTCATCTTCCTATTCTAAGAAACATTTGGTGAAAAAGAAAGAGGGAGTCTATTTTTCCCATAAAAAAATGCTTCTCTATGAAGAAGCACTTACTTTCTATTTTGTTTTGTTTTGGAATCCTTTTGTCCAGTTGCCCTGGTATTGCCTACTTTTTCATGTGTTTTCTTATATCTTTTTATTTCTTTTCTTTCTTTTTTAAGAATTTTTTTTTTTCGATTCCACTTTCTTTCCTGTCTTTTTTACCGTGATGAAAGTTTGAATTTTTGTTCTTAGTTGATTTGGTTTTTTGATTAGTAGGATGCTTCACATTATACTTTTCTTTAGGTTTCTCTTTTTTATAATTTACTTTTTGTTTCTCATTCGATTGATCTTTCTTGCTATCATTTTGTTTCATCTTTTGTTTTTCTTGCTTCATAGAATTATTAAGAGATTTAATTTCCTCGTTTTTTGGACCGTTTTTCTCTTTCAAGCCTTTTTCTATTTTTGGTTTGTCTTGATTCTTCTTAGTTTTTGTCTTTTGTGTTTCAGATTTCACTTTTTGCTTCACTTTATCATGTTTAACTTTATTCATATCTTTGCGTTCTTTTTGATACTCTTGGACAGAAACTCCTTTTCTTGTTGCTGATTTCCAGTCAGATACTGTAGCCTCGGTCACTTTTATCGATTGTTTCTTAGGCAAAGCTTGAGTTGCAGAAGTAGTTACTGCAGTTTCAATTACTTTTTCTAATTTCTCATGATCCATTTCATTTTGGTAGATTGTTGTTATCTCAATCACTTCTGTTTGCTCAATATGTGATTCAGTCCGATCTACAATTTGCAGTAAAACCCATGATAAAGGCTTACCTTTCCAAAATGAAATATCTCGTTTAATCTCGACACCATCTTCATTCAGCCCTTTAAATAAAAACACTTTTCCAGCATTATTAATACCAAGTTCAATACTTGGATTGATATCAATCTGAACATAAGCAGAAACATTCGATTGGGCAGGCAACAAAACAGAAAATAATAATACGATGGTTGCGACAACGGATATTATAGGTGCCGTCCATCTTGAATTGTATGAGTCTTTTAAATTTTGTTGCTTTTTATTTTGAAATGGTCGAAAATAAACTTCTTCTCCAATTTGAACAGAGGATGTAAGGGGTATGCCTTTTTCAAAAAGTCCATCAGACGTTAAGAAAATGCTATATGCAGATGTTGTCTCAAAGACAATCCCTTTGTGCTTGTTCATTATGACATTCTCCCTTTTAAGTAATCTTTAATGTAATGCAAATCACTTTTCAGCAAAATAACAATTGCCACAATATATTTGCGATGTCGTTCAATTGTCTTACGCGAGACATTTACTAACTCCTCTAGCTCTTTCATAGGTAGCCTTTTCTTCGTTTGGAATATCTCGTAAAATTCATCTGTCTCTACAATGATTTGAGCAATTTGGATTGCTGTTTGTCTTGAGTCTTCATGAGATGGTGATACCTTAACTAATACTTGAAAACTTAATCCATAAGGTTTTAGTAATGATTCATATATTGCTATTTGTTGCTTTCTATCCTCTACCTGCTGCTTCGCTGTAAATTGATCAAATGAATGTGAAGACTCTAGGATGTCAAATGCATCTTGATAGTCTCCATGTTCATACGGTATTTGGCCTATATTAATTTCTTTTCTTCTAGATTCTTTACGTATAAAGTCGATCAATTTACGCCGAATCAGCAAGTGTGCGAAAGTTAAAAAAGAGGCGTTTTTGCCTAATTCATAATGCTCAATGGCTTCATTAAAGGCAAGCATTGCAATACTGTATTCATCATCTTGTTCATTAATATAGCGTTTACACACAAATGATGCTGTTTTTTTCATAAAAGGAGTATAGGAAGAAAGAAGTTCATGATGAACTTCCTTATTCCCATTTTTCGCTTGGATCACAAGCGCCTCAACATTTTGTATTGATTGTTTTTTTAAGAATAATCCTTGAATTGAAGCTAGAATCACAAGCCCACCCCGTTTTCGTACGATAGTTAAGTCCTATCCGATTGTAACGGGTTCTTGTGAAAATGAAAAGTCATTTTGCATGTCATTTTCTTTACATTTGCTAGTCTTATTTCTTATCTTTTCCTTCTTTTTTTGAATGTTGTTTTGCTGTATGCTCTCCTTTTTTCACATGTTGTGCTACTTTACGTTCTTCTTTTTTCACTTGTTGTGTTGCCTTGTGCTCCGATTTTTTCGCTTGTTGTGCTGCTTTACGTTCTTGTTTTTTCGCTTGTTGTGCTGCTTTGTGCTCTTGTTTTTCTAATAATTCGGCTGCTTTTTGAGCTTCTTTTGCTGCTTCTCTTTCAGCCTTTTTCAAATCATGAGTAACTTGTTTTTCTGTTTTTTCACTTTCAGTTTCTACTGTTTCTGGAACCGTTTTTTCTACTTCCGTTTCATCTTCAACAACAACTGGTGTTTCAGTAGTCGGATTTTCTTTATTATTTTCTTCATATTTCGCAATTGCTTTTTCAAGATTCTTTTTAAGAGCTGATTTAGCTTGTGGATTGTTTATTTTTTCAATATTAGTCGATAGTGCAAATATATTATTTGTATTTAATCCTACTGGGATATTTGCAACAATCATTTGTAAATCTTCGACTGCAGTTGAATCATTTTTGACGTTGTTCAAAGCGTCTTGTAGATTTACTGTTTCAAAGTTTGTTGTGTCCACTTTTTCAGTATCATTTGCAAATACTTGGATTGAAGTTGATGCAATTAATCCTGTTGCTAGTAATGCTGCACTTATTTTTTTATAATTTTTCAATGTGATACACCTCATATAGTTTTTTTGAACGTTTTGCGTTCTTCTAACTATTCGATTAGTTTATATATCTTTATGGGGGTATAAAAAAAAACTGCTGAAAATCAATTTGATTTTCAGCAGTTTTTGATGTTTTTATTAAGGCTATAAGTTATTTTTTTTCACTTTCCCGATCGACTTCATCGGCCATTACAAAGTTTTTTTATTTTTAAATCGACCCGCAAGAATCACTCCTACTGTAACTACAATGATCATTGTATAAGCAATAATCGGATTAGTCTCAAAGAAATCTTTCAAAAAGGGTTCATGAGTAATCATTCTAGCAGCTGTGAAAGCTAATACACCAGAACCAATATAAATAATGATTGGGTATTTGTCGATTAATTTAACAAATAGTGTACTACCCCATACCATTATCGGAACGCTTATTATTAATCCCAATACGACTAAAAGGAAACTACCGTGTGCTGCTCCAGCAACAGCCAGTACATTGTCCAATCCCATAATTGTATCAGCAACAATGATGGTACCAATTGCTCCCCATAAATTCGATGAAGCTTTGTGATCGCCTAAATCACTTTCATCAATTAATAACTTGTAAGCAATCCCAATAAGGATGATTCCGCCAACAAGTTGTAAACCTGGAATTTTCAATAACCAAACAATCGCTAGTGTTGCAAGAATTCTTATAACCACTGCACCGACTGTACCCCATATAATTGCTTTCTTACGATGATGTTCTGGCAAGTTCTTAGCAGACATCCCAATAACAATTGCATTGTCTCCTGCTAAAACTAAATCAATCATGATAATAGATAACAAAGCCACGAAAAATTCCCCTGTAAATATATCCATGTTAATCTCCTTTTAATGAATTATTGAAAACAAAAAAGACCTATGCCTAATAAAAGGCAAAGGTCTTGCTAAGCTCATTATATAATGGCTATCATAACCGATGGTTTTACCCACGTAATGACGACTATGAAATAGGTTTCCCTATAGCTACTCCCCTTTGACAAAAGTCAAAAGTTTATTAAGTTTTCATCTATCCTAATTATATCATAAACTGTAAAGTTGTAAACAATGTACTACTTTATTTGAATATGATAGTGATTCTCTTTTTTGTGCAATTGATAAAACGCAATCATGGATGGTAACGAATCAATGAAATCCGCGCATTCAATATCACTATCCTTTAGCACTTCTTTAGCGACCTCTGTATTAAACTGTGCTGACCAGGTTAAATAGTCCAATGTTTCTTTTTCCACACCTAATTTCTGTCTGATAAATTTAATATCAAGTCCTTTTTTGGCAAGGACCAGAGGGAATCTTCCTTTTGGCAATTTACCGGTAATTTCCCATACCATATGGCGATACACTTCTTCAACCGGATGAGGGTTTGGATCAGTTAAATGCAGAGTTTTGCCTTCTGCTCTTTTATTTTCACTAAAATAAACAACTGCTTTAATAATAAAATCTATTGGCACTACGTTAATAAACGCACTAGACTTTCCTACATACGGAATCACTGGAAGTTTTTTTAAATTTTCAATCATATTAATAAAAAAATATGGACCATCAAACTTGATGGTTTCTCCAGTTACTGAATGTCCTCGTACAATTCCAGGGCGAATAATTGTTGTAGGTATGGTTAATTTTATCTCCTCAACAAGTAGTTCTGCTTCAAATTTTGTTTCTTCATAATAATTCTTAAACCCACTAGGACGAATTAATTCATCTTCCCTCAAGATACCTTCTCGTGTGCCTGCAATATATGCGGTACTGAAATACATATATCTCGAAATTCTTGGGAGAGTTTGGACAAATTCATTTACCATTTGCGTGCCATGTACATTAACCTTCCATGCAATATCTCTAGGAACTGCTAAATCATACAGTGCTGCTAAATGCCAAACCACGGTCACTTGTTCACGTACTTGTTGTAAACTTTCATCTGTCATGCCCATATTTGGTAATGTGATATCCCTTCAACTAAATGAATATTGACGTTTTGTGATTGTTTTACTAAATCTTTCGCTACTTCTCTAGCAATCACTAATTGTGATGGTAGAACAATGGCAAAAATAGTTTCAGTTTTTTTTTGATGAATTAATTCTCCTATGATTTGTCTAGAGATAAATCCGGGGAATCCAGTAAAAAACGGAATATGCATAAGCTTCCTCCAAATCTTTGTTAACTGAATAATACAAAAATACGAATTTAAAAACAACATCTATTCTAGTTTCTGAATAGATGTTGTTTAAGATCGTTACGAACTCCGACGTGTTTCTCGGTCGAACAAACTATAAATAACTGGTATTACGTATAGTGTTAATAATGTAGAGCTTAATAATCCACCAATAACAACTATGCCCATTGGTTGATTAATTTCTGTCCCTTCACCAATACCAACAGCTAGGGGTAATAATCCTAGAATTGTTGTCAGAGTAGTCATTAGGATGGGTCTTAATCGATCTCGAGCGGAAGAAACAATGGCTTCATATGAAGAGTATCCTGCATCTTTTCGTTGATTAATAAAATCAACTAGCATAATCCCATTGTTTACCACGATACCGACTAGAACCAATAATCCTATGACGGCTGTTATGCTAATAGGTGTTTGTGTGATGAACAAACCTAACGCTACACCAATAATCATTAACGGTACGGAGAACATAATCACAAACGGATATTTAAACGATTCAAACTGAGCCGCCATTACAATATAAACTAATACAACAGCGAGTATGACAGCTAGTAACATATCATTAATTGCACTTTCAAATAGTTCTCTATCTCCGCTAAAAGTGATATCAACTTCTTCTGGCAACTTTAATTTCTCAATGGCTTCGTCAACTTGATCTGACATTTCACCTAAAGAATATGTGGATTGGTATTTCAGTGAGAAATTAACTGAACTCGCTTGATCAACTCGACGAATAGCAACTGGACCTTCTGCTATTTCTATAGTGGCTACTTCTTGCAACTTTACAAATTGGCCTGAGGGAGTTCGTAGCTTTAATTGCTTGAGCTGTTCAATGTTGCTACGATACTTTTCATCGTATTTAACGTACACCCCATAAACATCATCATTTTCTGAAATAATTTGAGTAGCAAATGCCCCACGGGTCACACTATTAACAGTTTGTGCTATTTGTGCAGGAGCAAGACCGTATTCAGTTGCGGCTTCTTTGTCTACAGTCATTTGTATTTCCTCAATGGTTTCTTCCATATCATTTGAAAGTTCACTAACTGAGTCTAATTTACTTAAAGATTTTCGGATGTCTGAAACAGCTTTTTCCAATCGTTCTTTGTCTGTATCCGTCACTGAAAATGACAATGAATTCGGTGTGGAACCAGCAGCTGTTTGTAAGTTAAAATTAACTTCAGCTTGATCTCCTACTAAATCTAATACCTTTGGTTGTACTTCATCGACAAACTCAAATACTGAGCGATCACGGTCATCTAACTCTACAAGCTTAACGTATATTTCAGCTCTATTAGTTTCGGAGGATCCTTGTGACTGTCCTTGTTGAGTACCTCCAACTAAACTAACATATACATCCACATCTTTTTCTTTCTTTAATGTGTCCTCTATTCTTTCAACAACTTCTTTTGTAGCACTAGTAGAAGAGCCGTTTTCCAGTTCTACATTGACACTTACAAAACCTTCATCAGTTGCAGGTAAAAATTCAGTTCCTACTTGGAATAAACCAAATACACCAGCAACAAGCATAATAGTTGTGATGCCCATTACCATGAGACGATGTCCGAGTGCCCATTTAATGGAACGTTCGAACTTATTATATGATTTTGAACGTCGTCTTCTCGCTTCAGGATCGCCTTTCGGTTTACTCAACATACGACTGGCAAGCATAGGAATAACGGTTAATGCCACGACCAATGAAGCGATTAAACTAAACGAAATCGTCAAAGCAAACTCAGTGAATATCTGACCAATTAATCCTGTAATGAAAATAACTGGCACAAATACCGCAACCGTCGTTACGGTTGAAGCAATAATCGCACCGGAAACTTCTTTTGTTCCTTCTGACGCAGCGGTTTTGGAATCTTTGCCCATGCTTAAATGACGTTCAATATTTTCAATAACGACAATGGCGTTATCAACTAACATACCAATACCTAGAGCAAGTGCCCCTAATGTCATGATATTTAACGCGAAATCTGCAAAATACATTAAAACAAATGTCACGATGACCGAATAAGGGATCGCTATACCGATAATAATTGGACTCTTTATTCCGCGTAAGAAAACAAACAACACTAACATGGCGAAAAGTCCACCAAATATTAAAGAAGAGCCAATGTTGCCAATAGCTAATTTGACGTAATCTCCTTGGTCAAATAAAATATCTGCTTCTACACCTTTAAACTCGTCTTTTTGTAAAAGTTCATCTAGTGATTCTTTAAAAGAAGTAGAAACATCCGCAGTGTTTGCACCAGATTCCTGCAACACAGACATTAAAACAGCCGGTTCTTCATTGGCACGGGTTTCTATCGAAGTTTCCTGTTCAGCTAGAACAACAGTAGCCACATCCTCAATAAGGATGTTTTTACCATCCAACGGATTAACTGTAACAACTAGATTTTGAATATCTTCAACTGTCGTCAAAGTGCTGACAATTCGAGTTGTTAATTGCTTACCATCTTCAGTTTCTATGGGATCTCCAGGGAATGATACATTATTCGCTTGAATCAGTTGCACAATATCAGACTGTGCTAAGCCTTTATCTTCTAGTTTTTGTTGATCAAGTAAAATTTGTACTTCCTCAACCAAAGCCCCCGAAACATTCACACTTGCTACACCCTCCGTTCGACGCAGCTCCTTTTCTAATTGCTCTGCAATTATTCGAACGTCTTGTCCATTCTCTGGAGCACGTAGTGAGAGCTGAATGACTGGAAACTGAGAAGGATCGAATTTTAAGAATCGGGGTTTCTGTGATTCATCAGGAACAGGTGTTTGATCAATACGTTGCATGATATCTGTCTGCACATCATCTATGTCTGTAGACCAATCAAATTGTAAAAAAATAAAGTTTGTCCCTTCTCGCGAAGAAGATTGCAAGGTTTTAATACCCGGTAAAGTAGATAAGCTTGCTTCCAACGGTTTTGTCACTTTTTCACTAACTTCCGTCGGGCTTGCACCAGGGTAGCTCGTTACAACAACACCTATTGGTGGATTCAACTCTGGGATTAAGGTAACTGGTATTTTTAAAAAAGAAACTGCGCCTAAAATGATGACCAAAAACATAATAACAATTGTAAATACGGGACGTTTTATTGAAAAATCGCTAATTTTCATTTGGTGAATTCCTTTCTTGCACTAACTTCTACCTCTATCATATGCGTTAAGCCCAGTTACTTCAAACATGAATTGTTCCAAAATATATACTGACACAATATTAACAATTTTTATATGTGGATACAAAATACGGATTTTAATTGTTACTTAACAAACAGTCTATGTTAAAGAGAACTGTTGATATTGAAGAACAAACAAACGAGTACATTAACGACTATCATGTTGCAAGAACGTGAAGAATGAGACCCACAAGTAGGTGTTTTCATACTTGTTGGCTCATGCGAAACGTGCGCTAAGAGCAAATGTACGATAAACAACAGGATCGTTTAACAGACACTTTATTTTCAAAACATCTTATTAACATTTAATTTAAGAAATATCATCACAACTGCATACCGAAACCTTGATTCCATTAACAGAGGATGACAGGTTTCCAGTTCGCTTCTGACGCTTTACCTGCTGCACAATAATCTAGAGAACAAAGAGGAGGCGCTTGTGACTGCGTCACTCGCCCACCTCTCTTTTTGTAGATTATCCTGCGGCGGGTTTGCATCATTCGCTCCCTTGCAACCTGGAAGGACACAGTAATTTTGATTTGGTTTACTACAGAATAGAAGGTTTCTCTAAGTAGATGTTCGGCCGAAGATGCTATTTCGGCCTCTATCTGCTTTTTTTATTTTGGTAAAGTATTACAAACAAACAAAAAAGTACATTTGCGCCTAGAATGCCGCATGAGCGTGAAGAACGAGACCCACAAGTAGGTGTTTTCATACTTGTTGGCTCATGAGAAACGTGCGCTAAGCGCAAATGTACGATAAACGACAGGATAGTTTAACAGACACTTTATTTTCAAAACATCTTATTAACATTCAATTTAAGAAATATCTTCACAACTGCATACCGAAACCTTGGTTCCATTTACTGAGGATGACAGGTTTCCAGTTCGCTTCGGACGCTGTACCTGCTGCACAATAATCTAGAGAATAAAGAGAGTTGGGCTTGTGACTGCGTCACTCGCCCACCTCTCTTTTTGTAGATTATCCTGCGGCGGTTGTGCATCCTCCGCTCCCTTGCAACCTGGAAGGACACAGTAATTTTGATTTGGTTTACTACAGAATAGAAGGTTTCTTTATGTAGATGTTCGGCCGAAGATGCTATTTCGGCCTCTCCCTGCTTTTTTTATTTTGGTAAAGTTTAAGAACGCTGTTGATATTACAAACAAACAAAAAAGTACATTTGCGCCTAGCATGTAAAGGAACGAAGGTTAAAAACGCCACGTCCTGTGGCAACACCTTCATGACCCACTTCCTGTGGGCCCAAGAATGAGACCCACAAGTATGTGGTTTTCATACTTGTTGGCTCACCAATAAAAAATAAAAAAACCTGTCACATGGACAGGATTTTTCTTATAACAAACTAAACAATTCGATATTTTCATTTTTATCTTGGAACCAGCGCATCGCAAAATCATTTTCAAACAAGAAAACATAGCGATCAAAACGATCTCGTACTAGCATACTACGTGGACTTGACATGGATTCTTTTACATCGCCTTCATTTTGAATCCAACGAGCAATTTTGTTACCAATTGATTCCATTCGCACTTCAACGTTATATTCATTTTTCATTCGGTGTTCAAACACTTCGAATTGAAGTTGACCTACTGCGCCTAATATTACATCTTCTGTATGCAAGGTTTTGTAATATTGAATGGCACCTTCTTGTACTAATTGCATAATACCTTTATTAAAATGCTTAGACTTCATAACATTCTTGGCAGTTACACGGACAAATAATTCAGGAGTAAATTGTGGCAATTTCTCATAGTTGAACGTTTTCTTTCCACCTACAATTGTGTCACCAATTTGATAACTTCCTGTGTCATGCAGACCAATGATGTCTCCTGCAACAGCAATCTCAACTGTTTCTCGTTCGTCAGCCAGGAACTGAGTAGATTGAGTTAATTTAAACGTCTTACCTGTACGGGCTAATGTGACCGTCATACCGCGCTCGAATTTCCCAGATACAATACGCACGAAGGCGATACGATCACGGTGAGCTGGATTCATATTTGCTTGTATCTTGAAAATAAATCCAGAAAATTCATCTGTCACAGGATTTATTTCAACATCCGCATCTGTTTTACGAGGTTGCGGAGTAGGTGCAAATTGTAAATAGGTTTCCAAAAATGTTTGTACACCAAAATTAGTTAAAGCACTTCCGAAAAACACGGGTGTCATTTTACCATTTCTCACTTTTTCTTGATCAAAATCATTTCCCGCTTCATTCAGCAACATAATATCTTCTAATGCTTGTGTGTAGTAAGACGTTTTTATCATTGAGTGATCTACTGCTAATTCTCCATCCTCAGTCAATGGTAAAAAGCGGTCAGTTCCATCTTTACGGAATTGCTCTATGCGGTTATTAAAACGATCATAAATCCCTAAAAACTCTTTCCCCATACCAATAGGCCAATTCATTGCATATGATTCAATGCCGAGTACTTCTTCTAATTCTTCCATTAGTTCAAGTGGTTCTTTCCCTTGACGGTCTAATTTATTAATAAAAGTAAAAATTGGAATTCCTCGTAAGCGACAAACTTTAAATAATTTAATTGTTTGAGCTTCTATTCCTTTTGCAGCATCCACAATCATCACTGCACTATCAACAGCCATTAATGTACGATACGTATCTTCACTGAAATCTTGGTGACCTGGTGTATCTAAAATATTAATTCGGCAATCATCGTAATCAAATTGCATCACGGATGAGGTAACAGAAATCCCACGTTGTTTTTCAATTTCCATCCAGTCAGATGTTGCGAATTTCCCAGTTTTTTTCGCTTTTACAGTACCTGCATCGCGAATGGCACCACCAAAAAATAATAACTTTTCTGTCATTGTCGTTTTACCAGCATCTGGATGCGAAATGATAGCAAACGTTCTTCTTGCTTGTATTTGATCTTGAATTTGAGTAGTCATAAATAGGTATTCTCCTTCGTTTTTCCTTTACTATCATATGGATTTTTCATATAAATTACAAGTACGCAAAATGTCGAAAGAACCGATCGACAATTGTGATCGGTTCTTTGATAAGAAAAAAGATGTATAAATTCAGTTTGTATAATTTGTTATTATGTCTGCCTTATACCGTTTCATCGAATCTAGCTTAAGAACGGGATGGCGAATCTTGAAATTTCAATTTACCAGCTACCAAGGCAATGTCTCCATCACTATGAGGATATTTTTTACGGCCAATGATTTGATAATCTTCGTGACCTTTGCCTGCAAAAATAATAATATCCCCAGGTTCAGCTATTGCTATAGCATGCTTGACTGCTTCCTCACGATTTCCAATGCAAGCATAACTATCATGAAGCATACCTTTTTCTAAATCACTAAGAATTGATTCGTACGGCTCATCACGTGGGTCATCTGTCGTCAGTATGACATAATCAGCTATTGAAGCTTTCTCTGCCATGGAAGGACGTTTTGAACGATCTCTATTGCCACCTGTTCCTACTAAAAAGATGAGTCGTTGTGTCTTGTAAGGTATCACAGACGAAATTGCTTTTTCGATTGCATCAGGAGTATGTGCATAATCAATAAATATGGATATTGGTAAATCACTAGTCAACTTTTCCATTCTTCCTTTTACTGGAGGAATTTTTTCAAGTTGTTCCAAAATTTGAGGAACTGTATAGCCTTGTGTATATAAAGCAGTTGTTGCTGCTAATGCATTATACACATTGAACTCACCAAGCAAATTCATTCGTACCGGAAAAATCCCTTCAGGAGTCTTCATGTCAAATTGTGTACAATCTGATTTCAGTTGAATATTTCTACCCTGAAAATGAGCGTCTTGGTGAATGGCATAGGTCCAAACAGGAAAACCGGTCATCTCTTTCAAACGGGTCGACCACTCATCATCTAAATTCACAATTGCATGTTTCTCACGTTGTAAGTCTTGTCCAAGCTGGGAAAACAATAATCCTTTTGCTTGTCCATATTGTTCCATCGTCCCGTGGAAATCTAAATGATCATGCGTCAAATTAGTAAAGATTGCTATGTCAAAATCAACCCCTGTTAAACGACCAAGAACCAAACCATGAGAAGATACTTCCATAATCATTGACTTACAACCTTCATTTTTGGCACGCTGAATCATTTGTTGCGTAGTGAGTGCATCACTTGTTGTATTTGCTGAATCGAAAAGGACACCATTTAAATTAAAACCAATCGTACCGGTTAAAGCAGATTTTACTTTTAATCCTTGTAGCATATTTTGTAAAACTCCACTGACACTTGTTTTACCATTCGTTCCGGTAACACCGATCATCGTCATGTCTTTAGATGGATACCCATAAAATTTTGAAGCTAATAATCCTATAGCCCGTGTTGTATCGTCAACAACGATGCAAGCAACTCGGGAATAGTCTAATTCAAGATACTTTTCTGTAATAATTATTTTTGCTCCACTTTCAATTGCTTGCAATGCGTAATCATGTCCATCCACGGTATATCCTTTAATACAGATAAAAACACTTTCGGGTTGCACACTTCTTGAGTCAACCGCGATATCATAAACTTCTTTTGGAAGTGTTCCGTGAATTTCTTTAATTGGCAAGCAACTGATTAAGTCAGATGACTGCATTTGCTTTCCTCCTATTCTGTCTCCATTGGAGAGAGCACATATGCTTCTAATAGTGCTGCAGAATGTTTTAATGAATCAATATGTGTTCGTTCAAAAGCATGTGATGCCTCAATGCCGGGTCCGAATAAGGCATGCTTAACATCAAAACCTGCTCGAATTGCAGCTGAAGCGTCAGATCCGTAATAAGGATAAATATCTAGTTTATGAGCAATGTTATTCGTTTTTGCTAGCTCAACCAATTTACGAGTTAGATCATAATGGTATGGACCTGAAGAATCTTTCGCACAAATCGATACCGTGTATTCATCAGAGGTTTGTCCATCACCTATTGCACCCATATCGACTGCAATGTATTCCACAACTTCTGCAGGAATATTTGAATTTCCTCCATAACCAATTTCTTCATTGTTTGAAATATAGAAATGAGTAGTGTTTGGAAGAGTCAAATTGTTTTCTTTTATTGAAGCAATAAGTTGTAGTAATAATGCCGTACTTGCTTTGTCATCCAAATGTCGCGATTTAATAAAACCTGAATCCGTTTGCTCGAATCTTGGGTCGAACGATATGAAATCCCCAACTTCAATGCCTAACGCTCTTGTTTCCTCCGCATTCATTACTTTTTCATCTAATCTCACTTCTATATTTTCTACATTACGTTCTGCAGAACCTGCATTTTTGTATACATGGACCGTCGTTTGATGCATAAGAATGGTTCCTCGAACTTTCTTACCAGACGCTGTATGTATGTAACAATATTCACCTTCAACAGAATTCCAGTTAAAACCACCTATCATCGATAGTTTAAGACGACCACTACCTTTTACTTCTTTTACCATAGCACCGAGTGTATCTGTATGTGCTGTTAATAGTCTATGTTTAGTCGAATCATTTCCTTCTATAGTTGCTATTAATGCACCTTTATTCGTTTGTATAAACGGTACCTTCATTTTATCTAAAATTAAAGCCATAAATTTCATAATCTCTTTTGTATAGCCAGAAGGACTTGGAATTTCTACGAGTTCTTTAAGTAACTGCACTGTTTCTTTCTCTTTAAATGTGCTAGACATTGTAAACCCCCTATATATAAATATCATACCAAAATTCGGCATGTTCCGACACTGACAAATCATGTATGATATAAGCAGAATAACTTTCCAACTGAGGTGAAAAATGGACATAACCGTATACATAAACAAACGTAATCGATTGTTTATACAATTATTTGCACTCGGATTACTATTTCATACTTTATTAAGTTTATTTTCCCCTTATGAACACGCTTTACCCATTTTGGCTTTTCTTTATTGCACTTTATTATTTGTTCTTTATAAACTGAATATTAATAATCAATTGTTGCAAATTCTTATATTATCAGGATTAAATGGATACATTTTTTTCATTAATTTAGATACACCGAATTACGTACATATTATTCTTTTTATTTTCCCACTATTTGTTGCTTCATTATACCATTCAATCACTTCATATTTACTTCTTTTACCGATAACAGTTTTTGAAGTCATCTACTTATTTAATACTAATTTTAATCTCTTTGAAAACACAATTGAATTTACTGATTTGTATGTACTCATGTTATTTTTTATTTTAATTAGTGTAACAGCTATTGTCCATTCTCAATTATTGCAAAAAACGTTTTTTAACATGGCAGAACAGCAATCTTCTTTAGAACGAGCACTTGATTCTAAAGAAGGATATTTGTACATGTTTTTTGAAAATGCGAAGGATGGCATAGCAGTTTTTGATTTAGATGCTAAAATCATTGAAATAAATCCAGCGTTTGAATTATTGTATGGGTGGAGTCGTGAAGAATGTATTGGAAGTCGTGTTCCACTTGTCCCACCTGAAAACTCTGACGCCGCTATCGACCGTATAAAAAGAGTGTTGAGTGGTGAAAGTTTCTATTCGTTTGAGACAAAAGATATGAAGAAAGATGGTACTTTCTTCGATGCACAACTAACGCTTAGTCCTATTTATAATAAGTCTGGTGAAATAGTTGCCATGTCATTAATTACTCGCGACATCTCGTATCGCAAAGAAGCAGAAAAACTCATTCTCCAGTCAGAAAAATTAAAGTTAGCTGGTGAAATCGCAGCCGGAGTTGCACATGAAATACGAAATCCAATGACTGTGATCTCAGGTTTCATTCAAATGATGAATGAGGATAATCAACACCCTTATCAAACATACACAAAAATAATTGAATCTGAACTTGAGCGAATTAATTTAATAATAAGTGAGTTTTTAATTCTCGCAAAACCTCATGTTACAACCGTAAAAGAGTTTAGTTTGGAGAAAATCATGCAAGATGTAGTGTTCCTATATAAGCCTGAACTTAATTTAAGAGGGATTGTGTTGACAGTAGCTTGGAATGCGCCGAATACGGTTGTCATAGGTGAACAAAACCAAATTAAACAAGTGTTTATAAATATAGTGAAAAATGCTGTAGAAGTATTAGAAAAAGAAGGTTCACTTCACATTTCTTCAACACATGAAAATGACGGTTTTATCGGCATTCACGTTCGAGATAATGGTGCTGGTATGACGCAAGAAGTACAAAAACAAATCTTTGAACCGTTTTTCACTACCAAAACAACTGGAACAGGTCTTGGTATGATGATTTCAGAGAAAATCATTCAAGAGCATGGTGGGAAAATCAATATTAATAGTCGAGTTAATAAAGGAACTCAAGTATCAATATTATTACCATTTAAATCACCAAAAAAATCAGCGCCCTCCATTTAAATGGGGACGCTGATTTTTTAATACATCTTCTTAAATGTTTTCTTCATCATCATATTCGTCATTGTCATCATCTTCGTCAACCGACAAAACTTCCCCAGTATTCGCGTTAACTTTAACCTCTACTTCTTTAGTTCCATCTTCGACTTCAATTTTATAAAATATTTGAGTATCGTCTTCCTCAAGTTCTACGTCTGTTACAGTTCCTGTGGCCTCTATTAATGCGGTTTTAATTGCCGCTTCTCTTGTTATCGCTACTTTACTGGAATCTATCTTTGTACTGTTGTCATCAAGATCTTCTTTGTCATCTTTATCGTCTGCTGACTTATCATTCTTCAATACTTTACCTGTAACCGCATCCATATCTAAGTCATATTCAAAGCCATCTTTATTAATCTCAACTTCATAAATAGTTCTAGTTAATGTTCTTTCCAATTCAACTTCTGTTACAGTACCGTCAACTATTGTTAAAGCTTTTTCTATTATTTCTTCATTCGTTAATAAATTGTCTTTCTTGATTCCATTGACAGTTTCTTTATCTAAATTCTGATTGGCTCCTGCTACCAACGCGATACTTCCAAATACTAGAGCGCCAGTGATTATTGGGACAGCCATCCATTTGCTTTTCAAGTTTTTCATTTTTATTTCCTCCTTTGTTTGATACTTTCATGTTATCTGACCAACATGAGAGAACTCGGAGAAGATTATGAGAAATTGATGAGAAATTTAATCGTCATCTTCATCATCTTGATCGTCCCATGTAACTGATAGAATTTCACCTGACACGCCATGTACTTGGATAACCGCTTCTCGGTCATCTTCCGATTCGATTTCAATAAGATAATAGCCACCATCAGACGTTTCTTCGTAAGTAGTATATTGAACTTCACCAGTTAACTGGGTTTTTGCAACCGTTATTGCTTGTTCCCTTTTTATCAAAGCTTGTTCGGTAGTGGTTTGCTTTTCCGTACTATCTAAAACAGTTCCTGTTAATGCATCAACCGTTAATGTGATTAGCGTTTCGTCTTTTGCCATGTCAACAGCATAAAAAGGATGCTCCGTCTGTCTGCTTAAAACTATTCGTTCAATGGTTCCCTCATATTCTTTACTAACAATCGATTTGATATCCTCTTTAGACTTAATAGGAAGCTGCTGTCCATCAGTTTGTTTGAGTAGTTTAATCGATACAATATTACCTTTCGAAGTGTCAGCAACAACCTCGTATAAGCCATCTTGACGTTCTATTTGTGCTATATAAAGATCATTTTTTCGAATTAGATTAGAGACGGATCCACCATACATTTGTTCAATACGAGATCTTATTTCTTTATTGGAAATTATTTCTTCTCCATTTGTCAATTTCAATGCATATATAGCACCGGCTCCTAAAATAATAAGTGTTATTAAGAGTGGCATAAACCAAGATTTAGTAACAAATGTCATGAGTACGCCTCCTTTCTACTAAGGATAGATTATGAACATTAAAATTACATGAGAATCCGGTCATTTTTTCTCTAATTCAAGCGTGATAGTGGTTCCAACATTTAAAACGCTAATTATATTTAGGTTGATATTAAGACCTTTGGCTATTTCTTTGGCTAACGATAATCCTAACCCAGTTCCACCCGTTTTGCGGTTACGTGCTTCATCAACTCTGTAAAAACGATCAAATACGTGAGGGATGGCTTCACTTGGAATACCGATACCTTTATCAGTGATGGCAATCTTAATGAAGTTGGGAGTCTCCGTAATATGCAAATCAACTTCTTCTTCGCTATACTTTCGAGCATTGTCCAAGAAAATAAACAACAATTGCTTTAACTTTTGCTCATCTGTTTTGTAGATAAGTGTTTCAAAATTTGGGTCTACAATTAAATTGAACTCGCGATGATACGCTTGCTTCATCGAACGTACCGTCTGTTCAATTACTTCTAATAAATCAGTTGCTTGTCGATTGATTACTAATTCTTCATCATAACGAGCTAGTTGCAACATTTGCTCAATCATGTCCCGCATTCGAACGGATTCTTGTAAAATGGCTTGAGTCGCTTCTTGAATTATTTTCGGGTCACTTATACCTCGGCGATTAACCAAACTTGCGTAGCTTTCAATCACTGTAAGTGGTGTCTTTAATTCGTGCGAAGCATCAGATACAAACTGTTCTTGTTTCTTATAATTCCGTTCGAGTAATATCATCGTATCGTTAAATGTATGTTCCAGTTGAGCGAGCTCATCTTTACGATGATCCGACGTTTTGATTTGCTCATAGCTCCCACTGTTTTGAATATATTTCATTGTCAAAATTAATTTTTGTATAGGTTGAGTGACAAGTTTCCCGAGCACAATACTCGAAATCAGTATTGGGATAGTACCTACAAGTGTTATGCTAATTAAAATAAGCATTAATTCATTCAAATTTCTTTCGACATCAGTTAATACTTGAATAACTTGTAATTGCGAAATTGCACCTGATGAGTCAATAATCGGTATAGATAAGGTCAGCATTTTTGAACCATTAATGGTATTCACTTCTTGTGTTTCTGCTGTGACCTCTTGAACTTTCACTGCATCAACGCGATCCGTGGTATTTACTTCAACCTCTATTTCACCTAAAGTGTTTACAATTCTTACGGCACCATTTGCTGGAGAATAAGCACGTAAAATCGTAGCAGGATTTGTAGATTCCGTCATTTGACTTAACGCATGAACCAGAATTTCAGATTCCGCTCGTAATTGTTGTAGCTCTGTTTCGTACGTATTTTGGCTGTAGATTAAATAAATTCCAACGTTCGTAATGATTAAAATTAACAACATTAATAGTGTCGAGAAAAGATGGATTTTACTTTTTAATTTCATCTATTTGCTCCTTTAACACATAGCCTACTCCTCGAACTGTTTGAATGTATTTATGTGTTTCATCAAAATCAATTTTCTTACGCAAGTAGCGAATGTAGACGTCTACTACATTTGTCTCCCCGTAATAGTTGTAGCCCCATACCGAATCCAGGAGTTGTTCCCGCGACAATACTTGATTGGGATGTTTCATTAAATGAAGCAACAAATCAAACTCTCTAGGGGTCAAATCAATCTTACGTTCGTTTCTATTCACTTCACGCGTTTGTTCATGAAGACTTAAGTCATTAAAATGGTGTTTGAATAAATCAGGTATTTCTTCAGTCTGAATATCGCGCTTTTTCATTCGTAAGTTAGCTCTAATGCGAGCAAGTAATTCTTCCATTTGAAAGGGTTTTGTCACATAATCATTTGCCCCTAAATCAAGGCCAGACACTTTATCCTCGACACTATTTTTAGCAGTCAATAGGATGACTGGAACTTGTTGTTCATCCGCTCGTATTCTTCGTAATACATCTAGTCCCGACAATCCTGGCAACATCAAGTCGAGTAACACAAGATTCCACGACTGCTCACGATATTTGATTAAACCATCCGTACCCGAATATGCAATTCCTGTTGTATATCCTTCAAACTCTAACTCCAATTGGAGAACACGGGCGATATTCTCTTCGTCTTCAATAATTAAGATTCGTTCACTCATAGTGTGTTCTCCTTCTACTTTTTCTTTCATTCTATCAAAAAAGTCGCTCTCCTATCGGAGTAGCGACTTCACAAGTTTTACTTTGTTTTTGTATGGAGGAAATACGAGATTAATAGGCAGTTTTGTACTTTTCTTCAAAATTGATTTGGCGTGTGTAAATGCTTCAAAACTATATTTACCATGATAGCCATTCATGCCTGAAGAACCAACTCCTCCAAACGGCATATGAGCACTTCCAACATGTGAAACCGTATCGTTTATACAGCCTCCGCCAAATGGCAATTCTTCTAAGAAGTAGTTAATGGCATTGTCATTTTCACTAAATAAATAGGCTGAAAGGGGTTTCGGTAGTTTTCGAACTTGGCGAATAGCCGTTTCTAAACGATCATAAGTTAAAATCGGTAAAATAGGTCCAAATATTTCATCTTCCATCGAAAGGCTATTCCATGACACTCCTTCTAGTATGGTCGGTTCAATATAGAGATCAACTTCATCCATATTGCCCCCCGCAACAATGTGCTGACTTTCTTGGTTAAGTAGGTCCTTTAAACGGTCGAATTGTTTGGCATTGATGATACGCCCATAATCAGGGCTATTTTGTGCATCTATCCCATAAAAGTCTATTATCGTTTGTTTTAATAAATTAATGAACTGATCCTTCACTTTGTGATGGACTAGTAAATAATCAGGTGCTACACAAGTTTGACCTGCATTTACAAACTTGCCCCAAGCAATACGTTTTGCTGCAACTTCTAAATTCGCAGTGTGATCGATTATGGCCGGACTTTTACCTCCAAGTTCCAACGTTACAGGTGTTAGTCTCTCAGATGCTGCTTTCATCACTACTTTCCCAACAGCAACACTGCCGGTAAAGAAAATGGTATCAAACGGTGCATGAATTAGTACGGTAGTTTCTTCCCGTTCTCCTTCTACTACACGAATATACTCTGGTGTGAACGTCGACTCGAGCACTTTTCGAATGACCGCAGCAGTATGGATTGCTGATTCGGAAGGTTTAACAATGGCACAGTTTCCACCGATGATTGCCCCGATTAACGGTTCCATGACGAGTTGGAATGGATAGTTAAATGGACCAATGATCAATGCGGAGCCATATGGTTCCCTGACGATAAAACTTTTTGCTGGTTGTAAATGCAGGGCTGTTTTAACCGCTTCTGGCTTCATCCAATCATCTAAATGTTTGGTCATAAAACCAATACTATCTAGTACAAACCCTACTTCAGTTGCGTATGCTTCAAACTCACTTTTACGTAAATCTTTATAAAGAGCATGGATAATTTCTTGTTCATATAGTTGAATAGCTTGTTTCAACTTAGCTAATTGTAGTTTTCGGAATTCTACTGATTTTGTAGCACCAGTGTAATAAAAAGCATGTTGCAATTGAATCATCTGTTCAACATCTTGAGCCGTGAAATTCATGTTATCACTCCTGTCATCTATCTCTTAATTGTAGCGGGTAGGATCTTATCACGCAAAAATAGACACCTAATATTCGGTGTCTAGATTTTTCCCCATATTTTTATGTATATAATTTTACAACTTACACATACTAACTGTTTTATGTCAGTAATTCATCAATCCATCGTTGCACAATTAAGCCTTCTTCAAATGACACAAGAGTTGCTTCGCGCCCATTTTTCGCATCATGACACGCATCCCAAAGCGTTTTAGGATGTTCATTTAATTCAACTCTTATGTCAGGTTGGTCACATTCACTCACCCAAAGTTCAGACCAATTTTTAATTGTCATTACTTTTTTAGTTCCAAACACTTTAAAAAGCAGTATTTCTTGTTGGCCCATTCCACTTAAACCATTGATAACTATCGGAATGCCTGTATCTGTTTGACCGATTGCCGATGACCCAATTTCAGATAATTGTTGATTTTCAGGATAGATTGTTTGATGTGCTGAAAAAGAAAAATTACCAAAAAGTCGGTACATGATTTGAAAGTAATGTGGAAATACTTCTCTTATAAAGCCACCTTGAGCTCTTGAACCAATCCAAGGATTTTGTTGCCACTTTCTTGGCCAATGTGGAAAATATGTATGAAGCTCCACTCGAAGTATGTCACCAAGTGTATGGTTTGCTACTTCACTCATTAGAGTTTGGATAGCTGGGCTGTACATCAGAGGAAAATGCATTGCCGTTAAGATATTCGCTTGTTTCGTGCTTTCTACCATCAGCTTGCCGCTTTCCACATTGTGGGCAAGAGGCTTTTCTGACAACACATAACATCCTTTTTTGGACGCTTCAAGAGCAAGAGAAGCATGACTATTAGGAGGTGTTCCGATATAGACCCAATGTGGTTTAGTGTTAAATAATTCCTCTAACGAAGATGCAATAGGCAACTGATATTTATTAGCTATCTCTTGTAGCCGTTCATTATTTTCATCAAATATACTGATTATCGTACATTTATGATTGGCTAAAAGTTGTTGAATAATACGCTCTCCGACAATTCCTGTTCCAATTAATGCAAAAGTTGTTTGTTTCACATTTATCGCCCCCTTAATTTGGTAGTTAATAAAAACTTATTAATTTAAATCTTGAAAATATTTGTTTCAAGGTGTAACTTTGAAGGGTAAAGAACTTACAAATAATTGAGATGATTTAAAAGGAGGATACAGACATGACGAAAACAGAAACATGGTGGGAACCTATTTTTTCAGGAAATTTGAGTTTAGGGATAAACAAAGATCGTCTAACTGAATTAGAAGAAGAATCCTTCATATATTTCCATGATACTGAAGAAATTGAATCACAGGAACAATAACTTTGAAAATAAATATAAAACGATATCCAACATAAAAACAGCTCCCCTATCTAAACCTTAGGAGAAGCTGTCTTTTTTTGTTCAAATAAATAAAACATGAGGTAATAGACAAACGCACTCATCGTTGCTAATAAGGCGATAATCGTAAATGTCCAAAAGAATCCAAACCATACCGTCATAGGAATAGATATCGGTGCAATCATCCGACCAACTGTGTAGCGAAGACTTGCTGCTGCAAAATATTGACCTCGCATATGTTCGGGTGCTAGCTTCGAAATAAAGCTCTGTTGTATACCCACCGTCATTAATTCACCTATTGTAAAGATGGCCATTGCCAAAATGAAAATCCAAAACGAATCAAATAACGAAAAAACAACCATTGCAAGTGCATATAAAATCGATGAAACAAAAAACACATTTTTCTCTTTAAAAGACACAACGAATTTAGTGACAGCCACAGTTAATAACGCCACAAGTAAACCATTCTCTGAAATCAGAATACTAAAGGCAAGCTCCCCTGTTAGTTTTATATCGGTGCCAAACCAAGATCCAAGAGATTGATTCCCAATTACTTCTTTTACGTAAATAGGTAATAACAAATCCAATTGCATAAATGTTTGAGCGCCTAAAATTCCAGCTATAATAAAAAGTAAAAATAGTTTATCTTTTAATATCAGTCCATAGTCTTTAACTTGCGATTGAATCGCGTACATAAAACCATTGGATGTGTTAGTTTCGGACGAATCGGAATTTGCTGGGTTCGATTCCTTAGTAAACTTGATGAGAATCCAAGCTAATAAAATACATACCAACCCTGCAGTTATCATCAAGCCAAAACGATAGCTGAAGAAGAAAATCCCTCCAAGTATCGGGCCAATAACTACAGCAATGTTCATGGATGTATAAAAAACGGCAAAGACTTCACTACGATGTTCTTCAGGAACTACGTCAGCTACCATGGCTTGACTTGCTGGCCAATACAATGAACCAAAGACACTAGCAATTGAAAACGCAATAAATCCTAAACTTGGAGAATCCAAGATTGACGAGTTTGCCAGTGCAAATATGAAAAATGCACCCCCCTGTCCAAAAGAAGACAAGACCATCATCGTACGACGACCATATCGATCTGCACAATAGCCACCAACTAAATTTGCTGCTACTGAAAAAACTTGCGATACAATTAGTAGCAACCCCGCTGTCGTTTTACCGAACTCTCCTGCAAAATAAATTGCAAGGAATGGGAAAAACATCCAGAATGTAATATTCATAAACGCTTCACCAATTAGCCTGGCTTTTAAACTTTTATCCCAATCTCTAATTCTCATGTTGTTTTCTCCCCAAGATTTTCTTCTATATTTTCCATATTATTGTAACACTTGAACTAGTTAGGTTGACATACATATTTAGTCTGAGTTTATTCAATACTTCTCCATAAATATAGCGAGGCGTAACTTAAATAAGGCGACCACTGAGGAAAATGACTAGAAATCTCTTCTGCCTTTGGTTTATCAGTTGTTGTCCAAAGCTTTTTCAGAGCATTTTGTAATCCGATATCGGCGAGCGGAAATAAATTTGGTCTACCTAATCCAAACAATAAAAAGCTACCGGCCGTCCATGGTCCAATTCCACGATATTTCACAAGTATTTGAGTAATCGTTTCATCGTCTTGAAGAGCGAGGGCTTGAAGATTGAGTTCCCCACTAGCCATTGCTTGAGACACCCCAATAACGTATTCTGCTTTTCTCGTACTAAATTGTAGTTCGCGTAAATCTTCAACTTTAAGTTGCCCAATTACTTCAGGTTTTGGATAAAACCAAACACCATCTAGTTGCTCCCCAAATGTATGCACAAAGCGAGTAGTAAGGGTATGTGCAAATGATAGATTTAATTGTTGATGAATGATACTCTTCATTAGCGTTGCGTACAACGAAAACTCTCTTATGATGGGCGTGCCTCGATGTTCTTCAAAAATGGGCGCTAAATTAGTATCAGTAAAATGGGTATGAATTGGTTCTAGAGAGCGATCGAAATGAAAAATTTCTTTGATGTTTTGTAGTTGTCGTTCATTAATTGCTCCTTCTATTACAAATGTCGGGGATTCCGTTGTCCCAGTAGCCTGAACTTTACAAACTAATTGCTCTTCTGTAGGTACAAGAACATATCGTTCTTCTTTATTCAAAGAGATCAACGGATCCATTGAAAGTCGATCGAGTACTCGGTCAAAATCATATAGGAAATCTAATTGGATAGTTTCAATCATGGTTATATTCCCCCTATTCGGTTATATTTGAGTTTGTAATTATGTTCTACCGAGGTGATGACAAATGAACAAATGGTTTTGGCTGCTTGGAATAATTGTGCTGCTAACATCTGGTTGTGTTGAGGAGCAGTCTACTTCTACTGGTGGTTCTAAGGCCTTGATTGAAGTTGAGTTACTGAATGTCATTGATGGTGATACCATTAAAGTAAAGTATAACGGTAAGACAGAAACGATTCGATATTTATTAATTGATACACCTGAAGTCAGACATCAAACACTTGGAAATCAGCCTTTAGGTGATGAGGCAAGTTCACGTAAAAAACAATTGTTAGAAGATGCTACAGTATCTCTTGAATTTGACGTGGGAGAACGATACGATGACTCGGTCGTTTGTTGGCATATGTTTATGCAGATGGCCAATCTATCCAGCAAATACTGTTACAAGAAGGATTAGCCCGTGTCGCTTATGTATTCGTACCTAATACGCGTCATTTAGATTCTTTCGAAGAAGCTGAGGCAATAGCTCGTCAGGCTGAATTAAACATATGGCAATACGAAAAATATGTAACAAATCGTGGATTTGATAAAACAAAGGTTAATGAAGTTAAAACTCACGAGCCAAAAACTAATGAGAAGTGTTTAATAAAGGGTAATATTAGTAGAGAAAATAAAAAAATCTATCACATTCCATCAGGGAAATATTATGAACAAACAAAACCTGAAAAATGGTTCTGTACACAGCAACAAGCAATAGATGCCGGTTTCAAGAAATCAGGCGAGTAAAGTGAGGGAAATTATTCATGCAAGTACTTGTTTTACGCTTTGATTATAAATTGTCTACAAAATTAGAACAAGATAGTAAAGACTTACATATAGCTTCAAGTCGCGGAAAAGAAACACCCCTTCCGCCCCATATTAGTTTATTTACATTCGAACAAACCAATCCGGTGATTTTAAACGAGCGAGTTAAAATATGGAGCGACAAGCAAAAACAACTTTCTATTTCGTTATCCTCACTTGGATTTTTCAAACAGAAAGGGGCCTTTTTTGTCGCACCCGTAGTCACAAAAGAAATAGAAACTTTTCATCGAGAGTTGTTTTCACTCATTATGGATTTACATACAAATGAAATTTCCCCTTATTTACCTGGAAAATGGGTACCTCATTCAACCTTGATTAAAAATGTCCCATTGACAGTTTGGGGACCACTGTTCCAACGTGCAGGCTTATCATTCGAACCAGTTACCGGAAAAGCCGTCGCTCTAGAATGTTGGACGGTTGTAAACGGCAGTGCTCAAACAGAATGGACCCACTTCCTTAAATAATTCATCCATATTCCCTTCTAGGTTATTGACTATTATACTGTGAGAGTTATAATAGAATTTGTCCTAGAAAAACGATCTTGTAGCTCAGCTGGGAGAGCGCCACCTTGACAGGGTGGAGGTCGCTGGTTCGAGCCCAGTCGGGATCATTGGGTGCCAAACCCGCAGGAAACCTTTAGGAACAAAGGTTTCTCAAAAAAAGTCATTCACTTCGGTGGATGGCTTTTTCTTATGTTTTAGGTGCTGAGTGACCAAAAAGTGACCATTTTTATTTTGTTGAAATTCCCCTGCGTTTCATCGGCCACATTTAGTACATCTAAATCCTTTGTGAGTTGTTTCTTTTCTGCACATGCCGCAAAATGCTTTCATCCGAATTCCCCCCTCTCTTTATAAAGCTTCCTGCAGCTCTTGCCAGCTCCGACCATAAACTTGTGCATGATGTTTCGTTAAGAATGAATTATTGTACTCAGGCTTGACTGGGGGTTTCATTTTGCATATAAATGCCGGTTGTAACTCTTTGCCTGCTCGTATTGATATGATGGCATGGTGCATAGGAAGGCGAACCGCTTGATCCATTGGTATCGTATCCTCAAAACGATGCGACGATAGTTCAAATGTTTTTAAGTGGTCGTTAGCAAAAAGGAACTGCTGGACACCGCACCTTGTAAATTTTCTTGCAAGCTAGACGGTAGTTTATTCAGTGGTGAAATGCGTAAAGTGAACCGAGACGTTCTTTTCTGCCTTCTGTACCTATGAGACCCATTAACTTCGTTAAACCTTCTGTGATGCATTGCTCAGGCTCGTTAAATACGATGAAGCATCCATTCTTTTGCTTTTCCTTATCCATCAACATGCGTGTCATAAATGTCTTGAGTGTTATCCAGTGAACTAATGTCTTCGTCGCTATTTCACCTAGCTTACGATTTGGAATACGAATGATGACCACTTTACCCTCACGCATCCACTTCTCAAAGTTGACTTCCTTTTTAGGCTCCTGGCGAATATGTCATGTAGTAAATCGTTACCAAAGAATGTATATAAACGATTTAGTATCGCATCTGTTTTACTCCCTAGTTGGTCATTCGTTCCCCAACCGATTAGATCACGTGCTAATCTCACATTACCTTCTGCTTGTAATCGTTCAATGGTATCTTATCTGAAGTTCTCATCTTCTATGATTCGTTTAATGTTATAGAGAGAACCACCTGACGCTTTAGCTGCTTCACGAAGATAACGGGATGATCGCGCTAAACCTCCAACATCCATGAAATCGATCATCTCATCGCCAAAGCGAGACGCGCCTGTTCTCCCAAGTTTCGCAATTAACTCAGTCAGATCCATTGGAACAACCCAGTCGCCATTGCCGAGGTCTATGTCTATGATTTTATCCGCAGGTAACGAATCCCTAATACCATCAGCCATACCTCGTTCGCCTTCTTCTACGATAGCGTCAGGTATAATGGCCGACATTCCGTGATTCATACAACCATCAATAATCCAGTTCTTGATAGCTGTGTCTTTACCGGCACCTTGACCACCAATAAACGTATAACCACGATACATTGCATCAGGATTACTTACTGGTATATAAATCGGTATCTTTGTATCTTTTACTTCTGCAACGCCTAATTCAATGCCTTCAGGATCACACAGTACTTGAGGTATCGATACTTCGATTTGATTTTTCACGTCTAGTTCATCAGCGTATAAACCTAACATATAAAAAATACATTTGTACCTTATTATTACAAATAGTTACAAAAGTATCGTCACTTTAATTTCATCATAGTTCTATATAATCCAACATTCGACAAATTTAGAGAAAAAACAAAAAAACCACCATGATTTCCCCGATAAATCCGTGAACTTTTCTGCGTATTTTTCCAACCCTTTTTTGCCACCACCAGCAATGATTAACTCTTTCGCCACTTTTTCCTTCACTGCTGCTCTTTCAAATATTGGATATCCCGTACGAATGTGTAGCTTTTGTACTGCAGGATAATCTACAAACGAATTGATAACAATAGCTTTTTCAGCCATTTCATTTTCCTCCACCTTTATTACAACAGAAAAATTGTTTGACACATCACTCTCCCACAAGTTGAGAAATGTATTCGGACGTTTCCAAATTGAAGCCGATGGTGAGTATTTCAAATTTCGTTCTGAATCGGATTGGGATGGATATGAGGACGATGCACCAAAAGTTAAGCCAGTTAAGTTCGACATTCAAATATAAAGGAGTGTAAGCGTGATAAAACCTTGGAATATTGGCATACTAACGATTACCGTTGAACAAGTCGAGATAGCCAAAAAGAACGGGTTAAAACTTCACAACTTGCAGACACGACTAGACAACGGATGGACGATTGAACGCGCTATAACTCAACCTGTATTGAAGAAAAGACGAATCAAATACACTGAACAGGATGAAATTGAAGCACAATTGAATGGAATCGGAATAATGACATTTAGTTCCCGAGTAAATAACTTTGGATGGTCTGTGGGAGATGCCAAAACCGCACCTTTGCAATACATCAGCAATCAGCGAATTGACACTAAGACGGATTGGATTAAACGGATAGAAGGGTTAAAACAGGAGTTAACAAGCGCGGAAACATGGGTTAAGGATAATCGCAATCAGTTTCCAAAATCATTAATCCACTCAATAGGTGACGTGCTGATTAAAAATAAACGTGCAATCCACCGATTAGAACTTTATGTAAAGGATGGTCAACAGTGAACCCTACAGAAAACATTGAGTACCTAAAAAGCCAACTCGAACAAACTCAACGATGGATGGAAAGTGGTTCGGAATTACGTTCAGAACACATCATCACCATGATTATTCGTGGAATGATTGATACAGAAAGCCAAATTGAATCGTTGGGAAATTAGAGAGGGTTTAATTACTTACCCTTTCATGGTTATAAAGCTACTTAAAGTAGCCTATATTAAAGATATATAACCAAGGAGGAATAAAATTGAGAAAATTAATCATGTTAATAGTCATCGTCATCGTTTTACTATCCGTAAGTGGTATTGAAAAAACAGAAGCAAAGAGCAATCCAAACGCAAATAGTCATGTGGTTTACTACATTCCCCATCAAGATGATGAAGCTTTAACGTTCGGGGTTAGTATTTTAAACCATGTGAAGAAGGGTCATAACGTCCACATTGTTTTATTAACAGATGGTGCAGCTTCAGTTGTCCGCAATAAGTTGGGTATGAGCGAAAAAGATTTCACTGCTGCTAGAAATAAAGAATTTGCTTTATCATTAAAAAACATGGGTGTTAAAACATCTAACATCGAATACATGAATTATAAAGATAGCCAGTTAACTGTTGCTAATGTGGAAGAGGTCATTAAAACATATGAAACAAAATATCCAAACGCTCGACACAATGTTTTTTCATGGACGGATAAAGATAATCACGATCATACAAATTCGGGGAAAGCGTTGAAAAATTTACAAAATAAAAAAATCGTGTCGGATGCTCGCTATTATGTAAGACGTGGAGACAATCCGAAGGGGTTGAAATTAGTGAACGAATATTACGCGATTTCTTATAAAAAACCTTTACTTGCCGTTAGTTCTGCATATAAAATTGAAAATAAAAAAGATGGATTATATGGAATTGGTCATAAATCAGTTAAAAAGTCATTTGTGGCATTCGAGAAGCAACCTATCAGCAGGTATCATAAGTAGGGGGAACAAAATGGACAACATCGAAATAGGTAACCGATTGCTGAAATTAAGAGAAGATAAAGGCTTACATCAACATCAAGTGGGGGAAGCTGTTGGAGTTTCAAAACCTTCTATAGGCGCATATGAACGCGGAGAACGCACCCCTAGAGATGGTGTAAAGGTTAAGTTGGCAGAATTTTATAAGGTCGATTTGGTGGATTTGTTTTATAGATAGAGAGTGGTATGACCTTCTCTTTTTTTGTGCAAAGAAAAAGACCAACCAATTAAGGATGGTCAGTTCATTACTTGTTCATATACTTAGCGACATTCGCCACTGTTGCTTCACGACTCGCTCCTGATAAATCAATAAACTTATCCCCGAATTTCTCTAATCCTTTCTTACCGCCGCCCGCTATGATTAACTCTTTCGCCACTTTTTCTTTCACTGCAGCTCGTTCGAAAATTGGGTAACCTGTCCGAATGTGTAGTTTTTGTACTGCAGGATAATCTACAAACGAATTGATGACAATCGCTTTTCCTAACATATCGTCTTCCTCCTCTTTCACAACTGATTTACTCACTGGTTTGACATCCAAATTCTTTACTACTGCTTCTAGTTTTAATTTGGTTGCAGGAAAATAAAACCAATCTGTATTTAAACTATTTGCAGTTTGAAAGGCTTTTAGTGCCTTTTCAGTAGCAGGTCCAAAACTTCCATCAGCTGTTAACTTTAGTCCTGCCTTAATTAAATTCTGTTGTAATAGCTTGACTTCAGCACCTGTATCACCATTTTGCAGATAGCTATTTACTACGGGTTTCACATTAATTGGACTTGTATTTTCACTTTCAAAAGCAGTTTCAATTTTGTCTCGGAATGGTTTGAAAGAACCATATTTATTTAGAATTAATTGAGGACAGTATTTCCCACTCCAGGACTGGTGAGGTCGGACACTTGTAATAGGAAACTTAAAATCTTTTAGCAAGTAAGCATATAAAGCAATGGCGTTCGCTTCAATCTTGTTACGATCTGTACCCTGATGCATACATTTCTCTACTCCGATAGAGGTGCGGTTACCTGAATTTAGACCCCAACCGTCACCACAATGATAAGCTGGTTCATCAAACGGAATATGCTGAATGATAAAATTTTCACCCAAGGTAATATGCCACGATACGTGATTTGTATCTTTCGGTATATAACCCGCCATATTATGAATGTATTTATTGTGCATTTTCGCATCAGCACCACGCCCAGAGTTTCCTGTATCATGATCAGTTAGATGCTTTGGTACCATCGAAATGCCTGGACGAATTTCAGGGTTTCCCTTTTGAACAATATCGACAGTGACAGTAGCGTTCCCTATTTTAGATCCATGTTGTAATAGACGCATCACTTCTCACCTTCCTTCGCATCTTCTAATTGTTTGTCAACTTTGCTTCCTGCTAACTCTTCACCAATTATCTTTTTAAATGAGGAGGATTCTACTCTTTGCGATTCCACCACTTTTAATTTCTCCGCTAACCCCGGAGGTACTAAAACGACTAACTCTGCACAATTTTCAAGTATTGATAATCCTTCGTTTAAGATATAAAAAAGAACGGTAGCTTTTGTAATCGCTCCGCTCATCCCGAGAATTTGATCTATAACGTTAGCCAATATAATCACGACTAGTACTAACATTTTTCGTGCATAACCAAACAAACTTTTACGACTCCATAAGTTTTTGTTTTTAATTGCTTTGAAAATGCCTGTAATAACATCTAAAACCATTAACACAAGTAGCAAATGCAGAAACTTTACGTCACCAAATAAATACTCACAACATCCAAATGTTCTAAACTAAATCCCGACATATTAATCTCTCCTTCAATTCTTCTATTTTTGCTAAACAAAAAGAACGCCCGGTTGGACGTTCTGAATTTAATCATATTTATTTGAATTTCAATTCAACGGAATCGAGCTCTTTACCACTACTTTCATACGTTTCTCCATTCCCCATGTCAAAAATGATTGGTATATCTTTTTCTTCAATTGCTCGTAAATTAACGATTACATACCAATATTTTGAGTTATGGTCTGCAATAGGTACAGAGACTTGATCACCATTCTTAAATTTAAAAATCATCTTCACACCTTTTCCGCCCCCCATTTATTCATTATTTTACGTTAGAGGACGAATTCTTTTTAGGTAAACAAAAAGAACGCCCGTTGGACGTTCTCGTTAATTATCATGAAATGAACTCGCACCTTAATACTGTAAATCTTTCACCTTTTTCCTGACCGCATGTCATGAACTCAAACTGTAGATAAAACAATGTGATTTGTAGAATATTTGCTTTGTTAATCACAATTTTCTCTCTATACCTATCTTGTAACTCTTTTTCAGAAAAATGGTTTGTATAAAACAAAACATTAGTATTCATTTTTGGGGCTAACCGAATACATCGACTGACAGTTATTGCAAATGTAAATGGTGAAGAATTTCTACCATTCGAATTATAGGATTATAGAATGCTTTTTTGGAATAAGTAAAAAATGCTTAGTACAAAACTAATAAAGCAAAAAAACATGCCCCGCTTAAGACTATAATTAGTACCTGTGCCATAAGTTTATAATCAAAAATATAGAACACTATTGTTACTAATAATGTTGGAATCGTAAAAATTAAGAACATTTCTAAAAATTGCATTTTGCACATACTTCACACTCTATGCGAATGCCTCTTGTGGTTGTTCATGTTGTTCATTCTCTTTTTTAAGTTGTTCATTTTGGATGGATAATATGGCTATTTCAACTTCTAATTGCCCTATTCTTTCTGACAATTTGCTAACGATTTGTTGACCCTCTACCTTCATGTTATTGCCTCCAATGCTTCTATTTTTTCATTAAGTTGCTGAATCGCTCTCCAAGCAAGAGCAGCCATTGCATATGAATCAATGCCATCACCTTGTTAGATCAAGAACTTCTAATGATGCCCCATCTACAATTACGCCTAATCGCTGAATTTCCCAATCGAAATCGTTGAGATATTGCCATTCTCTTATCGGAGTAGTAACTATTTGGTAAATCGCATCGCCTTCGTATGGGGTTATATTCTTTTTATATTCCCTTTTAGATACTGTCGTGTGTCCGGACGAAACGATTGAAGCATAAGCAGCGTCTGCAAAGTTACGGAACTGTACTTGTTCTAGCGTTTTAAGGAACTTGATAATCGGACCATTTGAGCCACGAATACGTGTATGTCCGTCTGCCATCGCATCGAATACTACGTTATATCCTTGTGCTCCGGTGAACACCTGATATCCAGTTGCTACGTCGTTACGAATAGTGATGTATTCGTGTGCTGCTCCACCAAACCACATCCATGCTTTTCGTGCCCCAGCCGCATCATACCAGGTCATAAAGGAAGCAGTAGCAGGTGGAGATATCATGCGTATAGATTCACCGCTTACTTCCATATCCACCCGAGATGCCATCAGTCGGATATTGTTCGGATTGTATATCATAAGTGACGTAGTAGAACTGGAAAAGAAGTTATGCTATTTGTGAGCGATGAATATGGCAACCCTTTCCAACCCAATGCGTACACTCGATTTTGGGGCAGATTCATGAAAAGAACGGATATTAAAAAAATTCGGTTGCATGATTTAAGACATTCGTCAGCATCCACAATGTTAAGCGAAGGTGTAAACATGAAAGTAATTCAAAAACGATTAGGTCACAAGAACATAAAAACCACATTAAATACCTATTCGCATGTTAGTACTGAAGAAGACCAAAAAGCAGCTGATGTGTTCGGGAAATATCTACAAAAGTGACCAACTGGTGACTAAACTCGATAATGAGTGACCAAATTTGAACACAACTGAAAATGTCATGAATAAGAACCGTTGATATATCAAGGTTTTGAGGGCTTATGACATCAATTGAAAGAGGAGGTTTACACCTTGACAGGGTGGAGGTCGCTGGTTCGAGCCCAGTCGGGATCATTGGGTGCCAAACCCACGAGTACCCTTAAGGAACGAAGGGTTCTTCCATAAAAGCATCATCTCTTCGGAGATGGTGCTTTTTCTATTTCAAGAAATATGGGTTGGAATCTTAAATCAAAAAACACACCCATATGAGTGTGCTCTTATACTGTACATTTATTTTCTTGTTATTTTCGAAGATGACATTCACACGGCCAGTGTGAGTTCCAAGTAATTTGAGTTTATAACTCAAGTCATACTGGAATCCGTTTCCTCTATCTTTTCATAAATACGCTATTGTTGTGACAACACATATTGAGCGTCTCGCAGCAAATAGGTTGCAGCTTCACTTGAAATGTGTCTCCCGTTTTGTGCCTTCACTTCATTCACAAAGCCGTTTAAATTGTTGTTTGCCAATTTAGCCCGCAGGCTATTGGCAATTCCGGCATTGTCGATCCATTTGGTATCGACAAAATGTGTCACCAACGCCTTTATGGAATCGATGTTGGCCACTGTCTGAAAGTGAACGGTTTTGCTCCCCTTATTGCCGGCTAGGTCACTAGTGGATATTACAAGGGTATGCAGACCAAGCGGCAAGGTATACAGCGGGATCTTCGTTCCGATTTTGTAAGAATACGTATCGAGCGTCACCGTCGTATTGCTGTTGTCGACACCCGAGAAGTTGTCGGTCAATTCAAACTGAGGCGTCAAATCCCCGGAATCTTCATAAATGCTCCCATCCCCCGGTACGGATACCACGATTGCCGGTGCCGTCTTATCGATGCCAATGGCAAGATGTTTCACTGCTTCCACATTGCCGGCGTTATCTATGGCACGATACTCGACACTATGCGTACCTTCAGCAGTCAGCGTCAATTCGGTCTTGTTTGTCCAATCTCCGCCGTCTACCTTTGTCTCAATGTGATTTACACCAGTTCCGGTTGGATCGTCATCTGCAGTGAACTTAACATGCACATCCCGTGCATTCCAAGCGTCGTCACCGGTAACCCCATCCGTCGTTGCTGTCGTAACAGGCGGCTGAACATCGTCGCCCCGCCCATAGACTTCAAATTCATAAATATTTGCAGTTCCCGTTTCCGCATAATTTTGCGGTGTAGTAATATAAAGCCTTACGTACCTTGCGGTGGATTTCGTTATATACCTGTCCGTGCTGTTTGAAACGTTTCCTGTTACTGAATCCATGTCAGTCCAAGTAGTTCCATCTTGACTTCCCTGAAGCTTATAATTTTTTGTATTCAGGGACAAGGTCTCTCCGCCTTCTCCTGCATGCTTTACTACCCACCTGCTTATATTATAATTTTGTCCAAGATCGACCATCAGCCATTTGTCACCGGTAGTATTTGAAGACCACTTTCTGCTACTTGCAGCCGATCCATCTACTGCCTTGGACGGTTCGTATCCCGCCACACTTCCGTTGGTTGTAACTGTCTTGTTCAGAGCCAAATTTACCGGAGCAGGATCAAAGGCTAAAGTGGTAACTTTTAATGGGTTGCTAGCATCTGAAACATTTCCTGCTGTATCCCTGGCTTTTACGGTAAATTTGTAATCCGTATTTGCGGTCAGTCCTGTCACTTTAAAGTTCATACGCCCTGTTGTTGATCCAATCAGAGTATTTCCATTATAAATATCGTAGCCTGTAACACCTACATTACCCGTAAAATCATCTGTAGCTGCATCCCATGACAGAATTGCCATCTTGTCTGTTAATACTTTCGTTGAGACATTAGTTGGTGCGGTAGGCGCTTGTTTATCTGCTGCTAGTGCATCCGCAGTGTAATTATTTATGGTCCAGGTAGTTACCGTACTTTTTTTCGAGAAGTCCCTTCCATTTATCACCACTCTGTCGGCATAAACATCTAAAATCAAGCCTTGACCTGAATCCTTGATAGCTCCATCTCTCATCATTGTAAAGTACTGTTTGTTATAGAAAGTACCCGGTAACGTGAGAGGATAATGTATATGTCCCGTTATCAAAACGCTTTGAGGATATTTTCCAATAATGTCCTTTAACTTTTGATCCTGTACCTCATCACTTTGATAAGGATCCCAAGGATATTCCTCATATACGGTATTATCTAGTGGCTGATGAAGGAAGAGAAATATCGGTTTGTCTTTACTTGCATTCTCCGCCAACTTATCGCTTAACCATTTCATCTGGGTATCCGATATATATGCACTGTCTTTATCATCAGTCTCCGTTGCCAAATAGATGAAGTGGTATCCGCTTATCCACTTATCATAATAAACACCTGGCATACCAGTATGTGTCAAAAATCTGTTTTTAGCAGTTTCAAATCCTCCCATCCACCTTACATCATGGTTCCCTAAAATCAAGTTGCGATCAAGTTGAGGATATTTGTTCATTGTTTTCATTAATGTATTATATTGTGCATCTGTGCCATATTCAGTAAGATCTCCACCAACGCTAACGGATTGCACATTATTGCTAACTGCTTCCTGCAATGCATTGTCAAGTCTGACATCGGCGATATCCCCTTGTACATTTGCATGTGTATCAGAAATGGACATAAAGCTGAATTTATAACTAGTATCCTTGTCAGGTGTTGTTGAAGCAAGAACCGTAACATTGATGCTTGTTGACAATGCTACATTATCCGGATTTGTAACCCCTGTAGGCAGATCTACTGTTCCCTTTACCGTGAAACTCTGCTCGGTTTTTACGGACGGATCATAGCCTGATGCATCTATATTCCAGGTTACAGGTGCATTCAAATTACCGCCATCGGTCACCAGTACTACTGTGCTAGGCAATCCAAGGGCCACCGGTGTAGGCGCTGTTCCGTTTACCACACCTGTAATCGCTGTAGGTGCTGTGATGCTTGTTAGTACCTTCGGCTTTATTTCTACTGGATAAGTTACTGTCTTACCGCGTACTGTGACGGTTAGTATCTGGCTGGCCACTGCAGATGAACTGTTAAATCCGCTTACGTCGGAAGCTCTGACTTCCTCCACCCTAGTCGAACCGTCAATATAGGTGCCTGTGACTTCCATACCCGTGATATCAAGGCTCTCTCCAATACGGTATACAGTCTTTGCTGGTGGTTTTGTAAGCTCAATGCTGTTCAATGTCTTTGAAAACTGAAACCAGTTGAGGTTGGCTACATATGTTTTTCCCGCTGCAACCTTTACTACAAGGTATACATCATGAATTCCTGTAACTTCAGTAATATCGGTTGACATAGTTTTATAGACATTCCAGTTATCCGGTGCGGTAGCTGCGGCAGTAAGTGTTCCCACTTTTTTACCATTCGCGCTGGTCGGACCGTCAATCCATACTTCAATATTTCCCCCTGCATTTGATCCCTTAACTGAAAGTCTTGCACTAAATTTCGTAGCGCCATTAACGTCGCTACCAAAGTCAATATTGTTATATACTAAATACTGGTTGTCATTAGTACCTCCTATACATTGTCCACCATCTGGGCAAGCTTCGACTTTAAGGTAGGCACCCGACTTGGAACTAAAGCTTTCTGCTTCTGTCAGACTATATGCATCGCTTGCTGCATGCACCGGCATATAGCCAACACTGATGCTGAGTAGGAATCCAACTATCAGGATAAATGAAAATAATGACTTGTTAAACTTCGTTAAGGTAACCATAAACATCTCCCTTGATTTTTTTTTATTTTTTCTCTCTCCCTTTGTTGCCTTGTAAAAAAATTTTGATTAAAAACACGCTATGAACGATTATTTATCAATACGACGTAGTTTATTTTTTGAAAAAAGATTGATCAAATCCTTTAATCCTCTCATGTTGACCACATTTTAATAAAGTTCGATCAAAAAACATTGATAATGTTCTTATAAAATATGTACTGTATTCTAATCAATCTTTTTTATAAACAGTGCAACTTTTTTACAAACGGCCGAACATTATTTTAAGGCTCCCTTCAGAATCAAATTTGCTTTTCTGCTTAATGGTAAGTGATAAATATTAATAGAGTGTAAATCCAATGTAAGCATTTTATAATATCGATATATTGACATTATGTTATAACGAATATTCCTCTCTGATTCCACTGCGTAATAGTCTCCGAATACTGCTGACGTATATTTAGTATCGTTCGAATCTTTCCGCAGCTCCCAGGCGCTTATACTGCGCTCAGACTGATGCAGCAGCACGACAAAAAGAGCAGTAAGAAGCGACTAGGCTATACGTTCACCTGATCCGCTTCTACGACTCTCATTCTATTCTTATTCACTGCGTATCAACTCGAGCAGTAGCCGCTTCGCTTACAACTTAAAGTCTCGAAGGCTATCGACTATCTCATCGCTTCTGATACCGATATACCGCTACCTCGTTAGCTGAACTGGTTATTTGCATATTATTAGTTCAATTTAATATGTTTTCTTATTTTTTGAATAACTGTTTTATAAAATCAAATTTGGTGAAGTACGAATTTACTTTTTCCTACATTCTCATCAATTAAACTTTTATTTCCATCTATATTTTTTTTCAAAACCTTTTAATTTAATTGTTTCTCTTTCCCCTTACCAAAGTTCAAAAAAATAGTTCAATTCAACTTTCACAATCCCTGAAACTTCTTCCTCTTGAAGAATAAAGTCATTGTTTATCGTGACCCTTTGACAGGGTTGGCGAATCGTCATTTATTAAATGACCGCCCCACTCAAGCACTTAATCTGGCAAATGAAAATAAGCATCATGTTTATCGATTTGGGCCGTTTTAAGTACATAAATGACACGTTAGGACATACCTTAGGTGATCAATTATTGATTGAGGTTGCCCAGCTAATTCAAGGCTGCGTGGTTAAAGAGGATACAGTGATACTACGTTCATCATGTCTAGGTGGAGTTCGAAACTCAGATAGTATGCATAATATAAAAGAGGAAATCGTAGATTGGTTGAAGAATACATTACTGAATACTTGATAGAATTGCTAGTTAATTAATTTAATCTTGGAGGAAGTCATGACACTTAAAAAATATTGGTTGCCAGTGCTCATTCTATTCATGAGCGTTCTCTACATTTTCATCATTCCTAAAGATCCATTTGCTGTTAAGCTCTTGTTTAAATTAATTCCAATGTGGCTGATTATTTACTATGCCTATTTACAAGCGCCTGCTAAGAAATTGCTTACACATTGGCTTCTGTTAATCGGTCTATTTTCTTGCATGCTCGGAGACGGCTTACTCGCCGTCTGGTTTGTCGTTGGTTTATCCGCTTTTCTGATTGGACACCTGTTTTATTTTGCGGGATTTTTGTGTAGATGGAACTTTTCAAAAATCCATTTTTCAACCATCGTACCGATTGCGATATACGGTTTCTTATTCGGTAAAGAAATCATCACTGCTCTAACTCTTGATGGCAACGATACATTAGTATTACCCGTCGTGTTTTATATCATCGTCATTTCTTTGATGGCATGGTCTGCAATCATTACAGGCAACAAATGGGCGATTGTTGGAAGTATTTTGTTTGTCATTTCCGATTCCATTTTGTCCTGGAATATGTTTGTTTCCGATATTCCGTATTCAGGAATCCTTATTATGACGACTTATTACACCGCACAATTTTTGATTGCTAAGAGCATACGTTCCATTGTATCTGAAACTAAACGTATTTAGGAATTTTACCTAATTTCAACCTCAACAAAAATTTTAAATTGTTATATATTGTACCAATCAAAAGAGTAATACAGACCACCTGTTCACTCTCTTGTTTCCTAAGGTTTGGCACCCAATGATCCCGACTGGGGGAGAAACCTTTGTTCCTAAAGCTCGAACCAGCGACCTCCACCCTGTCAAATTAATACTCCAGAAACAAACTAGTTAAGCTGATTTAAATGAGTTCAAATTAGTATGTAAGCATCATCTCTTCGGAAGTGATGTTTTTTTGTTTAACAAAAATATGGTTCCAAAACAAAAAGCATATTCAGATGAGCATGCTAATGGTATTACTTCCTTACTTTGTTTTTTTAATTAGCTTTATTTTGTGTTTCTTTCTTTTGCTGTTGAGTGATTGATTGTTTGACCAAATAACGTTCATCATAAATGAACTGAGCTCCTGTTCCATTAGGTGCTATATTTGTTTTGACGTTACCTACTTCTTCGTATTGGAATCGATAGGCTTTACCCCCTTACTAAATGGAAAGGGGGGTTCGTAAAATGGGTGCAACAGCTTAATCTAATGTATCTAATTTCCCTTTTATATACTTTGCCCGTGCTTCAATAAAATCCATTATATACTCCGGTTCTTTATCAAATAAATGGATATCGTCTTTTTTATAAGGATCTTTTTGAATATAAGGCCTAATCAAATCATGCAGACCTTGTATTTTCTGTTTCAAATAGTCTACATTAAATTGGTTGTTTAGAATAACTTCTAGCAAGTTTTTGTATTGACGCCGAAATGTTTTCACGTCGAGAATCCTTGCGGTTAGCGTATTAAATCCTTCGATTCGTAAATAGTCTTCCTCCATCACTTCCCCGTTTACATCTCTTCCCCATGTTGCATCGTAATCCCATGGGATGACTTCGAATAGCCTTGTTTCGCTATTCTGATATAGTGCGTAATTATGAACAAAACCATCGAAATTTTGGGTGCAAACAACGCCAGCCAACCAGCGGAGATACTGATCAACATTGAGGTATTTCACAATTTCATTTTCAAATTCAGCTTTTGAAATGGTATTAATTTTAATAATCATTTCTTGTAAATGAATTTCATCTTGTTCTGTCCCATATTTTTGTTCATAGCCAAACTTAAGTGATTTTTTTACTTCTTTATCAAGATCACTCATTAACGAAAAGTTAGCATCGCCGTCAACCGCATAAAATATCGGTCCTTTCGGTAGTTGTCGATTCGCAAGGAAATACTCATCCACTGATTCTAATTCCAAATAAAGCCCCTCATTTTTCCCATTCAATTTCATATATACAAATCGAGACTTTGGCGATAAGCACCCTATTTCATTGAAAAAATCGAGCGATAATTTATTTCTTAATAGAGAAGGATCTTTAAATTCTGCGTTGATATGAATTTCTTTGGCATTTCTATACGTACTTGGTTTATAAAACGAAATGTGATACGACTTCTTTCGAAAATCCCGGATATGGGAGCCACGATACGCAATATCGATATCTAATTTCTTTTTGTTTATCGTGAGCTTCGCGGAAACAGGATCATCTATCCAAATATCTTTCCGAAGTTCACTTAAATCGATAGGATGAATAAAAAGCTGATATTCAGGTATTTTCATGCCATTATCCACGCGAATTCTTCCTTTCATTTTTATAATATTCGTATGAAACAAAAATGAAAGATGCCACGAAAAGATACGAAATTATATTTTATTTTTAAATAGTATGCGTTTGTCTCTACCATTTTTAGTACAATTTCGTATCTTACTATATGAGAAAGAGGAAAAAACTGTGCATCAGCACGAGTTTGATTTTTTTTGAAAAAGAGATATTGATCTACCTTCTTCCTCTAATAAAGTTGAAAGGAGGTGGGAATATGTCATGTTTTACTTTTGACGGTATACAAAATGCAGTCGAACTGTCTAACAGCAGAGGGTTATGGTTCTTCTTGTTCCAGGATCCTTTTTGTAACAAACGATGCACGAGCAGGAGACGCCGGACTTCGCGGAACCAACGGCGTACGAGCAGAAATCGTTGCACTTCGAGGAACCAACGTCGCACAAGCAGAAATCTGTTCACTTCGCGTAACCGACGACGTACGAGCAGAAATCTGTTCACTTCGCGTAACCGACGCCGCACGAGCAGAAATCGCTGCACTTCACGGAACCGAAATCGCTGCACTTCGCGTAACCGACGATGCTCTAGAAAGAACTTTTGGAATGACTTGTTATTTTAAAAAACTTCGGGGCGATTTTTCGCTATCTGAAGATTATCTCACTTTATGTTCTTTAAAGAACTATGGAGTGTTTCAAAATTATAAAGTTAACTAGTTCTTACTAGTTAACTTTTTTTAAAAACCATGAATTTGTCACTTTTCAACTCCCTTCATAGGGTCCAGTATAGGCTATGTAGAATTAATGAGGTGGCTTAGACTAAGACCCATGTTTGGGATCTTTGCATTGAACGATTTTGGATTGTTTCGCAAATCGCCACTTAAACAACCACTCTCCAATTGATCACGTTCTATATAATTTGGCTCTACATGCACATGTACTTCAAAGACATCGTATTCCTACATAAATACGTCTTCTACTGCCATCGAAATATATATCGCGTGCAGCCCCATTGCTCTTTCCTGCTCGTTCTTTCGTCAAGAAAAGATCAGGAACTTACGGCATGTGGGCAAAGCCTTACTATCGTAGTTATCGAGATTTTTAGAGAGAAGCGCCCCCGTTAGTGCTACTTCAAAGTGATTGTTTCTTTGATAGGAGTTATCGTGCAGCCGCCATTCAAAGCTTTTATGTATTATTTCGTAAGTTGTTTTTCGTCCGCGAATTTGGCAACGTCTTTTAATTCAAAGCCGTAGTCATCAATTTGATCAAGATATTTTGAGTTTAGAAGATTCATCACCCGATCGTTTTTCTACTTGATCAATGGTGCCAAATCCACATCCCCAGCTGACGTGTGTTATCCCACAAATTGATTGTTTTTCGCTATATGAATGATTTCTCCGGCACTTAACAGAGTCTTGAAGGAACGCAGGCCATATGTCTATGTTTTTATTTTTTTGTGAATAAACTATAAACAGAAGAGGTGAAAAATGTGACTAGAGTTTGGGGTAACAAGTTCGGATGGGAACAATCAATTAGAATTTCGCATTTCTTTAGACAACGATACTGACTCAAAAAATGAAATTTTCATGGATGTAGATAATGACACTGACTTAAGAAATTAAGAAAGATTAGAAAAACAAGCTGACTTGTCAAATGTAAAAACATTCAATCAACATAATAAACGTCAACAAAAACGTAGGAGAGTATAGTTTTTATTTCTTCTCTAAATATTAAGAATCCGTTGGACTTTCTATAAAAATATGGCGATAATGCATCAACAACAATTGTAACGGGTTCTCTTTTCGTAGGGGAAACTTATATATCAAGGTAAATTACACTAAAATCATATTAGTTTAAACCTGATTACGTCTCGTAAAAAGGGCTCTTACTATTATGAAACAGAAACGTGATGAGAACGCCTAAAGAAATTTAGATAAAGATTTGCTTAGGTAGTAAAAGAAAACAAATAAAAGAGCATGAAAATCCAAGCTCTTTTATTTGCGATTACTTAATTACCTTATAAGGTCTAATAACCTCCACCACCATAGCCACAGCCGTGGCCACAGCCACCACCATAGTTACCACCACCACCGACGTTTCCAACAAAGGAAGCTCCGATAATTATTAGTAGGATAAATAATACAACAATTAACGCAAAGCTCGATCCAGTTCCACCAGTTATTTCAGACATCTTATTCCCTCCTTTCCTATCTTTTGCTAGAATATGAAAAGAATTAGATATTGATAGGGCTACAGGGTAAAACGAATTTTTCTTAAGAAATGTTAATTTATTTTATAGGTATCAGTAGAAACTTATCCTATTCTTGCTATATAGATGAATTGGAGTCTCTTGGGTTGGATATTTAATCTTGATGACTTATATTCAAAACGAAAAAAGTCTACGAATCTTTCGAGTAAAGCACGAGTTCTTTCTCCATCTTTCTTTCAGGTAGTTCCAATCTACTTTGAGCATGACGAACAGAAGTGAGTTCTTTTGTGAATTCTTTAACCTGGGAGTACCTATTGGTGCAGTAATTCATCTTTTTGATGTATCTTTTCATACGTTTCACGTATACCATCTGCCATCCTCTCACCTCATTCTAAGGAAAACAAAAAAGAACGCCCGAGTGGACGTTCTGAATTTTATCATATTTATTTGAACTTCAATTCAACTGAAACCAGTTCTTTACCACTACTTACATATGTTTCTCCATTATCCAATACAATTTCGATTGGTGAATCTTTTTCATTAATTGCTTTTAAATGAACGACTACATCCCAATATCCTGAGCTATGGTCTGCAACAGGTACAGAAACTTGATCACCATTATTAAATTTAAAAATCATCTTCACTACTTTTTCCGCCCCCTATTATCTACTATTCTACGTAAGAGGATCAATTTTATTTAGGTAAAAAAAACGCCAGCGTGGACGTTCTCGCTTTAATTTCATGTCAAACTTAAAATTACGAATAATCAAAAAAGTAAAGAGAAAGACCTAGTCAGCAAAGCAAATATCATCCCATATAGCGATGATATAAAGTTTTAGCCTCAGCAATGTCTTTTGTTCCATGGATTAATACCCGTCCATCCTTGAAAATAACCAGTCGGTGATTACCAATTGAAAAAGACAGCAAGTATGGATTTTGTGAAATCTTCCCACCTTGTCCCGAAAGAATCTTAGCCAAACTTTCTAAATTCCTATCCATTGGTTTAGAAGGTCTGACTTGAACGGTATTTCTTCCACATAATACGGCTGTTTTTGTTTGGTTTGAAAAAGCTAAATACGGATACGTAGGATTTGGACCGCACGATAAACAACTTACATTCTTCATCTGTTCGACGTTAATGGCAGCAAAATGATTTTTCCATAAATCAAATGAAATAAGCTTTTTTCTTAATGCATGATAATCTTCAACCAATAGTTTTAATGCTTCTGTAGTTTGATAAGAAACGACCATTTGAACGGCAGGACTAATAATCCCGGCTGTATCACAAGTAACCCCACCCATTGGCACAGTTTCAAGCAAACAATTTAAACAAGGGGTTTCTCCTGGAAGGACAGTACAGGTAATCCCATAACTCCCAACACACGCACCATATATCCAGGGAATCTGATACTTCTGGGAAATGTCATTAATAATCATTCGGATATCAAAATTATCAGTTGCATCCATGATTAGATCCACATCTTTAACAAGCTGTTCCATTTCCTCTACCGAAACATCCATTACATGGGACTCAATATCTACCTTTGAATTTATGAGTGTTAATCGTTCTTTAGTAGCTACGGCTTTAGGGATGCGTAGATTCGCATCCCTTTCCGTATAAAGCTGTTGACGTTGAAGATTACTCCACTCCACGTAGTCCCGATCCACAATAGTCAATTTCCCAATGCCTGCACGAACAAGCACTTCGGCACTCCCCGTACCTAGTGCTCCAGCACCGATCACTAACACATGTTTTTTTCTTAATTTCGTTTGTCCCTGTGACCCTATCGGAGCGAATAGTTCTTGTCGTGAATAACGGTCATTCAACTAAAGCTCATCCTTTCAGAAGGACTACTTGCTGTTGCGTATCGCTTTTTCGGAATACGACCTGCTTCAAATCCTAGTCTCCCTGCTTCAATCGCAAGCTTCATTGCCAATGCCATTTTTACCGGATCATTTGCTCCAGAAACAGCAGTATTAAGTAACACGCCATCAGCTCCTAGCTCCATTGCGATGGCTGCATCGGAAGGTGTCCCGATTCCAGCATCAATGATTACGGGCAAATTTGTCTGTTCGATTATAAAACTAAGGTTTAATGGATTAATGATCCCTTGACCAGAACCAATAGGTGAAGCACCTGGCATAATAGCATGACAGCCTACTTCTTCTAATCGTTTAGCTAATAGAACATCGTCTGAAGTATAGGGTAATACGATGAACCCCTCTTTTACCAGTTCTTCTGATGCCTTTAATGTTTCTATTGGATCAGGCAATAATGTTTTTTGACATCCAATCACTTCAACTTTAACCATGTCACAAAGGCCAGAAGCCTTTGCTAATTTAGCAATTCGAACCGCTTCAATTGCTGTCTTTGCACCTGCTGTATTTGGCAGTAAAATGTACTTTTTCAGGTCTAATTTTTCTAAAAAATTAGGTAAACTTGGTTCAAATATATTCATCCTGCGAACTGAAAACGTTAAGATCTCTGTTCCTGAAACAGCTACTGCTTCTTTTTGAATATCAAAATCAGGATATTTTCCAGTCCCTAATAATAACCTTGACGTGAATTCATATGATCCAATCTTTAACATCGTCATCCGCCTCCTACAAAATGTACTAACTCAACTTTATCCCCATTACATAGTTTGGTTTCTTGGTGTAATCCTTTTTCCAATATCTTTGCATTCCATTCAACGATAACGACCTTTTGTTGTAATTCGAAGTGATGCAAAAGGTGAGCAATTGTTTCCACCGAATTTGGAACTTCTACTTTGTCCCCGTTAATCACTAATTCCATTTGCTTCATCCCTTTCTTATGTTAATTGTTTAATCAAACGACCTACCCGGAAAGGTTTCAAATTAAGTGATGTTGGTTTTCCTTCAACCATGTCAGCGATTATCTCACCAGTTATTGGTGACAGTAATATCCCATTTCTAAAATGCCCTGTTGCAATAAATAGACCTTTATATACAGGATGTTCACCTAAGTAAGGTAATCCATCACCGGTTTGTGGTCGAATACCAGCCCATGTCCGCTCCCATTCTGCTTCTATTATGGAAGGCATCAATTTTTTTGCTTGTTCCAGCAATAAGGATATTCCCTCTACAGTAACTTTGTGGTTAAATGTTCTTGGCTTAACTGTTGCACCAACAATGATTCTTCCACCCTTCTTAGGGACAAGGTAGCAACTCGGTGAAAATACCGTAGTCGTTAGCAGTTGGCTTTGTGTGACAACAGAAAAACATTCACCTTTTACGGGATAAATATCTAGTTCTAACCCTGTTTTTGAAAGTAGCTTGTTACTCCATGCACCACCTGCCACGATGACATTTTCACTAGCAAAATACCCTTCATTAGTAACAACGCCTATGACTTTCCCTTTAGATAACTGAAGGTCAAAAACTTCCACGAATTCCTTTATTACTACACCACATGCTGCTGCAGAATTTAAAAACCCTAAAGTTAACTGAGTGGCTTCGACTTGCCCATCATTTGCAAAATGTATTGCTCCTTTAATTGCATCAGTTAATGCTGGCTCTTTCCTTCTTACCTCTTCTCCTGTCAGCCAATCGGATTGCTCTCCACTTTGCCGTTGGATAGCAATGAGTCGCTTATATTCCTGTTGTTGTTGTTCATTTATGGCAACCTTTAACATTCCTTTATTTATCAGTTCAATATCTATTCCACTCGTCTCTCTTATTTCGCCAGCAAGTTTTGGAAACATCTCTCTGCTCTTTCTAGCTAATTGAAAAAGTGAACCTTCTGCATCCATTTCTGCTTGAACACCCAGCATCCCAGCAGCAGCACCCGAGGATTTACTAGCAAGTCGATCTTTTTCTAGCAAAAGGATTTTCCCACCTCGTTTGGAAAGGTTATAAGCAATGGATCCCCCGATCACTCCACCACCCACAATAATTGCATCATATACATAGCTCATCAAAAACCACCTATTCCATAAAAGTTTCAAGTCAAAATAAATGTTGATAATATTCCTTTACTGCCACTAAAGGATTTTCTGATTCTAGCACCCCTGACATCACAGCAATTCCCTGTGCACCTGCTTCGATAACTCCTTTTATATTTGTAGGTTTTATACCACCAATAGCTATAACTGGAATCGAAACATGATGAGTTATGAGTTCTAATTGATTTAAACCCTTTGACTCTAATTCTGGCTTTGAATGTGTTGGGAAAACATGTCCAAAAATAACATAATCGGCTCCAAGTTCTTGTGCAGTTTGGACCTCGTCAATTGAATGTACAGAACTCCCAACTCTCAAGCTTGTAAACTGTTTTTTTACAATGTCCACAGGTAAAGAATGATAGGCTAGTTGGACTCCTCCAACCTTTGACGCCAAGGCAACATCTATTCGATCATTAATAATTATTTTAGTAAGGGGAACATTGTGGTCTAATAATAAATTCACCATTTCATGAATTTCTTTGGCCGTTTTAGTCTTTTCACGGATATGGATGGCATCGATATATGGATGAATCTGACCTGCAATTTGTGCTAAATGTGCTGGTTTCTGATTCCCAGTTGAAATGATGTGGAGCAGTCCTTTTTTCATACATAACCTCTCCTTTTAATCTTCTTGATAATTTCAACACAATAAAAAACCACTCCAGTGTTAGAAGTGGTTGGCTGTTATATCATCCAAAGAAAATTCAACAGTTCCACTTCCCTACGCCAGCTCTAACTAGATCAGGTTCAAAGGGTCTGGAATATCCATCTCAGTCTGTAAAAGACTCCCCTAGTGCTTTGATATTAAATTGTGTAATACAGACCATCAAACTCACTTACTATATGCAACTTACTTCATCTTTTTGGACTGACCATTTTTCTAACTTGTACGCCATTTCCCAAAATGAATATTCGTATTGACTACTAATGATAAAATGTTGTTTCATACGGTCACGGTCGGCTGCTGTTACCGTTTCAGCAATTTTGTCTAGCCTATTAATTTGTTCTTCGACTAACGTTCTAAACCATTCACCACCATATGCTGCAATCCATTCTTGATAGATTGGTTCTTTCGGCAAACACGATTGAAGTCTCTCTCCAATTTCATAGTAAAGCCAGTAGCATGGTAATATGGCTGCGATAATATCCCCTAAATGTCCTTGATACGCTGCACGATACAAATGAGAAGTGTAAGCATAAGCAGTCGGTGAAGGTTGGAAGTTTGCTTGTTGTTCTTCCGTTATTTCTAGACGGTGTGAAAAATTTTTATGTAAAGTTAATTCTGCCTCACATGTTCCTTGTGCATGAGTTGCCAATCTACTTGTTGTTGCAAGATCATTGGACTTTGCTGCACCTAAAGCTTGAACCTTAGCAAAATGCGACAAGTAGTAAGAATCTTGCATGACATAATAGCGAAAACACTCTAAAGACAATGTTCCATCACCAATTCCGGTTACAAATGGGTGACGAAAACTAGCTTCCCAAATATGATTTGATTCCTCTCGTAAAAGCCTTGAAAATGTCATTAAAAAACCTCCCCAGTAATTATGCTCAACTCGAATCAATAGTTATCCCTGATTTTTGGGCATATAAAAAACCACTCTCTTAACAAACATAAGAAAGTGGTTGTATTGGAAAATAGGTTGAAACAACATACAGCTCCGCAACTCCACTTTCCTACGCTGGTATAAACCAGATCAGGTTCTAAGGGTCTTAAAGCTTAACTTTAATCTCAACCTTTATTAGTAAGTAAATGATTTCCCATTACATTTGAAGGTCCCCCTAGTGGAAGATATTACTATTCAGTTGTACACTAACAAGCTTAACATGAATAGGTTATTTATCAATCCTAAATAACTTTTAAGCCTTTATTCCCCTTACTTATTCCCTATACTTTATCGCTAGTCCTCTTAAGAAATTGCGGGCGTTTTGATCACCGCACTCTTTATAATTCTTGTGACCTTCTTTTCTTAGGAAAGCACTTAATTCCCCTTTTGTTATAAAGACTCCTGAAGTTTCTAGTATCTCAAGCATATCCTCACTCGTTAATGACAGTGCGATTTTCACTTTCTTCAGCAGGATATTATTTACTCGTTCATTTTTAGAATATGCCGGTCTTTCAGGTTGTCCTGGTTTGGGATCTTGTTTTCCTCTTTTAAAAATAATGAGACCATTTAAAAATGACTCCAACATGATATTATCACATTTTATATGCTCTTCATTTGCCTCGGCATCATCAAAGTTGTCATCTTCATCATAAAAATCGTCCTTTGATTTTGTAAGTACCTGCAGCACTTCTTCTTTTGTTAATTCAATGCCACCAAGTTTAAATATCTCTACCATATCTTTATTTTTTATATCGAGAGCATATCTTAATCTAATTAATATATCATTATTATCCATCTAAAAACCTCCTATAACATTGCCTATTTACACGGCATCCACTTCAATAACATAAATGAGTTTCAAAACTTTAAAACGTTAATTAATTTTTAATAATCCAATAAATTAATGCGATAATTGCTAGTACTGGAATTGAAGCAATATATATCCAAAGCTGATCACTAATACTTTTATTACCACTATAAATCGAGTCTGAATCCTTTGTAATTAACAATGTTACTACAAGAGCAATACCAACGATGATAGCAACAATAATAAATATCAATAGAAAGTTCATTTTTCCCCCTTGACATGAAAACTTGGTTTTTTTATTTTTAATCATACGTCATATAGTTTTAATGTTCCTTACATTTTATTATACCTTGTTTATTGAAGTAGACTACCCTACAAAAAGAAATTATAAGTCATAAAAATCGCGAAGTCTGTTCAAATTCAGAAAAGACTAATCATAGGATTTCGTGTATATCCTATTGTGCGTGTCTTTCACATATGTTATACTACGCTAGTAAGTAATGAGTTTTTGGCTTCCAATAATACCGATTGTTTAATAGTTCACCATTTTGATGGGTATCACTAATACCAGACCAGTCGGAATCATTGGGTGCCAAACCCACGAGAATCTTTAAGGAACGAAAGATTCTTCCAAAAAAAGTATCATCTCTTCGGAGATGATACTTTTTTCTTTCTTATAGGTAAACTACGATAAGAAATTATAGATAGTTTTAATATGAATAATTACTCAAAAAAAACATCATCTCTAAAATGAGGTGATGTTTTTGGCTGAGAGGTGATTATGCTTTCCATACTCCCCGCTCCCACTTCTCAATAAATTGCTCAAAAGTCAAGCCATACCGCTCTCTGATTTTATGATAGACGAAATACTCCCCTAAACTTTCTATTAATCGGTCTTCCAAGTGGATGCACCCTTTCCAAATAAATATTTTCTTTAACAGTTTATTCAGTTCGATGTTTCTATATACTTTTAGCTCACTTATAAAATAAAGGATGCTCTTATAGTCTTTTTCTCATACGCACTACACAAAAAAAGATGAGAATGGAGTCAATCTCCATCTCATCTTTTTTTTGTTTATTTTTAAGTCGTTGCACCCTCGATGTTTGACTCAGGTGCAGTGTCTTCTGGTTCAATGTCAGCAAAGGTTTCATTATGCTCTTCAAGATCCCTTGTTCGATGTGCGATTCGTGATGAAGCACATGCAGCAATGCTTGCGACTAAGTCATCCAAAAATGTATGAACTCCGTTGCCTATTTTTGTATCTAATTTTTTTATAATGCCAATTTTATTTTTGTCTAAGTGTCCGAACGTTGTTACCGCAATACTACCGTAAGTAAACACGGAACCTAAAGCGATGGTTTCGTCCACTCCAAATAGTCCTTCATCCGCTTCAACAATTTGTTGTAAAGGGGCGGATAACATTTTTTTCTCAGCTAATTCATCAAGTTCAATACCTACTAAAATTGCATGTTGCATCTCTCTCTTTTTTAATACACTTTCAACTGACTCTATACAATGATCTATTGTTAGACCTATATTGTATGCTAGTTGCATTTCTAAAACGATTTTGGCTATTTCTTCAATCGAAACACCACGACGCTTCAACGCTGATTTGGTAGCCTGCAGTACTTGTTGTGAGTGAACTCTAACGCCTTTGTTTTCCATGATGTCATCTCCATTTCATCTTTTCTGGCTGTTGTTCATAATTATACCTTCCCTCTCCATTATGGTACAATTTCTGTAGCAAGATTTGAGGAGGTCCTGACCTATTTCTAAAGGTACAATTCAAGACGTCACACTATACAGTGACGCCTTACAAGAAGATATGCAACTGCTGATTTATATACCAGCAAACTATTCACCACTTTATAAATATACAGTAATAATTGCAAATGACGGAAAAGATTACTTCCAATTAGGTCGTATTTCACGTGTTGCAGATGAACTACTTGAAAACAAAGAAATTGAAAATATAATCATTGTAGGAATACCTTATAAGAGCGTAGAAGATCGCACCAAAAAATATCATCCTTCAGGGGAACAGCATTCTTCTTATTTGCGTTTTCTTGCACATGAGCTTGTTCCATATTTAGATGAAACATACCCGACTTATCAAATTGGAATGGGTAGAGCACTAATCGGTGATTCTTTAGCAGCCACTGTATCACTGCTCGCTGCGGTAAAATATCCAAATATATTTGGGAAAGTACTTTTACACTCTCCGATGGTGAATGAAGAAGTATTATCTCAAGTAGAAAATATTCGAACACCGCATTCTTTCTCGGTTTATCACATTATCGGGACGGGTGAAGATAAAGTTAAAACTACAAATGGACAAATCGAAAATTTCCTAATTCCTAATCGTCAATTAAATTCATTGATGCAAGAAAAAGGATTTTCGCTATTCTATGACGAATTTGAAGGAGACCATACTTGGAAGCATTGGCAACCGGATTTAAAGCGGGCGATTAAAATGAATTTCAGTCTCTAATCGTTTAAATAAAGCCAAAACCATAAAATTTGCTATAATAAAAGTATGAAATTACACAACTAAGAAGGAGGTTTTTAGGATGAAATATGGAGTTGTTGCATTCCCATCTAAAAAACTACAAGATCTGGCAAACTCATACCGTAAACGTTATGACCCACATTACGCGCTTATTACTCCTCACATGACACTTAAAGGTGTTTTTGAAGCAAGTGATAACGAAATTGAAGAACTATCTAAAAACATTAGGAAAGTAACTGATCAACATAAACCTTTCAAATTGCATACAACAAGTATCAGCTCGTTCGCTCCTGTTACAAATGCAATTTACTTCAAAGTTATTCAGACGGAAGAATTACTTAAATTACATGATGACTTGCATAAAGAAAACTTAGGTAGTGAAAAAGAATATGCATTTGTTCCACATATTACGATTGCACAAAAAATGGATTCTGGAGAACATGGTGACATTTACTCACAGTTAAAAATGTTCGGTGTGGATCACGAAGAAATAATCGATCGCTTACATTTGCTATACCAACTTGAAGACGGCTCATGGACGGTATATGAAACATTCCGTTTGAATGGAGCTGAAAACTGATTTGATTTCAGCTAAACGTGTGGACTCTGAAAAAGAACGCGAAGATGCTTTTTATGTTCGACAAAAAGTATTTGTAGAAGAACAAGATGTTCCTGTTCACCTGGAATTAGATGAATATGATCAATCCGCCATTCATTTTGTCGCATATGACGGCGAAATGCCAATCGGGGCTGGACGTATTCGACAACAAGAAACAGGTATTGCAAAAGTGGAACGCGTTTGTGTATTACCACAATTCCGTGGTCAGCATTTAGGTAATTTGCTTATGGAGAAAATGGAAACATACGCAAGAGAAGCTGGTTTGACGACTGTTAAATTAAATGCTCAATCTTATGCCGTTCCTTTCTATGAAAAACTCCTTTATCAAATTACATCCCCTGAATTTATGGATGCGGGTATTCCTCATCGTGCTATGCAAAAAAATCTATAATCGTTAAAAAAACACTTGTTCAAAAATGAACAAGTGTTTTTTTTATTCGTTTTTCTGATTCATCATATTCGCAATTTCGTTTAGATTTAGCTTATTTCCTTTTTTAACAACTGAATTTACGATTTGATCTTCCATTTCTTTTGAAATGGTTTTATTTGCAATCTTAGATACTTTACGGACAATTTTCTTAACTTGTTTTTCATCTGAAAAATCAGCATATTGGATGGCATTTGCTAAAGTGTAAACCTCTTCCATAGATACACCTGTTTTTTGCTCGATTTTCTTAAAAAATGAATCGTGCATTTGTTTTCCTCCTATCTTAAACCTACTACCTACAATGATTAATAGGATAAATAGTATGACGATGAGGACAAATGTTGACCCTTAAAAAGGTTCACGAGTTGGATAATTACCGCAAAATTACTACATGTGTACATACTACTTCCTCCCTTCCCATTCGACCTAGAATATGCTAATAGGTTCAAATGACAAGGGCACTTTACTCAGGACACTTTTCCTTTAGATTTGAAAAGAATAGCAGCAATCACTCCAAAAATAATGGCAGCACTGATTCCTGAACTAGTTACTTCAAACATACCTGTCAATACGCCAATAAATCCATGCTTCTCTGCTTCTTGCAAAGCACCATGAGTCAGAGAATTGCCAAAAGAAGTAATTGGAATGGTTGCGCCAGCACCAGCAAAGTCAATAAAGGGCTCATATAAACCAAATCCATCGAGAACTGAACCAATAACTACCATTAAACTTAATGTATGCGCAGGGGTCAATTTCGCCACATCAAAAAGTAGTTGGCCAATTACACAAACGAGTCCTCCAACAATAAAAGCAATAATTACAGAAACAATCATATTGTCACCTCATTCCATCGACAATTCAACAGCATGAGCAATACACGGAATGGTCTCACCCTGTTGAAATGATAATGGGGATAGTAAAGCACCTGTTGCTACGAGAAGTATTTTTTTCCATTTTCCAGCTAATAACTCTGCATAAATAGGACCATAATATACGGTTGCCGAACAACCAGCTCCACTAGCTCCTGATAAAAATTTCTCTTCATTACCGTAAAATTCAGCTCCTGCGTCACGATAATTATCAACTAAATACGATGAAACTCCACTCGATTTAATTAATTCCTGAAGAATAGAAAATCCATTTTTTCCTAAATCACCTGTCATGACAAAATCATAGGATGTACCCTTATTTTGAGCTAAGTGTTTTTGAATTGTATCAAAAGCTGCTGGTGCCATCGCACTTCCCATATCCAGAGGATCTGTACATTCACAATCCATCACTTGACCAATTGTGGCAGAATGAACATATGGTTTACCAGTTTGATGATGAGAAAGTATGCCGTAACCTCCTCCTGTAACAGTCCATTGACCAGTAGGTGGTTTTTGTGCTCCATATTCTATCGGATAGCGGAATTGGCGTTCAACTGCATTGTGCTGACTTGCTGCGCCAAACATTACTTTGTCCATAAGTTTGGTCTCGAGAAAAAAGCTTGCAGTTATGAGAGAAGAAACACTCGTAGCACAAGCTGAAAACATCCCCATAAACGGAGTCGCTAATTGACGGGCGGCAAAATTTGTAGGCGTCATTTCATTGACTAAATCTCCGGCAAGTAATAGGTCGATATCCTGTAGCTGAAATCCGCCTTTCGTCACCGCCATGTTACACGTATCTTCTATTAATTGAGAATGACCTTTCTCATTCGTTTCTTGTCCAATTCGTTCATCTTCATAAATAAAGTCAAAATGCGGATGAAATGGACTAACTTTTTCAAGTGGCCCAACCGAAACTGCGGTTGATACAATACTTGGCTTAGAGGCGAATTGGTACGTACCCGTTTTTTTCACCAAGAGATTACCCCCATTTTGACTAATATAGTTTTAATCAGTGCTACGACAAATGCTGAGAATACTCCATATACAATGACTGGTCCTGCAAGTTTAAACATGTTAACTCCGACACCAAGAATAAATCCCTCTGATTTATGTTCAATGGCTGCGGAGATTACCGCATTACCAAATCCCGTAACGGGAACTGCAGAACCTGCTCCCCCAAACTGACCAATTTTTTTATAGATACCAAAACCCGTTAGTACCATTGAGAGAAAAACCATTGTTGCTACTGAAGGATTACTCGCGGTTCGTTCAGTAAATGAGAAAAAGTACATGAATACAAAAGAAACGAGTTGGCCAATTGCACAAATAATTCCACCTGTCAGAAAAGCCTTCATACAGTTCAAGAGGACTGGACGTTTTGGTGCTATTTGATCTACGGTTTTTTGATATGATTCAGCGTCCATTACGTTTCCTCCTTTGCAAGTGCCTTAACTTTTTTTAAATCCTTTTTCAATTCATCAGTGGTTGGTTGCTCATCAATAATTTTCTTTAATTCCCACGTGATCTTTAAATCGCTTGATACATAAACATCATGATCTGGAAACGCAGATTTCACTTTTTTTTCAATTGATTTTCTAATTTTTTCCTTTTTAAATTTAGACATCTGCTGTACTTGCACTGAAACGACAAGTTGATGGTCAAAAAATACTGCAGCTGCTTCACTTAAATTTTGATTGTCTTTAAAGACTTTTGTAAGTGTTTCAATTTCCTGCTGATCATCATCAACATGATAAGTCGAAACTTTGAATTCCTCTGAACAACCCGCTACTCCTAATAAAATCAAGCTTATGATCCATAATTTTTTCATCATTTTCTCACCTTTTATCCTAGTATGGTGTTTTTGGGAAAGTTTATGTGTGAATTGGTTGACGCGCCCTGTTGTTCGAACACAATCGACATACAGTATAAAGACTTTGAAAGTTAGCGAGGTGAAAACAAAATGGGATGTGGACGTAACTTGGAATCAACATCATCTGTTCAAGGCTTCAAGAAGAAAGACCATTGTATTTGTGACGTAGTGCGAGCGATTAAAGACATTCAAGATGCCGTAGTGGACAACGATTGTCCGGTGTGTCCAACGAATTGCTTCTTAGAGCCACTTGGTAGTTTAGTAAGTCCGTCACGTCATCAAGCTGATACTCGTGTATTTATGTTATTAACTGATGATGGAACGCCATTCAAAGCTTTTTTCCGTGACAATGACCATCATGACTGTGACTGCTTCTCCGTATTCTTCCGTGTAGAAGACGTATTCGATGGTTGCTGTGCAACTCTTCGTGTATTAGAGCCATTGGATCACCATCATAAAGAAGTTGATCTTTTGAATTGTGATGGCGATAAATTGGATTTAAGAAAAATTTGTAAAGTTCGTAATTTCCGACTTTCTAGCAGCTGTGTTACTGTTGACTTGAATTGCTTCTGTGGCATTGAATGTGTGGCAGACGTATTTCTTGATGTTTGTGAATAAAAAATAAACAAGTCAAGCGTGCAGTGTCTAATAAGCCCGATTTCCTTTAACAGGAAATCGGGCTTGATTTTTGCAATGATAGTAGTTTGTGTCGAATAATTGAAAGTATGAATCATTTTTCAGAAAATTAATAAAATAAATAGATGAAGATTATATTTACTTTTTTTCATACAAAAAGACATCCATCGGAACTAATGGATGCCTTTTCTTCATTTACATTCGAGTAGGAAGTATTTTTCCTCTCCACCAAATTTCTTGGATTTCTTTAATTTCAAATGCAGTGATTTCACCATCTGTTAATTTAATTTGAACACTGTCTGGATTTATTTCCTCCACGACACCATATACTTTTTCTCCGTCTTGTAGGTGAAAACATAATGGCTTGTAAACATGTTTTGCAAAATCCGTCTTCAAAAATCGCAATCGGTTCCACATTATTGGATCTTTTTCGACTGGATCCTTTTCGACTGCTTCCTTTTCGACTGCTTTTATAATGGGCTCGGGGAAGATCGAGGTACTTTCTTCTTGCCAATATGAAACCATAGGTATATGCCGGTATACCGGAGGTCCTTGAACAAAAAGGAGAGGATCATTTTCCACTGAAACATACACACCCTTTTTGAGATAGTTTATGCTCCTGGTTTACAGAATGTGAAAACCACTATCACAGTGTATCGTTTCGCCAGTAATCCCACGAGATAATTGACTAAATAAGAATAATGCCGTATCGCCAACTTCTTCTGGTGTTGTATTTCGACGAAGTGGAGCACGCTCTTCAATTTCTTTCAATACACTATTAAAGTCACTTACGCCTTTAGAAGACAATGTGCGAATTGGACCTGCTGAAATCGCATTAACGCGAATGTTATGTTTTCCTAAGTCAGCTGCTAAGTAACGAACTGACATTTCTAAAGAAGCTTTTGCTACACCCATAATATTATAATTAGGTACTACTTTTTCTCCACCTAAATACGTTAATGTGACAATACTGCCACCTTCAGTCATTAAAGGTTTTGCTGCTTTAGCTACGACAGTTAATGAGAAAGCACTAATATTATGTGCAAGTAAGAAGCCATCACGAGACGTGTCTGAGAAATTCCCCGCCAACTCTTCTGTTTTTGCAAAGGCAATACAGTGAGCTAAGCCATCGATTTTCCCTACTTCTTGTCCAATTGTTGAAAAACATTTTTCAACGTCTTCATCATTCGTAACGTCACAAGGAAGAACTAATTCATGTTTTCCTTCTAATGTTGCCACTAAATCGCGAACAGACTTTTCAAATCGTTCCCCAGCATACGTGAAAATAATATTTGCACCTGCTTTATCTAAAGACTGTGCAATCCCCCAAGCAATACTCCGTTTGTTTGCTACACCCATGATAACGTATGTTTTTCCTTGTAATGACAAAGACATGAAAAAATCCCCCTAGTTAATTCTAATTATTATTACCTGGTACTAATAATACATCACAAGAAAGATTAGTGCAAAAAAATCTTTAAAAATAGTACTCTTTCATTGTTACTAATTGTGGAATAGGATTTTTTCTATGCGCGTATTTGTGTCGACTATGAGCGGTTTCTTGTCGACTATGCGGAAATCTGTTTCAACTATCTGCGGAACTGGACATTCTCTCCACTGTTATCCCGTCTATGAGCGGATTTGTGTCGGCTATGCGCGGTTTCTTGTCGCCTATGCGCGAATCTGTGTCGACTATCTGCGGAAATGGACATTCTCTCCACTACTATCCCTTCTATGAGCGTATTTATGTCGGCTATGCGCGGTTTCTTGTCGCCTATGAGCGAATCTGTGTCGACTATCTGCGGAACTGGACATTCACTCCACTGTTATCCCGTCTATGAGCGTATTTGTGTCGGCTATCCTCGGAAATTGGCATCTCTTCGCATGCTTTCTACATAAAAAAGAAGCAACAGTCATTGTGAACTGTTGCTTCTTTTTAAAACTATATTTGTGTTAAGAACATGCTTGCTAACCCTAAATATATTAATATACTAATAATATCATTAAGTGTGGTAATAAAAGGTCCCGATGCTACAGCTGGATCGATATTCATTCGATGTATGAGTAGCGGAATGAATGAACCTGACAAAGTTGCGACAAATATGGAGCCAAAAATAGCGGTTCCGACTAAAAGTCCTAATAACAAATCATGTTGGATGAAAAAGACAATTCCCACACTGAATACTGCACAAACAATTCCTGTAATTAGACCAGTACCCGCTTCACGCATTAATAATTTCATTTTGCTTTGTTCTGCGATATCACCAGTTGCGATACCTCTAACTGCTACAGCTAGTGCCTGGGTACCACTATTTCCTGCCATTCCTGCTATTAGAGGAATAAAGACGGCTAATATCGCCACTTTATCTAATGTTTCTTCAAATATCCCCATTAAACTCGCTGTAAACATGCCTAAAAATAATAAAATAATAAGCCATGGCAGTCTTTTTTTAGCAGCAATTAGAGGTCCTTTATCAAACGTGTCCATCTCTGAGACGGCTGCTAATTTAGAGTAATCGTCATTAGCTTCTTCTTCTAAAACATCTAATATATCATCAACTGTGATAATACCAAGTAAATGATTTTCAAAATCAACGACTGGCACTGCTAAGAAATCATAATCCTTAATCATTCTAGCAACTTCTTCTTGATCTTCACTAACGGAAACACTGACCACCCGATCGTTTCGAATCGAACGAATTAACGTATCCTCATCTGCCATAATTAAATCACGCAATGATACGACACCTGTTAACTGATGGTCATCGTTAACAACAAATAAATAGTATATGGTTTCGGCTTCTGGTGCTGCATTACGTAAGATCGTCATGGCTGATCGCGCAGTTGAATTTTCCGGAATCGCAACATATTCGGTCGTCATAATTGAACCAGCCGTATACTCTTCATAGTGCAATAAATCTTTAATCTCTTGAGCTGATTCATTATCCATAATAGTTAAATAGCTGGCTACTTGATCTTTACCTAGCTCATTCAATACGTCTACTGCATCATCCGCATACATTTCGGATAACATATCAGCAGCATACATTGTTTCCATTTCTTTTAAGAATGGCGCATATTCATCATCATCGAGTTCAATTGATTGAAAAATTTCGGCCATTTCTTTTGGAGAGAGATACTGATAGATAATTTGCCTACTGTCAGGTCCCACCTTTTCAAAAAATTGTGCCTGATCATACGGATGTAGCGCTAAAAATTCTTCTCTAAATGCGTCAACTTGGTGTTCATTTAACAATGACAATAATTGTTCAGCATCTAATTCATTTTCTTCATTATTCTTACGCTCTTCTATCATGTATGCTCCCTCCTTTCTTTTAGATGTTTTCATTTCTACTTTTTACATTGTATGGTTACACTTATGATATCGCAATACTTTATTTTAGAGAGGTGAATGAATTGTCGTATGACATTATTGGTGATATACACGGTTGCTATGTAGAACTAATCTCATTAATTTCAAAGTTAGGCTATCAACAGGATAAGGGTGTATTTGTACATCCACAAGGTCGCAGCTTGCATTTGTGGGTGATGCTACTGATAGAGGACCTCAATCACTTGCAGTCTTAGAGTTGTTATTCGCTATGCAAGATGCAAGGAACCTAAATTATTGCCCGGGAAATCACTGTAATAAACTTTATCGATTTTTAAAAGGAAGTAACGTGCAAGTTAGTCATGGTTTGGAAACAACTGTTGAAGAGTTTAACCAGTTACCTAAAGGCAAAAAAATACATTTTAGGAAAAGGTTTATATCTTTTTATGAGGCTCTGCCATTGTATCAATCTCTTGACAATGATCAGCTTGTCATTGCTCATGCAGGTATTCGGCAAGATATGATTGGTAAACCTATTAACAAAAAAATCAGCACTTTTGTGTTGTACGGTGATATTACCGGCGAATGTCTTCCAGATGGTAGACCTATTCGAAGAGACTGGGCAAAGCATTATAAAGGTTCTACATGGATTGTTTACGGACACACACCAACAAAAGAAGCGCGCTTTAAAAACAATACGATTAACATTGACACGGGTTGTGTATTTGGAGGGAAATTATCTGCATTGCTATACCCTGAGTTAGAAATAGTGTCTGTACCGTCTCTTCAACATTACGTGTCAGAAAAGTTTCACAAATTTGCGGATTAAGAAAGCAAATTCTTCATATCTTCTGGCATTGGGCTTGTAAAAGTCAGCATTTTTCCTGTCAGTGGATGTTTGATGTCCACTGATGCACAATGAAGTGCCTGCCGAGAAATTTGAGCTACGCTTCCTCCATATAAATCGTCTCCAACGATTGGATGACCAATATGAGCTAAATGAACGCGAATTTGATGTGTTCTTCCAGTGTGAAGCAGACACTTCACGTGAGAAAAATTAGCATGATGTCGAATTACGTCGACATCTGTATGAGCAAAATGGCCATCTTCTCGTACCTCACGCTCAATAATACTACTACTTTTTCGACCAATTGGCGCAATTATTTCCTGACAATCATCGCTAACTTTTCCATGGACAATGGCTTCATAAGTTTTATTCATCACATGATTGTGACTCATGATGTGATGGATGTGCCGATTTTTCACTAAACACACTAATCCTGACGTATCCTTGTCCAGACGAGTCAAAATATGCACTGTTGAAGGAATAGACATTTGCTCATAATAATACGCAACAAAGTTTGCTAATGTTCCTGACGGGTGTTCACGTGAAGGAATGGTACTTTGCCCAGGTTGTTTATTGACAATGAATAGTACATCATCTTCATAGACAATGTCGAGCGGCCCTTTTTGACGAATCAATCCCTCACTTACTTCTTCTAAAGGAAAAAGAACGGTCACTACATCCCCTATTGCAAGTGGATGTCTGACCGTTTTTACTTGTCCATTTACAAGTAAAGTACCTCCATCAAATTTAATCGACGTTAAGGATCTTTTTGATATTCCCCACGAAGCTAAAGCTTCGCGGAGTAATATTTGTTCCGTAGCTTTAAAAGTAAGTGTAAATTGATTACACATCGCTATCAATAAACGAATCGTGGACGCGTTTCCAAAATGGGAATGGGCGGAACCTTGCGAATCGTACCTTTTCTTTTGCAACACGATATTGAATGGATTTAACGTCTTTATGTAACAATTGTAAATGATCAATCGTCACCATAAAATCAGGTGCTTTTACTGGCTTTAATACGCAGGTATGGTGAGCAGGCAAAATTAGTGGTGCTCCCACTGTTCGGAAAACTCGATTATTAATAGAGGCCATTTCTGTTAATTGCATAGCCTCTAATGAAGGATGTATGACTGCCCCGCCGAGTGCCTTATTGTAAGCTGTGCTCCCAGATGGCGTTGACATACACAGTCCATCCCCACGGAACCGTTCAAAATGGCTGTCATTAAGCTCTACATCCATCACTAAGGTCACGTCAGGGGATTTAATCGTACTTTCATTTAAAGCGAGGTAGACGCTTTGCTCATCGTTATTACGATAATTAATCGTTGCCTCCAGTAGCGGATATTGAATGACTTCAAATTCCTTCTTAGCAATCGAAATTACAAGTTTTTCAATTTCAGCAGGTTTCCAATCAGCATAAAAACCTAAATGCCCTGTGTGGATTCCTACAAACGCTACAGTGGATAATTGTTCCCGATATCGATGGAAGGCATGTAGGAGTGTGCCATCTCCACCAATCGAAATAACGATATCAGGCGACTCTTCATTCCACACCAATCCAAAATCCGACAAATATGTTTTCGCTCGATCCATTAGTTCATTCGAGTGATCATCATTACGTGATTGGATAGCAAATTTCATGAATGGTTCGACCTACTTTCATTGGAATTGGTTGAGAAATTGACATTTCCACTCTCTTTATTTTCGCTAAAATATTTCTGTGCTTCTTGAATTTCATCACGTATTAGTGACATTTCTTCATCTAAGCGGAAAGCGGCTTCAGCTGCACTTTGTAAACGATTTTTTATTTCTTCGGGAAATAGTCCCTTATATTTATAGTTTAAGGAATGTTCAATTGATGCCCAGAAATTCATGGCTAATGTACGAATTTGAATTTCGACTAATATGTGAATCTTGCCATGAAGGGTTTGAACTGGATATTCAACGATCATATGATACGAACGATACCCACTCGGTTTTTCATGTGATATATAATCACGCACTTCGACAACGCTAATATCGTGTCGTTGACGTAATAACTCGACTACCGTTTCAATATCGTCCACAAACTGGCACATAATACGTAAACCTGCAATATCTTGTAATTCATGGGCCAAGCGTGTCGATGGTTCAAACGCGATACCCTTTTCAAGTGTTTTATCATAAATACTCGCAATAGGTTTCACTCGACCGGTCACAAACTCAATGGGTGAGTTTGTATTTTCTATTTCGTATTGTGCTCTCATGCCTTTAAATTTAATTTTCAATTCATCAACTGCTTGTTTATAAGGCTCTAAAAATCGTTCCCACTGACCCATGACGAGTCCCCCTTACCCCTGCTATCGTATTTATGATAGTGACAGTTGCTCTTTAAATGCTTCTTCAACTGCACTTGAAAACTCTTCACCATAATTGTGATTTCCTTCAATATTAAAGATGAGCATACTTAATTCTTCTCGAAAATTGTCGAGTGAAAATTCAGTCTGTCCCCAAGTTAATACTGGTTCTTTGTCTGCATCAAGTGAAGCAGCAAGTAATGGCCAAACAGTCTTTGGAAACTGTACATATATATACCCATCCACAACATCCATTAAATAAACAAAAGCATAGTTATCAGAATCAGTAATTAACTGACCACCTGCTTTTACTTCGTTTTCTTGAGGGTTCTCTTGTAATAAAAAGCGAATGTCGGAACCATTTTGAACACCGCTGTCGACAATATAAGTTTTACGCAATTTAAGCTCTTCCTTTCAAACTTTACTTACCTCATATTTTATCACAGCTGCTCGTTTGTTGCAGTTTGCAATTTTTTTAGGATAATAAGAAGTAAGGCGGTGATTCTTATGACCATTCAAAAAGAAATAGAATTTAAAAACCTATTAGAAGAAGAAGAGTTTCATTCACTCTGCAGAGCTTTTGCTATTTCAAAACAAAACTTTCATGTACAGACCAATACTTATTTTGATACTACAAATAATCAATTGCGTGATTCTTTAATGGGCTTCCGGTTGCGAGTCGTTGGAGAACGCAATGAATTAACGTTAAAAGCACCTACTGACAACGTCCATACGATGATGGAAACAACACACTTGATTTCAGCCATTGAAAGAGACGAAATTCTTTCTAACCAATTAATAAGACCCCGAGACTACAGTGAATTTCAGCAGCTACCTGAGCTATTGTTGGCATTCGGTTCACTTCGCACTGAACGGGCTGAAATATCCTTTCAAGGTGGATTGTTAGTCTTAGATCGTTCGGATTATTTAGGAATTACAGATTACGAGGTTGAATATGAGGTCACCGATATCACAAGTGGTCAACAAAGCTTTAATGAACTGCTCAAATATCATCAGATTCCTAAGCGTCAAACACTTAAAAAAATTGCGCGTTTCATGAAAGCTGCAAAAAGATAATAACATGTAAGAAGAAGTTATCATTGGCTATCCACTAATAATTAATAGACATTTTATTCACTTAACACAATATGCAACCGTTACCAAAATCGATTTGTTTGAGAAAAATCCGTGAGGTTGATAGAATGGGAATACAGCGAAAGCAAAGGAGTTCAAAAGATGAACCGAAAACCTATAATTCCTTATGAGGAAATTGGTCCGGATATATTGTCGCAACTTGTTGATGTCTTTTACGAAAAAGTAGCGGCACACCCAAAGCTTAAGCCTATATTTCCAGAAGACTTGACGGAAACTGCTCGTAAACAAAAACAATTTTTGACTCAATATTTAGGCGGACCAAATATATATTCACAGGAACACGGACACCCAATGTTAAGAGCAAGACATATGCCCTTCCCGATTACACCAGAAAGAGCACAAGCTTGGCTTGAGTGTATGGCTCTAGCAATGGATGAAGTTGGACTAGAGGGTAAAATTCGCGATGATTTCTATCATCGCCTTGTATTAACGGCTCATCATATGACGAACCGGCCAGACCAAGAGGAGGAAATCGTGTGAATAACTTGCAGATTCCGCCCGAAGCGATAGTTTCTACGAGTTCAACAAAGCCAATTGAGCTATACGCATTTATAGATCCAGTTTGCTCCTTGAGTTTTGATTTACAACCGATTTTGCGAAAGTTACAAGTAGAATATGAACAATATTTTACGCTACGGATTGTCCTTAGCACAAAACTTTCTACGCTTAATTCATTCTGTAAAAATGAATATATAAATGACGACGACTTTACACATCCAGCCCTTCCTTCAGTTGCGATTAAAGCAGCAGAACTTCAAGGAAAAAGAGCAGGCATACGATATCTACAAAAATTACAAGAACAGTTATTCTTAGATACTAAAAATGTAGCGACCTATTCAAGTTTATTGTCAATTGCTGAAAAAGCACACTTGGATATTGAAGAATTCAAGTCTGATATTCAGTCTAAGGAAGCAACACGTGCATTTCAATGTGATCTCTATATCAGTAATGAAATGGATGTTACTGAATCACCAAGTATGGTGTTTTTTAATGAACGTATTGAAGATGAAGGTCTAAAAGTTTGTGGTATTTATTCGTACGAAGTGTATGAGAAGATTTTAGCTGAGATGTTAAATATCGAATTGAGTCGTCAAGAGCCACCCACGCTTGATGAACTGTTTTTCCGTTATCAAACATTATCAACTAAAGAAGTTGCCTCGATTTATGGCGTAACTAATTATGCTGCAGAACGCGAATTAAAGAAACGTACATTGTTGCAACAATTGGAACGTATCCCAATGGGAGACACCAATCAATGGCGACTTAAAACTTATAATAAATAAAAAACCGCCTACTCCATTTCTGGAGAGGCGGTTTTTTTCACAAAGGGGATGGGAGAAATGTTCACGTTCAAACAAAGGGGTGTGTGTTTGTATGTGATTTATTTCACATCTAAACGATATCATGCCATAACGGATAAATCAATCTTTCACAATCCTTTTCACAAAATCGTCATAGAGTAAGCGTTTACAGTAATGCTCGCAAAATAAGTACTAATCTTAAACATTATATTTAAATAACAAAAAGACCTTCATCCATTAAGGATAAAGGTCATTTATTTACTTCAACAATAATTTTTCGAGCTCATTAAGCTTCTCTTCAAATACTTTACATGCTTCTTCGATTGGAGTTGCAGATGTCATATCAACTCCAGCTTTTTTCAGTACTTCAATCGGTGTATCCGAACAACCTGCTTTTAAGAATTTATTAATATATCGATCTACAGCTGGTTGTCCTTCTGATAATATTTGATTACTCAATGCCACTGCAGCACTATAACCTGTTGAATATTGGTACACATAGTAATTGTAATAGAAATGTGGAATTCGAGCCCATTCAAGACCAATTTCCTCATCTACTACTAGATCATTTCCAAAATATTTTTTATTCAAATCATAGTAAACTTCGGTTAATTTATCTGCAGTTAGAGCTTCCCCATCTTGATCCATTTTGTGAATTAAATGTTCAAATTCGGCAAACATCGTTTGACGGAATACAGTACCGCGGAATCCTTCTAACCAATAGTTTAATAAGTAGATACGTTTTTGCTCATCGTCAATAGTTTTTAACATATATTCATTTAACAATGCTTCATTACATGTTGAAGCTACTTCTGCAACGAATATCGAGTAGTTACCATAAACAAATGGTTGGCTTGCACGTGAATAATAGCTGTGTAAACTATGGCCAAACTCATGAGCTAGAGTGAATAAATTATTCACATTATCTTGCCAGTTCATCAATACGTAAGGGTTTGTCCCATACGAACCAGAAGAATAAGCACCAGAACGCTTGCCTTTATTTTCAACAACATCTACCCAACGATTTTCCAATCCTTTAGTGGCAATCGAAACATATTCTTCACCAAGTGGAGCAAAACTCTTAAGCATGATGCCTTTCGCTTCTTCATAAGGAATTTCCATTTTCGTCTCTTTTACAAGTGGTGTGTAAAGATCCCACATATGCAACTCATCAAGTCCTAAAACTTTTTTACGAAGAGATACATAACGATGCAATAAGTGCAAATTCTTGTTCACTGTATCAACTAAATTATCATAGACCTGCTCAGGAATTTGATTTTCAGACATAGCAGCATGGCGAGCTGAAGAGTAGTTGCGCAAACGAGCATTTACGTTATCACGTTTAACATTTCCAGCAAGTGTTGAGGCAAATGTATTGCGGAACTTCCCGTAAGTAGCGTACATTGCATGGAATGCGTCTTCTCGTACTCTGCGGTCTTCATTTTCAAGAAAGCGTGAATATCGACCGTGTGTTAATTCCTGTTCGTCGCCATTCTCATCTTTTATTGTAGGGAATTCTAAATCTGCATTATTTAACATGCTGAACGTTTCAGATGATGCGTTTGTTACTTCAGAAACTTGAGCTAGCAATGCTTCTTGTTCAGCAGGTAATACATGGGGACGCATTTCGTTAATTTCTTTAAGAACTTGTTTATATAACCCTAATTCTTCATGTTCACTCATATAACTCAATACTTTCTCTTCATCTAATGCTAGAATTTCAGGGGTCATAAATGATAATCCAGTTGAAACTTTTACAAGCAAATTCTTGATACGACTATCCATCGCTTGATAATGACTGTTTGTTGTATCTTGATCATAGCGCATGTGAGAATACGTATATAAGCGGTAAATTCGTTCTGAAACTTCATCTTTATATGCTAAAGCTTCGTATAATGCTTGTGCTCCATTTTTAAAAGTTCCTTTGTAAGAATCTGCTTTTTCTGCTAGCTCACTTACTTCTTTGTATTCACTTTCCCACGCTTCGTCACTTGAAAAAATATCTTCAAGTTTCCAAGTTAATTCCGTTGGGACTTCACTACGAGTTAAAATTTTGTTTTTTGTTTCTGCTGCCATTTGTTTTCCCCCTTGAATCGATTTAATTGAAAAATCGAATAACTACTATATTTTCTCAATTTTCACAACGTTTTGCAACTATTTCTTGTTCAAAGTGTGCAAGTAATATAGATTCACTTATGAATATCTCTGAAATTGGTGTGTAAACATTATAGTTAAGCATTTGTAGGACTTTACAATAGCGTGTAAGAACTGTTAAAGCAGTTACTTTATCAGTAACTTTACATTTTGTAAGAATATATGATTCAAGCCATTTGTCAGTGATATCATGAACATCCATATGATGTTCCCTAAGTGTACAAATAAGTTCTAATTGCCATTCGGCCAAATGCGCTAATATAACCTGAGAATCCTGTATCGGAAAACCAATACATAAAGGTAAATTTTCTGGACGAACTTTGTTTTCGTAACAGTTGGTTAAAAAACGATCCCTAACGCCAAATGAGCTTGATCGAATCCGATTGTGCAAAAATCTTGCTCGTTTATTCATAAATAGTTTCCAGTAATCTACTCTCTCTTCTTTACTTATCATTTTTACTTGAGCAAATGGAAACGTTTGTTGTTCAATAGACAACGCTCGTATCTTCGCTAAAAATGATGATCCACTTATATGGACTAATTGACTAAAATAAATAAACTTCGCTGTCGATGGATCATATGTGATGATGGTAGCTCCTGAAGTAGGCAGATTTTTAATAAAAGCATGCATGAACTTGGTCAATTTTATGAGAGAGATACCCTTCGTGGTCAATTGAATGTTAGGGGGCGTTCGAAGTAACCATATGGAAGGTATTTTTACTCGTAAATATCCAGCAGTTCTTTTTTCGATATCGACAGTTGGTATTACACTACATTGAAATTCAATAGCAAAGGTTTTTCTTTTATTTCTCACCAATAAATCCGGTCGTTGAGAAATCTTTGGTATATAGGCTTCAACTGACACTTTACATCCTACTCTGGTAAAAAATTCGGCGAGATGTTGTTTTCCAATTAAATGGGTGGGGGATTCTCTTTCGGAAAAGGAGGTTAAACAATTAGTTAATATAATATGAGCGAAATGGGGAATCACGACTTTGCCAATTTTCAAGCGAAGTGGGGTTTCGCACTGAGGGCATGTGAATTTGCTCGTTTTTCGCAAAAATAGTAACTGATCTCTTGTCATATTTCTTGTGATGGTGAACATTACTTCGTTATCTTTTAATGCAGTTAATATATACATTCCTCCTTTCCTATTATTTTACGAATTTTCTGATATAAAGGCAAATAAAAAAATCCTCCCAGTTAAGGGAGGATTTTAGTTAAAGTATTTAAGTACTTGATCAAATACTTCATCGGCCATAATTTCTTTTCCGTATTCTTTCAAACGGTGGATAGTTACAGTTGATCCATCTACGTATTCAGTAAGAATACTGACCATGTTTTTAATTTCTTCTTCTTCCATCAGTTCTGCGTCTGCATTGACATAGAGGTAATAACGGTCTTTATAAGCGAATAAAGACGTCGATACATATGAAGGTAATTCAAGACGCTTGGCTAATGGAATTAAATCTTCAAAGTCTTTCACGAAAAACGTGAATTCATTTTGAGATTCATTTGTTTCAGTAAATAGACCACTATATTCATCATAAGATTGTTCTTCTGATGAACTTTCTGACATATTAGAAAAATATTGACCCTTGTCGTCCATTTCAAATGGGGAGTCTACTTTCTTTCCATCACGATTTATTTGTGCTCGAGTTACTGTAACTTCAAGTCCTTTATCCATTGCATGAACTTGAATCCATAGCGGACCTTCAACTTCAAAGTCCGATTCATCATTAATTTCATCCATCATTTCCCAAAAGAGTTCTTCACTTTTATCTCGATTAAACCAAATTTCATCTCGGCTGAAGCCTCTTTTTTCAATGTCGATGTATGAAATGTAGAATTTTACTGTGTTTTCATTAATTCGTTCAATATCCATTTTACACATCTCCCTTCGATCGCTTTAAAGGGATTCCCCTTTTTACAGCAACACTTCAAGCCGCTTACCGATACAGTGTCTGTTTCTATTGTATGACGGTCCAGAGGAAATGAAAAGGATATGCATCTACTCTGGCAAAATACAATTTATTAGAATTGTATTAGAGAGCGCAAATTTTATCAAGCTTAAAAATGCAAAATGACTGACCATTCTTCTCAAATACATAGAAGAAGAATCAATCAGCCATTTTTAATTCGAATTTAATTAACCATACGTTGAGCTTCAAGCAATTGATAAGCTCGAACTTTTCGAGGTAAAAAACGACGAATTTCATCTTCGTTGTATCCTACTTGTAAGCGCTTTTCATCTAAAATAATAGGACGACGTAAAAGTCCTGGATGTTCTTGAATTAATTCATACAAACGTTGTAAGGGTAAGCTTTCAACATCTACATTTAACTTTTGGAAAATTTTTGATCGAGTAGAAATAATCTCGTCTGTTCCATCTTCCGTCATTCGTAAAATTTCTTTAATTTCGCTAATACTTAGCGGTTCCGAAAAGATGTTACGCTCAGTATATGGAATGTCATGCTCTTCTAACCATGCTTTCGCTTTTCTACATGATGTACAGCTAGGAGAAGTAAACAATGTTACCATCATAGGAACACTTCCTTTCAAATGTGTAAAGAACTACAGATATATTGTAACGATTTTTTATTTAGAATGACTATTATATAGGTTTATATTTTTATTATACAACAAATTTATTCATTTTAATATAAGATATCAAGGAAAAGTCAAGTTTTTTTTTATGCGACACATTTTAGCAATAATTTATAGTTAAAACCTATGTTTATTAACTTTTTTGTGGTTCTCATACAAATATACCCGCTAAATTAACATTCTAAACACTCATTATTCTAGTTTTTCTTATTCTCAATTAGCAAATGAAAATGACAATCTAATATTCTTTCCCTACATATAATAATACGTAAGTAAACGGCAAAAGGTTTCACTTTTCAAAAAAAAGTTCTCTTCCTATAAGAAAGAGAACTTTTTTCATTTATTGAGGGGAGTGTAATCCACACCCGGTGAATAACGATTACCGGCATTCCATAATAAGTATTCTTTTATTCCAGCTTCATTTAATGCTAGAATTTGTGCTTGTACTTCGGTAGCACCATACTTTTGGTAGTTACCACTACCTAAGTAAGAGGCAGTAAAATCCTGTAACCACGGTCTTGATGTAGGTGGACTTTCAAGTTTTGCTAAAGTTGCATTTTCAGCTTTTGCATATTCTTGTACCAGTTTATATGGCTGTAAGTCTGGTTTTGCAATTCCAAAATATGATGTCCAGTGACTAGGATAAATCATTGAAGAAATGACATCGACATTTTCAGAAATCTTTCCAAAGTTTTGCCCAATACCAGGTGCTTCTGCTAATGTAGCAGCATATCCAAAAATATCGACTGAAACTTTTACGTTATAAGGTTTTAGCTTTTCACGAGCATAAGCAACAAAGTCTGTGACAGCGTGTACTCTTTTTTGTACTGAATCAGTGTCAGACGACTCATATTCACCCTTACCGTATGTTAAGGTATCTGCACGATTTTCAAATCCTTCTGGAAAACGTACATAGTCAAATTGAATCTCTTGGAAACCCATCTTCGCTGCTTCAACGGCTACCTCTACATTGTAATCCCATACTTCTTTCATAAATGGATTTACAAAGGATTCGCCACGTCCATTTTTCCAAACTTCTGATCCTTCTACAAATGAGAGCTCAGGTTTGGCCTTGGCAAGCGCCGAATCTTTAAAGACTACCACACGGGCAATTGGGTAAATTTTCTTTTCTTCTAGAATTTCTAAAACTTCACGAGGATTTTTAATGTAAGGATTTCCGATATTCAAAGGTTTCAATGGAGAATCATCTGAAGGCATGTATGTTAAATCACCAAAATCATCTTTAATATCAATTACCATGGCGTTTAAATCAGTTTTATCCAATAATTTTAGCAATTCATTAAATCGTGCTCCACCGGCTGAATGTCCAGTCACATAAACTCCTCGGACAGCATCTGGGTATGTAAATGTTAAACCTGAGTCAAACCGTAATAACGTTGAAGCCAAAATTAATTCCTCATCTATCGCAGTAAATCCATATGTACGTTCAGTAAAATCATCATTAGTCTTTTCTTCTTCAGCAGAAACGAGTGTATTTGGGGCAATTAATGCCGCCATTAAAGCACCAGTACTCATCCATTTCTTAAATGTCATAGTTTAATTTACATCCTTTCTATTCATTACCATCTTATCAAGTTAAGCATTACATTTAAAGCGAAATTTGTCATATTTACAATAATAAGAGCCATTCTTGTAATAAGAATGGCTCTTTTTGCTAATTTTTCTATTAATATCTTAATCTCTTAGACACGAGCAGCTGAAGTTAATTTTAATGATTCAAATTCTCTTGCTGAACAGAATACAAAATGTCCAGGAGTTACTTCACGCATTGCAATTTCTTCACCGTCTTCATAGTTATGAGACGTTGGGTCATACGATTTACGTACGCGTGTACGCTCATAGTTTGGATCTGGTAGTGGAATTGCTGATAATAGTGATTGAGTATATGGATGTAGTGGGTTGTTGTACAGCTCTTCAGCTGGTGCAAGTTCAACCAATTTACCAAAATACATAACACCGATACGATCTGAGATATATTTAACCATCGACAAATCATGTGCAATAAACAAGTACGTTAATCCTTTTTCTTCTTGTAATTCTTTTAACAAGTTAACAACTTGCGCTTGGATGGATACGTCTAGTGCAGAGATTGGCTCATCAGCAATGATGAACTCAGGCTCTACTGCAAGAGCACGAGCAATACCCAGACGTTGTCGTTGTCCACCAGAGAACTCATGTGGGTAACGGTTCGCATGTTCTTTATTTAGACCAACAGTTTCAAGTAACTCGTGAACACGATCTTTACGTTCTTTTGATGATTTAGTAAGACCATGAATATCTAAACCTTCTGCAATAATATCCAACACTTTCATACGTGGATTAAGAGACGCATATGGATCTTGGAAAATCATTTGCATTTTACGGTTAAATATTTTCAAATCAGACTTTGATTTTTTCCCATGAACACTAACGCCATTGAATTTCACTTCTCCAGCAGTTGCATCGTAAAGACGGATAATAGAGCGGCCAGTTGTTGATTTACCACAACCAGACTCTCCTACTAATCCAAGGGTTTCACCTCTGTAAATATCGAAACTAATATCATCAACTGCACGTACTTCATTTGCTTTACCTTGATTGAAATATTGTTTTAAATTTTTAATTTCAAGTAATTTTTCAGCCATTAGTACGCACTCCTTCATAGTAACGACTTCCTGGGAACTTTTTCATTCGCTCAATAATTGAAAGTGGTGGTTCCACTTTTGGTGCATCAGGATGTAATAACCAAGTGGATGCAAAATGTGTATCACTTACTTGGAAAACAGGTGGTGCTTGTTCCATGTCAATTGCTAGTGCATATTCACTGCGAAGTGCAAATGCATCTCCTTTTGGAGGATCCAACAAGTCTGGAGGCGTACCTGGAATCGCGTATAATTTTTCTTCTGCCGTATCGAGGGAAGGCATTGAGCTCAGTAACCCCCATGTATATGGATGTTGAGGATTGTAGAAAATTTCATCTACTGTACCCATTTCAACAATGCGGCCGCCATACATAACCGCAACGCGATCTGCCACGTTTGCAACTACCCCAAGGTCATGTGTAATGAAGATAATCGATGTATCGATTTTCTTCTGTAAATCTTTCATGAGTTCCAAAATTTGAGCTTGGATTGTAACGTCCAAAGCAGTTGTCGGCTCATCTGCAATCAAAATTTGTGGATTACATGCTAAAGCAATCGCAATAACAATACGCTGACGTTGACCACCAGAAAATTGGTGTGGGTATTGTTTAATTCGCAATTCCGGTTTAGGCATCCCAACCATACGTAGTAAATCGACTGCAATTTTTTTCGCTTCTGTTTTCCCTACTTTTTGATGTTTTAACAATGGTTCAGTAATTTGACGACCAATAGTCATGGTAGGATTTAATGACGTCATAGGATCCTGGAAGATCATTGAGATATCTTTCCCGCGAATTTTTTGCATTTCTTTATCAGTAAGCTTCGTTAAATCTTTTCCGTTAAATAAGATTTCTCCGCTTTTAAATTCAGAACTAGATTCTGGTAAAAGACGCATAATGGCTTTCGTAGTTACCGATTTACCTGAACCAGATTCACCAACAATCGCTAACGTTTCCCCTTTAAGCAAATCGAAGTTAACACCACGAATGGCTTTTACTTCACCTGCAAAAGTGTGGAAGGAAAGCTGAAGGTCTTTTACTTCTAAGATTTTTTCCATAGTCGCTTTCCTCCTTCTTAATCTTTCATTTTCGGATCAAGTGCATCACGTAATCCATCTCCAAGCAAGTTAAAAGCAATCATAAGCATGCTTAATACAAGTGCTGGGAACAATAAAATATGTGGTTGGAATTGCATCAACTGGTAACCATCATTAATTAACGTTCCAAGTGAAGCAGCTGGTGCTTGTAAACCAAGACCGATAAAGCTTAAAAATGCTTCGAAGAATATAGCACCTGGAATTGTAAACATAGTGTTTATAATGATAACCCCTAAAATGTTTGGAAGTAAATGCTTCCCAATTATACGATTGTTACTAGCACCTAATGTACGGGCTGCTAATACAAATTCTTGATTCTTATATTTTAGTACTTGTCCACGCACGATACGGGACATACCGATCCAACCGGTTAAAGTAATGGCAATAATAATGGCCGTAATACCTGGCTTCATTACTAAACTCATTAATATTACGACAACTAAGTTTGGAATACCGTACAAAATTTCGACAATCCGTTGCATAATATCGTCTACTCGACCACCATAATACCCTGAAATACCACCGTATAAGACACCTATAAGCACATCAATTGCAGCGGCAACGAAAGCGATGAATAAGGAGATTTGTGTACCTTCCCATAAACGAGCGAACATATCACGACCTAATCCGTCTGTACCAAACCAATAATACGTATCTACTTTTTTCATTTCATATAAATCTACTTCTGTACCACCAAGAGTTCCTATTCCATCTAAGATTCCGAGTTTCTCAAAACCTGGTACTTTAGGAGGTAGATTAGAATGTGTAATTGTTTGTGTTTCCGCATCATGCGGACCTATATATGGCCCAATTAATGCCATAATAAGGATTAACAATAAAATGACCATACTGACAATGGCAGCCTTATTTTTACGAATCCGTAACCAAGCATCTTGCCAGAAACTTAAACTTGGTTTTGAAATCTTTTCTGCTTGACTACTATCAATAGTAATTCTTTTAAAAGAATCAGCAGGTAACTTTTCTAGATTCTGTGTCATTAACTATTACCTCCTGACAAACGAATACGTGGATCGATTATTCCGTAAAGGATATCGACTAATAAAATAACAAACACTAAGAAGACAGAGAAGAACAAAGTTGTACCCATGATGATTGAGAAGTCACTAACCATAATGGCTTTAACGAATTGTTCACCAATGCCTGGTATAGCAAAAATTTTCTCAATTACAAGTGAACCTGTTAGAAGTCCAGCTGCTAATGGTCCCATAACCGTTACCAATGGAATTAACGCATTACGGAATGCATGTTTAAAAGCAACTTCAAATCCGGTAGCACCTTTTGATTTTGCTAAAGTTATGTAATCAGAACTTAGCACTTCTATCATTTCTGTACGAATGAAACGTGCTCCTGTCGCAAGAGGTCCCATCGCTAAAGCTATTGATGGTAGAATACTAGACTTCCATCCATCATTCCATAAAGCTACAGGAAGAACTCCCCATTTTACTGCAATCCAATATTGTAAAAACGATGCAAAAACGAAAGATGGGATGGATATTCCGAGAATTGCGATAAAAGTACTCCCGTAATCCCAAATGGTATTTTGCCTTAAAGCAGCAATCATACCTAATAATATCCCAATGGATATACCAAGAATTAAACCTTGTGCACCAAGTAAAAAGGATGGCCCTAAGCGTTTAAGAATTAAATCCGTAACACTTGCACCTTTAAATTGGTAAGAATTCCCTAAATCTCCCTGAGCCAAATTCGCCATGTATTTTCCATATTGTACCGGGATTGGCTGATCAAGACCATATTTTGCCTCTACTGCCGCAAGTTGAGTAGGGTTAAGTTTCGAAGCGGAACTAATAGGGGAACCTGGTAGCGTTTTCATTAAGAAAAATGTTGCTGTCGCGATCAGGAAAAGAGTAATGAACATATAGAAAACACGTTTTAATATATACTTAGCCATCATTGCACCTCCTAAATAATGTTTATGACATTCAATCTACAATATATAGATTAAACTAGTTATTGTCAAAATCAATTGAAAACAGTAAATTTTTAGTGAATTCACTCTCATTTAAAAAGAGAGTATATGGCCCTATCGGAAACCATATACTCTCTTACTATGAGATTTTCAAACAAATTAAAAGTTAAAGATTATTGAGCGTCTTTACCTTCGATGAAAGCCCACTTGTAGCTGTAGTCTCCACCGAATGGGTGAGAAATAACACCTTTAACATATGGTTTTTGTAATTGCATTGTTCCACGTTGATAGTTAGGTGCAATCGCATAATCTTCTTCAAGAAGAATTTTTTCAGCTTCAGCCATTGCTTCCCAACGAGCTTCTGGATCCATAGCTAATTTGCCAACTGATGCGTTTACTAACTCATCATACTTAGGATTTGAATAAGACATTTTGTTGTTACCGCCATCAGTTAACCAAAGATTCATGAATGTGTAAGGATCTTGGAAGTCAGGACCCCATCCAGCAGATTGAATATCATAGTCTTGAGCACTATCAAGGTCTAAACGTACAGCAAATGGTACTTCTTTAAGTTCAATTGTTAAACCAGGAAGAGTAGTCTCTAATTGAGATTTGAAGTACTCGTCCATTTTCTTAGCAACGTCAGAGTCTCCACCAAGAATTTCAAGAGTTATTTCTTTTACTCCAAGTTCTTTTAATCCTTTTTCCCAAGCCGCTTTTGCTTCATCTGCGTTAGGAACTGCCATGTCTCCGTTAACATCTCGGAAATCAGCGCCACTTTCGTCAAATGTAAATGCTGCTGGTACTAAATAGTTTGCAGGAACCGAACCGTTAGCTAGTACTACATCAACTAGATCTTGTTTGTTGTAACCTTTAGAGATTGCTTCACGAATATTTACGTTTGCAAGTGGTGTAGGTTTGCCATTACGCTCTTGATTAAATTTGAAATAGAATACAGTAGTTTCTAATTCTTTAACTAAATCAGGATCGTTAGCATATTGCATTGCATATTCACCAGAAAGACCGACACGATCTTTTTCTCCAGTTTTATACAAGTTTACAGCTGTAGGAACTTCTTTTACTACGTCATAGTTGATTTCAGTAAGTTTTACAGTTTCTGCATCCCAATACTGATCATTTTTAACTAATTTCCATTTTAATCCAGTGCCATCCCAATCAGCAAGAGTGAATGGTCCGTTTGAAATTAAATTGTCTGAGTTTGTTGCATAATCTTTACCTTTTTCAGTTACGAAAGCTTCATTTTGTGGTAAGTAAGTTCCGAAAGACATTAGAGATAAGAAGTAAGGAACTGGTTTTTCTAATGTTACTTCAAGAGTTTTTTCATCAACTGCCTTAACACCTAACTCAGTGTATTTAGCTTTTCCTTCAGAAATTGCAGTTGCGTTTTTGATTACGCCACCCATCATGTATGGACCGTATTCAGAAGCAGTATCAGGATTCATCGCACGTTTCCAAGCGAATTCAAAGTCTCCTGCTGTTACAGCATCTCCGTTAGACCATTTAGCATCACGAATTTTGAACGTGTATACTAAACCATCTTCAGATACAGTAGGTTCCCCTTCAGCGATTGCAGGAACTGCAACATTTTCTTGATTCAAACGGTATAAACCTTCGTTTACATTGTTTAAAAGATCAAAACCAACTGCATCTGTTGCTAATGCAGAATCCATTGATGGAATTTCAGCACTCATGATTAGATTAAGGACTTGTTCCTCATCTTTTACTTCTCCTGCTGTTGGTTCATCTTTGTCCGTATCACCAGGTGTTGCTGGTTCTGTTCCGTTCTTGTCTTCGCCACAAGCAGCTAAGAAAACACTAAGTACTAACATTAGGCTTAACAGCCAAAAAAACTTGCTCTTCTTCACTAAGTTGACCCCCTTGAATTTTCTGAAAAATTGGTACAATCTTTATTATACATATTCTTAAAAATCTGTACAGGCTTTTTTTGAATATTTTTTACATTTAGATATCAGTAATATTACATTTATATAACAGAACCGTTGAGGTGAAAGGCTTTTCTGTTAATTTCGAATATTTGATTCGGTTGACGAAATTTTGATTTTTTCTGTCTTTTCTTCTACAATGTGTAAAGAATGAGGTGTTGCAAATGAAAAAGAAACTGGTGACTTTTCTAATTTTCCAAATAATAATTGTTGCAATCATGTTTCTGTATTACCATAATCTGGAGTTAACTCCATATATTAATGTGTCATTTTTTGTCGGTGGATTACTCATTTTTATTGGCTTGTTAATTTATGTGGTATCAAATGGATTTTTCGATCTTTTTACTATGGGTATGAGAAAAGTTTTTACATTTAAAAAAGACCTAGTCGATTCAGAATCGATGAGATCTCCTTCAGAAATATTAGATTTACCATATGTCCCATTTTTCCAATTAGGTGGGTCCATTTTACTTTGTATGGCAGTGGCCTTGATAATTTATTTTGTATAGAAAAAATCACTTGATTTTTGAGTTTCTTCTATATTATAATGACTAACAAAATACATGCTAAATGCAAAGACGAAGATTAGTACATTTGACTGGGTTGTTTAGAGAGTCTGTGTTTGCTGAAAACAGATCTACCCTTCAAATAGAATGGACTTCAGAGCTTATTAAGCGAATTCTTTTAAGATGTAGCTTAATACGTCCCTTCACGTTACGAAGCTAAAGAGGCCAAAAAATTTTTTGGCAATCTGGGTGGTACCACGGATTCACACATCATTCGTCCCTTTACAAGGGAGAGTGATGTGTTTTTTTATTTTAAAGGAGGAAACTACATGAAGAAAATCTTTTCAGGCGTACAACCAACAGGAACTGTAACTCTGGGCAATTATATTGGAGCGTTCCGTCAATTCACCACATTGCAAGACGAATATGACTGTATTTTTTGTATCGTTGATCAACATGCTATTACCGTTCCACAAGACAGACTAGAACTGCGTAAAACCATTAGGTCTCTAGCTGCCCTTTATTTAGCAGCTGGGATAGACCCTAAGAAAGCCATTTTGTTTATCCAATCAGAGGTTCCTGCTCATGCTCAAGCAGGTTGGATGATGCAATGCATTTCTTATATTGGCGAACTTGAACGTATGACTCAATTTAAGGATAAATCTTCAGGAAAGGACGGCGTATCTGCTTCCCTTCTTACGTATCCACCACTGATGGCTGCTGACATCCTTCTTTACCAAACAGATATCGTACCTGTTGGTGATGATCAAAAGCAACATGTTGAACTAACACGTGACTTAGCAGAACGCTTTAATAAACGTTATAACGACGTCCTAACAATTCCAGAAATACGTTTACCTAAAAATGGAGCTCGCATTAAGGCTCTTCAGGATCCACTGAAAAAGATGAGTAAATCGGATCCCAATAAAAAATCTACGATTTCCTTATTAGATACTCCAAAAGAAATCGAGAAAAAAATTAAGAGTGCTGTAACAGATTCAGAAGGCGTCGTTGCTTACGATGTAGCCAACAAACCTGGCGTTTCGAATTTATTAACGATTGAAGCAGCCTTAACAAATGAAACTATTGAAGCGTTAGTAGCGAAGTATCAAGGCGTAGGCTACGGAGATTTTAAAGCATCCGTGGCTCAAGCAGTAATCGAACACTTACAGCCTATTCAGGAACGTTATGAAGCACTACTAACATCTGAAGAATTAGACATTATCTTAGATGAAGGTGCTCTTAAAGCTCAAGCAGTGGCGTCTAAAACACTTAAAAAAATGGAGAACGCGATGGGGTTGGGTAGAAAACGATAAGTGTAAGCAGAAAAAATGAACTTAGAAATATGATGAAATCAGGTGTCTGGAATATAAATAGCCAGACACTTTTCCATGTATAACCAAGCGATAAGTAATTTAAGTACAACAGAATTTGTAGCAGGCTCATCACAATGAGTATGTAACTGATCGTAAACACTAACCATTTTATCAATACAAGCATCCTTTTACACTACTATATGAAGCTGTCATTGTAAGTACGTCAAGTTAGTCCCATTTTCTTTTGTTAAATTATTTCTCTACATCCAAAAACCGACTCATCACGAAAAAATGAGTCGGTTTTCAATATGTGATTTTGTTTCCTTTAACAACGTTAGTTTATATTCAGCACAAAAAACCCGTGTCTATACTTTCGTATAGACACGGGTTTTCCTGTTATTCGAATTATTTAGAAGATTTAGCAGGATCTTCAGAAATTAATTCAACTTCGTTCCAATCAATTTTATCCGCGTAGTCAATATCGTAATTTTTCACGCTTTTATTAATCGGGCGTAATTCTAAACGGTATTGAGTTGGAATGATTGGTGCGTTTTCAGACATATATTCTTGCCATTCGCGGAATTTACCAGCACGGTATTCAGCATCGAAAGCTTCTGGAGAATCGATAGCAGCTAATATTCCTTCTAACTTCTCAGAAGTGTAACGGCTAAAGTTATATTGTGCAGTTTTTGAGTAAAGTCCTGATGGTGAAGGGTTAGTTCCTGTTCCCCATGCAGCCATAAAGATATCTACTTCAGGATCATCAGCTTCAATTTTGTCGTAGAAGCTGTTGAATTCGATTGTACGTCCTGTTGAAAGTGTTACATTTAAGCCGACATCTTTCCAGTTTTGCATATAGAATGATGCGATGTCTTCAGCGATATCGCCACCAGACATTGTAGCGAATTTAATTTCAAGTGGCTTGCCTTTTTTGTCTTCACGAAGTCCGTCACCATCAACGTCTTTATATCCAGCTTCATCTAATAATGCATTCGCTTTTTCTACGTCATAAGTGTAACCTTCTAATGAATCATCATAGAATGATTTGAATACTGGTGGGATTAAAGATGTTGCACGTTCACGTAAGTTGTTGTAATACACTTCTGAAACTTGTTCTACGTCGATTGCATAGCCCATTGCTTGACGAAGTTTTACGTCGCCCATTTTAGCGTCTGCATTCATGACAACTTCGCTCTTGTCTTTATCATATTTACCAAGTTTGAATCCAATATATTGGTAGTAAAGTTCGTTACGGCCAAGTACAGTAAGGTTATCAAAATCTTTAATTTCTAAATATTTATCAGTACTGAAAGTGTTAGCAGTCATATGATATTCCCCTGTTTGTAATGCCACAGAGATTGAAGTTGAAGGTACAGTTTTCACTAATACTGAATCAAGTTTCGGAGCACCTTTCCAGTAGTTTTCGTTTTTCACGAATTGTACTGATTCACCTGGTACGATTTTATCGAATTTGAATGCACCTAAAGTAACGATGTTTTTACGTACTGCATCTGATTCAAGTAAATCTTTAACTGGAATATCTTTTAGGATATGGCTTGGTTCAGCATAAGACCAAAGTCCATCACCAGAACTAAAAATAGCTGGAGATAATTTATTGAATGAAATTTCTAAAGTCTTTTCATCCACTTTCTTTAAACCTGAGATTGCATCTGCTTTTCCATCATGGTATTCAACAGCACCTACGATGTTTTGGAAATCAACATCATATCGTACTCCTGTGTAGTCCGGATGACCGATAATTAGGTATGGCTGCATTAAGTCTTCAATTTTAAGTGGTTCACCATCAGACCATTTAACTCCGTCTTTGATAGTAATTTTTACTTTATTATTATCTTGATCAACTTCCATACCAGCGATTCCATCTTTCGTTAATAAGAAGTCACCGTCTGTTTCAAAAATAAGGTTACTTGCGAAATCCATAATATCTGAATCATACGCGTCTTCATATAGAACTGATGAGAAAATTCCTTGGAAAGGTGAGTCATTTACTAGAGCTACTTTTAAAGTACCTCCTTTAATTACATCTCCTTCATTTTCAACATTCAACGGGAAGCTTCCTGTATCTACAACTTCTTCGTTTTCATTATCTTTTGCTGGTGAATCTTTCCCATCTGATTTTTCACCTTCACCGTTACATGCACCAAGTACGAGTACGAAAGCTAAAATTAATGCTAATAATGTCCAAAGCTTTTTGTTCATTCTTTTTCCTCCTTTTTTATCTCTTGTTCTATATATCAAACGTAAAACGTTTAATACCATTTTAATTTAGCTGTTACCCTAAACGTTGCTTCGCATCAGCAGATCGACGAATAGCTTGACCTACATAGTTGATGCCCAACATTAAGAAAAGAATGAGTAATGATGCTGGTAACCAAATCCACCACTTTTCAGATAACACAAGTGGATTGTTTGCATAACTTACCAAGGTTCCTAAACTCGGGGTCGAAGGTGGTAAACCGAATCCTAAATAGGAAAGACCCGTTTCGATTCCAACATTCCCTGCGAAGTTCAAAGTTAGTTCAACAATTAAAATGGAACTAAGATTTGGCATCATTTTTTTGAAAATGATAGCCGCATCACTTGTGCCCATCGTTTTCGAAGCATTGATATAGTCTCTTCGACTTTCGGAGAGTGCCTTGCTTCGAATCAGACGAGCTGTACCTGGCCATAAGAATACACTGACAATCAAAATAAAAATTGGAATATTGTATTTTGGCACAATCGTAACGAAGACAATAATAATCATCAAAGATGGAATCGTAATGAAGAAATCGATGATTCGCATAAAGATATTGTCTATCCATCCACCAAAATAACCCGTAGTCAAACCAATCATGATTCCTACTACACCTGTAAGTAAGGTAACTGCCATAGCAATTGCAATTGAGTTACGTGCTCCGATAATTAGTTGGCCTAAAATATCTCGACCACCTTGGTCAGCACCTAACAAGAACTTGTCTCCAGGTTCTGCGAATTTATCACGTAAACTAACACGCATCATTTGTTGCTGATCGATTAATAGAGACCAAATGAAAATCCCAACAATCACTACTATCAAAGCGATAAGTGAAAACATCGCGAGTTTATCTTTTTTAAATTCACGCATGATGACTTGAAATCCAGTAGGCGGAGAGCTTTCTGGATGTTCAGATTGAATCAATGCACTTTCTGTCTGCTCTTTCATGTATGTACACTCTCCTTAACCATTATTTTCGTCAATCTATCCTAATTCGTGGATCTACAATGCTCATAATAATATCGGATAATAGACTGCCTAATAATGTTAAGAATCCGTACAGCATAACCAAAGCAGTAATTACACTATAATCACGTCCAGAAATGGATTGAATGAATAACTGTCCCATTCCAGGATAGCCGAAAATTGTTTCAATAAAGATGGACCCACCAAGCAGACCCGTGATTGTAAAACCAAGGAATGCTGCAATTGGCAACAAAGAATTCCGGAAAATATGTCGTGAGTACACTTTATTTAAGGGAATCCCTTTACTACGTGCAGTACGGACATAGTCTTGAGACTTTGCATCAATTACTTCAGTACGTAAATATTGAATGACACCAGTAGTTCCAAGAACGGCATACGTAATGGCAGGTAACAGAAGATGATAGAATTTACTCCATATATAACCTAAGGAACCATTTTCATATTTGATATCAACCGTTCCGCTTGTCGGGAACCATTGGAGCTTGTATCCAAAAAGGAACAAGAATATTAGGGCTAAAACGAATACCGGAATGGCGTAACTGATAAAACTATAAAGTACAACCGTTTTATCTAAAAATGTATTCTGATAGCGTCCTGCTAGAACACCTAGCGGAATGGCAATTAAATACAGTAAAAACACACTTACTAAGGATAGCCATAATGTATTAAGTGCTCGATCCCCAATTAGGTCCGCTACTGCCACTTTATACGTATAACTCTTCCCAAAATCACCTTGAACTGCATTCATCATCCATGTTGCATATTGTTGATACCATGGATCATAAAAACCAGCTTGTTGACGTAATTCTTCTATTCGAGCCGGATCAGTATCTGGCGTTACCATTCCAGTAAAAGGATCCCCTGGCATAAATTTCGCCATAATAAAGATTAATAAACTTAAGACTAATAATTGTGGAATCATAACTAAAATACGTCGGATAATTGTTTTCCACATATCACATGACCCCCTCTTTATTTACCGTTTTCGCTACTGCATGCGTATCGGAAATAGACTGAAGATCATAAACGCGACCGTTTGCATCAAAGTATTGATGATTTTCAATTTGATAATTGTTCTCTACGTTAATACGTTCTACTTTACGTTCCACCCTACTCGCTGGCTCAATAGTTGGAATTGCTGACAATAAACGTTTTGTGTAAATATGCTGAGGCGATTGATAAATATCTTTCTTCGAACCAGACTCTACAAATCGTCCCTTATACATGATCGAAATATGGTCACACATATGTTTCACTACTCCAAGATCATGCGAGATAAACAAATAGCTTAATCCCAATTCAGCTTGTATATCTTTCAAGAAATTTAAAACCTGTGCTTGTACCGATAAGTCCAGTGCAGATACTGGTTCATCTGCAATAATGAGTTTTGGATTCGTTGCAATCGCTCGTGCTATTCCTATGCGCTGCTTTTGTCCACCCGAAAATTCATGAGGGTATTTCACTTTTGCATCCTCAGGCATTCCGACGATTGCTAATAGTTCATTGATTTTTCGTTTCTCTTCTAAATCGGAAAGGTTTAAAAAGTTACGGATTGGCTCAGCCAGGATATCTTGAACGCGTTTGCGCGGATTTAAGCTTGAATGTGCATCCTGGAAAATCATTTGGATATCTCGATTGTACGAAGAATTACGTTGGCGACGCTGGTTCGTCACATCTTTTCCTTCGTAAATGATTTGTCCAGACGTTATTTTCTCGAGACCTATTATCGCTTTACCAGTTGTTGATTTTCCACAACCAGATTCCCCTACTAGCCCGTAGGTTTTACCTTTATCAAATTCCATATTTATGCCGTCTACAGCATGAACATAGTCAACGATTGTATTAAAGAATCCACCGCGTATCGGATAATGCACGCGCAAATCTTTTATTTCCATAAAACTCATAACAAGCTTCCCCCTTCTTCCCCTTTGAAGTGAAAGTGGTTCCAGCAGGTACATCGAACAAAATGTCCTGGTGCTATTTCGTGAAGTTGTGGTTCTGTTTCGTGTGCCTCAGCCGGAATCCAAGGAATCCGTGGAGCAAAGCGACAGCCATTTCGCGGTAAGTTCACTAATGATGGTACTAAACCTTGAATGACTTCTAATTTTTCGTTTTCACTATGTGTTTGTGGAATTGAGTTTAATAAAGATCTTGTATAGGGATGTGCAGGATTATTAAATAATTCTTCAACGGGAGCCTCTTCAATAATTTGCCCCGCATACATTACAGCTACTCGATCGGCCACTTCCGCTACTACACCTAAGTCATGTGTAATCAAGATAATGCCAGATTCTGTTTCAGCCTGTAAATCTTTGAGTAAATCCAAGATTTGCGCTTGAATCGTAACGTCTAAAGCAGTGGTAGGTTCGTCTGCAATAATGATGGACGGCTTACAAGATATGGCAATGGCGATAATAACACGTTGACGCATACCACCAGAAAGCTGATGGGGAAATTGTTTTAAAACTCTTTGCGGATTAGGAATTCCAACTTGATTCAGAAGTTCAATGACACGATGAGATCTCTCGATTCTGGACATCCTCGTGTGATAAATTAGCGCTTCCTCAATTTGATCGCCTATTCGCATCAATGGATTTAATGCGGACAATGGATCCTGAAAGATCATCCCTATATCGTTACCTCGTACATTATTCAGTTTTTCATCTGTCAATGTAGCAAGGTTAAGTCCTTTAAATTGGATTTCACCCGTTATTTTGGTGTTGTTATGATCGTGAAGGCCAATTATGGATGTTGCTAAAGTACTTTTTCCGCATCCTGATTCTCCAACAATCGCTAAGATTTCGTTTTTCTTTAAATGAATTGAGACTCCGTCTACTGCATTAAAATATTTATCTTTCACTCTGAAACCAGTATGTAAATTATTAATAGTCAAAAGTTCTTGAGTCGGTTTCAAACAATTACTCCTCTCATGCTTATTCTAAGATGTGGCGAAACACTTATTCTTTTAAAAATTTAAATTTTTCTGTTAATTGGTCATCTAGTTGTAAATTCTATTACAGAATTATTACAACCGCAACAACTTTTTTGATTTTTTCCTATTTTTACTTTATTTTGAAATGAAAAATATTCTAAAAAGTCAGAATCAACAAGGTGATGTTCCCATTATCGTTAAGATAGACAAAAATGTTATTACTTTGCCAATTTCCATTTAATTATAAAGTCTTTCGTGATATTCCAAGTAAATCTGGAGGAGTTGTTGGAATTGGGCAAAAAAAAATCTCCTCATTAAGAGGAGACCTTTACTATATTTTTTTAAATAAAAGTGATGCATTATGACCGCCAAAACCTAGAGAATTACTCATTGCATATTCAATCTCTTGATTGCGCGAAGCATTCGCAACATAATCCAAATCACAAATTGGGTCCGGGTTTTCTAAATTCATTGTTGGTGGCAAAATACTTTCTTGTAGAGCCAATGCTGTGAAAATAGCTTCAATTCCACCAGCTGCTCCAAGTAAATGTCCCGTCATAGATTTTGTTGAACTCATTGCAAGTTTATATGCATGTTCGCCAAATACGGTTTTTACTGCCATTGTTTCAAACTGATCATTGTACGGCGTACTTGTACCATGAGCATTAATATAATCTACTTGAGTAGGGTCAATTCCACCATCTGCAAGTGCTTGTTGCATGGCTCTAGCCGCTCCTTCGCCTTCAGGTGCCGGTGCCGTAATATGATGTGCATCACCAGTAGAACCATAGCCAATTATTTCAGCATACATTTTTGCTCCACGAGCTTTCGCATGTTCATACTCTTCCAAAATAACAATACCTGATCCTTCACCAATAACAAAACCATCACGTTTGGCATCAAAAGGACGTGAAGCTGTTTTAATATCTGTGTTAAGCGTAAGTGCAGTGTTGGAACAAAAACCAGCAACAGACATATTCGTGATAGGGGCTTCAGCTCCTCCAGAAATCATCACATCTGCTTCACCACGTTCAATTACCTTAAACGCATCACCTATTGAGTTAGTACCCGAGGCACAAGCGGTTACAGTACAAGAGTTCATCGCTTTAGCACCAAAATGAATGGACACTTGGCCAGCTGCCATATCTGGTATCATCATTGGTACGAAAAATGGACTCACTCGTCGATAGCCACGGTCTAGGAATGTACGGAACTGCGCTTCATACGTTTCCATTCCTCCGATTCCTGATCCAATCCAGACACCTGTACGAAGACCAAGTTCTGGTGTGATTTCTAAATTTGCATCTTTAACAGCCATAATCGAAGCAGCTAATGCAAAATGTGTAAAGCGGTCCATTTTACGCGCTTCTTTACGTTCGATATATGTTTCAATATCAAAATCTTTAACTTCTGCCGCTACTTTAGCAGGGAAATCATCTGGATTCACACGCGTCAAAGGACCAACGCCTGATCTACCTTCTTTAATCCCTTCCCAAGTCGATTCTATATTATTGCCAAGCGGAGTTATTGCTCCAACTCCTGTTATTACAACACGACGCTTTGTCATGATAATTTTCTCCCCTTCATGTGAAACTTAAAAGATTTAGTATATTAAAGTATCCCTATGGTAATTCCAAGTTTAGCGTTAGAAAAGAATTATTTTCCCCATTTTAAGCAGATGGCACCCCAAGTTAGTCCGCCACCAAATCCTACAAGGACAACTACATCATCGTCTTTCACTTTTCCTGCTAGTACTTCTTCTTTTAATGCTATCGGAATGGAAGCTGCAGATGTATTACCAAACTGCTTGATTGTAGTTGACATTTTTTCTTCAGGCAATCCAAGTCGTATTCTAGAAGATTCCATAATGCGAATATTGGCTTGGTGAGGCACTAAGAAATCTACTTCATCTTTTGATAAACCAGCTTTAGCGATTACATTTTCCGCTGATTCGCCCATTTGACGCACAGCGAATTTAAACACCTCACGTCCATTCATTTCAAGGAAAGGTCCATTCTGCACTAAATGTTTTCCGCCCGAACCATCAGCTCCAAGTTCGAATGATAAAATACCGCGTCCTTCAGAAACTTGACCAACGACAACTGCTCCAGCTCCGTCTCCAAATAATACAGCCGTATTACGATCATCATAGTTCGTGATTTTTGATAGTTTTTCCACACCCACTACTAAAACATATGGGTATGTGCCTGACTCAACAAACTGTTTTGCTGTAATAACGCCATACATAAAACCTGCACATGCAGCTGAAATATCCATCGCAGCAGCATTTTTTGCTCCTAATTTATCTTGTATCATCGTGGATACACTTGGAAATGGTTGATCTGGTGTAACCGTCGCGACTATAATTAAACCGATTTGATGTGCTTCTATGCCAGAGTCTCTTAGAGCGTCTTTTGCTGCTTCATACGCCATATCTGAGGTATTAACATCATCGTCCGCAATTCTTCGCTCTTCTATACCTGTACGTGTACGAATCCATTCATCTGTTGTATCCATTATTTTCTCTAAATCAAAGTTTGTAACCACTCGCTCTGGTACATATCTACCTAAACCGATAATCCCCACACTCATGAGACACCCTCATTTCTTTTATCATCTTATATTAGTACCTGGTAATAATAATAACGAATTTTTGTTGATATTTCAACACATCGTCATGAATTTGCCAAACTTCTACAGAGAATGCTAAAAGATTCTTTTTCTCAGTGGAACCATATGATATGATGATAAAAGTAAATAGTCTGTCTCGAGGTGAATCAATATGAAATTTATTATCACATTTATTTGGTCATTTCTACTTGTTACTACGCTTAACTATGTAGTAAGTTCAGTTTCAGCTGTACCATTTGATTTTCAATTAGGTGCAATTCTTTCGCTTGCCTTTGCAGTTCTTATTTTCGTAATTTCTGCAATTCTACCAGACGAGCCAGTGGTTCACGAAAACCACTAAAATTAAAAACGGCCTCTACTGAAGTTACTACTTCAGAGAGGCCGTTTTTTTAATTCACATATACTTCTACTTCACCATTCACAACGGTTACTTCAATCATACTCCCTGGGATTAATTCCCCACCCAGTAAAGCTTTTGCAACAGCGGTTTCGACATGTCGCTGGATAAAACGACGTAAAGGTCGCGCACCAAACGTTGCATCTGTTCCTTCAAGTACAACCCAATCAATTAATTGTGATGTGAAAGTTACGCTAATTTCTTGTTCTTTCAAACGGTTTGCCAATTGAGCTAAATACTTCTCTGTAATTGCAGTGAAGTGGGATTCATTTAACGAATGAAATAATACGATTTCATCCATTCTGTTTAATAATTCTGGTTTGAAATGTGAGCGAAGAGCTGACATTACTAATGATTCTGCTTGATCGCCACCTTCAAGTAAATATTGAGAACCAATATTTGATGTCAAAATTACCACAGTATTAGAGAAGTTGACCACACGTCCTTGACTATCAGTGATGCGTCCATCATCTAAAAGTTGAAGTAAAATATTTGCGACATCCGGGTGAGCTTTTTCAATTTCATCAAGTAAGACCACTGAATATGGATTGCGTCGAACCATTTCCGTTAGTTGGCCACCTTCTTCGTACCCAATGTATCCTGGAGGTGCTCCAATAAGTCGAGACACACTATGTTTTTCCATGTACTCAGACATGTCAATACGAATGAAATGATCTTCTGAATCAAACAAGTTGGCAGCTAATGCTTTCGCAAGTTCTGTTTTCCCGACTCCAGTTGGCCCAAGGAATAAGAAAGAACCAATCGGTTTTGATGGATCTTTAATACCTGCACGTGCTCTCCAAACTGCTTCCGTAACAAACTGGACTGCTTGATCTTGACCTACTACTCGTTCTTGTAATGTTTCTTTCAGACGAAGAAGTTTGTCACGCTCTCCTTCGACAAGTTTCGTAACAGGAATTCCAGTCCAACGAGACACAATCGAAGCAATTTCTTCTGATGTCACTTCTTCGCGAAGCAAGCGATTTTCTGAAGTCGCTTCAAGTTCCGCTTCAAGTTCTACAATTTCTTTTTCAAGTGTTGGAATCTTGCCATATCGCAATTCACCTGCTGTTTTATAGTCAGAACTGTTTTCAGCAATCTCTGCATCACGACGATATGTGTCTAAGATCTCGCGCTTTTTTTGAATTTGGTGAAGAGACTCTTTTTCTGTCGTCCATTGGTTACGCATCGATTCTGTAGAAGATTTCAAAGCATCAAGCTCATTACGCAAGTTAGCTAAACGTTGTTGACTTGCTTGATCTTTTTCTTTCATTAATGCTTGCTCTTCTATTTCAAGTTGCATCATCCGACGTGTCACTTCGTCAAGTTCTTGTGGCATTGAATCGATTTCAGTTCGAATCATCGCACAAGCTTCATCGACTAAATCAATTGCCTTATCTGGTAAAAACCGCTCTGTTAAATAACGATCCGATAACTGTGCGGCTGCGACGATTGCACGGTCATGAATACGAACCGCATGATGTAATTCAAAACGTTCTTTTAATCCGCGCAATATGGATACGGTATCTTCCACTGAAGGTTCCCGAACTAATACTTGTTGAAAGCGACGTTCTAATGCTTTGTCTTTTTCGATATATAGACGGTACTCATCAAGCGTGGTTGCACCTATACAATGCAATTCACCTCTTGCTAACATAGGTTTTAACATATTCCCTGCGTCCATAGCCCCTTCTGTTTTGCCAGCGCCGACAATGGTATGAATTTCATCAATGAAAAGAATAATACGCCCTTCACTGTCTTTCACTTCTTTTAATACCGCTTGTAAGCGTTCTTCAAATTCTCCACGATACTTTGCCCCAGCAATGAGTGAACTCATGTCTAATTCATAAATATCACGCTCTTTTAAGCCTTCTGGTACGTCTTTACGCACGATTCGCTGTGCTAATCCTTCAACAATCGCCGTTTTACCTACACCTGGCTCTCCAATAAGAACCGGATTGTTTTTTGTTTTTCTTGAAAGAATTCGAATGACATGACGTATTTCTTGGTCACGACCGATAACAGGGTCCATCTTTCCACTTCTAGCTAATTCCACTAAATTACGACCGTATAATTCTAATGGTTTTTTTTGTTCTTGTTGTTGCTGCATATTCATTACACTCCTTAGTTTGACCTTTTCTGACCTTTGAGTTAATTATACGATTTCACAATTAAATCTGTAAAGAATATTGAACTCGCTTGCTGGCATTCTGCTACACCTTGGTTTTTATTGGTTTCACTCATTTATTCAAAAAAAAACTCCACTCACTGATAATTCACAGTAAGTGGAGCATTATTAGTTTATTATCTAACACCTAGTGCCATTTTTGCGTAACGAGACATATTGTCTTTTGACCAACCTGGTGTCCATACGATCTTGACATCGACTTCTTTTACTTCTGGTAATTCATATAAAGAAGTTTTAACCATATCGACAATCATAGGTCCCATTGGGCAACCAAGTGATGTTAATGTCATAGTGACAACAGCAAAACCGTCTTCTGTCAACTCGACATCATAGACAAGGCCAAGGTTTACTATATCAATACCTAGTTCAGGGTCAATCACGTTTTCTAGTGCACCCATCATGCTATCGCGCATATCTTGCTCCATGTTCATACCCCTTTCAACTTTCGTATAAGTCCATCATAACAAATGCTTCTTATTCAGACAAATAGTGTGCAATGAAATCCGTGGATGCGAGCATCCCTTTTCTAGAAACAGCATGGCTTGCCGTTTTATCGGTCATAAATTGAAAACGTTGCGGATCATGTACGTACGATTTCTTTAACGCATTGAAAAAGTTGAAAGTCGGCTCATACGGAACCACATTATCTTGCATCCCATGCCAGAAAAATATAGGACGTCCATTTAATTTATTTGGGTTCAGTGTAATGTCGAATTTACGTAACGTTTCAAACATTTGTTTACGTTCAATATCTGTTATTGGCAATTTAAAGCCACGAGATTCAAACTGAGACATTTGCGCTTTGGCTAATTGTACATATCCAGGAGACCCCATCATTACAGCCGCAGTATCGATCCAAGGGTACACGTTTAAACAACCTAACGTAATAATTCCGCCCATGGAAGTTCCAGCAAGCCCAATCTTAGTATCACCTGAAATTATATTTCTATTAATGAGCTCATTTCTCAATATATTGATTTCTTCGATGGAAGTTAATATCGTTTCCCAAAATCGTAATGATAATTGGACTTCATCGAGAGGTTCCTGTCTTTCGCCATGTAGATGGGCGTCTGGTAGTAAAACCCTGAAGCCTTTTTCTGCTAATTGGTAGGCGTAGTGTAAATTATGCTCTTTTGCACTCGTGAAGCCATGTAGAAAAATCACAACAGGTACTTGTATATCTTTTTCTGATTCTTTATATACATGTAATAGTGGAATATGTCCCCACCGTTCATTTTCAACCTTCATACTTCCACTTCCTTTGCATCGTGTACTTATTATCCTAGCAAAACAAATGGCAAATTTCAAAATTGAAGTTACCTTTTTTTGACTAATAGCGGGTTGTGACGATACACTTTACTAAAGTAGGAAGGGAGTCCACATTTATGCAACCTCATTTAATCGTTTTAGATTTAGATGGAACCTTATTAACAGATGAAAAAGTCATTTCAGAAAAGACTTTACATACACTTTTTAAGGCTAGAGAACACGGTCATGAAATCATGATTGCTACTGGACGTCCATACCGTGCAAGTGAAGTTTATTACCATCAATTAAAAATGCAAACGCCAATCGTGAATTTTAATGGTGCTTTTGTTCATCACCCAACAGATCCCACTTGGAAGCCAATTCATGAGCCCATTAATCTTGGAATCGTAAATGAAGTGATCGATGCCATTCACGACTATAAATTTTATAACATTATTGCAGAAGTGATGGATGATGTTTATCTGCATTATCACGATGAAAAATTACTTGATATTTTCAGCTTTGGAAAACCACAGGTCACAACCGGAGACATCCGCAATTATTTGAAAACCGATCCGACTAGTTTACTAATTCATGCAAATGAACATGATGTACCTTCAATTCGTCAGCATCTTCACGATGTACATGCTGAAGTCATCGATCATAGACGATGGGGCGCACCTTGGCATGTTATTGAAATTGTACGAAGTGGTCTTAATAAAGCCGTTGGACTCGCTCACGTTTCAAAACACTTAAACATTCCACAACAAAATATTATTGCCTTTGGCGATGAAGATAATGATTTGGAAATGATTGAATATGCTGGCACTGGTGTCGCAATGGGAAATGCCATTTCACCACTGAAAAACATTGCCAATGAAGTAACTGCCTCAAATAATGAAGATGGTATTGCAGAATTCTTACAAGAGCGATTAAACTTATAGAAATAGAAATTTCCGGGGGGGAAAAAGATGAGAATATTTGCCGACAGTGCCTGTGATTTACCGAAATCTTATTTTGAAAAAAATCCGGTAACATTGATTCCATTACGGGTTCATATTGGTGAAACAGAATACTTAGATGTAATGACGATTGATTCTACACAAGTATATGAACAAATTCGACAAGGACAACAACCAAAAACTTCTCAAGCATCACCGGAACAATTCTTGAAGCTTTTTGAAGAAATGGCACAGTCCGGAGAAGAAGGCCTTTATATCGCTTTCTCTTCTGAACTTTCTGGAACTCATAATACGGCGGTCATGATTCGAGATCAAGTGAAAGAAGAGTTTCCAAATTTAAAGTTAACCATTATTGATTCAAAATGTGCCTCACTTGGGTATGGATTACTTGTAAAAGAAGCGGTTCGTTTACAACAACTTGGTGAACCTATAGAGAGAATCGTGGAAATTATTTCTTTTAAAGCTACACATATGGAACATTTATTTACAGTTGAAGATTTAGATTACATGGCTCGTGGTGGACGAGTCACGAAAACAAGTGCGATTATCGGGGGATTGTTAAATATTAAGCCCCTACTTCACGTGGAAAACGGCAAGCTTGTGCCAATTGAAAAGTTAAGAGGACGTAAAAAGGTCTTAAAACGTATTCTTGAAATCATGGAAGAACGAGGCGAAAGGCTTCATGAACAAACCATCGCTATCAGTCATGGGGATGATGAAGCATTTGCACTTGAAATGAAAGCTATGATTGAAGACACATTCCATCCAAAACAAATTGAAATTCATATAATCGGATCCGTAATTGGTGCCCATGTTGGACCTGGAACATTAGGTGTGTATTTTTCAAATCAATTACCGTCATAGGAAACGGAGCGTATATACATGAAAAAAATCGTTATCGTTGGCGCTGTTGCTGGAGGCGCTACTGTCGCTTCCCAAATTCGTTATTATGATAAAGAAGCAAAAATCGTCATGTATGAACAAGATGAAACCATGTCTTATGGAGCTTGCGGAATGCCTTATTTTATCGGTGGCGAGATTACAGATGAAAGTTCACTAATTGCAGCAACGCCTGAAAAATTTAAAAAAGAAAAAAATATTGATGTTCGTTTAAAACATCGAGTAATAAGCATCAATCGAAATCAAAAAACGGTTGAAGTGTTAAATTTAGAAACACAACAGACTTTTGAAGAATCATATGATGTCCTTATATTATCACCTGGAGGAAAGCCAATAATTCCAAAAACACCGGGCCTAGATAGCACCACAATGTTCACATTACGAAACTTCAGCGATATGAAGAAAATTAATCATTATATCAAAACGGAACAACCCAAAAGCTGTGTCATCGTTGGAGCAGGATTTATTGGTTTAGAGATGGCAGAAAATCTTGCCAATCTCGGCATAAAGGTATCTATAGTAGAAAAATCTCCACAGGTGATGAACATTATGGATCCCGATAGCTCTGCTCTAGTGGAAAAGGAATTACTCGAACATGGTGTGAAGCTTTTTAAAGGGAATTTCATTACCAAAGCTGATGGTCAAAACCTCGACCTCGATTTAGGAGAAAAACTACAAGCTGATTTTATTTTAATGAGTGTCGGTGTCTCTCCAAGTACCGAACTAGCAGAAAAAGCACAGTTAACAATTGGTGAAACTCGTGGAATTGTCACAAACCTATATTTACAAACAAATGATCCGTCTATCTATGCAATTGGTGATGCTGCAGAAAACATCGATTTTATTACAGGCGATGCTAAACGCGTTCCTTTGGCATGGCCAGCTCACCGTCAAGCCTACATTGTGGCTCGTCATATTACAGGCGACAATATTCCTTTTAAAGGATTACTTGGTACATCCATTTGTAAAGTGTTTACTCAATCAGTCGCAATAACAGGATTAAATGAAGCAACGTTAATTGAACGTCATATGAAATATGAAAGTGTTGTCCAAACAGCACATTCGAATGCCGGGTATTATCCAGATCATGCGAAAATATTCATGAAAATTCATTATGATTCTCCAACTCGTAAAGTATTAGGAGCACAAGTAGTTGGCGGTAAAGGCGTTGACAAACGGATTGACGTCCTTGCAACTGCAATCTATGCAGGTCTTACAATGGATGACCTACAAGCACTAGAATTAGCTTATGCTCCACCATACTCATCACCAAAAGATCCAGTGAACATGGCGGGATACCGAGCAAAATAAAATCGCTTGGGACTTTAACAGTCTCAAGCGATTTTTTTATTCTATAGTTGTGGTGTGGTCTAAGCACGGATTTGTGTCGACTATGAGCGGTTCTTTGTCGACTACTTGCGAAATTTTGTCGACTACGCGCGAATCACTTCAAAATATCCATTAATTACCATATTAAGCGATTCTTTATTTCAAACTTTCGTCACGTTTCTTTTGTCTTCCTTTTTTCCAAACAAGATAGATAAAGACTAGAAACAGAACGTACACAAGAACTAGTGCTGCCATATAGGGTTTATTGAATCCTTTTTTATCTTTGACCAAATAAAACTCGGCAATTTCACGACTCAACACAAGTTTGTAAGTTCCATCATCTTTTTGTCTCAAAATATCGCTTTCAAATAAGCCTGTAAGCTCTTTGTTATCACCAATGACTTCTCTTGGTAAGTCGAAGCTTTGAGTACCCCCTGTATTGTTTATAGCCACAATCCAAGATTCCTTTTCATTCGATCGTTTATAAATCATTAATCCCGCTTCATTATGCAACATTTCAATTGACCCAGTACGAAGAGCCGATGAACCATTTCGGAGTTTCTGGACATCCCCAATAAATTCAACTAATTCTTCATCTGTATTAAAATCCAATAGCGGGTGTGATTCCGGTGGTTTTTCACCATTTACTGCAATCTCAGAACCATACGTCATTAATGGCACACCAGGAATAGATAGTATTGTTGCCATTGCCATTTTAAATCGAGTGGGTGGGAACATATTTGATTCTGCTGCATCTGCTGTAAATCGGCGAGAACTAAGTGAATCAATTTGTTGTATTACTGGTTTGTCTTGTGATGGCACTGCTATTTCTATTTCATTATCAACCGTTTTAAATGCATGACGATACTGTTCTTCTTGATCAGTTGAAACTTTAGCATCAAATTGTGCTTCACTTGGTTCATTGCTTAAGACATAAAAGTCTTCATTTTCTTCTTTAAGTGCATCAATTATGGTATTTAAAAAATCCGTATCAACATCTTCAATAGCCGTCAGTCGAAGGCCATCTACTTTATATTGTTTCACAAATGATAAGACAGATTTAAGAATAGCTTGTTGAGCGTCTTCATTCGTGAAATCAAATGAAATGGTCCCATCAGTATTTTCTATAATCCAGGGATCATTGTCCTCATTAGAAGTAAAGACATGTTTTGAACTTACATTTTGTATTGGGAAATCAACAATAACACTCATATTTTTTTGATGAACTTTGTCGATTAACGTATTTAATTCTTTAGATGTACCAAAATGTCGCTCTAACTTCTCATAATCCAATACACGTTTTCCGTCATAGGTTTCAGTTGAAAAGACTGGTCCTAGAGAAATCATGGTAAAACCTAGCTTTTCAATATGATCCAGTTTTTCGACCACTCCCATGAAATCTCCGCCTGCAAATGCTCCAGGTGTTTGTGTATCAACTTCAAAATCATTTTCAATCGTTTTATTAAAGTATCGATCGACTAACAAATCATATATGCTTTCATCTTCTATCGTTTCTTTTGCTGCTGCTTGTGTGGTTAACGGTGACACCATACTAACAATTAGAGTCAAAATAATCGTCATCAGCATCCATTTTTCTGTCTTCACGGGAGGTCCTCCTCTACGAATCTTCATTCGTAATTTTACCAAACACTTCTGAGCCTCGCCATGATTAACGAAGAATTCATTTTGATTTACGTCAATACTGTGAAATTATCCACTTTGTTGAGAAACTTTCACCCTAATTCCAACTTGGGAACCGATTTTTCCAACTGAGCAATCGCTCACTTTCAAATCAATTAAAAAACCACCTTACTCCAACCATAAGGAGTAAAGTGGTTCAAAAAAGTACTAAGCTAAAAAGTTAATGCCCATTGGTAATTTGAATCCTAAGAACATCGTGATGAATAAGAAGATAAATAATAGAACCCAAAACATTGTTGTCGGTTTTTGTTTTTTCATACGAACTAAAATCATTTCCATCATTCCGATAATTAGAACGCCACCGATTAATTTAAATCCGTATAACATGCCCATATCGAAATCCATACCTTTAATAAATAGCGATATACCAGTTAGTAGAATTAACACGTAAAATAAGCGTAATATCATATGTGTTATTTTTTGGCCTTTACTGCCGTTTTTCATTGCAACTGCGACAAAGAATAAAATAATTCCGATTACCCAAGTCGTAATGTGTAAATCCGTGTTAGCTAAAAAATCCAAAATCGTCACCTCATCTAATTTGTTGTTCTATTCTAGAATATCATATCTACGGTTCTAATAAACTTTTTTAGGCTACCGCTTGTCGATATTTCCCGGGCAATTATCTTTATTCGAATCGATTGACCAATGTCCCTATACCTTCAACCGCTACTTTCACGGTGTCTCCAGTTGCTAAAAACTTTGGTGGATTAAAGCCTTTACCCACTCCAGAAGGGGTACCAGTTAAAATCACATCGCCTGGTTCAAGTGTCACAAGTGATGAGATTTCAGCTATTAAATCTTCTATAGTGAAAATCATATCTTTTGTGTGTCCATTTTGACGCACTTCACCATTTACTTTCGTAACAATCGATAAACTTTGTGGCTCAGGCACTTCATCTTTCGTTACCAAATATGGACCCATCGGACATGATCCTTTCAAACTTTTACCTAAGAAAAATTGTTGGTGTTTAGATTGTAAATCCCGCGCCGTTAAATCGTTCGCAATGGTATAACCAAAGACATGATCATACGCTAATTTTTTCGGGATATTGTCGCCTTTTTTACTAATGACGACTGCTAATTCTCCTTCATAGTCATAAGAAGAGGTTACATTCGCATGTACAGATAATGTTTCTTTATCCGCTGCAATAGTCGTAGGTGATTTTGTGAAAACCATCAGATTTTCAGGAGCACTTTGTAATCCCATTTCTTTTGCATGATCTTCATAATTTCGTCCTACAGCAATAATATTTTTCGGCGTACGTGGAATTGGTGATAACCACTCAATAGTTGAAAAGGCATGTTTAAATTGACCAGGTTCTTCAGATTTCAATGCAGCATCTGTAAGCTTTCTCATTTGTTCTACAAAATCCATTCCGTTAGCAATTCCTTCGACGATTGTTTCAGGAAAACTCGGTACTACCTGGAGCGTCTCTTGTATCGCTAACACGTCCCACACTGCTTCTTCTTTTTTTACTTTTGGACCAAATTTGATAAGGCCATCGTAGCGATATGACAAAATTTTCATACACGGACACTCCCTGAAAAAGAATTTGTTAAATTCAGTCTACGATACTTCGACAGATTTTTCATCCGAAATTTTTATTTAATTTTCCCGTATGTGACTCTTTTCCAAATCGCTTCAACTGGTCCTTGCTTAAATTTAGACAACCATATTTCAGAAAAAATCATTTGAATGACGAAAATACCTACTGCCATCCAAGTTCCAGTCAGGACATCGATTTTTCCATATAACGCAAATCCGTATGAATAGAAAATTGTGGTTGCAATGACCGACTGGGATAAATAAGTAGTCATGGACATGCGACCAACTTTGGCAACCGGGTTCAATAGTTTCCTGAAGATGGTTAGCTGACATAAGAGAGTAATCAAACCAGCGTATCCAATTGCGACTAACGGTCCACCAAAGATATCTTGAACAAACATATAATAAAAGTTTGCCTCAAATAAATACGGCAAAAGTTTAATAGAAAACCCAGCAACTAAAGTGACAGCCGTTAACGTAATCCAAAACGTTTTCTTATTTGACGTGCGTTCGATCAACTTCCCTTTTGCTGCCGCTGCTCCAAGTAACATATAAGGTAAAATGGTCATTCCAATTAACAATAAAGAACCTGATTCTATATTAGCGTAGGTCCAATCAGCTGCTCGTTGCATAAAAATATCCATCCAAGAACCTGAACCAAATGCATCAAGAGAGGATTCTATTTCTTGAAAACCCGTATAAAACTCTTCACCTGTTGCCGAGACAATATAACTTAACAACGCGAGTCCCATATTCGGAATGACATAAAGTAGGAAAGCGATAGTTACTAACCATATTCGTGATAAACGCAATAAAAAGAGGACTATAAAACCACTTAAAGCATAAGTGATTAATATATCTCCAGACCATATAAGAAACGCGTGTAGAATTCCAATGATAAGCAGAATGCTTAATCTACGTAAACCAAGCGGAATAAATGAAATTCCGCGTTCTTGTGATTTCCTAAATTGCATCATTAAGCCGTAACCAAACAACATGGAGAACAACGGATAGACGCTTCCTTGTATGGCGATATCGATCCATTGAAACGTATCTTTGTCACTCGGATCTGTATACCATGTGTACGGATTGATGTAGTAAAAAGGGGTATGGAATGCGAGCATATTGACGATAAAAATACCAAGAAGTGAGAAGCCGCGCATCATATCAATGGCAACTACTCGTTCATGTAATTCAGTAGGTTGAACTTTCACATTTAATCCTCCAGTAAGATTGTTTGATCAGCGTCAAACAAATACAATATTTTCTCTTTTATCGTAATGGCTAAAATATGCTCAATCGCTTGTTTATAAAGTAAAAGCTGTAATCCATAACGATGATGCATTTCACGTAAAATGGATGCTTCTGTAATAAGAACTCCCTTTATTCGATCGGTTTTATAATCCAGCAGTACCCACTCCCCGTCCGCTTCTTGGAAGAGGCAGTCAGCGATACCTTGCAAGATTTGAGTGTCTCCATCGTCATCGGTTAATCCATAAGTAAAGGGAACTTCTCGTAACACTTGCTTAGCTTGACGTAAGCGAGTAGCCAGTGGAGATTGTAAGAATGCCCCTAGTGCATCTGTCTTGATAGCATTAGCTTCATTCGATGTTAATAACTGTTTATCTGCTAGCTGTTGGATAAATGCTTCAATTGATCCCTTACTTAGAGCTAGATTTACATCTACATGTTGCATAGCTGTATGCATTGCCGTTCCGATTTCCGCAGATGTTAGTTTCCGCTCACCTTGTTGGAGAAAAGCAGGTCGCTTATAGACACTTTTAATCGCTTGTTGTACTTGGCTCGGTCTGAAAAATTCAGGTTCTTCTTCTTTTCTTAATTGATCCAGTCTTTTGAGCTCGCTCACCGATTGTTTTGAACGTTTAGAAACGGAGCGTTCAAATGGGTACACTGCATTAAATCGTCTTTCGATTTCGTCCATCATTTCTGAAGTAACGACATTAGCAGTTGTCGGATTAGTCGATTGTGGTGATTCTAATTCTACTAAGACTTCACGTAAGTCTTCCACATAAATTGTCTCGAACGACCACTTAGAAGGATGTTGTAAACCTGAATGCACTACTCCTTGCCACAAAGAGAAATCCGGATGTCTTGCTACTGACGGTCCAATCCAATCTAAGAACCCTTTAGCTCGTGAACGCACATATTCCGGCAACCTGTCTCCACTAGAGTTGGCAATATCAACCCATTTAGTGATGGATTTTTGTGCATCTTTTACCGTTCCAACAAGCATTAATTTTTCTTTTGCTCGCGTCATAGCGACATAAAGAACACGCATTTCTTCCGACTTTAACTCCAGTTGTTTCTTTTCCTTCATCGCCAAAAAGGGTAAAGATGTGTAGGCAATACGTTTTTCTGGATCTACTGCTTTGACAGCCAAACCAAATGTTTGATCAAATAAATATAATTCATTGAAGTCCATTTGATTGAAGTCTCTCCCTAAACCGGCAATAAAGACGTATGGAAATTCAAGACCTTTAGACGAGTGAATCGTCATAAGACGCACGACATTTTCTTTTTCACTCATGGCACGCGCAGTTCCTAAATCGTCTCCGCGCTTTTTCATGCGATCAATAAATCGTAAGAAGCGGAATAATCCACGGAAAGAGGATTTTTCATAAGACAAAGCACGATCATGCAATGCACGTAAATTCGCTTGTCTTTGTTTACCACCTGGCATAGCCCCGACCATTTCGTAATAATGTGTGTCCATGTAAATTCTCCAAATCAAATCGGCTAGTGAACCTCTCCGTGCCAAATCACGCCATTCTTCGTAATGTAAGAAGAACCGCTGTAACTTCTCGGCTGTCTCTGGGTCAATCCCACTCCCACCTAAGCGTATAAAGTTTTTAAGCGCCTCAAAAAAAGGCTCTTTTGGTGCTGACAAGCGAATATGTGAAAGCTCAGATTCTGTTAATCCGACAAAAGGCGCACGAAGCACAGACGCTAATGGGATATCTTGATATGGGTTATCGACTATACGCAGTGTGTTCAACATAATCATGACTTCGAGCGCGTCAAAATACCCTTTTGATAGATTCGCATATAATGGAATTCCTGCTTGCTTAAACTCCTCTGTTAAATCAGCGGACCAGGTCATTGATCTCATCAAAATGACAATATCACGGTATTCAAGAGGTCGTTCATTTTTCGTCCATGCATCGACCACCATTGTTTGATTCTCCATCAATTTGCGGATTTTCCCGATGATATAACGGGCTTCCCATTGTGACTTTTTCAACTCTTCTAGCTCTTGAATCTCTTCATTAACATCCTCGTCATCATCTGTCGATTCCTCGTCTTCTTGTTGTTGTGATAGAAGCGTCAGCTCTACTGTTGATTGTTGATCAGGATAAGGCGCCCCTGGTTTTAATGCAGCCGCTTCATCATATTCAATTTCACCAACACGCTCGCCCATGATTTGAGAAAAGATAAAATTAGTCGCATACAAAATTTCCGGACGACTTCTGAAATTCGCATTCAAATCAATTTTGATACCTGTATCTAGAGCTTCAGTTGTAAACATTAAATACTTCGCTAGGAAAAGCATTGGTTCTGCTAAACGGAAACGATAAATCGATTGCTTAACATCCCCAACCATAAACATATTTCCGTTTGCTTCTGTTCCACTTTTGACAATTTGTAAAATCGTTTCTTGTAAGCGATTTGTATCTTGATACTCATCCACCAACACTTCCTTGTACTGCGCCATTACATCTTCTGCAATGTTTGAAGGAATAAGATGACCATTTTCTTCTTTCGTCAAAATTTGCAGCGCAAAATGTTCAAGGTCTGAGAAATCGACTAACCCCCGCTCACTTTTTGCTAATCGATACTGCTCTCCGTATGTAAGAGTTAAGTCGACGAGTGTTTGGAGAATCGGGTGCATCAGTCTCATTTCGTCTAGCAATCTCGCTGGAGTCCGCGTAAAGTAAGAATCTTTTATTCCATTAACCCGCTTCTTCAATTGGTCGCGCTTATCTTTGGCTTTTTGAATGAGGTCTTCATCGTAAGTTTCTTTTGGAATGCGCGCTGCAGTTGTAAATTTTAAGCTTTGAAAATAGTCAAAAGTAGATTGCCATGATTGTGTAGAAATTCGACGAATCCCTTCAGCAATTAATAATTGATCTTGCTCAACTGTAGTTCCATAAGGTGCTGGCCCAGCTGGTTGTATAGCAATCTGACGCATTTCCTCTGTCATAGAATAAGCTTCTTCAAGCGTATGTTGAATCGTTAATTTTAGAGCATGGATAAAAGGAAGCTCATCGATTTGCATGTCGATCGGCACATTGTAACCTTGCGGAATCGATTGTAACCACTTCTTCGGCTCAGGATGAACACTTGCAGCACCATATAATTTCTCAATCAGTGTTTCAATTAGTTGATCATCACGATCGGATGTAAAACTATCAACGAGTCGGTATATTTCTTCGGGATTATCTGCTTTATAAGCTGTTTCCAACACGGCTGCCAACACATCGTCCCGAATTAATGCAGCTTCTGCCTCATTAGCGAGTCTGAAACCTGGATCCAAGTCGAGCACGTAAGCGTACTGTTTAACGATAGATAAACAAAACGAATGGAGAGTTGAAATTTGTGCCTTATTTAATAGGCTCAACTGTCTTCTTAAATGGCTTGATGTCGGATCCTTAATTAATTCTTTTTCCAATGCTTCCGCCATACGGTGACGCATCTCAGCTGCTGAAGCATTGGTAAAGGTCACTACTAAGAGTTCATCTACATCAACGGGATTCGTTTGTCGAATCATTTTTTGTATGAGTCGCTCGATTAATACGGCCGTTTTCCCTGAACCCGCAGCCGCTGAAACGAGTACGTCACGACCTTCTGCAAAAATCGATCGCCACTGAGCATCCGTCCAAGTTACGTCTTGTGGTTTAGTCGGTATCAACATTCGGTGTAACCTCCTCATTTATTCGCTGCGTAATTTCTTCCGGTGTGCTAACCGCTAGTTTGCGATAGTCTTGCTCAGGATCTGTTGGATCAAATTGACACACACTGCGGTAATTACAATAATCACATGCCGTTTTATCTTTCATACGGTAAGGCAACACACGCGTATCACCGGCAAGCATGCCATCTCCAGCTTGTTGATGTTTGGCCCGTACAAATGAACGCAAATTAGCCATATCTTGTGGAGAGACAACTTTTGACGTTTTCGAAATGGACCCATCTTTATTGATTCGGGCTGGAATAACTTTAGAAGCTCCAACAATTTCTGTATCCATTTCATTTAAAACAGCTGCATCGTCAATTAATAACCCACGCATTTTATACTTCTTGAACACTTCTTCTTCTATATCCATGTCAGACAACTCTTTTGCTAGTTTCAACATTGGATTATGAACGTGAACATATAGAACACCCGCAGGATCTGCTTCTTCACCTAACCAGATAGCAGAGTTAGTTGCTGCTACGTCTAAATACGTAAGCATTTGCAATGATATTCCGAAATACACATCATTTAAATCCAGGCCCTTTGCGGATGATTTGTAATCAACAATTCGGATAAATTGTTTGCCATCAATAACGGCTGCGTCCACTCGATCGATTCGTCCGCGCATTTTCATCGCGTTACCGTTTTTAAGTGGAATTTCGAGTGTCGGCAATTCTTCTCCCGGACCAAATCCCGCTTCGATCGCTATCGGTACAAAGCTCGAAACACTGGCATGATCGCGCAATGTCGTCATCGTTCTCTGCAAAATCTGAACAAGTTTACGTTGAATATAATAATACCTTTTTGAACTCATCAAGATTTGATGAACGAAATGCGGCGAGATTTCTTCCACAGCTTGTCTTGCTAATTCCCAAGCATGCGTAGTTGAAAGCTGGGCCCAAGAGATTCCAAGTTGTTTCGTTTCGTCAGCAATCCATTTTAATGCAGCATGGAATAAGTCCCCGATAGCGGGTGCTTCAAGACGATACTCACTACGCTCTTCTAATTGCAAACCGTATGTCGCGAAGTGTGCAAAAGGACAACTATAGTATTTTTCAACGCGAGACACACTCGATGTAAAGGAGTCACCATATAAGGCGTTTGTGGTGTCTGGATTTAAACGTTGTGCTTTTACTGGGTTTGATAACTGGCGCATCACTCGCTTGAAAACGCTTTGCCAATATGGGTCATTCTCATAATAAGAGGCAACTGCTAGCCATTCTTCTTCAAGTTGACCTTCTGTGCGTGCTTGTTTTATTTTTGTAGCTAAAAATTGCATCGTTGGTCTAGGATGTTGAATATAGTGCTTTGCACTTTCTTTTAATACTGCCGGGTCTATCACAGCAAGTTCAACTTCGACATTTGGCATTAATTTTTGTAGTCGCTTGATGTACGTGGACGGCAGTAATGCTTTGCCTTCTTCATCCGCCACAGCATACGAAATAAACAGTTTATCTGAAGCTGTTGTCACTGCTCGATAAGCCATGTAGGTTTCATCCATTAACCTCATTTTAGAAGTTGGGGCAAGCTCGAATCCAATTTGCATAAACCATTCGCGCTCGGTATCTGACAGCAACCCTTCTTGGTCGATGCGCTTTGGAAATACTCCATCGTTTACTCCAATCACAAAAGCCGCTCGAATATTTGACAAGCGTGATAAATCAACTGTGGCTACAGTTACTTCGTCAAGAGACGGTGGAATACGTGAGAACTCAAGCGTATCAAACCCTTCCTCAAGCAATCGGAAACTCTCTTTCGGCGTTAACTTTTCATCGCCAAACATCAAAACGAATTGATCCAGAACGTCTACCCACTGAGACCACGCTTGATCATGCTCAGTTGCAAGCAATAGATGACCATGTTCATTTTCATCGTCTTTTAATATTTGTATCTTATCGAAAATATATAGTTCTTCTACAAATTCAAAAAGAGCCTGTGCTACTTCTTTGCCTGTTTCACTGTTTTTAATCTTGTGAGCCAACGTTTGAAGAGGTGCTAACATGCAGTCACGTACAGCTGTAATATCCTCTTGTAAGGCGCGTTCCTCATCGGTTTGAGCTTTTGTATGAAATTCAAGTCCTCGATATTTTTTTACGAGCCAGCGTTTCTCATCAGTCCAACGATCTCCATAAATCCCTTGTGAAATCACAAAATTCTCTAAGCGATCGGCACGTTCACGCCAAATTTGTTTGTTTGCTTGAAGTGGGAAAATCAAATCTGTTTTGATCGCTCTAAACATAGATTCATATTGATAATCGTTCAAAATAGATTCAAAGACTGAACGACTCAATTCAACTAAAGGATGATGCAACATCGCCTTTTTGCGGTTAATGAATACCGGGATATCATATTGTGCAAATGTCGTTTCAAGAAGTTCATCGTACACTTCAGGTTGTCGATAAAGAACAGCGATGTCTTGATATCGCATCTGTTCATCCCGAACGAGACGTCTAATATGCCTAGCCACAGCATGAACTTCTGCTCGACGACTGTCAGCTTCAATTACATGTACATGCTCGTGATTATCAATAGCTGGCGCGGGATACGTATGTAAGTTCTCTTCCAGATGCTGAATTTCGCTGTTCATAAAACGTTTGTTTTCATTTAAATGAACAGATGGTTCGATTGCTACAGAACCTTCGTGCGCCATTTCTTTTAATCTCTCAGCCGTTTTTGCAGCTCCATGAAAGAGTGATTGATCGTCCATCAAATCTTCTATTTCGTTATTTAGTGGAAGTGCAATCGTGACGCGTTTGGCATGTTTCATCAACTCGCCTAATATTTCATACTCCCTTGTGGTCATTGTTACAAAGCCATCCACGTAAATATCAGATTCTGCTATTAGCTCAGACTGATGAATCTGCTTTGAAAGCAACGCATAATACCCCTCACTGTCGATATAAGCCGTCCCAAGTCGTTCTTCTAATGCACGAAGTAAGACGGACAAATCATGAGCCTTGTCTTGCAATGTTCGAGGGGCATCCACTTGTTTAAGCGACTCTTCAAGTGAATGCAATGTATCACAATCCAAACAATAGCGAGTAAATTCTTTTAATAACATTTCCATTTGATCCGTAAAGCCGCGTTTATTTGCTGCTTGTTTGAAGAGGGAAAATTCTTCTTTATGTTCTTCCAATAATCTTCGTATTAACATACGGTAACCAAATCCACTAATTTCTTGTCGACTAATCCCACCTGTTTCTTGCAACACGCGCCAAGCTAAGCGTTTAAACGTCGTAACTTGTGTTCGGATAATTCCTTTTACTTCTTGAGTAGTTGATAATGCCGATTCAGTAGAAAATGACATTTGGTCAGGTACAACAAAAAATATAGGAGATCCCAGTGGATTGCTCTTCGATGCGTCGGCAACTTCACGTCTCATATATTGTGATTTCCCAACACCTGCTCGTCCAGTTATTAATCGCAGTGACACATGAAAGCCCCCTTAATTTTCTTTAGTAGTAGTGTTCAAAAAGGAGCATAAAAAGAACCGAGGAGGTCAAGGCGGCGTAGTCTTCGAGCACCACAGCGTATGTACCTAATACGTGAGGAGCGGAGAAGCAAGCCAACGAAGAGATCCGAAAGTTATTTTTAGCGGACTTTTTGAACTTCATATAAAAAATCCCGAAATTTCTTCCCTACCTCTATTGTACAGAACTACTGCAAGAGGTGGAAATTATTCGGGATTTTTACCTGTAAAATCAATGGTGGCTGTTTCAAGTGGCCAATATCTTGCAACAACTTTTCCGACGATATCATCTTTCTTCACAAACTGAAAATAACGACTGTCGAGGCTTTGCCTGCGATTGTCACCAAGGACAAAATAGGAATCTTCTGGGATTCTCAATCTTCCTGTGAGCGTTTGAAGTGTGAAATTTTCTGTCAATCTTTCATTCGGATCATCAAAGGCATCATATGATTGCAAGAAAGGTTCTTCCACACGCTTGTCATTAATAAAAAGATTGTCATTATAGTACGTAATAACATCTCCCGGGACTCCAATAATTCGTTTAACGTAATCTTCATTTTCATCCGTATGAAAAACTAACACATCCAAGCGATCAATGTCGCCAACGGTATATGAAATTTTACTTACTAATACTTTATCCGAACTTTGGAGTGTGGGCTGCATTGATTGACCTGAAACTGAGTAATTCGTTACTACTAAGGAGCGAATGACGACAATGATTAATATGCCAATAATAATGGCTTTAGCCCATTCCCAAGCCTCCTGTTTCAATGAACTCAAACCATGGGCCCCTTTCCCTTTTGTCTTTCTTTTTGAATCAATCGAAAATCCGCTTCAACTCGTGCATTTAACCTTCGTTCAATTTGCTTACCTAAAAGCCATAATAATACGATAACTGCCACTACTATAGCTGTTCGTATTGGTTGTGTGATAAGAGCTTTAATGTCATAGCCAATAAAACTTATGGTTAAAATCATCACAAATTTACCAGCAAGTAACGTCCATAAATACGTATTCTTTTTTATATCTGATAGGCCTGCCACAACATTTACGAGTGCAGACGGGGTAAACGGAAAACATAATAATAAAAATAACGGTCCAAATCCATGCGTTTCAACCCAATGAATTAATTTCTGAACACGTTCATGTCTGGTCATGATGCTAAGAAAGCGCGCACGACCATATTTGCGAATGATTAAAAACACAATATATGAACCGATAGCAGTCCCAGCCCAAGATATTAAAAAGCCTATCCATAAACCATATGCGCTAGCATTGGCAAAAACGAATGCAAATAGGGGTAAAAATGGTAAAAAAGATTCTAAAAATGGTAGTAAGAATCCGATGAGAGGTCCAAGTGATTTGTAATCCCTTGTTAGTTCTAATAAATTTTCTGTTGTTAACCAATCGAACATGATCTTCATCCTCAAAATATAATAGTTATCCTTCAGTTTTCCCGAGACCAGCCCGTATCAAACATTTGATATGTAATGATTAGATGAATAATAGACGTGGTTTCACTGGTGTTTATATAATGGTGGGTTTGATTTCCAGAAAAAACCAAGGTGTCACCTGATTCAAGTTGAATCTCTTCAGCTTCTAATATAATTTTCAATTCTCCAGTGACCACCGTTAAAGATTCCTCCACTCCATCCATATGAGCAACACTTTCATAAGAACAGTGTCGATCTAACTCAATCCTGTAAAGTTCCCAACCACGTTCTGGACTATACGGAATAATAGAAAATACACGATATCTTCCTTCGTCTTCTGTTACGAATGGAATTTCTGAAGATGAGATTTTTTTTACAGTAGATTTTGGTGGTTGTAAAAGAGAAGAGAAACTAATTTTCAATCCATCGGCAATCTTCCAAATGGTAGATACAGTCGGATTTGACTCCCCTTTTTCCATTTGTGCAAGTTGTGCTTTACTAACATCTGTCAGTTTCGCCATATCATCTAAACTCATCCCACGTTGGTAACGAATTTTTTTTAACTGAACACCTAAATTACGTCTCATCTGTTCCATAATTTCACCTCTCGTTGTTTATTTTAACATACAGTTGTATAATCTATTAAACATTCAGCGAGAGGAGCAGATGACACATGACATTTACGAATGGAATTCGAGCCGGTTTAAGCATCGCTATCGGATACTGTCCAATTGCTTTAACTTTTGGTTTACTTGCTAAAACAACCGGCTTATCTATGTGGGAGGCAACGGCTATGAGCATGTTTGTTTTTGCAGGTGCTGCTCAATACATATCGTTAACATTAATCTCAACAGGCGTTGATCCCATTTTAATTGTTCTAAATACGTTTGTCGTCAACATACGTCACTTTTTAATGACGGCATCATTGAACGAAAAGATGCAACCTGATGCCCGTTGGAAAAAAGCCATTTATGCATTTGGGGTTACAGATGAAACATTTTCGGTATTAGCTACACAAAAACGAGATAATATTCGGACATCCTTTGCTGCAGGCGTCATATTAATTTCCTATGGCAGCTGGGTAGTTTTTACAGCACTCGGACACGTTATTGGCGCTAATTTGCCTGCGTTCCTTCAAGCAGCCATGTCTATTGCATTATATGCAATGTTTGTAGGCTTGCTCGTACCCTCTATGAAAGGCAATCGAAAAGTGGCATTGCTTGCGTTATTCGGGGCAGTCATTCACTGCGCCTTGTATTGGAGTGGCTTATTATCAACCGGCTGGGCAATTCTAGTTGCCACTTTGGGTTCCGCGATTTTGGTTGAAATTCTATATGCTCGGAAAGGACGTGTCGCCTAATGGAAAAGTGGTATTGGTGGATTATTCTCGGAATGGCTATTGTGACCTATATTCCACGTGCTTTTCCGTTAACTTTTTTAGAAGGACGTGAATTACCACCGCTTGTTAGTGGTGTATTAAGAAATATTCCCTTTGCTGTATTAGGTGCTTTAATATTTCCCGCCATCCTATTCGTACAAGAAGGCAATTTATTATTTGGCTTTATTGGTGCCGTCGCCGCATTCGCATTAGCATTTGCTGGAGCAAACGTCATCATAGTGGTAATGGGATCCATCGCAGTATTAGCTATTTATAGTTTGATAGGCTAGAAGATTTTTTGTTACATGGTCCAGGTTGATGGAGTGACTCGCCAGGTTGACGAAGTGATGCTCCAGGTTGACGGAGTGGTTCTCCAGGTTGACGAAGGCTCCCGCCAGGTTGTACAAATTATCTACCATTCCTATCCTTCACTAATCGTCTGAATAGTCTTATTATTGAAAATAAGTTGACGAGTTATTTCGAAAGGAGTAAAGTCATAATCAATTCTTGCAACGATTTTATAGCTACACATCACTTTCTTATCTAGAGAGACCGAGGGACAGGCCCTTTGACGTCTCGGCAGCGGGTTCAACTTAATTGTTGAACACTGTGCCAACTCCTGCAAGCGAATGTACCTAATCGCTTGGAAGATGAGAACGAGATGGTTTTCCGTAAATTCGGAGAGCCTTCTTTTTCTTGAGTATAAGAAAAAGAAGGCTCTCTTTTTTTCGTTCAGAGATAGAAGGATGATGCGCTAAAATTGCCTGCGGAATCAATTATTTTCCTTTTCAGGGAGTTCTCAATTTCCGAGTGAAAGTAATTTATTTAGAAGGAGGTTCCGTAAAATCAAGAGCAACTTGCAAAGGTCTTTACTAATAAAAAAACGGAGGAATTCAAATGACATTGGTAATTGATTTAAAATCACAGATTTATGATAGTATCGATAGCCATTCAGAACGAATTATCTCATTGGCACAAGAAATTCATGCGAAACCTGAAATTGGTAATGAAGAAGTGTTTGCTAGCTATTCTTTAAGCGAGAATTTGATTTTGAAGTGACTCTTAGTGTATCTGGTCATGACACTGCCTTTTATTGAGCGCACCAGAATTACTTCATCAGGTAGCACTTAAAGCGAAGAATGAAGAATAAATGTGTTATACAGCGAGGGCTTATTAGCCGCTCGTTTTTTTACAGCACCATTCTTCTCATTCAAAAAAAGAAAAACGACTTTACACATGAGTGTAAAGTCGTTTCGTTTAATCTTCCTGTTTCTTGCCGCGTTTCATCATAAGTGTTGCATACCAAAACCCGATAGTTAAGGATAAAGCATCGACGACGTACAGCAACCAAGTATGTGTATATCCTGCATATACGGATGCAGTAATCAGGGCGACCGTTAATATCAACGCTACTATATGTGAGAACGTAATTCGTGTAAATAATATAACGAGCACTCCGGGTAATAATAAAGCTAAAATAAATTTGGTAACCATAGATTCCATAAATGTTCTCCTATCTTACGACCAATAAACCGAGACGATGGTGATCGTGACGATATATAACATGTTGACGTAATCGCACTTCTCCTTGATGATCGAGAATTTCAAGTCTACAATGTGCCGCGTTTATCTGAATTGCTTCATATAATTCTCTTTCGTTTGAAACTGTTTGACCATTTACTCTACGAATACACTCACCAATAACAAGTCCCATTTTTTCAGCTGGCGAATCGGGTAAGACACCCGCAATCATTACTCCTGAATCTTTGGGAGCAACAGCGTGATTTCCTTGTCGTTCTTTGATTGCAAAGTTCATCCAAACACCAATACGGGCAATTGCACCAATAGCTAAACTAATTGCTGCCATCACGGGGAACCAAAATGCAGTTATTGATAAAATCACAGTACCTAGACCAACAGCTGCAACAGACATTCCAAGTTTCGGGAATAAATATACTGGCAGTGAACGACGAGTTTTTTGTTGGAAGCCAATTACAACTGGAAATAATACCAACCCAAATGATTCACTACCGAATGAAAATTGAGGCCAGTATGGAGAAAACTCCTGAATGACATCTCCTGGCACTATCACAAGCAAGGGAATCATCCATAAACGCTTGGATAAATAACTTGCAGCTGTTAGTCCACGAGAAGACTTCACTAAAATTGGTGAAGCAGATTCAGCACCAGTTTTACTAATGAGTAGACCTTCAACAATTACTGTTGCACCGATAATTAAGGCAACAGGCAATGACAATTGCATCCAGTTCATTTCTCCAAACCAATCAAAAGTCAAAAACGAGAATGTGAGATTCGTTTCATATCCAATCCACAATGCTCCGATAGCTAATGCAGCTGCTACAATTGGTGAACCCAATTGATACATGAAAAGCATTACTAGAATGGCACTGATGATACTATACGTTGCAATCCAATCTGTCGTTACGGTTAAACCAATACCAATACTAAGTACTGAAAGAATAACTGCAAAAATCCAGATGTCCGCAAACATTCTCTTCATTTCTGTCCAACCCCATAAAATACGCGTTCGAAAAGAACGTCTTTCTCTTTTCACACGAACATATCCCAGGAGTATTGCGAAAAGAATTGCAATGTAAAATAATGGATTGATAAATAATTTACTGATCCCTTTTAACAACTCTAATCCTATCTCTTGCCACATAAACCAAACACCACCCAATCAACGGTTCGTGCATTTCTTTCCATTGTAACAAACCGTTGATAGAATGCGTATAGGTTTTTTCTACTTTTGAATAGAGTGGAATAAATAACCTAAGGACTTTTGCAGTTGATCGTCATTTTTCTTGCTCGTTTTATACGTCAAAATCGTCTCTCTAGCTGATTGATAAAACTCTGTATTCATAATCGCATCAGTTTGTAGTTTCTTTTCTTTTTTGAATTTCAACACTGCTTTTGCCGTATCTTCATCAAAATATCCATTAACTTTTGTAATAGGATATCCTAATGCCTTTAATACTTTTTGTCCATAAATGATATCTTCATGAAAATCTCCTACTTGATAAGTGCCACTAATAGGCAACGGCTCTAGCTGGTAAAGCTCATTTGATTCAACTTTAAAATCGGCTACTATGCCTTTTCCATGAATCCACTGTTGCTTTGGTGTTAACCATTTATGCGAGGATAGTTTCATTTCCCCTCCATTGGTTAGTTCCCACGTTTCCTGAACAGTACCTTTCCCAAAGCTCTTAGAACCTGCAATGAGTGCACGTTGGTTTGATTTTAATGCACCACTCAACACTTCGCTTGCGGAAGCACTGCCTTCGTTTTGCAACAACACAATCGGAATCTTCTTCATTACTTTTGAGTAGTCATCTACATTTGTTGCTTTCACTGGCAAAGGTTCGAGAACACCTTTGGCATCTTGCATATAAGCGAAGATCTGTCCGTTTTTCAACATCGTACCAATGATTTGTTCTACGCTATGTAAATATCCGCCTGGATTTCCTCGAACATCAATTAATAAGCCGTCGATCCCTTGCTTGACCAAAGTGCGGGTTTGCTGTTCCCATTCTTCTGCAGTTTTTTCACCAAAAATTGAAATACTTACATAGCCAATTGCCGAATTATCTTGTTCGATACGCTCACTAGAAACGGTGTGAATTTGCAGTGCCGATCTCACCATACTTAGTTCCATATGGCGATCTTCTGTTTCTCTAAAGACGGTTAAAGTAACATTCGTTCCTTTTTTACCTTTAATAGCTTTTAGCAAATCAGATAAACTTTTTCCGTCGACTCGCTCTCCATCTACTTGTACAATTTCGTCGTAAGGTTTAACGCCTGCTTTTTCTGCTGGTGATTCTTTCAAAGGCGTTACCACGATAAAACGTCCTTTACTTTCAACAATTTCTAAACCAATACCCACGCGCTCGTCCGACAATGATTCCCGATGCGATTTAGCTTCTTCTTTAGTCATATACTTACTGTAAGGATCCCCAAGCGTTTCAGCCATTCCTCGAAGAGCGCCTTCAATCAACAGTTTCCCTTCTACCGGATGAACTGAGCTAGCTAAAATCCGTTCATAAGCTTCATCAATTGGTGACATTTGACTTATCGTATTACTAGCTGACTTGTCTTTTTTAAACGGAGTCCAAAACATGAGTAAACAAAGAATCAAAATAACTAAAAATGCAAATAAAAAAACCCGGCTTCTTTTCAATAAATATCGCCCCCTACTTTCTTCGTTTCATTGTATGAACGAGTAGCGGGCAATACGACAAGAAGAAGCCAGATTTATTATTAATCTAAATTTGAAACAAAATCTTTTATCATGTTTTCATCCATCGGGCCTACGATTTTGTTTTGAATACGCCCTTTCGTATCTATCATGTAAGACGTTGGGATCGTAATGGCTTGAAACGTCTCTCCAACCACTCCTTCTGTGTCCAGCGGAATCGGGAAAGTTAATCCATAATCTTGAACAAAATTCTGCACACTTTCTTCCTTATCCTCACTTGTTAAGTTGACTGCTAAAATTTCCACATTTTCTTCATCAGAAAAATCTTCGTAAAAATTTTGCATATGAGGCATTTCGGCTTTACATGGCGGACACCATGTTGCCCAGAAATTGACAATGACTTTTTTCCCTTTTAATTCAGATAGTTGAACCTTTTTGCCATCTAGTGTAGTTAGAGTAAAGTCTGGTGCCAAGTTCCCTTTTGTTAAGCCTTCTTCAGATGTTACATCTAGTAGATCCACACCCTTTTGTTCATTAGAAAACGACTCTTCTGTATCGACATTCCCCTTTACAAATCCAACAATCATGATGGAAATCAGGATTGCGACAATAATCAGACCAAACATTTTTTTCTTCATCATTATTCCTCCGTAAATTCATGTTGTTTATTTGTTAAGGCGTGAGCTAGTAATCCACAAACCACGAATATACCGGTAACAATGAGTGGGGTTTGAAGCACGCCTTGTGGTTGAATAAGGGCAACAAAAATATGTGTAAGTAAAAACAGTACAATTAATTGAAATTGCCAAGTGGTTGAACTGGTGATTTTCAACCAAGTCAGAGTTGCTAATAAAACAAATAAAACTACCGTTACGATTTTTTGCCAAGGCGATGCTTCGTTTAATAAAACCATAATTATTTGATATAAAGATTGTAACATGACCATTGAAAACAACATGGCAACAAGCTCAAATTCTTGCCAATTTTCCCGCTTAAACTGCAACAATAATTTCGACAAAGCGATGCTTAAGCCAAGAATTACCCCTACACTACCTCCATTAAAATAAAGTATCGAAAATGGAGAATCGATTATCATTTCAAAGTCAGTAATGACTACACTGAATTTCCAAACAAGTAAAAATAGAATAGCCGCACCTGAGAACCAGTCTTCTGTCTCTTTTCCGAATTTGCGCCATACAATAATTCCTGTCAGTAGTATGGCCAAAAGTACAGCGACCCATGATGAAGGTATCGTCAATGTTCTAATAATAAACCAATCCGTAACGGGCAATATTTCTCATCTCCTAAACAACGTTTCATATATTCGTGATAGTAAACATTTACATAGAAAAACTCACTCTCAATAAAATGAGAGTGAGTTTTTACTAGATTTAATTAAAATGATACGTAAAGTATTGGATTTACTGCATTAGAACGTGAACTATTCCAAGGACCTACGTGAACTTCAAAATGTAAATGTGATCCTGTAGAACGACCTGTACTTCCCATTTTACCGACAAGTTGTCCTTTTGAAACTGATTGGCCAACGCCAACATTAATTCCACTTAAATGTGCATAAACCGTAGTGAAAATTTGACCATTAATTGAGTGAGTAATCATGATTACATTGCCGTAAGTTCCCATTGGTCCTGCGTGAGAAATAACACCATCTGCTGCAGAAACAACCGGTGTTCCTACGCTATTCGCAATGTCACTACCGTAGTGAAACTCATTTCCAGAACCAATGTTACGTCCTCCAAAGGTTGATGAGAATCGACCAGCAGCAGGGCGTGTCCATGTTCCAGAAGAAACCGATACACTCGGTCCAGGTGCAGAAGGTCGTGATACTGTTGTAGATTTTTGTTGATTTCTTTGTGCACGTTCCTCGGCTGCTTTTTTCTTTTGAGCGATTTCAGCTTGACGAGCAATTTCAATTAAACGAGATTGTTCAGCCACAATTTTATTTTCAATTTCTTTACTAACTTTATGTGTTTCTTCATGTTCTTTTTCAAGCCCTTTTTTCTCTGTTATTAGTAGAGATTGCTGTGCTTCCAGTTTATCTACCAATTTACCTTTTGACACTTTTTGAGAATTTAGAGTTGCTTTAAGATTCATTAACTTGTCTTGACTTTGTTTTTGTTTCGCTAATTTCTCTTCAACTGAAGCTTTTTGTTCTTCAAGCGATTTTTTATCGGCCGCTTGTTCTTCCAGTATTTTACGATCAGCATCCATTAATGTATTAACAGCAGAGAAGCGGTCAATAAAGTCTGCGAAACTACTAGCTCCAAGTAAAACATCTAAATAATTTACAGATCCACCGCTTTCTTGAACTGCACGTAATCGTTCTTTAATCAATTCATCACGATCTGCAATTTTCTTTTCAAGCACTTTAATCGTTTCGTGCAATTTGTCAATTTCATCATTAGTACGTTTAATATCGCCTTTGATTCTATCAATCTCATTATCTGTTTCAATTATTTTACTATCCAGAGCTTGGATCTGTGAAAGCAAATCCGTTTGAGAATTTTGATTTCTAGTAATGTCGCCATTTTTCTTCTGAATAGTCAAATTCAATCGGTTCTCTTTCTGCTCCAATTGTTTTTGTTCACTTTTTAATTCATTTAATGAGTTTGCTGAAGCAGCAGGTTGATTCATAAATACTGAACTTCCTAACACTGTTGCTAAGGCTACTATCATCAATTTAGATTGTTTCTTTCCCATGTTATGCCCCTTTCAAATTCGCGCTTAAACGCGTAAAAACTTTCTCACCGACATGAAGCTTCCCCAAACGCCAATAAAAATACCCATCACAAGAATAAGGATGTTTACTTGGTATAAAAATGGAGTAATTGGTAATAATTTAAACATTTCGCCTTCTAAATATGGTTGAAGTATTTTATATAGATTGAAGTAAAGTAGACTAACAAGAGTAATTGGTAAAATTGATCCCAGAATACCAATCCACATTCCTTCTAATACAAAAGGAATTCGGACAAAGCCATTTGTCGCACCTACTAGTTTCATAATCTCAATTTCACGACGACGTGCTACTATCGTAATTCGTATTGTATTTGAAATTAAGAACATTGCAGTAAACAGTAAGGCTAAAATTAAGACTAGTCCTACATTTCGAGCAACATTTAAGAATTCGAACAACTTCTCAATCTTACCTTCTCCATATTCTATTGAATATGTATTTTTCAGCCGATCAATTTTCTCAGCGACTTTTTCAGTATCCTGAGGATTAGTAGCTTTCACATAAAAGGCAGCTCTTAGGGGATTGTTTTGTTCGGATAATCCCATATTTTCCCCGAAATCGTTTATTAAATCTTCGAGTTCAGCTTCTTTTGTTGAATATGTAAGAGATGCTACGCCATCAATATTTTTTATTTCTTTTTCTAACTGTTTTGCTTCTTTATCATTTGCTGTCAGTTCGACTAATACTTTAATTTCAACGTCTTTTTCTAAATCGTCTGCAACTTTGTTTAAGTTCATCATAATCATGACGAAAACGCCTACTAATAATAACGTGACTGTAACAGCACTTGCCGAAGCAAATGTCATCCAACTATTTCGACTTAAACTTTTAAAACTTTCTCGGAAATGACGTCCTACTGTTCTAGCTTTCATAACCGTAGGCACCTCCAACTTCATCACGAACCACTAATCCGCCTTCAACTGCTATAACTCGGTGTGTATTCGTATTGACAATTTCTTTATTATGAGTTGCCATAATTATTGTTGTGCCTCGACGATTAATTTCTTCAAATAAATTCATAATATCCCATGATGTATCAGGATCTAAGTTACCAGTAGGTTCGTCAGCAATCATCACTTTTGGATTATTTACTATAGAACGGGCAATTGAGACACGTTGTTGTTCGCCGCCTGAAAGTTCTGTTGGAAACATGCGTGCTTTATGTTTAAGTCCTACTAAATCCAACACTTCCATTACGCGTTTGCGGATCACTTTTGGTGATTCCTCAATTACTTCTAATGCAAATGCAACATTCTCATAGACATTTAATCGAGGCAATAATTTAAAGTCTTGAAAAACTACGCCGATTTGTCTTCTTAAATATGGAACATTTTTCGACTTCAATGTTGCCAAATTTACTCCATTAACAATTATTTCTCCGCTCGTTGGTCGTTCTTCTCTATACATCATCTTGATGAATGTCGATTTACCAGCCCCACTTGGACCAACTACATAAACAAATTCACCTTGTTTAATTTCTACATTAAATCCATTTGCGGCAACTATGCCGTTTGGATATTTTTTATAAACATTTTTCATTGAAATCATATTTTTTGTAACCACCTATACATTTTAAAACTATTTTATGATTTTTTCCGACAAATTCATTATAACAATGTTATCGACAAATTTTCATTACATTATCATTACAAAATATCAACAAAAAAGCCTACAATATCTCTCTTCTATTACTTTTTACACAAGAAAACAATCCATATTGAAATATATTTCAATATTTTAGTCGAATATTCCTTCTTAGATTTCGACAAGATTTTTACAAATTAAAAAGACCAACGCGAAATTATGCGTTGGTCTCTCTTATTACTTCTTATTTGATAACCATTCTGCCACTACTTCTGCTTCTGCACCTTCAATAATGTTAGCTGGCATCGCACCACGGCCTTCTTGTATCACTTTTAAAATTTCTTCTTGTGATAGTCGTGAACCAACATCAGTCAGGTTAGGGAAGTTTCCTTGACCCTCTAAATTTCCACCATGACAACTTGTACAATTTCCTTGCACAATTTTCTCAGCATCTTGAGTCTCAACAACTTCTCCACCATTTTTCTTATTTGTTACGGTCGCTTCTTCATCTCCGCCACCACATGCGGCAATCATCAATACAGAACCAAAAATAGCTGCAAGTAATTTCAATTTCATGTTCTTTTCCTCCCAGAATTTTTTACATTCTACTAAAGTATACCTTATTATGGACGTTTAAAACCTTCACCTAATACCTCGTAGGAGTCTGTTACGATGACAAATGCAGACGGATCAACGTTTTTTATTACTTGTTTTAATTTTGTAAACTCTGTTTGATAGACAACGACAAGTAATATTGGTCGTTCTTGTTCTGTATAACCGCCAACTGCTGAAAGTTTTGTCACACCCCGATTAACTTCGGTATAGATAGCATCCCTAATTTCTTCTTGTTTATTCGTAATAATGTAAACCATTTTCGATTGGCTAAAGCCAAGTTGGATAATATCAATTGTTTTCGTGGTAACAAATAATCCGATTAAAGCGTATAATCCTTTTTCAACATCAAATACTAAAGCAGCTGAAAGCACTATGAGTCCATCAATTAACATGACGCTTGTACCAAGTGTCAGACCTGAATATTTTGCAATAATTTGGGCTGCTAAGTCGGTTCCTCCTGTTGATGCACGACCTCTAAACACGATCCCCAGACCTACACCAACCGAGATACCGCCAAATAATGCTCCGAGTAAAGGATTCAATGTAGCTGGTTCCCAATTCGCTGTTAATAAGACAAATAATGGCAACGCAAGAGTTCCGACAAGTGAACGTGCACCGAATTGCTTACCGAGAAAAATAACGCCAGTAATAAACAACGGAATATTAAATGCATATTGCACAAGACCTGGATTCCAGTTGAATACACCTTTTAGTATGGTACTAATTCCACTTACTCCACCAGATGCAACTTCATTAGGTAGTAAAAAAACATTAAATCCAACGGCAATAATTGCAGCTCCGATTATGATATATATATACTCTAATATGGAAGATAAAATTGGATGTGGCTCATTCCGTACTTTACGATTTTTCATGATTATTCCTACCTTCTAGTTATCTAAAATTCCCTAGTGAAGTATATCAGACCCTTTGTTATGTGTGAAGTTCATTATGATGAAGTGAGAAAGTCAATCTGGAAAAACACTATGATGGTTGGTTTACTTAAGAGTTTTTACTTCATTTCTGTAAATATTCATCCGAAGATGATAAACCGCATAGATTTTTTCAGCAACAGTGAGACTCACTTTATAGAATAAGCGGTAGTAGACAATTAGTATAGGTTTTCAGGTCGCTTCGCACGCATCCTCTGCTGTACCTTGGTCTAGAGAATAAAGTGGGTGCGCTTGTGACTTCGTCAATGCACTTGCCTCTCATTTTCCAGATTATCTTACAGCTGCTTTACGTCCTTCGCTCCCTTGCGACCTGGATTCTAAGTAATAGTGCTTTGGTTTACTACAGAAATGATACTTCCTTTAAGTAGATATTCGGCTGAAGATGATATCTCAGCCTCTTTTTGCTTTTTTTATTTATACGTTTTTTTCTCCATAAGTGACACTCACTTTGTTAAATAGAAAACGGAAACTTTGAAGTAGATAGGTTTTCAGGTCGCTTCGCACGCAGCCTCTGCTGCACCTTGGTCTAGAGAATAAAAATGGTGAGCTTGTGACTTCGTCACTGCGCTCACCTCTCATTTTCTAGATCATCTTGCGGCGGGTGTGCGCCCTTTGCTCGCTTACAACCTGGATACTCAAAGTTAGGATTGTTTGGTTTACTAGAGAATAGTTACGTTCTTTATATAGATATTCAGCTGAAGATGATATTTCAGCCTCTTTATGCTTTTTTCATCTCAAAATTCGAGTTAAAACTCGCTTTATTGAATACCCAACAGTACCTCTCATCATCATTCTCACTCTCGCGGGCTCACTTTTAAAAAACTGTTGCCAAAATAAAGAAACGCAGTAGCCACCGAAATAGCATCTTCGGCGGCTTAATTCTTTAAAAATGTTGTCTTTTCCTTAGTAAACCAAAATCGAAAGGTTGTGGGGAAGCGAAGAAAGATGGGGGATGTAACCTTTGTCACATCCCCCACTTACTTATTCATTAGGCAAAGGTGCAGCATGGTGATTTTGCAGTGCTCCCGAAAACCTAAGTGAAAAATTGGTTTCATATAAAGTTGATTAGCGAACTAGATTTTAAATTCATTTCTAACAAACAAAAAACGGGCATCCTTTTTGGATACCCGCTTTTCTATAATTAGTTCATTCTTGAACGTAAATATGAATTAATGAATAAATCAATATCTCCGTCCATAACGCCTTGGACATTTCCACTTTCAGTGCTTGTGCGATGATCTTTTACCATTGAATATGGGTGGAATACATATGAGCGAATTTGACTTCCCCATCCGATTTCCTTTTGATCGCCACGAATTTCAAGCATTTGTGCTTCTTGTTCTTGAATTTTCAAGGCATAAAGTTTAGCTTTCAAATAGGTCATAGCTTTTTCACGGTTTTTAATTTGTGAACGTTCTTGCTGACACGTAACAACTGCACCCGTTGGAATATGTGTGATACGTACAGCTGAGTCAGTCGTATTAATATGCTGACCACCTGCACCACTTGCACGATACGTATCCACTTTCAAATCTTCAGTCCGAATTTCAATTTCAATTTCATTATTGAATTCAGGCATTACTTCACAAGATACGAAAGATGTATGTCGACGTCCAGAAGAATCGAAAGGTGAAATACGCACTAAACGATGTACACCTTTTTCAGCTTTTAAATATCCATACGCATTATGTCCTTTAAAACCTAACGTAACGGATTTGATACCCGCTTCGTCACCAGCTAAGTAATCTAATGTTTCCACTTTAAAGCCACGTTTTTCACCCCAACGCGTATACATGCGAAGTAGCATCGAGCCCCAGTCCTGAGACTCCGTTCCACCAGCTCCAGGGTGTAGTTCCAAAATGGCATTGTTTTTGTCATATGGTTCACTCAGTAATAACTGCAATTCGAAGTCACCCAATTTTGAAGTGAATTCCTTCATTTCTTTGCTGAGCTCTTCGTGCAATTCTTCGTCTGGTTCTTCACGTAACAATTCCAACGTCATTTCTAAATTTTCTTGTGTGTCGACTAACTCTTGATATTCATTGACAATTTCTTTCAAGCCATTAGCTTCACTTATTACAACTTGAGCAGCATCTTGATCATTCCAAAAATCGGGATACGACATATTTTCATCTAATTCTGCAATTCGTGCCTCTTTGTTTTCTAAGTCAAAGAGACCCCCTAAAGTCGAGTAATTTTGAAGCGGTTCTATCTAATTCATTACGTACATCTGATAATTCCATCATTGCTAAATTCCTCCGTTATCATTCAACAGCACCGTGGCAATTTTTGAATTTCTTACCACTGCCACATGGACATATTTCATTTCGTCCAACTGAAGCCTCTGCTCGTACTGGTTTTTTCTTAACAGGCCCACCCTCTTCTTTCGGGTTAACAGCTTGACCTTTTGCAACTTCTTCACGTTGAAGGTTGTTGCGTATTTCTGCCTTCATTGCATATTTCGCTACATCTTCTTGGACAGATTCGACCATTGATTCAAACATTGCAAATCCTTCGTTTTGATATTCACGAAGTGGATCAATTTGTCCATATGCACGTAAGTGAATTCCTTGTCGTAATTGGTCCATTGCATCGATATGGTCAATCCATTTCGAGTCAATAGAACGTAGTAACACAACTTTTTCAAATTCTCGCATACGTTCTGAAGACATTTCTTCTTCTTTTTCATCATAGTGTTTGTATACTAGTGTCTTAACATATTCAGTTATTTCTTCAGACGATTTACCTTCTAATTGATCTCGTGATACCGCACCTTCGGATAATAAATTCGCATGAATCGTATCTTCAAGTCCTTTATAGTTCCACTCAGCTTGTTTATCGGATGATGTGTGTGAAGTAACTGTGCGTTCAATTACATCATTTATCATCGTTTCTACAAGACCACGCATATTGTCTGTCTCTAACACTTCTAAACGTTCTTTATAAATAATTTCACGTTGTTGACGTAAAACATCATCGTATTGTAACAAACGTTTACGTGCATCGAAGTTATTACCTTCCACACGTTTTTGAGCAGATTCAACTGCTTTTGTAACCATTTTAGATTGAATTGGTTGAGTATCGTCCATTCCAAGACGAGCCATCATGGCACGCATATTATCAGAACCAAAACGACGCATTAAATCATCTTCCATTGATAAGTAGAATTGCGTGATACCTGGATCCCCTTGACGTCCAGAACGACCTCGAAGCTGATTATCAATACGGCGTGACTCATGACGTTCAGTACCAATAACGGCTAAACCGCCAACTTCAACAACACCTTCGCCAAGTTTAATGTCAGTACCACGACCAGCCATGTTCGTCGCAATAGTAACTGAACCTTTGTGACCAGCTGTCGCGATAATTTCGGCTTCGTGTTCATGATTTTTAGCATTTAATACATTATGTTGAATACCGTGTTTTTTTAATAAGTTTGAAATGATTTCGGAAGTTTCAATCGCAACAGTTCCAACAAGAACAGGTTGACCTGCTTTGTTCCGCTCAGCAATATCAGCCGCAACTGCTTTATATTTCCCTTCCATGGAAGCATAGATTAAGTCTGCACGATCATCCCGACCAATTACACGGTTTGTTGGAATGCTGATAACATTCATATTGTAAATGTTTCGGAATTCTTCTTCTTCCGTTTTTGCAGTACCCGTCATACCCGAAAGTTTTTCGTACATTCTGAAGTAATTTTGGAACGTGATAGTAGCCATGGTCATAGATTCATTTTGAATCTCAAGACCCTCTTTTGCTTCAATGGCTTGGTGAAGTCCATCAGAGTAGCGACGACCTTTCATTAAGCGACCAGTGAAGGAGTCAACGATCACGACATCCCCATCTTGAACCACATAGTCCACATCATTATGCATACTCGCATGTGCTTTTAATGATTGGTTGATCGCGTGGTTTAAACGGACATGTGTTAAATCAAATAAGTTATCAATGCCAAACGCTTTTTCAACTCTTTCAATTCCAGCTTCAGTTAAAACTACGCCTTTAGTCGATTCATCGTATGAATAGTCTTCTTCTTTACGAAGTACTTTCACAAGTGCATTTGACTGCTGATAAAGTTGAGCAGATTTAGCAGCATTTCCAGAAATGATCAACGGCGTACGTGCTTCATCAATTAAGATTGAGTCAACTTCATCGATTACTGCAAAGTAAAGTGGTCGTTGAACATGCTCCTCTTTATATAACACCATATTATCGCGCAAATAATCGAAACCTAATTCGTTGTTTGTCGTATAGGTAATATCCGCAGCGTATGCATCACGTTTTTCGTCTTTATTCAAACTATTTAAATTCAAACCGACAGTTAAGCCTAAGAAATTATACAATTTACCCATTTCTTCAGCATCACGACTCGCTAAATACTCATTGACCGTCACTACATGAACGCCTTTACCAGTAATTGCATTCAAATAAACTGGCATTGTAGATGTTAATGTTTTACCTTCACCAGTTTTCATTTCAGCAATATTTCCTTCATGAAGTGCTGCAGCCCCCATAATTTGAACACGGAAAGGATACATTCCGAATACACGTCTTGCCGCTTCTCTTACAACTGCAAACGCTTCAACTTGTAAATCTTCTAATACAGTCCCACTAGCATAGTGTTGTTTAAATTCATCTGTTTTTGCACGTAATTGATCATCAGTTAAAGCTTCTGTTTGTTGTGCTAACGCTTCAACTTGATCAGTAATTTTTTCTAATCTTTTTAAATCCCGCTTATTTAAGTCAAATACTTTATTTAATACTCCAAGCATTTAAATTCACTTCCCATTTAGTCTAAGGTTTATTTTAACACTGCTACTAAAGGGGTGCAAATAACGGACTTGTACAAATCAAGTGACGTCGTTATCTAAGAATGTATGCAATTGCCCTTTATTAAGTGGTTTACTGTAGTAAAAACCTTGAATTATATCTGTTTCCATTGCTATTAGGAGCTCCAGTTGTTTAACTGTTTCAACCCCTTCTGCAACAATATTAAATCCTAAATTGTGTGATAGGTCTATGACCGATTTAACAATTGCTTGCACTCTGACGTCATTTTCCATTTGTTGAACAAAACTTTGATCAATTTTCACTCGATTGATCGGTAATATTCGTAAATAATTTAATGAAGAATAACCTGTTCCAAAATCATCTAGGGCAATTGAGATACCCATTTTTCGGATCTTTTGAAGAGTTTGTAGCACTTCTTCTCCGCTATCTATAAACATTGACTCGGTAATTTCAATTTCAATTAGACTTGGATTTACTTGATACTTTCTCAAAAGTGTTTTTAGCCTGTGAATGAAGTCTATCTCTTTTAGTTGTAATGCGCTAACATTTATTGCTATGGATGAAACATATGGATATTGATGATGAATTTCTTTAATTTCCCGAATTGCCATTTCGAGCACCCAATCACCAATTACTAAGATATTACCTGATTTCTCGGCTACAGGAATAAATTCTGCCGGAGAGATCATTCCCCATTCAGGATGACGCCAGCGTAGCAACGCTTCCAAACTTTCTGTCCTATTTGTTTTTAAATTGAATTGTGGCTGATAAACCAGCGTAAAGTGATTGAATTTAATAGCTTCACGCAATCCTTGTTCCAACATATGTTGTTTTTCAAACTCTTCTTTCATTTCATAATTAAAATAAAGAATTCTATTTCTGCCAGCCTCTTTCGCTTTATATAGAGCTGTGTCAGCGTTTACGAATAGTTGTTCACATGCGTCTGCATCTGTCGGATAAAGGGAAACCCCCATAGAAGGTGTTACGAATACAGCTTGTTTATTTAAGTAAAATGCTTTTGAAAATGCATCATGTATATTATTCAGTGTCGTTCGAATAAAAGGGAAATGTTCTCTTTCCGTATGCAAGAGTATTATAAACTCGTCTCCACCAAATCGACCAAAATAACTATGCTTAGGTAATAATTGTTGAATGCGTTCTGCCACTTGAATTAAAAGATCATCACCGTATGAGTGACCTTTCGAATCGTTAATTTGTTTAAAGTGATCTAAATCTAAGAAAGTAACGGCAATCATTTGGGGAGTATTTCGTATATCCTCGATCCATTTTGCCAGTTGACGTCGAACTGATGAACGGTTTGGTAAACTTGTTAAAGAATCAAAACGAGCTTGGAAATCCATTTCTTGAACTTGTATATTTAACAATTCCCCCATCTGCTCAATTGATTGTGCAATTTCCCCAATCTCATCATTACGATTAATATTCATATTCGAACCTAAGTTTCCTTGTTCCATTTGGCGAACATGTTTCACTATTATGGGTAAATCTTTTAACATACTACGCAAGATTATGGACAAAATGATTAATATTAAAACAGCTGCAATAATCCATGACAACCCAATAGTCTTGGCATAATTTTGAAGTGGGTGAGTAACATTAATGGCGGGTATATAACTCACCATTTGCCAACCTGTCCCTTTAATTTCTCGGACTTCAACATATACGTTGCCTTGAGATGTGTTAACTAAGGTAACAACATCATCGGAGATATTGAGCTTTTTTAATTCAGGCCACATATTGTCATCATCAAATAAAATTTGACCTTGCTCAGTTAACAAAACATATTTGTTATTGTTAATTTCATAGGACGCAATTAATTGAGGTATGGTTTCTAATTGCATATCTAATTCTTCTAATTCACCAAGTTGCTCTGCAATTCCTCTTTTACTTTTTAACAAAGTATTAATTTCCTGTGCAACAACTTCATTTTTCATCTCCAGTTCTTCTTTTATATGTCCCTCAAATAATTTTTTCGAATAATTGTATGAAAAGGCAGCTATTATAAACAGAATTGAAATGACAACGGCACTCATTGCGAATAACACCTTGCCTCGTAACCCAAATTTGTCCCATAGCCGTATGCTAATCAAATAATTCCCTCCCCTTTTGAAACGGAATTATGTATTCTATCTACTGTTTTAATATTCGCTTTAATCGACTCAATTCCTCCTCATTCGACAAATAAAAAAGTAGGTTTTTCAATAAAGACAAAAAAAGAAAGCCCACGAATATGGGCTTTCTTTACACGCTTTTCATTTAGTTAGTTTCGATTAATCCGTACTTACCATCTTTACGTTTATAGACAATATGTGTTCCATCTGATTCAGAATCTGTGAATACGAAGAAATTATGTCCAAGCATATCCATTTGTAAAACGGCTTCTTCTTGATCCATTGGTTTCAATTCAAATTGTTTTGTACGAACAATATGGATATCTTCTTCACTATCTTCTTGATGGGTTGCTTGTTCTGGTGATTGCACGTTAGCAAAATATGCGCCAACACCTTCTCGTTCACGGAACTTACGATTTACTTTAGTTTTATATTTACGAATTTGACGCTCTAATTTATCGACGATTAAGTCGACTGCTGCATACATATCATTATGTCTTTCTTCAGCACGAAGCGTTAAATTCTTCATTGGAATCGTAACTTCGACTTTCGTTTGACTGTCGTTATATACCTTTAAATTGACATTTGCGTTCGCTTGAATTTCTTCGTTGAAATAGCGTTCAACTTTATTGATTTTGCTTTCAACGTGTTCGCGAATCGCAGGAGTTACCTCAACGTTTTCACCGCGGATATTATAATTTAACATGTAAACTCCTCCTTTAATTAAGGCTATGTTAACCTTATTCTACTTATCCCCTAATAACTCCTTCAACAAACCAAAAATAAATTAGTAATTTGTCGAATGAAGTCATTTCCATTAATTTTTCATGCGCGGATTAGCGTCAAAGCATCAACCGTATTAGCTCCTGCTTTTTTTAAAACATAGGCCGCATGGTGCAATGTAGTGCCGGTTGTATACAAATCATCGACTAATAAAATGTTTTGATTTTGAACATCCTTCGTAACCGTGAAAATTAATTCTGTAGAGATTCGTTCTTTTTTCGATTTTCCGACTTGCGAGTGATTTAATGTTTTGGACAAGACATGATGAAAAGGAACATTTGCAGCATTTAGTAATTCATCAACTTGGGAAAAAGTCCGTGCGAGTAACATGTCCGGATGAAGAGGAATAGGAACAATTTTCGCTTTAACTTTAAGTAATGGCAGAAAATCCGATGTAAATATGTTTGCGAGTTCCACGTCTAATTGAAATTTATACTGCTGATAAACGTGTTTCATCCAGTCATTGTAGTTGTATATGGAATTAACGGAATCAAGGGCACCTTCATAATGGGTACCGATCCATTCGTTCCTACAATCTTTTTCTTCAGCTTTTTCGAATTTATTTAAACATTTTTCGCAAACTAATTGTGATGATTTAATAAAGAGTAGTTTTCGCCATGATGCGATTTCTAAAAATGAAGAAGAACAAATCAAGCACTTCATAATACTTCCCGATTCGTATTATGCTCTATAATTGTTGCTTTTGCCTTATCCATTTCTAGAGAAATTCCATGATGAAAAAACACTAAATCTCCACTCGGAAAATCTACTGATCGACCCACACGCCCACTAATTTGGATTAAAGCGCTACTAGTAAAAATCTTTTCATCTGCTCCTACAACAGCTACTTGGACATTTGGAATAGTAATCCCTCGTTCAAGTATGGTCGTAGTAAGTAAACCACATACTTTTTTTCGGCGTAATTTTAGAACCTTTTCTTTCCTTTCAGGATCCTCCGCATGAACTGCTGAGATGTCTACATGAATTTGCTGAAATAAGGGTAATGCGCACTTCATTAAATCAATCGTCGGGAAAAAAATTAAAAATGGTTGATCATTTTGAAGACATTGTTGTGTCCAATTAGCTAACTTCTGAGGAAGTTGGTCTTTATACATATGCTTCTTATAGTTCCATAACCCAACAAACCTTGGAACAGGCAATGGAAACCCGTGAAAACGCTGTGAAATAAGCGAAATATTATCCGCTTGACTTAATAGCTCATCAGAAGGAGTAGCGGTTATGGTATGAACAGCGGCACTTTTCTTTTTTGCTTTTTGAACAGCAAATTGTAGGGACTTGTCCACTGTATAAGGAAAAGCATCTGCTTCATCCACGAACACGACATCAAACGCTTTCTCAAAACGCAATAATTGATGTGTTGTTGCAAGAATCAATTGGGCAAAATCCGAATAATCTGGAGATCCACCATACAAAGCATGAATTATAGTTTGCGGGAAAACTTGCTGAAACCTTGGGGCAAGTTCCAATACTACATCTGTTCTAGGCGTCGCAACGCACACACGGAGCCCTCGTTGCAGTGCATCAAATATTGAAGGATAAAGTAATTCTGTTTTACCAGCTCCACAAACAGCGTAAATTAAATGACTCTGATTTCGTTGAACGCTAATAAGTAATTCGTTTGAAGCTTTTGCTTGTAGTGAAGTTAAGGTTCCCGACCATGTAAAACAGTGATTTACCTCATGGACTTTGGACGGCCCGGACCATGTAATTAACTCGCTACAGCTACTTATTCTTCCCATCTGAATACACTGTCTACAATACAAACAAGTACCATTACATTTTGCACATTGAAATGCGGTCAATTGCTTATTGCCGCACCGTCGACAATTTGAACTTTTCGTTTTTTTACTACTGGAATTTTGATTAGACTGAATGCCTGTGTGGGGGGAAATAAATCCTTTTCGAATAAATTCTTCGATTACTGGTAAAGGAAAGGGGGTTTGTTCCTTCAACCAAATACGACCAGTTAAAAATGCTTGCACTTCTTTCATGAGCATTCCTCCATTTCGGATTGTACTCATTCCTATTTATTTATTTTACTCAAGTATTGTGTAAAGCGCCAGAGTGACATATAAAAAAACCTCGCTTGTATGCGAGGTTTTCCACTATTTATTCTGCTACATCTCCGATGAAATAAACGCTCGTTACACGCCATTCGCCATCTTCTTTTGCAAATACTGTGACTTGTCTTCCAGTTCGATCAAGTTTTGCTCCTGTTGTCTCTTGTTTAAGAGATATAGAAAGTGAAGCGAAAACTTGTGCTTGGTTTTTATTATATTTAATAACCGTCACATCTTCAGCCTTCCGGTTCACTTCATATTGAGCAAACGTTTCTTTTACAGTCACTTCTTCTTCCAGGTAATCAAATCCTTCAGGCTCTTTAGCAATTACAGTCATATATTTCTCTAGATCTTCTTCATTGAAAGAACTAATATATGTCCCGAAAGCTTCTAGCAACGCCTTTTTCTCATCTGCTGGTATATTTTGAGCTTCATCAACATTGGTACCAACCATTTCAAAACCAACATCATTCTCTTCTTGGTCTTTCACACTATGTTCTAATGGACTATTTTCACCAGACGATTCACCATCAGATACTGACCCAGCTCCTTTACGATTCTCTTCGCTCGAACATGCCGAAAGAAATATCGAAAGAATAACAAGTAGTACTATATATTTAAATTTCATTAAGCTCGTCCCTCCTACTCGGCTTTTATTTTGACATAAAAATTAAATCCTGACAATAAATAATAGCCTTCTACACAATAGACGTTAGTCCAATTGTGAAAGTTCCATAGAAAACGTAAAGGTTTGGTGTTAAAAACCGAGTGGACGAATTGCTGTTTGACGAAACATCTTTTAGGGGATTGAGTCATTTTGTACAACCTGGAGACTCACTTCGTCAACCTGGAGCGACTCACACTCACAAAAACCCCCACAAGCAAGAGCTTGTGGGGGTTAGTAATGTTAATTAACGTACTTCTACCCAACCATTTTTGATAGCTGTAACTACGGCTTGTGTACGATCGTTTACGTTCATTTTTTGAAGAATGCTTGATACGTGGTTTTTAACGGTTTTTTCAGAGATGAACAATGTTTCTCCAATCATGCGGTTACTTTGTCCATCAGTTAATAACTGTAATACTTCACATTCGCGTTTAGTTAGTAAGTGGAAAGGACGACGAATTTCCGATTGGTGGAATGTTCCTTTGTTTTCGCGCTCACTTAGGCGACGGAATTCCGACACTAAATTACGCGTTACTTTAGGATGTAAATAAGATCCTCCAGCTGCAACAACTTTAATTGCTTGGATAATTGCATCTGCATCCATTTCTTTTAACATGTAGCCAAGTGCACCAGTTTTTAAGGCATGCATGACATACGATTCGTCGTCATGAATAGATAACATGATGACTTTCGCGTCAGGATATTTCGCCATTAATTCACCAGTTGCTTCAACACCATTTTTACGTGGCATGTTAATGTCCATTAAAATTACTTCTGGTACATATTGTTCATATAAACTTAATGCATCGCTTCCGTCATCGCCTTCAGCAATTACATCAAATGAATCTTCAAAATCTAATATTCGTTTAACACCTTCACGGAATAATTGGTGGTCGTCAATGATTACAATTTTCGTCATCGTCATTTTCCTCCTAGTATATAAGACAAGCTTATCTTTGTTCCTCAATCAAAGGAATTTGAAACTTCATAGAAGTACCTTTACCAATAGTGGATTTAACAATCATCTCACCCTTTAATAAATCAATACGTTCTTGCATTCCTATCATACCAAAAGATTTATCTCGAACTAAACGTTTATCAAATCCGGTTCCATTATCTTTTACAGTAATCGTTACCATAGAAGTACACCATTCAACGTCTACCCAAATGTTTTGAGATTTACCATGTTTCGTCGCATTCGTTACCGATTCTTGAATTAAACGAAAGATAGCAACTTCAAAGTTGGATAAAAGTCTTCTCTGATTTCCATGTGAACGGAAGTGTATTTGGCAACTCGTATTATATTCTTCGATAGTCATTAAGTATTTTTTGAGGGTAGGCACTAATCCTAAATCGTCCAATGCCATTGGTCTTAAATCGTAAATAATTCGTCGCACTTCTGATAGTGCATTACGGACCATTAATTTTAAACTAGATATTTCAATAAGTGCTTGATCAACACCCTTTTCTCGATATGTTCGTTCAATTAAATCTGAACGGACTAATACATTAGCCATCATCTGCGCTGGTCCATCATGTATTTCCCGAGACAATCGTTTGCGTTCTTCTTCTTGTGCTTCAATAATTTTCATACTAAAGTCTTGTTTTAACTTCGCTGTTTCTAAAGCTTGCCCCACATTTTTTAAATCGGATGTTAGATAGTTAGTTACCACATTTGCTTGCGTAACAAGTTGGTCCGCATGCAAAATCGCATCGTTTAAATCATTTAAACGACGTTCTAAATCATCTCGACGCTCTTGTAATTGTCGATCTTCAGTTCGATTAATCGAAAGTTTAATTTGCAAATCGTTAGCATGTTCATAAGCTTCTCGAACTTGTTCTTCTGTGAACGTGTTAAAATGTTTAGAGACATCTCCTAAACGTTTTCGAGATAACCGTGTCTCTTCAATAAGCAAATTCCCTTCTGTGAAGACATCTTCTAACTTCGAATGAACAATCGCTAATTCTTTTTGCATTTGAATTAAGCTTTGTCGATTTTGCTCGCTTATAATGAAGATATCATTTTTAGAACGGTTCATTGTCTCAACCATTTGACTAAAAATATAATCAAGTGAATTGATATCGACCTTTTTCCCAGACATCAGGTATTCTCCTTTTCGAGCAACATTCTGATGAATGACGTTGCATTCGTTTCTCTCTTTATTACTTATACGCCATATATGCCAATTTTCCTGCAATGACTGCATTAATTATATCACTATATACACAATTAAATATTAAAATTGCATGACAACTAGATTTCAAAAGGAGTGTTTTTTTGAGAAAAGATTACCTAACAGTAAAAGGGTACGGCGAATCTGAAATTATTATTCAAAAATCGCGCTTCCTTACATATATAAGTCGCGTAGAGTCAGAACAACAAGCTCAAGCCTTTATTGAAGAAATAAAATTAAAACATAAATCAGCCAATCATAATTGCTCCGCATACCTAATTGGCGAACATGATTCCGTTCAAAAAGCAAATGATGATGGTGAACCGAGTGGAACTGCTGGATTTCCAATGCTTGAAGTATTAAAAAAACAGGGCTTAAAAGACACAGTTGTAGTCGTAACAAGATATTTCGGTGGCATTAAATTAGGTGGTGGTGGTTTAATCCGAGCTTATGGTAAAGCAACCACAGAGGGCATAATGGCAGCGCAGATTGTCGAAAGACGTCTTCATCACTTAATAAAAGTATCTATTGATTATACGTGGTTAGGCAAAGTTGAAAACGAAGTAAGGAGTTCACAATATCCGCTTCATCATATTGATTACGCAGAAGCTGTCGAATTATTGCTATATGTACCCATTACAATGGAAGATTCTTTTAATGCATGGATAGCAGAAATGACGAATGGACAAGCTATTATTGTACCCCAGACACTAGATTTTCTCGAATTTGACATATGAATGTAATATTTTTTTCCTTTTACGATTAGGAAAAGCATTGTATAATGAGGAGTGCTGTAGTTCTATGAAAATACATTTTCATACTTCAGTGAATGAAAGTGTAGGCTAATTCCTGCTAAAAGGAGAATCAAAATGAATCGAAAACAATTTAGATCAACTAGAGATTATTCGACAAATACTGTAAAAAAGAAATCAAAAAATAAATCCTTAATTTTAAAAATATCACTCTTGCTCATAGCGTCTATTCTTATCACTGTCACTGCTTATGGTATATTCTTAATGAAAAAAGCAGAAAGTGCTGCTGATCGCTCTTTAGAAAGTATAGAAAGAGAGAAATCCAGTCTTCGCGAAGAAAAAGTTGAACCTTTGGAAGACAATATCTCCATTTTATTCATGGGTGTTGATGATAGTTCAGAACGTAACCAAGGATCGAATACTCGATCAGATGCCTTGATAGTTGCTACATTAAATAATGAAAGTAAATCTATAAAAATGTTAAGCATACCTAGAGATTCTTATGTTTATATTCCTGAAGTCGGATACAAAGATAAAATTACTCACGCCTATGCTTATGGTCAAACGGAAGCCACATTGGAAACCGTAGAAAAACTACTTGATATACCGATTGATTACTATGTGAAAATGAACTTTGATGCTTTTATTGATATCGTCGATTCACTTGGAGGTATTGAAGCCGATGTTCCTTATCCTTTAACGGAACTTGATTCCGAAGATAAAAGAACAATTAATCTTGAACCCGGTTATCAATCATTAAACGGGTCTGAAGCTTTAGCTCTTGCTCGAACACGTAAACAAGATAATGATATTGAACGAGGGAAACGTCAACAAGCAATCTTAGAAGCAGTTATGAAAAAAACAGTTTCAGCTTCATCCTTTACAAAATACGGGGATTTAATTGATGCCGTTGGAGATAATATGAAAACCAACATGACCTTTACAGAAATGAAATCGATGTTTGAATACGGTAAAAATGGTATGCCATCAATAGAAAAACTGAACTTGCTGGGTGTTGACGACATGAGCACAGGTGTTTATTACTACCAACTCGATGAACCAAACCTTTTAGAAATTAAAGCGAAAATGCAAGCCCATTTAGACTATGAACATAATGCAACTGAATTCACTTCTGGAGATGATGCTTCATCTGATTCTTCAGACTCAGATGGAAATCTGAGTCAGGGCTCTTATCAACAAGACACTAGTAACCAGCCATAACCGGCTGGTTTTTTTGTGCAAAAAAACTCCACATTCATCGCTGAATGTGGAGTTTACACTATTAGTTACCTAAATATTTATCAAGTTCTGCCAAGATGCTATCAGGTACCGCTACTTTACCACCCAATACATCTACGTACTCAACTCCTAGTTTTTGTAAATGTTCACCAAGTTCAGGAGTTACATTTTTACCAACGATATAAACGCCACTTCCTTCTTTAGCTGCTAAAACTCCACCAGCTAAAGCATCAGCAAAGTTTACACCAGTTGAGACATATACGCTCTTCGTTTCATCTGCAAAGAACTTAGAAATAGCAACTGACGTTTCATATCGGTTAGAACCAGAAATACGGTGACCATTTGGCACAGCTTTTAATACACTATCGTTCACTGCTACTTTCCCACCGATAACGTATGTCTGATCAACCCCAGCTTTTACTAATGCATCTTTTGTAACAGCCGGTAAAGTTTTATCACGAGTTAATAGAATTGGCATACCTTGCTCAGCTGCATAGCTTGAAACTGATAATGCATCCGGGAAGTTTGATCCACTTGCAATTACAGCAGTATCATATTTACCAAACTTGCTAGCAATTTTCGCTGCTGTTTCATAACGGTCTTTACCTGAAATACGCTCTACTTTAATTCCAGATTGAGTAAGTTTTGCTAAAACTTCTTTCGAAATCGCGGTTTCTCCACCAAGCACATATACTTGCTTAGCACCTAAACGTTTGATTTCGTCATATGTTGATGCTGGTAAAGAACTAGTTTTAGAAAGTAACAATGGACCGCCATACAAGTGAGCTAATGGAACACCTGCTAATGCATCCGCATATTGATCTCCACGAGCTAGAACAACTGTTTCAGCTGATTCCCATCCTTGTTGACTAACTTTTACAGCTGTTTCATAACGATCTTTTCCAGAAATACGATCAGCACGTAATTCTGATGCAATGCGTTCAACTTTTACTTCTTTCTCTACTTTGTTTCCAGCAGCATCTTCAACAACTACATTGAAAGAATTTACACCTGGAGCTAAATCAACTGAAACGGCTACTTTTTCATCCGTAGGTTGCGAGATTTTTGCTTCATCGATGAAACCACGGTTGAATGCAACATCTCCATCAACAGTTACTTTAACAGCGTTAAAGTTATCTTTAACAAATAAGTTGAAATCTAATTTCGACACATCATTATTCACAACAGTCGGTGCATCGTGACCAACAGTAGGAACCGTTAAGTCAATATAGACCGGACGAGCTATTTCAAACTCATTACCATTTACATCTACAGCTTTGATCTTAATATTTTTGAATCCTTCACTAGTAAAGGTTGCAGTTGTATCGAATTTGTAAACTTTTTTAACTGCGTCAAATGTAAACGCAACATCTTTGCCGTCAACTGTTAACTTGTCTAGAGCTTCTTCCTCTACCGTACCGCTTACTCGAACATTTTTAGTATTGTAAAGTCCGAACGGAGTAGGTGTACTTTCGCCTAATAAAATAACTGGGAATGACTCATCACCAATTACGTTACCTGCATAGCCTACATTGTATCCGTGATCGATAGGCAGTACTTCAATAGATGTTACATCTTTCGCTGCAAATCCATAATCACCTAAATTAACTTGTGTTTTAGAAGCAGCCAAATAAGTCTTTCCAGTTACATCTTTTCCATTAATGTAAAGTGCGTAGAATTTAGTTCCAACGCCTTCATCCATAAATTTGAAATCAGCAACATTTGTTTCCGCGTTAAATGATACTTTTGCAGTTGGAGCAACTGTATCTACGTAAACTGGTAGTTTAGTTGACTGCCAGTGTGCATCTTCATAATCTACTTTAGCTTTAAGCTCATATTGGTATAAACCATCTTCAACTTTAGCATTTTTAACTTTACCATCCCAAATACGAGATTCATTGTAACTGTACCAGCTACCTTTTCCACTATTATAGAAGTTTTTACGAACATCTTGTTCTTTATTTACTGAACGTAATTGCTTGCTTCCAGTACTATCTAATACATTTGTTTCAAATTCTTTAGCATTACGAAGTAAAGATGGCAATGCAAGAACATCTTCCATTAGTCCGTCGTTATTTGGAGACATTACATACACTTGCTCCCCATCAACTTCAATTGTATCTTGGAAATATTCTCCACCGTCAGTTAGCATATTAGAGAATTTGTTTAAATCAAATAGGGATTGATAGAACTTATCATTACCTTTAAAATCATCAACGATAGCAGGACGATCCCATTCACCATAGAAGCCGATATAAGGAACAACTAGATCTGGGTTTGTGACATCTTTACTATTTAACTTCAAGAAGCCTTCAACGAATACATCTTGTTCGATTGATTTGAAAATGTCTTCACCTTCATTATTAAGTCCAGGAACTTTTGCATCCGTTAAGTCAATAGTAACCTTAACATCTACTTTTCCATTTGCAGGAACTTTAACTGTTTTAGGTGCAGATACTTTCACATCTTTTAACTTACCTGATTGTAATTGGTTGTATACGATTTCTCCATCTTCTGCAAATCTATCTGCAAGCACTGAAGTATCTACATCATACTCAACAGCTTTATCTGTTAAGTTTTCAGCTGTAACAATCATTGAGAATGTTTTTGATTGGAAGTCTTTAACGTTTACTTTTGCTTCTCCAGTAGTTTTATCAGTCACAACGACCGGTGTGTTTACAGCCGCATACAATTGCATCATACCTGCGCCTTGACGTCGCGGAGAAATTTCACTGCCATCTAATCCTAATGTAATATCTGCAGTGTTCATTAATAATTTTTTAGCTAAACGTGTACGTTGATCAGCTGTGTAATCATCAAACCGCGTATCACCTTTAAGGTATTGTTGAATTAATGCTGCTCCACCCGCAACGTGTGGTGCTGCCATAGATGTTCCGCTCATTACAGTATATTTATTGTCATTTACAGTAGAGTAAATATTTCCACCTGGAGCTGAAAGTTCAGGTTTGAATTCTAGATCCGGAGTTACTCCCCAAGAAGTAAAGTCAGTTGAACGTCCTACTTCTGGATTTTCAATTTTACCATCTTGTTTAACTCCTAAAGTTAGAGAACCATCCACTTTAAGGGCTTCTTCTAGAGCCAAGCCTTCAGCACGTGTCGACTTCATGAATGGAATATCCCAGCCACCTTGATCTTTGAAGAACACAGGAGAAGATGAGTTATAAACAATAATTCCCTTCGCACCAGCTGCTGCTGCATTAATCGTTTTATCGACAAATGTTAATGAACCACGTTCAACAAGGACTACTTTCCCTTTAACGTCGATTCCTTCGTAGTCTGATTTAGCTCCTAATGCTGCCGGATTTCCAGTTAACTGTTTCAGACTTACAACTTCTACTGTACCAAGTTTAGACCAATCATCTACACCATAACCCGTAACCGATGAACCTTCACCCGATAATGTGTGTGTGAATTCATAAATCAAGTTTCCTGTTGCAGCAACTTGGACTGTGTCTTTGTTTAATCCAGGTGATCCTACTAAACCATAGTCCGGATTTTGATAATATGGATTGTCATACCCGTAACCGATAGTACCTGAGTTTCCAGCTGATACTGATGCTACAATTCCATTCTCAACCGCTTTAGAAATTGCTAAATCTTCTGCACTGTCTTCTTCATAGAAAGAAGCAGTTGAACCTAAACTCATGTTCAATACATCTGCACCTAATTTAACTGCATCATCAATAGCTGCTAAGTAAATATCAGAGAATGTTGATGGGAAATTCGGGTCATTACTGAAAACTTTCATGCCTAGTAGTTGAGATTCTGGTGCAACCCCTTTGATACCACCGTTTGTCGTATCACCGTTCGCTCCAACTGTTCCAGCTACATGCATACCGTGCATTGATGCATCAGGACCAAGATCCTTAATCGTATCATTTTGATCATAATAGTTATACGCAAACGGAACTTTAGGAGTGTAGTATTTTCCTGTTAAACCTGATGCTGCTACTTCTGCAGATGTCAGTTCTCCCGTTTTTGCATCTGATAAAACGAAATCTTTATGGCCAGGGTCGATACCAGAATCGATTACTGCAACGATCATTCCTTCGCCTTTAAACTTAGCATCTGCCCATGTTTGGTAAGATTGAATAAAGTCGTGACTAGTAGTCATGTCTGGCGTAACTTGTGGTCTTTCGTATTCATTAGCTAAATAAACTTTTTTTACGTTTGGTAAACTTTCAATCTTCTTGACGTCAGCAAAACGAACTTGTCCGCTAAAGCCGTTGAAAGTAGTTGTATAGTCAAATTGTGCATCGAAATCAATTCCTTGAGAAGAAATTGTATTTTTCAATGATTTATGAGTCTTTTTTAGAGTGGAATTAATGGTAGTTTTTTCAGTAGAAGATAATTCTTTATAAAGTAAGCCTTTACCAGTCGCCACTTCAACGGCAGAAGAGCCCTCAACTTCAACAATAACGCGAACTTGATCATTTTCTTTAAGATTAGCTTTCAAATCTTTCTTTTCGAACTTTTTCTCAGCAAGTTGTTTCACAAGCTTTGCTTTTTCATTCGATAAAACATTTAGGACTTTTGCATCTTTTTCAAGATTAGTACTTGAAGCTTTTGAAGTAGTCTGTGCTGAGATAAAAGATGCGTTACTAAGTACTAGGCCTGTCGCTAAGAATGTTGATAGATATTTTTTCCATGCTTTTGAACCAGTTGTCAAACTTATTCCTCCCTTAAATTACCTATAAACAGTAGAGAAACTAAAAGACTATTTATTCAGTTTAAATCTCTCTCCATGTCAAATCATACCAAACACGCCTTATCGTGGTCAATATATATTTTAGATAATTTCATATATTTAGAATTCGAATTTAATCTATGTGTAACGTTATTATAATAGTGTTTAAGAGTGGAGTCTGTTAAAATCATCATTGGTGTCTTGTAGGAAAATTGTATCTCGTTCGGAGTGAATTTAATGAAGAAAAATCTAACCATTTCTGGTTTATTACTTATTATAGCAACCCTCATTTTAAAATTTTCAGGGCTATTACGAGATATGGTTTTGGCCTATTATTTTGGAGATTCTAGTGAAGCAAGTGCATATTTAGTAGCATTTATATTGCCAAACATCTTTATTTTGTTTTTTACAACAGGAATGAAAAATAGTTTTGTACCGAGTTACATTTTGGCAGCAAAAAATGATAATTCCCAACACCATTTTTCACAAGTACTTAGAGTTACTACACTATTTGGCATAGCGGTTACAATCATTGGTATTACGCTTTCACCAATAATATTGCCTCTTATGTATCCTGACTTTAATATAGATACGATCCGATTGACAATTACCGTAGCGACTATCTTTTTTGTGTCCATAACATTCGCTGCGATGAATTCAGTATATGAGGCTTATTTGGATGCTGAAAGTCGCTATTCTATTTCAGTTTTCTCACAAACCATTGTGATAACTTCGTCCATCTTATCAGCCTTATTATTTTCAGATCAACTTGGCGTTTATGCTTTTGCTTATGGCTATTTAGTTGGTGCAATTCTCTCATTCATAATGAAAAAATTATTCTTTATTCCTAAGAAATCTCATACCATTATTGGTAAACTCGACAAGAATGAGATTAAGCCATTTGTTCTAGTATTTATTCCAGTTGCCATTACAGTAATGGTCGGTCAAGTAAACCTTATTATTGATACAATCTTTGCAGGACATTTTGCAGAACAAGCGGTTTCTTATATAAATTACGCTAAAAACATTGTACATTTTCCACAAGCGATAATCGGTGTCACAATCGGAACGATTATTTTCCCCGTTCTTTCGAAAGCAGTAGCTAATAATGATGAACATCAATTTAACCGTAGTGTAGAAAAAGGACTAATCCTCACGCTTTTTTTATTACTTCCTGCAATTGCGGGAATGATGATTTTGATGAAAGAATTAATTGAAGTTATTTATCAACGTGGAGCATTTACAGCGGGGGCGACGACAGCCACGGCAACTGTCGCTTATTATTATGTTGGTTCTGTGTTATTTTTCAGTTTACAAAATACGATTAATAAAGCTTTCTACGCAAAGCAGAATGGGCATATTATTTTACGTATTAGTATTTTTTCAGTATTTCTAAATATTGGTCTTAACTTCCTATTCATATACTTGTTAGAATCTTATATAGGCATACCATTAGCTTCGTCAGTCATGGCCGTCGTTTATTTCGTATTAAATATCATTGTCTATCAAAAAACTGAAAACCTTCTGAACTGGCCTTATCTAATGAAGAGTACAGGAAAAATACTGCTTGCTTTAGGCATTATGATTGCAATTGTTCTGTTTGCAGGAACTTTTTTAAAGGAATTGAATCCTATTATTAACATCATGATTACAAGTATAATTGGAGCAATCGTATACTTAACATCTAGCTTCATTCTTAAAATTGATGTGTTTTCTGATGTAGTTAAACGATTTACAAAAAGGAGTGTGCAAGCGAAGTGAAACAACTACTCATCAAAGCAATAAATCCGCTGGCAATTCCTTTAACCAAAATTATTTTAAAACGCTTTTATTCAGGAAATCTGCCTATTACGCAACTTGAACATAAACAAAATGTTGTCGTCTTTGCACCACATGTTGATGATGAAACAATTGGACTTGGTGGCACTATAAAAAAGTACACGGATCAACAAACTAAAGTTCATGTTGTCAATGTGACGGACGGCGGGAAAAGTAATCGCCATGTGAATAATTTATCTGAGATTCGAAAACAAGAATTAAAATTGATTCAACCTATACTTGGTATTTCATCACTTACTTTTCTTGATTATCCAGATGGCCAAGTGAATCAAATAAAGTCTTCAGAAGACTTTATAAAAGTATTAGAAGAGCTAAAACCAGATATCGTTTATACAACAAGTTTTATTGATGCACATACTGATCATACTGCAACGGCTCATTTACTTGCAGATGCATTAACGAAATCACAACACCAACCACAAGTGGTCAGACAATATGAAATTAATTGTCCCGTACCTCCCGAATTTATTAACTGTGTGATTGACATCACGAATGAGAATAATACTAAGCTTCAAGCGATAACCTATTTTAAATCACAAATAATTGCATTTGATGGCTTTATATTATTATCAAAACTCAAATCATCTATTGTTTCGAAAAAACTTTCAAAAGTTGAAACATTTATTGAATCTACTGTTGATGAGTTTATTAAGCAATCAGATTTGCTACTTTCAAAAAACTTGGTGGATTTTTCACAAGACTTTAAACAAGCAAATCGTAGTTCAACATTATTGATCGCTGTATTTAAAAATTTAGACAAAAAACGAGAGATTTATAAACAACTTCAGAATCTTTCCTAAAATGGAGGTCCCTATGCGACAAATTTATAACAAGTATTTACCTTTTATATGGCCAGTTGTTTTGATTGTTTTTCTATTAGCCGCTTATAGTACCAACTCATTACTTGGTTACTTTATTTCAGTAGTTCTTTTCATTGTAGCTTTAGTAAGCCCTAAGAAAGCAATATTACTACTCTTTATGTATGTTCCTATTCGACCATTTCTAATTGAATTAAATCCGTCACTACGTTTAGCTGGTGATTTAATGATTGCAGGCGCATTCCTTCACGTCGTCTGGAAGTCTCGACATGACTTACGCGCTTTGGTCACATTCCACGTATTTGAATATGGATATTTTGCCTTTTTAATAATTGGTTCATTTTCGGCAATTGTAGATAGAATCGAAATCGGACCCATTATTCTCCAATTACGAGCGTTTATTATATTTTATTTAATTTACTACATCGTAAAGAGACTCGACATAAAAAAAGAAGATATTATACAAGTTTTGCATGTCTTTATTTGGACAACCCTTTTAATTATCATACAAGCTTTAATAGAAAAGCTATCCATTAGAGGGCTTTTCATGCCAGAAGAATGGAAACAACTACCTCTATCGTCTAAGAATAGAGTTAGAATTTATGGTATGGTTGGAAATCCAAATGTATTAGGAATTTATCTTGGATTTGCTTACTTCTTATTCTATTATGCTAAAAAATACATCTCGCAGTACAACACAGTATGGATGCAAATTTTACAATACTTAACAATAGGGATTTTTGTATTAACGTATTCCCGTGGAACTTGGATTGGGTTTTTCATCATTGCGATGGTTTACGTTTTTGCTTCTCACAATTTCGCATTATTAAAAAAGATAGTCATTCAAATAGCCATTGCTCTTGTGGTCGTTGTATTACCAATTAACGTCCTTACGAATTGGATTGAAGACACTTCCATAGGTCAAGAAAAAGTACAAAACATACAGAAATTTGATGTTGGAGGCAGCTCAGGCTTTGTCGATCGAGTTGGTGGCACGTTTAGTGATGAAACCATCACAGGGAGTCAAAGTTCAGGACGTCTCTTTATTGTAAAAAAAGGGTTCGAAGTTTTTAAAGATTATCCGATTATGGGTACAGGATTCTCAACTTTTGGCGATTCAGCCTCTCTTTCCCGTATTTCCCACATATCAGCAGAATACGAAATCAATAGACAGTTCTATTCAGACAATCAGTATATTCAAATTATCGTACAAACTGGCGTTCTTGGTGTCTTAAGTTTTGCAGTATTCTTGCTTGGCATGTTATATGCATTGCTAAAAACAACGCGCACAAAATTAACCAAGCTAATGATTGGTGTAGTACTTGGTGCTTTCTTTATGGGTCTTGTGTACAACTTATGGGAGGCAGATGTGTTTACATTGCTATTCTTTGCTTTCCTAGCCGTGACTTTAAATAGTCAGTCTCAATTCCAATCAATTCACGAAGATCTTACGAGGAGTTGAATGAAATGATTCGTTCATACTTGGCGGGTGATGAAACTGGTATTAATACTTTGTTTGAGTCCGTTTTCCAAAAAAAACGTTCATTGACTGAATGGCAATGGAAGTTTGAAACACTCAGTTCTCACTTCCCGATTATCATAGTTGCGGAAGAAGATAATCAAATTGTCGGTCACGCAGCTTGCCTATTATTTGAAGGCGTTAATGTAGACGGTTCCCCCATTTTGATTGGGGAACGTGTTGACATTATGGTCCATCCTAACTATCAAGGTCGTGGAATTTATCAACAAATTGTGAAAGAACTCATGGAAGAAAGTGAACGCCAAAACGTGGCTTATTTATACGGCTTCCCTGCTGAAAAAGCCAAAAATATTTTCATTAAAATGACTCAAGCAACGGACTTAGGAAACATCAACCGTTATGTTTCCATTAATTTTCCAAATCTAAGTAAAAAACGACCTCATCAATTGATGAAGGCGCTGTCCGAAACAGAATTATTAAATATGTCTAATTTCAAAATTGAATCTGCTATCCATGTAAATCGTTCCAAAGCTTTTTTAACAAATCGCTATATTAAACATCCATCAAAAGATTACTATGTGTACCACTTAGATTCAGATTATATAATTTACCGAATTGACCACTTAAAATCACTCATCCCTGTCTATACGATCGTAGATATTTTAGCTGATGATGAGTTCTCAATAGTGAAAAGTTTTAAAAAATCCCTAGGAATTGGTCTTGTTTCAACTTGGGGCATTCCGCATACCCCACTTGAAGCTGCATTATTGACAACTGGATTTAAGGTCCATTCAAGTCCTATGCCCTTTGTCGTGAAAACACTAAGAACTCATGATTATGGCCAAACTTTTAATAACTGGCGAATTCTGCAAGGCGATGTAGATTCCTTTTAAACACAAAAAGCCCGATGACAATTTCCTGTCATCGGGCTTTTCTTGTTTATTTATTCGTAAATTGAGTAGTATGTGTCGTCAGAAACGACAGATTTACCACCTGTTACGATATATGTTGCTGAAGGGTGATTATCAACATAATCTTTAACTACTACAGGGAGTCCATTAGGCCCAACTAACAATACAGGTGCTCCATACTTCGTTGCTAAAACACTACCTGTTAAAGCATCAGCAAAGCCAGTACCGCTTGCTACAAATGAAGCCCAAGTATCTCCGTGAAACTCTTCAGCTACCGCAACAGATGTTTCATAACGTGTTTTACCAGAGACACGTGTTGCTGCTGGAAGTGCTTTTTTAACTGCTTCGCTAACTGCTAATTTACCACCAATAACGAATGATTTATCTACATTCTTTAAGGCAGTTTTTGTTGTAGCTGGTATGCTGTTAGGGCGAGTTAATAGAATTGGTGTAGCAGATTGTGCTGCATAAGAACCGATTGATAATGCATCTGGATATGTTAAACCAGAGACAACAATTGCTTCTTCATAGCTACCTAGCTCATGAGCTACCTTAGCAGCTGTTTCGTAACGATCTACGCCAGAAATACGGCTTACTTCAATTCCCATATCAGTGATACTTTTCAGAACTTCTCTAGAAATCGCTTTTGTACCGCCCATTACGACAACTTCTTTTGTACCTAAACGTGTTAATTCTTCCATAACACTGGCTGGAAGTGAAGTCGGACGAGTTAATAAAATTGGTGCATCTAAAGAATACGCTAATGGACCAGCGGTCATTGAATCAGCAAACTCGTCACCACGAGCAATCACAACCTTTTCAGCAGAACTAAATCCAGCTTTTGAAATTTCTACTGCTGTTTCGTAACGAGTCTTACCAGACAAACGTACTTGATTAATACGCCCTTCACGGTCTGCTTCGATTGTTTCAAGACCTTTAATGTAATTAATGAATGTTTCCCAGTCAACATTACCTGGCTCACTAACTTTTCCGTTCTCATAAGCTTCTTTAAACATTGTGTAGCCATCTCCACCTTTAGCAGTGAACGAGTTTGTTGCTACTTTGTAAGTTTTTTCTGGATCTAAATACGTTAAGCTTCCTTCATCATCTTGAACTAAAGCAGATAAGACACGACTACCTGCTTCTTGCGTATTGTCATAATTCACAACTAAACCTGCCACATGTAAAAAGGCACCCGATTCTTTAGGAGATTGGCTTACACTATGCTCTAATGCAGCATAAATGTCTTCACCTGTTAATTCCATAATAGCTAGTGCATTTCCGAAAGGCATAACAGTCAGAACTTCACCAACCGTAATATCACCTTTATCAATTGAAGCGCGAATTCCACCACCGTTTTGAACAGCTATCACGGTATCTTTATCAATCTTTTTCGCAGCGTCTAACATGCCATCAGTCATCAAGTTCCCAAGATTTGTTTCACCGGTACGAACGTTTCCACGTGCACCATCTAATACATCAGTTGTGGTAACACCTGTTGATTTATTTTTCAATTCTGCAATTTTGTCTGCATAAGGTTTTAATTTGGCTGCAGCTTCTGGATTTTCAGCAGCATCGGCCACCGTGTGTAAAACTGATGTGTGGCTAGTAAGTTCACCAGCATCGTTAAAGGTTACATCTAATTCACCTAAGAATTTATTATATTCATTTGCTTGTACGATAATTGTGTCCCCAGAACCTGGACGATCAATTAAATGACCTGAATCAAGTTTCGAGTGAGTATGACCTCCAACGATTACATCAATTTCAGGTACTGCTTCAGCTAATGTTAAATCGTTATCATAAGCATCGTCGAAGCCCAAATGAGTTAAGGCAACAATTTTGTTAACTTCATTTTCTTTAAAGAAAGCAACTGCTGCTTTAGCTTCTGCAATATAATCTGTAAATTGCACTGCTTTAGGACTTGATATGAATTCTGTTTCTGCTGTAGTCAAACCGAATATTCCGATTTTTTCACCGTCAACTTCTTTAATGATTCCGTCAAAAATCTCTCCAGCTTCATCATTTCCACCAAATCCAGCATTTTGTAATCCTGCAAATAATGGATCCGCAGCAAAATTAGTATTAGCACTAATTAACGGAAACTCTGCTTTTTTCACAAACTCCGCTAGGGCTTTATGTCCATCTGCAGAATCACCTAAATCAAACTCGTGATTTCCAAATGTCATAGCATCGTAGTTCATCATATTCATAAAATCTAAATCTGCTAGTCCTTTGAATTCATTAAAATATAAAGTTCCAGAGAATACATCACCAGCATCTACTAATAGGTTATTAGGGTTTTCTTCGCGTAACTTGTTGACTAATGTTACCTTTTTAGCAATGTTGTCTAAATTGGCGTGAGTATCATTTGAATGTAACAAAGTTAATGAAAAATCTTCTGCTGCTGCTTTGACCGTTACTGGAGCACTAACATTAAACAAACTTGCTGTTAGAGTGGCTGCAGTTAAGGCAGTTACGAATTTCTTATTCATTTTCCACCATCCTATTTTTTTTAGGAATCATGTTCAGATTCAAAGTTACTATAGCAAAAATTAATAGTTTGAAGAATAAGACTATGTAATTTTCATGTAAATTTAAAATGAAAACGTTCCCACATAGTATTATTTTACCAATATTTATTTTCTACCTCAAGGTTTATTTTTCAAATAGTTAGATAGCTTAACGTTCCTACGATCAACTAGATTAATTTGCATTGAAATCGTCAAATAGTAGTAAAGAGTCTAATAGAAGATTTGATAAGTATTTCAATATGTAAAAAACGCCTTATCGCATTTTGTAAAATGCAATAAGACGTTAAAGTATATTTGTTTTACTATTAATCACAAATCAGTTAGGAGTTACTTTATTACTTTCGCAACTCGTTTCGCGCCTACATATTTTGAACCCCAGTAATAAGGATCATTAATCTTAGCTACTGAAACACCTTTACTTGATGAAGAATGAACAAACTTTCCTTTACCTATGTAAATTCCTGCATGAGAAATCCCTCTACCAGAAGTATTAAAAAATACTAAGTCGCCAGCTTTAAGATTTTTCTTTGAAACCTTTTTACCAGTTTTATACATAGCACCTGAAGTTCTCGGTAATTTCACGCCTACTTTTTTATAAACATAACCAACAAATCCTGAGCAATCAAAGCCTTTTGTTGTCGTTCCGCCATAAACATATTTTGTACCCATTACTTTATTTGCAGTTGTTACAATCTTAGTAGATTTAATTCCACTTGCTGCATCTGCATGATTACCTAAAGGTGCAATCACTAAAAATAAAGCAATCGTTAACATTGAAATGACTTTAAACAACTGAGACTGAAATTTCATAAAATAGAATCCTCCGGTTTGGCCAATGGCTATAAATTTTCTGATAAATTAACTATGTTTATCTTATCACGTATATAACCATTTTTAGTTTACAGTTATGTAACAATTTGATTACTATTTGTAACAACTTGTAGATAGGTTTGAATGTACTTGACACTACTATTATTTCTTTCCAATACGTCTGTGAACGTTGCTAAATCAAACTATTTCTAAAACACATAGTATAAAAAATATAAGATTCTAATACTAAATGCTATCAATTTCTATATATTTCAACTTAACAAAACTATCTCAAAAATTTACACTATCTTGATAAATTCTTAACAAAACGTTATAATAAGAAACAATGTATAGCTTACCAAAAATAAAAAGGAGGTGAAATCTTATGACTCAAGCTAAAGTACTGATTTTAGATATGCCTATAGATAATATGTCAAAAACTAATCTATTAAATATTGTAGACAATGAACTAGAACAAAGAGAAAAGAATTTATTTATTGTTACTGCAAATCCGGAGATTATAATGAGTGCAAAGAAATCACCTTCTTATAGAGATTCAATTTTACAAGCCGATTTTATTGTACCCGACGGATCAGGAGTTATGATGGCTTCCGATATCTTAAATGATTCATTACAAGAAAAAATCACAGGCTATGACTTAGTCCATAGTTTCCTTTCATATGCAAATGACAAAAAAAAATCAGTATACTTCTTCGGTTCCAAAGATGGCGTGGCTGTTGACGCGGCAATTAATTCTATTAAACTTTATCCAAACGTTCGAATAGCTGGCACTAAACATGGCTATTCAGGCCATGGATTAGATATAGCTGAAGAAATTGCAGCTACAAAACCTGATTTTGTATTTATTGGTCTTGGTGCACCTTTACAAGAAAAATGGGCTGCGGAATATAAGCATTTATTTCCTAACTCGATATTAATGGGGGTTGGTGGTAGCTTTGATGTATTATCAGGTAAAACGAAGCGTGCCCCACAATTCTGGCTTAATAATAATCTTGAATGGATGTATCGCTTAATTACACAACCTGTTCGTGGAAAACGGATGCTTCAATTGCCTGTCTTCGTAGCCGAAGTTTACAAGCAAAAATGGGCTAATCGAAAAGTTTATGTAAAACGAGAAAGACACACATAAAAATGCTGTAATCGTCTAATGACGATTACAGCATTTTTTCTGTTTTCATAGATTGTCTATTTAGTGCATCTGTACGATATTTTTTCTTCTGTGTTTTCGTCATTGCTTGATATTCTTTTAAAAATGATTCGTAGTTTTTTAGTACTTCACTCGCTTTTCCATACTCTTTCACCACGCCAAACTCTAACCACAGAATTTGCTCACAAAACTTCTTCATCTGGGAGATGGAATGACTAACAAAAAACATTGTTTTGCCTTTTGCTTTAAACTCCATCATTTTCTCGAGACTTTTCTCAGCAAAAGCTTTATCTCCTACAGACAATGCCTCATCAATAATTAATATATCCGGGTTTACACGAACGGATATGGAAAAACCTAATCGAGATTTCATGCCGCTTGAATACGTTTTTACAGGTTGATCAATAAACTTCTCCAGTTCAGCAAATTCGATGATTTCTTCTTCCATTTCTGTGATTTCTTTTTTAGAAAATCCCAGCATTAAAAGTTTAAGTTCAATGTTTTCTCTACCAGATAACGAATTATCCAGTCCAGCATTAACGGCAATCAATGCCACGTTACCTTGAATAGTAACTTCTCCAGTAGTTGTAGGAATAACCCCTGCGATAATATTGGCAAGTGTCGACTTTCCTGAACCGTTAATACCCACTAGTCCGATAATTGACCCTTGCTCGACATTAAATGAAACGTCTTGGAGTGCAAAAAAGTCTTCTCCATATTCTTTATGAGGAACAATTAAATCGAGAAGACGTTCCGACTTTTTCTTGTAAAGTTTATATCTCTTATAAACATTTTTAACTTCGACAGTGTTTTCCATGCTTATCACTTCCAGTTTTAGAGGAAATCAATAAATTGACTTCTAAATTTCACGTGCAAATAAGAACCAACCATTAATGTTAATGCTGTTATTACTATAAAGTATAAAGTGTATAGTGGATTTTCAAGGAAATACCAGCCTTGTCCTAATAATGAATAGCGGTAACCTTCAACAATATAATAGAAAGGGTTCAACTTTACCCAAATTTGAAAGGACTCAGGTAACAAAGTCGGAGGCCATATTATTGGCGACAAATAGAATAACATCCGCATAACGGATTGCAAAAACATTTGTACATCTTTAGCAATCGTCGTTAGTGTTGATGTAATAAGTGATAGACTAAACAAAAACACCAGCAAAGCAACTATATATAAAGGAAGTTGCAAATAGTAGATCGAAATAGGAAAACCTAGAAATTGTAGTATTAACATGGCCAATCCTATAAGAATCAGATGAGGGTAAAATTGCGCAAAAATAACATAATTCGGAATCACACTCATCGGAAAGTTCATTTTGGACAACATTCGAATCTTGCTATAAATCGATTTTGAAGCTTTCATCACACTTGAATTTATAAAGAACCAGACCAATATCCCAGCAAACATCCATTGGAAATATGGGATATCTCCAATTGGTTCCTTTTGACGGATTCCAAAACCAAACACAAACCAGTAAATTAATATTTGAATGGCTGGATTAATAATTTCCCAAGCAGCTCCAAGGTAATTACCACTTGTCAAACTCCTTAATTCATATACAGAAAGTCTCCTAACTAAATAGAAAAATTGCATTTGTTCTTTTAGAATTTTAATTGCTGACTTCATTCTTTATCCTCACCTACTCACAATTTATCACACTACTTTAAAAAGCCTTGTACTACTCGTCTTGTAGCATGACCATCTTCTAATGAAGAAAACTTATTTATAAAGGATTTAAACTTAGGATTTGTATCAACATTAAATCGCACAAGTTCATGTATCGCATCAAACAGTTCTTCTTCTGTCTGAACGATAGGACCAGGGGCCTCTTCTTCAATATCAATGTAGAATCCTCTAAGTTGATCTCTGTAAGTTGCTAAATCATACATAAAGAATACAATCGGTCTATTAAGGATAGCGTAATCAAAGAATACAGATGAATAATCTGTAATTAAAAGATCCGCACTCACATAGAGATCACGTATATCTGGATAAGACGACACATCATAAACTATACCTTCATGCGTTGAGAAATCAAAGTTTTCGGCCACCAAATAGTGCATTCTGGTTAACAACACCCACTCGGCTCCAAATTCCTTTTTCCAGTTGTCTAAATCGAATTGAAATTTAAATTTATATTTTCCTTTTGAATAGAACTCATTATCTCGCCAAGTCGGCGCATACAGCATAATTTTCTTATTATGAGGAATACCAAGTTTTTGCTTTATTTCATCTATAGCTGCATCTGAATGAGTAGTAAGTATATCATTGCGTGGATACCCTGACTCAATTACATCGCCGTTATAATGGAATGCTCTTTTGAAAATTTCAGTTGAATATGGATTGGGAGAAACCAAGTAATCCCAATTTTGAGATTCATTAATGAAATTCTTTTTATAATTATCCGTTTTTGTACCAGGCATGTGGATCTCTTCAATATCTAATCCGAGTTTCTTGAGTGGTGTCCCGTGCCAAGTCTGAACATAGACAGTTCCTTGCGGTTTTGGCATCCACCCAGGCAAACGAACATTATTAACCCAGTATTTTGCACGTGGGAATGTAAGAAACCATTTTATCGAAAACCGACGAATATATGGCACTTGAAACTCTTCAAACAATTTGATTGCCTGTTTATCAACACTCCATAGCAATTGATATTCCTTATAATGTTCTTTCATATATTCATAAATAGCCCTTGGATTATCACTATATTGTTTGGCATGGAAACTTTCGAACATGACCAATTTTCTTTTTTTAGGCAACAATCCCATGACAACAAAAATAAAACGGAATATTTTCAATAGAAATTCACTTTTCTTTAACCTGTTAAGCAAGTCAATGACCTCTATTCTGCATTTTCAAATTTTAGTAAAAGATCAATCGTATATTACATGTTATTGGTTACAAGATTTGATCTTGTTTTAAAAATTCGATAATACGACCAGTGTTTTGTCTGTCATCAAACGAATTGATTTGCTTATATTTGTATAAAATTTCATCTTCTACTTGGTAATTTTGATTGATTGCTTTTTTAACTGTATCCATAAGTTCTGAGATGGTATAAGCAATAGCTCCAGGTGCATTTTCATCATTAACCGGAGGAATAGCTCGATACTGTTCAATTAAATAATCCTTTTCCTCCCAGAAGAAAATAGGATAAGCCCCTCTAAACGTGGCGTCATAAATAGCAGACGAATAGTCCGTAATGAAAATCACTGATTCCTTCAAAGCTTCTGAAGGGTTTGCACTAATAATGTGTTGATATTCTTTCATATTCTCATAAATGAATTCAGAGAATTTATTATGGGGTATAATTAAAAGCCTATCCAATAGTTTGTGCTCTTTAAATGCTTCAATTACACGCATGATTTGCTCATAATAAGAAGTCTTCTCAATTAATCCTCTATAGATTAACCCTTCTTCCCAGTACCGATACGTAGGCATGAAAGCTATTTTATCTGCTGATTCATTTAAATATGCTTTATCAAAAGTAGCTAATCCGGTAAGGATCAAGTCTTCTCTATCATAACCCATTTTATAGAATTCACCTGCTTCAAGTTCAGAACTTATTACAGATTTATTCATATTATAGGCATTTTTATCCTTATGAAATCCAAAAGCCATAGGGTTATCTACTGGTTTTGCAAACATAATTCCATGTTGTAGAAATATTAATGGAATCGACTTAATTTTTTCTCGAATTACATCGATGTAAAGTCTATCGTTTAATAAATGATTGGATAATTCGCTTGAGATTAAATTTGACGCATTAAATGTTAAATAGTAATGATAAAAACTATGTTTTTTAACTATCGCTTTTTTATAAGCTTTTTTGAGCGCTTGATAGTTTTCTGCATCTTCACTAAGGATAAAGTAATTCTTAGATTTCAGATTTTTTTCTTTCATCACTTGTTCAAAAACTTGGATTGACGATTCATCCGCTTTCATACTTTTCTTCTCGAAATACAGATTAATTTTCGCCTTTTTCTTCGGAATTAACTTTGTTAAGAGAAATGCAACATATATAAAATTCCTCTTCAATAACGTATATTCTTCTTCTTTTGAAATAATCGTCGATGTTATATCTCCACGTAAATTAGTTCTAATGATATTCACTTGATCACCATAAATTGTAAAATCTAAAGTTTTTGCTTTGCGAGGACGTAACTTAAGCTTTAAATTATGTAAGATAGCTTTTTTATTCCCCAAATACAAATTATTATGGATACGTGTATTGATATATAAAGATGAAATCGGTACTTTGAAAAATCCATATCGTCGGAATAAACGAAGATTAAAAGGTCTTGTGAATTTTGCAATTGGTTTTGGATTATCACCTGCATATAGATAGTCGTACTTACCATTCGCATTGTATGCATAATGTGTATTACGTCCATAAATATAAAGGCTCTTGCCAAAGAATTGCGCTCTCATATTTGGATAGAAACCAGAAACTCTTGTTGGGTTTGAATGTGTCAAGAATACACCATTCGTTTTATTGTGTAGAAAATACTTAGATCCGTTAATAATTATTGTTCCTAGTATATGTTTATTTCGATATTTTTTAAATTGAGAAACACTAAATAACTTTGTACCTCTTCTTGATACTTTCTTGTAATTAACAGATACACTTTCGTCATTAAATGACAACTCAAGTGTATTTGGATCAGTAAGATTGAAGTTAAGCTCTGCAATAGTCGAATTTACAGTAAAAACAACTTTTTTTGTAGTGATTTCTTTTCTAAATAAATCATAAATTACAAACATGTAGAAATTTGAATAGTTGATTCTGCCCACAGTCAAATAACGGAATTCAATCGTTGTGAGTTCAAGATCAACTGGGTATACAATAACCGATGCATCATGTGTTACAATATCGTGAATACTAAATAAATAGTTACCGGTTTGATTGTACATGGAGAAAGTTGTTTCACCTGTTTGTTTAAATGAAAGTAAGTCTGAATAATTTTCAAATGTCATTTCATAAGAGGTTTCTGTTGGTTGAAATTGTTCGGTTGGGATATGATTTATCCGTGTCACAATTACATTTTCAGATTTAATATAAACGATAATATTAGTATCATTGTATTCTTTACATAACAATACTTGATCGTTAGCTGAATATTGTCCTACGACAAGTGATTTTTCAACAGTAACTAGATTTAAATCAATTCGATAAACCGTTTCACTTTCTAATAAAATAAAATCGATTTTTTCAATTGAATCTTCTAGTATTTGTACATTTTTATTATATACTTTCATAATCTATCCTTCTTTGCTCAATTATTTATTTAGCTTTTAGAATTATTACATACAATTTAATATCATAACATTTTATCGAAATTTAGAAAATAACTATTTGTGGAGTGAGTAAGATGAAGAAAGTAATTACCTATGGAACATTTGATTTAATACATCATGGACACATTAATATCTTAAGAAAAGCTAAGGAATACGGTGATTACTTAATCGTAGGATTGTCATCAGATGAGTTTAATATTCTTAAAGGAAAAGAAGCTTATTATTCTTATGATGAACGGAAACTAATATTGGAAGCAATAAAATATGTCGATGAAGTGATTCCCGAACATAACTGGCATCAAAAATCAGATGATATTCAAACGAATCAAATTGATTTATTTGTCATGGGTTCAGATTGGGAAGGTAAGTTTGATGACCTAAATGATTATTGCGAAGTAATCTACCTACCTAGAACTGAAGGCATTTCAACGACAAAGATTAAAACTGATTTATATAACAAACCATGTTAAAAGAAGTTCTTATTTCAGTTTATTTAATTATCATTAAAATCATCTTTTTGTTGTTTAACCTTCTTCCGTTACAGAACAAAACCGTCTTCTTATCTTCATTCGGAGACAATGCATTTTTTGTGGCTATGGAGTTATCACGGTATGAAGAACATCAACTAATCTTTATTAATCAAGCACGCTGTAAAATAGATTTTTCTTCGATTCCTACAAAGAATAAGAAAATTTTATCGTTTGAAACCAAGAACTTCATTGATACATATAAATCCATCTATCACTTAGCTACGTCAAAATATATATTTGTCGATAATTACGTGGGTATTTTATCCACAGTTCAGTTTCGAAAGGACGTCAAGTGTGTTCAATTATGGCATGCAGCGGGAGCCATTAAGCGATTTGGATGGAGTGATCCAACAACGATTGACCGTAGCGAGCAAGCCAAAACTAGATTTCAACAAGTATATGATCGATTTCACTTTATCCCAGTGGGTTCAAAACAAATGGCTCAGATTTTCACTGAATCTTTCCACCTCGATCAGAATCGATTTTTGTACACTGGGGTTCCACAAACAGATTTTTATTTTGATTCCATCGCTAAAACCAAAAGCCTAATTCGTGTTGGTGAAACTTACCCCTCTATCCAAGGGAAAAAAATAGTGTTGTACGCCCCAACTTTTAGAAAAGACGAACTTGAAAAAATGAATTTTAAATTTGATATTGACCAATTTCTTGAAAGACTTGACGAAAAATATGTATTGCTTATAAGATTGCATCCCTCTGTCAAAGATGTGACCCATATAAAAAGTCATCCTAGAGTCCTTGTTGTCAACGACTATCCTCACGTTAACGAATTAATGATCGCTAGCGATATTTTAGTAACAGATTACTCCTCTATTCCCTTCGAGTTTTCATTGTTGCGTAAAAAGATGATTTTTTTCACTTATGATTTGGCTACTTATGATAAGGAACAAGGACTCTGGGACGAAACAAGTCTCTCTTTTCCAGGACCAATTGTAAAAACCACCTCAGAGGTAATTGATCATATTCTAGATCCCAACATTGATTTCCAAAAAATTGATTCATTCAAAAATCATTGGAATACCTTCTCAACTGGTCATGCGACCAAAACATTAATCTCTTTGATTTATGATGACAATGATTTGTAATTTCAAGAAAAAATCGCTTTCTTTGAGAGTGTGTGTTTTTGCAGAGGAAAAAGTCTCTGTCTCCAGACGAATGGTCGAAAAGATCACTTGAAAGTTTGTTGGTGACCTGCATAAAAGGTTTATTCATCATCTTCACACACCGTTTATTCCGCTATGTTTCTACGTAAAAAAGACAATCCTAAATACCGGATTGTCTTTTTTTTATTTTATCAGCTTCTCAACACTTAAAATGACTTTTGTTATTCATTAACCAACTTTTTCAAATCACTCATATACTGATCCACATTAGTTTCGTTTACATTCACATAAAATGACCCTTCACCTTCACCCGTTTCAAGGGAATGAATCATCTTATCCCCTACTTCTGGATAAAAGTGATAAAAATCCAACCAATATTCATCTTTTGACGTAAAGTCATTTTCCAGATGGAATGATTTCACTTGACCAAAGACGTCAATAATTTCACGAATTGAACGTTCGTATGCATCGAAATAATTAGGATTTTTCAAATAAGTTTTGATACGGATGATATGTGCCATATCAGTGAATATAACAAATTCAGAGGCTGGACTTGCTTTTTTCATCTTCTCCAACTCGCTTTTATATGTTTCTCTGTATGCAAACTCTGTCGTGTAGTTGGTTTGGTCATAACGTTTAACAAAATCTACTTTTCCTTTTGCCAATCGATCATTCGGATAAGTAGATTTTACTTGGTTCTCTCTTGTATATGATCTTTGCAGTGGATACTTATTATTTTTAGATGCTTCGAAATTGACTAATGATTTGTCCAATGTATCTTGTGAAAACAGAGAAGTAAAATCTAGAATTCGATTTTGAGCCTGTTTAAAATATGTTTTAGGATCGCCCATTGGCGGTTGAACATTCGCATAATACGAGTGTAAAGAAAGTTCAACATAGACACGATTTAGCTTGCCATCATTTATTTTTTTTGCAAAGTCAATGTAATCATTGTATTCCGTAATATGAATCGAGCTTAAGGAGTAATTAAAAACCTCTTCTTGCTTAAAGCTGTCAGTATTCATATATGTTACACGGCTTGAGCCAATTAACAACGAATCGAAAGGTTGGTGATTTTTAACTAAAAGATTCGTTTTTTGCAATCGCTCATCAAACCCATTTTGATAATCATTATTTTCATGAGCATGATTAAAGTTCCAATAAGGATCCACATAATAATTGAAGCTCATTAAGCCAAAGATTGGAATAAGTACGAACAACATGGATGCTAGAAATAGCTTGAACCATTTTTGATAACTCAATTGAAGGCACTCCTAGAAATTAAAATATAAAAACTCACTATTTTTATGAAGAATATATGTGATGAATAAAACAGAAATAATGCAGAAATTCACTAACAGTAAAGTCGAAACTTTAGGTTGAAATCTCTCTAATAACTGAATCGAATTTGGAGCAAGCAACGATAATGCCATAAAGAAAAGAATAAATGGCAAGACAAATAGTGGATTCGTTAACCAATGGACCCCTAAAAATTCGAAAGACTCCCAAGTTGCTGCAAATGTAAGTTTCTGATTTAGTACATGCACTATACTTTGATCGACATTAAACATTTTCGCTAGTAATGTATGAGCTTGTCCAACGCTTTCCGCTCTAAAGTACACCCAAGCAAAGTTCACGAAGAAGAACGTAATGAACCACGATACTAAGAATGGCAAGACAATTTTGGTTTTCCCCCACAATCTAACAACAATCGATGCAAGGCCATGTAAGGTTCCCCAAATAATGAATGTCCAACCGGCACCATGCCACAAACCACTAACTGCAAATATGATAAAAATATTAATATAGGTGCGATATTCACCCTTGCGATTTCCACCCAACGGGAAGTAAAGATAATGAGTTAAAAATCGACTTAATGTCATATGCCAACGTTTCCAAAAATCTTGGATATTGCGTGCTTTATAAGGTGAGAAAAAATTCACCGGTAAAGTAATATTGAACAACAGCGCCAACCCTATTGCCATGTCGCAATAACCACTAAAATCAAAATAGAGCTGCATGGTATATGAAAACGACGTTATCCAGGATTCTACGAATGTTAGTGTATCGACATTTGCAAAACCTTCATTCGCCCATACGGCAAATGTATCTGCGACTCCTACTTTTTTCGCTAACCCTATCGCAAAAATAAATATCCCTTCCACAATATGATTCAATTGAATGCGATATTTACTTTTATCGTTAAACTGTGGAATAAGTTCATGATGATGAACAATCGGTCCAGCAATTAACTGAGGGAAAAAGGTAACAAATAATGCATAGGTAATAAATGAATATTTCTTCGTTTCTCCACGATAGGAATCAACGACATAAGCAATTTGTTGGAATGTGAAGAAACTTATTGCTAATGGTAAGAGTAAATGTTGCAAAGCAATATTGGTGTCAAATAACCAATTTACATTTCCCATAAAAAAATCATAGTACTTAAAATAGCCCAATAATAGGACGTTTGCTAATACACCAAAAATTAGTAATCCTTTCCGTGTACTACCCGATTCCGATCGATTTATCATCGTTCCAATCAAAAAGTTGAACACCATCGAAACTAAAATTAGGATTAAATAAATCGGATTCCAAAATCCATAAAAGAATAGAGATGAAACTAACAAAACAAACAATGCCATTTTATGCAGATTTAATTTGTGAAGTCCAAAATAAAGTAAAAACACAACCGGTAAAAAGAACAATAAAAATTCTATCGAGTTAAAAAGCACTTTATTCACCCTTATTCATCGTAATATAACTTTCCAAGTATATTCAATGCTCACCTGTTGGTCAAATGAACATAGCACCATTTGAATAGAGTATCCCAGGACATAAAGGACTAGCTTGTTTAAGAATTGTAATATTAATTCGGAGATATTCTTGTATTCGCTTCACTTAAAATCCCTTGATCATAATGACATCCACCTACAATGAATTGCTGAAACTCTAGAAAATGATATTGATCTTATCTTATTGCCCACACTTCAAGTGGACTGGCTGGAGATGTTATTCGATATAATGAGTAATAAAAGGACCCCCCATTAATAGTGAAAACTATTTATGGGGGGTCCCTTTTATAGGTTGATACACTTGCTAGTAATAGTTTTATCGTTCTTATTCAATAAATCGTATAATTCACACAATAGATTCCTTCTGGATATTTCATTTATATATTTTATTCATTCAATCCTAGTAGAATAATTTCTTTTTCTAGGTCGCAAACGTCACAAACACTCATTGGAACTGTTTATTTAGTTGTCTTACACTGATTCTACCTAGGAATAACCCTGATGTGCACATTGGCAAGGCAGCTTAAAAATGGAAACTGTTGAAGACATATTAATCCAGTTCGAACCAATGATTCATGCTTGTATACGCAAACTACACATCTATAAAAACCATGACGCATTCTTGCAAGTTGGAAGAGTTGGACTGTGGAAAGCTTGGCAAAGATATGACTCATCAAAAGGGGATTTTGCGCCATTTGCGTATCGCAGTATTTATGGCAGTTTGTTAGATGAATTAAAGAAAGCGGCAATCGAAGAAAACATCATACCTGCAGAAGATCAAACACTTGAAATCCTGTTAAATAAACCAGCCGAGTCATCTTTGGATTCGGAAGAACTAGTAAATGCATTATCCCAACTAAACTTAGGTGAGCAGCAACTCATTCATTTGTTGTTTGTCGACCGTTGTTCTTTGGATGAAGTAGCTCTGCATCTTGGCATCACCAAAGCAGGCGTCAAGAAAAAAAGAGAACGCACTTTACTAAAGCTGAGACGCATTCTGACAACTTAACTCATTCTTATGAGGTTCTATTAAAAATCAGCCAGCGAAATCGACATGATGGTGAATTTTTGACTAGAACCTCTTCTTTTAAGATTCGTTGAAAAGCTTTGGTTTTTGCTAAATAAAAGGTATAGGAGACAACTTTTATTTTCAGCACTTGGCAAACTTTCATCCTTACAATATTCTTAAACTAGTTGTGAAACTAAATCAATTATTCGTCATCGTTTGCTATGTATCGTTTCTTATCACGCTGAATAATGCGATAGGTGTCTAGGGTGAAATGCAGTCTATGTTGTTGTTTTAACAGGGCGTGTTTTGAAACATGTACAGTAAGCGACGTGCCATTCCTAAATGTCACCAGTGACTTGCCCTTGTCTAATTCCTTAACGTGAAAATGGTGGTTAAACAGCCACACACATTCTGCATGTTGATAAGACATAGTTGGAAAAGCACCGATCTCAGTTGGTTCAATGAGAATTGATGTTTTTTTAGGATAATTCATGAATATTCTGGTTGCCTGTATACGTCCTTCCATCGTAGAAGCATACCTTATGCATGCTCTATTCAGTAAATCGTGCACAGTCAAACATGAATAATAAATGCCATGGGTTGTCGTAATCTTAGATTTATAATCCCCAGTAAAAACTGATTCAAGCGACAAAGCTTGATTGTCAATCCAATTTGAATCACAGTTCAACAGAAAATCCCCTTTATGTCTCCTATAGTTATATTCTACCAATCTTGCAAGGTCTTGCATAGTCTGAATTTACTGAAAAGATAGTATTTTTTCAGTTTTAACCTCATTTTTTAATCTATCAATATCTATCGTTAACACTATATATATATTTTGGGAAAAGTGATAAAAAAAGCATATTATTAATTCCATTCGCTGTAATTAATATAGTAATATATATATAGATGAAGTTTTTTAAGTAAGGGGAGTTGGTAAATATATGGATTTTTTCACAGGGCCATACGGAGTTGTTACTAGTTTTGTTTTTTGGTATCCATTTATTATGGCTCTTTTTTGGATGGCAGGCTCTCTTCTCTTCCTGCAGACAAAAGAACCTAAAAATGACACATTAGATATAGATGGATTTGATTGGCCGATGATCAGTATTCTCGTCCCTTGCTACAATGAAGAGGAAACGATTGAAGAGACCGTACAGAACCTTTCTGGGCTCTCTTATCCAAAGAAAGAAATACTTTTAATTAATGATGGTTCTATTGATCAAACGTCAGTAATTATGGAGAGGTTATCAAAACTCTACAACAACGTAAGAGTTATACAACTTCAACAAAACCGTGGAAAGGCAAATGCCTTACAAGTTGGCTTGTTCGCGTCTCGTTCAGAGTATCTAGTATGTGTTGATGCTGATGCACTTCTTTCGGATACTGCTCCCTATTATATGATTCGTCAGTTCTTCATTAAAGGAGAACGTGTAGGAGCTGTAACGGGTAGTCCAAGTATTCGCAATCGAAATACATTATTGAGTCGAATGCAGCTAGTTGAATATGCGTCCATTATTGGCGCAATTAAACGTACACAAAGATTAATAGGGAAAGTAATGACCGTGTCTGGAGTAGTCGTTACTTTTCGAAAAAAAGCACTTGTCGACGTCGGATTATGGGACCGCGATATGATTACAGAGGATATTGCGGTTAGCTGGAAATTACAAAAACGCTTTTGGGATGTTCGTTACGAACCGCGCGCGATATGTTGGATGCTAGTACCGGAAACTTTGTCGGGCATTTGGAAGCAACGGATACGCTGGGCACAAGGGGGGCAAGAAGTTGTCCTTCGTCATTGGCGCATATTATTCAGCTGGAAACAAAGACGTTTATGGCCCATTTTTCTCGAACAGTGTATCAGTACAATTTGGGCTTTTTGTTGGCTTTTCGTCACTGTCATGCTCGTATTTTCAGCTGACCAAGTTCAAGACTTATTTATCTGGTTCACACTGACATCATTTTCACTTGTCTTCATCAGCATGATTCAACTCTTTATTGCTCTAGTAATTGATTCAAGGTACAACCGCGTCCTGAAATATTATTTTTGGGCGGCTTGGTATCCCTCTATTTATTGGATGGTGAATACAGCTGTTGTCATGGTAGCTGTACCGAGAGCCATTAAATCTCGTAGAAAAGGAGGTTACGCGGTATGGAGCAGTCCCGACCGGGGTCTAAAGAAATCGTAATCATCGATGGTAATCGTTCAAACCTCAGATTCGTTATCGATATAATCATAACTCTATTTTTTTGGTGCTATACCTTAATTGTAATGATATTTATTTTGTCTGCTAGCTTTGGGTTTAGTAATCCCCTTACTCGAGTACTGAATTCTTCATTCAAAACGACCAATGGCCAGGTTCAATTACTGTCCCTATTTGGCTTAATTCTGTTCATTACTTTTTATCTTTTATTTTGTGTAAATCGATTCTATAACAAAAAGCGCTTTGGATCTCTAACTCGTCGGACGTATCCAAAGAATGTAACGAATGATGATTTGATGTCTCTGCAATTAATGGATGAAGAAAATATAGAAAAACTTCAAACTACAGATTATATAGTCTTTGCCAAAAACCCGATTATTTCTTTAGAAGAGGAAAAATATTCATGAAAAAAACACTTATATTTTTCATTATGATTAGCCTTATCGGGTTTTTAATTTTGTTTAGTAATGAAATTAATAACATGATTTTCGCTCAGGACGAACCATCCATGTCGTTCTCGAATGAACTAGAGACAGATGGCTGTCTCGGTTTAAATTATCACCGCGTCCTAAAGGACAACGTACTTACTCAATCAACAAGATGGTTTCTGAATTCCGATGAACTTGTAAAATATAGCGTGTTAACAACTGAGCTTCAGTATCAATTGAACGCATTAACCGATGCCGGTGCGGTTTTTTTATCTGAAGATGAATTATTACAAGCCAAGAATTCAGGAGATTTCCCTGATAAATGTGTTTGGATTTCTTTTGACGACATAGACTATTCCGTCTATGAACATGCATTCCCTATTTTGAAAGAGGCAGGAGTTCCATTTACATTGTTCGTGATTGCTGGACATGTAGGGGACAAAGATTTTAATAACCTTAAAATGACCACATGGGATGAACTACGAGAAATGCAAAAAAGTGGACTGGCTAGTTTTGGGTCCCACACTTACGATATGCATCGATTCGAAGACGAAACGCCAGTTTTTCTTCTCGCTGAAAATAGAGAAACCTTCAAGCAAGACTTAAACAAAAGTACCCAAACCATTGAGCAAGAACTTGGGGTCACAGTTCGCAGCTTCGCTTACCCATATGGGAATACCGACGACTCCACATCTGAAGTAATACGGGAACAAGGACTTGAGGCGGGTTATATCTTGGCACCTCAAACCATAAGACCAACTGATGACAACTTTCATCTCAATAGGGTACTCATCAATGACACAACCTTCAATGAAGTCATCCTTCCATTTATTGAAAGCCAATGAAACATAAAAGTAGCAGCTGAAGATACAACTCACATTAATTAAAAAACCTTGATTACTGCTTTTGGCTGCCGCCGAAAGCCTTTTTTGTTGATGAAACCTTCTTACAATATTATATTTTCTTCATCACTTTGAAAAAGCCGAACAATGTGACAAATTCTCACCGTTCGGCTTTTTCCTGTAGCATTTATTTCACTCTAGTCAACGATTCGATGTACTAAAGTATTTGTTCCTTCTTTCAAATCTAAAATATAATCATATTTCTTTCCATTGAATTCTTTTTCATATTTACCATCTTCGTTTGACGTGAATGGGATTTCGCCTAAAAATTCGCCTCCTTCATCCAATGTCACTTCACCATCTACATAACTAATAAAAAGACTCATTGCGTAAAAAATAGCTGCTCTGTCTGCACCAGCTATTTCATGACCTACTAGTTTCATTTCAGTTATTTCTTTTGTTTCGTTATCTACTGTATAAATTAAAGTTGTTTTTAAAGACGTTGGGAAGTCATGGGAAAACATTGATATTTCTTCAGTAGAATTTGCCTCATCTTTTTTGATATTAGACGCATCCATTTTATAATCACTGTTCTTGGCAAAATCGGTTGCGGTGCCGTTCCATTTCGCCGCTTCCTCATCAGCATTAGGCAGACTGTCCAGCGTCGTAGCTGTCTGTGGTTCCGCTGGTTCTTCTACCTCTTCTACTTTTTCTATTTCTTCGGCATCAATTTCAGTACTTACTTCAACCAGTTCCTTGTCTTCTCTTTCACTCATTTGAGTAAAGACAAAAATTCCCGCCGCTAATAATCCAATACCCAACATACTAAAATATACTGCTGTCTTTTTCATGACGTACCCCTTTTCAACAAATAAATTGATGACAATCGGCGGCTGAATCTTCCATCGTTATTCCCTCAACAAGCACAACGATGCACGTCTCGTTATTTCCAAATCATTCCTAGTATGGGCAGCCTTGTTTATAATATTCAACAATTTCATTTACATGCTACCTTTATAATAAATACTATAAAACGCTAATCAATTATTTCAATTGAACGATTGCCATGGTGCATCTGGATACACAAATTAACTTTTCATCTTCATCGACAATTTTGATATCCCACACCATGGTTTTACGCCCTCTATGTAGTGGGGTTCCGATTGCTGTGACGATTCCATCTTTCTTTCCGCGGATGTGGTTTGCATTAATCTCAAGTCCAACTGCTGTTTCGATTTCTTGATCAATTAAATTCAAAGTTCCAAAACTCGCAACTGATTCAGCTAAGACAACAGATGCTCCTCCGTGAAGCTGTCCGTAAGGTTGGTGTGTGGATGAGTTAACTGGCATCGTTGCCGTAACCCTATCTTTCGTCATTTCTACGAATTCAATTCCAAGTAAGCCTATAATTGTTTCTTCCATCGGTTTCATTTCCATTTAATAAATTCCTCTCTTTTGCACGAATAATAAACACGAAATTCTCCTAGCTACCTTCATCAAAGCTAGGAGAATTCATTCATTTTAGTAGTTTACGCTCTCTATGAGTTGTTGTTCCCGCAGCAGGAATTTCTGAATTTTCCCGCTCGCATTACGAGGAAGTTCATCGACAAACTGATAGTGTCTCGGGCGTTTATATCCAGCTAAGTTGTCATTGTTTTTACAGAACTTCTCAAGTTCATCTGCAGTTAATGATGGGTCTTTCGTTACAACAAACGCAAGCACCGATTCCCCCCACTTCTCATCGGGAATACCAAGAACTGCTACATCCTGAACAGAATCGTGTTCATGTAATACATCTTCTACTTCTCGTGGATAAATATTTTCACCACCACTAATGATCATATCGTCCACACGGTCCGCGACATACAAATAACCATCCTCGTCCATGTAACCTAAATCACTAGAGTGGTACCACCCTTTGTACAGCGCTTTTTTAGTTGCTTCTTCGCGATTGAAATAGCCTGCCATCATGCAAGGTCCTTTGACGATAATTTCACCGACTTGCCCTGGTTTTAATACTTGTTCCGGTTCAGAAGGTCCATCCTCATTTGGCTGTACTATCCGAATTTCATGATTATATGCAGGTTTTCCAGCAGATCCCACTTTCGTTAGCTGTTCATCTTCGGCAAGGAACGTGATTGCAGGTCCCATTTCGGTTTGACCGTATGCTTGAATTAAATCGATTCCTAAAATGTCTTTCACTCGTTTTACAAGAACTGGTGCCATCGGAGCAGCTCCGTATAAACCGCGTTGCAACGACTTAACTTTAGACGCGGCCCCTTCCAGTTCCGCCATCATGCTCCACATGGTTGGAACCGCGAACATTACGGTAACCTTCTCTTGTTCAACTGTCTCGAGCGCAGCCGCTGGATTGAATTGATGCATAATGATACTTGAAGCTCCAACTTGAACACGTGGAATGACACAGCAATGTAATTCAGCGCAGTGGAACATTGGTGCGATGACAAGACCTACATCGTTTTTAGTACAATTTAATACGGCTGTGCAAATCATACTTTGCTCTGCCATGTCCCGGTGGCGGTGAATTACCCCTTTAGGTCTGCCAGTCGTTCCACTCGTATACATAATGGCATACGTATCCGTTTCACTTACTTCAACTGCCGGATTTTTCACTGGAGCTTTGCCAACTTCCTCATGGTAATTCTTTGCGAAAGACGGTGTTTCTTCATTAATAAACCAAAATTGTGTATTAGGAAATTGCGATTGAATGGCAGCCACTTGATCTTTCAATAACTCTTCAAACATCACAACTTTTGGTGTGGCATCATTTAAAATATAAGTAACTTCTTCAGACTTTAAACGGAAGTTGATGGGATTGAAAATGGCACCGATTTTGGCACACGCAAATAACGTCGTCGGAAGTTCACTTGTATTAAATAGGAAGGTCGAAACACGGTCTCCTTTTCCAACTCCTGCAGCTGTTAAAGCATTCGCCAAGCGATGCACGTCATCTCGCCACTCCCCATACGTCCAACGCTGACCTTTTTTCAAATCAACAAGTGCTTCTTTGTTCGGAAACTTACTTACAGTCTGATCAAAAATACTCCCTAACGTCGCATACATATCCCCAGCCCCCTGTTACATTAATGAATCAAAATTCATTTCTATTACTACTTACAATAATGTCAGATTAGAAGGAATATTACAATAATTTATTTGATCAGGTCTTGTAACAATCAAAGAAACTATTTCGTGGTCCAAGAAAATCTAGTTTCCAACTTGGACCACGATTTTTCCAACTTGGCTTCTCTTTTTTCCAACTTGACGCTCATATTTTCCAACTTAGCATTCGCTCATCAAAAATCCCAACAGAAAAACCCACTAAGCGATAGCGTGTGGGTCCATTCAAGAACTTTTCTCTTAAAATAACACGAGTCAAGCCTAATTCATTAATATTGCCAACTTTATGGTTCAAAACCTTTTATTACTGCTTTTGACTACCCGTCAAAAGTCTTTTCTGTTGGTGACACCTATAATTACACAAAAACCACTCTAATACTTCTTTCCAAATCCACCAAAAAAGGGTCTCCCGCGTTAACGGGAGACCCTCATTGTTATTTCACTGATTTTCTAACAATCAATTCAGTCGAAAGCTTGTAATAGGGATTCACTATTTGACCTGATAGTTGTTGCAAAATCAGATGAATGGCTAATGCGCCCGCTTCGTATTTTGGCTGCTTGATTGTAGTTAATGGTGGTGTGGTGAATTCTGCGAGCTGAATGTCATCGAATCCAATGATGGAGATGTCACCTGGTACGTTTATTTTATTTTCTCTAAATGCTTGCAAGCCGCCAACGGCCATCTCGTCATTCGCATAAAATACGCCACTTGGTAGGTTTCCTTGGGCAATCAGAATTTTAGTAGCTCGATAACCGCCTTCTCTAGTGAAATCTCCTTGCATGAGCCATTTCGTTTGATGAAGTAAATCATGATCACGGAGAGCAGCTTTAAAGCCGCTATATCTCATTTCACTATCATGAGCGTTTTGTGGTCCACTTATAAATGCAATGTCTTTATGACCATGTTGAATTAAATGTTCGGTCGCATCATACCCACCTTGATGGTTATCCACTTCTACTTGAACGACATGATCAATCGACAACTGACGATCTAATAATATTATCGGAAAACCTTTACGTGCTGATTGAATGATGATGTCGTCTGAAATATTATGAGCTAAAATAATTGCCGCATCGACGCGCTTCTCTCTAAGGAACTTAACTGCTGTGGATTCAGCCCCACCTTGAGAACTACAAGCAATTAAGTCATATCCATTCGTCATCGATACTTCTTGCACACCTTTAGTGAGCTCTGAGTAAAATGGTCCTGCTAAATCGCTAAGGATTAAAGCAATGGTATTCGTTTTCGTTCGCTTTAAGTCAGAAGCAAAACCGTTTTTTCGATAGTTTAATTGTTGAGCTGCTTCCAATACTTTATCTTTGGTTGCTTGGCTAATTCTCGTACTATCATTTAAAGCATAGGATACGGTTGAAATTGCAACTCCTGCGAGCTTGGCCACATCTTTGATTGTTGCCATAGCTACTCCTCCATTCAATCTTTACATCTATTAATTACTGTTCCTTCCTAAATTATACACGTTTGAAAGCAAGTCATTCAGTCATTTTTCATTACTTTAGACCGGATGTGGTAAATCCTTCAACGATATACTTTTGGAATAACGAAAATACAATAATAATCGGAATGACCATGAAGGCTGCTCCTGCCATTTGAAGAGCAAAGTTATTTGCATATTGACCTTTTAGTAAAGACAAACCGACCGATAACGTATAAAGAGATTCATCATTTGCAATGATTAACGGCCATAAGAAACTGTTCCATGCTGCAATAAATGTAAGAATTCCTTGGACAGCAAAGATTGGCTTAGATATCGGCATAATTAATCGGAAGAAAATATAAAACTCGCCTGCTCCATCCAGCCTAGCAGCTTCAATAAGATCGGTTGGAATCGTTGCCATGAACATTCTAAACAAAAAGATACTGAATGCTGCGGCAAGTCCTGGCAACACAATACCAAGCATCGTGTTAATAAGACCCATTTCATTTAATAGGAGATACACAGGAATCATCGTAACTTGTCCTGGAATCATCATCGTCGCAAGTACTAAGTAAAATATTTTATCTTTCCCTTTGAAATTATATTTAGCAAAACCATAACCGGCCATTGCGTTGAAAAATAATCCAACAAACGATAGCGCGACAATGATTAAAGTGTTTTTCAAATAAATACCGAAGTTCATATTCGTAAATAGACTTATATAATTATCTAAAGTCGGGTTTTCTGCAAACAATGTTGGTGGCATTTGTAATATTTCACTTTCAGGTTTGAAAGAACTCGAAATCATCCAAATAAAAGGCAACGATACGATTAACCCACCTATAATCAGCAGGATCGTCACGACCCATCGTTCAAAGGTATGTTTTGATTTTTCTGAAGGCATTGGATCTCACTCCGATACTGATAGATTTATTAAGAAAAGCGGAAAGCGCCATCTAGCACGATACCATGAAATGTGGAACTGCCCTTTTAAATCAGGTAATAAGTGAAAGATAGGCTAGCTAGACATTTTGTACAACCTGCAGCGTCACTTCGTCAACCTGGACCATATAATCATCAACTCATCGAAACTCTATATAGGTTGTTTCCTTTTAATAGTCGACATCACTTTTCTTCAACTTGAATTGCAGCAATGTCACAATGATGATGACAATAAACAGCACAAATGATCCTGCTGCGGCATAGCCAAACTCACTGAATTGGAAACCTCTTTGATAAATAAACAATGCCATTGAGACGGTTCCATCAAGAGGACCACCTTGGGTCATGATAAATGGTTCTTCGAAGAACTGAAGCCATCCAATCAAAGTTGTAACCGTAACGAAGAATATGGAGTAACGTAATAGCGGAATGGTAATGTAAACAAGCACTTGCCATCTTTTAGCGCCATCAATTCTAGCCGCTTCATAATACGAATTTGGAATCCCTTGAAGTGCTGCTAAGAAAATGATCATGTTGATACCGATCCCTTTCCACACGGCAAGCACAATAAGAGATAGTTTTGCCAATACCGGTTGCTCTAACCAAGGAACTTTATCTACATCTACCAAGGAAAGGACGTAATTAAATAGTCCGTACTCTGTGTTATAAAGGAAACCCCACACCACAGCAACGGCGATGATATTTGTAATAGCTGGCATAAAGTACACGGCTCTGAAAACCGTAAAAATTAAGTTTTTACCGTAATTAATCAGTAAAGCAATACCGAGTGAACTGATGATCACGAGCGGAACGCCAATTACTACGTAAAATAGCGTGTTAAAAACTGCTTTATGGAAGACGGTATCCTTTAATAATGTGGTGTAGTTTTCTAAGCCAATAAAGTTAATACTGGACCAGTCAGCTAACCCTTTCAGATTCAAGTCAGTAAAACTAATAACAAACGCAATTGTTATCGGAATGAGGCTGAATAAAATAAGAATGAGTAACGCTGGTGCAATAAAAAGATAAGGATGACGATTTCTCATTGTAGTCTTGAGCATTTGGTTTAACATTTTACCCCACCTACCTTTACAATCTTTCACCTTTCGACAAAACAATCTTGAAAAAATAGGTAAGTGATCATTGGTTCATCACTTACCTATCATTTGTGCAGGATCAACCTGATGTCTTTTAGGAGATTGTCAATCTATTTTCAACCATTCTAGCTTTATTTAATCATACCTTTTGCTTTTTCATCTAACCCTTTAAGTTCTGTTTCAACATCAGCACCACCACTGATAACTCTTTCAATAGAAGCAAGTAATTCTTGGACGATTTTTTCCCACTCTTTAATTTGAGGTGCACCTTGTGAACTTTCAAGTTGCTCACCAAATGTTGCATACATCTCATTGTCTGCTAGTTTCGGATCTTGCCAAGCTTCTACACGAGAAGGAAGTGTGTTTGATGTTTCCATCCATTCTAACTGAGTATCCACTTCATTCATATAAGAAATAAAGTCTAATGACTCGTCGACCATTTCAGAATTGTGGAATACAGAGAAGTTCGCTCCACCAATACTTGATAGGTTGTTTTCTTTTTCTGGCATTGTTGCAACTGCCCATTTACCTTCTAAATCAGGCGCTTGATCGTTTAACACATTAATCATCCACGGACCACTGAAGAAGATTGGTTTCTTGCCGTCTTTAAAGGCTTGTACAATATCAACGCCTTTTGCTGGTGAACTAATTCCTTCTTTAAAGTAGCTAGTGTAATAGTCCATTGCCCCTTTAAATTCAGGAGAAGAGAAATTAGGATTTTTTGCATCGAATTCAAATCCATTTTGCCATGCAAAGATTAATGGTGTTACTTGATCATTTAAATCAATGTCCAGTCCATAAACATCGTCACCAGATTTAGAAAGTTTAGAAGCAGCATCTTTTAGTTCATCCCATGTAGCTGGAGGCTCTGAATACCCTACTTCTTCTAATAAATCGGTGCGATAGTACATCGTACGTGTTTCTACATACCAAGGAATACCAATTACTTTATCGTCATACATCATGGAAGATTGAGCACCTTCAAAATAGTTTTTAGGATCAAATTCAGGGTGATCTTCCATATGTTCAGTTAGATCAAGCAATGCACCTGCATCTGCAAATTCTGAAACCCATGTTGTCCCTAGTTGTAATACGTCAGGCCCATTACCCGATGCAACAGCTGTTAATAGCTTATCGTGAGCAGAATCCCAAGGAATAGCTTGTACTTTTACATCCAAACCTGGGTTTTCTTCTTCAAATTTTGCTGTCATTTCACTTAGCAGCTTACCTTCTCCGCCCATTGCCCAGACTGATAATGTTTTGTCTCCATCTTCGCTACCTTTTTCCCCGTTACCACAACCAGCTAAAATACCTGATAATGCAACTGCTAAAACCGTCGAGTAAACTAATCCTTTTTTCTTCATTTGATTTCCATCTCCTTTTCTATTTTGGTCTTGTGTGAATAAACGAATCTTTGAAACCATCATATTATCATTTAATAAATATAATCGTTACGCTGTTGAAACGTTTCGATAATTCTATTATAATGAAAATTGAATACGCTTACAACTGTTTTTCGAAATAATTAATTATTTCCATTTGCATAATAGAAAACACAGCATTGTTTAGAATATATTTCTCTTATTATTTGAAAATAATCATATACAGTCCTTAAATTCCTATCTTTGTTCTGAATATAGTTCTACTATTAAGCTACACGATACAGTTGAATGTATCCCTTTTATATTGTAATAAGGAAGAATCGTATAGATCACGTCAAAGTGAAACGTTTCACAAACTATAGTAGATGGAGGTTATTTAATGACTACTTCAACCATTCAAAGCCTGATGAAACAGATGACATTAAATGAAAAAATCGCTCAGTTACTTCAGCTTGCAGGACCTTTCTTCAAAGGCTCAACTGAGCAAGGGCATATAACCGGACCGATGGCTGCAATGCCGATCAGCGTCGAAAATATTGAACACGCTGGTTCCGTACTCGGTGTCTCGGGTGCTGCTGAAGTAATTTCGATTCAAAAGAAACATCTAGAAAATAATCGACTTGGTATCCCTCTGTTGTTCATGGCGGATATTATTCATGGATACAAAACCATTTTCCCAGTGCCTTTAGCAATCGCATGTAGTTGGGACACTGAGCTTGCTCAAAAAAGTGCAGAAATCGCAGCAAAAGAAGCCGCAGTTTCTGGTGTACATGTTACATTTGCTCCAATGGTCGATTTAGTTCGTGACCCTCGTTGGGGACGCGTGATGGAATCGACAGGTGAAGATCCTTATTTAAATCAAGTATTCGCGAAAGCCTTTGTCAATGGATTTCAAGGGCAAGACTTATCAAACGACCTTCAATCTGTAGCTGCTTGTGTCAAACATTTCGCCGCTTATGGGGCTGCTGAAGCAGGTCGAGATTACAACACTGTGGATCTTTCAGAAAGACAACTTAGAGAATCGTATCTCCCTGCCTATAAAGCCGCTCTTGATGAAGGTTGTGAAATGGTCATGACTGCGTTTAATACAGTAGATGGCATTCCTGCAACAGGTAATGAGAAGTTAATGAGAAGTCTACTTCGTGAAGAATGGGGCTTTGATGGCGTTCTAATCTCGGATTGGGGCGCCGTAAAGGAATTGATTCCTCATGGCGTTGCTGAAGATGACAAAGAAGCCGCATTGAAAGCAATAAAAGCGGGTGTCGATATTGAAATGATGACTGCCTGTTATGTTCAACATTTAGCTGAACTTGTGACGGAAGGTGCGATTGAGGAAAGCATAATTGACGAATCAGTTCTTCGCATTCTTACATTAAAAGAGAAACTCGGATTATTTGAACAACCTTATAGGGGCGCTGATGTGGAGCTTGAACAACAAGTGGTCAGCCATCCAGATCATCTTCAAGTATCACGTGAACTCGCAACCAAATCTTGTGTTCTATTGAAAAACGACAATCACATACTCCCTCTTACTAGCAACAAGAATATTGCATTAATCGGACCATTTGCGGATAGCGGCGATATTTTAGGGCCTTGGTCAGCACTTGGGGTTAGAGAAGAAGCCGTGACATTAAAGCAAGCATTTGAAAAACATCTTCCTACTAATCAGCTGAATGTTGCCACTGGTTGCCATGTAGAAACGATTACACAACAACAGCTGGAAGAAGCTGTTCAAGCAGCGTCGAATGCTGATGTAATTGTTGTCGCAGTTGGTGAAGATAGTGAAATGAGTGGCGAAGCAGGTTGTCGAACGAACATTCAATTGCCCGCTCCTCAACTGGAGTTGCTAAAAGCATTAGCCACTTGTGGAAAACCAATTATTACGCTTTTATTTAATGGACGTCCACTCGACCTTCATGGAGTCATTGAATACAGTGATGCCGTGCTTGAAGCGTGGTACCCAGGAAGTGAAGGCGGAAATGCACTTTTAGACCTTCTTTATGGTGTAACAATTCCTTCAGGAAAACTGACGATGTCTTTCCCTGATAACGTTGGACAAGTACCCGTTTACTATAATCACTTCAATACAGGTCGACCACAAGGTGCACCCGATGCACAAGAACGCTATGTATCTCAATATCTAGATGCACCAAACGATCCGTTGTTCCCTTTCGGCTTCGGATTAAGTTATACGCAGTTTAGCTATTCAGACCTTGAACTTACTTCGACTCAACTAACGAAGGACTCTGAAATCACAGCGACTGCGTCTGTTTCAAATATTGGTCACTTCACTGGTGAAGAAATTGTTCAGTTTTATATTCAAGATGTCGTTGGAGAAGTAGTTCGACCATTGAAAGAATTAAAAGGCTACCAAAGCATTATACTCGAGCCTGGCGAAACGCAACAAGTGACCTTTACGATTACCGAAGATCAACTTCGTTACCACCATGCGGACCTTTCATTTAAGAGTGATAATGGCTCATTCGTTTTATATGTAGGAACGAATAGCAAAGATGTCCTTTCACATTCATTCCAATTGATATCACAAGGGAGGAACTAACCATGACTGCATATACAAATAAGACATACCAACTTCAAACTGGTGATACACAAGTGAATTTTCTTCCCTCAGGAGATGTATCAACTATCTCCCATAAAAACATGATGGTTAACCAGCTTATTGGTAATGCCATCGACGGCTCAATCAATAATATTTTCTTGCGCATTTTTAGTAACGACAAAATAGACTTCTACCCCCTTCTTGGTGTGAAATCGACGAGTACTTTTTCGACTTCTGCAAATAAGGCAAAGTGGGCTGGGACTGTTCCCGGGATTGACTATGAAGTGATCTTCCATTTGGCCAATGAACAAATGTGGTTTTGGGAAGTAAACTTAGACGGAGAACAGCTTGATGTGGACTTGGTGTATGGACAAGATGTAGGAGTGGCTCACATAAATGCGCTTCGTTCTAACGAAGCATATAACGCTCAGTACTTAGACCATGCCGTATTTGAAGATACGACTGGTTTTACCGTGTGCACACGGCAAAATCAGCAACAAGGTGACTACTTCCCTTACCTTCAACAAGGATCATTAGAGAAAAATGTCGGCTACTCTACAGATGGATTTCAATTTTTCGGTTTAAGTTACAAAGAAACCGATATCCCCGAAGCTTTAACAAAGGCTTCTTTAGCGAATGAAACGTATCAATATGAATTTGCTTATACAGCTCTACAAAGTGAAAAAATAAGTCTCACAGGGAAGACTTCATTTGTATTTTATGGTGCGGTTGCTAGCCACCATCCAAATGCAGTGAAGAACCCATTATTTATACAAGAAATCCAACATGCTTGGGATGGAATAGAGAAAGAAGAGGTTTCATTTAAGACGCTTGATTCACCTCATGATCTAGCTTTCTCAGGAGCCGGAACCATTTCATCTTCGGCGATGACATCAGCTGAGCTTGATGCGCTTTATCCAGAGAAACTATTAGAAGAATGGGATGGCGAGTCATTGTTATCCTTTTTTACACCAACGTATGAACATGTTGTGATGAAAGAAAAAGAGCTTCAATTAGAACGTTCACATGGCCATATCCTGATGAGTGGAGAAAATCATCAACTCGGTGAACCGGTTATCACTTCCACTTCTTATATGCCGGGCGTATTTAATGCCCAGCTCGTTTTAGGAAATACATCGATGAACAAACTATTATCCAATGTTCGCAATCCCTTAAATATCATGAAGACATCGGGTCAGCGTATTTATGTAAAACTTGATGGCGAGTATCAATTATTGACGATGCCAGCTGTTTACGAACTAGGATTCAATTATGCTCGCTGGATTTATAAGCTTGCTGACGACGAACTGACCATTACGAGCTTTACTGTTGTTGATAAAAAAGCAGTAACTTTGCATGTTTCTTCTTCACATAATAAGTCGTATGATTTCATGGTCACCAATCAAATAACGATGAATAACAATGAATATGAAGCTCCTTTCCACTTAGAGGTTGAAAACGACAATTCATTTATCGTTGCAGCAGATTCAACTTCTGACAGTGCCCATGTACATCCTAATCTTGCTTATCGTTTTAAACTTCATGGGGCTGATATGACTGTATCTAAACTAAAAGAAGCCTCACTCGTTTCTTTAGAAATCAACACCACGAGCAACTGGACCTTAACGATGGAAGGGTCATTAGTTGGCGAATTCGACCATTTCGAGGAGCTTGATTTCGACCTTGAAAAATCACGTTATCAAACGTACTACAAAGGCGTGATGAATGGATTTTCTTTGTCACTACCTGCTAATCAAGAATCTGTTGAAAAAGTAAACGCAATCTCCTGGTGGTATACGCACAATATGCTCGTTCACTATTCCGTTCCACACGGTCTCGAGCAATACGGTGGAGCTGCTTGGGGAACGAGAGACGTTTGTCAGGGACCAACCGAATATTTCCTTGCGACTCATCAATACGAAAGTGTAAAAGATATTATTAAAACCTTGTACTCTCACCAATACGAAGATACAGGTGAATGGCCACAATGGTTCATGTTTGATAAATATCAAACAATCCAACAAGATCATAGCCACGGCGACGTCATTGTGTGGCCACTTAAAGTAGTGGCGGATTATCTGACTGCAACAAATGACGTTGAAATTTTGAACATGACAATCCCTTACACGAACCGCTCTGATTTTTCATTCACTGCACCCGCCACATTGATGGACCATGTCAGAAAACAAATAAAGTCGATCAAAGATAACTTCTTGCATGACACACATCTTTCTTCATATGGAGATGGCGACTGGGACGATACACTGCAACCAGCCAATCCAAAACTTAAACAATATATGGTAAGCAGCTGGACAGTTGCTCTTACCTTCCAAACGATTCGTAATCTTGCTACAAGCTTACAAACTGTGAATCCACAGGAATCCGATGAGTTAATGAACTTAGCAGAAGGCATCGAAAAAGACTTTAAAACGTATATGCTAAACACAGACGTTATCCCAGGTTTTCTTTATTTCGAAGACCCTGAAAACCCGGAAAACATGGTTCACCCAAGTGATTATAAAACAGGCATTAACTATCGTTTATTGCCAATGACTCGAGGTATGATCAGTGAATTATTAACACCTGAAGAAGCTGTTAGCCATGAAGCTTTGATTAAAGAGCATTTCTACTGTCCAGACGGCGTTCGATTAATGAATAGACCTGCTAATTACGAAGGCGGTGTGAGCAAACACTTTAAACGTGCAGAACAAGCATCCAACTTCGGACGTGAAATCGGCTTGCAATATGTACATGCCCACATTCGTTTTGTCGAAGCCATGGCAAAACTCGGTCGCACAGAAGAAGTGTGGAAAGGTCTTGAAACAATCAATCCAATCGGTATCACGAAAGTCGTATCAAATGCTCAAAAACGCCAAAGCAATGCATACTTTAGTAGTTCAGACGGGAACTTCAAAACCCGTTATGAAGCACAAGACCGCTTCAACGAATTAAGAACCGGCCAAGTTTCAGTTAAAGGTGGATGGCGCATTTATTCAAGCGGACCTGGAATTTACATGAACCAGTTAATTTCAAACGGTTTAGGCATTCGCCAACAAGCTGACCACTTAGAAATTGACCCAATCCTTCCTTCTTCATTAGATGGCTTGGAATGTTCATTTGTCGTTTATGGAAAACCCGTAACGATTCGCTACCATTTATCTAATCAAGAAGGTACTTTAACTGTTAACGGAAATGAAGTAGATTTTGAGAGTCTTCAAAACCGTTATCGTCAAGGCGGCGTGAAGATTGGGAAAAAAGCGTTAGAAGCAGAATTAACGGATGATGAAAACCTTATTGAAATTTGGAGTTAAGATTCCACTATGTTTCTTGATTGCTAATTATTATAGTATAAGCTATGGTATCCAGATCGCTATGGGTGGCAACCTGCTGCATCATTAACTAATGAATGAATGAAAAGACGAGTGAGGTGACTAAACGTCACCTCACTCGTCTCTTTTCTTACAGGCAATCTTGCGGCGTTTTTGCACCCTTCGCTCTCCTGCAACCTTAGCGTTCATAGTGGTTTTTTGACTCTGGTTAACTAAAGAAAAGATGCAAACTGTAACAAGAGTTGCTGCCTAAGATACAATTTCGGCAGCTTCTTGCGTTCTGTATCATTTAAAACCTTTATTACTGCTTTTGGTGACACACTAACCCTCTCATGTCCATAATTTTACTAATACAACTAAAACCATGATTTTTACAACCAAACCGTTCAAAATTACAACTAAATGCCCCATTTTTACAACTAAACACGAGAATTTTACAACTAAACAATCGCTCATCCAAATTCCCATCAGAAAAACCCACCAAGCGACAGCGGGTGGGGCCATACAAGAACTTTTCTCTTCAAAATATCATGATGAAAAGCTTATTACTGCTTTTTTGAAGATAGCCAAAGCCTTTTTTATTGGTGACACACTGATTCTAAATTCCATAACAACTAAACTTGTCCACTATCTACTAATCTTTTATAAATCATGTGCAGCCCCCTTGCATATACTTCAAAAAGGAGGTTGTACATGACGTACTATTTAGCTGTCACTCTTGGAATGCTTATGTGCTTAGGTATCTTGTTCGGAACCTTTGTTTATTCACTTACGCTTGCTCTTAATACCAAGGATGCAACTAAAGTGGATCCCATCAAGTAAGGAACCATCACCAAACAAAAATGATTTAATAAAAAGATAAAACAGAAGCGACCAACATGCATTTGGCCGCTTCTTTCTTCCTATCACCCTATTAATCTTTCAGTCAATTCTTACCCTGTCATTTATAAAAATATGGTTCTTTTAATTTTCTCCAAGAAACTTAAAACCTCTTCTTTTTTCTTTATAAGGGCAATGTCCGAAGGTGAAGGATGAATTTTTCCGGAAATTAATTTCATTGACTGCTTCTTTTTTTCCAAGAATAACCACCTTACCCCTTTTTTATTTAGTATATGCGGTGAAACAAAAAAATTCACAACGAATTCGTTGTGAATTTTCATTCGAAATCTTTACCTAATACAAGTTTAGATTTATTAATACTTTGAGAAATTTCCTTCTTTAATTCCTTCAACCGTTTTGTTTCTGGACTTTGACCAACTTTAGGAGAAGTAACGATTGATCTTTTAATATTCATTTTTCTGTGATATTCTCCCTCGCGGTCAACTACATAATTAGTCATTTGATATTCCTCCCTCTATAATGTAAAGCTCAGAAGATAGGGTAAACATATTAATTAATATATCCACCAGTAAAATATCGACCTCACTAATTGACTTAGTCGTTCTAATCTCTAATACATAAATGGAATCATTCAATGTAAAAGGATACAAAGCTAATTTACTGTCACTACTATAATAAGTCTCCAATAAATTAAGTTGAGTATCAATATTTATAAAGTTCTTTCTTTTGTGTCGATTCATTAATTCTTCTTTTTCCAACTTGGTGTTATAGCTAAAGAATTTAATGATTAATCTTTCACATTCAGCATATTCTTGAATGATACTTTTCAATCCATCAAAGTATTCTTCGTTACTTTCATAATACCCGATTATCGAGTCGCTAAGCAAAATACTACGTGTTATTCGTATTTTTTCTTTATTATCACCTATTTTATCACTTAATTCATTAATAGTCTCAGGAAGACTGTGTAGCTCATTATTTCCAACCTTTTTTAAATATAGACTTAAAAATATAAAAGCATCCACCAACATAAAAATGACTGCAACAATTAAATAATTTTTCCAATCGCTTATTATACTGCTGGGCTTGTCTGTCCAATATACTAATGCACCAAAAAGGAATATTCCATACCAAGTTTTCCGAATTGAAGTTAAATTGGTTGAATTGATTTTTCCTTTCCAGCTAAATATAATGTAAAATATCAATGCGGTAAAAACGATCCAAACTAAAATTTTAATAAAGATTAACACTTCAATCAACCCTTTTCAAATTCTATTTGTTCTATCTAACAAATATTCCTCACTTTAAATACCTAATTGCTTCTCCAACGTAATTCTTAACTTCCTCACCTTCATAGTAATTAAAATGATTCCAACTCGTGGAAATGTGAGCCATCTTTATTTCATTCACGGATATCATATTATCAATATTTACTAAAATATCATTTGAAAGACCCAAATACTTTCCTGTTATGGCAAAGTACTTCTTGTCAGAATCTAAAATATCAGCAGCATTTAATTCCGTAACAAACCCCGAATCATTCGCAAGATCTTCGAAACCTCTTAATTTTTTCTCTCTTATTAAATCCCAAAAGTCTTCACTTTTAATTGAGCGCCTACCACTTCCAAAAACACCGTTTGCGATTAAACACATCCTCGCTAATATCGGTACAGTGATTAGAATCGAACCATTATTAGGTGTACCAGCCATTATCAATTTATTAAACGGGGCCGCATATTTACTAGTTGCTGACCTACTCACTAATCCGCCCATACTATGGGAAACAATGAGTATCTCTTTATCGGGATACTTTTTCTTTAAATAATTCACTCCACTAGCTAAAAATTCTCCATTTACACTTATACGCTCATCGACAGTAAGGTACTCAAACCCATATACTTCATAAGCCTTTTGAAGATAGTCAAACAAACTAAAATAGGAATCGCTAATACTTGAAACCAATCCGTGAACGATGATGGCAATAGGTTTTTCACTAATCTCCTGCTCACCTTCTTCAGCTACCTTAACTTTTCGAAAAGAAGACGTTCCATCTGGTAGTAACTTAAACAGACCGAGTTCACTCGTTTCCTTACTAAACTTATTTAATACAATGTAAAAACTGTTCTTATTTGCAAGTTCATTAGTGGAAAGGCTTTGATTTACTGAATGATCTAACAAATAATTCACCTGTTGTTTATTAATCTTCGCCTCAACAGCAGTCTCCTTATCTGAATGACTCAATATCTCGACTTTCGGAGAAACTTGATTTAACAACTCAATATAATCACTACTTTCATTGTCCAATAACTGAAGATAATCTTCTTGGATGGCAAAAAAGTATTCATCATCACCACAAACTAACCGAAAGGAAAGATCACGATCTTCTTTAAAATTATCAATCGTAACTTTGTACACCAATTTATTCATTGAATAGGGAATCTCATGAATAAAATCACTACTTAATTCAACTTTCTTCAAAGAAACTTCTTGATCATTAATAATAAATGGTTCGTCATTTTCTATATTTGCAACTTGAACTGAACGTGTATTGATAACAATTTCACTGCCCTCTACATACATAAACCCCTCATTCATCTTGATGCTCCTTTCTAACTCTCCGTGAATAAACCATTTCATTACTATATTAATCTATTACACTTCAAAATGTAAGAAACTTCCGTCAATTTAGAATCTTGAAACCGTTTTTAATAACGAAAGAAGTATAATGATCTATTAATTAAAATCAGCTGCCAAAGATGTAATTCGAGCCGCCAAAAAACAATCTATATTCATAAATACTATGTAAAAAATTACATAACATAATTATAAAGTACCTGTTAATAATTGAATAACTCTTAGTATAATAATAACGAAAACATTCTTATATTAAGGGGATTATCATTACTATGGACTCATCACTTCCATGCCCGAACTGCGGCCATTCAATTACAGAAGAAACCTTTCAAAAATATTCAAATCCCTTTACTATGAAATGCCCACACTGTGGCGCAAAATTCAAAGAAACAAAAGTTACTCCTTGGCTATTAGTGCTAGCGATTATTGTTGCACCTATTTTCATATTCATCGGAGTCACACTTCAAACCTATATCGCAGGATTTTGGCCATTTATCGAAAAAATACCAACCGCTTTCGTCTTCCTTGCATTTGCCTACCCAATTTATGCATCATATGAAAAATTTAATGCTCGTATCATTGTGTCAAAAGGCATTTTACAACTTAAATAATTAATTTAAGTTATACAATACAAAAAAGCAGTCGAAGATGATACTCTTCGACTGCTTAATGTATGTAATGCCTGGAAAATTCTTTTATTTACTACTCCTTTATAGCCCGATAAATAGAAATCGCTGTCAATAATTTAATTATCACTAATTATCTATCAAATTAATGGTGCAGTCCCACGTTTATTTAGTAACGCAGTTTAAAAGAGCAGCTAAAACCATTCACTAGAATTTTCGATTACATAAAATTTTTAAGGAGTAATGAGTCTATGGTGCAAATAAAATATTTCTTATATCTTTTCTTTCTTCATTCAATTTTTGGAATTTGCATCTTTTATCTGAATGAAAACTTCAATAAATCATTTAATAGTTTAAGCAAAGCAGATATTATGAAAGGAATATTAATTGGAATTATTATGTTTTCATACACTGTGTTAATTAGAGATATGAATTCAAGGTTTCCAAAAATCTCTAAAAGTACAAAACTTGTGATGTTAATTAATTAGTTGTTCGACATACGGTGACTTAGTTCAAGCAAAAAACAAGAATTTAACACTAAGGCGGTAAATTCCTGAATGATTAAAGGGTTATAAGAAGAGTTCGTAAAAGTTTGCGTGAAAACGAGACCTTTACAAAGTAACCTTATAGTTTTGCGAACATCAAAAATTATGGGCAATATAAAAACAATTTTAAAAAGCGACCGAAGTAATATCGGCCGCTCCATTCATTCATTTTGATTTCAATTTCTCCATCCACACATCATATCCATCACCAGTTAAGTGAATTCCGTCCACTGTGTACTCTTTCTTTAACTGACCGTAAGCATTTTCAAAATGTCGATTCAAATCTACATATTGAATGTCATTTTCTTTTGCCAATTGTTGAAGCACTTCATTGAATTGATGAACCGTTTCATTTGAAATCTTTTTTTCAAACTTCTGGTTATTAACAGGAAGAATCGACTGCACAATCACTTTGGTCGACGAGTGATCAAAAGATTGAATAATCTTTTCCATATTCTTGTGATACTCCTCGATATCAACATTACCGCCAATATCATTTATCCCTACCAATATATAGACTTCTTCTGGATTACGTTTCACCACTTCATCGATTCGATTCAAAACACCCTTCGTGTCATCTTCTACAATTCCTCGATTCAAAACGACTTCACCTGGAAAATATGTTTGTAATTCCCCATGATCCGTGATGCTATCCCCGAGAAATACTTTATCCACATCAGGATAATCATAAGACTCGAATGAAACCTTCTTCTGAATATAGTATTCCGAATACTCTTCTGAAGAAAAGAATTTTTTAACAACAGCCATTCCGCCTTGTTTATACACAATAAAACTACCTATACCAATTAACAATAAGTTCATCACTAAAGACAGGATGAACCAAACTTTAAACTTCTTCATATGTACACTTCCTATTTCTCTTCCAACCTATTTTTGGAATTACTATATTTGCTATATTTATATAGTAGTATTACCGATATCGAACACCCTTAAACTTTATTGAAAATTATTACTTTTGCTTAAATTTCTCTGTTTCCACAAAAGTATCAGTCGAAGATATAATTTCGCTAATCATTTTATAATCTATTACTGATTTTGTGACTTCGTTCGGTGTTTTATCTCGATTCCAACTTGGAGTGTGATTTTTCCAACTTGGCATTCAAATTTTCCAACTTGGCTGCCCTTTTTTCCAACTTGGACCTCATATTTTCCAACTGAGCAATCGTTCATCAAAAATCCCATCCAATTTTTCGATTACTACTAATCCCTCGCCCTACATACTCCAAATTCATACTTCAAACCATTACATTATGACCATAAAATTTGCAACAAATAAACGTACTACTAAATTAACTTCCAAAAAACAGGCTCATTCACACTTTTCCCATGTCATTCCAGGTATATTGTCATAAATTGTTAATTAGTAATAAAGAATGATGTGAATATTTCCAAATATTCTGTAAAATGCAATTATACTGTTTCGGGAGACTTAATATCCGAAAAAGAGGATTACTAAATAGAAGGAGGAATTTTGATGAAGAGTGCTTTTTGGATTCGAACTGCTTTGGCAGGAGCTTTAACTTTTTCTGTTACAGGAACAACTGTATTTGCCCATGACGAACTAGGTGGTTCGGTAGAAAAAGGTGATAATTTAGCTGGTAGTGAATTGCGGGTGCCGTTGTTAGAAGGAAGTAAAAATGTAGGTAATCTGAAAGAAGTTGCAGCGGTTCCTTTGAAAGAACTTAACGGAGTTAAAAACTCTACTGCAGATGTTTACGCTCATAAAGGATTCGCATATCTGGGAACACACTCAGCAAATGGTGGCGCTGGCGGTGTCCGCGTATTTGACATGAAAGATCCTTCTAATCCTGTCGAAGTTTCATCATTTGGCGGGATTGAAGGCACTTGGCAAGAAAAGGTGATTGTGAAAACTGTCAACACACCTGATTTTAAAGGTGATTTAGCAGTTGTCAGTGTACAACAACTTGATCGTAACAATCCGAATACGAAAGGCGGTTTCGTCCTATACGATGTGACGAATCCAAAAGAGCCTAAGGAATTAGGATTCTGGGAGTCCCCTTCTCCAGCACGTGGTACACATGAACTGTATTTAACGGTTCAAGGGAATAACATTTACGTATTAACTGCTGATTGTTATGCTGATTTCTACTCACACGGAGAGAATATGGATGTTTCATTTGTAGATGTAACTAATCCAGCAAATCCAGAAACCATTTATGAATTTAACCCACGTGATTATATCCCAGAAGTTAGCGATGAAAATTACGACGGATATAATTGGACGGATGAAGAAGGTATCCAAAGAACTGCTTTTGCACACAGTGTAAAAACTGATGGAACCGGAAAAACTGCTTACCTTTCTTATTGGGATTTAGGTACCATTATTCTAGATATTAGTGATGCTAAGAACCCTGTCTACTTAGGTAAAACAGACTTTGGCTCTAATGTTCAAGGTTCAGCACATTCCATGGACCTAGCAAAAGGCGGTAACGTTCTGGTTGAAACACGCGAAGTTTTCGGACCAGTCAGAAATGGATTCGAATCAGCTTATGGTTACACAATGATCTATGACATTAAAGACAAAACGAATCCAAAACTCCTTAGCACATTCAAAACTGATTTCACAGAAAAAATCCCTGGTGGAGCAACTGTCCATGACCCGAAAGTACATGGAAATACACTTTACCTATCCCACTATTCCGGTGGTGTTCGAGTAGTCGATATTACAGATGAATCCAATCCAGTTGAAACTGGCTCATACATTCCAAGTAAATCAAATATCTGGGGAGTCTTTGTAGATCGAAATTACGTTCTTGCATCTGATATGGGATCAGGACTAAAAGTGTTACAAAAAAATGGTTATAACCCTGAGAATGTAAACAACGCTAATAAGGCTAGATAAACCTAAATAGCCTTTCTTCTAAAAAAAAGAATCGATAGACATCTATACAGAAACAGCGGCTGAAGTAATTTCAGCCGCTGTTTTGTACTTTATCGAAGACGTTTTCAGTGTATTGTCTAGATTTTTCGAAACCCTCTGAATGGTAAGTTGCTTTGTATTTGTTTACTTTGAATATCCAATGACAGAATCGATTAGAGGCATCGAATACAAAATTTTAATGGCAAATTCATTTGAGATACATTTGGCTCTTTTGTTTTTTTTTTTGCAATCAAATAATATAACTATTTTAATATATAACAAGATTTTCTAGAAATTTATATACACAGAACGGTAAATATTGTAATCTTAAATAGGTATTTAATAACAGAGGGGAATGGTATTTTTGAACCAATTTTTAAAAATAATTTCAGTTTTCACTTTATTAATTTGTTGTTTCTTTTCTTTGAAAACAGATTTTGCCCATGCTGCTATGGAGAATGCAGTCCAACTCGAGTTAAATAAAACTCATCAAGGAAAACTAGACAATTCATATGATTCGGATTTTTATAAAATAACTCTACCAGGTGATGGTAATGTTACTTTATCTATAAAGCATCATAATAATGGATCTTGGTACGGGACAATCCTAGATAATAAAGGTGTAGTTTATGAAAATGTTTCTACGGATGACAGTGGACTAGTTGAAGGATATGCTTCAACCCAAGTCGGACTCCCTAAAGGAACATATTATATAGAAATCTGGGATCAATATAATTCTGAAGATATATCTTATGAAATAAAAGCAGGCTTCGAAGAAAGTAATTATTATGAAAAGGAATACAACGATAACCTTACTACTGCTAATACTATGACTTTAAACCAACTGTAACCGTCAAGTAGAATTTTACACTTTCCGCTAATTTCCCCTTTACACTTTTGCCGAAAACAAATGCTGTCTATTTTTCATCCGATAGCTATC